>NZ_JASGEO010000001.1:0-4849 GCF_049841215.1 Demequina sp.
AGCCGCCCAAGCAGGAGCCACCCCCGCAGAACTCCAACGCCGCATCGGCCACTCCACCGCCCGCGCCGCCAACCTCTACCAACACGCATCCCTCACCCGCGACCACCTCATCGCCACCGCACTCAACAACCTCGCCAGCAGCGCTAGTCCGTAGCATCTTCGGACGAAGACTCGGCTGGCCGAATCGGTTGTGCCTCCTCCCAATGCACTTCGTGCAGGGCCCGAAGGGCTTTGGTCATCTCGGGCGACATGCTCACGACGGTGTTGACGGCCATGCCCCCAAGGCTGCCCCCGAGCAGGAGGCCACGGCCCTCTTTGGGCAACACGAGCCGATCATGAATTCGCCCGGCCTTCTGCTCCAGTATGCGGACTTCGGCGGCCTCTCCAACCTTGGCTAGGCCTATCTGGGCCTTGGTGCGACGGTCGGCCGCCGACTTGTCGGCGGAGGTCTTGCCGCCGGTCAAAATCTGGTCGACACCGATCAGGGCCGCTAGCTCGATGATGTTGGGCACCGCCGCGTAGCGATCGATCACCAGGACCCCCGACAGCTTCGCGACCTCCTCAACGAAATGCGCGTAATCGAGTGCGCTGTCTGGGCGCATGACAATCTCGAATAGGTCCTCGCTGGTCGGTTCGCTTGAGGTCCCGGCCGCTTGCACTACCGCCCGACCGAGGCGGCTGAGTTCGTAGACGTGACTGCTGTACCCCGCGACCGGCGAGATGAAGCCGACGCGGGTGAGATAGTCGGACACGCTGGGTTGGTGTTTCGGCTGGAACTCCCAAATCTGGAGCAACGATTGGCGGCCACTCAACGCGGAGCGCAATTGGGGGGGCGCCGCGTCGGCGAACGCATCGATCTGGCTCGCCGTCACGGGCACGCCCTCTTCGCTCGCGAGGTAGACCAATCGCAAGGTGCGAACCACCGCCGGGCTGATGAGTTCATCCACCCGTTCAGGCTAGTGCTCCATAGGCGACTCCGGCCGAGCGACTTGCGTTGACCGGCTTACGTCGGGGGCGCGGCTATACGCGCGGTGTCGCCCCAGTCAATTCGCGTTCGGCGTACTCAATCGCCGCCGCGAGTTGGCTAGCGAACTCGCGCGCCGCATCTATGCCGTCAAACTCGACCGCGTACCGGCCGTCGTGCCCGATGAAGTGCACACCGACCTCGACGCCCTCGTCGGTGAGTGTGCTGCGCTGAGAGGCCCACCACCGGCCAAAGTGCCTCCCTCCGCGCGTCTCGCCTAGCTCGTCCCACTCGCCGGTTCCACCCGCCGCCTTGTGCGCCATTACCGCCCCTTTCGATGCCTTCCCCCGAGACTCATCGTGGCACCGATCGAGGCCGCCCGCGCAGGCCCGCAAACGCGATTCCGTGGAACAACGTGGAATAACTCACGTCCCAACATGGCCCAACGTGGCGCGCCTTGGCGCGCCCCGTGGTAACGTCATGCCTGGTAGTTGGCGATGTGGCCACCATCTACCAGGAGCGGGAAACCATGCGTGAACTGGATTCCCAAGCTGATAGCGCGGGTTCGATTCCCGTCATCCGCTCTCTTGGGATGTCTCAAGACATCGTTCACTCGGCCGAATATCGGGGGCTTCTGTTTCCTCTGAGTGCGTAAGTGCTGTGCGCCGGGCAAAATCCGACACTCAGGCACTCACAGCGCGCAGGTAGTGCGCACCGCGACCTCGTCGCGTCCCCGTTGACCCATGCGACACAGTCAAGGGGTGAACGATGTCTTGAGACATGGGTGAACGATGTCCTGAGATCAGACACCGTCATCCGCTCTCAGTTTGGCCCTCCGCCGGAGCCTCGTCCCGCGCGCCGATCCGCCTGGATCCACTCCACGCCGCCACAACGGCGCCCACCACAATGAGCACGTCGCCAACACTGAACGTGTTCGCGAGCGGTAGGGGTGCCGGCCACGCGAAAACGTCGCCGAGCCACAAGAGGGTGGGGTTCTCGAGCACTGCAGAGTTAGCAAACTCGGTGCCGTGGTCAATGCCAGCCCTAGCCACAGCGTCGGCCGATGCCGGGAGGGTGCCGCCGTTGAGCGCGATCACGACGCCATTCGAGAAGGCGCCAGCGCCCACAAACCAGACGCCGGGGAAGTGGCGATTGAGCCACAGGAACCAAATGGCTGCCGCGTACGACGCCACGTGTAGCACGGCGGCGAGGCCGTGCGGCATGGGCAGCACCAGCACGAGCGTCTGGAAGATCAGGGTGGCCCAAATCAGCAGCGGCCACTTCCAGCGGTTGAGAAGAAGGCTTGCTGGCCAGCGGCCGGCCACCAACGGGGACAGGAGCGCGAGCACGCACGCGACCAGAACGAGCATCAGGCGGGCCTACGAGGGCTGGGCGCCCGCGCGCCGTGCTCCAGCGAGCAGCTCGGTGATCTCGGCGGCGGGAACCGGGATGCCAAGGTGGAAACCTTGACCAATGGGGCAGCCGAGCGCCCTGAGCGAGGCTGCGGTTGCCTCGTCCTCGATGCCTTCTGCCACCACGCGCAGGCCAAGGGCCCGCGCGAGCGAAATCGTGGAGCGCACGATGATGAGGTCGTGACTCTCCGTGCCAATGTTGCTCACGAACGAGCGGTCAATCTTGAGCTCGTCGATTTCGAGGCGCTTGAGGTAGTTGAGGGAGGCGTTGCCCGTGCCGTAGTCGTCGATCGCGATGGCGACGCCGAGCGCGCGCAGGGCGTGCACCACGGTGTCCGCCCGCACGGCGTCGGCAAGGATGCCGGTCTCCGTGACCTCAAGTACGAGGGAGCTCGCGGGAACCTCGTGGCGCAGCAGGGCGTGACGCACCTGCTCCGGGAGGGCAAGGTCTGAGAGCAGCCGCGCGGAGAGGTTCACCGCCATGCGGAGTTCGTAGCCTTGAGCGCGCCAGTCCGCGAGTTGGGCGAGTGCCTGGTTCATGACGTAGGCGGTGAGCTGCACCACTAGACCGGAGCTCTCCGCGAGAGCAATGAAGTCTTCCGCGGTCACCTCGCCGCGGCGTGGGTGGCTCCAGCGCACCAGGGCCTCCACGCCAACCAGGCTGCCGTCGCTGAGGTCCAGTTGCGGCTGATAGACCACATGGAGCTCGTTGGAGTGGATGGCGGTGCGGAGGTCCGCGAGCAGCTGCAGGCGCTCAAGAGTGTTGATGTCGAACTCCGAGGAGTACATGCTGATGCGGTCGCGCTCCAACTTGGCGTGATACAGCGCGATATCCACGTTCTTCATCAAGGTGTCGGAGTCGGTGCCGTGGTGCGGCGCCACAGCCACGCCCGCACTGGCGCGCACAAGCAGTTCGAGGCCCTCGATGTGTACGGGAGTCTCGAGAGCACCCAACAGGTTGCGGGCTGCCGTGGCGCTGTCGAGCATGTCCCCCATCACCACCACCGCAAACTCGTCGCCGCCAAGGCGATGCACGGTGGCGTTGTCTGGCGCGGCGGCGGTGAGCTCCTCCGCGACTTTCCGCAGGATCAGGTCACCAAACGGGTGCCCAAGGGTGTCGTTAATGTCCTTGAAGTGATCCAGGTCCAGCAGCACCAGGCCAGGGCCATCGCTCTTGGTGCGTTGTGCGTTCGCCAGGCCCCTCACGATTTCGTAGTGCAGCTGCGAGCGGTTGCCAAGTCCCGTGAGCTGGTCGTGTGTGGCGTCATAGGCGTGCCGCGCGGCGGACTGCGTGAACAGGTGAGCCGCGATCGCCGGCGCGGCCAACAAGATCAGCGCCCACGCGCCTTCGGCCGCGATCAGCGCCGCAATGCCACCGATGCTCAGCAACACCAAGTTGGTGACGAAGAAGTCCCGCGAATCGCTGCGCAACACCGTGAAGAGCCGCTGCTCCGTGAGCCGCGACACGATGCCGGCAACGAGCACCCAGTTCACGCCGAACATCACCAGGCCGCCCACCATGAGGGCCCCGATGTCTCGCGGTTCCACCGCCATCGGCGCCGACAGTGGCGCGGAGTTCGTGAGCAGCGCGTAGACGAGGCCCGCGCTGGCCACGCTCAGCGTGTACTGGGCGGTGTTAAAAAGAGACTTCTTAAGTGCCCGACGCTGGAGCAGGTCATCGGTAAGGCTCGCCGCTACCTGCACCAGCACCGCAACGGTGAGACCGGCCACGCCCACGAGGGCAAGGACGAATGGTGCAGAGGTCGACAGCGACCTCGTGGCACCTCCCGCGCGCGGCAAGACGATGGGTCTCAGCTCGCCAAAGATCGCCGCGGCGGCGAGTATCAGCGTGGGCCACAGCGGAATGTCGTGGAGCAGGCCAGACCAATCGGTCAGCGCCAGGATCGCCGCGAGGGCGATGACGCCGAGGGTGCTGACGCCAGCTACGTACGCGTCAAGGCGCGACGCCGACGGACGGCGTCGCACCGTGGTCTGCTGCTCTCCGGGTTGGGGGTCTAGTACCACTTCCACCCGGCGCCGACGATCGTGGCTACCGCCACCAGTGTCGTTGCTGAGGCGGTGATCCTCGCGGTCTTGCTGTTGATCAGGATGGTCCACTTGTCCATGATGGTTCCTTCTGGCTAGTCACGAATGCATGCTCGCCGTGCAATTAGTCACGGCGGCCCCCCAAGTTGGGTTTGGCCTAGTACCACTTCCAGCCGGCACCAGCGATGGTGGCAACGGCAACGAGGGTGGTCGCGGAAGCCGCAACGCGCACGACCTTCGAGTTGGCGAGAATGGTCCACTTGTCCATGACAGATTCCTTACGTGAGTGAAGTTCAGTTGGGTTGTTGATTCGGGTGCGGTCTAGGCGTGCGGCCTAGTACCACTTCCAGCCGGCACCAGCGATGGTGGCAACGGCAACGAGGGTGGTCGCGGAAGCCGCAACGCGCACGACCTTCGAGTTGGCGAG
>NZ_JASGEO010000002.1:0-91482 GCF_049841215.1 Demequina sp.
GTCAGACCGCCCTCGACGACCGCGAGCACCATGACCTCGTTCTTGACCCGTTGACCCATGCGACACAGTCAAGGGGTGAACGATGTCTTGAGACATGGGTGAACGATGTCCTGAAATCAGACACCACTCGGGGCACTGTCGCGGCCCTGCGACTTCGCGCAGGGTGACCATTGCTTCGCGCAGGGTGACCGTTGCTTCGCGCAGGGTGACCATTGCTACGCGCACGGTGAGATGGCCGCACAAGCCAAGGGAGCGTCGGGCATGCCCGACGCTCCCTCACCTTGAGTGCGAAAACTAGCCGCGAACTTGGCCCACCTTGTGCACAAAGAACGAGTTGGTGGTGCCGGGAACGCCAACGGGGGTACCGGAGACGACAACGACGTAGTCGCCGTCCACCGCACGGCCGGAATCCTTGAGGTACGAGTCGACGAGGTTCACCATGTCGTCCGTCGAGTCAACGTGGTCCACGAGCTCTGCCGTGACGCCCCACGACAGCGCGAGGCGCTTCTGGGTGTGGGGGTCAGGCGTGAACGCGAGCATCGGGGTCTCGGGGCGCAAGCGCGCCATGCGCAGCGCGGAGTCACCGGACTGCGTGAACGTCACGATGTACTTGACATCCAGAACGTCTGCGACGTCTGCGGCCGCGTGCGTGATGGCGCCTCCGCGCGTCTTGGGAGTGGTGAGGAACGGCGCGATGCGCGTGAACCCCTTCTCCTCAGTGTTCTTGATGATGCGAGCCATCGTCTCCACCGTGACGAACGGGAAGTCGCCAACACTCGTCTCACCGGAGAGCATGACCGCGTCGGTGCCATCGAGGATCGCGTTGGCGCAGTCGGAGGTCTCGGCGCGCGTAGGCACCGGCGAGTGAGTCATCGACTCGAGTACCTGGGTGGCGACGATCACGGGCTTCGCGTTGGCACGGCACAGCTCGATGGCGCGCTTCTGAACGAGCGGCACCTCCTCAAGCGGCAGCTCCACACCGAGGTCGCCGCGGGCCACCATGACGCCATCGAATGCGTCGACAATCTCCTCGAGGTTGTCAACGGCCTGCGGCTTCTCCACCTTGGCGATGACGGGGACCGTGCGGCCCTCCTCGGTCATGATGCGAGCGACATCCTCGTAGTCCTGCGCGGAACGCACGAACGAGAGCGCAATGAAGTCGGCACCGATGCCAAGGCCCCAGCGCAGGTCATCCTGATCCTTCTCGGACAGTGCGGGCACCGACACAGCAACGCCGGGCAGGTTGATGCCTTTGTTGTTGGAGACAGGCCCAGGAACGACAACCTTGGTGACAACGTCGGTCTCCGTGACCTCGGTGACCTCGAGGCGCACCTTGCCGTCGTCAATGAGGAGGGTGTCGCCGGGCTTGCAGTCACCGGGAAGGCCCTTGAAGGTGGTGCCACAGATGTCCTTGGTGCCAACGACGTCACGCGTGGTGATCGTGAAGACATCGCCGATGGCAAGCTCGTGCGGCCCGTTCTCGAAGCGCTCCAGGCGGATCTTGGGGCCTTGCAGGTCCACGAGTACCGCAACATTGCGGCCAGCCTCTTCGGCTGCCTGGCGCACGTTCGCGTACACCTGCGCGTGCTCCTCAGCGCTGCCGTGGCTGCGGTTGATACGGGCCACATCCATGCCCGCCGCGACAAGCTTGCGCATGTTCTCCAGCGAAGCGGTGGCAGGTCCAATGGTGCAGACAATCTTTGCGTTACGCATGTTCTCCAACTTAGTCGTTGTATGGCACGGAGGTGTAGGACTTATGCGCGCAGTGCCACTGTTCGCGCGGTGATAGGGGCCGGCAGCTCGGTGCCGCCGGTCAAGTACTCGTCGATAGCGGCTGCGGCCGCACGTCCCTCCGCGATTGCCCACACCACGAGCGACTGGCCGCGGCCGGCGTCACCCGCGACGAACACGCCGTCCTGGGCGGTGGCGAAGCGGGCGTCGCGCGCGAAGGACTGCCGTTCGGTCACCGTGACGCCTAGCTGCTGGGCGATGAGTTCGCCCTCGGGGCCGGTGAATCCCATGGACAGCAGCACGAGATCCGCGGGGATCTCGCGCTCGGTGCCCGGAGCGGGACCACGCATGCCGTTGGGCATCACCTCTGTGGTCGCGATGCGCAACGCGGTGACGTGGTGGTCTTCGTTGCCGACGAACTCCACGGTGGAGGCAAGGAACTGGCGCTCTCCGCCCTCCTCGTGCGAGGAGGAGACTTCAAACAACAGGGGGTGCGTAGGCCACGGCTGGTTCTTTCCGTCACGTGACTCCGGCGGCTTCACGCCGATCGCCAAAGTGGTCACTGACTTCGCTCCCTGGCGAAGCGCGGTGCCAAGGCAGTCAGAGCCCGTGTCGCCGCCGCCGATGATGATGACGCGCTTGCCTTCCGCGGTGATTTGGTTGGGAACCGCGGTGCCCTCGGCCTCGTAGTTGCCCTGGGTGAGGTACGGCATCGCAAAGTGGATGCCCTTCAGGTACCGGCCGGGGATGGGAAGGTCACGCGGAACGGCAGCTCCAGTGGCAACCAGCACGGCGTCGTAGCGCGCACGCAAGTGATCCCATGGGATGTCGCGGCCGATGTCCACACCGGTGCGGAACACCGTGCCCTCGGCCTCCATCTGGCGCACGCGACGGTCGATGTGGTGCTTCTCCATCTTGAAGCTGGGCACGCCGTACCGCAGCAGGCCACCCACCTTGTCCGAGCGCTCGTATACGGCGACGGTGTGCCCGGCCCTTGTCAGCTGCTGTGCGGCCGCGAGCCCCGCGGGGCCGGAGCCAACAACCGCGATGGTCTTTCCCGTGTGGCGTTGCGCGATCTTGGGGGTGACAAGGCCCTTCTCAAACGCCTTGTCGATGATCGACACCTCGACGTTCTTGATGGTGACAGCCGGCTGGTTGATGCCGAGCACACACGACGTCTCGCACGGCGCCGGGCAGATGCGGCCGGTGAATTCAGGGAAGTTGTTTGTGGCGTGCAGGCGGTCGATCGCGTCTTCCCACTGATCACGCCACGTGAGGTCGTTCCACTCGGGGATGAGGTTGCCAAGAGGGCAGCCCTGGTGGCAGAACGGGATGCCGCAGTCCATGCAGCGACCAGCCTGACGCTTGAGCACCGTCTCGTCCTTCGACAAGTGGTCCTTGACGTCCTGCCAGTCCATGAGGCGCACGGGAACGGGGCGGTTCGTGGGCAGTTCACGCTCACGAGTCGTCAGGAAGCCGCGGGGATCAGCCACCAGTCACCTCCAAGAATTCGGCCCAGGCACCTGGGGCAGAGAGGTCGCCACCGGTCTCTTCAAGCTCGGCGAGCGCCTCGCGCACACGCGCATATTGAGCGGGAAGCAGCCTCGTGAAACGGGCCGACGCTGCGGGCCAGTCCGCGAGCAGGTCCCGTGCCATCGGGGACGCGGTTTCGGCATGGTGGCGCTCTATGAGCGAGCGCACGATGACGTCGTCCTCGGGGTCGAGCGGTCCAAGAGTGAGTTCACCGCTCGCGACAGCATCGGCGTTTACCCTCGTTTCGCGAAGGTCAAGCACGTACGCCGTGCCACCTGACATGCCCGCGCCGATGTTGCGGCCGGTACGGCCCAGGATCACGGCCGTGCCACCTGTCATGTATTCGAGCGCGTGGTCACCGACTCCCTCGACCACTGCGGTGGCGCCGGAGTTGCGGACGCAGAACCGCTCTCCCACTTGGCCGCGCAAGAACAGTTCGCCGCTCGTGGCGCCGTACGCAATGACGTTGCCCGCGATGACGTCTTGCGAGTCGTCGAGCATTGCCGCACGGTCCGGACGAACGATCACACGACCGCCGCTGAGGCCCTTGCCCGCGTAGTCGTTGACGTCGCCATAGAGACGCAGCGTGACGCCCTTGGGCAGGAACGCACCGAACGATTGGCCGGCCGTTCCGGTGAGGTTCACCGTGATCGTGTCATCGGCGAGGCCAGCGCCTTGATAGCGCTTGGTGACCTCGTAGCCGAGCATGGTTCCGACGGTGCGGTTCACGTTGCGTACCGCGGTCTCGATCACGACAGGGTTGCCATCCTCGAGCGCTTCCGCCGCGGCGGCGATCAGCTCGTTGTCGAGCGCGTCGTCGAGGCCGTGGTCTTGCGTGGTGGCGTTGCGAAGTGCGGAGCCCGGTGCGGGGGTCGCGAGCACGGGCGCGAGGTCAAGGCCTTGTGCCTTCCAGTGCGCGATCGCCTTGCGCGTGCGCAGCACCTCAACATGCCCAACAGCCTCTTCGATGGAGCGGAAGCCAAGCTGGGCCAGCAGCTCGCGAACCTGTTGTGCGAGGAAAAGGAAGAACGTCTCCACAAACTCGGGCTTGCCGCTGAAACGGCTGCGCAACTCTGGGTTCTGAGTAGCGACACCGACAGGGCACGTGTCCAAGTGGCACACGCGCATCATGATGCACCCGCTGACGACGAGCGGAGCCGTGGCGAAGCCAAACTCCTCCGCGCCGAGCAGCGCCGCAATCACCACGTCGCGGCCCGTCTTGAGCTGGCCGTCAACCTGCACCACCACACGATCGCGAAGTCCGTTCGCGATCAGCGTCTGCTGGGTGTCGGCGAGGCCGATCTCCCACGGGGCGCCCGCGTGCTTGAGCGAGTTCAGCGGCGAGGCGCCCGTGCCGCCATCGTGGCCGGAGACCAGCACAACGTCGGACTTGCACTTGACCACGCCCGCGGCGATGGTGCCAATGCCCACCTCGGAGACGAGCTTGGTGTGGATGCGTGCCTCGGGGTTGGCGTTCTTGAGGTCGTGGATGAGCTGCTTGAGGTCCTCGATCGAGTAGATGTCGTGGTGAGGAGGCGGTGAGATCAGCCCAACGCCGGGCGTGGAGTGACGCGTGGCGGCCACCCACGGGTAGACCTTGGCGCCAGGGAGCTGTCCACCTTCGCCTGGCTTAGCGCCCTGTGCAAGCTTGATCTGCAGATCGTCGGCGTTCACCAGGTACTCGCTCGTCACGCCAAAGCGACCGGAAGCGACCTGCTTGATGGCGCTGCGACGCTCGGGGTCGTGGAGGCGCTCTGGCGCCTCACCGCCCTCGCCCGTGTTGGACTTGGCCCCAAGCCGGTTCATCGCAATCGCGAGGGTTTCGTGCGCCTCCTGAGAGATGGAGCCGTATGACATCGCACCCGTGGAGAACCGCTTGACGATATCGCGGACGTGCTCCACTTCCTCGATGGGTACGGGCCTGCGCTCGGAGTTGAACTCGAGGAGTCCGCGTAGCGTCATGAGGCTGCGGGCCTGGTCGTCGATGAGGTCGGTGTACTCCTTGAAGACCTCGAACTGCCGGGTTCGCGTTGCGTGCTGCAGTTTGAAGACCGTCTCGGGGTTGAACAGGTGAAGTTCGCCGTCGCGGCGCCACTGGTACTCACCACCGGTGGCGAGGCGCTGGTGTGGCGGACGCTCTCCGCTCAGCGGGTACGCCTCGCGGTGGCGCGCGGCCACCTCCTCGGCAATGACGTCGAGCCCAACGCCGTCCACCTGGCTCGGTGTGCCAGCGAAGTGCTTGTCGACCATCTTGCGGTTGAGGCCGATCGCCTCGAACACCTGCGCCCCACGGTACGAGGCGATCGTGGAGATGCCCATCTTGGACATGACCTTGAGCATGCCCTTGCCGAGCGCCTTGATGAGGTTCTTGACGGCCTTCTCAGGCGAAGTGTCCCCCAAGTAGCCCGTCTTCGCGAGCACCTCAACGGTCTCCATCGCGAGATACGGGTTCACCGCAGCCGCGCCGTAGCCAATCAGCAGCGAGATGTGGTGCACCTCGCGCACGTCGCCTGCCTCAACCACCAAGGAGACCTTGGTGCGAGAGTGGTTGCGCACCAGGTGGTGGTGCACGGAACTCAGCATGAGCAGCGACGGAATGGGAGCGTGCTCTTGATCCGAGTCGCGGTCGGAAAGGATGAGGAAGCTGACGCCCTCCTCGATCGCGGCGTCCACCTCGCGGAAAATCTCGGTGAGCCTGCGCTCGAGCCCCGCACCGCCCTCGTGGACGCGGTAGCGGCCCTTGATGGTGCGCGAGGAGAAGATGCCCTTGAGTCGCGGGTCCGCGTCAACGTGGATGATCTTCGCGAGTTCGTCGTTGTCGATAACCGGAAAGTCGAGCACGAGCTTGCGCGCGTGGGTGGGGTCAGATTCCAGCAGATTAGGCTCCGGGCCAATCGCGCCCGCGATGGACGTGACAAGCTCTTCGCGGATGGCGTCGAGCGGCGGGTTGGTCACTTGCGCGAACATCTGGGTGAAGTAGTCAAAAAGCAGCCGTGGCCGTGCCGACAGCACCGCAACGGGAGTGTCGGATCCCATCGCGCCAAGCGGTTCCGCACCCGTCTTGGCCATGGGGGCGAGCAGCACCTTGAGCTCTTCCTCCGTGTATCCGAAGGTGCGCTGGCGGCGGTTGACGGAGTGCGAGGAGTGCACGATGTGCTCGCGGTCCGGGAGTTCGGCGAGGCGAACGGTGTGCTCCGCCACCCACTGCGCGTACGGGTTCTCCGCGGCGAGGCGCGTCTTGATCTCTTCGTCCTCGATGATGCGGCCTGCCGCGGTGTCCACGAGCAGCATGCGTCCGGGCTGGAGCCGCCCCTTGCGCACCACGGTGGCCGGGTCGATGTCGAGCACGCCGGCCTCGGAACCGAGCACTACAAGGCCGTCCTGGGTCACCCAGAAGCGGCCAGGGCGCAGGCCATTGCGGTCGAGCACGGAACCGATGACGGTGCCGTCGGTGAAGGTCAGCGACGCGGGACCGTCCCACGGCTCCATGAGGCTGCCGTGGTACTCGTAGAACGCTCGCCGTGCCGGGTCCATCTCGTCGTTCTTCTGCCACGCCTCAGGAATCATCATGAGGATCGCGTGCGGAAGAGAGCGGCCACCCAAGTGCAGCAACTCGAGTACCTCGTCGAACGACGCGGTGTCGGATGCGGAGGGCGTGCACACGGGCATGAGTTCCGGCAGGGCGCCAAGCAACTCGGAGCGCAGCGTGCCCTCGCGAGCGGCCATCCAGTTGCGGTTGCCGCGCACGGTGTTGATCTCGCCGTTGTGCGCGATGAGGCGCAAGGGCTGCGCGAGCGGCCACGACGGGAACGTGTTCGTGGAGAAGCGCGAGTGCACAAGGGCCAGCTCGGACGCAAAGAGCTCGTCCTGGAGGTCGAGGAACACCTCGTCCAACTGGTACGTGGTGAGCATGCCCTTGTAGCTCAGGGTACGCGCAGACAAGGAGGCAAAGAACGGGCCACCTGCGTTCTCGGAGCGCTTGCGCACGCGATACACGCGGCGGTCTAGCGCGATTCCCGTGGCGTCGCCTGCGGAGACGAATACCTGGCGGAACGTTGGCATGGCGGCACGGGCCGACGGCCCAAGCGGCTCCGGATTCACCGGAACATCGCGCCACCCAAGGACCGTGACGCCCTCCGACGCGGCCGCTCCTTCAAAGATCGCCACCTGCTCCGCCTCGCGGCCTACTTCGAGGAACGCGATACCAACGGCGTAAGCGCCCGCTGCGGGAAGCTCGAAGTCGACGACGGATCGCAAGAACGCGTCGGGAACCTGGGTCAGGATGCCAGCGCCGTCGCCGGTCTCCGTCTCGGCGCCAACCGCGCCGCGGTGTTCGAGGTTCTTGAGCGCCGTCAGGCCAGCGTCGACGATGTCGCGCCCCGCGGAACCGCGCAAGGTAGCCACAAACGCCACGCCGCACGAGTCATGCTCGTACGCGGGGTTATAGAGGCCACCTGCGTTGAGGTGATCGCGAAGCTCCGCGGCCATTACACCGTCCTTCTTCGCCGCGGGCGCGCGCCAACGGCAGTTCGAGGTTTCGGGGCGCCGTCGACCCGTCGTTCACACGGGTACCCAGCGTACCGCCTGGCGTTCCGGGACAAGAATCCCCAAAGGTCCTGGCGACAGGAATTACCCGTCTGCGCCGTCCCGTGCGGGGGCGTCTGCGCTGGACTCGGAGGGATCACCACCGGCGTCGTCTGTGGAGGGGTCACCTCCGTTGGCCGGGGCCGCCGCAAGTTCGTTGCGTGGCACATGCACGGACAGCCGCCGCTGCCGTGCCCCCAGCCAGAAGAAGATGATAGTCGACGCCACCAGTACCACCAACGACACAAGCGTGTTCACGCGGAAGATGCCAATGTGGTTGGCGTCGTCGATGCGCACCATCTCGATCCATAGGCGTCCGGACGTGTAGACCATGACGTACAGCCAGAACACCCTCCCGCCGCGAAGATCGAGTCGCTTGTCGAGGTAGACGATGAGCGCGGCGCCCACGAGGTTCCACACCAGTTCGTAGAGGAACGTGGGGTGGAACGTGGTGTACGCCTCGTACCCATCGGGGCGGTACTGCGGGTCAACGACAAGTCCCCACGGCAGCTCAGTTGGCCCACCGAAGAGCTCTTGGTTGAAGTAGTTGCCCAACCGCCCAATCGCCTGCGCCACGAGCACAGCAGGCGCGGCCGCGTCCATGAAGGTCACGAAGCTCACGCCGTGGCGCTTACACCCAATCCACGCACCAAGAGCTCCCAGCGCTACGGCTCCCCAAATGCCGAGGCCACCGTTCCAGATAGCGAACGCCGCCCATGGATCTCCGCCCTCGCCAAAATACGCTTGCGGAGAGGTGATGAGGTGGTAGATCCGCCCGCCGACGATGCCAAACGGCACGGCCCAGAACGCCACCGATCCCACGACGTCGGCATTGCCGCCCCGCTCCACCCAGCGCTTGGTGGTGTACCAAATGGCGAAGAAGATGCCCGCGAGGATGCACAGGGCGTACATGTGGATGGTGAGCGGCCCAAGCGAAAAGCTCTGCAGGCCCGACGGCGGGGCCGGGATGAACGTGTGGGTCACCTTGCGCTCCTCACGCCTTGGGCGAGTTCGCTCACCTTCGCGCGCAGGGCGGCGAGAGCGACGTCTTCGTTCTCGTGGTCGAGCAACGTCCGCACAAGTGCGGAGCCAACGATGACGCCGTCGGCGTAGGCACCAACCGTTGCCGCGTGCTCGCCGGTGGTCACACCGATGCCAACGCAGACATGGGTAGCGCCACTGGCCCGCGAGTCGCGCACCAGCCGCTCCGCTTGGGTGCCGATCTGCGCGCGCTCCCCCGTGACACCCATGACGGCCGTGGCGTACAAGAATCCCGTTGTGGCGGCCACCGTGTAGTGGATGCGCTCTTGAGTGGAGCTAGGGGCCACGAGGAAGGTGGTCTCGAGCCCATGCGCCGTCGCGGCCGCGAGCCACTCATCGGCATTGTCTGGGGTGAGGTCGGGGAGGATCACTCCCGCTCCCCCAGCCTCTGCGAGCTCCGCGGCGAAACGGTCGATTCCGTACTGCAGGATTGGGTTGTAGTAGGACATCACTACCGCAGGTGCCCCGGCCTCGACCGCCGCACGGACACCCGCGAACACATCCTTCACGCGCACACCACGCTGCAGCGCGGCCTCCGCGGCGGCCTGCACGGTGGGCCCGTCCATGCTCGGGTCCGAGTACGGGAGCCCCACCTCCACGCCATCCACGCCCGCCTCGACCATCGCGGCGATCGCGCGGCACGAGGCGTCCACCGACGGGTAGCCAACGGGTAGGTACCCAATGAGTGCGGCACGATTCTGGGCCGTGGCGGCGTCGATCGCCTCGATCATGCTCTTCACGCGTCACCGTCCAAGAGCCCAAACCAGCGCGCGGCCTGCTCCACGTCCTTGTCTCCGCGACCGGAGAGGCTCACCAGGATGGTCGCGTCCGGGCCCAACTCCTTGCCCAGCTTGATGGCGCCAGCGAGCGCGTGCGCGGACTCGATAGCAGGCAGGATGCCTTCCGTACGGCTCAGCACCGAGAACGCCTCCATCGCCTCGGCGTCCGTCACCGGCCAGTACTCGGCGCGGCCGATCGCCGCGAGCCACGAGTGTTCCGGGCCAACGCCAGGGTAGTCAAGGCCCGCGCTGATCGAGTGGGACTCGGTGATCTGTCCGTCCTCGTTCTGCAGGATGTAGGACCGCGAGCCGTGCAGCACGCCCGGGCGCCCGCCCGTGATCGTCGCCGCGTGCCTGCCAGTCTCCACGCCGTCGCCAGCGGCCTCACAGCCGATGAGCCGCACGCCGTCGTCGTCAAGGAAGGCGTCGAAGATGCCAATCGCATTGGAGCCGCCACCGACGCACGCAACCACAGCGTCGGGCAGGCCGCCCAGAGCGAGCGTCTGCTCGCGAGCCTCGACCCCAATGACGCGCTGAAAATCGCGCACCATCGCGGGGAAAGGGTGCGGGCCGGCAGCGGTACCGAAGATGTAGTTGGTGGTGTCGACGTTGGCCACCCAGTCGCGGAATGCCTCGTTGATCGCGTCTTTGAGGGTGCGCGATCCGGACGTCACGGGAATGACCTCGGCGCCCAGCAGGCGCATCCGCGCCACGTTGAGGGCTTGGCGCTGCGTGTCCTCTTCACCCATGTAGATCACGCACTCGAGATCCATCAGGGCGGCGGCGGTGGCGGTAGCGACACCGTGCTGTCCCGCTCCCGTCTCCGCGATGACCCGCTGCTTGCCCACCCGCTTGGTGAGAAGCGCTTGGCCAAGGACGTTGTTGATCTTGTGGGAACCGGTGTGATTCAAGTCCTCACGCTTGAGCAGGATGCGCGCCCCGCCAGCGTGGCGAGCGAATCGCGGCACCTCGGTGACGATCGACGGGCGGCCGGTGTAGTCACGAGCGAGGCGATCGAGCTCCGCCTGGAAACTGGGGTCGATGCGGGCCTTCTCGTAGGCATCCGTCAGTTCATCGAGGGCCGCGATGAGCGCCTCAGGGACAAATCGGCCGCCAAAATCTCCGAAGAACGGCCCTGGGGCCGCCTGGAGCGAGTCCGTCACGGACGCACCGAACGCAACGCGGGGTGGGCGCCGGCGGCGACCATCTCGGCAACGGCCTGTCGCGGGTTGTCATCCTTGACGAGCGCCTCACCAACGAGCACGGCGTCGGCGCCCATGCGGGCGTACTCGACGACGTCGTGACTGTCGCGAATGCCTGACTCTGCCACGCGGAGGATGCCGTCCGGAATGGTGGGCGCCACGCGCTGGAACGTGTGACGGTCCACCTCAAGCGTCTTGAGGTTGCGCGCGTTCACGCCGATGACGCGGGCGCCAGCGTCGGCCGCGCGCAGCGCCTCTTCGGTGTCGTGAACCTCCACGAGGGCGCACATTCCAAGGGAATGCACCCTCTCGACGAGGCTCTCGAGAGCCATCTGCTTGAGTGCCGCGACGATGAGCAGCACCATGTCAGCACCGTGCGCCCGCGCCTCCCACACCTGATACGGCGTGACGATGAAGTCCTTGCGGAGGATTGGGATATCCACCTTGGCGCGCACGGCATCGAGGTCGCTCAGTGAGCCCTCAAAGCGGCGCTCCTCGGTAAGCACAGAAATGACCGATGCTCCACCGGCTTCGTACTCGGTGGCCAGCGAGGCGGGGTCGGCAATCTCGGCGAGCTCGCCCTTCGACGGGCTGGAGCGCTTCACCTCTGCGATGACGGCAACTTCGTCGCGAGCAAGGATCTGGCGAGCGTCAATGGCGCTGGGCAGGCGAGACGCGCGCTCCTTGAGCGCTTCCATAGATGTCAACTGCTCGCGACGCGCCAAGTCCTCGCGGACTCCCGCAACGATCGTGTCGAGCACGCTGATCCCCACCTCTGCCATGGCCCCATCGTAGCGCCGCCTGGCGACCCTCCCGACCGCAGGTAACCGCGCTCAGGGGGCGAGGTAAGTGGCGAAGGGCCCAATATTGCGCAGAAGCCAAAAGCCAGCCACAAGGCCAACGAGCGCCCAGTACACAGCTGGGTGAAAGCGCGGGGCCCGCCAATTGAGGCCCACGGTGTTGCCGCCCCACCACACGAGCGCTACGAGCGTCACGGGGATGATCACCACAATGGCGAGGGCGTTGAGCGAGAGAGCCCCTGCCACGTCGCCGTGGAGGAGTTGGTGCACGGCGCGAAGGCCGCCGCACCCGGGGCAATAGATGCCGGTGCCGGCGTAGAGCAGGCAGACGGGGAAGGCCCCCGTCTCAAAAGGGTTGCGCACATACGTGTACGCGGTAGCTGACGCGAGCGCGACCGCCGAAGCGACCGGCCCCACCCAGCGGGTGGAGGTGGTCGCGGAAGCGGTCGCGCTCGCGGTCAACTCAGCTGCTGAACGACGCCGTGTACGCGCCACTCGAGAAGCCCCAGATCATGCCGATCGTGCCGAGCACGGTACCGATGATGCCGAGGATGAAGCCGACGTTGCCGAGGTTGCCGTTGGTGGCAAGGCCAGCGGCGGCAGCCTTCTTGGAGTTGTTGCCGAGGATGATGGCCGGGATACCGGCGAGCAGGCCACAGCACAGGATCGAGACGATTCCCAGCACAAGAGCCCACACACCGAGGCTGTTCTTGCTGGTGTTTCCCTGCGGCCCGTACGCACCTGGCGGCGGCGGCGGAACCGGCGGCACACCTGGCGGCGGGGGCGGCGGAGGAGTTACTTCTGACATTGAGGAGTCCCCTTTCGAAGCCGACACCCGGGACGGTGCCGGTGGGGTTACCTTAGCGGCTGGCCGTGGCCAAGCGCGCGCAGTGTGGCCCCTGCGGCCAAAGAAAGCACCGCAATGGCGATGCCAACCCAGATGGCCCACATGGCGCCAACCATCATGCCGATGCCGCCCACGAGGAACGCGATCACGATTCCGGAGTTCAGCACCCACGCAGCAAGCGTCATGCCGTGGTTGGGCGCGGCCGCGTCTGGGAGGTCCTGCGGCTCCAGGTGAACGCTTGACATGGGGACTCCTTGGGCGTGGTTGGGGTAAGTGCCTGCGGCGATTCTAGCGTGCGGCGACGCGCTCGAGGCGGGAGGCAACACGCACCGCGCGCACCATTGCGGCCGCCTTGTCGCGCGTCTCTTGAGCCTCGCGCTCGGCAACGCTGTCGGCGACGATGCCCGCGCCGGACTGGATGTGGGCAACTCCCTCGCGAATGAGCGCCGTGCGAATCGTGATCGCAAAGTCCATGTTGCCCGCGAAGTCGAAGTATCCGGCCGCACCGCCGTAGAACGCGCGCCGCACCGGCTCGATCTCGTCGATGAGGGCAATCGCGCGGGCCTTAGGCGCGCCAGAGAGCGTTCCCGCGGGGAACGTCGCCGTGAACGCGTCGACGGCCGTGAACTGCGGCTCGATGCGCCCCACGACCGTGGAGCAGATGTGCATGATGTGGCTATAACGGTTGACCGCCATGAACTCCGTGACCTCGACGGACGTGGGCTCGCACACCTTGACGAGGTCATTGCGGGCGAGGTCCACGAGCATGATGTGCTCGGCGATCTCTTTGGGATCTTCGATGAGTTCCGCAGCAAGAGCTTTGTCCTCTTCAGCGGACGCGCCTCGTGGCCTCGAGCCAGCAATCGGATACGTGCGCATCTGGCCTTGCTGAAGCGCGACGAGAGACTCTGGGCTGGCCCCAACAATCGCAAACTCGCGGCCCTCGCGATCTTCAATCTGGAAGTAATACATGTACGGGCTCGGGTTGATCGTGCGAGCCACCCGGTAGACGTCGAGAGGGTCGCCCTGGAACGGAACATCGAAGCGCTGTGAAGGCACCATCTGGAAGACCTCGCCGTCGCGAATTGCCTCCTTGGCAAACGCGACGGCCTCCTCGAACTCCCCCTCCGCACTGCGTGGGTGAACGGGAACGTCCTCGCCCTCTGTGAGAACGGAGACGGCTCCCGCGTCCGCGGACGCGAGCGCAAGTTCCATCGCGTCGACGCGCGCCACCGCATCGTCATACGCGGCGTCGATTCCCGTCGCCTGTGCGTCGGCGTTCACCGCGTTCGCGATGAGCCACACGCTGCCGTCGTGATGATCGATGGCCGCAACGTCCGTTGCCAAGGCGAGCACAGCGTCGGGCACATCGATGTCTTTGGGAGCCTTCTTGGGAAGCGTGGGCTCCCATTGGCGAATGATGTCCCAGCCGATGACGCCGACCATGCCGCCCGTGAGCGGCGGGAGGCCCTCGATGGGCTCGGAGCGGAGCTCCGCGAGTACACGCCGGATCGCGTCGAGCGGGGCGCCGTCGGCGAGCCCAACGGGAACCTCTCCCGCCCACTGCGCATCGTCCCCGTCAACGGTCAACGTGGCGCTCGATCGCACGCCAACAAAGGACCACCGCGATCGCGAGCCGTCGGGCTCTGCGGACTCCAGAATGAATGTCCCTGGCCTACCTCCCGCGAGGGCGCGATAGACGGCAACAGGGGTGAGAGAGTCGGCGAGCACGCGCCGCACAACGGGCACCACGCGCCGCGACGCGCCGATCCCCACGAACTCCTCGCGCGAGGGCCACGTCTGGCCCCACTCCACCGTCACCGCGGTCACTGGATCTCTCCCCGCACCGCGCCAAGGTCGCCGCCGGCCTCGAAGCACGTGCGAGTGCCCGTATGGCACGCGGGGCCCGTCTGGTCCACCTTGAGCAGCAGAGCGTCACCGTCGCAATCGAGGCTCACGGACACCACCCGTTGGGCATTTCCTGACGTGTCACCCTTGCGCCACAGCTCTTGGCGGGAGCGGCTCCAGTACACCGCGCGCCCAGACGTAAGGGTCTGCTCAAGCGCGTCATCGTTCATCCACGCCACCATCAGCACCTCGCCGGTGTCATGCTGCTGGGCCACGGCCACGACGAGGCCATCGGCGTTGCGCTTGAGCTTGGCTGCGATGTCTTGGGCGAGCATGGCGATTATCTTTCCACGCCCAAGCCTCGCGGCCCGACGCTGGTGTCAGTCGCGGGTCTGGCTCACCCACGCGGCGTACAGGTCTGCGTAGATTCCGCCGTTGTTCACGAGCTCCTTGTGCGGCCCAACCTCGACGAGTTCACCCTGCTCCATGACGCCAATCAGGTCGGCGCGCTCCGCCGTCGAGAGGCGGTGAGCGATCACGACTGCGGTGCGTCCTTGCATGAGCCCCTCGAGTGCCCTCGAAATGCGCACCTCGGTGGCGGGGTCAACCGCACTGGTTGCCTCGTCGAGGATGAGGAGGTCGGGGTCGCGCAAGTACGCCCGCGCGATCGAGACCAGTTGCCGCTCCCCCGCACTCAGCAGCTCGCCGCGGGGGCCAACATGGGTGTCGAGGCCGTCGGGCAGGGTCGCCACCCACGACTCGAGCCCGAGCGACTCAAACGCGGCCAAGGCGCGGCGAGAGAGGTCCTCTTCCGCAGCGTCGGGCAGTGCGTACGCGAGGTTGGTGCGAATGGTGCCGTCGAAGAGGAAGCCCTCCTGGGGCACCACCGCTACCGAGCGGCGCAGCGACGACATCGGCACGTCCTTGAGGTCAACGCCACCAACGCGGATGACGCCCTCGTTGGGGTCGATGAAGCGCGACATGAGGCGCGCAAGCGTGGTCTTTCCCGAACCCGTCTGGCCCACAAGGGCGATGCGCTTCCCCGACGGCACCGTTAGGTCGATGCCCTTGAGCACCTCGGGACCGCCTGGGTAGGTGAGGCGCACGCCTTCGATCGACAGCTCGCCGTGGCCGTGCGGGATGGGGGTACCGTCCGCGCCGGGATCTGCGATGGTGACCTCGGAGTCGACGAGTTCGAGCACGCGGCGCCACCCGACCATCGCACGCTGCAACTCAGCGAGCATCTCGATGATCCACATGAGCGGGCCGGAGAAGGTGTAGACGAGGAACGGGAACGCCACGACCGTACCGATGGACATCTCGCCGTTGAGCGCGAGCGCCGTTCCACCGATGAGCGCGAGGCCCGTGGCGATCGATTGCGCGAGCACCCCCGACGAGCTGTTGGCTGCCGAGAGCATCGAGGCGTGCCTGTCCGCCTTGAGAATGTGATCGATCTGCTCGCCAAGGCGGCCTCGCATGCGCTGCTGCACGCCGTACGAGCGAATCGTGGCGATACCAACGAGCTGCTCAGAGGTTGCGGCAAGCAGGTCAGCCATCATCGTGCGAACCCGCTGGTACGCCTTGCGCACGCGCGGCTGCACCCACAGCAAAGACATCACCGCGGGGATGAACGCGATCAGCACAAGCAGAGCGAGCTTCCACGAGTAGGCAACCATCACCACGAAGACGATCGCGGACTCAAGTGCGGCGATGAGCATCGCAGCGCCCGTCCACTGCATGAGGTCACGCATCGTGTCGACGTCACCGGTGACGCGAGAGACGTAGCGCCCACGCGCCTCTTCGTTCTGGGTGAGGACGGAGAGCTCGTGAACCTTGCCGAACGCGTCCACACGAAGCGTCGCGAGACCGGCCTCCGCGGCGCCCACCATGCGCGACCGCACGCGCCACGCGACCGTTGCGGAGATGAGCAGCACCACCACACCAGCGAGCGCGTACTGCACCACCACGCCGGTGTCGATGCCACCGGGGGCCAGCAAGCCCTTGTCGGTAATGCGCTGCGTGAGGAACGGCACCGCCGCCTGGCCGGCCGCCGCCACCGCGGCGAGCGCGAGCGTGACCCCAAGTCCCTTGCGGAACTCTGGGCTCACCTCGAAGCCGCGGCGCAGGGTGTCCTTGAGACGAGGCTGATCGCTCATCCGATGTACCCCGCTTCCTCTTGTGCCTGACGTTTGGTGTCTTCTTCGTACGCGAGCACGAGCTCGCGATAGCCCGGGTCCCGCTTGAGAAGGTCCGCGTGCTTGCCCGCGTCGATCACGCGGCCCCTGTCGACGTGGACCACGTGGTCCGCGAGCAGGATGGACGCGAGCCGATACGCAATGATCAGCACCGTTGGGCCATGCCCGTCCTTGCTGAGCCCCGTGAGAATTTCGCGCTCGACGCGCGGGTCAACGGCGCTCGTCGCGTCGTCGAGCACGAGCACGCGCGGCTCACGCACAAGGGCGCGCGCGAGAGCGAGGCGCTGGCGCTGACCGCCGGAGAGGTTCATGCCGCGCTCGTGAAGTTCCGCGTCGAGCCCGCCAACACGTTCGATGACGTCCGTGACATTGGCGCGGCGCAGCGAATCCCAGATCTGGTCATCGGAGAACTCTTCGCCAAGGGTGACGTTGTCGCGCACAGTTCCCGCAAACACGAATGCCGTCTGCGGCGCGAGCGCCACGTGCGAGCCCAATTCTGAGATCGTGGACAGGTCCACGTCATCGAGCGTGATCTCACCCGTCACGGGCCGCGCAAGGCGCGATGCCGCGAGCGCCACGGTGGACTTGCCCGAGCCAGTGGCACCAACGAGTGCCGTCACCGTGCCCGGCTCCAAGTGCAGCGAGACATCGTGAAGGATGACCGCGAGGTTGCCCTCGCCGTCGTCCGCGCCGATGTCTGTGCCATCGAAGGTCATGGTTCCCGCGCCGTCGCGAGAGACCGCGACGTGGCCGGGCTCGTCCACCTCGGTGGCCGCTTGCGCGATCTCGCCAACGCGGCGGAACGCCACGAGCGCCGACGGCATCTGGCCGAGCACCCAGCCAAGGCCCCTGATGGGGACCGAGAGCAAAGTCACGAGGTACACAGCAGAGACCACGTCACCGATCGTCACCGCACCGGCCTGCGCGCGGTACGCGCCAACCACCATGAGCGCAACAGAGCCGAGCGGCACCATCACATCCATCATTGGCTCAAACCAGGCTGAGGTGCGGCCCGTGCGCGTGTCGGCGTCCCGCAGGCCGCGCGCCACAGCAGTGAAACGCTCTTGCTCGATCTGCTCGGCACCAAGCGCCTTAACCACGGTGCCGCCCTCGAAGCTCTCGTGGGCGATCGTGGAGACTTCTGAGCGCAGGCTCTGGCCAAGGTCCCAGCGGGGAGTGATGACGCGCTCGTACGCGTAGTTGATGAGGAGGATCACGGGGATGACGGCGAGCGCGGTGATCGCAAGCCACGGGTCCATCGCGAACAGCGCGTACCCCGCCGCGAACATCATCACCACCGAACCCGCAGCAAACGCGAACGGGTGAAGCGTGTTCGTTGCGGTCTCGGAGTCCGACGACATCGCGGACAGCATGCGACCCGGCTGGTTGGCACGGTGCCAGCCAAGCGGCAGCGACGCGAGAGCGTCGGCAACGACGCGACGGTGGCGCGCTCCAACGCCCGCAACCGCATTGCCCTGGAACGCGCGCCGCAAGTACACGAGCAGCGCGTTGAGGATGCCGATGAAAAGGAACACGCTGCCAGCAAGGAAGATCGCCGTTTGGGGGTCCTGCGTGTACTCACCCCAGACGCCCTGGATCGGCTCGCCGCCAACGCCTGGAATGACCACCTCGTCGGTGATCTTTCCCAGCAAGCGGCCGAACACCACGGTGACGATGGAGAAGATCGCCGAGAAGCTGATCGCGAGCCCAAAGCGCAACGGCTCCGTACGAAGGGCGTGACGCAGCAGCTGCCACGCCTTGTGCAAGAAGCTGCCGGAGAGCTCGTAGTCAGCGGCGCTGGATTCGCGGCTCATCGCACATCGATTCCGGCAGCACGCATGTGCTCCTTGACCTCCGCGATGGTGAGGGTGCCAAAGTGGAACACGCTCGCGGCAAGCACCGCATCGGCACCCGCGTGCGCAGCCGCAACAAAGTCCTCCACCCGCCCGGCACCGCCAGACGCAATCAGTGGAACCTTCACCACGTCGCGCACCTCCTTGATCATCGTCACGTCAAAACCGCCGGTAGTTCCGTCGGCGTCCATCGAGTTGAGCAGGATCTCCCCTGCCCCAAGTTCTTCGCCGCGCCGCGCCCACTCGATCGCATCGATCCCTGTGCCGCGACGCCCGCCATGGGTGGTGACCTCATACCCACTGGCCGTCTCCACTCCGCCCGCACAGCGTCGGGCATCGACGGACAGCACCAGCACCTGGTTGCCAAAGCGTTGCGAAATCTCCGCGAGCAGCTCCGGCCGTGCGATCGCCGCGGTGTTCACCGACACCTTGTCGGCACCCGCGCGCAACAGCCGGTCTACGTCATCAGCGGAGCGCACGCCCCCACCAACGGTGAGCGGCACAAAGACCTGCTCGGCGGTGCGGCTCACCACGTCCAGCATGGTGTCACGGCCCGACGCCGAGGCTGAGACATCGAGGAACGTCACCTCGTCCGCGCCTTCCGTTCCGTAGCGCGCGGCAAGTTCCACGGGATCGCCGGCATCGCGGAGGTTGGCAAAGTTGACGCCCTTGACCACACGGCCCGCGTCTACATCGAGGCAGGGGATCACCCTGATAGCAACGCCCATCACTCCACCGGCGTCCAGATGTCGAGGATGTCGACGACGAACACGAGGGTGCCCTCGTCCGGGTACCCGTACGCGGGAGGCGCAACCACGAGAACCTGCGAACCCACCGTCTGATCCAATAGCGCGTCGTCAAGGGCGGGAACGAGCTGACCCGTGCCGATCTGAGTGGAGAACGGCGCCGTGTCCGTTGGCCACGACGAGGCAAACTCCGTGCCGTTCTTCCAGCGCACCGCCTTGTAGTTGAGCAGCAAGTAGGCGCCCTCGGAGATCTGCGGACCGTCGCCAAGAATGGTCGTCTCTGACTGCACCGTTGTGGGCGCGTCGAGCTTCTCCGGAATCGTGACCGTAGGCTCACCCGTGTCCTCGTTGACCGCCACCGTTGGCAGGTCGTCGCGCTGCGGCATTTCGGCGCCTACGGCGCGATCGGACAGCACATCCACGACCATCGCGACGTTGGGGACGCTCGGCTGACCCTTGGTGGGCGTCTGCGGCGTCAGTTCGCCGTTATCTTCGGTTGCGGGAGCCACCGCCAGCACGCGGGTGCCCACGTTGGAGTCGATGAGCAGGTCATAGAGGTCGTCGCCGAGCACCTCGCGCGCGAGCACGAAGGATCGCGGCAGGCCGTCGAAGGTGTTGATGAGCTCGCTGCCGTCTGCAAGCGAGACCCCGTACACGTCGAGCAGCAGCGGCTGGTTGTCGACGAGGGCCGCGCCCTCTCCATCCCAGATCACCGTTCCCTGCGGCTCGGTGAAGGTTTCACCTTCCGGCAGTGTGATGCTGGGCGCGAGGGCGTCGGACGTGCCGATCTCGATATCGTCGATGCTCGCGGCGGCAGGACCGCCGCTCGTGGCCTCGTTTCCGGCCTCAGAACACCCCGCCAGGGTGAGCGCAACCGCGGCGACTAGCGCTAAGGCACGGCGGCGCATGAGGGTCCTCCAAGGGTGTTGGTACGCGAACTTTCCAGTATATGGAGATCAGGGCGCTGCAAGCGAATCGATGAACTCATCGACCCTGGCATCCGCGCTACGGAAGGGGTCTTTCAGCAACACCGTACGCGATTCTTCGCCGGTCACTTTCAGATGCACCCAGTCCACCGTGTAATCGCGCCCCGCTTGTGACGCAGCACTCACAAACGCACCGCGCAGGTGCGCTCTCGTTGAGGTGGGCGCGGTAGTCATCGCACGCTCGATGCGTTCGTCGTCGATCACGCGCGTGACGAGGCCCTGGGCCTGCAGGCGATAGAACAGCCCGTGCTCCGGCGAGACGTCGTGAAAGGCCAGCTCGAGCCGTGCCAACCGCGGATCATCAAGGCGGCACCCGAGTCGCTCCTGATACCTCGTGATGATCTTGAGTTTGATGGCCCAGTCCAGCTCGGCATCGATGAGGGAGAAATCTTGGGTGCGTACCGCGTCAATGCCGCGCTGCCACAGGTCAAGGATGTGTTCTACCTCGTCGGTGACGGTGACGATCCCGCCGACGTGGCTCTTCACCACGTCGAGGTATGCCTGCTGAACCTCCACCGCTGTCAGGTGCCGGCCGTCGGCCAGTTCCACCGTTGCCTTACCCGTGAGGTCGTGAGCGACGTCGCGAATAGCCTGCATCTCGCGGGCGAGAGCCAGCCCTGGCATCACCACGCGCGCCTCCATGAGGCGCAGGATCAGGTCCGTCGAGCCCATCTTCAGCAACGCGGTGGGCTCGGCCATTGTCGAGTCGCCAACGATGACGTGCATGCGCCGGTAGAGCTCCGCGTTGGCATGGGGCTCGTCTCGCGTGTTGATCATGGGACGAGACCGCGTGGTCGCGGAACTCATGCCCTCCCACATGTGGTCAGCACGCGGCGAGAAACTGAAGTGCGCGCCCTGCGGCGTGCGCGTGATGCAACCAGCTCCGGTGACGATCTGACGAGTTACCAGGAACGGCAAGAGGTCGCTCGCGAAGGCCTTAAAGTCGGCGCGGCGCCGCACCAGGTAGTTCTCGTGGCACCCATACGAGTTGCCCGCGGAGTCGGTGTTGTTCTTGTACAAGTGAATGGTGCCCTCGACGCCTGCGGCGCGCAGCCGCTCCTCGCCGCCCGCCACGAGGCCCTGCACAATGCGCTCCCCCGCTTTATCGAGCGCGATCAGGTCCGCGAGATTGTCTGCCTCCGCGGTGGCGTATTCGGGGTGGGCGCCAACGTCGATGTACAGTCGCGATCCGTTGGTCAGGAACACGTTGGAGGAACGCCCCCACTGCACCACGGAGTGGAAGAGGTGACCCGCGACCTCTTCGGGCGTGATGGGCCGCGTGGTCTGCGTATCGAGGTGCAGGCCAAACTCGGTTTCGAGGCCAAAGATGCGGCGAGCGGGGTCAACCTCTAGCGGCGGCGGAACGTCGGGGCTAATCATGTGGACGGCTCACCGGCTTACTGGCCGCCCTTTTGCACAAAGGAGCGTACAAACTGCTCGGCGTTGACCTGCAGGTTGCCGTCGATCTCGTCGAGCAGCGCGTCAAGAGCGTCCGTGCTCGCCGCGGGGGCCGCGGGAGGCGGGGCATCGTCGGGAACGTCGTCGTCGAAGGAGTCTTGGTTGACGCTTTGCTGAGGCATACGGTCACTCTACCCGCGCACCAAGGCGTCAATGAGGGGGTGCGTGCCCGACGCTGGCTCGTCCAGGTGCACCACTTCCAGTTGGCCGTGGTCGGCATCCCGGTCAAGCACGATGGTTGACCACCCTGCGGCATCAACGATGTCTGGGCGCGCGGCGATGATGGCTCCCCTGAGACGGGCCCTGGTGTCCGCTGGCGCCTGCGTCATGGCGCGCGCCACCTCGTCGTCGGTCGCGAGCCTGTCCACCTGGCCCGCGGCCGCAAGGCGAGCGGAAAGGCCCGTGCCCAGCTGACTCCACACGATGTCGCTGGCCGCGATACGGGGGTCGTCCCACGGCGCGTCCTTGCCGTCAGCTCCGTACTTGGTGCGCATGCGGCCAAGGAGTTGGAGCTTGGCTACCCACTCCACCTCGCGCGCCGTTTCAAAGATGTCGCGCCCCAAGCGCTCGAGGAGCGAATCCCACCGCGCCACCACCTGCGCATCCACCGCATCCGCGACGTAGTCGCGCGCTATCTCAAGCAGCGCCCGCTGAAGCTGCAGCGCGGTCGCAACCGTGCCGTCGGCCAACTGCAATGTCTCCCTCAGCGCAAGGTCACGCGACACGCGCTGCACGTCGCCAACGGGCTCGGCGAGCACGAGCGCGTCAAGCCGCTCGTCACCCGCCTCGATAGCGGCCAGTACCAGCGATGTTGTGCCGAGCTTCATGAAGGTGGCGACGTCGAAGGTGGTCGCATCGCCGATGATGATGTGGAGGCGCCGCCAGTGCTTGCGGTCCGCGTGGGGCTCGTCACGGGAGTTGACGATGGGGCGCCTCAGCGTGGTTTCGAGACCAACCTCGGCCTCCATGTAGTCCGCACGCTGGGAGATCTGGAAGCCCGCGACTTCGCCGCGCATGCCCACGCCAACGCGGCCGGCGCCCGTGTAGACCTGGCGCGTCACGAGGTGCGGCGTGAGGCGGCGCGCAAGAATCTCAAAGTCCACGTCCCGGCGAATCAGGAAGTTCTCGTGGGTGCCGTAACTGGCGCCCTTGCCGTCCACGTTGTTCTTGAACAGGCTCACCTGCGTGCCCTCTGCCGCCGCGTACGCCGCGGCCGCCTCAAGCGCGATCGCATCCCCCGCGCGGTCCCACACCACCGCATCGCGCGCGTTGGTGACCTCGGGGCCGCTGTACTCGGGGTGCGCGTGGTCGACATAAAAGCGCGACCCATTCGTGAGTACCGCGTTGAGATGGGCAGGGTCTTCCCAACTGCCGCGGCGGCGGCGCAACGTCACGGCACCGTGTTCGGCGTTGAACTCATGCGCGTCCGTGAGCAGCTCCGGGATCACGTGCGTGCGTGGAATGCGCTGGCCGCGCTGGTCCATAAGCGGGTCCTCGCCGCCGTAGTCCCACCGCGTGGTCCGCTCCCCCGCCCACGCGCGGCAGCCGCTCACGAGCAGCGACGACAGCAGGATGGGATTGGCGCGCGGATCCGCAGGATCAGTAATGCCGTACTCGGTCTCGAGGCCGACAATCCGCATCAGTTGCCGCCCAGGTTCTTCGCCGCCACCGCGCGCGCCTCCGCAAGCTCCTGATCCGCAGCCCATTCGAGGTGCTCCGACGTGATGCCGCGCGGCCCGCCCGCGACGGTGGTCTTGATCGCGGCGGTCTTGGCACGGTCAACGACGTTGCGCACGAGCGCGCCGGAGACGAAGTGCTTGGCGTCAGGGTGGGAGAAGATGCGGGTCACTGCGGCGTCGATCATCGCCCGGACCGTCGCGTCCTTGTCCTCGCCGTGCACCTGGAACTCACGGTCGTTGAGCGGCAGATCCGGGGTGAGGTAGATCGCGAAGATGTCGGCGGCGCCCTCAGGGTCCGGCCGCTGCACCTCGATCTTCACGTCGAGGCGGCCAGGGCGCAGGATTGCGGGGTCGATCATGTCTTCGCGGTTCGAGGCGCCGATCACGATGACGTTGCCGAGTGCCTCCACACCGTCAAGTTCCGTGAGCAGCTGCGGAACGATCGTGGTCTCCATGTCTGAGGACACACCTGAACCGCGAGCGCGGAACAGCGCCTCCATCTCGTCGAAGAAGACCACCACGGGGGCGCCGCTGTGCGCCTTCGCGCGGGCGCGCTCAAAGATGGTGCGGATGTATCGCTCCGTCTCGCCAACGTACTTGTTGAGCAGTTCCGGGCCCTTGACGGACAGGAAGTACGAGCGATCAGCACCGGCGGCCTCGGCGAGCGAGTGTGCCACGGCCTTTGCGATCAGCGTCTTTCCGCAGCCAGGGGGGCCATACAGCAGCAACCCGCGCGGGGGACGCAGGTTGTGTTCCTTGTACAACTCCGGGTGGCTGAGCGGCAGCTCTATCGCGTCACGGATGCGCTCGATCTGCGGGGTGAGGCCACCGATGGACTTGTAGTCCACGTCCGGCACCTCTTCAAGCAGCAGCGCCTCCACACCAGTGCGCTCCACCCGCTCGCTCGCGAGGCCCGTTCGCGGATCGATGATCACGGTGTCGCCCTCGTGAAGCTTCGCGTGCGCGTTGCCGCCGATGAGCTCCACAACCCGCTCGTCCTCGCCTCGCGCCACCACCAGCACGCGAGTGTCGTCGATGACCTCGCGCACGATGGCGGCTTGGCCAACGCGGTCGGGATCCGCAACGTCAACGATGACGCTCATGGCGTTGAGCAGCACCTCGTCGCCAACCTGCGGCCGCTTCTCAAGCGTGGGGAGCACCGCGACGCGCATGCGGCGCCCGTTTGCCACGACGTCCGCGTGCTTGCCGGCCCACGCCACGAAGGTCGCGAAGGTCTGCGGAGGGGCCGACGCTTCGGCGAGCTTCTCCTTCATCTCACCCAGTTGGTCGCGCGCCAGGGTGAGGAGGCGCTGGAGCTCCGAGTTGCGCGCCTCCAGCGACGCGACCCTGCTGTCGTTCTCCACGCTCATGCCTGCTCTCCGTCCTCTTCCATCACGTCCCTCTGCTCACTAACATCCCGCCGCACCTTGCGTATCTTCCGCTCGCTGATTGCCCGCTCGCCAAGGTCCTCTGGCGTCCACTCTTCGTCGGTTGGGTAGGCGCCCTTGGCGGGCCGACGGTGGCGCAAGGGGGCCTCTACGCCTGGGGCCATTCTCCTCGCCGTGATGAGGAAACCGGTGTGGCCCTGCATGCGGTGGTCTGGGCGCACCGCCAGGCCCTCGAGGTGCCAGGTGCGAAGCATCGTCTCCCACGCGCGCGGCTCGGTGAACTCACCGTGCTCTCGCAGGCCCTCGGCGACCCTCGACAACTGAGTGGTAGTCGCGACGTAGGCGAGGAAGACGCCGCCCGCGGCCAGAGCGTCGGCCGCCGCGTCGATGTTCTCCCACGGGGCGAGCATGTCGAGCACAATGCGATCGACGCTGTGCAAACCCAGCTCTGCCACACGATCCGCGAAGTCGCCGATCTGCAGTGTCCAGGCGGGGTGCGCGCCACCAAAGTGGTGCTCGACGTTGGCGCGCGCGATGTCCGCGAAGTCTTCGCGGCGCTCGATTGACACGAGGCGCCCACCGTCGCCAACCGCGCGCAGCAGCGACATCGTGAGCGCCCCGGAGCCCACGCCTGCCTCGACGACGGTTGCCCCGGGAAAGATGTCCGCCATCTGGATAATCTGCCCGGCGTCCTTGGGGTAGATCACTGCTGCCCCGCGCGGCATTGACATCACGAAGTCGTTCAGAAGCGGACGGAAGGCCTGGTAGACGGTCCCGTTCGTCGACGTGACCACGGAGCCATCGGGTTGGCCGATGAGGTCGTCGTGCTTGAGAGAGCCACGGTGCGTGTGAAAAGTCTCTCCCGCCTTAAGCAAGACGGTGTGATAGCGACCCTTGGCGTCCGTGAGCTGGACGCGGTCACCGTCACGCAACGGTCCGCGGCGCGCGTCGGCGCCCGTGGGGCTTGTGGTCATAGCGCTCAAGTCTATTGCGAGCACGTGGGGCCACTTCGCGGCTACTGGAGCGCGTCGACCACGTCCTGCAACTCCACCACACCCACCACCGTGCCTTCGTCGGCGACGACCCAGGACTCCGTCTTGCCGTACCACTCGCGAAGGGAAGCGATGAGCTCGTCTCCTTCCAGCGTCGGGGCTACTACGGCACCCCGAAGAATGGGGACGCTCACGGAAATCAAGCCCTCGTGGGGCCGCTGCTCCTCTGGCACCCGATTCATGGTGCGAACGCTCGCAAGCGCCGCCGGCTGGCCGTCCGCGGACAGCACCACCGCGTCGAGGGCACCGGCGTGGCGTGCACTATCCAGTGCCTCGGCGACCGAAACCGTGTAGGAAACCCCTACGGAGCGACGCATAAGCGCTCCGATGCTTGCAGTTTGACGTCGCTCCACCGTGCCCACCGCTCTGATGGCGGCGCTCGCCGAGGGCCAAATGACTGTGAAGATGAGGAACGCGAAGGCCACATTGATGAGCGAAATGCGCTCGCCTTGCGTGAGCGGATAGCCGATCATCGCGACCACCACCACAATGGCGATGGCGCGGCCGAACCAGCCAGCGACGCGAGTGGCCTTGAGTCGATCCCCCGTGCCCGCCCACACGGCCGCTTGCAAGACCTTGCCGCCGTCCATAGGAATACCAGGCAGGACGTTGAAGACGGCGAGGAGAACGTTCGCAAACGCGAGCCAACGTATCACCGCCTCGACAAGGCCGGACGTGACGCCGGTTTGCAGGACTCCCCACGAAGCGAGCGCGATTCCACTGTTCGCGAGCGGGCCAGCAAGGGCCGTGACACCCACCACCTTGGGGGTGATGGCGCGCGCATCGAAACTCGTGACGCCTCCCCACAGCGTGAGCATGATGGTTTCGACCTTGCGACCAAAGCTCCAGGCCGCGATCGCGTGTGCAAGTTCGTGGATGAACACCGACACGAAGAGCAGCACCGCGAGCAGCATTCCTAACGAGAACGCGTGCGGCGTGATCTGGCCGTCCGCAGACGACGAGTAGATGAACGCAAGGATCACGAGCATGAGCAGCGTCGAGGGCTGCACGACGATCTGGGCGCCCTTGATCGAGCCCAGCCTTATCCCCCGCACCTGGGGCCGGGCGCTCGTCATGTGGATAACCGTAACCGCTGGCGGGTCCGTGTCGGCCCAGGCTCCTATGGTTGCCCCATGAGCGAACGCGCCCCTGCCCTGTCCCCCTCGCGGGCCGGCGACTTCACGCAATGCCCGCTGCTGTACCGGTATCGCGCGATCGACCGGTTGCCAGAGCCGCCGTCGGCCGCGGCAACGCTCGGCACCTTGGTGCACGCGGTGCTCGAGGATCTCTTTGCACTCCCCGCCGAGCGGCGTACGGAGGCGGCCGCCGTCGAGATGCTCGTGCCCCGGTGGGATCGGATGGTTGAGGAGCGCCCTGAGTACGGTTCCCTGCACCCGTCCGACGCTGCGGAGGCTCAGTGGTTGGGCGACGCGAGGGAACGCTTGCGTACGTACTTTGAGCTGGAGAACCCCTCACGGATTGAGCCCGATGGGCGCGAGCTGCTTGTCGAGACGCAGCTTGAAGACGGACCGTTGCTGCGCGGGATCATCGACCGGCTCGATGTCGCTGCCGACGGATCCATCCGCATCGTGGACTACAAGTCCGGGCGCTCGCCTGCACCTGGGTATGGGCAGAAGGAGCGCTTCCAGATGCGCTTCTATTCGCTTGTCGTGGAGCGGTTGCGTGACCGGCGGCCTGCGCTTGCGCGGTTACTGTTCCTGCGTGATGGGGTCCACGTGGACCTGAGGCCGTCAGACGAGGACATGGCCGCCGTGGAGCACGAGATCCGCGAGGTGTGGCGGTCCATCACCACCGCCGCCGAGCGCGGCCAGTTCCGGCCAAAGAAGTCCAAGCTGTGCGGGTGGTGCTCGTTCCAGGCGCTGTGTCCCGAGTTTGGAGGCACTGTGCCGCCGCTCGATCCGGACAAGGTCGAGGCGGGTGTTGGGGTGCGTCCTCGCGGAATGTAGACATTCGTAGACAATTTTCCTACCGTTGAAGGATGAGGAGCATCAGCGTGGGGGAACTTCGACAGAACCCAACCGAGGCGCTCGCGGCCGTTGAGGCCGGCGAGTCTGTGGTTGTGACGCGGCATCGGCGGCCCATCGCGAAACTGGTGCCGGTTGACCGAACTCCGCTGACGCTCATCCCCGCCCGCAACCCGAATGGCCCGCGCCTCTCCGATCGCCCCAACATGCCGCGCCGCACGTACGAGGAGACCGAGGCTCTCTTGGCGGAGATGAAGGAAGACCGGTGACCCGCTACTACCTCGACACATCGGTGGCTGTACATGCACTGGACGGGCATCCGCGAGCAACTGAATGGTTCGATCAAGCGATCGGCGAATCCGACGTTGTCTCTTCTCGCTTGCTGCAGACCGAACTGACGCGTTTTCTGCGGCGAGTGGCTCTCCCGATCAACATGCGGGATGCGCTCCTCGACAAGGTCACGATGGCGGTACTCGACGAAGCCACGATGTCGAGCGCCGAAGCGAATACCGAACACGCAAAGACACTGGACGCGATTCACCTTGCGACCGCGGTCGCGTTGGGCAGCGACACGGTCATTGTCAGTCATGACGCAAACGTGCTGCGTCTCGCCGCAGAGTTGGGACTCCGGACGCTGGATCCGGTCACGCAGTCCTAGCGCGCGGGCCACGGCACCGCTTCGTGACAGAGTGGCCTCATGAGTGCAACGACGCCCCTCAGCTACCTCATCGTCGGCTACGGCTGGCGCGCCCCCTTCTTCCTTAAGCCCGCACGCGAGTTCCCTGGCACCTTCCGCGTTGCCGGAGTTGTCGCCAGGCGCGAGGAAGCGCGCGCGGACGCGACCTCCCGCTGGGGTGTGCCAACCTTCGCCACTCTTGACGAGGCCCTCGCCGCAGAGAAGCCGGACTTCGTGATTGTCTCGGTGAGCTGGGATGCCGCCCCGGACTTTGTCCGTGACCTCGTCGCGCGCGGCATTCCCACGCTGTGCGAAACGCCGCCCGCCCCAACCCAAGCGGAACTGGAACGTCTGTGGTCGGACGTGGGAGCGTCGGGCCTTGTGCAGGTTGCCGAGCAGTACCCGCTGTATCCGGGGCACCTCGCGCGCAAGGCGGTCATTGACTCGGGCGCGATCGGCGTGGTCAACGAGGCCGAAGTCTCGAGCACGCACATGTATCACGCGATGGGGATCATCCGGCAGATGCTTGGCGTGGGCTTCGAGGGCGCGGAGATTCGCGCTATCGCGGACACTCACGACCTCGCAACTCCCATGACGCACGCGGGCTGGGCGGAAGATGCGACGCCGTCGCCGGCGAAGACGGTTCGCGCCCTCATCCGCTTCGAGGGCGGCAAGGTCGCCACCTATGACTTCACCGACAACCAGTGGTGGAACCCGCTGCGACAAGACCGCATTGCTCTGCGCGGCTCACTCGGCGAGATCGTGGACCTTCGCGTCACCCAACTCACCGCGCCGCGCACATTCATCACATCGCACCTGGTACGGCGGCATACCGGGATAGAGCTCAACCTCGAAGGCAATGACCTTGACCACATTTCTTGGGGCTCGCACGTGGTGTACGACAACGCCTGGCAAGGAGCGCGGTTCTCCGACGACGAGGTTGCGGTGTCCACGCTCCTTGGCAAGGTGGGCGCCTGGGCACGGTCCGACGCTCCCCCGCCTTACGCTCTCGCGGAAGGTTCGCAAGACTGGGCGTTGGCACTCGGGGTGGAGGCTGCGGCCGAGTCGGGCGAAACTGTCACCATTTCCCGCCAACCCTGGAGCAACGCATGAGCGCACCCTCCGCCTTTGATCGCCGCCCCCTTGGCGCGACCAGCCTCGAGGTCACGGCCGTGTGCATCGGCGGCGGCCCGCTCGGCTCGATGCCAGGCGCGTTTGACTACGAGACCCCCAGCGCGCGGGGAGTTGCTACCGCTGTTGCCGCTCTCACCAGTGACTTTGGCTTCTTGGACACCTCCGCGGCGTACAACAACGGTGAGTCCGAGCGCCGCATCGGCGAGGCCCTGCGCGAAGTGGGTGGGCTTCCTTCGTCCATCGTGCTCGCCACCAAGGTTGACCCGGACTTCGAGACGGGACAGTTTGACGGAGCCGCGGTGCGGCGGTCTCTTGAGGGCTCGCTCGAGCGTCTAGGGGTCGACCGCGTGGATCTGTTGCATTTCCACGATCCTGAGCGCATCTCGTTCGCGGACGCGATGGCGCCGGATGGCGCGGTGGCGGAACTAGCGCGCATCCGCGATGAGGGCCTCGCCAGGCACCTTGGGGTTGCGGGCGGCCCCGCCTCGCTCATGGCTCGGTATCTGTACACCGGGGTGTTCGAAGTCCTGCTCACCCACAACCGCTGGACGCTCGCGGATCGCAGCGCGGACGCGGTCATCAGCCAAGCGCACGAGGCCGGGTACGGCGTGATCAACGGAGCGCCGTTTGGCGGTGGCGTGCTCGCGCGTGGCTGGGAGGCAGTCCAGAAGTATTGCTATGGACCGGCGAGCGCTGAAACCGAGCGCGCAATCAAGGCCGTGGAGTTGATTTGTGGCGAGGCGGGCGTTCCGTTGGGCGCCGCCGCTCTGCAGTTCTCCACCCGCGATGAGCGCATCGACTCGACCATCGTGGGCGTGTCCCGGCCAGAGCGGCTCGCCGAGATCGAGGCGTGGGCCTCGTGGGACATCCCCGGCGACGTGTGGGAGGCCCTTGAGGCAGCGTCGGGCAGGGACGCGGGGCTGGACAACTAAGCGAGACCCGGCGGCGGCCTAGGCGAGCTGGTCGATGACCTTGCCCGCCGCTATCTCCCGAATGTCCGCGACCGTGAGCCCCTCGAGCGACGCGACACGACTGAGTCCTGCCTGCGGCTCCACGGGAATGAGTCGCTGCACCCCCACCGTGCGCGCGGCTGAAGCGAGCGCGGACGCCACACCCGAGATGGAATCCTCGAACGCGACGCACTCGTGGATGTCAACGCCGAGGCGCGAGGCGGCAAGCAGGAAGGCCTCGGGATCTGGCTTTCCCTTCGCGACCTCGTCGCCTGTCACAACCACGGCGAACGCCTCCGGCACCCTGGCAAGCAACGCGTCGGCGAGCTGCTTGTACGACATCGTCACGAGTGCGCACGGAATCCCGGCGGCGAGCACGTCATTGAGCAGGTCGAACGCGTCCTGCTGCCACGGAGCCCGCTCGCGCACCTGCATCGTGACGCGGCCAATGAGGTGGTCGATGATGTCGTGGCTCTCCATGAGCACGCCGCGTTCGCGCAGGATGCCGGCCGAATACTCGAGCGAATTCCCCACCAGCGACAGCCCGTCCTGATGGGTCCATGGCACGCCAAACTTCGTGCACAACTCCGTCTCAGCGGCGATCCAGTACGGCTCCGAATCGATGAGTGTGCCATCCATGTCCCACAGCACCGCGGCAGGAAGGTTCGCGCCCATACTCAGCAAGTCTAGGCTGGCAGAGTGGCAGATACAGACCTCGTGGTGCACCACCACGGCACTCCCGGCGCACCGCGCGTCATCCTCTTGCACGGCCTCACGGACGCGGGTTCCAACTGGCCCGACCTCTTCGAGCACTGGGGTTCTCAGTGGGACATCTGGGCGGTAGACCTGCGCGGTCACGGAGATTCCCCGCGCTTCACCGCGGATCAGTTGCTGCGCGCCCCTGAGGTCATGCGCGAGGACGTCGCGCGCATCCTCGACGCCCAGTCGGCTCCCGTGGTGCTTGTTGGCCATTCGCTAGGAGGCCTCCTCGCGCTGTGGGGGGCTTTGGATAGGCCCGACGCTGTGCGCGCCTTGGTGGTCGAAGACCCCGCCCAGCCGGCGAAGGGACGCACTCCCAATCCCGAGTTCGTGAGGCCAAACGAGGAGTTCCTCGACGAAATGGCGGACCCGGATCGGTACGCGGCCAAGATGAAGGCGATGCGCCAAGAGACGCCCTGGACCGACGCCGAGATCGAGGCCTGGGGGCCCGCCAAACTACAGGTTGACCGCAACTACGTGCGCGAGGGCCTGTTCTTCGATGACGACGAGTGGGAGTCGCGGTTCGCCGCGTTGACCATGCCGACACTCGTGGTGATCCCACCGACGACACCGATGGCACCGGATATGGCACTGGTTCCCAACCCGCTCGTCGAGGTTGCGGTGATTCCTGAGTCTGGCCATTGCGTTCGCCGTGACCAGCCCGCTCGCTACTTCGCCGCGGTGGACACATTTCTTACGCGGGTGACGCGCGAGCGGTGACGGGTGCCGGTCTAGGCTGGCCTGATGGAGTTTGACCCGGACAACGTGCCTATCCCGGCGGACGAGACGCTCGTTATTGCCGCGTTCGAGGGCTGGAACGACGCAGGTAACGCGGCCTCTGCCGCGGTTGACCACCTCATTCGGGTGTTGCGCGCCAAGGAGCACGCGACGCTTGATCCCGAGGATTACCACGATTTCCAGGTCAATCGCCCCATCGCGTCTCGCGACGAGCACGGCGAGCGAGTCATCAGCTGGCCCGGAACCGTCATTTACACGGCCACCTGGAAGGGCGACAAGACCCGCAAGATCATCCTGATCCGGGGCATCGAACCGTCCATGCGCTGGCGACAGTTCAGCGCCGAGGTGCTGGACTACGTGCGCAAGCTCGGCGGCACCACGCTGCTCACCCTGGGTGCCCTCCTGGTGGATTCTCCCCACACGCGCCCGCTACCGGTGTACCTGACCTCCGAGGACGCGGGTGCTCGCGAGCGGCTGGACCTTGAGCGCTCCGACTACGACGGCCCCACCGGAATTGTTGGAGTCATTGGCCACGACGCGCAGCACCGCGGCCTCACTACGTACTCGCTGTGGGTGGGCATCCCCCACTACATCGCGCACCCGCCAAGCCCCATGGGCACCGTGCAGTTGCTGGGCCAGGTGGAACTGCTCGTGCGCGAGGAGCTCGAGTACGCGGGGCTCGCTGACGACGCTGAGGCGTGGGAGAACGGCGCCGACGAACTCATGGAAGAGGACGAGGAGATCGCCGCCCACGTGGCGCAACTCGAGTCCATGGTGGACGAGGCCGCTCTTCCTGAAGCGTCCGGCGACGCGATCGCCGCGGAGTTCGAGAAGTACCTGCGCCGCCGAGACTTCGGCAAGTAGACCACCCCCGCCCCGATCGCCCCTCCACACAACGCGATCGCCTCTCCACACAACGCGATCGCCTCTCCACACAAAACGTGACCTCGGCATGCCCGCAGAGAGTCCTCCGTGCTCAGACTCACCTGTCCCACGTGGGTCGTGTGTGGAGAGGATTTCGGCGTGTGTGGAGAGGTGATCGGCGTGTGTGGAGAGGTGATCGTTACGTGGCGGAGATGGTGCCCGTCACTAGCAGGGCAACGATCACGCCCGCGAACACCATGCGGTAGATCACGAACGGCATGAACGAGCGATGTGTGATGAGGCGCAGGAACCACACGATCACGCCGAACCCCACAAAGAACGCCACCACGGCCGCGATGAGCGTGGCCGTGAGCCCGGGCGCCCCTGGCTCTTGGAGCGAGTCCCACTCCGTCACAAGCTCAAAGACACCGGATCCCAACACGGCAGGAATCGCGAGCAGGAACGAGTAGCGAGCGGCCGCCTCACGGGTGAGCCCCAAGAACAGTCCACCGGAGATGGTGCCACCGGAGCGGGAAACACCAGGGATGAGCGCCATCGCCTGCCAAAATCCGAGCGCCGTCGCATCCTTAGCATTCAGTTCGGCGAGTTCTCGCTTCTTGGCGCCGACGCGGTCCGCCCAAGCAAGTACCAGGCCAAACACCACAAGCACCGCGGCTGTTAGGTACAGATTTCGGAACGCCGTCTCGATCACGTCCTTGAGCAGCACCCCAAGCACCACCACCGGAACGGAGCCGAGGATCACAAACCACCCCAACCGAGCGTCAGCGTTACGCGCGCCAAACCTGGCCCTAGCGTCGGGCCCATCGCGACCAACGAGCGCGCGCCACCACGACGACACGATGCGCACAATGTCTCGCCAGAAATACAGCAACACAGCTGCCTCTGTACCGATCTGAATGATCGCCGTGAACGCCGCGCCGGGGTCTGCGCCGTGCGGCAACAGTGCGCCAACCACACGAATGTGCGCAGACGACGAGATTGGCAGGAACTCTGTGAGCCCCTGAACCAGTCCAAGGACTACTGCCTCCCACCACTCCATGCGAGCAAGGCTAATGCCCGCGAGTCGCTCCCATGGCACCCCACGCCACCCGGTAGCGTCGCGTCCATGCAGGTGCGGCGCGTCGGTTCAACAGGCCTCGAGGTCTCGCACCTGGCGCTCGGCACGATGACATGGAGCCGCGACACGGACGCCGACGAGGCGGGCGAGCAACTGGATCTGTTCCTCGATGCCGGCGGCACTCTCATTGACACCGCTGCTTCGTATGCCGACGGCGGGGCTGAGTCCCTGCTCGGCGAACTGTTGGGCGCGTCGATAGCGCGCAAGGACGTGCAGATCGTGACCAAGGCAGGCATCCGCCGCACGGCGCAGGGCGGGGTGATCGACTCCTCGCGCGACACCTTGCTGGACACCTTGGACGCGTCACTGGAGCGGCTCGGCACCGACCACGTGGACCTGTTCCTCGTGCACGTCTTCGATCCCCAGACCCCACTAGAGGAGACGCTGCACGCGCTAGAGATCGCGGTTAACTCGGGTCGCACTCGGTACATAGGGGTCTCCAACTTCCCCGCGTGGGCAACGGCCGCGATCGCCGCCATGGCAACGGGACGCCCGGCACTCGCCGCCACAGAGGTTGAATACTCCCTGCTACAGCGCGGCATTGAGCGCGAGGTTGTGCCCGCAACGGACGCTCTTGGGCTGGGAATCCTTGCTTGGTCGCCGCTTGGCCGCGGAGTGCTCACCGCGAAGTATCGCGGCGCGATCCCTGCAGATTCGAGGGCCGCGAGCGATCACCTCGCCGGCTTCGTGGAGCCGTACCTGACAGACCGCGCGGGCGTGGTCGTGGACGCCGTAGCAACGGCGGCCGACGGCCTCGGTTTGAGTGCGCTCGAGGTGGCCCTTGGGTGGGTGCTCGCTCAAGAGCATGTGGCAAGCGCGATCGTCGGCGCCCGCACAGCTGCGCAACTCACCGCATCCCTCGCGGCAGCGGACAGCGAACTCCCCCACGCGATCGTCGAGGCACTCACCGAGGTCACTCAGCCTCACGTGGGCTACCCGGAGCGCCGCTAGTGCGCCGGCGCGCGGCCCGCCCTCAGGGTGGACTCGCGCGCGTGCAACGGAGTTACGACCTGAGGTCGAACTCCTCAAGGTCGTCATCCAACTCGTCGTCATCCTCGACGGCATGCGGATCGAGCTCTTGCGAGGCCTCCTCGAACTCCTCTTCCGTGAGCTCGTCGTCCTCGTCGAGGATCATTGGCAGCCCCTCAGCGAACTCCACGTCAAGGGCGTCCTCGTACCGCTCGAAGGCGTCCGCTAGCGCCTCATATGCGTCGTCCACCATCGCGTCTTCTGGGGACCGCCGGTTCTCGATCGCATCAAGGTGCGTCTCCAACGCCGCTGTCAGAAGCAGCAACGCCTCGCGTGCATTTGCGCTCATATCTATGACGGTACCTGCCACTACGCTGAAATGGGAGGGTTGATGGGAAACTCACTGCAGCCAAAAGGCCACGTCGTCTCCCCGGTGAGGGAGCGTCGGGCATCGTCGACGCGTTACGACTGGCGCGTCGTGGACATACCTGCGAGCGTTTCACGCGCGGACGCGAGGGCCATGCTCACCGAGCATGCCGAGTTTGGCGCGTGGGAGTTGGCGCGCAGCGTCATCTTCGTTGGGGGTGCCCGACGCGTGTGGTTGCGTAGGCGCACGATGCGCGTGGTGCGCACCGACGCGGCTTAGGGCGCGGCGGCTCTCAGCAGTCTTTGAGGAACGCCTCGAGTACACGGGTGCCGAAGGTGAGCGACTCCACGGGCACGCGCTCGTCGATGCCGTGGAACAGCTTGGAGAACTCGAGTTCCTGCGGGAGGCGAAGCGGCGCGAAGCCGTAGCCCGTGATGCCAATGCCAGCGAGGTGCTTGTTGTCCGTGCCGCCCATGAGGGAGTACGGAAGCACTACGGCCTCTGGATCGTCCAGCTGAATGGCCGCGATCATGCGGTCTACCAGGGTGGATTCGAAGGGCGCCTCGATGTAAGGCTCGGTAATGTACTGCTCCACCTTGACGTTGGTGCCCGCGAGTTCCTCGATCTTGCGAAGCACGAGCTCTTCTTGGCCCGCGAGGAAGCGCGTGTCGACGAAGCCGGTGGCGGTGTCCGGGATCACGTTGGTCTTGTAGCCCGCGTCCATCATCGTGGGGTTCGACGTGTTGCGGATAGATGCGTCCACCATTGCGCCGATCGATCCCAACTGGCCGATGATCGCTTGCAGGGTCGCCGGGTCCGTCGCGTAGTCAATCCCCAGAATTTCTGCCGTTCCGCGAAGAAGCCGCTCCACCGTCGGGCTGATCTCGATGGGCCACTGGTGCGTGCCGATGCGAGCAAGAGCGCCCGCCAGGTGCGTCACCGCATTGTCGTCGTGTACGAGCGAGCCGTGGCCCTGGCGGCCCGTGCCAACCAGGCGCAGCCACTGAATGCCCTTCTCGGCGGTCTGAATCAAGTACACACGCTTGTTCTGCACCTGGATGGAGAATCCACCCACCTCAGAAATCGCCTCCGACGCACCGTGGAAATCGTCCGGATGGTTCTGCGCCATCCACTTGGCGCCGCGCGCGCCGCCGTGCTCCTCGTCGGCGAAGAAGGCCAAGACAATGTCCCGCGCGGGCTTCTTGCCCTGCTTAATGAGGCGACCTGCGGCCGCGAGGTACATCGCGTCGATGCCCTTCATGTCTACGGCGCCGCGGCCCCAGATCATGCCGTCCTTGATCTCCGCGCCAAAGGGGTCAACCGACCAGTCCTCCTTGAATGCGGGCACCACATCGAGATGGCCGTGCACCACAAGCGGCGGGCGAGTGCGGTCCTCGCCCTCCCACAGTGCGGTGAGGCTCGCGCGCCCAGGCTCGCTTTCCCTGATGACGGGGTTCAGTCCCAGGTTGGACAGATAGGTGGCGACGTACTCGGCGACCTCACGCTCACCGGGGCCTTCGACGTCCCCATAGTTGGAGGAATCGATGCGGATGAGGTCTTGGGCAAGCTCGATGACGTCGGATTCAGACATGCCGCCAGGCTACCCGCGGTGCCTACATCGCCATGAACCCATTCGAGATGACGATGCCGAGCACCACGAGCCCGCCAAGCGCGAAGAAGTACACAATGCGGCGGTACCCGGCCTTCCACGCGGCAACGCACATACACGCGATCGCCCCTGGTATCAGTGCCAATCCGTAGCGCCCAGTGACATTGGGGAAGTACTGCGGGACGGCCGTGTTGAGGTACGCCTGCACCTGCACGATCGTGGGATAGATGAAGACTCCGGCGAGCACCATCCAGCCGAGCGAGCGGCGTGCGGGTTCCTTGGCGCACGCGACGATGACGGAGAAAACCGCGCCAATGATGATGATGTTGAGAAGCCGCGTCCAGGACACCATGAGCGCCACGTCAAGCGGCGGCTGCAGGTAGTACTCCGAGGCGAGATTGATGCCGCTGAAGGCGGTCTCGAGCCATTCGGAGCCTGGTAAACCCTCAACGTCCCTGGTATTCAGGCCAACGAGCGGATTGGTCCAGTACGGGTCTCCCCTACCGCCCTGGAAGAGCTGCCACAGGCCGTAAGGCACGAGCACAGCGCCTGCGATCGCGATCGGCACCACCAGATCCGCGCGGTGGAAGCGACGCACGCGCAGGTCCCGGACCAATCTGAAGAGGATCAGGAGCGCAATGGCGATGAACGGCACCGCGGTGATGGTCTTGGTGAGTCCCGCGAGTCCTGTGAGAACTGCGGGCAGCACCCAGCCGCGGTAGTCCTCGACGAAGATCTTGGCGGCAAGCCACACGGCGGCGGCGCCGAACAGCGCGGCGGCCGCGTCTGGGTTGACCGTGGTGACGGCATGGAGCTCTCGCGGGAAGGCGGGGAGCAACAGTGGCGCGATCACCGCCGCCGCGGGGTCAAGGCGCCAGCGGCGCAGCGCCACGTACAACATGAACATGCCGCCGGCGAGGAAGCCGACACCCATGAGACGCGCGGCCGTCACAAAGTCGACGCCTGGGAAGATCGCGTCCACTGCACGCGCAGGCAGTCCCACCACCGCGTAGTACAGCGGTGGGTGCGCAAAGTTGTAGTTCTGGCCGTCGTAGGGGAACGCCCACGCACCCTCGCCGGAGCCGCACTCTGGAAGTTCGTAGCCCTCTTGGCCCACGCACGCCCAGTGGTCAAGGATGGGCTGCGCAATGGCTGATCCGGCACGCGGCAACTGGAAATGCGCCACCTGCCAGGCATAATCCGCGTGAGTTGGCTCGTCGATGCGGCTCAGCGCCTTGCCGGGCCCAACCACGACGGGAATCACCACGGCCGCGGCCACAATCACGTAGAAGACGGCGATGACGATGCGCGAGCAAGGGGTGTCGTGGAACTTGGCGATCCACTCCTCGAGGCCATGAATCCACCTGGACGGCGCGAACCTGCTTGGTTCGGCAGTGGAGACGGACACGGGCTCTCCTTGGAGAAGTGCGCCCGGCGGCGACGCGGTGTTGATCCGACGTGCGCGTCGCGGCGATATGCCGCGTGCGTCGTGTCCGGAGGGGGACTTGAACCCCCACGCCCGCTAAGGGCACTAGCACCTCAAGCTAGCGCGTCTGCCATTCCGCCACCCGGACGAGGTGAACCAGGGCTGGGAGGCCCTAGCGCGAAGAAAAGGGTAGCACGGGCGAGGGTGCCCTCAGAGCCAGCCCGGACACCGTCTCCTCCCGAATGCCCCTCCACACACGGCGAATGCCCTTCCACACAAAACTCCTCTCCTCTCGCGGCCACTCACAGAAACACCTGGTAGACGACGTGCCACTTTCGAGTCACGCCCTCGTTGTGTGGAGGGGCATCCGGGTTGTGTGGAGGGGCATACGCGCGGGTTGCCTCAACAGGCCCGACGCTGCGGCTCCCAAAGCGCGGGACCCAAGTCCCCCGTTGGGCAGCTTGGGCATTACTAGCGTCTCTAGAGGTCCCCCTGACCCGCGACATCGATGTCGACCCGGAGCATCCCATGCCAACGCATCTGTACCTTTCGCTGATCCCGGAGGCCCTCATCGCCTCCATGCTCGAGCCCGAGGATTTTGGGCTCTACTACGCCATTGGCTCCGCCAAGCGATCGCGTGGGCAGGCAGTTTTCTTCTCCCTTGACCGCGACAAGCTGCCGCCCGCGTCCTTCCCCCTCGCCGAGATCGACGCGAAGTGCGTTCCGCACCCTGACGGCCGGCCAAAGACCTCGGTCTACGCCTCCATTTATCGCGTCCTAGAGCGCGTTCCCCGCGAGGCACTCAAGGCGCTGCACTTGGCCACCGACGACGGCCGCGTGCTCACGATCGAGGCGAGCGAGTTCGTTGCGGACGGCGAGGATCGCACCCACCTTTACCAGGAGTTCTGCCCCGTGGGGCCGCGCGTGGTCTCGCGCCTGAACCCAGCGGAGTTCGCGACCTTCATCACCGACGCCACCCAGCCCATTCACGTGCCGCGCATCGTGTTCGCGGAGCTCACCCTTGGAAATCTCAAGAACGATCCGGATCACCAGGACATCGACAACCTGCCGTACCCCAACATCGGGCACCTGAGAGATTGCCTTCGCGAGCTCAACGCGGGCGGCTCCCCCACCAAAACGGTGCTGCGTCAGATGACCGGCGAGGTGCTGTTCCGCACCATCCGCAACGGCTTCTTCGTGGGCGATACCTCCGGAATCTCCGCCTTCTACCTGCCCACCCGCGACGAGCTCGAGCGCGAGCACCTCGCCTGGTGGCGCTCCGCCCAGTCGACTTTCGGCCACTAAGAAAGGTCCTCACACCATGCCAGCTTGGTTCTGGATAGTTCCTGTTGCGTCGCTCATGTCGCTGGGAGCCGCCTACTACTTCTTCCGCCAGATGATGAAGGAGTCAGAGGGCACCGAGACGATGACGCGCATCGCCGCTCACGTGCGCGCGGGCGCCATCGCCTACCTCAAGCAGCAGTACAAGGTGGTGGGCATCGTGCTCGCCTCGCTCACGCTCGTGTTCGTAGTGCTCGCCTATGTACTGCACATGCAGAACCCGTGGGTGCCGTTCGCGTTCCTCACCGGCGGCATCTTCTCCGGCCTCGCGGGCTTCATCGGCATGCGGACCGCGACGTACGCCTCCGCGCGTACAGCGAACGCGGCGCGCGAGTCCCTTAACCGCGGCCTCACGGTGGCCTTCCGCTCCGGCGCTGTTATGGGTCTCACGGTCGTGGGCCTTGGCCTGTTCGACATCGCCGTGTGGTTCCTCGTGCTCACACGCGTCTACGGCATCGAGGACGGCCACAAGATCGTCATCATCACGACCACCATGCTGACGTTCGGCATGGGCGCGGCGGTGCAATCGCTGTTCGCTCGCGTTGGCGGCGGCATCTTCACCAAAGCGGCCGACGTTGGGGCTGACTTGGTAGGCAAGGTTGAGGCTGGCATTCCCGAGGACGACCCCCGCAACCCCGCGACCATTGCTGACAACGTCGGCGACAACGTTGGCGACGTTGCCGGCATGGGCGCCGACCTCTACGAGTCGTATGTGGGCGTGATCCTGGCCTCCGCCGCCCTGGGAGCGGCCGCATACCTTGCGGACGGCGCGTCCGTGCAGCTCAGCGCTGTCGTCGCGCCCATGGTGATCGGCGCGCTCGGCACGCTCCTGTCCATCATCGGCGTGTTCTTGGTGCGAACGGAGGAGGGTGCGTCTCCCAAGCAGTTGCTCGCATCGCTCGGCCGCGGCGTGAACGGCGCGGCCATCATGATCGCGCTCGCCTCGCTTGGCGTGCTGCACCTCATGCACCTTCCGAACGTCTGGGGAACCTGGCTAGCCCTGCTCGCCGGCCTGCTGACCGGCATCGTCATCGGACGAGCCGCGGAGTACTACACGTCGCAGGGCTACTCACCCACCAAGCGCATCGCGGAGTCCTCAAAGACCGGCCCTGCCACGGTCATCATCTCCGGCGTTGGCGAAGGAATGCTCTCCGTGGCGATTCCCGTTGGCGCCGTGGTTACCGGCACGGCGCTCGCCTACTTCTTCGGCTCCGGCTTTGGCTTCACTACGGAAACCATGGGAGCCGGCCTCTACGGCATCGGTATCGCGGCCGTCGGCATGCTCTCCACGCTCGGCATCACGCTCGCCACCGACGCGTATGGCCCCATCGCGGACAACGCGGGAGGCAACGCAGAGATGAGCGGCCTGCCGCCCGAGGTGCGTCAGCGCACCGACCTCCTCGACGCGATCGGCAACACCACCGCCGCAACGGGAAAGGGATTCGCGATCGGATCCGCGGCCCTGACCGGCATCGCTCTGCTCGCCTCGTACATCGAAGAGGTCAAGATCGCGATCTCCCACGTACTGGAGCGCGGCAATACCTACACGTTCCCCGATGGCTCAACCATGGCGGCGGACGCTACGGATGCCCTGCGCGACCTCTCGCTCATGGACATGATGGAGCGCTTCCAAGTGGTGCTCATCAACCCCAAGGTGGTGGCCGGCATGTTCGTGGGCGCGATGCTCGCATTCGTGTTCAGTGGGGTCACCATGAAGGCCGTTGGCCGCGCCGCAGGCCAGATGGTGGACGAGGTGCGCCGCCAGTTCCGCGAGATCCCCGGCATCATGGCCGGCACGGCGGAGCCCGACTACGCGCGGTGCGTGTCCATCTCCACCAAGGCCGCTCAGCGCGAGATGATGCTCCCCTCGATCCTCGCCATCGCCACGCCCATCGTGATGGGCTTCGTCTTCGGCGTGCCCGGCGTGCTTGGGCTCCTCGCCGGCGGTGCCGTCGCGGGATTCTCGCTGTCGATGTTCATGGCGAACTCCGGTGGCGCGTGGGACAACGCCAAGAAGTACATCGAGGAGGGACACCACGGCGGCAAGGGCTCCGACGCCCACAAGGCCGCGGTCATCGGCGACACGGTGGGTGACCCCTTCAAGGACACCTCGGGCCCGTCGCTCAACATCCTCGTCAAGCTCATGTCGATGGAGGCAATCGTGGTGGCCGGGGTCACCGTGGCCATCCACCTTCTCTAGTTGGCAGGTTTCGTGAATGCCCGACGCTGGGGTTGCGTTGGGCCTGCCCCCTTGCGTCCCGCGCTCCTCCTCTTGGCGCTGGTGTAGACGCAAGAACGTCCCTGGGGAACGTGATCATTCACGTTCCCCAGGGACGCACGAGCCTTTGATCCCTTCTCAGGGAGCGGTCAACTCAAGATGCTGACACCACCGGGGCCCACGAGCAGTCCGAGGACGATGAGGACAACTCCCCACAGCACGTCTTTTTGAACGATGCGCACGATTCCGGCGATAACGAGAATCACGGCCGCGATGAACAAGATGGTGGTCCACATGATGGTTCCTTTGCTCTAGCTGGTCTTGCTTCTGTCGGTAGGGCCAACTCACGTGTTTTCCGAGTTATTCCACGCCCATGAGACTCGCTAGGGGGCACGGGCGCCGTTTCAGCAGGTAAATAGCCTCTTTTGGATTTTTCTGAACGAGCCCGTTTTCAAGTTCTTTCCAGGTCTGAGGGCATGCAACCGTTGGCTCTAGCCGCCCGCGTAGCGAGTAGGGAGTGACCGTGGTTTTCGCGGCCCTGTTCTGACTCCAGTCGATAAGGATGTGCCCGCTTCGTACCGCTTTGCGGATATTGGTCACGACGAGGTCCGGCCGCTCCTCCTCTAGCGTTTGGGCGAGCGCGTGACCGTAGTCCGTGATCGCATCCGAGTCCCGTTTGCCTTCCAACTTGCCGTAAATGTGTACGCCCTTTGAGCCGCTCGGCACCGGGATCGTGTCGATGCCGTCCTTCGCGAGGCGCTCTCGCAGAATCTGCGCGAGCTCGATGATCTGCTCGCTCGTGGATCCTTCTCCCGGGTCCAGGTCAAAGACGATGCGGTCCGGATTCCGCTTGGCCCCTCGCGGCCCAAAGCGCCATTGGGGCACGTGAAACTCGAGCGCGTTGTGCTGCACGTAGAACGCGAGCACGGCGGGCGAGTCGATAAGCGGATAGGCGTTGGTGTGGTCGTCGTGCTCGATCGTGTGCGTGTGAATCCAGTCCGGGGCGTCGTTGTCGATGTCCTTGTGGAAGAACACCTTCCCTGGCTTGTTCGCGGTGCCGACGCCGTCCATCCAGCGTTTTCGGGTCACCGGCCGGTCCTTGGCGAGCGGGATAAGGGCCGACGCTATGGCCAGGTAGTAGTCGAGCACGCCTTGCTTAGTGAGGCCGGTGGACGGGTACATGACCTTGTCGGGGTGCGTGAAGCGCACCTCGTGGCCCTCTACGGTGACCGTTTCCGGGGTTGCCATCTCCCCATCGTGCGCTCGTCTTGGCGCTAGCGGAAGTCGCGGCTCTTTGAAGGCACCTTGAGGCTCAGCGGCGCGATGTGCTCCGCCACCAGGTTGGTGGCGCCGTCCGCGCGCTCGATCATGCCCCTGATCACGAGCGCCGGAGACTTCCTGGCCACCGCCTGATATCGCTTCCACACGGTCTGTGAGCAGATGATGTTGAGGAAACCCGTCTCGTCCTCGAGGGACAGGAAGGTCACGCCCTTCGCGGTGCCCGGGCGCTGGCGATGCGTCACCACGCCCGCCACGCGCACCCGACGCTCCGCCTCGTGGGCGATCACGTCGCCAACACGGAGAACGCCGTTCGCGTCGAGCCCCTCGCGCACAAACACCGTGGGGTACACATCCGCCGAAACCCCCGACGCCCACACATCAGCCACAGCCATCTCCACATCCGTCATTCCTGGTAGTTGCGGTGCTTCCACACCGGTGATCACGCCGGGCAGGGTGTCCGGCCCCTCTTGCGACAGCACGCCCGACGCCCACAGGGCTTCTCGCCTCGTCACACCTAGGCTCTCGAGGGCTCCGGCGGTGGCGAGGGCCTCCCATTGGGCGGTGCTGAGTTTGACTCTCCGCGCCATGTCGAGGAGCGAGGCGAACTCGCCTTTGGCACGCGCGTCGACAATCTCTTGCGCCTTCTCAGCGCCGATCCCGCGGACAGAGGCCAGCCCCATCCGCACGGCCAGCGTGGGGTCAACGTGAGTGAGCGCCGCCATGTCGGCGCGTACCTCCCCCGGGAGCTGGAACGGCTCATCGAGCCGTTCCACCACCGCCAAAGCCTGCGACCGCGAGACGCACGGGCGCAGGATGACCTGGCCGTGGCGTCGGGCATCCGCGGCGAGCGACTGGGGCGAGTAGAAGCCCATGGGCTGAGCGGCGAGCAACCCGGCGTAGAAGGCGGCGGGTTTGTGAACCTTGAGCCAACTCGAGGCGTAGACGAGGTAGGCGAAGCTGAAGGAGTGCGACTCGGGGAAGCCGAAGTCGCTGAAGGCCTTGAGCTTGTCGAAGATCTGGTGGGCGACGTCCGCGGTGATGCCGCGCTCGTTGGCACCAACCATGAAGCGCGCGCGCAGGGCCTCCATGCGCTCGGGGCTGCGTTTGGAACCCATCGCCCTTCTGAGCTGGTCCGCTAGTGCGCCGTCAAAGCCTGCGCAGTCCATCGCCATCTGCATGAGCTGCTCCTGGAACAGCGGCACTCCCATGGTCTTGCCCAGGGACTGCTCGAGGAGCGGGTGCAGGTATTCGATCTTCTCTCGGCCGCGCGCGCGGTTGATGTAGGGGTGCACAGAGCCGCCCTGGATGGGGCCGGGGCGGATGAGTGCCACCTCAACGACGATGTCGTAGAACTTTCGCGGCCTAAGCCGCGGCAGCGTGGCCATCTGCGCGCGGGACTCCACCTGGAAGACGCCAACGGTGTCGGCGGCGCACAGCAGGTCGTAGACCGCGGGGTCCTCTTGAGGGAGGTCGTGGAGGCCGAACTCCCTGCCCTCCGTTTCCCTGATGTACCGGAACGCATATTTCAGTGCGGAGAGCATGCCGAGGCCGAGGAGATCGAACTTCACGAGCCCTGCGTCCGCGCAGTCGTCCTTGTCCCACTGCAGCACGGTGCGGCCGGGCATTCGCGCCCACTCCACGGGGCACACGTCGATGACGGGGCGGTCGCACAGCACCATGCCACCGGGGTGGATCCCCAAGTGTCGCGGGAGGCGCATCAGGCGATCTGCCAGGTCCAATACCGGCTCGGGGATGTGGTCAAGGTCGTTGACGGGGGTGGGGTCCGGCCACATCGCGTCCCGCTGTTGGGCCGCCCACTGCTCTTGCATCTCTACCGGCACCCTCAGCGCACTCCAGCGGTCGATGGACGTTGACCACGCGTCCTGCTGCCCGACGCCGTAGCCAAGCGCCCTTGCCGCATCCCTTACCGCGGAGCGGGGTCGGTACTGGATGACATTGGCGACCATGGCCGCGTTGATTCGGCCGTGGCGGGCGAAGACATGCTGGATGACCTCCTCGCGGCGGTCGGACTCGATGTCGACGTCGATGTCAGGGGGGCCGTCTCTTTCCGGGGCGAGGAAGCGCTCGAAGAGCAGCCCGTGGGTGACGGCGTCCACAGCGGTGACTCCCAAGGCGTAGCAGACCGCCGAGTTGGCGGCGCTGCCTCTTCCTTGGCAGAGGATGTCTGACTTGCGGCAGAACGCGACGATGTCGTGGACGATGAGGAAGTAGCCGGGGAAGTCCAGGGCCTCGATGACGGCGAGCTCGTGCTCGATCTGCTTCCAGGCACCCTTGACCCGCTCACGATCGGGGGGACCGTAGCGCTCTCTTGCCCCCCTATAGGTCAGCTCCCTGAGCCAGGTCGCCTCCGTGTGACCCTCCGGAACCGGGTATGGAGGGAGCTTTGGCGCCACGAGCGAGAGGTCGAAGGCACACTCGGCACCAAGGCGTGCCGCGGTGGTGACCGCCTGCGGGTGGCGGCGGTGGCGGTACATCATCTCCCCCGCGCTTCTGAGGTGCTGGCCGGGGCTGCCGGGCAGCCAGCCGTCCATGTCGTCGAGGCTCGAGCGAGACCGGATTGCGGACAACGCGCCTGCTAGATCGGCATCTCTGGGGCTGGCGTAGTGGGCAGCCGTGGTGGCCACGAGCGGGAGTTGGAGGTCGAATGCCAGGTCGGCAAGGGCGTCGGACACTTCCGAATCAAAAGGTGAGCCGGTGTCCGTGATCTCCACGGCGACGTTGTCGCGCCCAAACAGGGCCACGAGCTTGTCGAGTTCGGAGCGAGCGGCGACCATCCCGTCGACCGTGACGGGCGGGCCGCCGAGCACTCCACCCCCAAGAGCGCGACGGACGGCGCCCTTTCGGCACCCCGTGAGGACGAGGAACTCGCCGCCGCCCGCCTCCGCGAGTGACTCAAGCGTGTAGTGCGAGCGGCCCTTCTCGCCGGTGGCGAGGTGCGCCAGACCGATCGCGCGGCTGAGACGCGCGTAGCCGGTGGCACCTCGTGCGAGAACTACGAGGTGCTGCGCGCGCGGGTCTGGAGCCTCGGTGGGGGCGTCGAGAACGTGCCTTCCCCGCGAATCCTGGAGCGCGAGGCTCAGTTCCGAACCAAACACTGTTGGGAGGCCGATGGAGCGTGCCGCCTGGGCGAAGCGGACCACCCCGTAGAGGCCATCGTGGTCGGTGATGGCGAGCGCGCTGAGCCCCAAACGCCCCGCTTCGGCGGCCATCTCCTCCGGCTGGCTGGCGCCGTCGAGGAAGCTGAAGGCGGTGTGCGCGTGCAGCTCGGCGTAGTCGATGACCTCCATCTAGGCCACCACCGCGAGCCGCATCCGTTCGAACATATGTTCGATTATGGCACCTGTCGGTGACGCGCGCGACGGATACAGGAGATTGCACCAGCGGCGCCCGGGCAGGCGCGTCGAGGACGAAGCGACCTGGGGTGAACGCATGAACGACACCACCTGGCCCGACCACATCGAAGCCTTGGAGCAGGACGCCGAGTTCATAGCAATCCTCGGACGCTGCCTTGACGTGCAGGCCCAACTCGAAGACTGCGTCGCCACCGGCACGCCCTTGCCGGCCGTTCCGTTACCCCCGCTGTGACCACGCTGCCAGGTGGCTGCAATGGGACGCTCACGCCGATGGCCAGAAGTAGAGCTCAGCACTGCCAGCCGTCGGCACACCATAGTGTTTGCTCATGGAGGAGTTATCCGCGCGGCTGGCTGATCAGAGAATTCGCAACCGAGTCATCGAATGCCTGGAATATCTCGCAGAGGGCGACGACGGTATCCGCGCGACGGGTGACGTCGAGTACTTCGAGTCGTTCTTCGACTGGGTCGCGGACAACCGCCCGTGGGACTGGCGAGCCAATTCTGCCTACACCCCAGCGGAAGTGAACGCTGTGGACCGTGTGCATTCAGCGTTGCTCGCAGCGGTCGAAGAGACTCGCGCGATGGACACCGCGGAGACGATCGCTAGCGGTTGGCCTCAAAGAATCGCGCCTATTGCGCGATCGGCCCTCGACCTCCTCGTCCAGCGTGGTCGGTTCGATGAGGACCAGGAAGAGTCTGCGCCGTCCCGGTAGCTCCCCAGAGCGACTCCGCCCGGGCTCTTCCCGCCGAAGGTGGCAGGCAAAGACCCACACGGTGGAGGTGCTCCCGGGCACGTATTTGCCGGAGGGCGGAGCGGACCACACCTTGCTGGCGCACCTGACCTCCACTAGCTACGGGTGTACTAGCGAGTTGCTCCCTTGTCAGGCGTTGACCCGTCAGTCGAATTCGACAGGCTGTGTGTGCTCGCGGGGCGGGATGTCGAGTTCCACCCCTCCCAAGGCGCGAATCTCCGCCATGGCATCGAACAACCGTCGACCAGGGCTGGCGAGCGGTTCGGCGACGGCTCGCTCAAGGATGTCTTTGACCTCGGACTCGAGGGAACGTCCGTGTCGAACTGCTTGAGCCGTTAGCGCAGCAATGAGTTCGTCAGGCATATCGTCGATGGTCAATTCATCCATGCCAAGTCACGCTTCCAGAAGCTGGGTGCCGTCGAGTTGCTGCGCCAGCTTCTTGTCGAACGTAAGCAACGGTGCCGCGTCATTCGTGATCGCATTGGACGCGAGGTATGCATCGGCGAGCGAGAGTTTGGCGTGCGAGCGATAAGCGTCAATTGCTTGACCCCAGATGGTCCTGTCGATCACTACCTGTCCTAACGCGAGCACCGCCGTGAGGCAGTCCGCCACGAGCCCGCGCGAGAGGCCTAGTGACCGTTCCAACACGAAGCCAACCTCAGTGAGCGCTACGTCGGCGACGTAAAGCGGATCGCCTCCGTTCAAGAGTCTCTCGACCGCAGCCGACTGGTCAGGAACGTCGTTCAGGAGCCAGCGCAGCAGCACGCTCGCATCAAGGCTTGGCACGGCCGCGCTCGTCATATCGCTCGTCGACGTGGGCGACCCATCCCTCATTCGCAGTGGGCACGGTGCCCCACGTGCCATGGGCCTCGGCCTCTGCGCGAGCACGCTGGCGCAGCGACTCGATGTCCGGCGGTGCGTCGATCACGAGCGTGGTGCCTTCGATGCGAATGCCCAGTTTCTGACCTTCGTGGAGTCCTAGCGCACGCCTCGCCGCGACCGGCAGCGTTATCTGACCCTTAGATGTGATCGTTGCGTACATTGCACTCATGTAAGGAGTCTAGAAGGAGTAAGGAATCCTGACTAGTCATACATCGCCTCCAGCACCCACTCCCCGCCCCTGAACGCCACGAGCACGGCTCGATCACCGAGCGACACCTGCAGATACGCGCCCCGCGACGCGTCCGCGCTCCACCACCGCTGCGCGATGGGCCACGGCCCCGCCCACGAGTCCACGGGCCTAGGCCGTTCCCACACCGGCCCCTTCACCTGACCAACATGGCCCGACGCTGGGTGCCGGTTTGCCGCCCGCGCTCGCTCGTCGGTGGGTTCCGCCTCGAGGCGCACCCACGTTGGCGGCGCGCTGATCGCAAGGCGGCGGTCCACGGTCACGGAGGTGCCGCCGGCGTCGAGCACCTGGACCGGCTTAGGAATGGACAGCACGGTCGCGGGCGCCGGATCGGGAATCCCGCCCGGCCACGGGTGCGCGAGCGGTCGCGACTCGGCCGCCTCCTGCCCCCACGGCAGTGCCAGTACCCGCTCTCGCGGAGATCTGCCGCCTTGCTCGCGAACGGCGAGCACGCCGTCGGGCCCAAGAAGTCCCTGAACGCGTTCTAGGGCGCGTTGCGCACGCGAGTCCGCACCGGAGATGCCACCCCACAGATAGGACTGCTCGGATCCCAAAGGCACCACGTCCTCCGCGACCACCCCGAGCGAGGTGAGCCCGGAGCGCTCTGGGCCCTCCGAGGTTCCGCTCAGCCAGCCCTCGAGTTGCCAGCGGACGCGGTCGGCCATGTGGTTGGCGAAGGCTCCTGCGCGCGCCCCCACGTCTGTTCGCCACACCCGCTCCAGGTGCTGACCCCGCTCGGTAGCAGCGACGATGCGCACCTTTCCGCAGCGCATGCCTGCCGCGAGCAGGGCCTCGTCGAGCCGCTCGGCGAGCAGGCGGGCTACGGGGACGAGCTGCTGCGAGTTCTCTGCCGGCTCCTCAAACGCGTACTCGACCGCGATGTCCTCCTCGGCGCGGCGCAGCACGGGAGGCGCTACGTCCTCGCCGAGGCCGATGCGATGCGCCCACGCGCCCACCGGCCCAAAGCGGGCGAGGACATCGGGGAACGGCAGCGCGGTGAACGCGCCAATGGTGTCGATGCCGAGCCGCGACAGCACGGAGACCAGGTCTTCCACCGCCTCGCGCTTGGTACGCTCCATGGCCCCGAGCGTGAGCGTGTCGATGGGATGCGGGGCCAGAAACGTCGCCGACTCCCCCGCCGGGATGAGCGCCGCCGCCCTAGCGGCGAGCACCGCCGCGAGCAGGCCGTCGGCCGCCCCAACGGAACTCTCGCACCCGGCGAGCTCGGCGACCGCGCTCACGAGCGCCTCGGCGAGCGCCTCCTCGGAGCCGTGGAAGCGCGCCGCCCCGTCCGAGGGGATCATCAGCATGCCCGGCCGCGAGATCTCGACGCCCGCGACTACGTCTTCAGCAGCGGCCGCGACGGCCTCGAAGGCGCGGGCGTCGCGCGCCTCGTCGTACGGGAGGATCGTGATGTCCGGACACGCGCGCTGCGCGAGTCGCTTGCGGTGGCCGCGCCTCACCCCCGCAGCCCGCGCGGAGGCAGACACCGCGACCATGCCGCGCCCGTAGAGCACGGCCGCTGGAGCGCTGGGGCTCAGACCGGCCTCCGCGGCGGCCGCGACCACGGGCCAGTCGGGCACCCACAGCACGGCTCGGCGGGTGGTGGCGACGATGGTCACGCGACCCCCTCGAGGCTCGCCTGCCCGACGCTGGCTCGGGCTCTCAGCATGACGTCGGCCTCGAGTGTGAGGGCAACGCGACGGGCCGGACCTTCGGCCCGGGAGGTCACCTCCACGATCATGTCCCGTGCACGCAGACGACCATCGCCAGCGCCGAGTCCGCTCCACGTGGAGCGGAGCACGGTCAGCCCGACATGTGCCCCGTCCCACGGCCCGGCGCTGATGAGCGCAGCTCCACGCTCTCTCGCGCGCGCGGCAAGCCGCCGCCGGTCGGCATCGGTAAGGGCCAAGCGTGGCCCCATCACCACCACGTCCATGCCGTCCACGCACGCGCCCGCGACCGCGGGAGCCTGCGATCCCGGATGCGGGACCAACGCCAACCGAGAAAGCTCAATCCCCCGCCGCGCGGCCGCAACAACCCCCACATTGGGCATGCCGATCATCGCTGCCCACGACCCCTCGCGCGAGGCCTCGGAAACCAAGGCAAGCACCAGGGACGTTGATCCCTGCACCGAGACCACCTGGCCGCGACGGAGGCCCGCGGGCAGAGCGTCGGACAGTGCGGGGGCGAGCGGAAGCGTAGGCGCGTCCCAGCACTCCCTACTAGTACCAACCCGCGTCTGCACCGCAGCGAGCGCCGCCCTGGCCTTCTCGAGACGCGCGGACTGAAGAGTGGCGTCCATGCGCCCTCCCATCATTCGAACATATGTTCGATTATGGCACTCGCCACTGACATGCGCGAGTCCCGATCGTCTGAACCACTCAGCGACAGTTTCTTCCCCTGCGAGGGTCAAAACCGGCGCTGAGTGGTTCAGACGATTCCCTACGACCGAGTCAAGGCGGCAGCGAAACGGACCGCGGCCGGTGCTACCCTGATAGCCGGAATGTAAGCGCGTACATTCACCTGCGACGACGGAGGAACGGTGGCACACGAGGCGGCGGCAACATCAGCGCCAACACCAGAAGCGACGCCCAACGCGGCGCCACACAAGCGACGCACAGCCGCACTAATCGCGGTGGTTGTGATCGCCCTCGGAGCAGTGGGCATCACGGCGGGCATCCTCACCAACGCCAACCAAGGCCCCCACGCCATCGCCCCCGTCCGCGCGGAGGGCACCACCAACCAGTCCTTCTACTTCGTGATGACGGATCGCTTCAACGACGGCGACCCCTCCAACAACGACGGCGGGCTGGGAAGCGACCCGCAAGTAAGCGGCTACGACAACACCAACTCCGCCTTCTACCAGGGCGGAGACCTGAAGGGCATCGAGGACAAGCTCGACTACATCCAGGGCCTAGGCGTCAACGCCATCTGGGTGGCTCCCCCATTCACGAACAAGGCCGTGCAGCCGGAAGACTCCAGCGCCGGCTACCACGGCTACTGGATCACCGATTTCACGAGCATCGACCCTCACCTGGGCGGCAACGACGCCATGACGGACCTCATCACAGCAGCCCACGATCGCGGCCTCAAGGTCTACTTCGACATCATCACCAACCACACAGCAGACGTCATCGGCTACCAGGGCGGCGACCGCCTCCCCTACGTCAGCACCGACGAGGCCCCGTACAAGGACAGTGACGGCAACGTCTTCAGTCCCAGCGACGTGGCAGGGTCCGACGGCTTCCCCACCTTGAGCGCGGACACCTCCTTCCCCTACACCCCAGTTCTGGCCGACGGCGAGGAGAGCGCCAAGTCCCCCGAGTGGCTCAACGACGTGACGATGTACCACAACCGCGGAAACAGCACGTTTACCGGGGAAGACGCCCTGTTTGGCGACTTCGTTGGCCTCGACGACCTCTTCACCGAGGACCCCCGCGTGGTCCAGGGCATGACGGATATCTACACCACCTGGATCAAGGACTTCGATGTTGACGGCTTCCGCATTGACACCATGCGCCACGTCAACGATGAGTTCTGGCAGAGCTTTGGCCCGGACGTGCTGCAGGCCGCGAAGGACGCCGGCAAGGACGACTTCTTCATGTTCGGCGAGGTCTTCGACACGTCGCGCGCGAAGACCAGCCACTTCACCACCACCGCGGATCAGCAGGCGGTTCTCGACTTCCCCTTCCAAGACGCCGCCCGCAACTTCGCCTCGCGCGGCGGCTCAGCAGAGGACCTAGCCGCCTTCTACGCCGATGACGACTGGTACACCGACGCCGATTCGTCGGCCTACGAACTGCCCACCTTCCTGGGCAACCACGACATGGGCCGGTTTGGCGGCTTCCTCCAGGCCGACAACGCAAACGCGAGCCAAGAAGAACTCCTCCAGCAGTTCCAGCTCGCCAACTCGCTCATGTACCTCACTCGCGGCAACCCCATCACGTACTACGGCGACGAGCAGGGCCTCACGGGTGACGGCGGCGACCGCGCCGCGCGCCAAGTGATGTTCGGCACCACCATCCCCGAGTACACGGACGACGTCCTTATCGGCTCCACCGCGACCCTCGCCGAGCCCGTTTTCGACACCGAACAGCCCCTCTACCAGCAGATTTCCGCGCTCAATGCCCTGCGCAACGACCACCCAACCCTTGCGACCGGCGCCCAGATCACTCGCTACAGCGACGGCAACGTCTTCGCCTTCAGCCGCTTCAATCGCGACGAGCGCCGCGAGTACGTGGTGGTACTCAACAGTTCCGCCGAGGAGCATGAGGCCACCATTCCCACCTGGGGTGGCACCTTCTCCCTCATCTACGGCGACACCGCCACCGAGGTCACGGCTGGCGACGACAACAGCATCCAGATCACAGTTCCCTCGTACGGCGCGGTGGTCTTCCGGGCCGACGCTGCCCTCCCTGGCACCGACGCCCCCCAGGTGCAGCTCACCACGGCGGCGGCACCAGCCGATGACCAGGGTCGCCTGGAAGTGACTGCGGACGTCACCGCTGAGAACTACGCGGAGGTCAGCTTTTGGCGCCAAGCTGTCGCCGAAGACGGCACGGCCGGCGAGTGGACGTACATCGGCACCGACGACAACGCTCCCTATCGGGTCTTTGACGACGTCAGCGATCTCGCCCCCGGAACGTCAGTGACATACCAAGCCGTAGCGTCGGACGGGAAGGGCCACGACAGCACAAGTGAAACTCTCGAGGCCGAGGTGCCCGCGCCGTCGGTCACCTTGGTGAGCCCCGCCCCAGGCGAACTCTTGGGAGAGGCGCCCGTGGTCGCTGCGACTGTGCTGCCGGCGCGCGAGGGAACAGAGGTGACCATTCAGCGCCGCGTTCAGGGCGGCGACTGGGAGGACGTTGGCACCGACAACACCGCCCCCGTGTACTCCGTGACCGATGACCTCACGACGGCGGAGGCCGGCAAAGACGTCGAGTACAGGGCGTTGGCCACACAGGCTGGCGTGACGAGCGAGTCGGCGATCTTCGCGGGCAAGTCCGGCGCGATGGCGCAGCCGGACGAGGTGGCGCTGCCCGGAACCGTGAACTCCGTCATGGGCTGCGGCGAGGACTGGGCTCCTTGGTGCGACGAGGCCCAGATGACGTTCGACGAGGAGAGCGCCACGTGGTCCATCACCGTGGATTTGCCGGCGGGAGACTACGAGTTCAAGATCGCCCTCAACCGCACGTGGGACGAGAACTACGGCGACGGCGGCGTGAAGGACGGCCCAAACATTCCGCTCTCACTCACCAAAGACTCCACGGTCACGTTCACCTACGACAACGCGACGCACCTGGTAACCGTGACAGGAGCCGGCTGAGAAGTGTGACAGGGTTGGGCGGGTGACCACCTATACCCACGGCCATCACGAGTCCGTGTTGCGCTCGCACCGCAACCGAACCGTCGAGAACTCCGCCCCGCACCTGCTGCCGCTGCTCAAGAACACCGATCGCCTCCTCGACGTTGGCGCCGGTCCCGGAACCATCACCGTGGACTTCGCCAGCAGGGTGGCCCACGTCACCGCCACGGAGATTGGCGAGGACGAGGTCTCGCTTGCGCGGGCTACGGCCGCGGAACACGGCGCAACGAACATCGACTTCGCGGTGGCGGACGTTCATCGCCTCCAGTTCGCGGACGACTCCTTTGACGTGACCCACGCCCACCAGGTGCTGCAGCACGTTGGAGATCCCGTGCAGGCGCTTCGCGAAATGGCGCGCGTCACGCGCCCTGGTGGCATCGTCGCCGTGCGCGACAGCGACTACTCGGCGTTCACGTGGTGGCCGCAGGTGCCTGAACTTGATCGCTGGCTTGAGCTGTACGTCGCGGTGGCACGTGCAAACGGCGCTGAGCCCGACGCTGGGCGCCGGTTGCTCTCGTGGGCTCACGCCGCGGGGCTTACCGACGTCAGCGCCACCTCGAGTACGTGGTGCTACGCCACTGAGGCGGAGCGCGAGTGGTGGGGCGGCCTATGGTCGGAGCGCATTCTCAACTCGGCGATCGCGGAGCAACTGCTGGGCTCTGGACTCGCGACGCAAGCGGATCTACTCGAGATCAGCGAGGGCTGGAAGCGCTGGGCCGCGGACGGCGACGGCTGGTTCTCCGTGCTGCACGGCGAACTCATCTGTTACGTGTAACGGCCGACGTACCTAGCGCTCGCGCAACTCCCACATCGCCACAGCCGACGCCGCGGCCACGTTGAGCGAGTCCACTCCCCCACGCATGGGGATGACGACGGTGGCGTCCGTGTGCGCGAGGGCTTGGCTGGTGAGGCCGTCGCCTTCCGTGCCGAGCACGAGCGCCACGCGTTCGTGGCCCGACGCTGCGAAGACATCGAGCGGAACGGCGCCTTCGGTGAGGGCCAGGCCAGCAACGACAAAGCCGAGCGCTCGCAACTCATCGAGCGCTCCCGGCCACGCTCGCACTCGCGTCCACGGCACCTGGAACACCGTTCCCATCGAGACCTTCACCGAGCGGCGATACAGCGGGTCCGCACATTCGGGAGAGACCACCACAGCGTCGGCCCCCATGCCGGCCGCCGAACGGAAGATCGCGCCCACGTTGGTGTGATCGATGATTCCCTCCAGAACCACCACGAGCCGTGCATCGGCGACGAGGGAGCCCAAGGTGGGAAGCGTCGGGCGGTGCATGGCAGCAAGCGCTCCCCTGTGAACCTCGAACCCGGTGATCTGCTCAAGCTCATCCTCGGAGCGAAGAAGCACCGGTGTGCCGACAGGAATCAAGTGCTCGATCGACGCGAGCCGGCGCGGCGAACAGAGCACCGAGCGTGGCACATGCCCGGCGGCGAGAGCGCGCTCGATGACCTTAGCGCCCTCGGCCATGTACAGCCCGCGCTCCGCCTCGAACGAGCGCCGCAGCGCACCGTCAGTGAGCCCGCGGTAGTCCGCGAGCAACTCCTCGTCAGTCAGGCTCACGGAGGCGGGGCTTGACCCTTTTCGGCTTCGGGGCTGAAGGGCTTGCCGGAGCTGGTGCCGTGGGACTCTGCGTCCGCCGTGACGCCCTCCGCCATACGGCGCGCCTCCTCGAGAGCGGCACGCGGGTCCTCAAGAGCCGAGGTAATGCGCGTGCTGCGCTTCTTGGTGGCATCGCGCTTGAGCGGCTCGTCGTCCGCTTCGTAGCCAAAGCCCGCGGCAACGGCCTTGAGCGCTCCCGTGAACTCGGTGGGCACAAACCACACCTTGTTGGAGTCCGTCTTGGCGATCTCGGGCAGCACCTGCAGGTACTGGTACGCGAGCAGCTTGGAGTCCGCATCGCCCTCGTGGATGGCGTCGAACACCTGCAGAATGGCCTTCGCCTCACCCTCGGCGCGCAGAATCTTGGACTGCGCGTCACCCTCGGCACGAAGGATGGCCGACTGCTTCTCACCCTCAGCGGTGAGGATTGCCGACTGCTTGATGCCCTCCGCGTTGAGGATCGCGGCGCGGCGGTCGCGCTCGGCGCGCATCTGCTTCTCCATCGAGTCCTTGATGGACATGGGCGGCTCAATCGCCTTGAGCTCCACGCGGTTCACGCGGATGCCCCACTTGCCGGTGGCGTCATCGAGCACGCCGCGCAGCTGACCGTTGATCTGGTCGCGGCTCGTGAGCGTCTGCTCCAGGTCCATGGTTCCCACGATGTTGCGGAGCGTGGTGGTGGTGAGCTGTTCCACACCGGTGATGTAGTTCGCGATCTCGTAGACCGCAGCCTTGGGGTCCGTCACCTGGAAGTAGATGACGGAATCGATGTCCACCACGAGGTTGTCGCTCGTGATCACCGACTGCGGTGGGAACGAGTACACGAGCTCACGCAGGTCCACCTTGTGGCGCACCTTGTCGAAGAAGGGCACCAGGAAGTGAAGCCCCGCGTCCATGGTGCGGCTGTACCGACCAAGGCGCTCCACGATGAACGCCTGCGTCTGCCGCACCACCACGATCGCCTTGGCGATCGCAACGATCACGAAGATCGCAAAGAACAGCACAACGACGATCCACAGCACGTTTGCGATGTCGTCCATGACCTACCCCTCCTCGGTATCGATGACGGCGTCATCCGCCGCCGGCGCCACAATTGCCATGGCGCCCTTGATTTCTAGAACAGTTGCATACGCGTCTTCGGCTACAGCGCCCTCGAGGGTCCTGGCCGTCCACACCTCGCCATTGAGCTTCACCCGGCCCGTGCGTGTCGTGACCTCGTCAAGCGCGATTGCGGTGCGGCCAACGAGGGCCGCGGTGCCCGTGGAGATGGCGCCCGTGCGGAAGTGCTTCATGAGCGACGGCCGCAGCACGAACAGCAGTAGCGCGGACACCACGGCGAAGATCACGATGGACAGCCATAGGTCGGCGCCAAACAATGCCGCGAGACCGCCCGCAAGCGCGCCCCCCGCGAGCATGGCGAAGGTGAGATCGAGCGTGAAGATCTCCAGGATCCCCAGCAGCATCGCCCCTACGAACCACCACAGTGATGGATTCATGACTGCCTCCTTATCTCAAACCTAGCCAGAGCGTCGGGCCGTGAAGCGCCCGCCCTCTGACGACAACTCAACCGGCATCGCGTAGGTCTCCGTGAGGTTTTCCGCGGTCAGCGTCTCCCCCAACGGCCCCGCCGCGACAACCTCGCCGCCGCGCATCAACAGCACGTGAGTGAACCCTACCGGGATCTCCTCCACGTGGTGGGTTACCAGGATGATTGCGGGCGACCGGCGATCCCCTGCAAGTTCGGTGAGCGCGGCGAGCAACTCCTCGCGGCCACCAAGATCAAGGCCCGCGGCCGGCTCGTCAAGCAGCAGCAGTTCGGGATCCGCCATGAGCGCTCGCGCGATCTGCACGCGCTTCCGTTCGCCCTCGCTCAGTGTCCAGAACTCGCGATCGGCGAAGTCGGCCATGCCAAAGGCAAGCAGCAACGCCGCGGCGCGCTCCTCATCCGGCTCCTCGTACTCCTCGCGCCAGCGGCCGGTGATGCCGTGCGCGGCGGTCATCACGACGTCACGCACCTTCTCTTCCGGGGGGATGCGATCCGCGAGCGCAGCGCTCGACAACCCCACGCGAATCCGCAGTTCCTGCGTGTCGGCCTCGCCAAGCACCTCCCCGAGTACGCGTGCAACGCCATCGGTGGGATGCAGACGCGCACCGGCGATAGAGACCAAAGACGTCTTCCCGGCGCCGTTGGGCCCAAGGACCACCCACCGGTCCTCGCCATTCACGTGAAGGTCGATGCCGCGCAGGATCTCGTTGCCGTCCCTGCTGAGCGTCACCCCTTCGAACGCCAGCACCTCAGTCATACCGCGAGCCTATCGAAGAATGGACTGGTACAGGCCCAACGTCCGGTCGCCGATGGCGGTCCATGAGAAGTGCTCGGCGGCACGCTCGCGCCCCGCACGTCCCATGCCCGACGCTCGCTCACCATCGAGCGCCACTGTCGCCAGAGCGTTGGCGAGGTCGGCAATAAACGCATCGGGGTTGAGGGGCGTTCCGGTGCCGTCCGTGAGCTGCTCGAGAGGCACAAGCAGACCGGTTTCACCATGCACCACGACCTCAGGGATGCCTCCCGTTGCGGAGGCGACAACGGGAAGCCCCACCGCCATGGCCTCGAGGTTGACGATGCCGAGGGGCTCGTAGATCGACGGGCACACGAACACCGTGCAGGCGTCGAGCACCGCAATGAGTTCCGGGCGGGGCAGCATCTTCTCGATCCAGATGACGCCATCGCGCGTCTCTTGCAGTGCGGCCACTGCAGATGACACCTCTTGCGCGATCTCCTTGGTGTCGGGAGCGCCAGCGCACAACACCACTTGAATCTCGGGCGGCAGTTGCTCCACGGCCCTCAGGAAGTACGGCAGTCCCTTCTGCCTGGTAATCCGGCCAACGAAAACCACGGCAGGACGAGAACGATCGATTCCCCACTCGGCGACCACAGCGTCGGCCCGTGCCCGCTCCTCATCACTTGACGGCGCCGCCCAACCCGCCACATCGATCCCGTTGTGGATGACGTGCACGCGATCGGGGTCAACCGCGGGGTAGGCGCGCAGCACGTCGGTGCGCATGCCTGCGCTCACGGCGATGATCGCGTCAGCAGCCTCGTAGGCCGTCTTCTCGATCCAGCTCGAGACGCGGTAGCCGCCTCCAAGCTGCTCTGCCTTCCATGGGCGCAGCGGCTCAAGCGAGTGGGCGCTCAGCACATGCGGAACTCCGTGGAGCGTCTTCGCGAGGTGCCCCGCCATGTTCGCGTACCAGGTGTGCGAGTGCACGAGGTCGGTGCCAACGCAGTCGCGAGCCATCGGCAGGTTGTGCGCTAGGACGTCGAGCGACGCCTCGCCAACTCCGCCTCCGAGCGCGTCGTAACCGGTGACCCCAGGCTCATCTCGCGGCCCATCGAAGGCCCGTACGCGTACGTCGACGTGCTCGCGAAGCACCCCCGCGAGCTCCGTCACGTGAACGCCGGCGCCGCCATAGATGTGCGGCGGATACTCCCTGGTCAGCAAGTCAATGCGCATGTCTCCCACGCTAGTGGTTTCTTCCTCGGCGCGGGCCCGCCGCTGGTCCCGCTTGCCGCCTATGCTGGGCGTATGGCCGCGCCCAAAGTCCTCGCAATCGTCCTCGCAGGGGGTGAGGGCAAGCGACTGATGCCCCTCACCGCCGCTCGCGCTAAGCCCGCAGTGCCGTTCGGCGGCACTTACCGCCTCGTGGACTTCGCGCTGAGCAACGTGATCAACTCGCGCTACCTGCACGTGGTAGTGCTGACGCAGTACAAGTCGCACTCGCTTGACCGCCATATCGCGCGCACGTGGCGCATGTCGCCCCTGCTCGGCAACTATGTTGCGCCGGTGCCAGCGCAACAGCGCCGCGGCCCCCACTGGTACCTCGGCAGCGCGGACGCGATCTACCAGTGCGCGAACATCCTCGAGGATGAGCGGCCCGACATTGTCGTCATCGTTGGTGCCGACCACGTGTACCGAATGGACTTCTCCCAGATGGTGGACGCGCACGTGGCCTCTGGCGCCAAGTTCTCCATCGCCGGGATTCGTCAGCCCATCGCGCTTGCCCCTGAGATGGGCGTGATCGACATCGATCCCGACGACCCCAGCCGCGTGCGCGCGTTCCTCGAGAAGCCCAAGGACCCCCAGGGACTATCAGACAGCCCCGGCGAGGTGCTCGCCTCGATGGGTAACTACGTGGCCGACGCCGATGCCCTCATGGAGGCGCTCGCCAAGGACGCGGATCGCGTCGGCTCCAAGCACGACATGGGCGGCGACATCGTCCCCTACTTCGTGGAGCGCGGCGAGTGCGGGTTCTACGACTTCCGCCACAACGACGTCCCCGGCTCCACCGATCGCGACCGCAACTACTGGCGCGACGTGGGAACGCTCGACTCGTATTACGAGGCCCATCAGGACCTCATCGCGGTGGCGCCCGTCTTCAACGTGTACAACCACCAGTGGCCCATGCACCAGGGCCTCATCACGGCCCCGCCTGCCAAGTTCATCCACTCGGAAGAGGGCCGGCTTGGTCACGCAGCGGATTCGATAGTCTCCCCTGGCGTGATCGTTTCCGGCGCCACTGTCACTGGCTCGGTGCTCTCCCCTGGGGTGAGGCTCCACTCGTGGTCAACCGTGAGCGACTCTGTGCTCCTCGATAACGTCGTGGTCAACCGTCATGCGCAAGTGCACCGCGCCATCGTGGATAAGAACGTGGTGGTTGAAGAGGGCGCGCGCATCGGCATCGATCGCGAGTGGGACCTGCAGCGCGGGTTCACGGTCACGGATTCCGGAATCACGGTCGTCGCCAAGGGGACCGTGGTCAGTTCATGACGCGTTTGCTTGTCCTCGACGTCGATTCCACCCTGATCACTGCCGAGGTCATTGAACTCGTCGCGGCTCACGCAGGCACCCAAGCGGAAGTGGCCCGCATCACCGAGGCCGCGATGCGCGGCGAGTTGGACTTCGGTGAATCCCTCAAGGAGCGCGTCGCCACGCTCAAGGGTCTGCGTGTCAGTGTTCTTGACGACGTGCTCGCCCAGGTTGAGCTCACTCCCGGCGCCGCAGAGCTCGTGTCGGCCGCGCAGGGTGCCGGCTGGGAGGTTGCGCTCGTCTCCGGCGGTTTCGCGGAGATCGTGGCCCCGCTGGCAGCCCGGCTAGGCATCACGCGCTTCCGCGCCAATCGGTTTGACGTGTCCGAGGGCATGCTCACCGGCCGCACAGATGGCCCAGTCATCGATCGGGCGGCTAAGGCCGAGGCCCTGCGCGCCTTCGCGGCGGAGCTCGGGATCGCGGTTGAGGACACGGTCGCCATTGGCGACGGCGCGAACGACCTCGACATGATGGCCGCCGCGGGCCTAGGAATCGCGTTCAACGCCAAGCCCGTGGTCCAAGCGCAAGCAGACATCGCCATCAATGAGCCGCGCCTCGATGCCGCCCTGCCGCACCTAGGACTCTAGCCAACCGTCTTCGCGCGCGATGAGCAGCGCCTGCGTAAGCAGTGCGGCCGCTTCCGCATCGAGAGCGAGGTCGCGCATAGCCTCCATGAGGTCACGCGTTTCGCGTTGCCAGCGGCCCCTCATCTCCGCAGGCGTGGTCTCACCACCCTCGCGCAAGGCTTGGGCTATCCCCAGCGCGGCCTTGGCATTGCCCGACGCTGTTGGCGCCTGCCGTACCCACGTCCCGCTATCGACGTTGTAGGCCTCCCCATAGAGCCCCGCCTGGGAATCCCACAGGTGTTCACGATGCATGCGGTACTGCATGTCCGCGGGAGCAAAGTCCCCGGTAGACACAAGGAAAGGCACCACCTCACCGATCGCGTCTACCCACACCTCTCCCGGGTGACCCGGGTAGTACAAGACCCCAGAGTCATGCCGCGGACCCCAGCGCAGCATCCACCAGCGACGCTCTTGCGTCTGCTGATCAGAAGTGGGCATGGGACGCGCACACTGCCGTGAGCACGGCCTTGTTCTGGCCCAGTTCGCGGAGCGGTCCCTCAAAGTCGAGCAGAGCCGCGGTTCCCGTTGGTAGCCCGTGGGCGATGCGCTGCAGCGCCTTCGTGTCCGAGCCGGGGCCGGCGAGCCATGCCGCCGCGGCGGAAATCGTCGGCTCGTGGCCAACGACGGCCACCGTGCCTTCCGTGTCGAGCGCCGTCAGGAGTCCAACGACACCACCCACGTGGGTTTCGTAAAGCGACTCCTCGGTGTGCGCCTCGGCGCCATCGAAGGTGGGCTCCATGAGCTTCCACGTCTGCTGGGTGCGTACCGCGCTCGAGACGAGCGCTACCGCAATCTCAACCCCAGCGTCGGCCAGTGCCTGGGCGAGGGCTTGCGCTGAACTGCGCCCCTCGAGGGTGAGCGCGCGGTCGTGGTCGTCGAGTGCTGGCCGTGGTGCCTCTGCCTTCGCGTGACGAACGAGTACAAGGCGAGTCATGACACTCAGGCGCCCATCGCGTGGACGCCGCCGTCCACGTGGATCATCTCGCCCGTTGTGGCGGGGAACCAGTCACTGAGAAGCGCGGTCACGGCACGGGCCGCGGGCTCGGTGTTCGCCGAATCCCACCCAAGCGGGGCGCGCTCATCCCAATGGCCCTCCATTTGGTCAAAGCCCGGGATGTGCTTGGCTGCCGTCGTGAGCAGCGGACCAGCGGAGACCACGTTGCACCGGATGCCCTGTGGGCCCAGGTCGCGGGCGAGGTAGCGGTTGACCGACTCAAACGCGGCCTTAGCGACACCCATCCAGTCGTACACGGGCCACGCGTAGCGAGCGTCGAACGTGAGGCCAACCAGCGAGCCGCCGTTGGTCATGAGAGGAAGCGCGGCACCTGCGAGCGCCTTGAGCGAATACGCAGAGGTGTGAATCGCGACGGCGACGTCATCCCACTCGCCAGACATGAAGTTGCCGCCCATGACGGACTGCGGCGCAAAACCGATCGAGTGCACCACGCCGTCGAGGTGGGGAACGTGCTCCTTGACGGCGTCCGCGAGGCCCGCGAGCTGCTCGGGGTTGGTAACGTCCAGTTCGATGGCCTGCGCCTCCACGGGGAGTCTGCGGCCCATCGCTTGCGTCACCTTCAGGGTGCGCGCCATTCCGGTCAGCACCACCGTTGCGCCTTCCTCTTGGCACAGGCGCGCGACATCGAATGCGATCGAGCCCTCGGTGAGCACACCGGTCACCAGAATGTTCTTGCCTTCAAGAATTCCCATGGTCTCCTCCTCTTGAGTGAGCGTAGCGCCGCTGCGGTGTGATGCGAGTCAGCGCGGGAACGAGTGTTAGTGGCCCATGCCGAGGCCACCGTCAACGGGCAGCACGGCCCCGCTGATGTAGCCGGCGGCGTCGGAGGCGAGGAACACGGCGGCGTTCGCCACCTCATCCGTTGAGCCGAATCGACGGGCAGGGATGTTCGCCTTGTACTGGGCCACGAGGTCTTCGCCCAGTTCAGCTGTCATCGCCGTCTCAATGAAGCCAGGCGCGATGACGTTCGCCGTGATGCCGCGCGATCCCACCTCTCGCGTGATGGAACGCGCCATGCCCACCAGTGCAGACTTCGACGCCGAGTAGTTCACCTGCCCAGGATTGCCCAGCAGTCCAACGACCGAGCCGACCAGCACAATGCGGCCGTACTTCTCGCGCATCATCGACTGCACCGCGCGCCGCACAGTGCGGAATGTGCCGGTCAGGTTGACGTCGATGACCGCCTCGAAGTCCTCATCGCTCATGCGCATGAGAAGGCCGTCGCGCGTGATGCCTGCGTTCGCGATGAGCACGCGCACGCGACCGTGCTTGGCCTCGAGCTCGTCGAACGCCGCATTGACGGCGTCCGTGTCGGAGATGTCCGCGATCGCCCCGTCCACGCCCTCTGGGAGGTCTCCGCCGCGGTAGATCGTGGAGACGGTGTCCCCCGCCGCAACGAACGCTTCCGCGATCGCCCGTCCTATCCCCCGATTGGCTCCTGTGACGACCACGTGTCTTGTCATGCCCGCAACGCTAGCCGAGCCCAACCACACGCGACGAATCAGCGCGCAACAGAGCGTTATCGAAGCGATACGATTTTTGGGGCCACAGGACCGCAATCCCCTGCCAGAATGTTGGTACTGTGCCGTGAACAGTTCGGCAGATGCGCAATGGCGCGAACAAGGGAGTATGCATGACCACCGAGGACGTTGTGTCATCCACGAGGAACCACCGAACCCCAGCTCGCAAGGTCGCCTACGGGCTTCTCGCGGGCGTTGCGGCGCTCACGCTCGCAGGTTGCTCCTCAGGCGAGACCTTCATCGACGGCTGGTGGGACAACGGCGACCCCGTGCTCGTGCCCACTAAGGCCTCCCTCTTCGACGACCAGGGCGTCCCGCTATGCGACACGCCCACCGCGTTTGGCACGCTCGAGACCCGCGCCCGCTCGTTCTCTGAGCTCGGAGGCGTGGTCAACTCCTTCCTGTGGGAGGTGACGAACCCCGAGACGGACCCGTCCACCGCGTCCACCAAGAAGGAGCGCAACAAGCTCGAGGTGCTGCAGGACAGCCCCGGCGCGATGTACCAGCTCACGTTCCCCACCTTCGACAAGGAACACGGCATCTCCAGCCCGGAGGACATGCGCAAGGTCAAGGACGAGCTCAAAGCTCACCTCCCCGACCTCCTCACCGAGGGTCCCGTCACGTCCTACGTCAAGGTTGACGACCAGTGGATCGACGGCCCGCAGGGCCACTTCTCCGTGCGGCGTGCGGACGATGCCGAGGGCTACATCAAGGACAACGGCATCAACACCACCTTCAACGGCATCCAGAACACGTACTGGATTGCCCAGAAGGACGATGACGGCAGCGAGTGGCTATTGGTCCGCAACAAGGAGACCGGTGCCGCAACGCTCATGCGCGCAGGAGCCGAAGACGTCCTGCTTGACGAGTCAACCGAGTCCTTCACGCGCTACTTCGTGGAGAACGAGTCCACCGGCTCCAACCCTGACGCCACGATCACTCTTGTGAACGACCAGTGCCGCCCCGTCGGTGGCGACAACGTGTCGCGCTTCTGGGTCTACGAGTACGAGCTGCTCGACGGCACGGAGCAGGGCCCCAACGTCATCGAGTAGGCGGCCAACTCCCCGTTAGCATTCTGGGGTGCCTTCTTCCTCGCGCGTCCACCGCGCGCTCACGGTTGTTGGCATTGGCCTGTTCGCCATTGCCGTGAGCGTCACGGCGGTGTTCCTTGGCCAGTGGCAGTATCACCGGCACGAGGCGCGCGCAGCGGAGATCGACTACTTCGAGGCCGGGCAGGCGGCTGCCCCTGCTCCCCTTAACGACGTGGTGCCCGACGGCGTGGCTGAGTTCCCTCAGAGCGCTCGCTGGCGCGTCGCAACAGTCTCGGGCACGTTCGATACCGAGAGCCTCACGTGGTTGCGCAACAGGCCGGTGAACAGCTCGCCCGCGTCTCACGCGCTCGCGTGGTTCGTGACTGACGACGGCCGCGCGTTGCTCGTGGACGCTGGGTGGGTAGAGCCTGAAGCGACCGGCCGCCCGTCGCTCCCCACGGAGCACCTCGATCTCACGGTGACGATGCGGCCCACGGAGGACGACAACGGCACGCCCGGCACCCGCATCACACCGGCCCAGATGCCGGCGGCGCCGGGAGCGGTAGTCCCCGGCTACGGAGTCCTCGCGGAGGCCTGCTTGGACCCGTGCGGGGCGCTACCAGGACTGTCGATCACCCCCCTGCCGCCGCTGAGCCTCGGCCCCCACCTCGCCTACACCGTGCAGTGGTACATGCTCGCCGTTGCGGCTCCCATCGTGGCGATCGTGTGGAGCCGCCGCGAACTCAAGGGAGACAAGGCGCCGTCGGCGCCAACCAAGCCCAAGCGTCGGGCAGTGGAGCCCACCGACGAGGAGATCGAGGACGCGCTCTGAGCCCTTCCTGGCGGAGCCTAGGCGAGCGTTACCAAATCCAAGTAGGACGGGTTCCAGAGGTCCTCTACGGCGTCAGGGAGCAGCAAAACCCGCTCGGGCTCTAGAGCTTCCACGGCGCCCTCATCATGTGTCACCAGGACCACGGCGCCCTCGTAGGTGCGCAACGCGCGCAGGATCTCCTCGCGGCTCGCGGGGTCGAGGTTGTTGGTTGGCTCGTCGAGGAGCAGCACGTTCGCCTGGCTCACCACGAGCGTGGCGAGAGCGAGCCGGGTCTTCTCGCCGCCACTGAGGACGCGAGCGGGCTTGTAGGCGTCGTCACCCGCGAAGAGGAAGGACCCAAGCACCGATCGCACGGCGGTGTCGTCGAGGTCCGGCGCGGCGTGACGAAGGTTCTCGAGTACCGTCGCGTCAAGATCGAGGGTGTCGTGCTCCTGCGCGTAATAGCCCAGCTTGAGGCCGTGGCCCGGCTCCACCTGGCCGGTGTCGGGGTTCTCGACGCCCCCAAGCAACCGCAGGAGCGTGGTCTTGCCCGCGCCGTTGAGGCCAAGCACCACTACGCGAGAGCCGCGGTCGATCGCGAGGTCAACGTCCGTGAACACCTCAAGGGACCCGTAGGACTTTGACAGTTCGCTCGCTCGCAGCGGCGTCTTCCCACACGACGCTGGGGTGGGGAAGCGCAAGTGCGCCACCTTATCCTTCACTCGCTCCTGCTCAACGCCCGCGAGCATCTTTTCCGCTCGCTTCATCATGTTCTGCGCGGCGACGGCCTTGGTGGCCTTGGCGCGCATCTTCTCCGCTTGGGCGTTGAGTGCTGCGGCCTTCTTCTCCGCGTTATCACGCTCACGGCGGCGGCGGCGCTCGTCCGTCTCGCGCTGCTTGAGGTACAGGTCCCAGCCCATCGCGTATTGGTCTATCTCGCCGCGGTTCGCATCCAAGTGGAACACCTTGTTCACGACGGCGCGCACAAGGTCGACGTCGTGGGAGATGAGTATGAGGCCGCCCGAGTAGGCCTGCAGGAACTGGCGAAGCCACACGATCGAGTCCGCATCGAGGTGGTTGGTGGGCTCATCGAGCAAGAGCGTCTGCGCATCGCTGAAGAGAATGCGAGCAAGTTCCACGCGACGGCGCTGGCCGCCGGAGAGCGTGCCGATGGGCTGGTGCAGCACGCGCTCCTCGAGACCAAGATTGGCGGCAATACGTGAGGCGTCGGCCTCCGCAGCGTACCCACCGGCCGCACGGAAGCGCTCCTCGAGCCGCGGGTAGCGGTCCATGGCCTTATCCCTGACGGCGTCGTCTTCGCTCGCCATGTCCTGCTCAGCCTGACGCATTTTGGTGGCCAGCGTGGCGAGGTCACGCACCTCGAGGATGCGCTCCATCGCTAGCTGATCGAGGTCACCCGTGCGCGGATCTTGAGGCAGGTAGCCGATGTCGCCCTTGCGGGACACGTGGCCCGAGGTGGGCTGGCCCTCCCCAGCCAAGACCTTGGTGAGGGTGGTCTTGCCGGCACCGTTGCGGCCCACGAGTCCAACGCGGTCGCCTGGCGCAATCTGAAAGGACGCAGGGCTCAGCAGCACGCGCGCTCCGATGCGCAACTCAACGTCCTTCGCCGAGATCACCTGTTCTCCTTGCCGCGCCGCGCGCGATTTTGTCGATGTCCCACAACGTTTCGGTCGTTTCGAGGCCGCTAGGCATCGGTTCTTTGTGGGGACGGTAATGTTTCGCCATCCATTATCCCAGGAGGTTTACGTGGACTTGCGCCGTCACCTGACCGGTCAGAACATCGCCCTTGTCACCGTCTTTGCGGGCTTCATCGCCGCGTCGACCTTGTGGGGCGGCGTCGAGTTCGCCGCGGGCGTGCCGTTCACGCTGCAGACTTTCGCGGTGCTCCTCGCGGGTGCCGTGCTTGGGCCATGGCGGGGCGCGGCCGCCGTTCTCATCTACCTCCTCCTCGGAACCGCGGGCCTTCCCATCTTCGCGGGCCACACCACCGGTGCGGTCGCGTGGCCAAGCGCTACCGCCGGCTTCCTCATCGGCTTCCTGCCTGCCGCGTTCGTCACGGGATGGATCGTGCGCGGGCTGCGGCGCCGCTCCGCGCTGACCTTCTCTGGAGCTTTCGGTGCGGCAGTCATGGGCGGGCTCGTCGTCCTCTATCCGATCGGCTGGGGCTACGTCGCGTGGAAGGCTGGTTTGGACTTCACCGCCACCGTCATCGGGGCAGCCCCGTTTGCGGTGTTCGACCTCATCAAGTGCGTCTTCGTTGGGCTCGTCGCCACCGCCGTGCATCGCGCCTACCCATGGATTCTGCCCGCCAAGCCGCAAAGCAAGGTGACGTCGGTCACGGACGCAGCCCCAGCGTCGGGCAGCGAGGCGAACGAGGCGCTCGCAACCGCCTAACCTTTACTTATGATCGAGTTCAAGGACGCGGCCGTGACCGCGCCCGACTCGGGCGTCCCCATCCTTGATCCCACCACCCTCACGCTTACCGAGGACCGGATCAGCATCATTGGGGCGAACGGGTCTGGAAAGTCGACGCTCGCTCGGCTCATCAACGGCCTGGTGATTCCCGTGAGCGGCACTGTCGCGGTGGATGGCCTCGACACGGTGAAGCACGGCGCGCAGGTACGGCGCAAGGTGGGTTACCTGTTCACGGACCCGTCCGCGCAGCTCATCATGCCAACGGCGATCGAAGACGTGACCCTGTCATTGCGACGGATCATCGACGACCGCCGGGAGCGAAACGCTGCCGCGATGGCGGCGCTCGAGGAGATCGGCCTTGGCGACAAGGCGGACGTGTCCGTCAACGCGCTGTCCGGTGGCCAGCGGCAGTTGCTCGCGCTCGCGGGCGTGCTCGCCGTGACGCCGTCGATCATCGTGGCCGACGAGCCGACGACGCTGCTGGACCTACGCTGGAGGGCACACGTTGGCGCGCTGCTGCGCGCGCTCCCTGTGCAGCTCATAGAGGTGACGCACGATCTTGACGCGGCCTCGCGCGCGGACCGCACCCTTCTCGTTGACCGCGGCGCCGTGGTCTTTGACGGCGACCCACGCGAGGCGATCGCGATGTACCGTGACCTGATGTTCGGCCGCGTCAAGGACACCGACGAGTGATCTCACTCCTGGGCATCTATCGCCCACGCAATACCCCGCTGCACAAATCGTCGGTGGGGTTCAAGTTGATGCTGCTGCTGGCGGCGACAGTCACCGTCATCATGGTCGACGACCCCGTCACCGCGTGCGGGATCGCGGCCGCGTGCCTGCTGCTCCTGCTCAGCACGGCTCCCCCGCCCAAGCCGACCCTGCGAGGGTTGCTCCTGATCGCGATCATGGCTGGCCTCACCGTGGTGTTCCAGGTGTGGCGCGGCGAATACGCGAAGGCGATCGACACCGCGGCGGACATCATCGCGATCTCGGCGCTCGCACTTGCCATCACGTGCTCCACGCCCATGGAAGAGGTGCTTGACGCGATCTCGCGGCTCGCGCGTCCCATCAGGCGCATCCTGCCCCCGGAGACTCTTGGGCTCATGTTCGCGATGACACTGCGCGCGATCCCCGAGGCGGCCCGGCTGCTGATTGAGGCGCGCACGGCGGCCCGTGCGCGCGGGCTGGATCGCAGCCCGCGCGCCGTGCTGATTCCCGCGGCCACCAGGTCCGTTGGCTTCGCGCTGCAACTTGGCCAGGCGCTTCACGCGCGCGGGATTGCCGAGGAGGCACCCCCTGAACGGCGGGCGCCCGTGGCCGAGCCCAAGGCGAAGCATGAGCCCGGCACCAGCCGTAGGAGCCGTCGCCGGGATAGCCTGGGCTCGTGACGTTCAACGAGGGATCCAGGATTGATGCCAGCCGCGTTCAGCGCAGACGTGGCGGCGCGGGAGGCGGCGTTGCGATTGGCGGCGGCGTTGGCGGCATCATCATCGTGTTGCTGTTCCTTGCGTTCCAGTTGTTTGGCGGCGGCGACGCGACGAGTTCGCTCGATGGGCTTACCAACAACACCCAAGACGAGACCACCGACGGCGACTTCGCGGCCAGCTGCTCAACCGGGGCTGACGCGAACGCGTCTGCGGACTGCCGCGTAGCGGGCACCATTCAGTCCCTCGACGACTATTGGGCCGACGCCATGCCCTCGCTTGGCGCCCAACTCGCTCTGCCTGGCGTGGTGATCTTCGACGCGTCAACCCAGTCCGGTTGCGGCATGGCATCCGCGTCCACCGGGCCGTTCTACTGCCCGACGGACCAGACGATCTACCTCGACGTGGCGTTCTTCGACGAGCTCGAGAACACCTACGGCGCGAGCGGCGGCCCGCTCGCCCAGATGTACGTTGTTGCGCACGAATACGGACACCACATCGAGAACCAACTTGGGGTCTTCGACGTGGCGAATCGTGGAGACACCGGCGCGGACTCAGACTCGGTCAAGGTGGAGCTCATGGCTGACTGCCTCGCGGGCGTGTGGGCCGGGCACGCGGCCACCACCGAAGACGCCGACGGGGTGACGCTCATCAAACCGCTCACCGAGCAGGACGTCAACGACGCACTGTCCGCGGCCGCCGCCGTTGGCGACGACCGTATCCAGCAGCAGTCCACCGGGTCGGTCAACGAGTCTGCGTTCACCCACGGTTCCGCCGAGCAGCGCATGGAGGCGTTCAAGGCCGGCTACACCAAGGGCACCGCCACCGCGTGCGACACGTTCGGCGTGATCGGCAACTAGGCCGCACCCCCACCATCACCTCTCCACACACGGCGAATACCTCTCCACACATCGCGATCACCTCTCCACACAAAGAGTGACCCGGCACGCGTCAATCTCGTGTCGTCGTGCGGGGGGATCCATCCACGATGGCCCACCTGTGTGGAGAGGTATTCGCCGTGTGTGGAGGGGTGACCGTGCGTTTTGGGGCTAAACCGCGAGCGAGTCGATGAGGGCCCGCACCCGGGCCTCGATCGCATCGCGGATGGGGCGCACCGCCTCGAGCGGCAGCCCCGCGGGGTCGTCAAGCACCCAGTCCTCGTAGCGCTTTCCGGGAACGTACGGGCACGCGTCGCCGCAGCCCATTGTGATCACCACGTCCGCGACCTCAACGTCATCACGCGAGAGGCGGCTCGGTATCGCTAAGGAGATGTCGATACCACGCTCGGCCATGGCGGCTACGGCGACGGGATTGACCGCGCCCCCTGGTGCCGAGCCTGCGGATGTCACCGCAACGCGGTCCCCCGCGAGCGTGCGCAGGAATCCCGCTGCCATTTGAGAGCGCCCAGCGTTGTGGACGCACACGAACAAGACTGTTGGTTTGGTCACGGCATCATTCTCTCGGAGGTGGGCTGGCTGCCGCCCCGCGCGCAGGCGACAGCCAGTGGATCAGCAGCAGCCCTGGTCGCCGCTGTGCTCTGGGCAGTTCGGCGGGCAGGCTACCGGCTCACAGCACTCGTGCATGATGATCCCCTTTCTGCATCGACAAGCGTCAATGCTTGATCATCGTGTCGCAATACATCGACATCTGTCAATATATGCGCGATACTTAGCGCATGACGACCCTGGAAGTGCTCGGCCGATCCGCCTGCTGCACCCCTGTGACGGCTGACGCAATGTCACGCGCCGACGCGCAAGCGGTGGCCCATGCGCTCAAAGCTCTCGCGGAGCCGGCGCGCGTGCAGATCATCTCCCTCGTGGCTGCTAGCAGCGACGCGGAGGCATGCGTATGCGACCTCCAAGATGCTTTGGGATTGTCCCAAGGCACCGTCTCGCATCACCTCAAGGTATTGGTGGATGCCGGTTTCCTGCAGAGGTCGAAGCGCGGCACGTGGGCGTATTACCGGCTCATACCTGGCGCCCTGGAGTCAGTGGCAGCGGCGCTGACCGCCCCTAGACGTTGAAGCCGAGCGCGCGAAGCTGCTCGCGGCCGTCGTCCGTGATCTTGTCTGGACCCCACGGCGGCATCCACACCCAGTTGATGCGGAAGCCGTCCACAAGACCCGACAGGGCCGCGGACGCTTGGTCCTCGATCACGTCGGTGAGCGGGCACGCGGCGGAGGTAAGCGTCATGTCGATCACGGCGTGGCGGTTGGCGTCCAACTGAATGCCGTACACAAGGCCCAGGTCGACGACGTTGATCCCCAGTTCGGGGTCGATGACGTCGCGCAGGGCCTCCTCGACGTCCGCCGCGTTCGATGGGGCTGATGCGGTGTCAGTCATCGCTGTCTCCCTTGCTTGAAGCCTGTGCCTTCACGAGCGCGTCCCGCAGGGCCATCCAGCCAAGCAGCGCACACTTGATACGGGCAGGATACTTGCCCACTCCGACGAACGCGGTAGCGTCGCCCAGCAGGTCTTCGCGGTGCTCGTCTAGCGGCACCCCACGATTGTTCATGAGCGCTCGAAAGGCCTCGTAGGTGACCTCCGCGTTCTCGAGCGACTCCCCTTCGACGAGTTCGCTCAGCACAGAGACGGAGGCCTGCGAGATCGAGCACCCGCTTCCCTCCCAGCTCACGGACGCCACGGTGTCGCCGTCCACACCAACGCGCAAGCGCACCTCGTCGCCACAGGTGGTGTTGACCTGGTGGGACTCGCCAACGTGGGGCAGATCAAGCGTGACGAGGCCGCGCCCGTGTGCCTCTCGCGCGTGATCCATGATCACTTGCTGATACATCGACTCAAGATCACTCATACCGTCACTCCAAAGAAACTCGGCACGGTGGCAAGCACCTCAAGGAAGGCGCGCACGTCGTCTTCGCTGGTATACACATGGCCCGACGCTCTGGTTGAGCCGGTAAGCCCGAGTCGCCTATGCAGGGGTTGGGCACAGTGGTGGCCCACGCGCACGGCGATGCCGCGGTCGTCGAGCACCTGGCCAACATCGTGCGGGTGGACGCCGTCCACGGCCACTGCAGCGATGCCGAGCACCCCAAGCGGCGCACTCACCGGGCCGATAAGCCGCACTCCGGGAATCTCGGAAACTCCCTCGCGGAGGATCGCCGCGAGGTGCGCCTCATGCGCGGCGACCGCGTCCATGCCAAGTCCGCCAAGGTAGCGTGCCGCAGCGGCCATCCCCACCGCCTGGGCAACGGGCTGCGTGCCGGGCTCAAAGCGCTGTGGTGCGTCAAGCCAGGTGGTCTCTTCCATCGTCACGATCTTGATGGCGCTACCGCCGTAGATCGACGGCGGCAGCGCATCGAGGAGGTCCTTGCGACCCCACAGCGCGCCAACGCCCGTGGGACCCAGCATCTTGTGCGCGGAGAACGCGGCGAAGTCCACGCCGAGGTTCGCGACGGACACCGGCAGGTGCGGCACCGACTGGCACGCGTCCAGCACGGTAATGGCGCCAACGGAGCGGGCGCGCGCAACGATGGCGGCCACGTCCGTGACCACGCCGGTGACGTTGGAGACGTGCGTGAACGCGACGATGCGCGTGCGCTCCGTGATGACGCTTTCCAACTCCTCGTAACGAAGCGTGCCGTCGTCGCCCAGGCCAATCCACCGCAGCGTCGCGCCAGTGCGCGCGGCCAGCTGCTGCCACGGGATGAGATTGGCGTGGTGTTCCGCCTCGGTGACGACGATCTCGTCACCCTCGCCCAAGGCGAACCTGCGAGCCTCAAGCCCTCCAAGGCCGTCGGACGCCGCGGCGAAGCCGTTCGCTACCAAGTTAAGCGCTTGAGTGGCGCCAGGGGTCCACACGAGCTCGTCCGCAGGCGCCCCAATGAAGGCGGCAACCTCGGAGCGCGCAGTCTCGAAAGCGTCGGTCGCTTCCTCCGCGAGCAGGTGTGCGCCGCGGGCTACCGCGCCATTGTGGAACTGGTAGAAGTCCGCCTCGGCGTTGAGGACCGCGTGCGGCTTCTGGCTCGTGGCACCGGAATCCAGGTACACCAACGGCTTCCCGTTCCGCACCGTGCGGGTGAGGAGCGGGAAGTCGCGGCGTACGTCAGGAAACATGCGGCAGAACTACTCTGCGGCCGCCAGGTAGCGGTCGTAGCCCTCGGCCTCGAGACGCTCGGCGAGCTCGGGGCCGCCCTCTTCGGCAACGCGGCCGTTGACGAACACGTGCACGAAGTCAGGGGTGATGTAGTTGAGGATGCGCGTGTAGTGAGTGATGAGCATGACGCCAAGGCCCGTGTTGTCCTTGACGCGGTTCACGCCCTCAGACACGATGCGCAGCGCGTCCACGTCGAGACCGGAGTCGGTCTCATCAAGGATCGCGATCTTGGGCTGCAGGAGTTCCATCTGGAGGATCTCGTGGCGCTTCTTCTCGCCCCCGGAGAAGCCCTCGTTGACGTTGCGCTCCGCGAATGCGGGGTCCATGCGCAGGTTGTCCATCGCGGTGCGGACGTCCTTGACCCACGTGCGCAGCTTGGGGGCTTCGCCGTCGATCGCCGTCTTCGCGGTGCGCAGGAAGTTGCTCACGGACACGCCGGGAACCTCAACGGGGTACTGCATCGCGAGGAAGAGGCCGGCCTTGGCGCGCTCGTCCACGGTCATCTCGAGCACGTCCTCGCCGTCAAGCGTGACGGAACCAGACGTGATCTCGTACTTGGGGTGGCCGGCGAGCGAGTACGCGAGCGTGGACTTACCGGAGCCGTTGGGGCCCATGATGGCGTGCGTCTCGCCGGAACGGATGGTCAGGTCAACACCGCGGAGGATCTCCTTGGTGCCTTCAGGGGTCTCGACGCTGACGTGCAGGTCGCGAATCTCGAGGGTGCTCATACTGTCTCCTTGACGGGGCTCTTGGGGGCGTCCACGTCGACGAGCACACGCTCGCCGTCCACGCGGACGGGGTAGGTCTTGACGGGGGTGATCGCGGGGAGCTCGTCCGGCTCGCCGGTGCGCACGTCGAAGCGGCTGCCGTGTGCCCAGCACTCGACGAAGCAGCCTTGGACGTCGCCTTCGGAAAGCGAGACCTCGCCGTGGGTGCACAGGTCGTCGATGGCGTAGAAGTCGCCGTCATCGGTGCGCACGATGGCAATGGGGATGTCGCTGCCCGACGCTACGGTCAGTTCGGCGAGCATCGCCGAGCCTGGCTCGAGGTCAGTTGTGAGGCACGCGAGCTGCTCAGACATCGGCAAGCTCTTCCTCAACGTGCTCCAGCTCAAGGTCAATCTCGCGCATGAGGCCGGCTTCCACTGCAGGCACGCCGATCTCCTGGATGAGGTCGGCGAAGAAGCCACGCACAACGAGTTTCCGGGCCTGCTCCTCGCTGATGCCGCGAGAGCGCAGGTAGAACATCTGCTCGTCGTCGAAGCGACCCGTGGCGGACGCGTGGCCCGCGCCCTCGATCTGGCCGGTCTCGATCTCGAGGTTGGGCACGGAGTCGGCACGGGCGCCGTCGGTGAGCACGAGGTTGCGGTTGAGCTCGTAGGTGTCGGTGCCCTCTGCTTCCGCACGGATCAGCACGTCGCCAATCCATACTGTGCGGGCGGTGGCGCCGGCGAGCGCGCCCTTGTAGGTCACGCGCGACGTGCACTTTGGCACGGCGTGGTCCACGAAGAGCTGGTGCTCTTGGTGCTGGCCGGAATCCGCGAAGTACAGGCCGAACAGGTCAACCGTTCCACCCTCCCCCGCGAACGCGGCGGACGTGTTGAGGCGCACCACCTTGCCGCCGAGCGTGACGACGGTGCCGCGCAAGTGCGAGTCGCGCCCAAGCCGCGCAACGACCTCGCCCACGTGGATCGCGTCTTCATCCCACTGCTGCAGCAACACGATGTTCGCCTTGGCGGCATCCGCTAGGTCGATCGACACGAACTCCGAGTACACCGCGGTGCCTCGGCGCTCCACGACGATCGTCACGTCCGCGCCCTCGCCGACCTCGAACAGCAGGTGCCCGCGCACGTCCGCACCCGTTCCGGTGAGGGTCACCGTGATCGGCTCCTCCACCTGGATACCAGGGGCGACGGTGAGCGCGATGGCGCCCGCGCTCAACGCCACGGCAACGGCCGACGCTCGATCACCGGGGGCTCGTACGGAACGGGCCTCAGCGTCGGGCTGGGAAACCTCGGTGAGCGTGACGCCCTCCGGAAGCTCAGACGTGGCCCACTCGAGGTGACCCTGGCCGCCCTCAAGCGCGAAGAGCGACTTGAGGTCGCGCACGGGAGAGAACCGCCAGTTCTCCTCACGACCCGTTGGCACCGCGAAGGTGTTGGGGTCAAAGGAGGTGGGGCGGTCGGCTCGCGAGGAGTCCGGCAGCACGCCGTGGGAATGGTCGCCCGCGAGGGTGGCTCGCGAGTGATCGGTGGTGATACTCAACCGACGGATCCTTCCATCTGCAGTTCGATAAGGCGGTTGAGCTCGAGTGCGTACTCCATAGGCAGCTCGCGCGCGATGGGCTCAACGAACCCACGCACGATCATGGCCATGGCCTCGAACTCGCTCATTCCGCGGGACATGAGGTAGAACAGCTGGTCTTCACTTACGCGCGAGACCGTGGCCTCGTGACCCATGTGGACGTCGTCCTCGCGGACGTCGACGTACGGGTAAGTGTCGGAACGGCTGATCGTGTCGACAAGCAGCGCGTCACACAGCACGTTGGACTTGGAGCCCTTGGCACCCTCGAGCACCTGCACAAGTCCGCGGTAGGACGTGCGGCCGCCGCCGCGCGCCACCGACTTGCTCACGATCGAGCTCGACGTGTTGGGGGCGGCGTGCACCATCTTGGCGCCCGCGTCTTGGTGCTGGCCCTCGCCCGCGAACGCGATCGACAGCGTCTCTCCGCGAGCATGCTCGCCAAGCATGAAGATTGCCGGGTACTTCATGGTGACCTTGGAGCCGATGTTGCCGTCGACCCATTCCATGGTGGCGCCTTCAGCGGCCGTGGCGCGCTTGGTGACGAGGTTGTAGACGTTGTTGGACCAGTTCTGAATGGTCGTGTAGCGAACGCGAGCGTTCTTCTTCACGATGATCTCCACGACGGCGCTGTGCAGCGAGTCGGACGAGTACACCGGAGCGGTGCAGCCCTCGACGTAGTGCACGTACGAGCCTTCGTCGGCGATGATCAGGGTGCGCTCAAACTGGCCCATGTTCTCCGTGTTGATACGGAAGTACGCCTGGAGCGGGATCTCGACGTGCACGCCCGGGGGAACGTAGACGAACGAGCCACCCGACCATACGGCCGTGTTAAGCGACGCGAACTTATTGTCGCCGGGCGGGATGACGGTGCCGAAGTACTCCTGGAAGAGCTCTGGGTAGTCGCGAAGGCCTGTGTCCGTGTCGACGAAGATGACGCCCTGGGCCTCAAGGTCCTCGCGGATCTGGTGGTACACCACCTCGGACTCGTACTGCGCCGCGACGCCCGCGACGAGACGCTGCTTCTCCGCCTCCGGGATGCCCAGCTTGTCGTACGTGTTCTTGATGTCCTCGGGAAGCTCTTCCCAGGACGTTGCCTGCTTCTCCGTGGAGCGCACAAAGTACTTGATGTTGTCGAAGTCAATTCCGCTGAGGTCTGCTCCCCAGTGCGGCATGGGCTTCTTGTCGAACAGCCGCAGGGACTTGAGGCGAAGCTCCAGCATCCAGTCGGGCTCGTTCTTGAGGTGCGAGATGTTGCGGACGACGGCCTCGCTGAGACCGCGCTGCGCGCTCATGCCGGCAGCGTCGGAATCGTGCCAGCCGTATTCGTAGTTGCCGATCGAGGCGATGGCCTCGTCTTGCGTCATGGGGACGCCCTGGGTGGGTGCGCTCATTGTCAGCCCTCCTTGCGGGTGGTGGCCGCCACAGGAAGTGCGGCGGCGACGGGGATTGTGGTGGTGCAGACGTGGGCGCCGCCCGCGAGGGTGGACAGGCGCTGCACGTGAACGTCAAGAATGCGGGAGAAAGTCCTGGCCTCTGCCTCACACCACTCTGGCGCGGACTGGGCGATGGACTGAACGGGGCAATGGCCCTGGCAGAGCTGCACGGTGTACCCACCTGGCCCTGGCCGAACTGACGTGGCGTAACCCCGCTTGCCCAGAGCGTCGGACAGCGCCTGGACGCGCTCCTCCATAGGTGCGTCTTTGGGGACAGCAGAACTCAACTCGGCCTCAAGCTGCGCCGACTTGGCCTCGACAAACGCCTCGAGCTCTCCGTGCTTACGCAGGAAGCCCATGGCGTCAACGGCAACCTCGGCGTAGGCGGACGCGAGCGCCTGCTGGCCCTCAGCGGTAGCGATGAAAGAGCGCGCGGGGCGTCCGCGGCCACGGACGTGCACACCGGGCGGCTCGTGATCGGTGATGTTGCCCTCGTCTTCGAGCGCGGTGAGGTGGCGGCGAATCGCCGCGGGGGTGACGTTGAGCTCGTGCGCGAGTGTCGCGGCGGTAATGGGACCGGCGGTCACGATGAGGCTGAGCACGCGATCTTTGGTGGTGTCTGCAGTCATGGTTCCTCTCCCCTCTAATTAACCAACATCTTCTTGCGGAAATACGTTCCCCGCAAGCAAGGGGAGCCTTACCTAAGGCGCGCTGGAGCAGCGCGGGCTATTGAGAGAGAGTGACGAAGCAGTCCATCTGGGCATTGGTGCCTGTAGCTCTCGGTACATATGGGTCACTTCCATGCCGCGAAGCGTCCCCGTTGTACCGACAGCACTCACAATCCAAGTACCAGGTGCTACAAGGTGCTACAATTCTGAGATGAGGTCCATTAGCCAGCGAGAGTTGCGCAATGACAGTGGGGCCGTGATGCGTGCCGTGCGGGCCGGCGAGACGCTTACGGTGACCGTGCGCGGTGTCCCCATCGCCACCCTCGCTCCCGTGGGTTCAGACCCGGGGCCACGCATCGCGCGACCCGCACGCACGATCCTCGACCCGGCCGCTGTCGAGCGCGTACGCATTGCGCAGACAACGACGGAACTCCTCGACGACCTCCGCGGCGATCGATGACCCACTGGTACCTCGATACTTCCGCGGCGCTCAAGCTGCTGGTGGAGGAGGCTGAAAGCGACGCGTTCGCGCGCTTCGTCACTGAAGAGCAGCCGGGTCTCGTCGCGTCTTTCCTCCTCGAGACCGAGTTGAGAAGGGCCGCGCAACGGCAGCCTGCGATAACCCAGGAAGCAGTGTCTGGCTTGCTCGCAGGGGTGGGGATGCTCGACGCACCACCCGGGGACTTCCGTGAAGCCGGACTCATTCCGGGTCAGAATCTGCGCTCTCTCGACGCACTCCACCTCGTCGCCGCGATCAGGGCGGGTGTAGACCAACTTCTCACCTACGACGCGCGGATGGCGGGCGCCGCGAGCGCCCTGGGTCTCACGGTGCACGCGCCGGCGTGACGTCGAGCGAACCCTAGAATTGGCGAGTGACCGACGCTGTGGAGACCCGCCGTACGCCCCTCACCAGGGGACTTAACTGGATCGCAGCCCGCGCGCGCGGCCTCACCATCGCCAACATCGTGGTGCAGGGCGCGATCATCGCCACGGGCGCGGCGGTGCGCCTCACGGACTCGGGCCTTGGCTGCTCCACGTGGCCGCAATGCGAGCCCGGCGAGTTCACGCCAGAGTTCCACGATGCCGCGAGCTATCACCCGTTCGTCGAGTTCGGCAACCGCACCATGACGGGAGTCCTCCTCATCGTGACCGCGCTGCTCGCGATCGCGATCTGGCGCGCCCGCCCAGACATGCGCTGGTGGGGTCTCGTTCCCGGCTTCGGCGTCATCGTGCAGGCGGTGCTGGGGGGCATCCTCGTGCACGCCAACCTCAACCCCTGGCTCGTAGCGCCCCACCTGTGGATCTCCGCTGCGCTCGTGTGGATCGCCGTCTACATCGCTCTGCGCTTCCGTGACGCTCCCGGCCGGGCGGGACGAGCCTTCACTCCCCTGCGGATTGCCAATCTGGCGCTGTTCCTCGTCGTCCTCTTCCTCGGCGCCCTCACTACGGGCGCTGGCCCGCACTCCGGTGACCCCGACGCCACCGAGCGCCTTGCCCTCGACCCCGCCCTCATCGCGCGCGCCCACGCAGGCGCGGTGTGGCTCTTCCTCATCACCCTGGCGGTGCTCATCTGGCTCATCCGCCGTGATCGCCGCGCCGCCGGCAAGGACGAGGTGCGCAAGGCCTGGATCGTCCTGATCGTCGCGACCCTGCTTCAGGGAGTCATCGGCTACGCCCAATACTTCACCGGGCTGCCCATTGTGCTTGTTGAGTTGCACCTCATCGGCGTCGCCGTGCTCAGCGCGGCCATGGGGGCCTTCTGGTACCTGGCACGCCCGGTAACGAACCCGTAACGGTTTCCTACCGTCGGTTAGGAGGCCCGACGCTGGGGCCAGGCTGGGTGGCATGAGACATCTTCTTCTGGCAACAGTTGCCGCGCTCGCACTCGCCGGGTGCACCACTCCCCTGAACATTCCAAGCGCCGAGCCCACGGGAACCGCAACCACAGCGCCCACTCCAACCACAGCGCCCTCCCCAACCACAGCGTCGGGCTTTGCCGTGACGAGCGCAGACTTCACGGACGGCGGCGAACTCGCCGAGTCGACCACCGCGAATGCCTTCAACGGCCAGTGCACGGGCGACAACGAGAACCCCGATCTGTCGTGGAGCGGCGCTCCCGAAGGCACGCAGTCTTACGCGATCACGATGATCGATCGCAGCGCGGCCAACTACATCCACTGGGTGCACTTCGACATCCCCGCGGACGTGACCGGGGTGGCTCGCGGCGAGAGCGACTCGCTCGCCGGCTCTGGTAGCGAGAACGATCAGTCAGAGCTTGGCTATTTTGGCCCGTGCCCACCAGGGCCAGACCACCGCTACGAGTTCACGGTCTATGCGCTCGATGCCGCGTTGGGGCTCGGAGACGGCGCAAGTTTCGTGGATCTCAAGAAGGGCATCGACGAGCACGTGCTCGCTCAAGCCACGATCAACGGAATGCGATCGGGCCCCGGCGAGTAGCCCTTAGTGCTCGCCCCTCGCGGGCGGGCGGCGCCATGGTGCATCCGCGGGCCGTAGCGTCGCGAAGTCCGCGCGGATGGCGATGTCCAAGGCGAACGCTCCCATGAGGAGGCTGGAACTGGCCACGTCGCCGCGAGTGATCGCGTTGATGATGGACGGCACGTCCACCCACGCTCCCACCATGTCGCGCTCCTCGTCGGTGCGCTCATGGCGGTCGTCCTCTTCCACGTGCGCGAGCTCGCGAGCAAGGTAGACGCGAATCCCCTCGCTGCTGCCGCCAGCCGACGTGAAGTAGTCCACGAGCACGTCCCACCGCGCGGCCGTGAGGTCGGCCTCCTCGAACAGCTCTCGCTTCGCCGCGTCGAGCGGGTCCTCGCCCCTCACATCCATGAGGCCTGCTGGCGGCTCCCACGTCTCCGTGCGCACCGGGTGACGGTACTGACGCACCAGGTAGACCTGGTCGTCCTCGTTGAGGGCCATTACAGCGACCGCGCCGGGGTGGTGCATGTAGTCGCGAGTGACCACCTCGGAGTCGCCTAGGTCCACGAGGTCGCTCGTCACGTCCCACACGCGTCCCGTGAACGAGCGTCGCGAATGCAGCACTTTGCGTCCGCCTGGCTGATCGGCGAAAGGCACGTAGGTGCGCTCGCCCGACGCTGGCTCGGGTTCTGCGGTTTCGTCGCCTTCCGGCTCCACACGCTCCTCGCCCACCACCGTCTCGACCTCGGCGACTTCCACCGGAACCACAGGCTCGGTGACGCCGGTAGGTCCTGCGATCTGCTCCGCCGCCGCAGGATGACCCATCTCCGGCTGTGCCGGCGCAGGATGACCAGATTTCTTCTTTGCCATGGCTAGGCCGTGACCGGAGCGTCCGCAGCCACGGGTGCGTCCACCGTTGCCGCCGCCTGGCGCTCAAGCGCGGCGCCGATCAGACCCGCGAACAGCGGGTGTGCCTTGGTGGGGCGAGACAGGAACTCGGGGTGCGCTTGGGTGGAGACGTAGTACGGGTGCACGTCCTTGGGAAGCTCAACGAACTCCACGAGCTGGCGGTCGGGAGACTCGCCGGAGACGACGAGCCCTGCCTCCTCGAGCTGCTGACGGTAGTTGTTGTTGACCTCGTAGCGGTGGCGGTGGCGCTCGCCAACCTCGGAGGCGCCGTACGTGGCCGCAACCACCGAACCGGGCTTGAGCACGGCCTTGTACTCGCCAAGGCGCATCGTGCCACCCATGTCGCCCTCGCCCTCGACAATCGCGAGCTGCTCCTCCATGGTCGCCACCACGGGGTGCTGCGTGTCCGCGTCGAACTCCGAGGACGAGGCGCCCTCGAGCCCAAGCACCGTGCGCGCGTACTCCATGACCATGACCTGCAGTCCAAGGCAAATGCCAAGCGTGGGCACGCCGTTCTCGCGCGCCCAGCGGGCCGCGCCAATCTTTCCGTCAACGCCGCGCACGCCAAACCCGCCGGGAATGAGCACCGCGTCCACGCCGCCGAGCGCGTCCTCGGCTCCCGCGGGAGTCTGGCACCGGTCGGAGGCGACCCAGCGAATGTTCACCTTGGCCTTGTGGTGGAAGCCTCCGGCACGGAGCGCCTCGCTCACGGACAGGTAGGCATCGGGAAGGTCCACATACTTGCCGACGAGCGCAACCTCCACCTGCTTCTTGGGCCGGTGCACGCGGTCGAGGAGTTCGTTCCACGGCCCCCACTCGACGTCGTGGAACGGGAGGTCGAGGCGGCGCACAACGTAGGCGTCGAGGCCCTCGGAGTGCAGCACCTTGGGGATGTCGTAAATGCTCGGCGCGTCCACGGCGTTCACCACGGCCTGCGTGTCCACGTCGCACATCAGGGCAACCTTGGACTTGACCGACGCCGGAACGGGACGGTCGGACCGCAGCACCAAAGCGTCGGGCTGGATACCAATCGAGCGCAGGGCCGCCACGGAGTGCTGGGTGGGCTTGGTCTTCTGCTCACCGGAGGGGCCAATGAACGGAATCAGCGAAACGTGGAGGAAGAACACGTGGTCACGGCCAACGTCATGGCGCACCTGGCGCGCGGCCTCGAGGAACGGCTGGGATTCGATGTCGCCGACCGTGCCGCCGATCTCGGTGATGATGACGTCCACGTTGGGGCCGGCCTGTGCGCGCATGCGGCGCTTGATCTCGTCGGTGATGTGCGGGATCACCTGCACGGTGTCGCCCAGGTACTCGCCGCGGCGCTCCTTGGCGATGACCTGCGAGTACACCTGGCCCGTGGTGACGTTGGAGGAAGCGCTCAGATTCACATCGAGAAAGCGCTCGTAGTGACCAATGTCGAGGTCCGTTTCCGCACCGTCATCGGTCACAAACACCTCTCCGTGCTGGAACGGGTTCATGGTGCCGGGATCCACATTGAGGTAAGGATCGAGTTTCTGCATCGTCACGCGAATGCCACGAGACCTGAGGAGGCGGCCGAGGCTAGAAGCCGTCAAGCCCTTCCCGAGGGAGGAAACGACGCCTCCGGTTACAAAGATGTGACGGGTGACGTGGTCCTGACCGGACGAATATCGAGTTCTCTCCACGGAACTCCAGTTTACCAGTCCCGGCCGACGCTGGGGGCGGCTGACGCGCCGAGCTTGCCTTTCGCTGTGGTTGCGGCGGGCTAGTTGAGGTTCGCGATGACGTCAGCAGCGTCGCTCGCGTCGTACGCGCCGGAGATGCCACCGGCGGCGTTAATGGTGGCCCCTACGACCGTCCATGCACCGTAGAACGTGGCCGCTCGCGTGACGGTGGTGGCGCTTCCCGCGCTCCCAGCGTCAGCACCAGTGAAGCCCACCACGGTGGCCACTGAGGTATCCACGAACGCGCCGGCGAGATCCGAGACGTCGCCGCCGGGGGTCACAAGCAAGAACACTTCCGCCGTTGCGGTGCGCTCCCCCGTTACCAGTTCCGCCTCGGTGAGAAGGGTCCACAGGGTATCCGCGCGCTCTTGGCCTTCAGGATCGAACGCCCCTCCCGAAGCGAGCGCCTGCGCGAGCGCCGCCGAGAGCACCTGCGACGTGGTGGCCCCCTGCGGGGGTTCGGGGAGCGCGTCGGTGATCTGATCCGCGAGCGCGTCGCGGAAGGCTCCCCTGTCCTCTGCGGTCCACTCGTCGGTGAGCGCGACGGTGGACCCCGTCACCGCGCCCGCCTGCTCGAGCCGCGCCGATGCCGCAGCGAGGTCCTCGTCAGTCGTGTCAGCGGTGCGTACGAGGGCCACGGTGCGACCTTCGAGCCGGGCACGAATGGCCACGGGGCCGGTCGCATCCGCGAAATCGTGTCCTAGCTGAGCCTCACCCTGTGCGGCCTCTGCCTCGCGCTCCGCCTCAGCGAGCTTGTCGCCGTCAGAGGAGTTCGCGAGGAATCCAGAACCAAGGACGCCCGATCCCAAGAGCAGTCCAACGGCGAGCGCGAAGACGGCAAGCGCCGCCACCAGCACCCTGCTGCGGCCGGTCACTGCGCTCCCCCAAACCATCCGGTGACGGTGTCGAACGCATCGGCAAGCCAGTCGCGGACATCGTCAACGGACAACAGCGCAACGGCGAAGGTAAGCCCGGCGAATAGCACCACCGTCCACACGAAGGCGAGTGAGTGTCGATGCCGGTAGGTCTCCGCGATCACCCGAGCGTCCGTTGTGGTGCGAGCGGTGACGAGGGACGTGAGGAACGTGCCGATGCCCTCGCCGGGTTCTGCGCTCAGCACATCCACCGCGCCCTGACGCCGCCCGGCCACGACCACCACCTGCGCTCCCGCATGGTGCGCGGCAAGAATCGCGAGATCTGCGCCGGTGAGCGCAACGTCAGACGTGTCGTACCCCACTCCCATGGCTTCGAGCCGCGATTGCGCGCCGGTGTCCGTTCGCAGCACGATGACGCGCGATGTCTTGAGCACGTTCTCGGGCGCACGGTCGATCGAACCGAGCACCACGGCCGGGCGCAAGTGGTTGGCCACGCACGCGTCCACGGCTCCGCCTTCGGCGAGCACGAGCGGACGCCTATCCGCGATGAACAGTTTGAGACGCTTGAGGTCATCCGCAGTGGTTGGCGACTCTGCGACCACGAGGACAACTCGGTCACTCACATCCACACCGAGTGCAGGCAAGCCGTTGCCTTCAAAGAACAACGGACCCTCGCGCTCAAGGCGTTCGATCGCGTGGGATCCGAACACGGCAACTTGCACCTTGAGGTGATCGAGCGCGGCCGTGTCGGCGGCAACAACGCGCTCGCGAGTGAGCGCGGTGCCGGTAGCAACAAGCGCCGCGCCGCGAAGAATCCGATCGCCTGCGAGAGTCAGTTGGCTGCCATCGCGCACCGCGAGCACAGCGGCGCCCGCGCCGTCGATGACGGTCATCCCTGCGTCGAGAAGTCGCCGCGCACCCGCCGCTGGTTGGCGTCCCGACGCGGTGCGCTGGGCGTTCACCACCGCAACAGCGCCGGTGGCCGCGAGCGCATCGGCATCCGCCTCGCGCAGGTCTTGCGCGCTGATGATGAGCACGTCGCCCTTCCGCGCCTTGGCAACAAGATCTCGAATGCTCGACCCCACGCGCGCCGGCCCCGTGGGCCCGCCCCCTGCAGGGCCCGTGAGGCCCGTGCCGTCCACCGTAGGCAACTGTTCCGTTGTGGCGTCGACGGGCGCGTCAGTTCCCTCGGGTGGTTGCGCCATGGACGTCATCGTCCCATGGCGGACGCCTCAAGAAGTTCAACAGCGTGGGCGCGCGCGGTACTCGACTCCTCTTGACCTGAGAGCAATCGGGCAATCTCCGCAATTCGGTCCTCACCAGCCACCTGATGCACCTGACTGCGCGTCACAAGGCCTTCCGTCGCCTTCTCCACCACCACGTGCGCATCAGCGAATGCGGCCACTTGCGCAAGGTGCGTGACCACGATCACCTGGTGCGTTCGCGCGAGTTCGGCGAGCCGCTGGCCTACCGCGAGCGCCGCCTTTCCACCCACGCCCGCGTCCACCTCGTCGAAGATGAACGTGTGACCTGGGGCAGCCGCCCTCGCAGCGAGCGCCACCTCGATGGCGAGCATGATCCGCGACAGTTCGCCGCCGCTCGCCGCGTCCGCGACGGCGCGAGCGGTGGCTCCTGGGTGAGCAGCGAGCGTCATGGCCACACTGTCGGCGCCCGACGGCCCCGGCTGGGTAGGTTCGACTGTCACCCCGAAGCGGGCATCGGCCATGGCGAGCTGGGACAGTTCGGCGGCCACGGCCTCGGCGAGTGCGGCGGCCGCAGCTGTTCGTCCCGCGGACACCCGAGCCGCGATCTCTGCCACGCGTGCCTCGCTCGCGTCCACATGGGCGCGGCGGGCCGCGACGGTCTCGTCCCACGCGTCATCGGCAGCCACGGCTTCGCGTGCGCGGGCCGCGTGGTCGAGCACCCCTTCGAGGTCCGTGCCGAGCCGGCGCTTCAGCCCCGCGATCGCGGAGCGTCGGGAGTGAAGTTCATCGAGGCTCGCGCCGTCGGCGTCGAGAGAGTCGAGGTACCGCGCGAGTTCTGTCGCGAGATCGGCTGCGCCGTAGCGAAGCTCCGCGATCCGTGTCGCGAGATCGGCGAGGGCCGGCTCGTGCCGCCCGGCGCCCGTCAGCGCGCGTGCGGCGGCGTCGAGAACGGCAACCGCGGTCACCTCGTCGTCGCCCGCGAGTATCCCCTGAGCCGCCCCAGCAGCAGCGCGCACCTCTGCGGAGTTCTCGAGCACCGCGATGCGCGATGAGAGGTCGTCGTCTTCGCCAGACTGGGGATCGACGGCATCGATCGCCTCGAGGTCTGCGCGCAGAGCGGCGATGTGAGCGCGCTGGATGGACGCCCCCGTCTCCATTTCCGCGAGAGCTGCCCTAGCGTCCGCCAGCGCGGACCACGCCGCCCGGTACTCCGCGAGCACCGCTAGATGTGCTGCGCCGGCAAACTCGTCGAGCGTGGCGCGTTGCTTCGCCGAGGTACGCAGCCGCACCTGATCCGCCTGCCCGTGGACCGTAACCGCGGACTCCGCAAGCTCGGCGAGGAGCGCCTGCGGCACCGTGCGGCCACCAAGCGTGGCGCGCGAGCGAGTGGTGGCGCCAACCGTGCGGGCCACCACAATGGTGCCGTCATCGTCAATGGATGCCCCAGCGTCGGCCGCCAACCCGGCCGCAGCGTCGGGCACATCCAAGACCGCCTCCGCCACCGCTTCGTCTGCCCCCGCGCGGACCGTTCCCGCGTCCGCCTTGGCACCGAGGATCAAGCCGAGTCCTGTGAGCACCATCGTCTTTCCCGCGCCGGTCTCGCCCGTGACGCACGTGAGGCCAGGCCCGAGCGACACGCGCGCAGCCTCAATGACGCCAAGGTTCTCGATGGCGAGTTCGTGCAGCACAGCTAGCCGTCCTGGACGGGACCACGCCACCCGTTGATGGGAAGCGAGAACTTCTTGACAAGGCGCTCGGTGAAAGGGGCATCGGACATGCGCGCGAGGCGCACGGGATGCGTGCCGCGGCGCACCTCCACGCGGCCGCCGCGCAACACGTCGATACTGCGCGAGCCGTCGAGGACCACTTGCGCCTCCGACTCCGAACGCTCCGTGACCTCGAGCGCGAACCACGACTTGGGACCCACCACCAGGGGCCGCGCGAAGAGCGCGTGCGCCGCGAGCGGCACAAACAGCAGCGCGTCAACGTCCGGCCACAGCACGGGGCCACCGGCGCTGAACGCGTGGGCGGTGGAGCCCGTGGCGGTGGACACGACCACGCCGTCGCACCCGAACGTGGAGACCGGACGGCCGTCCACCTCAATCGCTAGTTCTACGGTGCGCCGCAGGTTCGCGCGTTCCACGGTGGCCTCGTTGAGCGCCCACCCAGTCTCCGTGTCGCCATTGGGTTGCTTGACGATGACTTCGAGCGTGTGACGCTCCTCCACCGCATAGTCGCCTGCAACGAGCCGCTGAATCGCGTGGCGAATGTCCTCGCGCTCCGCCTCAGCGAGGAACCCCACGTGCCCAAGATTGACGCCGAGCAGCGGGATCCCAGCGCCGCGGGTGAGGCTTGCAGCGTGCAGGATCGTGCCATCGCCGCCAAGCACGACGGCGGCTTCGATGGGCTTGTCCGTCCCTGGCTCAAAGTTGCGGCACACCTCGATGCCTTCGGCCTCGAGGGCGCGTGTCACAAGGGCACCCGCGTGCGCGGCGTCGGCGCGGTGGGGATTGACCACCACGAGCATCCTGCGGCTCACAAGCGTCCCTTCGTTACGTACTCGATCGCGGACTTCAGCGCAGCGCCCGCAAGGTGGGGCCGCTGTGCGCCGTCCGCGCCACTAGCCTGCCATGCGAGCGAAGCCCAGATGAAGAATTCCACGTTCCCTGTGAGTCCGGGTAGTTGGGACTGCTCGACGCTGTGGATAACTGCACCTTCGGTGACCAGTGCCTTGGCGACGCCTGCGACGGCCTGTGCCCTGTCGTCGGGCCGTGTCACCACACCCCCGGCGCCAAGTTTGTCCTTGCCCACCTCAAACTGTGGCTTCACCATGAGCACAAGATCGCCCGACGCCACGGCTGAGCACAGCGGTCGGGTCACCAGGGTGAGGGAAATGAAGGAGAGGTCCGCCACCACGAGGTTTACGGCGCCCTCAAGGTGAGAGGCATCGAGGTCTCTGACGTTGAGACCCTCGATGGCGGTGACGCGGGGGTCGTTCGCGATCTGTGGGGCTAGTTGGCCATGGCCCACATCGATCGCAGTCACGTGCTCGGCGCCTCGCTCGAGGAGGACTTGGGTGAAGCCTCCCGTTGACGCGCCCGCGTCGAGCGCTCTCGCTCCGGCCACGGACAGTCCGTGAATGGCGCATGCGTCGAGCGCTCCGATGAGTTTGTGAGCGGCACGCGAGACGTATCCGTCGTCAATTACGTGGATTTCCGCGTCCTCTGGAACCGGCGTGGAGGCGCGCGTTGCGGTGGCGTTGCCGACCGTCACGGCGCCGGCCTCGATGAGGTGTTGCGCGTGGGTGCGCGAGCGGGCTAGACCACGCGCCACGAGCGCGCGATCAAGGCGCAAAGAGGTGGTGATGCTAGGAGTCGTCGCGCAGACGGTTGCTCAGCGCGTTCTGCACCTTGTCGAAGAAGTCCGCCTGCTCCTCAAGGTCCTCGGGGAGTTCGGTAACCGCTTCGAGGGCAGCCTTGACCTCGGCGGGGTACTCGACGTCCGCAACGGACTCACGGGTCTCGTTGATCTCGCTCATATCAGGAGGCTACCCCCAAGTGAGGAAGGGTCTCAACCAGCAACTTCTCCCCCGCGTCTGCAGCGGCCCATGCCGCGCAGCATGCGGCGCGCACGCGATCGATGTCGCTGCCGCCGTCAACGAGCAATCGGCCCTCGACGACGTGAGCCCTCGCGTCGCCAACGTGCCACCAGCTGCCGTCCTGGCGAGGCTCGGGATGAGTCTCCTCGAGCGTGCGCAAGGTGGATCCAATGAACGAGGGCCTGTGCTCCTTGGGTGCCGTGAGCGTCTCGCGGACGTCGCTCACACCGGTCAGCACCAACAGACCTGGGATGTTCGCGGCGCGAGCACCCTTGAGATCCGTATCGAGCCGATCTCCGATAACGAGGGGGCGTTCCGCGCCGGCACGTTTGGCGGCGAGCAGGAACATGCCGGGCTCGGGTTTGCCTGCGGCGGGGGGTGTGACGCCCGTTGCCGTCACCACCGCCGCGACGAGTGAGCCGTTCCCGGGCGCCATTCCGCGCTCCGTGGGAAGCGTGAGGTCCAGGTTTGTGGCGAAATAGCGAGCGCCCGCGTTGATCGCGTAGGCGGCTTCAGCGAGCTGTCGCCAACCGAGGTCAGGGTGATATCCCTGGATGACGGCGGCAGGGTGAGCGGCGGCGTCGTCGACCAGTTCAAAGCCCAGCGCGCCAACGGCCGTGCGGAGCCCCTTTCCGCCGATAACCAGCACCTTTGCACCCTGAGGCAGCGCGTCGGCGAGCATCGCGGCACCTGCCTGAGCAGCCGTCAGCACCTCGTCGGCGTCGGCCGGGATGCCGAGTTCCGTGAGGTGTGCGGCCACCTCACCTGGCTCTCGCGACGCATTGTTGGTGACAAACACCAGTCGGAGTCCGTGGTCACGCGCGGCCTGCAGAGCGGGAGGCGCCGTCGGAATCGCGTGCGGACCCTTATACGCCACACCGTCGAGGTCGACGAGGGCCACGTCGTAGGCCGTAGCCAGCGGGCCCGCGGAGCCGATGAGCGTCACTGCTGTGCCTCCGCGGCTTCTGCGGGTGGCTCGTCGTCGAACGTGTCGTACACGACGATGTCCTCCTCCGGCTCATCCGTCGCGTCCTCAATGACGGGCTCAAGGGCTTCGGCTTCCTCATCACGACCGAGGTGTCGCAGCACTGCGGCGGTCGCCTCGTCAATGCGGGCGCGAAGGCTTGCATCGCCCGTCTGCAGGCGCTTGAGGGATACGAGCGCAGCCTCGTGGTCTCCCATGTCGCTTCGGGCACCCGCCACGACGATGGCGAGCTCGATCCGTCGCTCGGCCGAAAGTGCCTTTGCCTCGGGTTCCTGGGCGAGTGCGATGGCACGTTCTGGCCTGCCGAGGCCTCGCTCACAGTCCGCCATCAACGGCAGGTGTTCGCTCGAACCATTGAGGCGGCGAACGGTGCGGAACTCCCGCAACGCCTCCGCGTAGCGTCCCGTGGCGTAAGCCGTGAGCGCTGCAGCTTCGCGGACCACGTCGACCCGGCCGCCGCGAGACGCGGCAACCGCCGCATGACGGTAGGCGAGCTCAGGATCCGTCTCAAGGAGGCTGCCGGCCATGATGAGGTGGCGGCCAACGTCCTCGGCGTTCTCCTTGCTCAAGGTGCGCAGCCGCGCGCGAACCGTGCGATCCAATTGGCCGTAGACGACCTCTTCGGGAATCTCCGGGGCCACAGGCCCCTTCTTGACCGGCTTGTCCTCGCGTGGACCGCGCTCTACTCGCTGTCCGCCCTCACGACGCACGCCATCCTTGTACGGAGCGCGACCGCCTGAGCGCCGAGGAGCGTCACCGCGGGGTGCACCATCACGACGGGGTGCACCATCACGACGAGGAGCACCCCCTCGAGAGCTTGAGCCGGAGGATCGACGTGGTTCGCCGCCGCTCTTGGCGCGGTCCTCGGTGGCCATGATGCTCCGTTCTGAAGGTGTCGCTATCTTACGCAGAAATGACGAAGGGCCGCCCATCATTGGGCGGCCCTTCGCTGAAAGAATGTCCCGCAGCGACCTACTCTCCCACACCTTCGCAAGTGCAGTACCATCGGCGCTGAGAGGCTTAGCTTCCGGGTTCGGAATGGGACCGGGCGTTTCCCTCTCGCTATGGCTGCGGAAACTCTATGGAGATATATCAGTTACCCGACCGTATCTCGGGAACCGCACAGTGGACGCGTAGCAAATCAATAAAATCTGAGGTAGGTCAAGTTATCGGCCTATTAGTACCGGTCAGCTTCAAGGGTCTTTAGTCCCCTCTTCCACATCCGGCCTATCAACCCGGTGGTCTGCCGGGGGCCTCTCGGGCCGAAGCCCATGGAAATCTCATCTTGAAACAGGCTTCCCGCTTAGATGCTTTCAGCGGTTATCCCTTCCCAACGTAGCCAACCAGCCGTGCTCCTGGCGGAACAACTGGCACACCAGAGGTTAGTCCACCCCGGTCCTCTCGTACTAGGGGCAGCCTTTCTCAAATTTCCTGCGCGCGCAGCGGATAGGGACCGAACTGTCTCACGACGTTCTAAACCCAGCTCGCGTACCGCTTTAATGGGCGAACAGCCCAACCCTTGGGACCAACTCCAGCCCCAGGATGCGACGAGCCGACATCGAGGTGCCAAACCATGCCGTCGATATGGACTCTTGGGCAGGATCAGCCTGTTATCCCCGGGGTACCTTTTATCCGTTGAGCGCTGGCGCTTCCACTTGCCACCAGCGGGTCACTAGTCCCGACTTTCGTCCCTGCTCGACCTGTCAGTCTCACAGTCAAGCTCCCTTGTACACTTGCACTCGCCACCTGATTGCCAACCAGGCTGAGGGAACCTTTGGGCGCCTCCGTTACTTTTTGGGAGGCAACCGCCCCAGTTAAACTACCCACCAGGCACTGTCCCTGATCCGGATTACGGACCGAGGTTAGATATCCAGAGTGATCAGAGTGGTATTTCAACGATGACTCCACCAATACTGGCGTATCGGCTTCAAAGTCTCCCACCTATCCTACACAAACCACACCGAATACCAATACCAAGCTATAGTAAAGGTCCCGGGGTCTTTCCGTCCTGCTGCGCGTAACGAGCATCTTTACTCGTAGTGCAATTTCGCCGAGTTCGTGGTGGAGACAGCGCCCAAATCGTTACTCCATTCGTGCAGGTCGGA
>NZ_JASGEO010000003.1:0-72056 GCF_049841215.1 Demequina sp.
CGGCCGTGGGCGCCGCGGCTGGTGCGGTGCTCGTGTCCGCCACCGCCTGGTCCTGGCCGGGCCGGCCACTCGCCGGCGACGTCGAGGGCACCGACGTCAATGTGCTTCCGCTCGTCGCGGCCCTCGAACTCGAACCGCCTGCCTCGGAGCGCGTCCTCACGCTCAGCGACATCGACGGCGGAGTGGCTTACTCCGTGCTGACCGCGGATGGCTCGGTGGTGGTGTGGGGCAACGCGGGCTTCTCATCGTCCGGCGCCCCCCTTGCGCGTCCCGCCGCCACGTCGCTGCCATCGCCAGACGACCTCGCCGAGGCCGTCGGGACGCTCGTTGCGGCAGGTATAGGGGCCGATTCCGAACTTGCCGCGTGGGGCATCGGCGTCATCGTTGTGACGCCGGACTCGAGCCGCGCCCTGGCAGGGCTGTCGCAAGTGGACTCCCTTGAGCTGATGGGCGCAAGCGGGCTCGGCACCGCCTACCGGGTTACGCGAGACGGGGACGCTGTCTCGCGCGCGTGGGTGACCACCGACGACGCGAGCGTTGCCGTGGCGTGGGACGGCGCTGAGGGCGCCGCGCGCCTCACCGCTCAACAGGCGGGCACGCTCGTCATCGCCGCGCCGGCGGACCGTGGCTGGGCCGCCACCCTCGACGGCCGCACGCTCGACGCCGTCGACGATGATCTCGGCAGGCAGGCCTTTACCGTTCCCGCAGGCGGTGGCGAGTTGGACGTGCGGTTCGACGACACCGAGTACCGACGCTGGTGGTGGGCAGCTGCCGTGGCGTGTGGGCTCTCGCTGCTCGCCGCGCTTCCTTTCTTCGACCGCCGCATGCTGGGGGGCCGAGCATGATCCGCCGCATCATCTTCTCCGTGATCGCGTTCGCCGCCGCGTTGGGCGCCGTGTGGTGGGGTGCCACGCTCGCTCCAGCAGAGGTGCCGCTCAGCGCGGGTGTGACAGTCCCCGTGACGCCCGCGCGGCTCGACACCGCGTGCCCCGGCCCGCTCGTGACGCCCGCGGGCGGCACGGGCGCCGATCCCGAACTCGGCGGTGCCGCCACCGGGGTCACTCGCAAGACGTACCTCGACGGAGACATCCGGAACGTCGACAACGGAAAGGCGTCTGACGCGGCGCTCGGCGCGCAGGTTGAGCGCGTCACGGGTGGTGACATCACGGGGCTTGCTGCACTGACGTGCGGCACTCCGCAGACGGATCAGTGGATCGTTGCTGGCGCCACCACGGTGGGGGCGAGCGCTCGCCTCGTGCTCACCAACCCCGCGGCGACGGCCGTGGAGGCCAAGGTGGTTGCTCACGGCGCGCTCGGCGAACTCGACTCTCGCACGGTGGCGATCGGCCCCGACTCTCAGCAAGAGGTGCTCCTCGAGGGAGTCGCGGTGGACGTCTCCGAACTCGCCGTTCACGTGACCGCAACGGGAACCGGAGTGGTGGCCGCGCTGCAGGATTCTCGCCTCGATGGGTTCCAGCCCGTGGGTACCGACTGGGGCGCTCCCTCCGTGCTGGGAGAGGAACTCGCGATCGCGGGAGTGGGCACCGATGGCTCCGCAGGGCAATCTGGCATCGTTCGGATCGTGGCCCCCGAGGGCGCTCGGGTGTCGATGACCCTAGCCACTCCTGATGGCCCCGCGACGTGGCGCGGAGTCGCCTCCCTCGAGATAGAGGCCGGGGTGGTCGTGGAAGTGCCTATCCCCGCGGTGGATGTGGGAACCGTCGTCATCTCGGCGAACGCGCCGGTTGCCGCTGCGGCGGTCATGACACGGACGCGAGCCGCGAGCGCCGGGGTAGCCGGCGCCACCGCGAGCGAGTTGCGATGGGTGCCAGCCCAAGCGGTAGGCGACGCGGAGGAACGAGCCGCCGTGGCCGTCGGCTATTCCCAGCACGTGGTGGTGTACGCCCCAAAGCGCGGCACGTTCACGCTGACCGACGGCGAGGGCAGAACCGTCGCAACCGCGGAAATCGCGGAGGGCGGGGTGGTGGAGCTCCCGGTGACCGCTGCGGCCGGAGCGGTACTGACCGCCCAAGGCCGGTTCGTGTGGTCCGTGCTCGCGGAAGACGGGGACTTCATCACGGCATTCGCGCCCGTGCGCACCACGATCGATGACGTGGACGTGACGGTGGTGCAGCGGCCCTACGTGCCCGCGCCGTAGTCGGGGTCGATGTCCTCCGGCGGTTTTCCCAGCAGGTAGCCCACGTGCTCGGCGAGCACGTCGCGCACCAACGACGGCAGTTCCTGCGGCTCGCAGCGCTGCTCGATGGGCCGCCGGTAGAGCACGATGCGCGCCGTCTGGCCAAGGTCAGCGGGGAACAGCCGTCCAAGCGGCACCCCGCGCTCCCACGGCGACGGCTCCGACGGCGGCACGTCTTCGGTGCCGAACTCGAGGCGCCCCCACTCGTTGCCCCAGCGGCCCTCGAGGCGCTCCGCGCCCTCCAGCACGAGGTCGTCAAAGATCTCGCCCCTGCTGAGCGATCCAGGCGAGCCGAGCGGATGAAGCGGGCGGCGCAGTCCGCGGTCGTGGCGGTCTCTGCGGGTCATGTTCGCCAGGCTATCGCGGCGTGGCACCCCCTCCCGCTCAAGGCCGCGAGGTAACGTCCACAGCGTGATCTCCGTACGCCAGTGTTCCCGTCCGTCATGCTCGCTTGCGGCCGCGGCGACCCTCACGTACGTGTACGACGATCAGACCGTTGTGGTTGGCCAGTTGTCCGCCCATGCGGAGCCCCATGCGTACGACCTTTGCGCCCACCACGCGGACCGCTTCACGGCCCCGCGCGGCTGGGACGTGGTGCACATTCACCAAGAGCTGGTGGAACGCGGGCCCAGCGACGATGATCTTGATGCGCTCGCGCGCGCGGTGCGCCAGGCGGGGACCCCGCCCATGGTGGAGGAGGTCGTGGTGCGCCCCCCGCTCGCGTCTGAACCCCGCAGAGGCCACCTCCGCGTAGTCTCCGCTGATTCCTAACCCCCTCGTGTGTGTGCGTGAGCACCACTTTCGGAGGTGGCAGCGCTCCTGTGTGTGCGTGAGCGCCAGTTCTCGGGGAGACGGCCGCGTGCCGTCCGGGTCGCGGCACGCCAAGACCGTGACGCTACGACACACATGCGGCCGGTGTGGAGCCCATATGTGGTGCTCACGCACACACAAAGGGGGGTGGAGGCGTGTGGCGAGCCGATAACCTTGAGCCGTGCACTCGGCCCCCGATCTTTCCCAGCTCATCAAGTCTTATGACGTCCGCGGCGTTGTTGGCGAGGACCTGACCGACGAGGTTGCGGTGGCCATCGGTGCCGCCTTCGCCGACGAGATCGTGATCCCTGACGGCGCGCGGCACGTGGCGATCGGCCACGATATGCGGGACAGCGGTCCGGGGCTTGCGGCGGCCGTTGCGGCGGGCCTCACGTCCCGCGGAGTGGACGTCGTTGACATTGGCCTGTGCTCCACCGACGGTCTCTACCACGCGTCCGGAGTGCTCGATGTACCAGGCGTGATGGTCACGGCGAGCCACAACCCGGCCAAGTACAACGGCATGAAGTTATGCCGTTCTCGAGCGCGCGCGGTTGGCGAGAACAGCGGCCTGGCCGACGTTCGCTCCAGGGCCTCGCAGTTGCTCGCCGAGGGCGTGGCTCAGGTGGAGGAGCCCGGCTCGGTGACCTCGCGCGAGATGATCGGCGAGTACGGCTCCTTCTTGCGCTCGTTGGTGCCCCTTGAGGGGATCCGGCCGCTTCGCGTGGTGGTCGATGCCGCGAATGCGATGGCCGGCTATACGGTCCCCGCAGTGCTCGGCACCGAGGCTGGCCTTCCGCGGCTCCCGCTCGAGATCGTCCCGCTGTACTTTGAACTCGACGGCACCTTCCCCAACCACGAGCCCAACCCACTCGACGCAGAGAACCTCCGCGACCTCCAGGCCGCGGTCAAGGAGCACGGCGCCGACATCGGCCTCGCCTTTGACGGAGACGCGGACCGCTGCTTCGTCGTGGACGAGCGCGGCGAGGTGGTGCCTGCGTCGGCGATCACGTGCCTCGTTGGCCTGCGCGAGGCCGCGCGCGATGACGCGCCCACGGTGATTCACAACCTGATCTCGTCACGCGCCGTCCCCGAGCTGCTGACAGCAGCCGGTGCCACGCCCGTCCGCTCCCGTGTTGGCCACAGCTTCATCAAGGCGGACATGGCGCGCCTCAACGCCGTGTTCGGTGGCGAGCACTCCGCCCACTTCTACTTCCGCGACTTCTTCTACGCGGACTCCGGGATGCTCGCCGCGATGCACGTGCTCGCCGCGCTCGGCGCCCAAACCCAGCCCCTCAGCGAACTGCTCGCCGAATACTCGCCGTACGCAGCGTCGGGCGAAATCAATTCTGTGGTGACGGACGCGCGCGAGGCGACCGCGCGCGTGGTGTCCGCGCTCGCGGACGGGAGCGCCATTGACGAGCTCGATGGCGTGACGATCGACCATTGGGACGCCGAGCCGCGCTGGTGGCTCAATGTGCGTTCGTCCAACACCGAGCCGTTGCTGAGGCTTAACGTCGAGGCCGCGGACCACGCGGTGATGGAGCAGATCAGGGATCGCGCGCTCGCGATCATCAGGGAGGGCTAAATGTCCACAGAGGGTGGCACCAAGGCCGTCGTCGCGGCGCTAAGCGCCAACATCGGCATCGCGGTGACGAAGTTCGCGGCGTTCGCGCTCACCGGCGCATCGTCGATGCTCGCGGAGGCGATTCACTCCGTCGCCGATTCCGGCAATCAGGTGCTGCTGCTCGTGGGCGGCAAGCGAGCGCGGCGGGTGGCGGATAGGGAGCACCCGTTCGGCTACGCACGTACGCGGTACCTTTACGCGTTCCTCGTGGCGATCGTGCTGTTCACCGTTGGTGGCCTGTTCGCGCTGTACGAGGCATGGCACAAGTTCCACGATCCCCACCCCATCGACTCGTGGCGGTGGGTGCCCATCGTGGTGCTCGTGGTGGCGATCGGCCTCGAGTCCTACAGCTTCCGCACTGCCATTCACGAGTCCAACAAGGTGCGCCGCGGGCTCTCGTGGCGGCGCTTCATCGAGAAGTCGCGCTCGCCAGAGCTGCCCGTGATTCTGCTCGAGGACTTCGGTGCGCTGCTCGGCCTCGTGTTTGCGCTGTTCGGCGTCTCGATGACGCTCATCACGCACGACGGCCGCTGGGACGCGCTCGGCGCGGCGATGATCGGCCTGCTGCTGTGCGCCATCGCGGCCGTCCTTGGGCGAGAGACCAAGAACATGCTGCTCGGCGAGTCCGCAACCGAGGAAGACGTCGCCGCGATCACGGCGGCCCTCGCCGCGGAAGGCTTTGACGACGTCATTCACATGCGCACGGTGCACCTTGGGCCCGAGGACATCCTGGTCACGGCAAAGGTGGCGCAACGGCCCGACGCTACGGTCGCCGAGCACGCCGCGCAGGCTGATCGTGCGGAGGCCGCGATCCGCGCCGCCGTACCGGCGGTGCGGTTGATCTTCCTCGAGCCCGACGTTCGCCGCGAGGCGGGCGTCGTTGGCCAGGACGCCGACGACCTTGGAGCGCCCCCGCACGAGGTGTGACAAATCCGCCAAAGCGGACCTCGACACAAAGTTCGCATTTCTGCCAGGCTGGCGAGAGGCGCGAGGACGCGCCACGCGAGCGCGACGGAGGGCACATGGACCTGGTGATCGACGAGGATGCCGCCACGGCGCTGCCGTTCCGCAGGCTCACCCCACCGGCCGCCCTCGCGTGGCCCGTGTGTGGCCGCGTGGTCGATGTCTCTGGAGGCCCGAGTGGCCGCCCACTTCGTTGTCACCTCTCCCATGGGCATCGCGGCAATTGTGATGACCTTGGGTCCTCCGAGCTCGAGCACTGGCAGGCAAGCTCCACCACCCCGGCAACATCCGGAGAGACCCTCGACGGGGTGAAGGTTCTTGCGCTTGCGCAGGCCCGCACCTACGAGGCCGTGTCCCAGTGGAAGCGCGAACGCGGCGCCGACGAAGAGGCGGGCCAGCTGCTCGCGATGGCTGACGCCCTGCGCCGCCTCGTGCTGGTGCTGGACCGCTAACTCGCGCGCGCCGAGCGCGGGGCGAAGACCTCCGCGCGCAATGGGAGACTTGTCCCCATGACCGAACACGTTGTCGCTGACCTGTCCCTTGCCGAGGCCGGACGCCACCAGATTCGCCTCGCCGAGCAGGAGATGCCGGGCCTCATGGCCCTGCGCCGGGACTTTGGCGAGGCGCAACCTCTCGCGGGTGCCCGCATCGCGGGCTCTCTGCACATGACGACGCAGACGGCCGTGCTGATCGAGACGCTCACCGCGCTCGGCGCCGACGTGCGCTGGGCTTCGTGCAACATCTTCTCCACGCAGGACGACGCAGCGGCGGCAATCGTCGTGGGGCGCGGCACGTTCTCGTCGCCCGACGGAGTGCCCGTCTTCGCCGTCAAGGGCGAGACTCTCGCCGAATACTGGGACTACACGGACCGCATCCTCACGTGGGAGGGCCACGACGGGCCCACGATCATCCTCGACGACGGAGGCGACGCCACCCTCCTTGTCCACGAAGGGGTGAGGTACGAGCGTGAGGGGGCCGTGCCGTCGGCCCTTGAGGAGGAGGACCCCAACTACAACGCCGAGCTCGAGGCGATGCGCGCGGTGCTGCGTCGCTCGCTCGCCGCAGACCCAACGCGTTTCACGCGCATGGCTGCCGGCATCGTTGGCGTCTCCGAAGAGACGACCACGGGGGTGCACCGTCTTGACCAGATGCACGCGCGCGGCCAGTTGCTGTTCCCGGCGATCAACGTCAACGATTCGGTCACCAAGTCCAAATTCGACAATCGCTACGGCATCCGCCACTCGCTTCCGGACGGCCTCAACCGTGCCACGGACGTGCTCATGGGAGGCAAGGTCGCGTTCGTCGCGGGATACGGGGACGTGGGCAAGGGTGCGGCGGAGGCGCTGCGCGGCCAGGGCGCCCGCGTCATCGTGAGCGAGGTGGATCCCATCTGCGCGCTGCAGGCCGTCATGGACGGCTACGAGGTGGCGCGCATCGAGGACTATGTGGACCGCGCGGACTTCTTCATCACCACCACGGGCAACAAGGACATCGTCCGCATCGAGCACATGGCGGCGATGAAGGACAAGGCCATCGTGGGCAACGTGGGCCACTTCGACAACGAGATCGACATGGCGGGCCTTGCGCGCTCCGGCGCCAAGCACCAGCCCGTGAAGCCCCAGGTAGACGAGTGGATTTTCCCTGACGGCCACAGCATCATCGTGCTGAGCGAGGGCCGCCTCATGAACCTCGGTAACGCCACGGGCCACCCCTCGTTTGTTATGAGCACCTCGTTCACCAACCAGGTGCTCGCGCAGATAGAGCTTTGGACCAACCTTGCCTCGTACCCGCTTGGCGTCCACCGGCTGCCCAAGGTCCTGGACGAGCATGTTGCGCGACTGCACCTCGACGCGCTGGGCGTGCGGCTCACGGAGCTCAGCAAGGATCAGGCCGACTACATCGGCATTCCGGTGGAGGGCCCGTACAAGGCAGACCACTACCGCTACTGAGAGACAACCAAGGGTCTCAGTGACGCATGTGACCTATGTGGTCCTGGTACGCGGATATGCCGTCACTTTGTGCAGATGAGCCCCAGAGGCCCTTGTTTGTCACGAGCATGGGCGGCCGACGCTGGGGCCGGGTCTATTTCTCGGCGTCCACCACGCCGTAGGGGAGCGCTCCTACTCGAGCCGTCTCAGCGTCGGCCCGGCGAAGCCGCGAGACCTCCTGTGCGTACTCACGGTCCCTGCGTGACGTGAGCACCGCGGCGAGGAAGTATTCGGGGTGGGTGCCAGGAGGCGGGGGAGGCGAGACGTACTGGCCAACTTGGGCTGCGATTTGGCGGCCGATGCGGTCGCGAGATTCGGGGCGCATGCTCGCCGCGCGACCAAGGAAGAGGCGGCCGGTGAGCGCGAGAGAATCGGGCAGGCGCGCTATGTCCGCGGTGTTGGCCCAATGGGCGAGGTGCGGCGGCATCATGAGCGGCGCGAGGCGCTGGCCCCCGCCACGGGTGCGCATGGAGTACGTGCCGGCGAGATAGTCGCCGATGCGTTTTCCGCGCGACGAGAGCATCGACGTACCAACGGCGAGCATGCCCGCGGTCATGTAGATCTCGACAACGCCAACGAGGGCGCGGATGAACGCGTGGCGCACCGTGATGGGGCCTCCGTCGTCGCGCACCGTGCGCAGCCCAACCGCGAGCCGCCCCAGCGACTTGCCGCGTGTGAGCGTCTCCACGGTCATCGGGAGGAACACGAGGCACGTGAAGGTGATGAGGATGGAGATGGCCCCCAACCAGGCGTCGTTGAGGTTGAACGGGATGGCGTCGAAGACCGCGAAGGCGAAGTAGAGCGCGGCAAACGTGATGGCGACGTCGAGCAAGCCAGACAGCATGCGCAGCGTGACGGGCGCCGCGCCCGACTCGAGCGCAACCCCCTCACCAATGAGAATCTCGTCCGCGTCGCTCAAGACCCCTCCATCTAGCGGTTGTTATGGCATCGTAGCGGCGTGGACATTGATTCCTTTAGCGCCGTGCGTGAAGAGCGCTGGGCGCAGCTGAAGCAGCTGTCCAGGAGTCGCAAGCTCACCGGGGCGGAGGCCGATCAGCTCACTCGCCTGTATCAGTCCACCGCCGGCGATCTCTCCGCGGTGCGGTCCGCGGCCCCTGAGCCAAGCCTCATCTCTCGCCTGTCCGTGCTCTTGGCGCAGGCGCGCGTGTGGCTCACCGGGTCCCATGGATCCGCCACGGGTGACTTCCGACGCTTCTTCGCGCGCACGTTGCCCGCCGGCCTCTATCGCGTGCGGTGGTGGGGCGTCACTGTCTCGCTCGTGGTGCTCGTGTGCTCGTTCATCGCGGGGTGGTGGACGCTCAACCATCCGGATTCGCTAGAGCTCGTCGGTGACGCGCAATCTCGCGCAGAGTTCGCCAACGAGGCCTTCGCGAGCTACTACACCGACTACTCCAACGAGTCTTTCGCCGCCCAGGTGTGGACCAACAATGCGTGGCTCGCGTTGCTGTGCCTCGCCTTTGGTATCACCGCGTATCTGCCTCTCATGCTCATGTACAACACGGTGATCCAGTTGGGCGTTGCGGGCGCGATCATGGCCGAGGCGAACGGCCTCGACGTCTTCTTCTCCCTGATCATCCCCCACGGCCTGCTCGAGCTCAGCGCGGTGTTCGTTGCCGCAGGTGCCGGGCTGCGGCTGTTCTGGGTGATGCTCGTGCCGGGGAAGCGCTCACGCGGCCAGGCGCTCGCGGAAGAGGGACGCGTGACGTTCGCGGTGGGGATTGGGCTGGCGCTCGCCTTGTTCGCATCAGGCCTCATCGAGGGATTCGTGACGCCGTCGTCGATGCCGTGGTGGCTCAAGATCGTGATTGGGATCATCGCGTGCGCGGCCTTCTGGGCGTACGTGTTCGTTGGGGGCCGTGCTGCCGCACGCGAGGGCGTCACCGGCGACGTCGAGGGCGACTTCGCCACAGAGCTCGCCCCGGTGGTGGGCTAGCTCTTCTCCCGATCACCCCTCCACACACGCCGAACGCCCCTCCACACAATCCTGACGCTTGCGCGCGTCAGGATTGTGACGTCCCTGGTAGATCACATGTGCCCCGCGGAGACTCCCGGAATTGTGTGGACAGGCATTGGCCGTGTGTGGACAGGTGTTCGCGGTGGGTGGGGTAGCGGGCGTCCCCCTCGCCTACAACTTCCCCGCGGCCTTGAGCGCGAGGTAGCGATCGGCAAGCACGGGGGCCAGGTCGTCGGGCAGGGCGGTGAGCACGTCGGCGCCAAGGGACCGCAGGCGAGCGCCAACCGCGTCCACCTCGATCCCAGAGCGCGCCGCCGCCGCGGCCCCGTAGACGGCCTCGACGGAGCCGCGAGTGAGCAGCAGGTCTTCGACATCCGGGTCCGCGACAGACGCCACCACTACCTGGTGCCGGTGCGCGAGCGCCGCGGTGGCCTCGAGCAGCCCGGAGTCGATGGCAGAGACCTCCACGGTGGTCAGCAGCACCACGAGCGCGCGCTGCGACAGCCGCTCGCGCGTGAGCCGCGCAACCGCGGGCCAGTCGGGTTCCACGAGCCGTGACTCCACGGGAGCCAGGGAGGTGGCGAGGCGCGTCATGAGTGCGGCACCCGTGGTGGCTGCCGCGCGAGCCTGCTCCTCGCGGTCGAACGCGGAGACCTGCACACGGTCGCCCGCGCGCGAGGCAAGCGCGGCCAGGAGCAGCGTCGCCTCGATGGAGGCATCGAGGCGCGGCATGCCACCCACGCGTCCTGCGGACATGCGAGAGGTGTCGAGAACGATGAACACGCGGCGGTCGCGTTCCGGACGGAACGTCTTGACCACCACGTCCGCCCTTCGCGCGGTGGCGCGCCAGTCAATGGTGCGGACGTCGTCGCCGATCACGTATTCGCGCAGCGAATCGAATTCCGAGCCAGCGCCCTTGAGCTGCACCGCCGTGCGCCCGTCGATCTCCCGCAAGCGCGCAAGCCGTGACGGCAAGTGCCGCCTGGACTTGAACTCGGGAAGCACCCGCAGCGTGTCAATGAGCGGCATGGTGCGCTGGCGGCCCGCGAGGCGCAGCGGGCCATAGGTGCGAATGGTCACGCCAACGCTCTTGCGGTCACCGCGCCGCGTGGGCGTGAGTTCGGTGGTGAGTGGCAGGGCCTCACCGGGAGCCAGTGAGAAAGCGTGCCGCGTGTCGCTGGCCCCCGCGGAGGGCTGCCACGCGTCGCGAACGGCCCCGCGCACGCGGCGCTTGCCGATGTTGATGAGGTCAAGCTTGGCCGTGGTGGACTCGGTGAGGCGCACGGACGCGGGCACGCGCCGCTTTGCCCCAATGCGCTGCGGCGACGGCGCGATCCACACGTCGAGAGCCACGAGCACCGCCACCCCAAGCACCCAGAACCACGCGACGTTGCGCTGTTGCGTCAACGCCGCCGGTATCGCTCCGAGTACCGCGAGCAGCACGGTCCAACCAGTGATGAACATGTCAGCGCGGCACCGGCACCGAGGCGAGCACGTTGGTGAGCACCGCGGTGGCCGTCACGCCCTCAAGTTCGGCCTCCGCCCGCACCGAGATGCGGTGCGCGAGCGTCCAAGCGGCAAGCGCCTTGACGTCATCGGGTGACACGAAGTCCCTCCCACGCATCCACGCCCACGCGCGAGAGGTGGTCATGAGGGCGGCAGCCGCACGCGGCGAGGCGCCGAGCGACACGGAAGGAGCGTCACGCGTGGCCCGGCAGATGTCCACGATGTACGCGACCACGTCGTCGGAGATCTCGACGGCCGCAACCTCCGCGCGCGCCGCCTCGATGTCCGCGGGAGACGCCACAACGGTGAGCCCGGCCGCCCGGAGGTCCCGCGGGCTGAAGCCCGATGCGTGCCTGCGCACCACCTGCGCCTCGGCCTCACGCGTCGGCAGCCCCACCACCACCTTGAGCAGGAAGCGGTCAAGTTGCGCCTCCGGAAGGGGATAGGTGCCCTCGTACTCCACGGGGTTTTGGGTGGCGATCACCACAAACGGATCCGGCAGTTGGCGCGTCTCGCCGTCCACCGTGACCGTGCGGTCTTCCATTGCCTCGAGCAGCGCCGCTTGCGTCTTGGGGGGCGTGCGGTTGATTTCGTCGGCGAGCAGCAAGTTGGTGAACACGGGGCCTTCACGGAACGAGAACGCGGCCGTGCGCGCGTCGTAGATGAGCGAGCCCGTGACGTCGCCCGGCATGAGGTCGGGCGTGAACTGCAGCCGCGTGAACTCCATGTCGAGCGTGTGCGCAAGCGACCGCACCATGAGCGTCTTCGCGGTGCCCGGTACGCCCTCCATGAGCACGTGCCCCTTGCACAACAGGGCGATAACCAGGCCGGTTACCACCTGGTCCTGGCCAACCACGGCCTTGCCTAGCTCGCTGCGCAAGGCGCCAAGTACGGCGCGCGGTCCCGTTGGCACGTCCGACGGCGTGGCTGGCTCCGGCTCGGCAGTTACCTCAGGCGCAGGCTCGGCCGCCGCCTCTGGTGTTGGCTCATCCTGCGGGGTGGGGTTCTCTGTCACGACGTGTGCACCTCTCCTTCAAGAGCATCGAGTTGGTTGACGATGTCAAGCATTTGCGCCTCGCTCGTGGGCGCTGGTCCGTACAGAATTCGGGCGATCTCTTGCGGCGAGCGCGTGGTGACGCGCTCGATTGCGGCGACCATGCCTTCGCGCTCCGTGGTGCGCGGCACGCCTAACCGGACGCCAATGCGCCGCGCCGCCGCCGCGCGCAGCGCGGCCGTTGCCCGGCCGTACGCGCGTGCTCGCCGGTACAGGCGCGCCCTGCCGCGCGTCGCTTCCGAGGCGCTCACCACCACAGGCAACGGCTCGACGGCAAGGGGACCGAAGCGTCGGCCCCTCCACAGGGCGGCAACGAGCGCGGCGAGGCCGAGCGCGTACACGGCGGTGCCGAATCCTGGGGGCAGGAAGTCGGGGAGGTTCTCCACACTGGTTGGCGCCTCGCCTCCGCCGCCAAGGAGCGTGGAGTCGTAGCCGTCCGCGATGTACCAGGCCACGTTCTCGTGGTGTCCCGCCGTGCGTAGCGCGAGCGCCGCGTTGCCGTCGTTGAGCAGGAACTCGTTTTGGTAGATGCGCGGATTGGTGACCACGGTGCGCGTGTGGTCACCCGCGGTGATCACGGCCATTCCTGCTACGTCGGAGCGGTTCAGGAAGCACAGCTCGGCGTCGGTGTCGTCAACCGCCTGCAGCCCCGTGTACTCAACCCGGGCCCGCTCCGCGGCGACCGCGTCAGGGTCAGCACACGCGGCATCGACCGTCTCGGGGAGGAACTCGTAGGAGACGGCGATCGCGGGATCCAGCGCGTCCATGAGCGAGGACGAGGCGCCGATGAAGAGGATGTCGCCGTCGTACTTGAGGATCGACGCCACTTGGGCGTCCGTGAGGTATTCCGCGCCGGCGATCACGAGCGTGGTGGTGGAGGGTTCCGCGACGAACACGCGCCCCAAGGCGTCGAACTGTCGCAGCGACACGCCCTGGTCGCCAAGGATCTGGGCGACGGCCCTGCTGCCGTTGTCCGTGGAGTTCTCGATGGACAGGTCCCGGTAGTCCGTTGGCCGGGACGTGAGCGCGACGATCGCGATGAGCACCACCACCATCCCGATCCCGATGAGCCACCACCGGCTCCTGGAGGCACGTGATCCGATGCTCTCCGTCTTGCCGGGGGCTGTGTACACGGACGTGGTCACGCGGGTACCTCCGCGCGGGCCTTGCGGGCGGCGTCGCGAGTAGCGAGCACGTGCTCGTAATGCTCGCGATTCGCCGTGAGGTGTCCGTAGCGCACGGCGTCAAAGACATCGGCGTCTTCGTGAATGTCGCGAGCCATCGCGGGCACCGCTTCTGACGTGACAAGCGCCGCCTCGAAGGCCGTCATGCCCGGCTTGGCGTCGATGATCTCGCGCTCGGCGAGCGAGCGGATGAGGGAGCGATACGCCTCGATGACCGCGGTGTTCCAGTCTCCTGCCCTTGCCGCCGCCGCAGCGGTTGCCAACAGGTCAGCGGCGGTGAGCGCGAGGTCACCGAGTTCCTCGTCCACCGCCCGCGCCCTGCGCGAGCGCCGCAGCGGGCCCACGACGATCCACACGATCACGGCGAGAAGTGCGATGCCGATGACCACGGCGATGACGGGACCCCACCCGCCGCCGGTTCCACCAAAGCCGTTGCCGAGGTTCTCGATGATGTTGTTGATCCAGTCGAAGAATCGCTGCAGGTAGTTGGTGCCGGTGCCTTGCGTGTACTCGGATTTGGCGAGCTCTTCCCGCGCCCACTCGCGAGCGGTCTCTGCATCCGGATCCACCGGCACGTCGAACCGCATGTCAGGAGTGCCGCGCCTCTGCTGCGCGCGCCAGGTCAAGGTCAAAGCCCTCATGGCGAATGCGCGCATCGATGTACACGAGCGCATACACGCTTCCCATGTAGGCATAGGTGAAGACGTAGGTCACCACGAGGCTCAGGACGATGACGCCAACGCCAACCGCGATGCCCACCCACTCGCCCGTGAAGCCAAGTACCAGGGCAATCATCGCCACGAAGGACATGAGCTGCTGCACCACACCGGTGATGAAGCCGATGATCATCCCAGTCACGAAGATGATCAGCACCGACCACCAGAACCGGCCCTTGATGAGTCCAACGGTGCGGCGCACGGAACCGATCGCCCCCGTGCGCTCGAGCATGATCACGCAGCGCGCGATCGCCGTGATGATGTACACGGGAAGGCCGACGGCGAGGCCGAGCACCATCATGAGCAAGAATCCGATGCCCATGAGCGCGTCGTCCCCAGCCTGGATGCCCAAGATCCACATGACCAGCCCGGGCCCCAAGGCGAGCGTCAGCACCGCCGTCGACATCAGCCACAAGAGCAACAGCTGCCCCACGCGGGGCCCCATCGCCTTGAATGCGTCGCCAACCGTGATGCGCTCTCCGAGCACCGCGCGCGCCACGCCCGGCGCCAGCAACGCGCACGAGAGCGCATCCGCGAGCACCACAGCAAGCAGCGCGATGATGCCAACGATGACCGTCGAGGACTGCACCCCAGAGAACTGATCCGTTGGCGACACGAGCCCAAGCGAGGGATCGGTGAAGGCGAGCCACAGCGCGGCGGCCGTGATGAGCATCGAGGCGCCAACACACAGCAACGGTCCGCCGAGCACCACGGCCCTGTTGTAGCGCATCGCCTTGAAGGGAACGGAGATGAACTCGCCAAAGCCCATCGGGCGCAGCGGGATGATTCCCGGTTGCCACGAGCGATAGGTGGGAATCGCTTGGGCCGGTGCTACCGCGGTGAGCACCGCAGGGCCTGGCGCGGAATACGGAGCTGAAACAGCGTCGGGCACCTGCCCAAGAGCGGGTTCGCTGGAGCCTCCCGGCATGGCCCAATCCTGACCGCCTGCGGCGTCGTTCACGCTGAGTCCTCCCTGACGCGGCCCTTGCTGCCAGGCCCCCGGTTGGTGCACGAGCCTATTGCCGTGCCTTGCTGGGCATAATATCCGCATGACGGCACGAATCTTGGTGGTCGACGATGACCCGGCAGTGGCGGAGATGATTGGCATCGTTTTGCGAGCCGACGGCTTCGAGACGGAGTTCTGCGATCACGGCGACAAAGCGCTCGACATCTTCCGTGAGACGCATCCCGATGTGGTGCTGCTCGACCTCATGTTGCCTGGGCGCAGCGGCATCGACATCTGCCGTGACATCCGCGCCGAGTCTGGGGTGCCCATCATCATGCTGACCGCGAAGTCGGACACGGTGGACGTGGTGCTTGGGCTCGAGTCCGGTGCCGACGACTACGTGCCAAAGCCCTTCAAGCCGCGAGAGCTCATTGCCCGGGTGCGTGCTCGCCTCCGCCGCAACGACTCCGCCGCCCCTTCCGTAGTGCGCATTGGAGACCTTGAGATCGACGTCACCGGTCATCGCGTCACGCGAGACGGCGAGGTCATTCAGCTCACCCCGCTCGAGTTCGATGTGCTCGTCACGCTCGCGCGCTCGCCCGGCCAGGTGTTCACGCGCGAAGTGCTGCTCGAGGACGTGTGGGGCTACCGCCACGCGGCGGACACGCGGCTCGTCAACGTCCACATTCAGCGCTTGCGCGCCAAGATCGAGCGCGACCCCGAGAACCCTGAGATCGTCGTGACGGTTCGCGGCGTTGGCTACAAGGCCGGTGGCGTGTCGTCGTGAGTGCGCGCAAGCGCTCGGTGGGAGCTGCGGCGGCCGCGCAGCCGCGCCGCTTCGCCGGGCGGTGGCGCCGATCGCTCATGTTCAGGGTGGTCGTCACCACCCTCGTGATCGGCCTCGGCACCGTGGCCCTGCTCGGTGCCTACGTGACCTCGCAGATCCGCGATGGCCTCGTAGAGACCAGGGTTGACCGCATCCTGCAACAGAGCGCGCAGGACGTCGCGAGCGCACAGGCGGATATTGACGCCTCGCCTGCCGAGGGCCCTGCAGACCTCACCCAACTGGTGGTCGATATCGCCGCCAAGTTCTCCGTAGCGGGCGGCGAGGACCGCTACACGGTGCTGATCGAGAATCCGCAGAACAGCTCGGACGTGCCCATCGGCACTCAGGCTCCCAACCAGGAGATCGTGAACGTCATCACGCCTGAGATGCGGGACGCGGTGCAGGAGGGCGTCACACAACCGTGGCAGTTCGTGGCGCTGCCGGATGGCACCCCGGCCGTCACCGTGGGCAGCACGCTCGACATTAGGGCTGCAGGGGAGTGGGAGCTGTACTTCATCTATTCGCTCGCGGACGAGGAGCAGACCCTCACGCTTATCCAGCGCGTGCTTGGGCTTGGTGCGGGCATGCTCGTTGCTCTCGTCGTGTTCATGACCTGGTGGGTTGGCCAGCAGGCGGTGCGGCCCGTCCGTGACGCCGCGCGCGTGGCATCGCGCCTGGCAGAGGGCCGTTTGAGCGAACGCATGACGGTGCGCGGCAATGACGAGATGGCCACTCTTGCTCGCACCTTCAACGAGATGGCGGAGTCGTTGCAGCGCCAGATCACGCGCATGGAGGAGCTCAGCCGTCTCCAACGGCGCTTCGTTTCCGACGTCTCCCACGAGCTGCGCACGCCCCTCACCACGGTGCGCATGGCGTCGGACGTTCTCTATGACGCTCGACAGGACTTCCCGCCTGAGGTGGCTCGCTCTGCTGAACTGCTGAGCGGGCAGCTTGACCGCTTCGAGACCCTCCTCGCCGACCTTCTCGAGATCAGCCGCATCGATGCTGGCGCCGCGCGCCTTGAGTTCGAGGACATTTCCGTTGCGGACGTGGTGCGCGACGAGGCAGACGCGATCGCACACGCCGCCGCCAACGTTGGCGTGGAGGTGCGCCTGTGGATCGCCGAGGGCGAGCACGTGGCCTCGATCGACCGCCCCCGCGTTGGCCGCATCGTGCGCAACCTGCTGTCTAACGCCGTAGAGCACGCGCAGGATCACCCGGTGGACGTTGCCGTGGGCTCGAACGGGCGCGCTGTGGCCGTGGTGGTGCGCGATTACGGAATCGGCCTCACGGCCCAACAGGTGGATCGCGTCTTTGACCGCTTCTGGCGCGCCGACGCCGCCCGCGCGCGCACCATGGGCGGCACAGGTCTTGGCCTGTCCATCGCACGCGAGGACGCCCGCTTACACGGCGGCAAGCTCGAGGCGTGGGGTCGCCCCGGCAAGGGCGCCAGCTTCCGCCTGCTCTTGCCGCGCACCTCTCGCGGCCTTGGGCAAGACGCGCCGCTCCCGCTCGCCATGCGCGAAAGCGAGTTCGAGGCGCTCGGCACCGCAGAGGGCCTCGCGGTTCGCGACGACGAAGAGTTCACGGAGACCAGCTCATGACGGCCCGACGCTACGCGGCCTTGGTCGCTACCCTCACCGCCGCGGTGCTCGGTTTGGCGGCGTGCACGTCCATTCCTTCCTCGGGACCGGTGAACGAAGGCGATGGCGTGGTCTCGTCGTCCGATCCCGTGGTCCCCATCGCTGAGGGCCCGCGCAAAGACGACACCCCGTCAGGCATCGTCAACGGCTTCGTCATCGCCTCATCCGCGGGCTTCGACAGCGACTTCACCGTGGCTCGCGAGTATCTGACATCGGAGGCTGCGGCCACGTGGGACCCAACCGCCAACGTCACGGTCTTCGATTCCGGCGCCGTCGAGACCAACTTTGACGTGGACACAAACACGATGACGTACGACGTCCCCGTGCTCGCCACTCTCGATGATTCGGGCCGTCTCACCGAGGCCGCTGACGGCACGCGCGAGACGCTTACCTTCACTCTTGCTCAGGACTCCAACGACCAGTGGCGCATCGCGGAACTCGCCGATGGCGCGATCCTCGCGAAGCCCAACTTCGAGCGCCTCTTCACCCCGGTGAGCCTCATCTTCGCGAGCGTCGATGAGACCACGCAGGTTCCTGAGTTGCGGTGGCTCCCAGAGAAGAAGGCTGCCACCCTTGCTGCCCGCGAGCTCGTCGAGGGCCCGTCAGAGGCCCTCGCACCTGCCGTTCACACCGGCTTCCCCGCTGCGTCCGCCTTGGAAGTGGACTCGGTGATCGTGACCGACGGCGTCGCGGCCGTGCAGCTCACGGCCGGCTCCGCCGGTGACGCCGCCCAGCGCAGCCTTGCGGAGCAGCAGATGACGCTCACGCTTGCCTCCATCCCCGGCGTGCGCACGGTGACCGTGACGGTGGGTGGCGTGGCGCTCGGCGGCGACAACTCCGCCGATCTTGCGCCCGCGCCGTTGCCAGGGCCGGATGCTGCGGCGTTCGTCAATGACCGTCTTGGGCTGTGGGACGGCGAGGACGTGTGGCAGGCGACGGGCGACGCCGGTGGCCTGCCGCCCAACTCGCGGGGCCTCGCGCAGAGCTTTGACACCTCTCAAGCGGCCTGGGTGGTCGACGATTCGCGGCTCGTTGCTTCATCGCTTCTCGAGGACAGGGTGGGTTCGCTCGAGCCGTATGACGAGGAGGCCGCCGCCCCCACCTCACAGATGGAGACGGACTCGCTCTACCAAGGCACCAACCTGGTGGCACCCTCTGCGGATCGTCACGGGTGGTTCTGGACCACCGAGGTCTCCGACGCCACCGAATTGGTCGCCGTCACGCGCAAGGGAGAGGTCACCAAGCTCCCGGTCGATTGGCTGCGCGGAACGTCGGTTCAGGGACTCTCCGTCTCTCGCGATGGCGCCCGCATCGTCGTGCTCTCCCAGTCGGGAGGAAAGCAGCTGCTCGAGATCGCCTCGGTGGTGCGCGGCGAGGACGGCACGCCGCTGTCCGTTGGCGATCCCGTTGCCATTGGTGCGGACCTTGGCCCCGCGATCGATGTCACCTGGGTGGATGACCTCACCGTCGCCGTGCTCGGCGCGGGCGGCAACGAGGTGCCGAGCGAGCTGTGGTTCGTCGAGGTTGGCGGCCTCACCACCGCCATGAAGTCAGTCACTGACGCTGTGGACATCACGGCCCGCGAGCAAGAGCGCTCGCTCGTGGTCGTGGATACCGAACACGAGGCCTTCACGCGCTCAGGCGCCGTGTGGTCAAAGGTAGCCACCGGGCCAAGCGAGCTCGCGTACTCGGGCTGAGTTGTCCACAGGGGTGCCACGCGGGCGCCCCGCATGCCCGACGCTGGTGTCATGTTTGTCGCCGACCTCGCCAGGGATGCCGCTCGCCTTCTGGTGCCCGTTGCGTGCGCGGGATGCGGGCTCGAGGACGAGCCTCTGTGCGAGTCGTGCGCCGCGCCGTGGTGGGATGAGCCGTTCCGCGCGGAGGAGGGAGCGGGCAGGCTCGACGTGGTGGGCCGCGTGCCGCTCCCTGTGTGGGCCGTGCAGCCTCTCGACGGGCCCGTGCACCGAGCCATCGGGGTATGGAAGGACGGTCGCCGGCGAGATCTGGATGCGTTCTTCGCGAAGGCGGCCGCTCGCGCGGCCGCGCACCTTCGCGCGCACCTCCCGCCAAGCGTCACGGTGGTGCCCGTTCCCTCAAAGCGTCGCTCTGTCCGCAAGCGCGGAGTGGCGCTCAGTACGCTCCTTGCCACGGCCGTCGGGCGGGAACTGGGTGCTATCAGCAGCGATGCCCTGCGAGCCGCGGGCGCCAAGTCCAAGGGCCGTTCAAGCGTTGGCCGGTGGGACGCAGCCGGGGTGAAAGTGGCGCGTGCCGTGGGGCCCCAACCGGTGCTGCTTGTGGACGATGTGATGACAACGGGGGCCACGTTGGCGCGTGCCGCGGACGCCCTCGAGGCCGCGGGCACACCCGTCATCGGGGCGCTCGTGTTGGCCGCGACACCTCGGCGTGACGTGGGCGCAAACCGGGGCTAGGGTGGGGGAAAGGACGGCAACGTCACTCACTCTTCGATGCCGGGGAGGTGATGCTGAAGGCGCGCTGAACGCGCCGCAATCACCAACGCCGGGTCCACGCGGCCCGGTTCCCCTAACGAGCGTTGAAGGAGCATCGCCATGGACATCGCAATTGTCGGACGGCACACCAAGGTCTCGGAGCCACTGCGCACCCGCATTGAGGAGCGCATGGAGAAGATCACAGAGCTTGCACCGCGCGCCACGCGCGCAGAGGTGCATGTGTGCCACGAGCGCAGCCCGCGGGTAGCGAACGAGAAGGAGCGCGTGGAGATCACGCTGCACGGCCGCGGAGTAGTTCGCGCCGAGGCCTCCTCTACCGATCGCGAGGCGGCGTTCGACACGGCGTATGCGAAGCTCACCGCGCAGTTGCGGAAGATGCACGAACGCAAGGTTCACCGACACCAGGGGAAGCAGGGCCTGCGCGCGGTGCCAACCCCAGCGTCGGGCGTGCCGATTGTTACCGGGGACGCGCAAGCGAGCGACGCCGTGGAGAACGTGGAGCGTTGGGAGGGCGCGCCGGAGGGGGCCACGCGCGAGGTGCCCATTGACGGCACTCCCATCGTGATTCGCTCCAAGACGCACGAGGCCGCGCCCATGACGGTTCCCGACGCGATTGACCAGATGGAGCTCGTTGGACACGACTTCTTCCTGTTCCACGACGTTGAGAGCGACCTGCCATCCGCGGTGTACCGGCGTCGCGGCTGGACGTACGGCGTGATTCACCTCGCCGCCGAGGGTGAGCAGTCTAGGGAGACCGCATAAGTACCGTCGGCGCATCCTCAGGGATGCGCACTCGCGACTTTCTCTTCGCCGTCGCCGCCGCCTGTCTTTGGGGCGGCGGCGGTGTTGTGGGCGTGCTCTTTGGCGAGCGCGAGCACCTCGAACCCGTAGGTATCGCCACGTGGCGCATGGCGCTCGCGGGCCTATCGCTGCTGCTCGTGGTGCTGTTCATTCGCGGGGCGGGGCCGCGCTCGTGGACCAGGCCCATGTGGGTGCGCATGCTCGTCACGGGCGCGCTCACGGCGGGGTTCGAGTACGCGTTCTTCACGTCCGTGACCCTGGCGTCCGTTGGGCTTGCCACGCTCATTGGGATCGGCTCGGCGCCCGTGGTGGTGGCGGGGTACGACGCTGTGGTGACCCGGTCGCGCCCGCCAGCGCGGTCGGTGGTTGCTTTGGGGCTATCGCTTTCTGGGCTACTGCTGCTCGTTGGCGGGAGCATCGGGCAGGGGTCTTCGATGATCGCGGGCTCTCTCGTGGCCCTTGTGTCTGGCGTGACGTTCGCGGCGATCACCATTGTCAATCGCACGCCCGTGCCACGGCTGCATCCGGTGGCGCTCACAGGAGGTGCGTTCACGTCTGGTGCGATCATGCTCTTGCCTTTCGCGATCATGGCTCACACGGGCATGCCCGACGACGTGGCTGGGTGGGCATTGGCGGTGGCACTTGGGGTGGGGATTACCGGGCTGGCGTATGTGCTCTTCCTCACCGCTTTGCAGACCGTGCCGCCGTTTGTGGCCACGATAGTCACGCTGTTGGAGCCGCTGCTTGGCGCGATTCTGGGGGCTATCGTGTTCGGCGAGCGACTAGGCGTGCTCGGTGTGATCGGTGGCGCGCTCATGGGAACGGCGATTCTGCTGTTGCGCCCACAGCGTGACGAACCAGAGACCATCCACTGACCGCCTACGATGGTTCCCGACCCAAGGAGGAGTACCAGTGGCTGTCATCGACCGCATCATCCGCATCGGCGAGGGGCGAGAGCGTCGCCGTCTCGAGAAGGTCGTCGCCCTGACCAACTCCCTCGAGGACGTCTACCGCGACTTCAGCGATGAGGAACTGCGCGCGCTCACGGACGAGTTCAAGCAGCGCCACGCGGACGGTGAGAGCCTCGAGTCCTTGATGCCGGAGGCGTTCGCCGCGGTGCGCGAGGCGTCTGCACGCACCCTTGGCCTTCGACACTTCGACGTGCAGATCATGGGTGGTGCGGCGCTGCACTTCGGCAACATCGCGGAGATGAAGACCGGTGAGGGCAAGACCCTCGTCGCCACGTTGCCCGCGTACCTCAACGCGCTCAGCGGCAAGGGCGTGCACGTCGTCACGGTGAACGACTACCTGGCCTCGTACCAGTCCGAGCTCATGGGCCGCGTGTTCCGCTTCCTTGGGATGGAGACCGGCTGCATCCTCGTTGGCCAGAACCCCGCCCAGCGTCGCGAGCAGTACGCCGCGGACATCACGTACGGCACCAACAATGAGTTTGGCTTTGACCACCTGCGCGACAACATGGCGATGGAGCCGGAGCAGCTGGTGCACCGCGACTACAACTTCGCGATCGTTGACGAGGTGGACTCGATCCTCATCGACGAGGCCCGCACGCCGCTCATCATTTCCGGCCCCGCCTCTGGTGACAACAACCGCTGGTACGTCGAGTTCGCTCGCCTCGTCGACGGTATGAAGGTGGACGAGGACTACGAGGTTGAGGAGAAGAAGCGCGCCGTTGGTGTGCTCGAGCCCGGCATCGAGAAGGTGGAGAAGGCGCTCAACATCGAGAACCTCTACGACCCCGCCAACACGCCGCTCATCGGCTTCCTGAACAACGCCATCAAGGCAAAGGAGCTCTTCAAGCGCGACAAGGACTACGTGGTGCAGGGCGGCGAAGTGGACATCGTCGACGAGCACACGGGACGCCTGCTCAAGGGCCGCCGGTACTCCGAAGGCCTGCACCAGGCCATCGAGGCGAAGGAAGGCGTGGCAATCCGCGCCGAGAACCAGACCTACGCCTCGATCACGCTGCAGAACTACTTCCGCCTCTACGACAAGCTGGCCGGCATGACCGGTACGGCGCAGACCGAGGCCGCGGAGCTCAACGGCACCTATGGGCTTGGGGTCATCCCGATCCCCACGAACAAGCCCATGATCCGTGAGGACCAGCCCGACCTGTTGTACAAGACGGAGGCCGCCAAGTACGACGCCGTCATCGAGGACATCCTCGAGCGCAACCAGAAGGGGCAGCCGGTGCTCGTTGGCACCGTGTCCGTCGAGAAGTCCGAGCGGTTGTCGAAGGAACTGCGCAAGCGCGGCATCCGCCACAACGTCCTCAACGCCAAGCAGCACGCGCAAGAGGCCACCGTGGTGGCCGACGCTGGGCGCAAGGGAGCGGTGACGGTCGCCACCAACATGGCTGGCCGTGGAACCGACATCATGCTTGGTGGTAACCCCGAGTTCCGCGCGGTGGCAGAGATGCAGGCGCGTGGCCTTGATCCGCACGAGAACCCGGAAGAGTACGAGAAGGTTTGGGACTCGGTGTTCGAGGCGGCCCAGGAGGCCGTGAAGGCCGAACACGACGAGGTGCTCGCCGCCGGCGGCCTGTACGTGCTTGGCACCGAGCGCCACGAGTCTCGCCGTATCGACAACCAGCTCCGCGGCCGCTCGGGCCGTCAGGGCGACCCCGGCGAGTCCCGCTTCTACCTGTCGCTCGAGGATGACCTCATGCGCATGTTCCAGTCCGGACTTGCCGCGTCGGTCATGAACTCCTCTGCGCTCCCCGATGACCTGCCGATCGAGTCGAAGGTGCTCACGCGCGGAGTGCGCAGCGCCCAGGCGCAGATCGAGGGCCGCAACCACGAGATCCGCAAGAACATCCTCAAGTACGACGACGTGATGTCCGATCAGCGCCTCGTCATCTTCGCCGAGCGCCGCCGCGTGCTCGACGGCGAGGAGATGCGTGACCAGGTGGTCCAGTTCGTCGACGACGTGGTGTCCTCCTACGTGCGCGCGGCAACGCTGGCGGGCTCCCCGGATGACTGGGACCTCGACGCCCTGTGGAAGGACCTCCGCACCATCTACCCCGTGTCCCTCACGGTGGACGAGATCATCGCGGAGGCAGGCGGCCTCTCTGGTGTCTCGCAGCAGTTCCTCATCCGCGAACTCACCGCAGACGCGCGAGTGCAGTACGAGGCCGTGGAGCAGCGCATCGATCCCGAGATCATGCGCCAAGTGGAGCGCCAGGTGCTGCTGCAGGTGCTGGACTCCAAGTGGCGCGAGCACCTCTACGAGATGGACTACCTCAAGGAGGGCATTGGCCTGCGCGCGATGGGCCAGCGCGACCCCCTCACGGAGTACCAGCGCGAGGGCTACCAGCTGTTTGAGGCGATGACCGACTCCATCAAGGAGCAGTCCGTACAGGTGCTGTTCCGGGTGGAGAAGCGTCTTGTTCCCGCCGACGGCGAAGAGGCGCCGGCTGCTCCCGCTGGCGCCGCGGGCCCCGCCCAGCGCGTGCCCGCCGCGAGCGGTGCCACGTCAACCGGTGGTGGCGGCGGCATGACCATGAACATGGGCGCGCTGACCTATTCGGGGCCGTCCGAGGACGGCTCCGGTCAGGCGGCCACCAAGAAGACGCCCGCGAAGAAGGCCGCCCCTGAGGCCGACGGCGGCACCTTCCCCGGTACGCCTAAGAACGCACCGTGCCCATGTGGATCCGGCAAGAAGTACAAGATGTGCCACGGCAAGAACGAGGCCGCCTAGACAATCTCGATCACGGTCGCGAGCCAGCGACCGTGGATGTCCTCGAGCCGCATCGCGATCGCGAGCGCTCTGCCGCGCACGAGCGCGACGATGCTCACCTCCGCCGCGCGGTGCGAGACCCTGCATACCCGCGCGCGCTCGATGCGTGCGGTGGCGCCCCGGTGTCCGGCCCTGCGCGAGAGGCTGCACTGCGCAGCGAGCGAGTCGCGCACATCCTGCGCCACCCACGGCGTCAGCGTCGTGAGGCCTTCCCCACCCATTGCCACCTCCGCCGCTGTCTTCGCGACCGTGCACGCGAGCGCGGTGGGATCGCCAAGCTGCTCGCGCTTCACCCCGTAGCGCGGTACTTGCTGACCGCCGGGTATTGCCCTCAGACCGCCCGACGCTACCGCGGCTTCCGCGCTCATGCCGCCACCTCCTTGGGGATGGTGAGCTGCTGGCCGGGCAGGATGAGGCCGGGATCGTCGCCGATGGTGGAGCGATTGGCCTGGTAGATGAGCGGCCAGGCATCTGCGATGGCGGCGTTGCTCGCATCAGGTCCCAGCAGCTCGGCGGTGATGCGCCACAGGGAATCGCCGCGCTCCACGGTGTGGGATCCGGCGCTCAGGCGTTCTGCATGCGACCCGTCTGAGTGCTGCGCTGGCGGCGTCGATTGCTCCGGCTCCTCGTCGATCGGACCCGCGAACGACTCGTCGTGGAGCTCCACAACGGGCTCCTCGGTGACCACGGGAGAAGGTGAGGGCGACGGCGCGGGTGCGGTGGCCGTCGGGCTGGGGGACGCGGAGGCAACCGGTACCGCTGGCGCCCAACCCGGATATGACTCTTCCGCGGTGGCCGGTGCCGCCATGCCAGCCAGCACTGCGGCCGCCACCGAGCCCACGAGGAACCGACGCAGGGGAGCAGGGAGCGCGCCCAGGGCGCGGGGACGCCAGCCAAGCGTGGATTCGGCAAGTGCCGCGAGCGCGAGCACTGCGAGCCCAAGGCACGCGGCGGCGCCGGTAAGCGTGACGGCCGCGACCACCACGCCGTCGAGCGTGACGGCGGCCGCTTGCGTGGCCCCAAGAGTCGCGAGCCACCACCCGGCGCCGCCGCTTGCGCCGGCAAGGGCAGTGGCCCTCAGTGGATTGACCGGAACAGCCATTGTCAGACCCCCTTAATAGCGTTTGACCTACTTTGATGAAAGAAGGTCTACATGAAGATAGTTAGGTTGTCCAGCGCTAGAGGGGGATTCTGTGGAGGAACGCCTGCCGCTACGGTTGGCGCATGCGGTGGCACAGGCTCTTCGACGATCTCGAGGCGCAAGTGACGCGCGCCGAGAGGGAAGAGTTCGAAGACGAGGTCCGCGAGCGGGCCCACGGAGAGCGGGCCGCGGTCACCTTGGGGGCCGTGCTAGCTGCGAGCGAAGGCGCGAGGGCGCGCGTCACGCTGCGCGATGGCGCCGTGCTGGCCGGTACGGTCGTTGACTGCGCCGCGCAGTGGCTGCACCTGGGCGATGGTCCGCGCGAGTGGCTCGTCCCTGCGAGCGCGATCTCCACGATCGAGGGCCCAGCGCCCGCAGCTCCGGAGCCAGGGGTCATTGCAAGCCGACTCACGCTGGGGCACGCCTTGCGCGCGCTCGCGGAGGATGGGGGCGATGTGGTGGTGAACGCCTCAGGCACTCAGGCGCGCGGGCGCATCACCGCGGTGGGCGCGGACTATCTGGTGCTCGGTGACGCACACGTCATCCCGTACGGCGCGGTGCTTTCAGTAGCCCCGGCCCCATGACCGGGTGAGGGGCTACGAGGAGGCGTGTTCGCCGTCGGGCAGGGAAAAACGCTCCCTGGTGGCGACGTATTGGCGCTGAATGTAGGCCTCAAGTTCGGTGGCCTCAATGCGCCACTGGTTGCGCCCGCCAATCTGAATAGCAGGCAAATCGCCGTTGCGAACCAGCGAGTACGCCTGCACCTGAGAGATGTTGAGCGCCTCTTGGACGTCGGGGAGGGTGAGGAATCGCTTGGCCACGTCCCCATTCTGGCACGCGCCACTGACAGGGCGCAGTTATCCACAGCGGTAGCGCTCGCGGCGCTCTCGCGGCATGATGGGCGCAACCTCAAGGGGGTGGGTGATGGCAGCGTCGACCGACGCCGTGGTTGGCAGGGTGAAGCGGCCCTCGTGGCGAGACCCGCGATTGCTGGTGGGGCTCGCGCTGATCGCGATTGCCGTGGCGGCCGTGGTGGCGATCGTGCAGCGCGCCGACACCACGCAGCCGTTCTACGCCGCCGCGCACGACCTCGCGCCTGGGACGGTGCTCACTGACGACGACCTTGTGGTGGTGCACGTTCGGGTGTCCTCTGGCGAGTACGTGCCGCAGTCCGACGGCGTGGCCGGCAAGGTTCTCGACCGCGCCGTTGGCGAGGGGGAGTTGGTTCCCGCGTCGGCTTTAGTGAGCGCCGACGGCTTTGGCGCGCGGGCTATCGCGGTGGAGAGTTCTCTGCCGCTCGCCGACGGCGTTGGGGTGGGTTCCCGGGTGGACGTGTGGGTGACGACCCCGGGTGACGCAGGGCCGACGTCTGTGCTTGTTGGGTCCGACCTCGCCGTGACGGACGTGCGGGAGGCGAAGGCGTCTCTTGGGTCCGATGGCGGGCAGACCGTGTATGTAGCGGTGCCCCTCGCGGACGTGGCGGATGTGCTCAACGCCGTGTCGTCTGATGGCGATATCGCGATAGTCGCGGCGGGGAGCTGAGCGTGGCGGGAGCGCGGCCGTGACGGGCGTTGTCATCGCGGTCTCATCGCAAGCGGAGGACGCGATCGCTGCGGCCATCGCGGCGCATCCGGATCTGACTCTGGTGCGCAGGTGCGCCGACCTCGCGGAGGCGCTCGCGGCTGCTTCCGCAGGGGTCGCTGGGGTGGCGGTGGTGTCGCCGCAGCGGCACCTCGACCGGGTGACCTTGGGCGAGTTGGCGCACATGCGGGTGCGCGTGGTGGGGGTTGCGGGGGACGATCGCGAAGAGCGTGCGCTTATGGCGCTGGGGCTGAACGTGGTGCGCGCCGATGACCCCGCGGGAGTGGCCGAGGCGGCGGCAACCGCGCGGAATGCCGTGGTGGTGGAGACGCCTGATCCGGAGCCAGTTGTGGCCACCGGACGGATGGTTGCTGTGTGGGGGCCAACGGGAGCTCCGGGACGCACGTCGGTGGCGGTGAACCTCGCGGCTGCCGTTGCGCGGGAGCGATCGGCATTACTCGTGGACCTCGACACGTACGGCGCGGCGGTGGCGCAGACGCTCGCCATCCACGACGACGCGCCTGGTATTGCTGCCGTTGCTCGCGCGGCTGCGCAAGGCGAGGCCGATGCCGCGACGGTGCGGAGGCACTCTCACATGGTTCACGAGAACCTCGCGGTGCTCACGGGACTTCCGCGGCCCGGTCGCTGGGCCGAGATCCCCGCGGCAGCCCTCGAGGCCGCCTGGCCCGCCATGCGGGCCGCCGCGGCGGTGACGGTCATCGACTGTGGCTTTGGGCTAGCGGGGGCGGAATCCGCCTCAAGGAGAGACGCAGCAACGATTGCTGCGCTCGCGGAGGCGGACGTGGTGGTGGCGGTTGGTACAGCGGAGCCGGTGGGGATGCAGCGCCTCGTGGATGCGCTCGGCGATGTGCGTGACGCGGTCCCTGGGGTGCGCGAGAAGACCATCGTGGCGGTGAACAGGGTGCGGCGCTCGGTCGCGGGCCCAAATCCGGAGCGCCAGGTAGCGGATGCGCTCGCCCGCTACGCGGGCGTTGGTCAGGCCTGGATGATCCCGTGGGACCCGCGCACCGCCGACCTCGCGGCGCTGCGCGGCGCAACCTGGCGTGAAGTGGCGCCTAGGGGAGCAGCCAGCCACGCCGTCGGGCGGCTTGGTGAGGCGCTGCTCGTGGCCCTTGATGAGCGTGACCTTGGCGACACTCCGGCGCGGTCGAGCGAGGCAGAGCCCGCGCTGACAGACTGAAGGCATGCGAGTTTTTGTGCCGGGGGTTGTCGCGGACATCGCGCACTACACGTCTGGCCATTGGGAGCCCGAGCGCGGCTACGCGGTGACCGAGCGGCTCATGGACATCAGCGCATATGACGACCCCGATGAGCTTGCCGAGCAGGCGCGGGATGCGGCGGCCGAGGACTCAATCGTGGAGCTGGGATCGCCGTTGCGGCTGGTGGTGGCGATCGATGTGTCTCGCGCCGATGTCGCGGCCGTGCCGGATGCGCACCCTGCGGCGGTGACGGTCTCTGGGCGCGTGATGCCCGACTCGATCGCGTGTGTCTTCTTGGATGAGGCTGAAGCGGCGGATGACGCGCGCGCGGCGGCCGGGGGTGACGAGGACGCGCTCGAGCGGCTCGAGGAGCGAGACCTGCTCTGGTACGACGTCAGCGAGCTCGATCGCTTGCCGGTCTAGTCGCTGCTAGACGTCCGCCGTGCCAATGATCTCGAGCGCGGCCTCGTGCAGGATCCCGTTGCTCGCGATCGCGTCAACGCCCCACGGACCCGGCGCTCCCGTGAGCGAGGTGAACACCCCGCCGGCCTCTTCGATAATCGGCACCAGCGCCGCCATGTCGTAGAGCGCGAGCTCGGGCTCGGTCGCCACCTCCACCAGGCCCTCGGCCACCATCATGTAACTCAGAAAGTCACCAAAGCCCCTGGTACGCCACATGCGGCGGGTGAGTTCGAGGAAGTCGGGAAGTAACCCACGCTCCTCCCAACCCGAGAGCGAAGAATAGGAAAGCGTAGCGTCGGACAGCGGTTGGCGAGCCGAGACGTGGATGCGCTCCGCGCGGCGAAGCGAGAAGCCCTTCCACGCGCCGTCGCCCTTCGCGGCGAACCAGCGCATGCCAAGCGCGGGCGCGCTGACCACGCCCACGGCGGGCGCGCGGTCGTCGTAGAGCGCGATGAGGGTGGCCCACACCGGGATGTCGCGGATGTAGTTCTTGGTGCCGTCAACGGGATCGATGATCCACTGCCGCGCCGAGCCGCCCTTGGAGCCGTATTCCTCGCCATAGACCGCGTCGGTGCGGCGCTCCTCATCGAGGAGGGTGCGCACGATCCGCTCGGCCTCGCGATCCACCGCGGTGACCGGGGTCTCGTCGTCCTTGAGTTCCACGGTGAGGTCCTCGCCCTGGAAGCTCTTGAGCGTGTACTTGTCCACCGCGTCGGCGATGCGCATGGCGAGTTTGAGATCGTCCGCGTAGGGGCCGGTTGGTTGCATGGTTCCAGGGTAGTGCGGCCCGACGCTGTGGCTGGCTAAGGCAGGAGCCTCGCCGTGGACGGAGAAGGGTCAGTAGGTCTCGCCCGCGGCTCGCGAGGCGAGCAGGCGGCGGATCGAGTCGATGCGCGCGTGGCGGTCGGGATCGTCGGAGGCCCAGACGTCGAGCTCGCAGCCCAACTCCGCGGACTCATGCGAGCACCCGCGCGGGCACAACTCATCTGCGGCTGCGGCCACGTCGGGGAAGGCCAAGATGAAGTGCGCCGGGTCCACATGCGCGAGCCCAAACGACCGCACACCAGGGGTGTCGATGATCCACCCGCCGCCAGGCAACTCGAGCATGACGGAAGAGGTAGACGTGTGTCGCCCCCGGCCCGTCACGTCGTTCACTCGCCCAACGGCCCTGTCCGCGTCCGGCACCAAAGCGTTCACGAGAGTCGACTTGCCAACCCCGGAGGGTCCAACAAACACCGTCGTCTCATCGGCAACAGCCGAGCGCAAGAGTGCAACGCCCGCATCGGCACCCGGCCCTCCGGAGCGCCTGACCGAGGTCTCGATCACCACCACCCCCAACGGCTCATACATGGCGCGCAACGCATTCGCAGAAGCCAGATCCGCCTTGGTGAGCACCAGCAGCGCGCGCATGCCACCGTCGAACCCGGCGACGAGGCACCGATCGATGACCCGCGGGTTCGGCTCGGGATCGGCAACCGCCGCAAAGATCGCCAGCTGGCCGGCGTTGGCCACCACCACGCGCTCGGCGATGTCGGTGTCATCCGCCGTGCGCCGCAGCGCCGTCACGCGCTCCTCGCGGCGCACGATCCGCGCTAGCGTGTCCGGCGCCCCCGAGACGTCGCCCACGAGCCCCACCCAGTCGCCAACAACGAGCCCTCGCCGCCCCAACTCGCGCGCCTTGACGGCCATCACTACGGCGTCGGACGCGCCGACAGCGCCGGCCGAGCCGCTCGTCATGCCCGCCACGCCCGCGTCGGCCGCGCCGCCCGTCACGCGAACGGTGTATCGCCCACGGTCCACCGCGATGACCACACCAGCCACCGCGTCCGCGTGGGTGGGCCGCACCTTGGAGCGCGGGCGGGATCCCCGGCCGGGACGCACCTTCGCGTCGGACTCGTCGTAGCGGCTCCAGTCCGTCACTCGGGTGCGGTCTCCGAGAGCATCGTCGCCCACATCGCGGGGAAGTTCGGCATGGTCTTTGACGTGGTCGCGATGTCACGCACCTGCAACCCAGGGATAGCAAGCCCAAGGATTGCCGCAAAGGTCGCCATCCGGTGATCGTGATAGGTCTCCATCACCGCCGGCCGCAAGCCCTCAGCAGGCATACCGCCAAACTCCAGCCAATCCTCACCCTCGTCGCACACGCCACCAAGACGCTCTACCTCGGCCGCGATCGCCGCAAGACGGTCCGTCTCATGTCCGCGCAAGTGCCCAATGCCCGTCAGCTTCGACGGCCCAGAGGCCAGCGCGCACAGTGCCGCAATGGTGGGCGTGATCTCGCCCGCGGCGCCCAAATCCGCCTCAATACCAGCGATAGCGCCAGTTCCCGTTACCGTCAGCACATCACCCTCAAGCGACACGGAAGCCCCCATCCGCTCCAGGATCTCGGGGAAGAGCGCCCCAGGCTGCGTGGTCGCGGACGGCCACCCAGGAATCGACACCGAACCGCCCGCCACCAGGGCAGCGGCGAGGAACGGGCCGGCATTCGAGAGGTCGGGCTCCACGCGAACCGAGCCCACGTGCAGCGCACCGGGGTGCACAATCCACGTGCGCTCGTCCGGCTGATCCACCCGCACCCCGGCGTCCCGCAGCGTCGCCACCGTCATGTCGATGTGCGGAAGCGACGGCAACGTCTCCCCGGTATGCCGAATCTCAAGCCCATGCGGCAGCCGCGCCGCCACCATCAGCAGCCCCGTCACAAACTGCGACGACCCCGACGAATCGAGCGACACCGAGCTGATCACCGGAGGCGCCACGTCCGGCAAAGCAGTGAAGATTTCGCCCGACGCTGTGCTCGCCTCTGGCACGGGCGTCACTGTGAACGGCAGGGTTCCGGTCCCGCCGTCATCCACGGTGGCACCGATGTCGCGGAGGGCGCCAAGCAGCGGCCCCATGGGCCGCACGCGAGCGCCCTCGTCCCCGTCGAAGGAGACCGGCCCGTCCGCGAGCAGAACGAGCGGCGGCACAAAGCGCATCACCGTGCCGGCGAGCCCGCAGTCGATGCGGCCGCCACCTTCGAGCGGGCCGGGCGTGACCACCCACGCGTCGGGGTCCGCGGTGGACACCCCAATGCCGAGCGCGTCGAGAGCGCCAATCATGAGGGAGGAATCGCGAGAGGCAAGGGCGCCGCGAATGGTGACGGGGCCGTCGGCCAGTGCGGCAAGTACAAGGAACCGGTTGGTCAAAGACTTAGAGCCGGGAACCGAGACGGTGGCTGCCAGGGGGCCGGTGGCGGGCGGCGCGTTCCAGATTTCGCCCGGTGCCGTGCCGGGCGCGGCCGTCACCTGAAGTACTTCTTCAGTTGGGCTGACGCGGTCTTCTGAGCCTTCTCCACCTTGGCGTGGTGGGCGGCCTTGTGCGCCTGGTGAGCTTTGTCCTTCTTGGCCTTGGCGTGCTTCTTGTGGCGCGCAGAGTGGCCCGCCGTGGACGCGATGAGCACGCCTCCGATGAGCGCCACGCCCTTGAGGAACTGCTCAAGACCCTCGCGACGCTTCGCCGGGTCCGTTTCCTTCCAGAAGGGATAGTCGACGGACACGGTGCCGGCCGACAGTGCGGCAAGTACCAGGGCGGACGTGCGAGGCGTGCGGGACAGCGCGAGCGACGCGGCCGCTCCCGTGGTGGCGATCGCGTGCGCCTTCACTACGTCCGTGGCGCTGAGGTCCGGGACACCAAGATCGGTGAGCGCGGGCTCGAGGTCCGGTGCAACCTTCGCCGCGCGCCCTTCGGGAGCGAGGTAGTTCGTCACGCCCTCGTAGATGAACCACGATGCCAAGAGGGGCCTAGCCAGATGCCGGAAAACCATAGCCCCAGGCTATCAAGCGATGCGCGCGGTGGTGAGGGGGCCGTCGGGCAGGAGCGAACGCAACACAATACTTAGCCGGAATGCCCCGCGAAGGGAAAGTGTTATGCCCACCATGACGCTCACGCTCGAACGAAACCCGGGGGTACCCTCTGAGGTGATGACTACCGAGCAACTCACCTTCGAAACCGAAGCGTTGTCCTACATGGACCAGCTTTACGCCGCGGCCCTGCGCATGACGCGCAACCCCGCCGACGCCGAAGACCTGGTTCAAGAGACGTACGCCAAGGCCTTCGCGGCCCAAGACCAGTTCCAGATGGGCACAAACCTGAAGGCGTGGCTGTATCGCATTCAGACCAACGCCTTCATCAACACGTATCGCAAGAAGCAGCGCGAGCCCAAGCGCTCCGACGCCGAACAGGTGGAGGATTGGCAGCTGGCCGCCGCCGCGGAGCACACCAGTTCCGGCCTTGCGAGTGCCGAGGATGCGGCGCTTGACGCACTTGGCGATGACGACATCAAGCGAGCCCTCATGGAACTGTCTGAGGACTTCCGCATGGCGGTGTACCTCAGCGACGTCGAGGGATTCGCGTACAAGGAAATCGCGCAGATCATGGACACCCCGGTTGGCACGGTGATGTCCCGCCTGCACCGCGGGCGAAAGCTGCTGCGCGACAAGCTGAAGGACTACGCGGCGGAGCGTGGTCTCTATGAGAAGGGCGCCGGCGAGTGCTCAACTGGGGAGCAGTGCAATGGCAAAGCATGAATGTGAAGAGGCGCTGGACCGCCTCTTCGAGTACATCGACGGAGAGCTGACGCCCTCAGAGTTGGAGCATGTGGCGGAGCACCTCAAGGAGTGCCCACCCTGCGAGGCCGAACACAAGCTCAACGAGAAGATCAAGACGCGTGTTTCCGCCACCGGCGGCGAGTGCGCCCCAGAGACGCTCAAGCTCAAGGTCCTTGAGACCCTTCGCACCGCCCGCGAGGGCTAAGAGTTCCACCTGGCAGCCCAGCCCGGCAGCCCACCCGGCAGCCCACCCCGGCAGCCCCCGAATCACCCCTCCACACACGGTGAACACCCCTCCACACAAGATCCGCGATGGTGTCCGGTTTGACCCGGTTTGAGAGCCTTAATCACCCGATTGACAAGAGAGTTGTGTGGAGAGGCGTTGCGCGTGTGTGGAGAGGTGACCCGTAAACCCGCCGCCGTCATGCTGCGCGAAGCCGCAGCACACAGCAAAGCCCGCTTCCCGGGTGATCTCTCACAACAGTGAGATCTCACCGCACGGGATGCGGGCTTACCGGTGACGCTGGCTTAGGCGTTGGGACGCTTGCCGTGGTTGGCGCCGGACTTTGCACGCGACTTGCGCTTGCGGCCCTTCTTGCTCACGGGGATCCCCTTTCTTGTGACGCTGAATCATGCCCTGTGGACATGTGAAGACCATCAATCATCCCACACGCGCCGGATTAGTCACACCGGCTTTGTGCGGGACAAGGCGGCCCGTACCCTTCCTCAAGAGACATAGCGGACATGCCGATGGAGGAACCGTGAGCGATCAGCCGGCTTCTGTGATCCCGTTCCTGCACGCCCTGGCTTCCACGGGCGGCTCCGACCTGCACTGCAAGGTGGGCTCTCCGCCGCGTGTGCGCGTCAACGGCCGCCTGCGCAAGCTGCAGGTGCCGCCGCTGCGCCCGGAGGACACCCGCAACATGGTTGCCCAGGTGCTCCCCGAAGATCTCGTGGCGAACTTCCGCGACACCCACGAGGCCGACTTCGCCTTCTCGTTGAGCGGCGTTGGCCGCTTCCGCGTCAACGCCTACGTGGCGCGCGGCACGGACTGCCTGGTGTTCCGTCGCGTTGCCGTTGGCGCCCAGAGTTTCGAGGAGCTTGGCGTACCCGGTGTTATCGCTGACCTTGCGCTCGAGCCGCGCGGCCTGGTGCTGGTCACCGGCCCCACCGGTTCCGGAAAGACCACCACGCTTGCCGCGATGATCGACCTCATCAACACATACCGCGAGGTCAACATCATCACGATCGAGGACCCCATCGAGGTGCTCCACGCGGACAAGAAGGCGATCATCTCGCAGCGCGAGATTCGCTCTGACACTCTCGACTTCACCAACGCGCTCCGTGCCGCGATGCGTCAGGACCCTGACGTCATCATGGTGGGTGAGATGCGTGACATCGAGACGGTGCGCGCCGCGCTCACCGCCGCCGAGACCGGCCACCTGGTGCTCGCGACGCTCCACACCGTGGACGCACAGGACACGATCAACCGCATCGTCGACTTCTTCACTCCGCACGAGCAGGGCCAGGTGCGCGCCACGCTCTCGCAGACGCTCCGCGGCATCGTGTCGCAGCGCCTCGTGCGCAAGTCCGACGGCACGGGCCGCACCCTCGTCGCCGAGGTCATGGTCAACACGGGCCGCACGCAAGAGGCGATCGTCGACCCCGCGAGCCAGCCGCCCATCACGGACCTCATCGCCGAGGGCGAGTACTACAAGATGCAGACGTTCGACCAGCACTTGTTCCAGCTGGTCCGCGACGAGGAAGTCACGTTCGACGATGCCCTCGCGATCGCCTCGCGTCCGCACGACCTCTCGGTGGCGCTGCGCACCTCAGGCGTCGTCTAGCGCTCGCGGGTAAGCCTGGCCCGTCGCGGCGTCCCCGCCGCGAGCAGCGCAGCGCCCAAAACCGTCAGTGCGAAGGCGGCAGCCAGTTGCTGTGAGATCGGCGCTCCCGTCCCGGCGAGCTCCCCGTCACCGCCACCGTCGCCACCGTCACCTCCGCCGCTCGGATCGCAACCCTGCGGATAGAGCACCTGCGTGGCGCGAACCTCGTAGATCCACGCACCACCACCGTCGTAGTCATCGGTGGGCACTCGCGCGAAGCACGGCGACCCCCAGTCGTTGTCTCCCCGCGCATCGACTGCGGCATTGCCGTTCGTGAAGGTGCCGCTCGCATCCGCGTCCAGCCCGGTCTCGGCGTCGTCAACCGTGACGATTGCGGTGGAGTTTTGCGGAAACACATTGCGGGAGACCTCGACGGTGGAGCGGAGCGCACGCATCGCGGCGGGGTCGTCGGGTGCGTTGGCGCTTCCCACATCGACGTCGCTCACGCTTCCCACCCCGATGAAGGGTCCATCTCCAGAGAAGTCGTTGTCCAGCACGGCGATGGCATCGCTCGATGCCGACTGCGTATCCAGGTTGAACCACGTAGGCGTGATCCAGATCGCCGAGGCCGCCGAGGGCGGAGGGTCCTCTCCGTCAATGAATGCCGCCGCAAAGGCCACCGACTCGATATCGGGAGGCGGCAGGATTTCCCACGGTGGCTCGTCAGGCGGATCGCCGAGCGGGGGCAGAGCGCCCAGCTCGAGGGCAAGGTCGAGGCCGCTCGGATCGTGCGTGTAGTCGATGACGTTTTTGGACACGTTGACGTCATGAGCGGGGGCCGCGTACAGAACGAAGGTATGTGTGCCGGTGACCGTATTGCCGGTGAAGTCGAATCCGAACGCTCCCAACGGCAAGTAGACGCCGGCAAAGTTGTCGACGAAGCGGTTGTTTCGGAACGCGATGTCGCTCGAGACCTGCCTGTGGTCAATGGCATCTAGCGACGACGGGTTGATAGTGAGGTTCGCTATCCCGGCGTTGTCGTGGAAGTACGAGTCTTGGAGCGTGTAGCCCGTAATCGACTCTGCATACGTGCCGTACCAAGTGGCTCCGGAGACATCGAGCCCGGTCGCGACGGCGTCGTACGACATGTCCAGGTAGAGGCCAGTGGAGCCACCGACGGTGGTTAGGTCGTCCACGGTCATGCCGTCGGTGTAGTAGAACCGAACCGCGTTGGTGCCGGAACTTTGGTTGCCGGTGCCGTTGTGCCCGGTGACTGTCGCCCCCGAGAGCGTGAAGTCCGCATCCTCGTGCCCGGCGATGCCTTCTCCATAGGCGTCGACCACCACGTCCTGGACCGTGGTCCCCTGGGTGTTGGCCGTGTAGATGCCGATCCCTACGTCCTCAATCTGCGCATCGGTGATGAGGTGGCCCGCTAGAGGAGTTCCACTGAGCCGCACCCACGTGCCCGTGATGCCCTGTCCCACGTCGCTGATCACCGCGCCATCGATCACGGCACCCTGCGCCCGTGAGGTCGTGATGCCGATCTTGGAATCCGAGCGCCCAGCGCCCGTGATGTGGGGGTCTGTCACCACGGGCCCAACCGTGCCGCCGAGTTCTATCGCCGACGTTGCCGCGCCCGCAGGAACCGTGAACTCGCCCCTGACAATTCGCAACCCGGTCGACGTGTTCGCGGGTGCGACGACAATGCCCTTCCGCGGCCCGTCCGAGACGAGGTCCGTGATCGTGGCACCGGTTGCGTTGAGCACGTTGACGCCTGTGGTCGCTACCACGCCAAGCCTCTGCTGGCCCCTAACGGTGGTTCCGCTCACAGTGGGCGCGGCCGCCGCACCAAGCGTGATGGCATTGCTGACGGCAGCTATGTCGCCACCGACCACAGCGATCCCGCTGGCCGTGCTCGCATTGGTCACGCCGATGCCGGTGGCGAATCCGGAAGCCACCACATCGGTGACCGTCACATTGCTCGCGTTGTTGATGTTCACCCCCACAGCGGCGGCGTTGTTGGTGGGCACCTCGCACGTCAGTTCCGTGCCCGTCACCCTCGCGCCCGTGGTGGCAGCCAGGTTGATGGCGTTGCCGGTTGCGGTGATGGAACCGCGCAGGATGGTGGGTCCAGCGTTGGCGTTGGTGAGAGTCCCCGTGCTGATGCCAGCAAGCACACCCGAGATCTCTGTGTCGGTGATCGATGCGCCGCTACCTCCGCCATAGTCAATGCCCATGGTCCCCGAGCCGCCCGGCCCGGTGAGTTCGCTGCTTGAGACGCTCGCACCGGAAGAGCTGCCAAGCGCGATCCCCTTGGCCAGAAAGTCGATGGTCACGCCGCTGATCTGAGGCCCCGCACCGGTGTTGCCCGCGGCCACGGCAATCCCCGTGGACATCTTCGTTATCAGCGAGTCCGAGACCTGGGCGGCGGCCGACGACGCCAGATTGACGCCGATGAGATTGGCCCCGGTGCGGTTGTCGGGATTCGCTATCTGCAGATCGGTGAGCACGGCGCTCGACGCTGTGGTCACCGTGATGACCGATTGCTGGTTTGCGCTTGGGCTGAGCACGATTCCACTCGTGGTCAACGACGTTCCCGAGAGCGTCACTCGACCAAAGATCTGTGTTGTGCTGGCCGCAGTGAGCGTCACCGCCTTGGGCACCGTGAGAATGCTCGTGAACTGATACGCGCCGGGCGTGACGTGCACGGTGCCACCAGCGGGGGCATTCGTCAGCGCTTGCTGCAAGGTGATCTTGGTGCCTGGCTCGGGCTCTCCGATCCATGCGATGAGCGCACTGTCCGATACCGGAGCGGCGTCGAGGCCCACTAGACCTGCCTCGTCGATAGGGGCCGCCAGCAGCGACACTGGAGCCTCAAGATCCGCAGCCACTTCTGGCGGCTCAGGTGAAACTGAAGGTAACGCCGAAGGGGATGCTGCAGGCGATGGATCGGGCGTGGGCGTCACTCGGGCGACGGACTCCGCGGCTGTTGGTGGCGAAGCAGACGGGGAGGGCGACGGTGTTGGCGTCGCCGATGGGCTGACCGACGCGCTCGGATCGGCGGGGTCCTGCTCGGCGGCTAGCGCGGGCGCGGTAAGAAGTGCGCCGGTCGCGATCACGGCCCAGACTGTCGCGATCGTGCGCCGTCGGCGCATTGCACGTGTCCCCCCGGACGGCAACATGGATCCTCCCCCTGTAGCCCGTTCATTTGAGGCTACTCCCCGTAGCGGGCGCACGCTAGGGGGAACTCGAAAGCTAGACCGCCGGGGCTTCGATCCCCAGCCAGTCGTGCCACGCGGAGTTCAGCACCAGCCACGCCATGAGCCCGTATCCGGCCTGCAGCGGCAACGATCCGTCACCCAGAGTCATGTCATGCAGCCACTGCTCGTGGCGCGCAAGCGGCCCGTACATGTCCACGTAGGGCGCGCCCCTGCGCGAGGCTGCGTCATCGCACAGCGCGGCAAGCTCGGCGATCGCCTGGTTCTCATCTCCGCTCGTTGGCGGCGGCCCCACCACAAGTGCGGAGAAGCCAAGCGCCTGCGCGCGGTCAAGCGCGTTCGCCAGGTTGAGCCGCGTCATCGTGGGGCTCACCCCCCGCCGCAGGTCCGCCCGTCCCACCGCGAACACCACGTAGCGAGAGCTGCCGTCGTCTGACGCCAAGCGCCGCAGCGCCTCGTCGTCCCACCGCGCCGTCATCTCCCCGGTGGTCTCGCCGGGAACGGCGAGCGTGTGGAAGCGGCAATCGGGCGCCACGGCGAGCGTGCGCGCCGCAACGCGCCCCGCCCACCCCAGCGCCTTGGGGTCGCCGTGCCCGGCCACCAGCTCGTCGCCCACCAGGAAGATGTTTCTCATCGGTCAAACGCCTTTGCAACGAGTTCGGCCTGTTCGGCGGCGTGTCGGGAGGAAAGGCCCGACGCTGTGGAGGCAGAGCGCGGACGTGACACTACCGAGATGACGTGGGAAATTTCCTGCGGCAGCGTGGTAGTGATGTGGCCCCAGAACCCCTGGTTGAGGGGCTCTTCTTGGACCCAGTAGAGGTCCGCGTTGGGGTAGCGGCCCACTTCTGCGCGCAGGGCGTCTCCGTCGAGCGGGTAGAGCTGCTCTAGCCGCACCACGGCAGTGGCGGTGTCGCCGCGCTTCTCACGCTCGGCCACGAGGTCGTAGTAGACCTTGCCGGCACATAGCAGCACGCGGTCAACACCGGCGGGGTCGATGGGATCGGGAATCACGGGAAGGAAGGTGCCCGTGGTGAAGTCCTCGACGGAGCTCTGAGCGGCACGCAGGCGCAGCATCGACTTGGGGGTGAAGACGATGAGCGGACGCCGCGGGCGGTCATAGGCCTGGCGCCGCAGCAGGTGGAAGTACGAGGCGGGCGTGGTGGGCGCTGCCGCGATCATGTTGTCCTCGGCGCACAACTGCAAGAAGCGTTCGATGCGCGCCGACGAGTGGTCTGGGCCCTGGCCCTCGTAGCCGTGGGGGAGTAGCAGCACCACCGAGGAGGACTGGCCCCACTTCTGCTCCGCAGAGGAGATGAACTCGTCGATGATGGTTTGCGCGCCGTTGACGAAGTCGCCAAATTGCGCCTCCCACAGCACCAACGCGTCGGGGCGCTCCACGGAGTACCCGTACTCGAATCCGAGGCACGCGTACTCGCTCAGAGGGGAGTCGAAGATGTGCAGCCGTGCCTGGTCGGAGGCCAAGTACAGCAGGGGCGTCCATTCGGAGCCGGTGTTGCGGTCGTGGAACACCGCGTGACGCTGCACGAAGGTGCCGCGCCGGGTGTCCTGCCCGGCGATGCGCACCGGCACGCCCTCTTGGAGCAGCGAGCCGAACGCCAGGATTTCGCCGTAGCCCCAGTCGATGCCGCCCTCGCGGCTCATCTCCTCGCGACGCTCCAAGAGCTTCTCGAGCTTGGGGTGCACCGCGAAGCCCTCTGGCGGGCGCACATGCGCCCGCCCAATGCGCTCAACCTGCGCCGCGGAAACGGCAGTCTTCCAACCCACCATGACCCCAGCGTCGGACGACTGCGAAGCAGGAAGCTCAAGACCGCGGATGTTTTCCGCGTCCCCACCTGGCTTGTAGCCCTCTCGTGTCTCGAGGAACACGCGCTCCAGCTGGGCGAGGTAGTCGCGAGACACCGCCTCAGCCTCGTCCGTGGTGATGTCGCCGCGGCGAATCAGGGCCTCGGTGTAGAGGTGACGCACGGAGCGCTTGGCCTCGATGAGGTCGTACATGCGCGGCTGCGTCATCGAGGGGTCGTCGCCCTCGTTGTGGCCGCGGCGGCGGTAGCAGACCATGTCGATGATGACGTCACGCCCAAAGGCCTCGCGGTACTCGAAGGCCAACCGGGCGGCGCGCACGCACGCCTCGGGGTCATCGCCATTCACGTGGAACACGGGGATCTGGTAGCCCTTGGCAACGTCGGTGCTGTACCGCGTGGAGCGGGACGACTCGGGTCCGGTGGTGAATCCCACCTGGTTGTTGATGATGACGTGGACGGTGCCGCCTACCTTGTAGCCCTTGAGCAGGGCCATGTTGAGCGTCTCCATCACGATGCCCTGGCCCGCGAAGGCCGCGTCCCCGTGGATGAGGATGGGCAGGATGGGGTAGCCGTCGGTGGCGGGGTCGGCGCCAAGCACGTCGAGCTTGGCGCGCACGATGCCCTCAAGCACGGGGTTGACGGCCTCGAGGTGGGACGGGTTCGCGGCCAGATACACGGACGTCGTAGCCCCGGATTCGGCCGTGAACACGCCTTCCGTGCCCAGGTGGTACTTGACGTCTCCGGAGCCCTGCACCGAGCCGGGCACCGCGGTGCCGTCAAACTCGGAGAAGATCTGCGAGTACTTCTTGCCTGCGAGGTTCGCGAGCACGTTGAGGCGCCCGCGGTGCGCCATGCCGATGCACACCTCTTGGATACCGGACTCGGCCGCGGAGGACATCACGGCATCGAGCAGCGGGATCAGCGACTCTCCACCCTCGAGCGAGAACCGCTTCTGGCCCACGTACTTGGTCTGCAGGAACGCCTCGAACGCCTCTGCGGCGTTAAGCCGGTGCAGGATTCGCAAGTGCTCTTCACGAGCGATCTTGGTGTAGCCGTATTCAAGCCGCTCCTGGAACCATGCGCGCTGCGTGCGGTCCGCGATGTGCATGTACTCAAGGCCGATGGTGCGGCAATACGCGTCACGCAGGCGCGACAGCACCTCGCGCATCTTCATGCGCTCCTTGCCGCCAAACCCAGGGGTGGGGTAGACGCGGTCAAGGTCCCACAGCGTCAGGCCGTGCGTCTGCACGTCAAGGTCGGGGTGCTTGCGCGGCCGCGAGGACAGCGGGTCCACGTCAGCCATGAGGTGCCCGCGAGAGCGGTACGCGTGGATGAGTTCGGCGATGAGTGCTGGCTTGAGAGTCTCCGCCTCAAGCGAGGTGGCGGAATCCTGCACCCACCGCACCGGCTCGTACGGCACGCGCAGCGCCAGGCACACGCGGTCGTAGAAGCCGTCAAGCCCAAGGAGCTTCTTGTGCACCAGCCCAAGGAACTCGCCGGACTGCGCGCCCTGAATCACCCGGTGGTCATACGTGGACGTCAGCGACATCACCTTAGAGATGCCAAGACGAGTGATCGTTTCGTCAGAAGACCCCTGGTATTCCGCGGGGTAGTCCATGGATCCCACGCCGATGATGGCGCCCTGACCGGTCATCAGTCGCGGCACCGAATACACGGTTCCCAACGTTCCCGGGTTAGTCAGCGTGATGGTGGTGCCTTGGAAGTCCACCGCCTGCAGCGCGCCGGTACGCGCGCGCTTGATGAGGTCGTCGTACGCCGCCCAGAACTGCGCAAAGTCCATCTGGTCTGCGCCCTTGATATTGGGCACCAGCAGTTGCCGGGAGCCGTCGTCCTTGGCGAGGTCGATCGCGAGCCCAAAGTTCACGTGCTCGGGAGTGAACACGGCGGGCTTGCCGTCCTCGAGCGCGTAGGCCACGTTCATCGCGGGGAACTCGGCGAGCGCCTCGACGATCGCGAACCCAATGAGGTGCGTGAACGAGACCTTGCCGCCGCGCGTGCGCGCCAAGTGGTTGTTGATGACCACGCGGTTGTCCATGATGAGCTTGGCGGGCACGGTGCGCACGGACGTCGCCGTTGGCACCTCGAGGCTCGCCTCCATGTTCTGCACCACGCGCGCCGCGGGGCCGCGCAGTCGCGAGACGCCCTCTTCCACGTCCTTGGCGCTCCGCGCGTGCGAATCGTCTCGCTGCAGGTACGACGCTGTGGGCGCCTGCGCGGTGGCGATGGGTTGGGTTTGGGCCACCTCGGGTTCAGGGCCCGACGGCGCGGCCGGCTCGGGCGCTGCTGCCGGCTCCGGCGAGGTCGAAACGGGAGCCTCAATAGCGTCGGGCCTGCCGCCGCCAAGGACAAGCGAGGCAACCGAGGGCGCTCCTGGCGCGCGAGTAATAGCTGTGCGGTCTGTGGTGTCTGGGGACACGGGCTATGCGGTCACTTTCTACGCGCGAGCGCGGCAATGGGCTTCTCTATCATCCAGCCTAAACGGCTGGCGACACCCCAACGTCACCGGGTTTGGCGAAATCGTTACCCTGGGCGCGAGAACCGCGGCCAGGTATAGTGGCTCCACCCATGGACGACCATAGACGGGCCCACCCGTGACCCCCTGGCTGCTCATCGGTGCTGGCGTGCTTCTGACGCTTGGCACCGCGGTATTCGTTGCGGCGGAATTCTCGCTCGTTGCGCTTGATCCCTCCCACGTTGATGGCAAGCGTTCCGGCCGCGTGAAGCGCGCGCTCGCGACGCTGTCGACGCAATTGTCGGCGGCTCAAGTGGGCATCACGCTTACGACGATTCTGCTCGGCTACACCGCTCAACCGGCGATCACCGAGTTGCTGCGCATCCCGCTTGATGACTCGTCGCTGAGCCGCGCGGCAGTTGGCGCCATTGCGGGCACCGTCTCGCTCATCGTGGTGAACGCGTTCTCGATGATCATTGGCGAGTTGGTGCCCAAGAATCTTGCGCTCGCGGAGCCCATGCGGACGGCCAGAGTTGCCGCGCCGCTGATCATGGCGTTCACCACGGCGCTTGGGCCGCTGATCCGCGGGCTTAACTCTGCTGCGAACGCGATCCTGCGGGCCATGGGCATTGAGCCCAAGGAGGAACTCAGCGGCGGCCGTTCGCCGCAAGAGCTCGCCACGTTGGTGCGCCGCAGCGCCGAGGCGGGCACACTCGATGCGGATACGGCGAGATTGCTGACCAACACCATCGACCTTGACTCTCTGAGCGCGGTGGACGTGATGACGGACCGCACGCGGGTTGTCATGCTGCCGGCCAGCGCTAAGGCGAGCGACGTGCTTGCGGCGGCCCGAGCGTCGGGCCATTCGCGGTTTCCCGTCACCGGCGACGGCCCTGACGACGTGCTTGGCATCGTCACGCTCGCCGGCGCCATTGGAGTGCCCGTTGCGGGCAGGGACGAGGCGCCCGTCACCGAGATCATGGCCGCCACACCGCGCGTGCCAGAGACTATCGGGTTGCGGCCGCTCCTTGTTGAGTTGCGTGGGCTTGCGCTGCAGTGCGCGATCGTCGTGGACGAATACGGCGGCACGGCAGGGCTGGTGACGCTCGAGGACCTGGTGGAGGAGTTGGTTGGCGACGTCTCCGACGAGCACGACCGCCGCCGCCCTCCCATGCACAAAGCTCCTGGTGGCGCCTGGATTGCGCAGGGCGATTTGCGGCCCGACGAGGTGGTTGAGTATTCGGGAATCGAGATTCCGGAGTCGCCCGCCTACGAGACGATCGGTGGCTTTGTGATGGCTCGCCTTGGCCGTGTCGCGGCAGTTGGCGACGTGGTGGAGGCCGACGGCGTTCGCGTCACCGTGGAGCGCATGGAGGGGAGGCGCATCGACAGGGTGCGTCTGGTGCGCGCCGAGGGCGGTGAGTCATGAGCTTTGGGCTAGTGCTCGGCGTCATCGCGCTGCTGCTCGTCAACGCGTTCTTTGTGGGCGCTGAGTTTGCGATCATCTCCGCTCGCCGTTCCTCTATTGAGCCGCGCGCTCTCGCGGGGTCCCGTGCGGCCAAGACGGTGCTGTGGGCGATGGAGCATGTGTCGCTCATGCTCGCGTGCGCCCAATTGGGCATCACCGTGTGCTCGGTGTCGCTTGGTGTGGTTGCCGAGCCGGCGATCGCGCACGCGCTGGAGCCGGTGTTCCATAACCTTGGTCTTCCGGAGTCTGCGTCTCATGTGGTGGCGCTGCTGATTGCGCTTGGCATCATCGTGTCGCTGCACGTGATCGTTGGCGAGATGGTGCCCAAGAACGCTGCCGTGTCCAACCCGGATCGTGCAGCGATGCTCTTTGGGCCGCCGCTTGTGGTGGTGGCGCGCGTGCTCAAGCCCATCATTGTGGCGCTCAACTGGATCGCGAACTGCATCGTCAGGGCGCTGGGAGTAGAGCCGCGCGATGAGGTGGCAAGCGCCTTCACCGCCGATGAGGTGCAGTCGATCGTGTTGCGCTCGTCCGAGGAGGGCACCATCGACGACACCTCGGGCCTGCTGACTGGTGCCATCGAGTTCTCCGAGCACAACGCGCAAGACGTCATGGTGCCGCTCGCCAAGGTGGTGAGCGCCCCAGCGGGCGTCACGGTGGAGGGGCTTGAGGACCTCGCCGTTCAGACGGGCTTCTCTCGCTTCCCCGTGGCGAACGAGGACGGCTTCGTAGGTTACCTCCACATCAAGGACACGCTCTTCGCGCGTCCCACGGAGCGGGAAGAGCCCATCCACGCATGGCGGGTGCGGGACCTTCCTGTGGTGGGCGCCACAGATGAGGTGGAGGACGTGCTGGTGCTCATGCGCAACTCGGGCGCCCACATTGCGTTGGTAGTGGGAGCCGACGGCCCAACGGGCCTGGTATTCCTGGAAGACATCCTCGAGGAGCTAGTTGGCGAAGTGAGCGGCACACTTTAGGGCCGTGTGAGATGTGCGACATCTGAGGTTTACTCGCCTGGCACGAATCGTAACCATTCGGTTACCATGGACAAGTTGTCCAAACGTTGCGAGTGCTCTCACCGCGCGTCTGGAACGGTACTGAGGCGGATACGTGGCGGAACGGAGGTGACATGAGTTCGCTCGTCGAAGCGCCGGTCACCACCGGCGAGATCGCGGTCGGCACCCGCAAGGAGCGCCGCATCGTTGAGACGCAAGAGATCCGAGTTCGCTCCACCCACCGCCGCCGCAAGGTCCTTACCCGCGGCGGCATTCTTGTGGGCTTTGCGCTCGCGATGATCGTGTACCCGGTATTCGGCACCATCGCTCCCTACGCGGATGCGGCGGAGTCGCTTCCCGGGGTAGTCAAGGGCCAGTCGCCAACCACGGCGGCGGCCCTTCTTGGTGGTGGCCCCCAGTTGCTGTCTTCGGACTTGCCCCTGCCCGACGTTGACGCCACCACCGCGATGCTCGCCGCGGACGCGGAGAGCATCTCCGGCCCGCTACCCAAGTGCAACCCCGCGGCCAAGCTCAAGGGCACCAACGGGCGCCTGTCCTCGTCGTCGATGTGCGCTCTCCGCCAGAGCGGTGAGCAGTTGCAAGCGGAGGCCGCGGTCGCCTTCACCGCGATGAACGACTACTACCGCACGGTGTTTGGCCGCAACATCTGCCTCGACGACTCCTACCGCTCGCTGTCCGAGCAGTACGGCACGCGCGCCACGCGCGGCTACATGGCGGCCACGCCGGGCACCTCGATGCACGGCTGGGGCCTCGCCGTCGACATCTGCAAGAAGGACCTCAACGGCGCCTCCGGCAAGTGGATCAAGGCCAACGCCGCCACCTTTGGTTGGGTGAACCCGCAGTGGGCGAAGACCTCCAAGTACGAGCCGTGGCACTGGGAGTACGAGGAGCTGACCGCTAAGTACTACGACTCGTCGTGGGGCGGTAACTACTCCGACGGCGGCTCGTCCTCGAGTTCTTCAAGTTCCTCGTCGTCCTCATCGTCTTCGTCGTCGAGCAAGTCTTCTGGCTCTAAGAGCACCACTAAGACGGACACCACCACCGAGGACGACACCCAAGAGACCGAGTCCGAGCCGGCCCCCACGGCCACTGCGGGGTCGTAGAACCCTTCAGGCCGGTGCCATGCCGCGCGGAATCGCGGCATCTGGCGCGGTTCCTTGTCGATACCAGGTATTCCCGATACGTTTTGCTCACCTGGCAATGTCGCCAGGGGGGACTCGTGTGGGGTTTGGGTGGCTGTTGTGCGTGGTGCGCGTGGTGTTGTTGCGCTGTGTGTGGCGTTGTTGACGGTGGTGGTTGCGGCTCCTGCGGGAGCGGATGAGGTGTTGCCTGGCCCGTCGGTGAGTGCTGTGCCTGATGCGGTGGGGCAGCCGTCTGTTGCTCCGAGTGTGGCGCCTTCTCCTTCCCCTTCTCCTTCTGTGTCGGGTGATCCGGTGCCGTTGGTGTCGCCTACTGCTGAGCCGTCGCTTGCGCCCGTGGTTGATCCGTTGTCGGTGGGGGACAGGGTTGCAGCTGAGGTGAGCGAGGTTCCTTCGGCACGCGTTGGTGCGCGGGGGGATGCGTTTGAGGTTGGGCCGGTTGCGGTGCCCGAAGAGGTGAATCTTCCTGAGGCGTCTGCGGTGGTGCTTGGGCCTGGTGAGGTTGCTGATGGGGTGGTGTTGCGTGTTGATGCTCCGTCGGATGCGGAGATTGTGACGCAGATTGGGTCGCTGCCGGCGTTGAGTGTGGGGCGTGCGGATTTGGTTCTTGCTGACACGGATGCGGTGGGTGAGGATTCGCGGGTCGTGGTGCAGACGCTGCCGTTGGCTGAGGAGTCGCTTCCTGGTGCGGTAGTGGCGTTCAGGGTTCGTGCGTTGGATGGTGCGGATGATCAGGCGTGGGCGCGGTTGACAGTGGATGCGTCGGGGTTTGAGCACGCGTTTGGCGCGGATTATGGGTCGCGGTTGCGGCTGGTGGAGTTCCCGGAGTGCGCGTTGACGACTCCTGAGGTGCCGTCGTGTGTGACGGGTGTGGATTTGGCGGAGGTTGTTGAGGAGGGGGTGGCGTCTCCGAGTGGTTTTGTGGAGCTTGATGTGCCGCAGCTTCCTGGGGGTGGTGCGGGTGTTGCGGTGGCGGGGTCTGGTTCGGGGTCGATTATTGCTGCGGTGTCGGGTGCGTCGGGGGCCACGGGGACGTTCACGGCGACGGATTTGGGTGCTGATTCGCAGTGGCAGGTGTCGGAGCAGTATGGGTCGTTTGCGTACTCGGTGCCGCTTAGGCTTCCCACGGTGCCGGTGGGTCCGGTGCCGGATGTGACGGTGTCGTATAACTCTGGTGCGGTGGATGGTCAGGGTTTGTCGACGAATAACCAGCCCGGGTGGGTGGGTCAGGGGTGGTCGCTTGGCACCCCGTATGTTGAGCGTCTCTATAAGGGGTGTGCTGCGGATGGGTACACGGCGCGAGGTGCGGAGTTGTGTTGGGATTCGCCGTATGAGGATGAGCCTGGTCTTGCGGCGTATGTGTTGTCGTTTGGTGGGTCCACGCAGCAGTTGATTTGGGATGGGGGGAATCGGTATCGCACCCAGGCGGAAACGGGGTGGCGTATGGTGCGCGAGACTCGCTCCACGTCACCCAACGGTGATAACGACGGTGAGTATTTCAAGCTGATGTTGCCTGATGGTTCGGTGTATTTCTTCGGGTTAGGGTATGTGCCGCAGACCGGTCAGGCGGACGTGGACACGAACTCGGTGGCGACGGTGCCGGTGTATGGGGATGATACGGGCGAGCCGCGTTGCGGGTCGGCGCAGTCTAGTTACTGCATGCAGGGGTACCGGTGGATGCTGGACTTGCAGGAAGATGCGAACAATAACGCGATCACGTACTTTTACGCGCCGGAGACCAACAGGTATGCGCTTGGTGGTGATCCGTCAAAGTCGGTGACGTATACGTCGGCGTTGGTGCCGTCGGAGATTCGGTATGGGGCGACGACGTCGACGCGCACCACCGGGTACACCGCGAAGGTGGTGTTCACCACGAAGTCTCGGTGTGTGGAGACAGCGAACGGTGATTATGACGCGTTGGGTGGTGACGCCGAGGAATGCCTGCCTGCGACGGTGGCGAATGCGTCGTCGTATCCTGACACCCCGTTGGACTTGCGGTGCACGGGCACGTGTACGTCTGCCCAGGATTCACCGGTGTTTTTCACGTTCAAGCGACTGAACTACGTTAGTGCGTTTGCCAAAGTTGGTGCGAGTAATTGGGACACGGTGGTGCGTCACCAATTTGAGTTCACCTATCCCAGCACTGATGATGGGGGTGCGCGGGCGTTGTGGTTGAAGACGATTCAGTCGCGGTATTACGGGGACACCGCAGACCCTGACGACAACATCACGGATTATGTGTATGCGTTCGGTGGTACGAACCTCAACAACCGGGTTGACTACACCTCGGCCGTGCGTGCCATGGATAAGCAGCGCCTGACGACGGTGAAGACCCCGGATGGGCTCACCATCTCCGTGTCGTATCAGACGCAGAAGACGTCCGCGAACAATCACTGCCCCACGACAGGGTCCTCCGGTGCCGGGTTTACGAGTTGGTATGCGTCGGTGGATGAGAACTGGGATGACAACGAGTGGGATTGTGCACCGCAGCTGTTCACTCCGGCGGTGGGCGCTACCGGGTTCGCGATATTCCACCGCTATCTCGTGGACGAGGTGGTGCTTGACGATGCGGTGATGGACACGCCAAGTCAGACGCTGACGTACACCTATGTGGGTAACCCGGCGTGGGGTTACCAGAACAGCATCCTGTTCAGCGCGGGGGCGGGAAACCAGACGTGGAACTCGTGGCGCGGCTATGAGAAGGTGCGGGTCACGACAGGGTCCGGTGCCACTGAGTCGACGACCACCACCCAGTACCACAGGGGCATGGACGGGGACCATCTTTCCGGTAGTGGCACACGCTCGGTTTCGATCACACCGATTAATGATGATCGGCTGCCGTTGTCGCCCGTGGCGGACACGTTCGCACGGCAAGGTCTCGTCATCGGGTCTGTCACTGAAGACGCCGGCGAGGTGATTCGCAGCCGCACCCAGAACGTGTATGTGGGTGCCACGGTGAAGGACGGTCCGGGGGTGTATAAGTCGGCGTTCATCGCGGTTGAGGACGCCTATGTGTTGACGCGGCTTGTCAACAAGGATGACGGCTTCCGCTCATACCGGACGGCGAAGACTCACACCGAGTATGACGTCGCGCGCCGTGTCAAGAGCGTCTTGACCGCCCCTGACACCGACGACGCGGCGCTGACGTCATGCGCCACTTACTCGTACGCGCAGTCCGCAAGTGCGTGGGGTGAGGGGCAGTACGTGGTCGTCCCGACGCAGGTCATGACCACCAAGGCGACGTGTGCAGGGATCACAACGGGCCGGACGGACCTGTTCTACGACGGTGCGACCACGGCTGCAGCGAACATTCCTGTGAACGGCAACGTGACCAAGGAAGTGACGTACGCGACGAGCGCAGCGACTGGTACTGCTAGCACCGCGTCGTATGACACGCGGGGGCGGATCGTGACCGCAACGCTTCCTGACGGGGTCTCCAAGTCCAAGTGGGCGTATGGGACAGAGTCGGGGATGACGAAGGTGACGTACACGAATGCCCCGAATGTCTCTGAGACAGCGTGGTTTGACCCGGTGTTCGGGAACACCATGAAAGTCAAGCGTGTGAACGGGTTGTTCGATCACTATCGGTATGACGCGGCGGGTAGGCCTAAGGAGGAGTTCGCGGCTGCCCAGTATGGGGATGAGGCAACGCCGCCTGCGACTACCAAAGCCAGCACGACATTCCTGTATGACTCGCAGGCTGCGCCGTTGGAGCGTCGGACGGTCCCGAACCAGATACGCACCCGCGTGCTGAAAGACGTTGATGGCAACGCGGACTCGTTACGCACGTACACGCTGTATGACGCCTTCGGCAACGAGGTCCAAACGTCGTCGCCTCGCCAAGATGGCGGCGTAGGACGAGTTGTGGTCGTCAAGTCATACGACTCGGTGGGAAACCTTGTGGTGGTGAGTTCTCCACTGGTAAACCCGAACCCTGTTGGTATGGACGCTGTCCCGGCCAGTTCGAATCCGGCCGCGATGCAGAACTACACGCTCACCACGTACGACTGGGCCGGGCGCCCCACGAAGGTCGAGCACAAGTCGCTCACCGTCGTGCTGTCCAAAACGACGTCCACGTACTTTGGTGACGGATCGCTCGTACAGTCGCCGTCGACACGCACGGTCACGATGACGGACGGTGCGGGAAGAACGGTGAGCACCGTCACCGGTGACGGAACGGTGTTCACGAAGGCAACGTACGCTTACGAGTCCGGTGCCGACGGCACGGTCACCACGGTCAAAGATGCCGCCAATGTCAAAACAGTGTTCACGGCAGACCGTTTGGGCAGGACCGTGAGGATGGTAGACCCCAACGCGGGTGAGACGTCGTATCAGTACGATACGAACGGTCGTGTGGAGAAGGTGACGTCGCAGGCTGGGGTCGTGCGCACCACGTATGACGCGCTGGGGCGTGCCCTGACGCGCACGACGTACGGGTTAGAGTCCGCTACCACCGCGCAATCTACAACGACGTACACGTATGACACGTCCGGCTCGGTGACGTCCCCGGGTCAGCTCCTCAAGACCGAGTTCACGTTCCCCGGTGCCACTACGTCGTATAAGTCTGAGGTGACCGCCGTTCATCCCCGGACCCAGCTTCCTACCGCCACGAAGGTCACGTTGCCCACGATGACGGGCCTGGGCGCGTTCTCCGGTAAGGACTACACCACCACGGTCGCATACGACGACTCGGGCAGGGTCACGTCCACGACGCTGCCTGCCGTCGCCGGGTTCCTCGCGGACGAAGTCACCACCGGGTATACGTCGTTCGGTGCAGTGAACTCGCTGACGTCGACGGTTTCGGGGCCGATCCTCACCTCCGTGACCCGGAAGTTCGACGGTCGCGTCACAGGCCGCAGCCTCGCGAACTCGGTCTCACGGTCGTTGGTGTGGGACGAGGGGTATAGGAGAGTCACCGGGGTTGTTGCTACTGCCGGTGGTGCGCTGGTGCAAGGTGACACATACGAGTACGACACGGCGGGCAGGGTGCACACCATTGCTGACGCTGTCACTCACGTCAAGCAGTGCTATACGTACGACGATGGGAACCGTCTCAGTGCCGCCTGGACCCAGACCGCCGTCGAAGGCTCACCCGCGTGTGCAAGCTCGGCCCCCACGGACGGGACATGGAACGTCACGGACGAGCCCTCGTCATACCGCAGTTCGTGGAAATATGACCCTGCAGGTCAGATCTCGTCAGCGGTGACCGCCACTTTCGCCGCGCCGACACCGTCGACCACGACCTACGAGTACTGCAACCTCACGCACCCGAACGCTGTCACGTTCACATCCAACGCGACGGCACCGGATGCTGCGTTGTGTGTCACGGCCACCCACGACGCGGACCTCGCCAACGTGAACGTCGATGCCGGCGCATATGAGTATGACGCCGCGGGCAGGATGACATCGCGTCCCAACCCCACCGGAAGCGGCACTCAAACCCTGAGCTGGGACGTGTTGTCCAACCTCACGACGATCACCCCCATCGCCGCGGATGGCACGACAGGTGTGGCGACAACGTACTTGTATGACGCGGCCGGTCAACGCTTCGCTGCGCTGACGGGCACCACAGCCACCATCTACATGGGGTCGTGGGAAGCGACCGATTCCAACACGGGTGCCAACCCTGCCACGGGCGCAGATGACATTTCGGTGACCCGCTTCTACAGTGCTGGCGGCGTGCAACTGGCCTCCAAGACCACCGGTGGGCAGCTCCTGATCACGTTGGGTGATGTGCAAGGCTCCGCACAAGTCACCGTGGACCCCACTGGGGTCACCACCTCCAACGCGTATACCCCCTACGGGGTCAAACGTGACGGCTCCACGGTCGCTTCCGCCCACGGCTGGCTCAACCAAATCGCCGACCCCACCGGGCTGACCTACTTGAACGCCCGCTACTACGACCCCGTCCTGGGCCGGTTCATCTCACCAGACCCCCTGATGAACCCCGCCGACCCTCGTACGTTGGACCCTTACCGGTATGCCGACAACAACCCCATCGTCTATACCGACGCGACAGGACTCAACCCGGGATGTCAGCAATACACGGGGAAGGACTTCACGACGTGCTTCCAGTCGTACGGCGACATCGTTCAGCCGGCTTACAAGAAGATGCGCGACGAGCAGTACGCCGCAGCATACGCCGCACGAAAGACAACCGTCGATGGTAAGAAGTTGGTCATTCTCGGCGTTTCCGTCGCCGCAGGCATTGGTTGCGGCTTCGTGACCCTCGGGACCGCTGCCCTGGCGTGCGCCGGGGGAACGGGCAGTGCGATCTCCGCTTTGGCGTATGGCATCAATACGCCCCAAGACCAGTGGACCGTCAAGGGTTACACCGTCAGTGCGCTGCAAGGCGCGGCCGTCGGGCTCGTGGGCTGGGGACTCGGCCAGGGTGCTTCTTTGGCCATCAAGAGTGCCGCGGCCGGGGCGGTCAAGACGGCCACGGCCCCGGCCACAAACACAGGAGTGCGAAGTTTCGGCGGCTTTGGCCAAGCAGAGCTCCGGGCTGCCGCGCAGGCTGCAGACCGCAACGGGCTGACACAAGTTGGACGCGCCCTTCAGAAGCACTCGGGCCGAGATGGGAGCGTGTTCAACGGCCTGTCGAACGGAACCGCGACGGCGAGAAACCAACAGGGCCTGCAAGTGCTCGACGAGATACTGGCCGACACGGGTGGTCGCACGGAGGTCCTGGATCGGGTGACAAACATCTGGGACTCGACCGGACGCGGTGTTCGCTTCAGCAACGATGGGTCATTCATGGGATTCTTGGAGCCGCTCGGATGAACGGCTACAAGTTATTGCTGGCGAGCGCTGTCGGAGAGCGCGACGGAATGGCTGTGGAGCTGGCGGTGGAGTCGGGCGAGCGACTCGCCGAGGTCTTCGAGGATGACCTGACTAAGGAGCGCACGGTCACGTTCTTCACGGTCGAAGCTGTGCCGCTTGCGGTCGTTGAATGGTTCCTTACCGAGGCGGCGCGTCGGCTTTGAGGCGCAACTCGACGTGACCCCGCGATCTAGCAGCGACCCTTGTGCGCATTTCGCGACCAAGTCTGCTGTGCGCTCGCCTGGCACGATAGACCCCATGACCGCGCCCGCCACCCCCCACACCCTTGGGGCCGTGGTGCGCTGTTTCCTAACTGCCGTTGTTGCCATCGGGCTCCTCGCCGACATCACCGCAACCGCATCCGCGACCACCAGCACCGCAGCCCAAAACGCCGTTGGGGACCAAACCCCAGCCCTCGCCCCGCTCGTCGGGCCCGGCATGGACGTTTCTCCTCCTACGCACCCAGACTCAACAAACCCACAGCCCAAAACCGTGGTCGCTACCGCTGTTGCCACAAAGTCCGTTGATGACGTCACCAACGTCCTTGACGTGTCCCCACTTTGGTGGACTCTTGGCGTCGGGTTGCGACCCAATTCCGGGCGCATCGTCGCAGGGCGTCCGATCGAATCGTCGCCAGCAGAGCCTGGCCTTACTGAACGGCTTCCACCCGAATGATCACCACTTCATCGGGGTCCAGCCCGGGCGCCTGCACCCCATGAACTGACAGCGCGCGGCCGGTGAGTTGCACGGGAGACCCGGCCTCAGCGTCGGCCCACCAGGGCGGTGTGGCGCGTGGGCCAGCCGAAGCCAACCGCACCGGTCCCACTGGCATCACGCGATAGGTGCGCGCAGGATCCAGTCCCGGTAGCCGCAGCAGCCCCGTGGGCTGCTCCACCACCGAGTCAAGCGAGGCGAACGAGTACAGCGCTTGTGACTGGTCCCGCGCCACCACGCCTTGCAGCACGCGCCCCGCCACCGGCAGGTCAGAGCGCACCACGTCTCCCGTGTGCAGCAGCTCGCGGTACTGCTTGTGCAGCGCCACCCATTCCGTGATGGCGCCGCGCACCTCGGGCGCGGACGCCTCCGGTCCCGCGACGTTCCACTCGATGCCAAGGTGCCCCCAGAACGCGGTGCCCGCACGGAAGTTCAGCGACGACGCGCGATGCGTGGTGTGCGCAACGGGCGGCCCAATGTGCGCACCCATGTACTCGGGCGGCACGATGAGCGACGTCCACAACTGCATGCGCTGACGCTCCAAAGGGTCATTGCAATCGGACGTCCACACGCGCTGCGTGCGCTCCAGCACGCCCAAATCAATGCGCGCCCCACCCCCGGAACACGACTCGATCTCCAGGTCAGGGAACGCCGCATGCAGGCCATCCAGCAGGCGGTAGAACGCGAGCGTCTGCTCGTGCCCAATGGGCCGGCCCGTGTGCGTGTTCGCGGCCTCCAGTAGATCGCGGTTGTGGTCCCACTTGATGTACGTGGGCTGGAGTTCGCCGATCACCGCGTGCAGTCGCTCCTCGATGTAGGCAAACGCCTCTGGGTGAGTGAGGTCCAGAACTTGTTGCGTGCGAGCCTGGATGGGCCAGCGCCCTCCGCCCAGCTCAGGCTGGGCAATCCACTCCGGGTGCGCCCGCGCCAGGTCCGAGTCGCCGTTGATCATCTCCGGCTCAAACCAGATCCCGAACTCGAGCCCCTTGCCGCGCACATACTCGGCGAGCCACCCAAGGCCGTCCGGGTAGATCTCCTCATCAACGAACCAGTCGCCAAGGCCCGCGTTGTCCGCGCGGCGGTGCCGGAACCAACCGTCGTCAAGCACAAAGCGCTCGGCGCCCACCTCGGCGGCCGCGTCCGCGAGCGCGCGCAACGCATCGTGATCGTGGTCAAAGTACGCGGCCTCCCAGGTATTCACTAGTACGGGCCGCCTGCCCGACGGGTGGGCTGGGTGAGTGCGCAGCCACCGGTGGATCCGGGTTGAGGCCGTGTCGAGTCCCGCAGGGGAGTACGACGCGTAGACCCACGGGCTTTCGTACGTCTCGCCGGACGCCAGGCGCACCTCGCCGGGCAGCAGAAGTTCGCCGCCGCCGATGAGTCCGCTGCCGTCGTTGGCGCGTTCGGCGAGGTGCCGCGAGTTGCCCGACCACCCCACATGCGTGAGCCACACCTCGCCGCTACGGAAGCCAAATCCTTGTGTACCAGCGGCGATGAGGAACGCGGAGTCGTGACCAGGCTTGCCGCGGCGCGACTCGCGCAGGTGTACCCCGGTGTTGAACGGTCCGCGCTGCGGGGTGCGTTCGCGAATCCAGCGGCCCGTGAAGTCCAGCAGTTCCGTGGCCTCGCGCGGCACCGGGAGGAGGAGCGTGAGCTGTTCCAACTGATACGGCTCGGCGTCGGTGCTGCCGGAGCCCGTGCTCGTCACCGCGGCGCGAGCTCTCACCAGTCCCGTGCCAAGCATCTCGATCGTGACGGCTAGTGCCAACCCGGCCACGGCGTCGGCCGCCTCGGTGACCACGCGGTCAACGGAACCGTCGCCGCTGCCCTCGCTGGACCGCTCCACCGAGGTGACCTCGAAGCGCGAGAAGGTGTCGCGGCCCGCGCGGCTGCCGCTGAGGCCGGGGGTGTGCATCCAACCCCACGAGTGTTCAGGCAGCACGGACAGCGCGTGCCGTTCGTCGAGCTCGCCGCCTACGCGCGGCTCCGTGGTGGCGCGCGCGATGCCCGCCAGATCGCCGTCGCCGAGTTCCGCGCCCCAGTGGACCACGCGCGGCAGGCGCCCGTCGCCAACGTCGAGCAGAAGGGAGGCGCCGGCGGCCGTGAGGTGGAGGAGTTCTGGCATGCGTCAAGCCTAGGGCCGGGCTAGGATCCCTTGACCTCAACTCCGTGGGCACGCGCCGTCTCAATGATCGCCGTGATGGGGTCGCCTTTGCTCGAGACCGAGTCTTCAGCGAGTCGCTTGTCCCAGTCAGAGGCACGCGGCGCGCGGAGCTTGTTCCCCACGGCCTCTAGCGGGCACCAGTAGGCCTGCGCGGACGTGCAGAAATACCCCCAATCGTCAGCGGGGCCACTCAAGACGAACACGGTGGTGGCTTTGGGCAGTGGTGCGTCTTCGATCGCCTTCACTGTGGCGTCCGCCAGATCCGACGCCACAGACGAACTGATGGATACGGCGATGGCATCCTTTGAGCCTTCCGGAGTGACGTACACAGTGGTCTTGAGGTCAACGAGCAAGAACTCTGGTGCCACGTCGCCCGCTGCCGCGGTCGGTTTCGAGGCGGTGACATCGACGTCGGTTACGCGTCCAACGACCACGAGTTCAGCGCGCGAGACCAAGTCTGTGATGTCTTCTACGGGATTGTTCTCTGATCCGTTGACGATTGGCACCGCGTCCCACATCGAGGTGTCGCCTCCGCCGGAGCTGCAGGATGCGAGCGCAGTGGCCATTGCCAGCAGCACAGCCGCCTGTCTGACCTCGCGCCGCACGCGTTCCCCTCTCGTCGTCCTCCCGAGTCTATTGGCCTTGTGGAGAGCGCGGACGGCTACCAGGGTGAACACTGGGATCATGCTCATCACCGTTCCGGCAGAGACAAAGGTGGCGGAGACGCGCGTGGCGCTCACTCCGCATGGTGCGCGCGAGTTGGTTGCGGAAGGACACGACGTCTGGGTGCAGGCCGGCGCCGGGGCAGGTTCCGCGATGACGGACGCCGAGTACGAGGCAGCGGGCGCGCGTCTCGTAGGTCTTGAGGACGCGTGGTCGGGCGAGCTGGTGCTGAAGGTCAAGGAGCCCACCCCCGCCGAGTACCCGCTGCTGCGCGACACCACCCTCTTCACATTCCTGCACCTTGCCGCCAACGAGCCACTCGCCCGCGCGCTCATCGACGCGGGCACGTTGGGAATCTCGTACGACACCGTCCAGCTCGAGGACGGCTCACTCCCGCTGCTGGCTCCCATGAGCGCGGTCGCGGGCCGCATGGCACCGATCGTGGGGGCGTATCACCTGCTGTCCTCCGAGGGCGGGCGCGGAGTGCTGCTCGCCGGCGCCCCCGGCGCCCCCGCGGGAGACGTGGTGGTCATCGGTGCGGGTGTTGCCGGATCCTTCGCCGTGGAGGAGGCCCTTGGGCTTGGCGCTCGCGTCACCGTGCTCGACGTCTCGCAACCGCGCCTCGACGCACTCGCCGCCCAGTACGGCGACGCGCTCACCACTGTCTTCTCCACGCCCGATGCTGTGGCCGAGGCCGTAGCGCACGCCGACCTCGTCATTGGTGCAGTACTCGTGCCTGGCCGCCCCGCACCCAAGGTGGTCACGCGCGCGATGGTGGAGGCGATGAAGCCGGGCTCGGTGCTCGTGGACATAGCTATTGATCAGGGTGGCTGCTTCGAGGACTCGCACCCCACCACCCACGCCGACCCCGTTTACCAGGTGGCCGGCTCCCAGTTCTATTGCGTTGCCAACATGCCAGGAGCGGTAGGCAACACCGCAACTGCGGCCTTGACCACCGTGACACTGCCGTACGTGCTGGAACTCAGCCACGGCGTCGGGCCTGCTATTGCGGCAAATCCGGCGTTGGCGAGGGGAGTGAACGTCGCTGAAAGAACGCTGCGACACCCCGCGGTGGCGCAGGCTCTTCCGGGGCTTCCTGCGCTACTTCCGGCGTAGTGGGAGCGGCGTCAGGCGCGTCCGCGACGGGCCGCGGGTTGACCACCGGGTAGTCCTTGAGCGCGAGCTCCGCAGCCTCGCGCCCCAACTGCACCAGTCCGGGAAGGTCGCGGGCCACCCATTGCGAGCGGTGACGCAGGCGCGGGGTGATCATGGTGACGTCGTCGCGAATCTCGTACTCGTGGACGTGGAGCGCGGTACGCATCTTCGGCAAGAAATCCCACTCGGGGGCCAGCCGCACGCCTATGACGTGGCTCGCTCCCATGGTGAATGCGGCCTCGATGGGCAGGTTCTGGACCACGCCGCCGTCCACGAAGGTGCGGCCGTCAAGTTCCTTGGGCCGGAACAGGCCCGGTACGGCGATGGATGCGCCGATCGCCTCTACGAGCGAGCCGTGGTCGATGAGCACGGCCTCTTCCGTGGACAGGTCGGTGGCCACCGCGGCGAAGCGGATGGGCATGTCCTCGATCATCGAGTCGTGGCCGATGCGGTCCACGGTCTCGCGGAGGCCCTCCGTGTCCAACAGGCCAAGGCCTGGCGTCATCGAGAAGGTGCCGAAGTCGCCCCAACTGGCCCGGATCACCAGCTCCGTGAGCTCGTAGGGGTCGCGGCCGTTGGCGTAGGCGCCGCCAGCGATGGACCCAGCCGACGTGCCCACCACTATCGAGGGCTGGATGCCGCGCTCGTGGAGCACCTCCAGCACGCCAGCATGAGCGGCGCCAAGCGCACCTCCGCCCCCCAACGCGAGCGCGAGGTGTGGTTCGTAGCGAAGGTCCACGCCGGCCATTGTGCAATCGTACGGACGCGTGCGGGCGTGTGCCAGGGGCAACGTAGGCTGGAGCGGTGACTCAGCCCCAACCGCCGGAGCAGCCGCGCACCTGGTTGCCCCTCATCATTGCCGGTTCCATTGCCGTGCTGGTGGTGCTCGGAGCAACGATCACGCACCTGCTGCGCGCAGACCTGTCACCGGAGAAGCAGGCCGCCGCGGATGCCTGTGAGGCGCAGTATCACGCTCAGAACGCCGACGGGCCCGGCATCACCGGTGGCGACATCTACTCGGCGACCGAGTGGGAGGCGCTCGACGCGCGCATGGTGAGCCTTGACCTTGCCGACGAGCAGACCCTGACGGGTGAGCAGGCCGACGCTCGCGACAGCGAGGCCGCGGCGCTCGTGTCTGCTGGAGGCGACCAGATGACCGTGATCTGGCAGCTCGACGATCAGTCCCACGCACAGTGTGTGGCGGATCTGCAAGGCGGCAAGGTGACCACGGTCACGGTGACGTCACTGGCCGCGCCGGCCACGTCGCCCAGCCCATCCCCAAGCCCAAGCGAGTCATAAGGAGAAGCCATGCAGCAGCGTCGGATAGGCGACAGGACCGTCAGCGCCATTGGCCTTGGCGGCATGCCCATGTCGATTGAGGGGCGGCCGGAGCGTTCGCAGTCCATCGCGGCGATTCACGCGGCGCTCGATGCGGGCGTGACGTTCATCGACACCGCGGATGCGTACAACCGCGATGCCAACGAGACGGGGCACAACGAGGCGCTCATCGCGGAGGCGTTGAAGTCCTATGGCGCGTCCACCGACCATGTGTTGGTGGCGACCAAGGGCGGGCTGATCCGCCCCGGTGACGGTTCGTGGCTGCGCAACGGGTATCCCGAGTATCTGAAGGCGGCGGCGAAGGCGTCGTGTTTGCGGCTCGGTGTTGACTCGCTTGGTCTGTATCAGTTCCACCGCGCGGACCCTTCCGTTGCCTACACGGATTCCATTGGGGCGCTCGCGGAGCTGCTGGACGAGGGTGTCATTCAGCTGGCGGGCATCTCGAACGCGGAGATCGCGATGATCGCGGCGGCGCAGGAGGTGCTCGAAGGGCGGCTGGTTTCTGTTCAGAACCAGTTCTCGCCCCGGTTCGCCACGACGTATGGGGAGCTCAAGTACACCGTGGACCACGGGCTCGCGTTCTTGCCGTGGAGCCCGCTTGGTGGGATCTCGTCTGCTGGTGCGCTGGGTTCGCGGCACGGCGCTTTTGGTGCGGTGGCCTCGGCGCACGGTGTGTCGCCGCAGCAAGTGGCGCTCGCGTGGGAGTTGTCGCTGTCGGACGGCGTGATCCCGATTCCTGGGGCGTCGCGGCCCGAGTCGATCAGCGACTCGGCGTTGGCTGCTGACCTGACGCTCACGGCCGAGGACCTGGCGACGCTCGACGAGTCGGTGGGCCTGTCCCGCTAGATAGGCGGCGGCAGGGCCGTGCTCTGCATCCTTTGAGTGCCTGAGTGCCGAACTGGCGTGCCAAACCTGCACCCAGGCACTCAGGAAGATCGGCGAGGTCATCGCGAACCCGGCTGTAGCGTCGGCCGGGCAGATTGCTTGACATGTCAACAAAAAGTGCCCTCGACAGGAATCGAACCTGCGACCTTCGGTACCGGAAACCGGCGCTCTATCCGCTGAGCTACGAGGGCATGCCGCACAAAATGTGGCTCACCGAGGATACCAGCCGCGGCGCCGGTGCCATGATGAGGGCATGGCAACCAAAGCGGCCGCGAAGGCCTTGGCTCTCCTCGTGCTCGGGGCCGCGCTCGCGGGCTGCGGCGGCGGGAGCGACCGGGAGGCGATCACCGAGACGGGCACCGTCTCCTCCGTGCAGGATCCGGGCGACCCCATGATCTTCGTGTTCTCTGGCCTCCCGCAGAGCACCCTCAACAACGCCATCATCTCCGTCGCCGCGCGCAACCTTGATGGCGCAGAGCCAGCCGACGTGGAGCGCGGCGACGAGGTGAAGGTCACCGTCACCACCTGCACCACGTCGCTCCCCGCGCAGTGCACCGCCACTCACGTCGAGGTGACGAAGTAGTGGCACCCATCACGGCCACCCTCGTGGGCGGCCCCACTCTCGTCTTCACTTACGCGGGCCTCACCGTCATCACCGACCCCACATTCAGCGCCCCCGGCGACTACGGCGGCCTCACCAAGACGCGCGGCCCCGCCGTGCCGCCCCAGCGCCTTGGCCAGCTGGATCTCGCTCTCGTCTCCCACGACCACCACCCCGACAACCTCGACGACGAGGGCCGCGCCGTCCTCGCCCAGGTGCCCGTGGCCCTCACCACCACTGCGGGGGCCCCGCGCGTGCCCGGCACTCTGGGCCTCGAGCCATGGACCAGCGTTACCGTTGGCCCCGTCACCGTCACCGCCGTGCCCGCGCTGCACGGCCCGGACGGGGTTGCGGAGCACACGGGCCCTGTCATTGGCTTTGTCCTTGAAGCCGACGGCCACCCCACCGTCTACTTCTCAGGAGACAATTCTGAGGTTGCGGTGGCGAGAGAGATCGCGGCAGCGTTTCCCCATGTAGACGTGGCAATCCTGTGCGTAGGTGCCGCGCGGGTGCCTAACCGCGGCCCGGATCCCCTCACCCTCGACGCGGAGCGCGCGGCCCAGGTCGCGGAGCTCTGGCCCGGCGCTCTCATCGTGCCCGTTCACATTGAAGACTGGGCCCACTTCAGCGAACCGCGCGAGGCCTTCCAGGAGAACTGGAGCGGGCCGTCGGGCAGGCTGTTGCTGTTGGAACCCGGCGTGAGAACCGAGCTACTTTGACGCTCGCGAAGCCACACACCCCGCCCATGGGGTGGAACAGCTGGGACTGCTTCGGCACCACGGTGACCGAGGAGGAGGTGATGGCGAACGCCGAGTTCATGGCGGCCAATCTCATGGAGTTCGGCTGGGACACGGTGGTGATCGACATCGACTGGTCGGACCCCACCGCACGCTCGCATGGCTACAACGACGCCGCGCCGCTCACCCTCGATACGTGGGGGCGTCTCGTGCCAGATCCCGGGAGGTTCCCCAGCGCGGCTGGCGGTGCGGGATTCCGTCCGATTGCGGAGAGGCTGCACGCGATGGGGCTACGGCTCGGCCTGCACACGATGCGCGGCATTCCGCGGCGTGCAGTGGAGTTGGACCTGCCCATCGCCGGCACCGACTGGCGCGCGTCGCAGGTGGCGGATCCCGCGAACGTGTGCGAGTGGAACCCCCACATGCTCGGCCTGGACCACGCGCACCCCGGCGCGCGGGCCTACTACGACTCGGTGCTCGCGCTCTATGCCGAGTGGGGCGTGGACTTCATCAAGTGCGACGACATGCTGTGGCCGTACCAAGCGGCCGATATCGAGGCCTTCTCGGGTGCCATCGAGAACGTCGATCGCGAGATGCAGCTGTCGCTGTCGCCGGGGCGAGACCTGTCACTCGCTCGCCTGGACCACTTGCGAGAGCACGCGACCATGTGGCGCATTTGCGATGACCTGTGGGACCTGTGGGAGGACGTGGAGGCGAACTTCGCACGCTTCGCGCGATGGGCGCCGCACGCCGGTCCCGACGGCTGGCCCGACGGCGACATGCTGCCTCTTGGCCGGGTGGGAATTCGGGCCGAGCGGGGTGAGCCTCGAGATGACAACCTCACGCCAGTGGAGCGAACCACGCTCATGACGTTGTGGGTCATCGCTCGTTCACCGCTGATGATCGGCGGAGACTTGCCGTCCTCGGATCCGCAGACCATTGCGCTGTTCACCAATGCGGAGGTGATGGACGCAGTGCAGGGGGTTCGCATTAGCCGCGAACTCTTCCGAGAGGGCGACCTCGTCCTGTGGGGGGCCGACGGCCCGGCTGGCGATCGCTTTGCCGCGGCCTTCAACCTGGGGGCAGGTCCCGCGACGGTCACGCTTGACGTGCAGAACCTTGCGTTCCCCGTGGGCGAGCCCGGCGTCATCCGCGAACTGTGGACGGGCGCGGAGGTGCCGCAGCAAGCGGTGACCGCGCAGTCCGATGCCGCGCGCGGAGTAGCACCTGGTAGCAAGGCAATCCGCGTGCACCTGGATTCCCACGGAGCCGCCCTGTTGCGATGGACACCAGGCGAGATCAGTCCTCCGCAAGCACGATGATCAGATCGCCGGGTCCGTAGACGCGCTGCTCCGACTTTGCCGGGTTGATGCGGATCGTGGCCCGTGCGTCACCCACGCCATCTGGGGCCACGTCGCGGAAGCCGATCGCCGTCTCGCCGCGCCTGGCCGCGCCCGCCGCAACCGTGTAGAAGTCCACGGGGACGCCGGGGGTGACGTACCACTCGGCGGGGCGCAGGTAGATCTCGGGGCCGTCGGATGAGAACAGCACGCCGTAGACCTCGTTGAGCTGGGGGTTCTCGGAGATCTGGGCCATCATCAGGCTGATCAGGTTGTCGCTGACGATGAAGTCGTCGGCTTTGGTGACCTCCGCGAGGCGGCGGTTCCTGTCGTCGAGCATCTCGGAGACGATGTTGAGGTTGGTGCCGCTTTCTGCCGAAAGCTCGCGCAACTGCAGCAGCGTCACGAGCGTGCGCGAATCCGCGGTCTCGATGTCGAGGTTGTCGCGATAGGCGAGCACCAGGATGTGGTCAAACGTGTGCGGCTGCAGGTCCTCGATGGTCTTGCGGTCGGTGGTGTCACCGCGCTTGACCACGATGTCGAGGTTGGGCGCCTCGGCGAACTTGGGGGCCTTGTACTCGGTGACGATCGTGACGTGCGAGCCCGCGGGGGCGTACTCGTTGAGCTCGGAAACGATGAGCGGCAACTGCGAGTGTGAGCCAAGGATGAGGGTGCGCTCAGGCTCGTCCTCTACCGCGGCCATGCCCGTGACGGCGGCCTCTGCGGGTGTGCCCGGGGTGGCGGCAAGTTCGATCGTGGAGTCGTCCTCCGCGATGACGATCAGCTGCTCGCCATCCGCGAGTGGGCGCGAAGCGGGCGGGTTCATCACCACGCCGGACTCGGTGATGACGCCCACCACGGTGGAGGTCTCGAAGGCCAGCTGGGCGTCGAGGTAAGAGCGGCCGGTCAGCGAGGGCTGCTCCGTGAAGTACATCTCGTCGCCGTCGAACTGCAACAGCTCCGTGTAGACACGGGACAGTCCTGACTGGCGGCACGTTTGCACCGTCACCTTGGAGATGGTCTCGAGCGGCAGGATCCACTCGGCCTCGTCCTTGCCGACGAGCTTGGCGATGGAGAGGTTTTCCGGGTTGGCGATTTCGCCCACCACGGTGATCTCGCCCTCTGGGCGCTCGGGGTGATTGGTGAGCGCCAGGGTGGTCTTAATGGTGGTCGCGTCCACGTCTGCAGCGTCCTCGTCGCCCAGCACGATGAGCGACTTCGCGGCGTACGGGTTGGCGCGCAGCAGCTCGTCTTGGTCAAGCGGGTTTCCGCTGCGGCACACCACTTTGGTGTTCTTGAGGTCCGCAACTTTCTCGCGGATGGCTTCTTCCATGTCCACGCGGTCGCGGTCCGCGAGCACCACCACCACGGGCTTGTGCTCCGACTCGTTCGCGATGACCAGCTCCGAGATGATCGTGAACACCTTGGTGTTCCAGCCAAGGATCACGGTGTGGCCGTGTTCCAGCACCGAGGAGCGGCCCTTGCGGAGTTGAGCGATTTGGTCATCGAAAGCGGCGGACACGACACCGATGAGGCTCGCGACCACGAGCACACCGAACAGGGTGGTGAGCAGCGAAGCGATGCGCCAAGCCCAGCCCACATCGCCGGAGAACGTGCCGGGGTCAAGCGTGAACGTCAACTGGCGCCACGTGCCTTCGACGAAGGAATAGCGCTCGTCTTGATCCGTTGGGTGGATGGAGAATACGAATGCCACCAGCCCGATGACGATGATCCACGCCAAACTGATGAGCCCCAACAGCCCAATCACGGCCACATTGCCGCGTGCCATCAGGTTGTCAAAGCGATACCGCAACCGGGCGCCAATGCTCGGCTTGTCCATGTGATTCCCCCTTGGAAGCTGTGAACAATCTTCCGAAGAGTAGCGGTGCGCGGCTTTCCAGGGAAGATGCGCGTGAGGTGAGCCTCTTCGCGAACTGATGGCAGCGTCGGGCACGCGACTAGACTTGACGGGTGACCCCAGAGGAACTGACTGAAACCATTCTTGCCGCTATCGAGGCTGGCGTTGACGACGGCACCTTCGCGATCGAGGGCGATATTGGCGAGGTGCGCGTGGAGCGTCCCCGTCAGCGCGACCACGGCGACTGGGCCACCAACGTCGCCATGCAGTTGGGCAAGCGGGCGGGCCTCTCGCCGCGCGAGTTTGCGGAGAAGCTCGCCGCCCGTCTCGCCAACGAACCTGGCATTGAGTCGCTTGAGGTTGCCGGCCCCGGTTTCCTTAACATCCGCCTCCGGGCCGACGCTGCGGGAGAGCTTGCGCGCGGAATCGTCGAGTTTGGCGAGGGTTACGGTTCGGGGGAGTCTCTTCACGGCAAGCACGTGAACATTGAGTTTGTCTCCGCGAACCCCACCGGCCCCATCCACCTTGGCGGCACGCGCTGGGCTGCCGTTGGCGATTCGCTTGCGCGATTGCTGGAGTTCCACGGCGCCGAGGTGACGCGCGAGTACTACTTCAACGACCACGGCGCGCAGATCGATCGCTTCGCGGCTTCGCTGCTCGCGGCCATCAAGGGTGAGGAGGCGCCTGAGGACGGGTACGCGGGCGAGTACATCCAGGACATCGCCAACGAGGTGATGGTCGAGGCCATGGCGGCTGGCGACGTGGATCCGCTCGAGTTGCCCCAGGAAGAGGCGCTTGAGTTCTTCCGTGAGCGCGGCGTGAAGCTCATGTTTGAGCAGATCAAGCAGTCGCTGCACAACTTTGGCGTGGACTTCGATGTGTACTTCCACGAGGACTCGCTGCACCAGTCCGGTGCGGTGGACAAGGCGATCTCCCACCTCAAGAAGACGGGCGCGCTCTACGAGTCAGAGGGTGCCTGGTGGCTGCGCTCCACCGATTACGGCGACGACCGCGACCGTGTGGTGATCCGCTCCGACGGCCGCCCGGCGTACATCGCAGGCGACCTCGCGTACTTCCAGGACAAGCGCCACCGCGGTGCGGACCTGTGCATCTACTTGCTTGGCGCGGACCACCACGGATACATCGCTCGCCTCAAGGCCGCGGCCGCCGCGTTCGGCGACGATCCGGAGAATGTCGAGGTGAAGATCGGCCAGATGGTCAACCTCGTGAAGGACGGCGAACCCGTGCGGATGTCCAAGCGCGCAGGCACTGTTGTGGCGCTTGAGGATCTCGTGGACGCCGTTGGCGTGGATGCGGCGCGCTACGCGCTGGTGCGGTCTTCGGCCGATTCCAACATCGACATCGACCTTGACCTGCTGGCCTCGCAGTCCAACTCCAACCCGGTGTTCTACGTGCAGTACGCGCACGCGCGCTCTGCCGGTGTTGCCCGCAACGCCACCGAGTACGGCATCCGCCGCGAGGACGGCTTTGCGCCCGAACTGCTTACACATGAGGCGGAGGCGGCCCTACTCGGCGTCCTTGGCGAGTTCCCGCGCGTGGTCACCCAGGCCGTCGAGTTCCGCGAGCAGCACCGCGTTGCCCGCTACCTCGAGACCGTTGCCGCGGCGTATCACGGCTGGTACGACCGCACTCGCGTCACCCCGCTTGGCGACGAGGAGGTCACGGACCTGCACCGCACGCGCTTGTGGCTCAACGATGCCGCGGGCCAGGTGCTGCGTAACGGCCTGGCCCTGCTGGGCGTCTCCGCGCCCGAGCGGATGTAGTCTCCACGCCATGAATTCGCCCTGGTCACTCACCGCCGCGCGCGGCGAGGACGGCGCGCTGTCCGTTGGCGGCTGCGACGTTCGCGAGCTCGCCGGCCAGTTCGGCACGCCGCTTTTTGTTTATGACGAGGACGATATGCGCGGCCGTGCCCGCGAGTTCCGTTCGGCTTTCGGCGAGGCCTTCGCCGAGCACGGCACCACCTGCGACGTGTTTTACGCGTCAAAGGCGTTCCTCTCCTCGCGCGTGGCGTCATGGATGTTTGAGGACGGGCTGTCGATCGACGTCGCCAGCGGGGGAGAGCTTGAAATTGCCCTCCGGGGCGGCATGCCCGCCTCGCGCATTGGCCTGCATGGCAACAACAAGTCCGACGCTGAGTTGCGTCGCGCTCTCGAGGTGGGCGTTGGGCGCATCGTCGTCGATTCCTTCACGGAGATCGAGGTGCTCGACGCCTTGGCGCGCGAGCTCGGAGTGACAGCGCCCGTGATGGTGCGTGTCACCACGGGCGTGCACGCGGGCGGTCACGAGTACATCGCCACGAGCCACGAGGACCAGAAGTTTGGCCTCTCGCTCGCCACGGGAGCGGCGTTCGAGGCGCTCACCGCGTGCCACGACGCTCCCGGGCTCGAGTTGCTCGGCATCCACACCCACATCGGCAGCCAGATCCTCTCGGTCGAGGCGTTCCGCGAGTCTGCCGAGCGGATGCTGGGCCTGCGCGCGGCGTTCTCCGCGTACGCGGGTGTGGACCTGCCGGAGGTAGACCTCGGCGGCGGCTACGCGATCGCCTACACCGAGGACGCCGAAGGTCTCCCCATTGCCAAGGCTGCGCGCGAGATTGCTGGGGCCGTAGCGTCGGCCCTTGCGAACGTGGGCGGCGCGTGGCCGCGCTTTTCCATTGAACCCGGCCGTGCCATTGCGGGGCCCGCGGGCCTCACGCTGTACCGCGTGGGCGTGGTCAAGCACGTGGCGCTCGAGGACGGCGGCTCGCGCCAGTACGTGGCCGTGGACGGCGGGATGAGCGACAACATGCGCACCATCACGTACGGCGCCGAGTACACCGCGGCGCTCGCGGGCAGAGCTTCCGACGCGGACGCGACGCTGTCGCGAGTAGTGGGCAAGCACTGCGAGAGCGGCGACATTGTGGTGCGAGACGTGGATCTGCCAGGGGACACGGCGCGCGGCGACCTGCTGGCCGTGCCGGCGACTGGCGCGTATGGACGCGTGATGGCGCACAACTACAACGCGGTGCTGCGGCCCGCGGTGGTGGCGGTGAAGGACGGCGAGGCCACGCTGCTGATCCGGCGCGACACCCTTGATGACCTCTTCAGCTGGGACGTTTGGTAAAGGCTTTCCTAAGAGAAACCAAAGTTGCGCTTGCTACCTGCGGTCAGAAGGGTCATACTGTCCGCATCTTCGTGAAAGGGGATGCGCGATGGACATCAATGACGACGACCGTCCCATCATGACGGATCTCAAGAGCTCCGAGCCCGAAGACGAGAACAAGACGCCGCTCCAACCATGGTTGCGGCGTTTTGCGTCTGTTGTGGGCTTCGCTTCCGCTGGGGTTTCCTCGCCCGGCGGCAGCCAGATGTTCTCCTGATCGCGGCAGCTCACTCGCGGCGCGGCCACGTGCGCGCGCCCCGCTAGAGTTGGTGCCGTGTCTGAGCCTTCCAAGCAGCCCATTGCCGTAGCCGTCCTGGGCCCCGGCACGGTTGGCCGCGAAGTGGTGCGGCTCCTCACCGAACACGCAGAAGATCTCGCCGCGCGGGTTGGCGCGCCGTTGGAGCTGGCTGGGGTCTACGTGCGGGATGTATCGGTGCCGCGAGAAGGTCTTGACTCCGCTCTACTCACCTCTGACGCTGAGGCACTCGTGGCGCGCGCCGACGTCGTTGTGGAGCTCATGGGCGGCATCTCGCCCGCGCGCGAGCTCATCCTCGCGGCACTCGCGGGCGGCGCCTCCGTGGTCACCGCGAACAAGGCTCTGCTCGCCGCGCACGGCCCCGAGCTCTTCGAGGCCGCCGACGCCGCTGGCGCAGACCTCTACTTTGAGGCGGCCGTCGCGGGCGCCATTCCCATCGTTCGGCCCGTCCGCGAGTCGCTCGCCGGCGACCAGGTGGAGCGCATCCTCGGCATCGTCAACGGCACCACCAACTACGTTCTCGACGAGATGACGCAGCGCGGGCTCTCATACGACGTGGCCCTCAAGCAGGCGCAGGATCTTGGCTACGCGGAGGCCGATCCCACCGCGGACGTGGAGGGCTTCGACGCCGCCGCCAAGGCCGCGATCCTCGCCTCGCTCGCGTTCCACCAGCGAGTTTCGCTCGATGACGTCTACCGCGAGGGCATTTCCGGCGTTACCGCGGCCGACGTCGCGGCCGCTCGCGAGAACGGCCAGGTCATCAAGTTGCTCGCCATCGCGGAAAGGGCCGACGGCGCGGTTGCCGTTCGCGTTCACCCCGCCTTGGTGCCGGTTTCGCACCCGCTGGCCGGTGTACACGGGGCGTTCAACGCGATCTTCGTTGAGGCCGCCGCCGCCGGCGAACTCATGTTCTACGGCAAGGGGGCGGGAGGGGTGCCCACAGCGTCGGCCGTTCTTGGTGACGTTGTGAGCGTGGCCCGGCACCGCGCGTCGGGAGGCAAGGGGCCGCGCGAATCCGCCTATGCCGCCAACCCCGTTGTTGCCATCGATACGGTGTTTACCAGGTACTCCGTTCGCATGAACGTGCCCGATCGTCCTGGCGTGCTGCAGCGCGTTGCCGAGGTCTTTGCCGCGCACGGGGTGTCGATCGAGACGGTGCGGCAGGCATCCGGCGCGGGCACGGCCGGCCTGGTGATTTCCACGCATCGCGCGCTCGAGCGAGACCTGGCGGCGACCGTCGCGGACCTGCGCGGGCTTGACGCGGTTCTTGAGGTGACGAGCGTGCTGAGGATTGAAGGGGAGTAATGGCTCACCAGTGGCAGGGCGTTGTTCGCGAGTACTTGGACTTCATGCCGTTCTCCGCGGAGGACCGCGTGGTGACGCTTGGCGAGGGTGGGACGCCGCTGGTGTATGCGGAGTCCATCTCGTCCGAGGTGGGTGCCGAGGTCTTCGTCAAGGTCGAGGGCATGAATCCCACGGGTTCCTTCAAGGACCGGGGCATGACGGGCGCGCTCACGCAGGTGGTGAAGGACGGCGACCACACGGTGGTGTGCGCGTCTACGGGCAACACGTCCGCGTCCGCGGCGGCCTACGCCGCGCACGCGGGGCTGCGCTGCGTGGTGATGATTCCCCAGGGCAAGATCGCGGCGGGCAAGATGGCGCAGGCGATCATGCACGGCGCGGACCTGGTGCAGGTGGACGGCAACTTTGATGAGTGCCTCGACATTGTGCGGTCGCTCTCTGAGGCGTACCCCATCGCGCTGGTGAACTCCGTGAACCCGTACCGCCTGCACGGGCAGAAGTCTGGGGCGTTCGAGATCGTGGACGCGCTCGGTGACGCGCCTGATATTCACATGCTTCCGGTGGGCAACGCGGGCAACATTTCCGCGTACTGGATGGGGTTCCGTGAGTATGCGGCGGCCGGTATTGCTACGCGCCTTCCGCAGATTTGGGGCGTGCAGGCGGCCGGTGCGGCGCCGTTCGTGGCTGGGCACCCCATCAAGGATCCGGAAACCGTGGCCACCGCCATCCGCATCGGCAACCCGGCGTCGTGGGACCTGGCTGTTGCGGCGCGGGACGAGTCCGGTGGATGGATTCGCGCGATGTCAGATGCGTCGATCCTGTCCGCGCAGGCGCGCCTTGCCGCTGACGTTGGCGTGTTCGTGGAGCCTGCCTCCGCTGCGGGCGTGGCCGGGCTGCTCGCCGCCGGCGCGTTAGGCGAGGTGCCGCGCGGAGCCAAGATCACCATCACGGTGACCGGCAATGGCTTGAAGGACACGGCCACGGCCCTGGGTTCGCGGTCTGTAGAGCCCGTGGTGATTCCGGTAGACGTTGAGGCGGCCGCCGCCGCGCTGGGGCTGTAGCGATGCGTCTCGTCGCCGATCACGTGCTGGTCACCGTGCCCGCCACAGCAGGGAATCTAGGGCCCGGCTTTGACGCGCTAGGCATGGCGCTTGGTGTGCGCGACGAGATTGAGGTGCGCGCGGTCGCCTCTGGCGAGACCGTGATCTCTATTGAGGGCGAGGGCGCTGAGACGCTCGCGCGTGACGAGTCGCACCTGGTAGTGCGGGCACTGCGCGAGGCGCTTGACTCTGTTGGGGCATCGCAGGTTGGCCTCGAGATTCGTTGCCGCAACCGCATCCCGCACGGCAAGGGCCTTGGGTCTTCGGCCGCCGCGGTTGTTGCGGGAATCACGGCCGCGCGGGCGCTCATCGCCGAGCCGGAGGCGCTCGACGCCGCGGCCGCGCTGCGGCTCGCCACTGCGTTTGAGGGGCACCCGGACAACGCCGCACCGGCCATCTTCGGCGGCGCCACGGCGGCCTGGGTGGACGCGGAGGGGGCTCACGCCACCTCGCTCACGCTGGATCCCGCGATCGAGACCGCCGTGCTCATCCCCGAATCCGTGCTGCCCACCAAAGAGGCCCGCGCCGTGCTTCCGCCGCAGGTGCCGCACACCCACGCGGCGTTCAATGTGGGCCGCGCTGCTCTGCTGGTGGCAGCTCTCGGCGGGCAGCTCGAGCTCCTCTTGCCGGCCACCGAGGACAAGCTCCACCAGTCGTATCGTGCTGATTCCATGCCCCCGGCCGTCGCGATGTTGCAGCATCTTCGCGGGGAAGGGTACGCCGCTGTTGTGTCTGGCGCGGGACCGTCCGTTCTCGTCATGGGGACCGGTTTGGGGTCGCTTACCTGGCCCGATGGCCTAGGTGGGGAAGCGTGGGAACTGATCCACACCGTCGGGCCGGTGCAAGGCGCCAAGTCCCGCAGGGTGTAGCGGCGCGTGAGCCGAATCCGCCCCGCAACACCCGCGGACCACGCGCAGATAGCGCGGATCTGCCTCCTCACGGGAGCCACCGGCGCGGACGCTACGGGGGTGTTCGGCGATGACCAGGTGCTCGCCGACGTCTACGCCACTCCGTACCTTCAGGGCCCCGGGTGCTTCGTCTATGTGTGGGACGTGGACGGCGAGGCGCGCGGCTACGTGCTGGGGACCACCGACACGCGGGCCTTCCAGACGTGGTTCAGCGACACCTGGTGGCCCAGGGTCGCTGCCGCGCACCCTGTCCGCACGGCGGGCGACGAGTGGCTCGTGCCATCCGCAGAAGACCCCGAACGCATGATCATCCCGCAGCTCGACGACTACCCTGCCCACCTGCACATCGACCTGTTGCCCGACCAGCAGGGCAAGGGCGGTGGCCGGCAGCTCATCGAAGCTGCGGCCGCGCACTCGCGGGACGCGGGGGCCGCGGGGCTGCACCTCGTGGCGGAGAAGGCGAACGCCGGCGCCCAAGAGTTCTACCCGCGCGTGGGCTTCACCGCGATCGACGAGGACGACGCGGTGGTCACGTTCGGGATGCGGCTCTAGGCGCACTCCGACGGATCCTGCGCCTCTCAGACCCCCGCCAACCCCCAAATGGGTCGTGAGTCCGGCTATTCGTGCCCATAGCCGGA
>NZ_JASGEO010000004.1:0-4071 GCF_049841215.1 Demequina sp.
CGTCGACGACTTCGGTGGCGTTCCAGTGTTCGTGGGACAGGGCGCGGTCTGCGTGGCCTACGGATTCGTAGAAGTAGGGGACTTTGAAGTTCCACGACAGGCCGATGGACGGGATCGCGTATGCGAACGAGGTGATGCTCGCGTGGAGGCGGTAGGCGATCACGCCGTCACATGCCTTGAGCTCGTTGATCAACTCCTCAGGGGAGTTCACCGTGACGGCGCACTTGCTCGCGCGAACGCTCTGATCACGCACGAGCGAGTCGACGAAGGCCTCGTCAGAGAAGTGCCCCGTGGTGAAGATCTTGTAGTCGTAGCCGCGCTCGGTGAGTAGCGCCACCACATCGAGCCAGAACGCGCGCTGATCCGCCTCGTTGAAGTCGATGCCGTTGTCTTTGAAGATTCCTGCGCGCGTGGCGAGCAGTCCGATGCGCGGCTGCTTGGGCGCGGGAGCGGCGGCGGGCTGGGGCTTTGCCGCGGCGTGAGTGGCCGGGGTTCCCCGGCGAAGTGCCTTGCGGGCCATGCGCCGGAGCTTGGACTTCACACGCCGCGTGAGAGTTGGTGCCGGCTTCGCGGCCTGCGCGGCGAGCTTGGGGGAGAAGACGACGTCAGAGAACACGGCGGGATCGGACACGTGCGCGATGGGGGTGTCGGTTCCTTCCACGTACTTGGCGAGCGACTCAAAGTCGTCGCGGGTCGTGATCTGGCGCACCACGGGCAGCTCGAGCGCCTTCTTGAGCGCCACGGACTTGGGGTTGTTGGGATCAAAGGGCTCTACGCCGATGCTCGAGAACAGCACGGGCACGCCGTACTCCTGCGCGAGCTCGAGGGTGATGATCGTCCGCAGGTAGAAGTTTTGGTACGAGTAGTTGAACAGCGGCGCACCGCCAAAAACCACCACGTCCGCCTCGGAGATCGCCTTGCGGGCGCCTTCGAGCAGCGCGGGGTCGCGAGTCTTCATGTACGCACGAGTGACGATTCCGGCCGCGCGCGTGCTGATCTCGAAGTCGCCCGGAGCGAAGTCGAGGTTGGCGTAGGCCGCCTTGATCAGGCTGATGACCGTGGCCTCGATGATCTGGTCGCCCACGTTGTCGGAGTCCCTGTTGGTCAGTAACAGCACTCTGATTTTCGACACGTCGTCTCCGTTTCCTGCAGGCGGGCGCGCGGTGTCCGCGCGCGACAATCGCCGCCCAGAGGATAGCAACTTTCCGCACCCGGCCCCCGATGCGCCCATGCCAGCCACGCGCGAACGTGTGCCGGGGGCCGTCCCTTGCCCCAGCGTCGGGCAGGCGAAACCCACGCCAGCGGCGGCGTGGTTCCGTTGTGTTACGGCAAGGTAACAGTTTTGTTCGAATCGTTTACAAAACTTGCGAAGCGTTTGTTCGTAATCTTTACTAACAAACATGACGACAGAGTCGGTGCGGCCAACCGCCGCCGACGGCACCGAAGAAGGCGCCGAACGCCGCAGCGCGAGCACCCGCGCGTGGGCCGCCTCCGTGCGTCCTGGAGCCCGCGTTCTGCCAGAGCACGCACGCGCCCACAACCGCGCGCTTGTGCTTCAGACCTTGTACCGCGCAGCGGGCCTCAGCCGCGCCGACCTCGCTCGCGAGGTGGGCCTCACGCGCGTCACCATCTCTGACCTCGTGGCAGACCTCATCGCACAGAACCTCGTCGTCGAGCTCGGCATTCGCAACGACGCCCGCCCCGGCAAGCCCGCCACGTTGCTTGACGTCAATCGCACCGGATTCGCGATCGTTGGCCTCGACCTCAGCTACGACTCGATCTTCCGTGGCGCGCTCATGGACCTCGACGGCACGGTGCTTCACCGCGAACAGATGGACGTCGCCGGAGTGTCTGGCGATCAGGCGGTCCAGGCGGTCGCAGAGTTGCTCGACCGCCTCGTGGGGCGTGCTACGGCTCCCGTCCTTGGCGTAGGGGTGGGCTCTCCCGGTGTGGTGAGCGGCGACGGCACGGTGCTGAGCGCGCCCAACCTTGGCTGGACCAACGTGCCGCTACAAGCACTCCTCGCCGAGCACTCGCACCTGCCGGTGCAGGTGGCGAACGACGCCAACGTGGCCGCGCTCGCGGAGCGCACCTTTGGCGAAGGCGCTGCCGACATGATCCTGATCCGCGTTGGACGCGGTGTTGGTGCCGGGGTCGTCGTCGATGGCTCCGTGGTGCAGGGCGGCCGTTCCGCGGCCGGCGAGATCGGCCACGTCGTGGTGGGCACCGACGGCGGCGACCTGTGCGCGTGCGGCAAGGAGGGCTGCCTCGAGACATGGCTCGCCATTCCGCGCCTCCAGGCCCGCTTGGATGCGGCCGACGCTAGCGCAGGGAGGGGCCGCACGCTCGCCGAGTCTGGGGAACGGCTTGGCATTGCCCTGGCGCCAGTTGTTGGCGCTCTCAACCTTGGCGAGGTCGTGCTGTCCGGCCCGCTTGATCTTCTCGACGGAACGCTGCTCGCCAGTACCGCCGAGACGCTCCGTAACCGCACGATGGCCGATTTCCACGGCGATCTGACGTTGCGGATGACCACGCTCGGTCGCGACATCGTCGTGCTGGGCGCCGCGGTCATGGTCCTTACCGGCCAGCTGGGGATCTCGTGATCCTTGGCACAGGACGTGACCGCGCGGGTCACGCACCTCACTCAAAGGAAGAAAAGGAACAAGGAATGAAGAAGACGATGGTTGGCATCGCAGCCTTCGCGGCTGCCGGTGCCCTCGTCCTCGCCGGATGCTCTTCGTCCGACGACGAGACGAGTGCCGCCCCGTCAGAGACGGGCGGGTCCGCCGAGGGTCAGAACATCACGCTCTGGCTCATGGGCGGTGACACCCCGGACGCTCTGCGCGAATACCTTACGACGGAATACGCAGCAGCGACCGGGGGCACCCTCACTATCGAGGAGCAGGACTGGGGCGACGCCCTTAGCAAGCTGACCACAGCCCTACCCGATAGCGAGAATACTCCGGACGTCACGGAGATCGGCAACACTTGGTCCCCCACCTTCACGACCGTTGGCGCGTTCTCTGACGTCACCGACATGTACGCGGAGCTGGGTGGCGACTCGCTGCTGAAGTCCTTCGTGGACGTTGGCGTCGTTGACGGCAAGAACTACGCGCTCCCGTACTACTTCGGTTCGCGCTACAACTTCTACCGCAAGGACATCTACGACGCCGCTGGTGTCTCGGTGCCCACCACGCTGCAGGAGTTCTCTGACGTCACCAAGCAGCTCACCACCGCTGACCAGTCCGGCTTCTACATCGGTGGTTCCGACTGGCGCAACGGCATCTCGTGGATCTTCGCCAACGGCGGCGACCTCGCCAAGAAGGACGGGGACACCTGGGTTTCCACCCTCTCTGACCCCAACTCCATCAAGGGCCTCGAGATGCTTCAGGACCTGTACAAGAACTCGTCGCACGCTCCCGTTGGTGAGTTCGACTCCACCCCGTGGGTCAACATCAACGACAACGAGTCCACCGGCAAGCCGGAGGCCGCGACGATCATTGCTCCAGGTTGGGCCCACTGGTCGATCGGTGACGCATCGGAGAACGACGCGGGCGACCCGATCAACGTGTGGAACGACGAGAAGAACGGCGTGTTCGTGCTTCCCGGTGTTGACGGTGGCGTGGCCCCCGTGTTCGCCGGTGGCTCCAACATCGCGATCTCTGCGGCCTCCAAGAACCAGGAGGGCGCTCGCGAGCTCATGAAGATCATCTTCTCCCCCGAGTACCAGCAGATGCTCGGCGAGAACGGTCTTGGCCCCGCAAACCTCGACTACGCCGACTCGCTCGGTGACGACCAGTTCGCTGAGGCGCTCCGCACCTCCGCCGCCGGTTCCAAGCTGACCCCTGCCGCTCCCGGCTGGGCAGCAGTTGAGGGCTCCGGTCTCCTCGAGGAGTTCTTCGGCAAGGTCAACGGTGGTGGCGACATCCCCGCTCTGGCTGCCGAGTACGACGAGAAGATCTCCGCTCTCCTCAACGGCTAATTCCGCCTGAACCTCACGGGTCGGGCCGCGGCAACGCGGCCCGAACTGCGAGGAGCCCTGCCCTCACAACACCACTGACACAACACAAA
>NZ_JASGEO010000005.1:0-328094 GCF_049841215.1 Demequina sp.
CGGGGCTCCCCGCGCCGGCCACCGGTGGGTATTACTGATCCAGCAGGGCCTGCGCGTCGGCGTCCGCCTTCGTGAGGAGCGCATCGATGTCTGCGCTCTCGTCGGTCAAGACCGACTGCACTACGGGATCGAGCAGAGCGTAGATCTCCTGAGTCTTGCCCTTGGGCTCACCAACAGGCGTCTGGTCCCAGATGTTGTCCGTGAAGGGCGTCATCTGGTCGCGAGGCACGTTGATGTAGGGCTCGATCCAGGTGAGCGACTGCTCGTAGAGCTCCCGGCTGAGGACGGGGAGCACGGGGGTGCCAACGGCCTGGCCCGCGTCGGACAGCGCCTTGGCGTCGGCCACGGCGGCGTCCTCGTTCATGAGCTTCTGCATGTAGTACCAGTCGATCCACTTGACGGCAGCGGCCTTGGTCGCGTCGTCAACTGTTGGCGAGACCACGGCGACGTCACCGCCACCAAGCGTGCCAGCGTCGGGCCCGTCAAGGGGCACAACGGTGAGACCGTACTGTGCCGAATCCATGCCGAAGTCCCGCACAAGGGCCGTGTAGACGTCGGAACCAGAGGTGTACATGCCGATATTGCCGGCCGCGAACTCCTGGTTGATCGTGCCCCAGTCGAGGTCCACCTTGGAGCCGAACGAGTCGTCAACGAAGCGGAGGTCGTGCAGGAACTGCAGGGCCGCCTTAGTACCGGGGTTGTTGATCGTCGACGTGTAGGTGCCGTCGCCGTTGTCGGTCTGGGTGCGGCCGCCGCGAGCGATCGTCGTTGCCGTGAGCTGCCAGCCTCCGGTGTTGTTGATCGCCATCTGGGCGTAGCCGGCCTTGCCGGTCTTCTCCGAGATGGTCTTGGCCGCCGCGCGAACCTCGTCCCACGTGGTGGGCGGGCTGTTGGGGTCAAGGCCCGCCTGCTCAAACAGGGCGCGGTTGTAGTGCAGACCCATTGCGTAAGCCTGGCGCGGGAAGCCGTAGTAGTGGCCGTCCGTGCCGGTGACGCCGTCGAGGATGATCGGGTTGAACTTGTCGGAGTAGCCCAACTCGTTCATCTCGTCCGTGACGTCCATGAGCTGGCCGTTCTCGAGCAGCGTCTTGGTGTCGGTGAACGGCACGGTGAACACGTCGGGGAGGCTTCCGCCCGCGAGCTGAACGGCGAACGTGGGGCCGGTCCACTCGTACTCGACACCGATGATGTCGATGTCGGGGTTGAGGTCCTCGAACTGCTTCTCCTGCACCGCAAACGCCTCGTAGGCGGCCTTGTCAGCACCGGGCGGGAACGTGGCGACGCGAAGCTCAACCTTCTTGCCGTCGCCCCCGGTTCCGGGGCTTGCGTTGTCGCTCTCGTCGGGCGTGCAGGCCGTCAGGAGCAGCGCCCCAGCGGCGAGCGCAACGCCCGCGATCGCGGTCTTGCGACCAATGGACATCATGGTCTTTCTCCTTTGTGTGGGGGCGCCGTCAGGCGCTTCCGACACCGTGCGGCGCTACCTCGAGCCATACGGTGCAGTCTGGTGGCAGCGCCCCGTCCACGAGCTCGGCACTCGCGGCAAGGACGCCAATGTGATCCGGCAACGCAACTGGAGAGTCGCCGAAGTTGGTGAGGGACACGGTGGTGACGCCACGCCGGAAGGCGAGCACAGCGTCGGGCATATCAAGCCATTCCAAACCGCCGTCCATGAGGTCCTCGCTGGCGCGGCGCGTCGCGAGCGCCGTGCGGTAGAGGCTGAGCATGGACGACGCTGTGGCGGCTTGCGCCTCGACGCTAAGCTCGCGCCACTCGCCTGGCTGGGGGAGCCAGGGGGCGGAGCCGGCGGAGGGGCCAAAGCCGAGGGAGATGCCGGTGGTTGACCAGGGCAGTGGGACGCGGCAGCCGTCGCGGCCGGGGTCCACGCCGCCGGAGCGGAAGTGCATGGGGTCTTCGATGAGGTCGTGGGGGACGTCGGCCTCGGGGAGGCCCAGCTCGTCGCCTTGGTAGATGTACAGGCAGCCGGGGAGAGCGGCGGTGAGGAGTGCGGCGGCGCGTGCTCGCCGGGTGCCCAACTCAAGGTCCGTTGGCGTGCCAAAGCGCTTGCGATCGAAGGCGAAGCTCGAGTCCTCGCGGCCGTACCGCGTCACGGGGCGTGTGATGTCGTGGTTACTCAGCACCCACGTGGCCGGCGCGCCGATGGGCTCATGCTCCGCGAGCGTGCGCTCGATGCTGCTCCGCATGGCGCGCGCGTCCCAGGGTTGGGTCATGAAGTCGAAGTTGAAGGCGGTGTGCATCTCGTCTTGGCGCAAGTACTGAGCGAAGCGGGCCGTGTCCTCGAGCCAGACTTCGCCCACGAGGATTCGCTTGGGCTCGTACTCGTCAGCCACTGCTCGCCAGCCGCGGTAGATGTCGTGGATCTCGTCGCGGTCGATGTGCGGGTGTTGGCCGGGCGCGTGGTTCTCTTGGAGAGGGCCGAGCGCCGGGTCCTTGATGATCATCGCTGCACTATCGATGCGGACGCCGGCCACGCCGCGGTCAAACCAGAAGCGCAAGATGTCCTCGTGCTCCTTGCGGACGTCCGGGTGGTTCCAGTTGAGGTCCGGCTGCTCCGCGGTGAACAGGTGGAGGTACCACTCGCCAGGCGTGCCGTCGGGGTTGGTGGTGCGGGACCAGGTGTCGCCTTGGAAGCTTGACACCCATGCTGTGGGCATCTGGTCGCCGTTCTCGCCCGCGCCCTCGTGGAACCAGAAGCGCTCGCGCTCCTTGCTTCCCGGGCCGGCGGCGAGGGCCGCCTGGAACCACGGGTGCTGGTCCGAGACGTGGTTGGGGACAATGTCCACGATGGTGCGGATGCCCAGCTGCTCCGCCTCGCTGATGAGAAGCTCTGCCTCCTCGAGCGTGCCGAACATGGGGTGGATGGCGCGGTAGTCGCTCACGTCGTAGCCGCCGTCGGCGAGCGGGCTCGCGTACCAAGGGTTGAACCAGATTGCGTCCACGCCCAGGTCCCTGAGGTACGGCAGGCGGCTGCGGACTCCCGCGAGGTCGCCCGTGCCGTCACCGTTGCCGTCCGCGAACGAGCGCACGTACACCTGGTAGATCACGGCCGAGCGCCACCAATCGTGGGTGGGGTGCTGCTGGGTCGCCGCGGGCTCCGGCTGGCCGTGGGCCGGTGTCGCCGCGCCATGCTGGCCTGACGCCGTGGCCTGCTGGCCCGACGCCGTGGTGACCTTCTCCTGCCCGGCCGCCGAAGCGTCGGGCTGGGTGAGGACTTCGCTGTCCACATCGCTCCTTTGATGACTCGATCTGGAGCCACCGTAACTTGCTGACAGTTTGCGCGCAAGTTTTTGCTAAGCGTAGGAAAGATTGCGATTTGGTAACGGGTCAGTTAGTAACGTTTCGACTGCGCCTTGCGCGGTTCGCATCCACCTCCCCGAATGCGCCCTGGCGGCACGTAACAGGTCGTAAGGGGCTTATGCGACGTGGTCTATGCCGCCAGCGCGCTTCCGGGGTGCGGCAGCACCGGGCACCCCCGTCCATCGCAGATTTCTGCGTGGCGCGCGTCCACCTCTGATCGCGGGCAGCGCGCGTCCACCTCCCCGAATGCGTCCTGGCGGCACGCAACAGGTCGTAAGGGGCTTATGCGACCTGGTCTGTGCCGCCAGCGCGCTTCCGGGGTGCGCGCTTCCGGGGTCCGCGCTTCCGGGGTGCGCGCTTCCGGGGTCCGCGCTTCCGGAATGCGACGGTGCCCGGGCGCGTCGACGGCAGACGCGCGAGCTAGCGCATACCCGTAGCCACCGCCCAACGCTGCGGCTCGGCACCGCCCGACGCTGGGGCTGGCTCGATCGCCGCCCTCGCCCTGCCGCGTGGGCTCAGTTCTTTGCGGGACCTGTGGATCCGCGGAGCACCAACTCCGGCTCAAACAGAAGTTCGTCACCAGGTGACATCGTGCCTGCTATTTGGCCCAGAAGAACGTCGATGACGGTGCGTCCCATCGCGTCGATGGGTTGCCGCACCGTGGTGAGAGGCGGCTCCGTGAAGCTCATGAGCACCGAGTCGTCGTAGCCCACGATTGACACATCGCGCGGCACCTCGAGGCCGGCCCGCTTCGCCGCGCGCACCGCGCCAAGCGCCAGCGGGTCAGAGGCACACACGATGCCCGTGGCCCCGGCAGCGAAGAGCCGCGAAGCCCCCGCCTGCCCGGACTCGATTGAGTACAGCCCGTTCACCACGAGCGCAGGATCCAGCGGTGAACCAAGCCGGGCCAACGTCCGCTCCGCCCCCTCACGCTTGCGACGCGAAGGCTGGTGGCCAACGGGCCCCAGTAACAGCCCGATGCGGCGGTGTCCCAACTGGTGCAAGTGGCTCACTGCCTGCTCGGCCGCAGAAGCGTCGTCGGTCGATACCGTCGCGAAGTCCATCCCCGGAATGGGGGCGCTTACCAGGACTGTTGGTAGGTTCACCTTGCGCAGGCGGTCGTAGTGCTCGTGAGGAGCGTCGGTCTCCGTGTAGTTGCCTCCAACGAAGATCACGCCACTCACCTGCTGGGCGAGCATCAGATCCACGTAGTCGGATTCGGTGATGCCGCCAGAGTTCTGCGTACACAGCAAGGGCGTGTAGCCGTTCTGCGTGAGCCCGCCGCTCACGATCTCCGCGAGCGCGGGGAAGATCGGGTTCTGGAGTTCCGGCAGCACAAGCGCCACGAGTCGCGCGCGTCCACCACGCAACTTGGACGGGCGCTCGTAGCCCATGACGTCGAGAGCCGTGAGTACCGCCTGGCGCGTGGCCTCGGAGACGCCGGGCTTACCGTTCAGGACGCGAGAGACAGTCGCTTCGGACACCCCAACCTTGGCAGCAACCTCTGCAAGACGCTTCGACATGGCGGCAATTCTACGCAAACTCTTGCGAGATTGCGCAAGTCCTTACGCAAGCCCGTCCACAGCGTCGGGCCGGCTACACCAGGCCGTACAACCGATCCCCAGCGTCCCCAAGCCCGGGCACGATGTACCCGTGCTCGTTGAGCCGCTCATCCACGCAGGCGACCACAACGGACACCTCGGCGCGATCGCCCACCCGGGAGCGCACGTGATCGATGCCCTCGGGCGCGGCAAGCAGGCACACGCACGTCACGTCGGTGGCACCACGCTCGAGCACGTAGTCGATCGCCGCAACGAGCGATCCACCGGTGGCGAGCATCGGATCCAGGATGAACACCTGCCTCCCGGTCAGATCCTCGGGCAGCCGGTTGGCGTACGTGATCGCCTCGAGAGTCTCCTCGTCGCGTTTGAGGCCCAAGAACCCCACCTCGGCAGACGGCACAACGCGCATGAGGCCCTCAAGCATGCCCAAACCCGCGCGCAGAATCGGCACGATCAGCGGCCGCGGGTCCGCAAGCCGCGTTCCCACCGTGGACGTCAGCGGCGTCTCCACCCGGTGATCCTCGACGCGAATGTGGCGCGTCGCCTCATACGCGAGCAGCGCAACCAGCTCCTCCACCAGCTGACGGAAGATCGGCGAGGTCGTGTTCTTGTCTCGCAGCACGGTGATCTTGTGACGGACGAGCGGGTGGTCGGCGACGTGCAGTTGCATGGCACCAACGTACCGCGCCCGCGGGCCACCCACCCGGCCCTATTAGCCTTGGAACATGAGCCGGTACGACGCTGTGATGGGCAGGGCGCTCGAGCTCGCCTTGGCGGCGGCGCAAGCAGGCGACGTGCCCGTCGGCGCCGTGGTACTCAACCCAGCGGGCGACGTCATCGGCGAGGGCCACAACCGGCGAGAACTTGCCCACGATCCCACCGCCCACGCGGAGGTGCTGGCACTACGCGAGGCGGCCACAGCGTCGGGCAGCTGGCGCCTGGATGGCTGCACGCTTGTGGTGACGCTGGAGCCCTGCCTCATGTGCGCGGGTGCGCTGCTCGCGGCGCGCATCCCGCGCCTCGTGATTGGCGCGTGGGATGAGAAGGCGGGGGCAACCGGGTCCCAGTGGGACGTGGTGCGGGACTCCCGGATCGGCTCCAAGGTTGAGGTGATCTCCGGAGTCAGGGCGGCCGAAGCGACCGCCCTGCTCCAAGAGTTCTTCGCCGCTAAGCGGTGACCTCAAACTCCGCGCCAAGCGATGCGGTCGAGTCGCCGCCCACCCACACATCAAAGGTGCTCGCCTCCTGGACAAAGCCGCGCGTGGCTGCGCTCCAGTAGGTGAGCTCGTCCGGCCCAAGAACAAACGTCACCGTCTGCGTCTCGCCGGGCGCGAACTCCACGCGGCGGAAGCCCTTGAGCTCGCGCACGGGCCGCGCCGTAGAGCCATAGCGCTGGTGGATGTAGAGCTGCACCACCTCATCGGCCTCGATCTGCGAGCGGTTGGTGACGTCCACGCTCACCTCGAGCGACTCGCCCACGCCGATCGACAGCGCAGAGACCCGCACATTCGCGTACTCGAACGTCGCGTACGAGAGCCCAAAGCCGAACGGGAACAGCGGCACCGACGCGTCGTCCCAGTACCGCTGGCTCGCGCCCTGCGGCTGGAACGTCGTGGAGTGCGCGTAGTACACCGGCACCTGGCCCACGTGCTGCGGCCACGAGAACGGCAGGCGCCCGGCAGGGCTGAACTCGCCAAGCAGGGCCGACGCTACCGCCTCGCCTCCGCGCGTGCCCGGGTGCCAGACGTCGACGATTGCGCTCACGTTCTCGCTCGCCCACCTCAAGTCCAAGGGCCGCGCGGACATCACCAAGAGCACCACCCGTGTGCCCGTCGCGGCGATCGCCTTGAGCTGCTCTACTTGCGCGGGCGGCAGCTCCAGGGTGGACCGCGACGCGAGCTCTCCGGACTGTGTCTGACGCTCGCCGACGACCACAATCGCCACGTCCGACTCGGCCGCGAGCGCCACGGCCTTCGCGGCCTCCGCCTCGTCGTCGTAGTCCTCCGGCGTGGTGTCGTTGGGGTGCGTCGAGTCGTCAAAGAAGGACTTGAACTTCTTCTCCGGGATGCTCGCGCCGGGAGCGAAGTTCACCTCAACATCCGGCCCGACGGCCTGGTTCAGGGCCTCAAGGATCGTCACCGTGTCTTCGGTTACGTGGTCGAACGACCACGAGCCGAGCGTGTCGCGTTTGCTCGCCGCAAGCTGGCCGATGACCGCCACCTTGGTGATCGCCGTGCGGTCCAGGGGCAGGACGCCGTCGTTCTTGAGCAGGACGAGCGAGTGCTCCGCCGCGCGGCGGGCGACCTCGCCATGCTCAGGCGCGCCGAGCACCTCGGCGCCAAGACCCTCGTCGGTGTACGGGTTCTCGAACAGGCCAAGGCGGAACTTGGCCGCGAGCACCCTGCGCACTGAAGCATCGAGCACGGCGACGTCCACGCGCCCGTCGGCCACAGCGTCGGGCAGGAAGGAATAGGCGGGGGTGAGCATGGTCATTTCCATGTCGAGGCCAGCGTTGAGGGCGCGCACGCCGGCGTCCGGCTGGTCCTTGGCGAAGTGCTGCGCCTCGAGCGAATGGGCGGCGTTCGCGTCCGAGACGACCCAGCCGGCGAAGCCCCACGTGTCGCGGAGCACCTCGGTGAGGAGCCACTTATTGCCCGTGGCGGGGACGCCGTTGAGTTCCATGTAGGCGCTCATGATGTTTCCCGCGCCCGCGTCGATCGCGGCCTTGAAGGGCGGGAGGTAGACGTTCCAGAGCTCGGAGTCCGAGATCTCCGCCTCCTCGTAGTCGCGGCCGCCAACCGCGGCGCCGTAGCCCGCAAAGTGCTTGGGACCAGCGATGATGTTCTCCGCGCCAAGGTCACCCTGGAAGCCACGGACCTGCGCCGCGGCCACCTTGCCGCCCAGGTAGGGGTCCTCGCCGGCGCCCTCGAACATGCGGCCCCAGCGGGGGTCGCGCGCGATGTCCACCATGGGCGCGAAGGTCCAGTGGATGCCGTTGGCGCGGGCCTCGCGGGCGGCGACGGCCTGAGCGGCCTCGATGGTCTCCGGGTCCCACGAGGCGGCGAGGCCGATGGGCGCGGGGAAGATCGTGCGCATGCCGTGAATGACGTCGAAGCCGAAGATGAGCGGGATGCCGAGGCGGCTCTCTTCAATGGCCCGACGCTGGATTCGGTTGGCATTAGCGGCGTCCCTCACGAAAAGGACAGAACCCGCGCGGCCTGCGGCTACCTCGTTCTCCACGATGTCAGGGGTGCGGATGTGCGCAAAGAAGGGGTTGGGTTCGCCGTCGCCGGTCTGGGGGGCGTCGCCGAACATCGAGCCGAAGTGGAAGTACTGGGTGAGCTGACCGGCCTTCTCCTCGACGGTCATGCGGCCAAGAAGGTCTGCGACGCGCTCCTCGATGGAGAGGGTGGTGTCGCGGTACGGCTCGGTGGTCATGGTGCTCCTTTGCGGTCTGATCCCCTGGTGCGTCCATGGTGACACAAAATCGCCGAGTTTTCTACCGAGTGGTAGGTAGATGCGGCGAGGTTTGGAGGGTGGTGCGCGCAGCGGGTACCCTTGTCGGCGGTGCCGTGTCCGAGCGGCCTAAGGAGCACGCCTCGAAAGCGTGTGTGGGTGAAAGTCCACCGTGGGTTCAAATCCCACCGGCACCGCCAAGAAAACCCCTGGGAGACCAGGGGTTCTCGCGTTTCTGCCTCCTAGGGGTGCATGAGGACCGGCTCAGGACGGCTCTAGCCTCCCATGGGTGCATCAGGTCCGGATGAGCGCGAGCTACGGCCACTCGATGAACACGCAGGTGCTCCGAACCTGATGCACCCATGAGAACCCGGCCCTTCGCGAAACCGGACCTGAGGTACCCGTACCGCGCTCAGCCCCTCGCGCGGCGCCCCTCCGCGGCCGCGGCCACGATCTGCGCAACCCGCTCCGCCCGCGTCTCGTCCCGCACGGCAGTCACCACCCAGTGCAGCATCTGCTTCTTCGCGCTCGCGGGGAACGCATCCCACGCCACCCGCGCAGCCGGCACGGCATCGAGCGCCGCCGCCAACTCCGCCCCCTCGTCAAGATCCTCCACGGAGTCGAGGATGGTCCACCACCCGTTCCCCTTAGCCACCGCGATGGCCGCGCGCCCAGCATCAGTCATCAGACCACGCGACTCCATCTCAGCAGCCCGGCGCCGGTTGAGCCTGGTCCACGAGCTCTTGCCCTTGCGCTTGGCATAGAGCTGCAACCCCCGGTGCTCGTCGAAGACCGTGGTGGTGGAGTCGATCCACCCAAAGCAGATGGCCTCTTCAACCGCTTCCGGATAGGGGCATCGCGGGCCGTGCGCATCGGAGCGCCACGACGCGAGCCACACTCCGCGCTCGCTATCGCCATTCTCGAGCAGCCACGCGCGCCACTCCGTGCGCGATTCAGCGTGCACCACGGGGTAGTCGAACTTCCAGGTTGCCGGGAGCGGAGCGAGTGCCACACCCCAAACAATGCCACCGCCCCCTGACACAGCACACGGTTCACCTACGCTAGAGCAGTGTCCGATGCTGAGCTCCAGTCTCCCCGCCAATTCCGCGGCCGCATGGTACGGACGCTCACGACCACTGCCCGAACCGCGACCGAGACCTTCTGGCTTGATGGCCTGGGCGAAGCAGAGTCGTGGTGGTCGCCCGCGAGCGTGATAGCGGAACGAGACGTCTCCGGTCCAGCAGAGGGTCCGATCCTCCTATGGGACGAAGTCGTCGGCAACGAGCCGCACGTCACCGCGCTCCTCGATGGATACTTCGCTGGCAACCTCGCGGCATGGTGTCCGCCCACGCAAACGGAGCGCGACACCACCGGTCTGAAGCCCGTTGATGACGACGAGTTCTGGGGCGTGATTGAGATCCTCGGCGGCAAGACGTGGGAGAAGACAATCGACGCCGCGGCGCGCTCGCTCGCCACACGCGATGAGGAGTTCGTGCTCCGCTGGCAGGAGACGACCGCGCTCAAGGCGGTGGCCCTCGACGAACAGTTCAGGAAGGTCGACGAGGACCATGCGGGTTTCCCGACGGCGCTGGCGGTGCTCGGCGCCACGATTGCGCGAGGCCCCGAGACGTACGAGTCGGTGCGGGCGGATCCCGATACCTTTGACGCAAAGTGGCTCAACGACGCAGCATCCGGCGTCCTCTTCGTTGGCTCACTGGCATTGAGGCGCAAACTCGGCGAGGACGTGCACGTCACCACATCGTTCACGCCGCTCCACATGCGCCTGCTGCGCGCATGGGAAGCAGAGATAGACGAGCGCGAGGCCGAGTCGCGGCGCCTGAGCCCAGACCCGGAGTCCTTGCGATGGAAGACGTTCCATGCGGGCCGCGCCCTAATCCGCGAGGGCGGCGACGTGCGGCTACGCATCGTCATCGCCGAAGACCTTCCGGGCGCCGGGGACCACCGCAACGGCCTTCGCGAGGCCCTCGAGTCTTTCGGAGGCAGCCTGTGCTCGCCTGTCGAGACCCAAGAAGGCGGCTTGTCGGGAATCGGGAGCGGGCCGGTGTTCGAGGTGAAGCGCAGGTTCACGGGTACCCGCGACGAGTACCTCGGCCGCTTCGTGCGACCCAGGCACTAACCTCAGGCGCGATCGCCGCAAAACCCAACCACAGCGTCGGGCCGCCACAAAACCAGCCACAATGAGCCCATGCGCCACACGCCCCGCTACATCGTCGAGGACCCCAACGAGGTCAAGCGCCTCATCCGCCGCAACGCGTGGGCCACGTTCGTTTCCCCGGCAACTAAGGGCCTGGTCGCAAGCCACTACCCGGTGATCCTCGACGAGCAAGACCAAGACGGCATCACCATCGTCAGCCACTTTGGCCGTCCGGACGAGGTTGCGCACGAGCTCGGCGAGCACGAGATCCTCGTCATCATCCAGGGCCCGCACGACTACATCTCATCCAGTTGGTACGCGGAAGGCGACATCATCCCCACCTGGAATCACGTCACGGCCCACCTGTATGGCACGCCGGAAATCCTCAGCGACGAGGAGAACTACGAGATGCTCAGCCTCCTCACCGACCACTTTGAGCGGCACTACCCCGGCGGCCGCTCCCTCAGCGAAGACGAAGAGGGCACGCGCCGCGTCGCCAAGGGCACGGTGGGGCTGCGCATGCGCGTGGACAGGTTTGATGCGAGGGCCAAGTTGAGTCAAAACAAGCAGCCCGACGTTCTGGACACCATCACCGGTCACCTCGCCACATCGAATCCCCAGTTGGCAGCGGAGATGGAGCGGGCGCGGCCTGCCCAGTAGGCGTGGCCTCAGTACCCAAGCAGGCCGAGCATGCTCGAAGACCAGTCGTGGACAACGTCGAGGCGCGCGGCAAATGCGGGATTTACCTGGGCCGTTCCCGTGTACCAGAGGTCAAACGCCACTTGTCGTACGGCGATGTAGTCGTCAAGCAACGTGTCGTCGATAGGGCGCACGCTGCGGTACCCGTCCAGCAGTGCCTCCCGAACCTGCGCAGACTCCGGCTCGTCCCGCTGCTCCCACAGCGCCACCGCGAGGTCGTAGATACGCGGCCCAAATCCGCTGTCGTCAAAGTCGATCAGCCCCACGGTGGTACCCCGGAACACCGCGTTGCCCATGTGGAGGTCGGCGTGGATGAGGCCGCTGTCGCTTTCGGCCGCCATCACCGCCGACATGCGCGAACCCACGGCCGCGAAGCGATCCCGCAGCGCCGAAGGCAGCAGCTCCCAACACTCCGCAGCGGACACGTTGCCGTAGACCATGGTGTTGCCAAAGAAGGCCTCGTGATCCCAGCGGATACGCGTGAAGTCGGCCGGTGGTGTCCACGAATCCGCATGCTGGTGCAGCACCGCCATCGCGGCCCCGAGGCGCCGGAAGTGCACGGCCCGCGCGGAGTCCTCCATAATCCGGCCATCGATCCACCGCAGCACGGACACCACTCGCGTGAGCCCGGCGGCGGTCGCGGTGACGGTCACGGCCCCATCCCGCGCGAACACCGGCTCCGGCACTGTCAGTGATGTCTCGGCGCGCAATGCCACCAGCCACGCGAGCTCTGACTCGATCGCCGTCACCGGGTCCGCGTCGCGCCCGTGCCGCAACGGCCGGTGCACTCTCACAAGGAACTTTCCGGCGGGGCCATCAAGCCGATACGTGGTGTTCTCGCCGTGCGTGACAAAGGTGAGCGGGCCGTCGGGCAGCGGGTACTCGGCAAGCGCGGCGGCAGCGACGGCGCGAAGCCGCCTGAGCTGCGAGAGCCGAGCCTCCATGTCCCAACTATGTGCGAGAGCCGTCCCGAATGCGCGGCATGCCGCGACAGCGTCGCGATGGCAGGCCAAGATGAACGCATGGAAATTCTTGGTAAGCGCGTAGCCGTCGCCGCGGCCGTCGCGGTGCTTGCCCTCGCTGGCTGCACGCAGAACATGACTGACCTCGAGAAGGCGCAGGCCCAAGTCACCGCCAAGCAGAAGGCGCTCGACGATGCCCAGGATGAGTTCGACGCCTCATCAACCGCCTTCTGCGACGCCACCACCGACTACATCCTCGCGCTCGATACCTACGGCGACGTGCTCACGGACACGGCCCCCACCGTGGGCGACGTGCGCAACGCGGGCGCATACCTCGCGGCGCCCAAAGTCCAGACCATCGATGCGGCCACGGCGGCGACGGACGCACGCGCACAGCTGACCATTGCCACGCAAGAACTGGCCGACGCTGAGGCCGCCTTGGCAGCTATCGAGGCGGGGCCGTCGGGAGGGCCGAGCATCATCGCGAGCGTGAGCGCCTCACCGGCACCTGTGGTGCCTGACGCCACAGTGGACCGCGTCAAGCAGGCCGAGGACGAGTTCGCGGACGTGCAGGGCGACATCAGCGACGACACACCCCTGCGCGAGGCGGCAGAGCCCTTCCACAGCGCCGCGCTCGCCTTGGAGTTGTCATGGATGAGGCTGTTCATGGACGCGGGCTGCGCCACCGACGAGCAGGCGGCCAACGCCAAAGAATCGGTAGCCGGGTACACCAAGGCCCTTCAGCAAGACCTCAAGACGCTTGGCTTCTACAAGGGCGAGATCGACGGCATCTACGGCCCTCAGACCACCCAGGCCGTGAGCGATCTGCAGAAGGATGCGGGACTCGCGCAAACCGGAACCGTGGACATCGCCACCGCGCAAGCGTTGCGTGATGCGATGGTCGCGGCGGAGCTCGCGAGCGCCACCGACCAGATCGCCTCCACGGCGGTGCTGCAGCAGCTGCTCGAGGTCCTTGGCTATTGGGACGGCCCCGTCGACGGTATCTGGACGGACGACCTCACCGACGCGGTCAAGGACTTCCAACGCGATCTAGGCGTGGATCCCAGCGGCGAGGTGGATGCGGCGACTGTCGCGGCCTTCCAGAAGGCCCTCGAGGAGGCCAAGGCAAGCCTTGTGCCCGACGACCAACCCACTGACCAACCGGAGCCTGCGCCAAGCCCCTCAGCCACAGCGTCGGACTAGTCGCGGCGCACCCCCCCCCCCCCCCGAGCCGCGAGCGTTACTCGTCTTCGCTCGGCGACGGCGATGGCGTGGGCGTGCTCTTTGGCGCGAGCGGATCCGCGGGGTAGATGCGCGGCGCGGGCTCGGGCTCGATCTGGCTCATGGGCAGGCACTCCACCGTTGCCGTGAGCGGGACGTCCTCGTCCAGCTGGGGATCGAGCGGATCCACGATGGACGTGAACTCGTCGCCCAGAACCACGTCAACCGTGGCGTTATCCCTGGTGTCGAGCACCATCTCGGTCGCGGGGAACTGGCGCGCAAGGGTGTATGCCTTCTGCAGGCCCGTCTCGCCAAACATGATGCGCGCTGTGCCCTCGTACTCGCGGCTCCAGTTGGTGGCCGCTAGGGGCACAAAGCCGCGGTTTTCCAGGTCATTCAAGGCGGTTCCCGCGAGCCCGGGCGTGTCCGTTCCGTTGAGCACGCGCACGGCCACTTCGCTGTTGTCGAGCGGCATGGATCCGGAGGGCGGGCACGGCGTGGTCACGCTCGAGGTGAACTCCGCTTGCGGCGTCACAAACGACGCGTTGAAGGGGCCGCGAATGGTGCCCTTGTAGACGCCCATGGAGATGAAGACGATGGCCGCGATGATGATCAGGATGATGCCGAAGACGAGCACCTGACGCTCGCGCCGGTGGCGGCGCACGGCCCGACGCCTGCTGTCGTGCGGCGTGCCGGATGCGGTCACGTGCACCCTCCTTGTGAGCGTCGGTCGAGCCTGAAATCGATGTGTAGTCTAACCCGCCTTGCGCCAAGCCCCTGTGGGTCTCGAGACCCCCGCGCGCTCCGGTAAGATATGCGGGTTCGCTCGCGGACAAGGTGACGTACTCAAGTGGCCGAAGAGGCACGCTTGGAAAGCGTGTGTTGTGCAAGCAACCGTGGGTTCGAATCCCACCGTCACCGCCAGCTAGACTTGAGGCAACCCCCCACGTGGCGTTACCTCGCCCAACTCCCCCAGGTCAGGAATGAAGCAAGGGTAAGCGGGCTCTGACGGGTGCGTGGGGGGCCTTTTTATGCCTGCCCGACGCTGTGGACAGCTTGGGCGCTTGTCTCACCTGCCGACTAGGCTCGCCTCGTGACTACCGCCCTGTATCGCCGCTACCGGCCAGACACCTTTGCCGATGTTGTTGGCCAAGAGCACGTCACCGTGCCGCTCATGCAGGCGCTGCGGGCAGACAAGGTCAACCACGCCTATTTGTTCTCGGGCCCGCGCGGGTGCGGAAAGACCACGTCTGCGCGCATCCTCGCGCGGTGCCTCAACTGCGCTGAGGGGCCAACGGACACCCCCTGTGGAACGTGCGACTCATGCGTGGAGCTGGCTCGCGGTGGTGCGGGCTCCGTGGATGTGGTGGAGATTGACGCGGCGTCACACAACGGCGTGGATGACGCGCGCGAGTTGCGGGAGCGCGCGGCGTTCGCGCCCGCGCGCGATCGCTACAAGATCTTCATCCTCGACGAGGCCCACATGGTGACCACCCAGGGCTTCAACGCGCTGCTCAAGTTAGTTGAGGAGCCCCCGCCACACGTGCGCTTCATCTTCGCCACCACGGAGCCGGAGAAGGTCATTGGCACCATCCGTTCCCGCACCCATCACTATCCGTTCCGCCTGGTGCCCCCGCCGGTGCTGCAGGCCTATCTGCAGTCGCTGTGTGACGCCGAGGGTGTGAAGGTCGCGAGCGGAGTGCTGCCGCTGGTGGTGCGGGCGGGTGGCGGCTCGGTGCGCGATTCGCTTTCCGTGCTCGACCAACTCATGGCTGGATCCGGCAAGGACGGCGTCACCTACGACGGCGCCATCGCGCTGTTGGGCTTCACGGACGCCACGCTGCTCGACGACGCCGTTGACGCGATCGCTGCCGGAGACGGCGCATCGCTGTTTGGCGTGGTGTCACGAGTGATCGCCACGGGGCACGAGCCGCGGCGGTACGTCGAGGATCTGCTGGAACGGTTGCGTGATCTGCTGTTGCTCGCCGCGTCTGGCGAGTCCGGCGTCAAGGCGCTTGGCGCCCTTCCAGAGGACCAACTGGCCCGCATGAAGGAGCAGGCCCGCACGCTGGGTCTTGTGCGCGCGTCGCGCGCAGCCGACCTCGTCAACGACGCGCTCACGGCGATGGTTGGCGCGGCGGCGCCACGCCTCCACCTGGAACTACTCTGCGCGCGGCTCATCGCTGCGGACGGTCATGTGGCGGCGGCACCCACCGGTCATGCTGCGGCAGCGCAGCCTATCGCCGAACCCACCCGTCATGCTGCGGCCGCAGAGCGGATCGCAGTACCTTCCCCAGCCCCGGAGACCGAGGCCGTCCCCGTTGCCGTTGCCGCCCCGGCGACTGCGCCGGTCGCCGCCCCCACCGGCGACGTCGCGGGAGGCAGCGAAGACGCGGAACTGGTTCGTCGCCGCTGGCAAGAGGTACTCGGCACCCTCGAACGCCGCCGCGTCACGTGGTCCATGGTGAGCCAGTCGGCAACCGTCGCGAGTATCGACAAGGGCGTGCTTCGCCTCGCCTTCGACAACCCCGCTCTCGTGGCGCGCTTTGGATCAGGCGACCATGCGGAAAACGTCGCGCTGGCGATCCGCGAGACGCTCGGACTGCACGTGAGGGTCGAGGCTGCTGGCGGAGCCGCAGCTGCAGAGCCCACACACGCCATTTCGGCCGGAATCGCCGCGGCCACTGGCATGACGCCCGTGGTGACGCAAGACGCAAAGCCGGCCGCAGCGTCGGGCAGGAGCGCGGCGCCAAGGGCCACTGCTACCGAGCCGCCGCCGCCCGCCGAGCCGCCGCCGTTCGAGGAAGAGATCAGCGACGACGACGCCCGCGACACCGAGGGGCAACTGACCGGTGCGGAGGCCGTGGCGAAGCTGCTCGGCGGCACGGTCGTCGAGAACTGACCGGCCGCCACCTAGGCTGTGACCCATGTACGACGGCGCGGTTCAGGACCTCATTGACGAGTTGGGGCGGCTGCCCGGTGTGGGCCCCAAGAGCGCCCAGCGCATCGCGTTCCACCTGCTCGGCACGGACTCCGCGGACGTCCAACGCCTCGCCGACGCAATCACCACGGTCAAAGAGAAGGTTCGCTTCTGCGAGACGTGCGGAAACGTTGCCGAGTCCGAGCAGTGCCGCATCTGTGCGGACCCGCGCCGCGACCAGACCGTGCTGTGCGTCGTTGAGGAGCCCAAAGACGTGGTCGCGATCGAGCGAACGCGCGAGTTTCGCGGGCGCTATCACGTGCTCGGCGGGGCCATCGATCCGATGAACGGCGTAGGGCCGGAGGAGCTGCGCATTCGACAGCTACTCACGCGGCTCGGCAACGGTGAGGTGCAAGAGGTCATCATCGCCACCGACCCCAATATCGAGGGCGAGGCCACGGCCACGTACCTCACGCGCATGCTGATCCCGGTTGGCGTGACGGTGTCACGCCTGGCATCTGGGCTGCCCGTTGGCGGCGACCTCGAATACGCAGACGAGGTGACGCTCGGGCGCGCGTTCGAGGGACGCAGGACGGTCAGCTAGGCCCAACTTCACGCCTTTACGCGATGCGTGTTGATGCGGCGAGCTTGCCGTGCGGCACTCCCAGCCGGCGCACCGCAAGCCACACCCCGCCGCCAGCGAGGAGCGCGTGGAACGCAAGCCCCCAGGGCCACACCGGCGGCATCGCGGAGAGTTGGTCGTAACGCTCCTGGTCTTCAGGGTGAGAAACAGTGCCGCCAGTGGCGGGATCCCAACACTGGTTCTCGAACCCCGAGGGTCCGAGCCGCGCGGACCGCACTCCGTACTTGATCGTGCCGAGCATGGTCTGGCCACCCGTGTTGCCCACCACGTTGTCGTCCTTGCTCGGCGCCGCATCCGCGACGATCACGAAGGGGTTCATCGCGAGGAGCCACCACACCTGCTCTGTGTGTAACTGCTCGTAGGTTTGCTCGGTGACAGTGCACTCCGTGGGAGAGCCGTCGCTCTCGTAGCTCGTGGGCGCATAGACGCGCACCGTGCTCTGCTGCGACACCACCGGCATGAGCAGACCGAACACGATGAGGCTGATGACGGTAAGGGCCGCCACGGACACGTAGGTCAGCACCGCGGAGGCGGCCGTCCGCACGGTGATCGCAGACCACCCGAGGCCGATACCGCAGACGGCAAGCAGTTCCAGCGCAAGCACGATCACTGTGACCAGCACCGCACCAAAAGGCATGTCCGACTGAACGTAGGCAAACACGATGAAGGGAAGTGCTACTGCGAGGAAAGCGAGAGATGCACACCAAGCGCCGAGCAACTTGCCAAGCGAGATGTCGATCGCGCTCATCGCCGTTGCCTGAACCGGAGCCAGGGTTCCCTCACGGTTGTCGCCGTTGATGGTGGTGGCGCTGAGCGTTGGGGACACGACAAGGCCAAGACCCAACACAAAGTAGACGATGATCCCGAACGGGATGTCGTAGCTTTCGCCAAAGGCAAAGCTCGCCACCGCGCCCGCCGTCAGGAACGTGACCAGCGCAACGATCCCGGCAAAGACGCCAAGCGCCCACTTCCAGCGCGTCGAACGGACGCGCTGGCGCAGTTCAAGCGCGGCGATGAGCGTGATGCCGCTCCACGTCACTCGCCACGTGCCGCGGCCAGCCTTGGGAGGTGTCAACGTGTCCGTCATCGCCGCTCCTCCTCCATCGTCAGGTACACCTGTTCAAGCGCGCTGCCCACCGGCCCAAAGGCGCTGATGCGCAGTCCCTGCCCCACGAGTTGGGCCAGCAACTCTGCCGCGTCGTCCTCATTGGCGACCTGCACCAGAGCCTGAGATGCGTCGTCGGCCAGCGCCGGCGACCAGTCGCGCGTAAGGCCAGAAAGCGCAGCGTGGACATCGGCGCCCGGCCGCCCCGTCACCCGCCATCGCTGCCGTGCGGCGGCAACCAACGCGTCGGCCGAATCCCCAAGCGTCACGCCCTTGGACATGAAGATCGCGTCATCCACCATCTCGTCGAGCTCGCTCAGTACGTGCGAGGAAATCAGCACCGACGCACCCTGGGCGGCTAGGCCGCGCACCAGTTCGCGCAGTTCCACTCGCGATCGCGGGTCAAGGCCCGACGCTGGCTCGTCAAGGATGAGAACGCTCGGCTTGTGCACCAGGGCCCGTGCCAGGGAGAGCCGCTGCTTCTGGCCGCGGCTCAACACGCGCGCGGGCCGCGAGGCGAACTCCTCGAGGTGGACGAGCTGCAGCAACTCCATGCCGCGAGTATTCGCCTGGTCCTTGCTCGCGCCGTACATGCGACCAAAGGTCGCGAGGGTCTCGAGGCACGTGAGCGAGTCCCAGGTGCCGAGCGAATCCGGCATCCATCCCACGTGGGAGCGGGCGAGGGGGCCGTCGACGGAAGGGTCGTGCCCTGCCACGGTGATGGTGCCAGCGTCCGGCGCCAAGAGCCCCGCGAGCATGAGCATGAGCGTGGTCTTGCCACACCCGTTGGGCCCAATGAGCGCGGTGACCGTGCCCGGCGGAAGGCTGACGCTCGCGTCTGCCACCGCTTGCACGGCTCCGAATGCGCGGCGCACTCCGTGCGCCTCAAGTGCGGGCGTCACACCCTCAGGCTCGGTCACCAAACCCCCTCTCGCCAGCGTCGGCTGCCCCCAGCATGCCACTACCTGGGGGCAGCCCGGCGCTTAGGCGACGCGAGTTCCGGTGCGGAGCTTCTTGTAGGGCACGCGCAAGCGGCGCACCACGATCCACATGGCACCGATTCCCAGCACCGCGGCGGTCGCGAGTCCCGGCCACGGATTGGGGGGAAGCAGTGCCTGCTCTTGCTGGTTCTGCGCCCACATGTCGTCCTGCTTGCACCAGTCCACGACCGGATTCACGTCCGGGGCAATCCGCGCGGCACTCACCAACTGGTGGCTCTGGGCGAAGATGCCGGGAGCGGCGCGGCCGTCCTTCTCGTAGGTCTCAGGGTTGACCACCGGTGAGGACTCCACCACCACGACCATCGGGTTGATGAGCACCATCCAGGCGGTCTTCTCTGTGTGGCTGACCGTCTCCTCTTGCGTGTACTCGGTGCACGGCAGCGTCGAGTAGTCGAAGTTGGGATCCATCTGCTGCTCTTCGGTCATCGCGTCGTAGTCGAAGTCGCGATAGGTGACGGTGACCGTCTCGCTGACGAGCGGCAGCGTGAAGGCGAACAGAACCAAGGTGCCGAGCACCATGAAGCCCGTGGTGAGGTGCGCGAGCGACACCGACGCCACCGCGCGCGCCGCGATCGACGACCACGCGAGGCCCACAGCCGTGAACGCGAGCACGATGAAGAGGATCACGCCGATCACGGTGAGTAACTCGCCAAGGTGCCAGCCCGACTTCGTGTACGCGTAGACGATGAACGGCACCAGGGTCAGCAGCGCCGCGAAGCACACGGCCCACGAGGCCAGGAGCTTGCCAAACGCGAGGTCTCCCGCGCTCAGTCGCGTCATCTGCAATGGCGCCAGAACACCCTCGCCGGAGTCGCCATTGATAGAGGTTGCCGACAGCGACGGCCCAATCAGCAGGCCCGCGCCAAGGATCAGCAACAGCACCAGTTCCATGGGTGCGGAGTTGAGCCCGGGCCCGGCAAACACCGCGGAGAGGATGCCGAGGCCAAGAATCCCCAGCAGCACGATGGCGTAGAAGACGTAGCCCTTCTTGCTTGGCCGGCGCCGCAGCAGCTCAATCCAGGTTGCGAGGGCCACGCCGCGGAACGTGGGGTGCCACGGGTTTCCCTTGATCTTGCGCCCGCCCGACGCTGGGGCCAGGGGCCGCTCTTGCGTTTCGGTGGTCATCGCCTCTCCTCATTCATTGCCAGGTACGTCTGTTCAAGCGCCGACCCGGCGCTGCCGAAGGAGTCCACCTGGACGTCGGCCTTGACGAGCGCCGTCAACACCTGCGAGCCGTGCTCCCTGTTGCTGATCTGCAGCGTGACTCCGCCATCGACCTCGTCGAACGCGTAGTCCCAGGCCCGGAGCACCTCGGTGAGGCGATCGGGGTTGAGTGCCGTCACGCGGAACCGCCCGCGCGCCTCGGCCACCATTGCTTGGGCCTCGTCGCCAAGGGTGCGGCCCTTGGACATGAAGATGGCGCCGTCCACCATCTCGTCCAGTTCGCTGAGCACGTGGCTCGAGACCAGCACGGTCTTTCCGCCTGCGGCGAGTTCGCGCACCAGTTGCCTGAGTTCGATGCGCGAGCGCGGGTCTAGACCGTTTGCCGGCTCGTCGAGAAGCAGCACCTGCGGGTCATGAACCAGGGCGCGGGCGAGCGAGAGCCGCTGCTTCTGCCCGCGGGACAGCACGCGTGCAGGGCGGTCGGCGAACTCGCTGAGGTGCACCAGCTGGAGCAGGCCAAGCCCGCGCTGACGAGCGAACTCCTTGCGCTCGCCGTAGGCGCGGCCCATGAGGGTGAGCGTCTGGAGGCACGTGAGGTTGTCCCACGATCCCAGCTGATCTGGCATCCAGCCGATGGCGTTGCGGACGCCTGCCGAATCGTGGACGGGGTCCAACCCGGCAACCGAGATGCTCCCGCCGTCGCTGCGGAGTAGCCCTGCGAGCATGAGCATGAGCGTGGTCTTGCCGCAACCGTTGGGGCCGATCAGGGCGGTGACGGAGCCTTGCGGCACCGTGAGGGTGGCATCGGAGACCGCTTTGACGTCCCCGAAGCTGCGCGTGACCCCGGCGGCCGTGATGGCAGCCGGGGCGAGAGTTGCAGTAGTCATGAAGCCGACCGTAGCGGCGATGGCGCACTCGGCGAAGGGTTGGCGCGCATGTTCAGGGTTCCGGGCCAAAAGTTCAGGGATTACCCCTAGTACCGCGCTATAGTCAGATTACTGACTATCAGGGAGGACCCCATGCCTCGTCCGGCATCCGGCAAGCGCGAGCGCCTCGCGGAGGCGGCCGCAGAACTCGTGAGAACGCGCGGCCTCGATGGCGCAACGATCGCCGTCATTGCCGAGCGCGCCAAGGTGCCGCCCGGTTCGGTCTTCTACTACTTGCCCTCCAAGGAGGCCATCGCGGATGCCGCCGTAGATGCGGTGGCTGCCGCAAGGGCGCAGGGCATCGAGCAGTGGTCAGCAGCCCCCAGTCCGCAAGAGCGCCTGACGGCCTACCTGGACGCTGCCGCCACGAACGCCAAGGACGTGGCCGCTAGCGGAAACGCCGGAACGCTTGCCGCGAGCTTGCGCGCGAGCGCGCCGGATGCCGCTGCGCGCGCCGCCAAGATCGTCACGGACACCGTGGAGTGGGCGGCAGAGCAGTTCGTTGAGGTGGGCTTCTCCGCCCAGGCCGCGAACGCCCGCGCGCTACACCTGGTGACGGGCATCGAGGGTGCGGGCCAACTCGCTCACGCCCTTGCTGACCCCACGCCGCTCGAGCGCGAGGCGGCTCACTTGTCGAGGTGGGTCGCCAACTCTCGTTCGAACGCGTAGGCGCCCACCTGCTCGGCCCGAGAGGCGTCGGCTCCGTAGACGATCGTAGAGAACCGGTCCCGGTGATCCGCGGCCTTCACACCCTCACCGTTGATCACCGCGAGCCAGTCACCGTGCACCGCGTCGGCGAGCGCTGAAGGCGGCGCGTCGCCAACCGCCTCTGCCACGCCCTCGGCGTCCAAGATGTCGAACCCGAAGGGCACATCCACGCAGTGTGCGGCTCCGTGTACGCCGGGCGCGGTGGACTCCCACCGGAAGTCGTAGACCCACGTGGGAGCCGTAGCGCCCCCGCGGAGCACTCCCCAGTTCGCCACATGGCACCGGAAGGTCGCGTCTGTCACCACCTGGCCCACCGCCCAGCCCGTGCCGCGGCTCGCGTCCTGTGCCGCCCGCTGGGCAAGAGACGACGACAGGCCCGCGCGCACCAGCAGGGGCGCCACGTGTTGCCCCGCGAGCAGTGGCGCAAAGGGCAGCGCGGCCTCGTTGAACTCGTGTGCGGTGGATCCCATGTAGAGCGTTTTGTCGCGCCCCACGCCCGCGATGAGCGCGGCGTCCACGCTCTGTGGCACCACGTCGCCGTCGACAACCGGCCCCGGAAGCATCGGCCGATACGAGCGCACTGCGAGCCGAGTCAGCATGTCGGGAGCTTGGGGGCGGAAGTGACCGCGAGCGTCGAACAGCGCGCGGGATGGCACGTCGCGCAACGCCTCGAGGTACGGCGCCGCACCCACCGCCGCGGCCACCCTGCCGGCCGCCCTGCGTGCCCTCGCGAGGGTGACAGACGGGTCCCCCGGAGAGATTGCCATCACGGCGCGGAACAGATGCTGCGCTGCAGGCAGCGTGAGCAGCCTCATCACCGCGGCGCCCCCAGCGCTCTGCCCGGCGATCGTCACGCGGGACGGGTCGCCGCCAAACGCCGCGATGTTCCGCTGCACCCATTCGAGCGCCGCCATCCAGTCACGCACCGCGCGGTTGTTGACCGCGCCCTCGACCCAACCAAAGCCCTCAAAGCCAAGCCGATACGACGCCGTCACCGTCACCACGCCATCGCGCGCGAAAGCCTCGCCCACATACCAAGGGCTCGCCGCGGAGCCCGCCTCGAAGCCACCCCCATGAATCCACACGAGCACCGGCAGCCCGGCATCCGCGGACGGATCCGGCGTCGTCACATTGACGCTCAGCGTGTCCTCGCCAGCGATCGACGGCTCCGGAATCCTCGGCGGGCTATACGGCGAGTACAGCTGCGGGGTGGCGCCAAAGTCGTGCGCCTCGCGCACTCCTTCCCACTCCTCCACGGGACGCGGGGCGTCGAACCTGGCCTCACCAACCGGCGCCTTGGCGTAGGGAATCCCACGGAACGTTGCGTACTGGGTGACCGTAGCGTCGGGCCATTGCCTGCTGCGCCACACGCCTTCCACACGGCCCGACGCTGTGCTCACCACGGGAGGGGGACTCGCCATCCCTCGACCCTAGTAGGCGAAATAGGCCATCCGGGCCCCTGCCCCTAGAATGACTCTCCGTGCGCTCGCGCGCGCGATCCCCTTTTTCACCGGTGAGGCGGAATACCCAGTCATGTCACTCGTGGTCCAGAAGTACGGCGGCTCGTCCGTGTCGGACGCCGACGCGCTGCGTCGCGTGGCGCGCAGGGTTGCCGCCACGGTGCGCGAGGGCAACCAGGTGGTCGTGACCGTATCTGCCATGGGCGACACCACTGACGAGCTGATCGACCTCGCCCACGCCGTCAATGGCAGCCCGGACCCGCGCGAGATGGACCTGCTGCTCACCGCTGGCGAGCGCATCTCGATGTCGCTGCTCGCGATGGCGATCCACGCGGAAGGCATTCCCGCGCAGGCGTTCACGGGTGCCCAGGCGGGCGTGATCACGTCCGAGCATCACGGGCGCGCGCGCATCATCGACGTGGCGCCCGCGCGCCTGCTCACGGCTCTCGAGGCCGGCAAGGTGGCGATCGTCGCCGGTTTCCAGGGCATCAATCCCGTTGCCGATGACGTCACCACTCTTGGCCGCGGCGGCTCCGACACCACGGCCGTTGCGCTTGCGGCGGCGCTCAAGGCCGACGTCTGCGAGATCTACACGGACGTCGACGGCGTGTTCACGGCGGATCCCCGCATCGTGCCCACCGCGCGCAAGCTTGACCGCATCACGTACGACGAGATGCTTGACCTCGCGGCATCCGGCGCCAAGGTGCTCATGCCCCGTTGCGTCGAGTACGCCCGCCGGTTCAGCGTTCCCATTCACGTGCGTTCCTCGTTCTCAGGCCTTGAAGGGACCTGGGTTCGGGACGACACTGGCGAAGGAGACACCATGGAAGATCCGATCATCGCGGGCGTTGCCCACGACCGCTCCGAGGCCAAGATCACGGTCATCGGCCTGCCAGACGTGCCCGGAACGGCCGCGCGCCTGTTCGAGGCGGTGGCAAAGGCAGACGTCAACATCGACATGATCGTGCAGAACGTCTCCGCCGTTCAGACGGGCCTTACAGACATCTCATTCACGCTGCCGTCCACTCGCGTCAACGACGCGCTCGCGGCGATCGAGGCCGACGGTGCCGAAATTGGGTACCAAGAGGTCGTCACCGACGAGCAGATCGGCAAGGTGTCGCTCGTTGGCGCTGGCATGCGCTCCAACGCTGGCGTGTCCGCGAAGTTCTTCGCCGCTTTGCGCGACGCGGGCGTCAACATTGAGATGATTTCCACGTCCGACATCCGCATTTCCGTTGTCACGCGCGCGGAACTCGTGGAGAAGGCCGTGCGCGCGGTCCACACCGCCTTTGACCTGGACTCGATCCAGGGCGAGGCCGTCGTCTATGGAGGTACCGGCCGATGACCACCATCGCCGTTGTTGGCGCCACCGGACAGGTGGGCGCCGTCATGCGTGAGCTCGTTGCCGATCGCTTTCCCGACGCCACGGTTCGCTTCTTCTCTTCCGCTCGCTCGGCCGGTACGACGCTGCCTCACCTGGGTTCGGACGTGGTGGTTGAGGATGTGGCCGCCTCTGATTTCTCTGGCATCGATGTGGCGCTGTTCAGCGCGGGCGGAGGCCCCTCGAAGGAGTACGCGCCGCGCTTTGCGGCTGCGGGCGCGATCGTCGTGGACAACTCGTCCGCGTGGCGCATGGACCCCGACGTCCCGCTCATCGTCTCCGAGGTCAACCCCGGCGAGACCGCGAATGCCGTGAAGGGCATCATCGCCAACCCCAACTGCACCACCATGGCAGCGATGCCTACTCTCAAGGCGCTACACGACGAGGCTGGCCTCAAGCGCATTGTGGTCTCCACTTACCAGGCCGTGTCCGGCTCCGGGCTGGCTGGCGTGCGCGAGCTCGCGATGCAGTTGCGCGCGGGCGTGGAGGGCTCGGAGGCCCTCGCGTACGACGGTTCCGCGGTTTCTCTTCCGGAGCCCGAGGTTTACGTCCAGGACATCGCCTTCAATGTCATCCCGTTGGCTGGCGGACTCGTCGAGGACGACTCCAACGAGACGGTCGAGGAGCGCAAGCTCATCGACGAGTCGCGCAAGATTCTTGGGCTGCCGGATCTGCGGGTGAGCGGCACCTGCGTGCGCGTCCCCGTGTTCAGCGGCCACTCGCTGTCCATCAACGCCGAGTTTGAGCGCCCCATCACCCCGCAGCGCGCGTACGAGATCCTCGGCGCCACGGAGGGCGTGGTCGTCGATGAGGTGCCGTCTCCGCTCAAGGCCGCCGGCACGGACCCCACGTACGTGGGTCGCATCCGTCAGGACGAGTCCGTTGACGGCGGGCGCGGGCTTGCGCTCTTCGTCGTCGGTGACAACCTGCGGAAGGGCGCGGCGCTCAATGCGGTGCAGATCGCTCAACTGTTGGTGAAGTAGAGCGCTCTGCGCCTCGCGAAGCAGCGCACCCGGCTCGTGGTGAACTAGCGCGCCCTTCTGGTGGTGAACTAGCGCCACCGGCTACTCGTGTTGTGGCGCGCGCAACGTGCGCGAAAGTTTCGTAACGCTCCGCGAGGTCTGTATACAGCGTCGGGCATTTCCAACCCCCGCACACGAAACGTGCGCCGGGCGCAAGACCTGTGCACGGTCACAGGAATCCGTGGCGAAGATCGTTATCGCGGCGGCATCTCCGCGTTACTCAATCGTGACCGAAACGCTCCGATTGCCGCGATTATCACTAGTTACCGAAACCTTTCGCGTGCCTAGTCTGAGTGGCGCGCTGGTCACCGGAGACTTCGCGCGGGGGCCCCCGGCCCCGTCCCAACGGAAGGGAAATGTAGTGAAGAAAATCAACATCCTGTCGTTTGCTGCGCTCGCGTCAGCATCGGCACTCGTGCTCGCTGGCTGTTCGTCCGACCCTGACGGCGAGCCCACCGGCGGCGCAACGAGCGGTGCCCCCGAGCCTGGCGCTTCGGGCCGCGCGTGCATCATCCTCCCCGACGCAGCTTCGTCGCCGCGCTGGGAGAACGGCGACCGCCCCGCCCTCGAAGAGGCCATTACGGCCGCTGGCTTCGAGGTGGCCATCGACAACGCACAGGGCGACACCGCCAAGTACGCGACGATCGCCGACCAGATGCTCACCGAGGGCTGCGATGTCATGCTCCTCGTTGACCACCAGGGTGCGGCCGTGACCGTGACCGAGAAGGCCAAGGCGCAGGGCATCCCCGTCATCGCCTACGACCGTCCCATCAGCGGCGCTGACTACTACGTCTCCTTCGACAACTTCGAGGTTGGCGCAATGCAGGGACAGATGGTCGTCGACGGCCTCGCCGCTAACGGCGTGGACGCCGCGTCCGCGGTGGTTGTGTACATCGGTGGTGACCCCGCCGACGGCAACGCGGCCATGTTCCACGACGGTGCTGTCTCCGTGATGGAGGCCGCAGGCATCAAGCCCGCCGCCGAGCCCGATGGCAAGTGGGACGGCGAATGGTCGGCCACGCAGTTCGAGCAGGCTCTGACGGACCTCGGTGGCAAGGTTGACGGCGTCTGGGCCGCCAACGACACCAACGCGGGTGGCGTCATCACGATCCTCGACAAGAACGGCCTTGCTGGCAAGGTTCCGGTCTCTGGTCAGGACGCCTCTGTTGCTGGTCTGCAGAATGTGCTGCTCGGCTTCCAGACCGGAACGGTCTACAAGCCGTTCCAGGTTGAGGCGGAGGCTGCAGCCAACCTCGCGATTCAGCTCCTCAGTGGCGAGACGCCCACCGTGGACAAGAAGCTCGACGACGGCACCCCGTTCATCGCGACCACGCCCATCGACGTCCGCAAGGACGGCGTGCAGCAGGTCATCGACGACGGCAACGCCAGCTACGACGAGATCTGCACGGGCGACGTCAAGGCCGCCTGTGACGAGGCCGGTCTCAAGCCCGCCGCGTAACTCACATTGCACGACGGAGGGGTTCCGTGCCGCTAACGGCGCGGAACCCCTCCCGCATGAGCAAGTATGAGATTACGAACCGGTCAAAGGAGACGGAGACGATGGATACACCGATCATTGAACTGCGGCAGGTGACCAAGAGCTTCGGCCCGGTCAACGTGCTTCGCGGGGTGGACTTCCAGGCACATGCCGGCAAGGTCACCGCGCTCGTCGGCGATAACGGCGCCGGCAAGTCCACACTTATTAAGGGCCTTGCGGGAGTGCAGCCCTACGACGGCGGCCAGGTGCTCTTCAACGGAGAGCCCGTGGATCTGCACCACCCTCGTGAAGCGGCCCGCCACGGCATCGAGGTTGTGTACCAAGACCTCGCGCTGTGTGACAACCTGGACATCGTCCAGAACATGTTCCTTGGCCGTGAGGAGACAGGTGCTGGCACCTTCGACGAGGGTCAGATGGAAGTTGAGGCGGCGCGCGCACTGATGTCACTGTCCGTGAAGACGGTGAAGTCCTTGCGCCAGAAGGTCTCGAGCCTGTCCGGTGGACAGCGCCAAACGGTCGCGATCGCGCGGTCAGTAGTCAAGCAAGCCAAGGTCGTCATCCTCGACGAGCCCACGGCCGCGCTTGGTGTGGCGCAGACGGAGCAGGTGCTGAACCTGGTGCGGCGCCTCGCCGATTCCGGCGTTGCGGTCATCATCATTTCTCACAACCTGCAAGACGTTTTCGAGGTGGCGGATGACATCTCGGTGCTCTACCTGGGGTCCATGACGGCGCGCATCGCCACCAAGGACACCAACCCGCAAGACGTCGTCGGGTACATCACCGGCACCAAGCGGATGGAGGTGGCGCCCGCATGAGCGACAAGACCAAGAAGGGCGCACTGACCTCCGCCCAAGCAGCGGCCGTCGTCGACGCCCCTGTTGGTGTGGTGCCGGACCCCGACACCCCCAACCTGCTCGGCAAGGGCATGGCCACGAACGTGTGGGAGTACTTCCGCGCGTACCTGCAGCGCGTGCGCGGCGGCGAGATGGGGGCCCTGCCCGCTGTCGCCGGCCTCGTGGTGCTGATGGTCATCTTCACGTTTGCCGACAGCCACTTCCTCACGGAGCGCAACATCGCCAACCTGTTCACGCAAGCGGCAGCGCTCGTGACTCTGGGTATGGCACTCGTGTTCGTGCTCCTGCTGGGCGAGATTGACCTGTCAGCCGGCGTGACGTTTGGCGTGTCGATGGCGGTGTTCGTCAGGCTTACGCAGCCCGACGGAATGTCGTGGCCGCTCGCGCTACTGGTGGCGCTTGGCATCGGCCTGTTTATTGGCTTCACGATTGGCTTCTTCGTGGCGAAGGTGGGAGTTCCCTCATTCGTCGTGACGCTAGGCCTGTTCCTTGGTCTCCAAGGCGTCATGCTGATGATCATCGGTGCCGGTGGCACGTGGCGCGTGATCCCCGAGCCCATCAAGGCGATTCAGAACTCCAATATGCCCGTGTGGGCAGGGTGGGTGCTGCTTGTGGTGGTGCTTGCACTGCTGCTTGGTGTCTCGCTGTGGGATAGGTCGCGGCGCGCCAAGTCAGGCGCACCGAACCCGCCCATGGCGGTCACGTGGATCAAGCTGGGTGCAATCGCCGTGGTTGGTGGCGTTGTGGTGTACTTCCTCAACGCGGACCGCGGCACGGCGCTCAAGGAGCTCCGTGGCGTGCCCATCGTGGTGCCGATCGTGTTGGCACTGCTGCTCATCGGCACGTTCGTGCTGGACCGCACCCGCTACGGGCGTTACCTGTACGCGATCGGTGGCAACGCCGAGGCAGCCCGCCGCGCGGGAGTCAACGTCACCCTCATCAAGTGGGCGGCGTTCTGCACGTGTTCGGTGCTGTCCGTGGTCGCGGGCATCTTCTTCGTGGCCAAGGTGGGATCGGCAGACGCCTCGACTGGTAGAGACATCGTGCTCTCCGGTGTGGCGGCAGCCGTCGTGGGTGGTGTCAGCCTGTTTGGTGGCCGCGGCCGCCTGATCCAGGCCGTCATCGGTGCCACGGTGATCGCCGTGATCATCAACGGCCTTGGCCTGCTGAACCTGCCCAACGGCGCCAACCTCGCCGTCAACGGCGTGGTGCTGATCATCGCGGCAACGGTGGACGCGCTGGCGCGCAAGCGCTCCGGCGGTGTTCGCACGTAGTCGCTACTCGCGCGACGAGTTGGGCCCCCTCCGGTTCGCCGGAGGGGGCCTTCGCGTCTCTCCGGGTCCGCAACTTCCGGACCCAGCCACCCAAATGTGTGATGAGGGCTACCAAATGCGCGTTTAGCGGCCCTCATCACACACTCGGAGCTGAGGCGCCGAGGATCCCGGAATGAGAAGAGGGGCCCGCATTCGCGGGCCCCTCTTCTGATTCGCTCTCTCAGTCGGAGTGATCGTCGCGCCTGGGGCGCTCCTCAACCCCTCCTCCGTTCGCTCGGGAGCCGAAGCCTGCAGCTTCGCTCCCTCACTCACTACGTCGGGGTGACAGTGTCTGATTTCAGGACATCGTTCACCCATGTCTCAAGACATCGTTCACCCCTTGACTGTGTCGCATGGGTCAACGGGTCAAGAACGAGGTCATGGTGCTCGCGGTCGTCGAGGGCGGTCTGACGGTCGCTGAGGCGGCACGGAAGTTCGCGGTGTCGAAACGGTGGCTGCGGGTGCTGCTCGCGCGATATCGAGCGCACGGGATTGAGGCGCTGGCACCGCGTTCCCGCGCTCCGAAGACGTCACCAACCCGGGTCGACGACACCGTCAGGGCCGCGATTGTGGCGTTGCGTGACGAGCTGACCGTTGAGGGTTTGGACGCGGGAGCTGAGTCGATCCACGCACGGCTCGAGGTCGCGGGAACGACCCCGCCGTCGCGGGCCACGATCCACCGAATCCTGACCACTGCGGACCGGGTCATCCCCGAACCCCACAAACGTCCACGGTCGTCCTGGATCCGCTTCGAATCGCCCGTTCCCAACGACACGTGGCAGTCCGACATGACCCACTGGCAGCTGGCCGGGGACGCCCCCATCGAGATCATCACCTGGCTTGATGACCACTCCCGCATGATCATGCACCTGTCGGCCCACGAGGTTGTCACCGCCCCCATCGTGGTGTCGACATTCACCACGGCCGCCGAGAGACATGGACTACCAGCATCAACACTGACCGACAACGGCCGGATCTACACCACCAGGCACGCGACCGGCACCCCAGGCTTGGGCCAATTCGAACAACTCATCGCGGACCTGGGCATCACCCAGAAGAACGGCCACCCCTACCATCCACAAACCCAAGGCAAGATCGAACGGTTCCACCAAACCTTGAAGAAATGGCTCCGCGCTAGACCCGCAGCGACCACCCTGAGCGAGCTCCAGACCCAACTCGACGCCTTCACGAAGGTCTATAACCACGACCGGCCCCACCGCGCCCTAGGACGCCGCACCCCAGCCCAGGCCTGGCACGCACTACCCCCAGCAGCACCCACCATCACCATCGCAGGACGGCACCACCGAATCCGGTTCGACACCATCGACGCGTCTGGAGTCATCACCGTCCGCTTCGCCGGACACCTACGCCACCTCGGCATCGGAAGAGCCCACAAACACCGCCCCGTCATGGTCCTCATCGCCGGCCCCAACACCATCATCATCGACCGCGAAACCAGCGAAATCCTCGCCGAACACACCATCAACACCGACAAGGACTACCAACCCAAAAACACCAAAGGCCCTTCCTGACGGAAGGGCCCCAGTGAACGATGTCTCGAGACACCGCGGAACGATGTCTTGAGACATCACACAGTGCCCCGAGTGGGATTCGAACCCACACTGGTACGGGTTTGAGCCGTATGCCTCTGCCGGTTGGGCTATCGGGGCGCGGATACTAGGCTAGCGGTTGTGACAGACACTCCTGATACGCCCACCGCCTCCAAGAGCCGCCGCGCCGTTGTCGCGGAAGACGAGGCACTCATTCGGATGGACATTGTCGAGACGCTCCGGGAGGGCGGCTACGACGTGGTGGGGGAGGCCGCTAACGGTGAAGAGGCCGTGGCGCTCGCCACGGAGCACAAGCCCGACGTTGTGGTGATGGACATCAAGATGCCCGTCATGGACGGCATTACGGCCGCGGAGCACATCGCGAAGGACCGTCTCGCGCCCGTGGTGCTGCTGACGGCCTTCTCCCAGACGGAACTCGTGGAGCGGGCGCGTGATGCCGGCGCGATGGCGTACGTGGTGAAGCCGTTCACGCCTGGCGACCTCCTTCCTGCCGTCGAGATCGCGGCCTCGCGATTCACCGAGATCCGCGCCCTGGAGCTCGAGATTGCGGACATCAACGAGCGCATGGACACGCGCAAGAAGGTGGAGCGCGCCAAGGGCATCCTGATGGAGAAGATGAAGCTCAACGAGCCAGAGTCCTTCCGCTGGATCCAGAAGACGTCCATGGACCGTCGTCTCACCATGCGCGAGGTCGCTGAGGCCGTTATCGAGCAAATGGGCGGTAAGTGACGCCATAATCCCTGGTTGCGCGGGCGGTTTGGTAAAGAAATCGTGACTAAGCCGACGCACCAGCGAAACCTTTGCGCGCTAGCGTGTCACTAACGCGCAGGGGAGGGTCTCCTGAGCGATCGGCCGGCGCTGCGGCGCCGGTATGGAGGAAACAACATGGCACGTTGGAACACCATCGCGCGCGGATCGGCAGTTGCCGCCGTTGCAGCGCTGGCCCTTGCCGCTTGCTCCACCAGCGACGAGCCGGGCACGTCCGGTTCGCCCGCTCCTGGTGGTGACGGCGACGGTTCGGCCCTTACGATCGGCACGCTGCTTCCCCAAACGGGTAGCCTCGCCTTCCTCGGCCCGCCCGAGATTGCGGGTGTTGACCTCGCGATCAAGGACATCAACGAGGCTGGCGGCGTCAACGGCCAGGACGTTTCGGTTGTTCACACCGACTCCTCTGACGCCGACAACCCCACGGTTGCAAGCACGTCCGTTGACAAGCTCATCAGCGACGGCGTCGGCGCCATCATCGGTGCCGCCTCGTCCACGGTGTCGCTCAACGTGGTGGACACCATCGCCGCCGCGTCGATCGTGCAGATCTCCCCGGCCAACACCTCGACGGCGCTGAGCGGCTACTCGCCGTTCTACTTCCGCGTGGCACCGCCGGACACGATCCAGGGCAACGTCATGGGCAAGTTGCTGCTCGCCGACGGCAAGAAGAACATCTCTATCCTGGTGTTCAACGACGACTACGGCACGTCGCTGCGTGACGTCGTCCAGGAGACGGTGGAGCCCGAGGGCGCAACCATCACCTACGGCAAGGCTGGCCAGGAGTTTGACCCCAAGGAGACCGACTTCGACACGATCGTGGCGAACGCTCTCGAGGGCAACCCCGACGCTCTGCTGATCATCGCGTTCGACCAGACCAAGGGCATTGTGCCCAAGGTGATCGAGGCCGGTTACCCCGCCACGAACATCTACATGGTTGACGGCAACACGGCCGACTACTCCAAGGACTTCGACCCCGGCGTGCTCGAGGGTGCCAAGGGCACCATTCCCGGCGCCTTCCCGGCCGAGGACTTCCAGGAGCGCCTCAACTCGGTGGCCCCCGAGCCCCTGACGTCCTTCGCCTACGGTCCTGAGTCCTACGACTCTGCGATCCTCGTGGCGCTGGCCGCTCAGAAGGCTGGTGCCACTGACGGTGCGTCGATCCAGGCCAACATGGCTGCGGTCTCCGGCGCCACCGGCGGCGAAGAGTGCTCCACGTACGCCGACTGCCTCGCCTTGCTCAACGAGGGCAAGGAGATCGCGTACAAGACGATTGCCGGTTCCGGTGCGTTCAACGACGACAACGACCCGTCGAGCGCCTTCATCGGCATCTACACCTTCGACGGAAACAACGTTCCCGTCTGGCAGTCCGCTGAAGAGGGCGTCGTTCAGTAAGGCGACACCCCGAGCGTTAGCTCAACTCAAGAGGCCCCCGGCGCAAGCTGGGGGCCTCTTGGCGTTTGCGCCTGGCGGCGCCTCGCGAGTCCCACCGAGAGGCTCGTCGCTTCGAGCCCGCGTTATGTGCTCCTGCGGGACGAGAGCGCGATTCGTCGCTCGAGAAGGCGGATTTTCACGGTCCTGAAGGACGAATGCGGGGTTCGTCCGTTGGAAGCCTTGCAGCGGAGCGGCTGGAGGCCGAGTTTCTCGCCGTCGGGCTGCCTGCCGCACTGCCCGCCCGACGCTGGCGTCAGTTGGCCAGATTGCCTCAGGTTGGGCTCGCCGCGGTTGCGCTCCACGAACAAGAAGGCGCGTTGCGTTCCCACGGGGGGACAAACAATGCCAGGGCGGTACAGGGCCGCTCAGCGACCGTGAGAGCCCGACAGCGGCGCGTTAGGCGCCCAGCGTGCCCAGGTACAGCTCGATGACCTTGGGGTCGTTGAGAAGATCCTGGCCAGAAGCCGTGTATGCCGAGGTGCCCTGATCGAGAACGTAACCGCGATCGCAAATCTGAAGGCAGCGTCGGGCATTCTGCTCCACCATGATCACGGTGACGCCCGTGCGGTTGATGTCGCGAGTGCGCACAAAGGTCTCGTCTTGGCGAGCGGGGGACAGGCCCGCGCTCGGCTCGTCGAGGAGCAATACCTTGGGGTCCATCATGAGGGCGCGTGCCATGGCGACCATCTGGCGTTCACCGCCAGACAGAGAACCCGCACGCTGCGAACGCCGGTCCTTGAGCACAGGGAACAGCTCAAAGATCCGCTCGCGCTGCTCGCTGAACTTCTTGGGTGCCTGGTAGGCGCCCATCTCGAGGTTCTCCTCGATGGACAGCGACGGGAACACGTTCTGGGTCTGGGGCACAAAGCCGATGCCTCGCGAGACGAGGTCGTTTGCCTTCTTGTTGGTGATGTCCTCGCCGTCGTAGGTGACGATGCCGGAACGGACCGGAACCAGGCCAAACAGCGCCTTGAGGAACGTCGACTTACCGGCGCCGTTGGGGCCGATGATGCCGATCAGTTCACCCTCGCGGACCTCCATAGAGCAGCCGTTGAGGATGTTGACTCCGGGGAGGTATCCCGCGTAGAGGTCGTCGGCGGAAATGATGACGTTGGCGTCGCTCACGAGCGCTCCTCAAAAAGGTTGGTGTCGTGGTGTGCGCCAAGGTAGGCGTCCTGGACTGCGGTGTCTCGCATGACCTCGTGCGGGTCACCCTCCGCGATGATCCGGCCCTCCGCCATGACGACCACCCAGTCGGAAATGCGGCGCACCATGTGCATGTCGTGTTCCACGAAGAGCACCGTCACGCCCTCTTGGCGAAGATCCACGATGTGGTCAAGGAGTGACTCCGTAAGAGCTGGGTTAACGCCAGCCATCGGCTCGTCGAGCATCACCATCGTGGGCTTGGACATCAGGGCTCGCGCCATCTCGAGGAGCTTGCGCTGACCGCCAGAGAGGGAACCTGCGTAGTCATCCTTTTTCTCAATGAGCTTGAAGCGCGTCAGCAGTTCTTCCGCCTGCTCGGTGATCTCCTTCTCGCGGCTCTTCCAGAGGGGAGAGACGAGAGCGCGGGCGAAGTTCTCGCCGCCCTGGTTCTGTGCCCCTAGACGCATGTTCTCGATGACCGTCATGCGGCTGAGCGCCTTGGTCAGCTGGAACGTGCGCACCATGCCCGCGCGTGCGACTTGAGCGGAGGACATGCCGCGCAACTCCCTGCCATCGAACATGCCGTGACCCTCTTGCGCGGTGTCAAAGCCGGTGAGCAGGTTGAAGAATGTGGACTTGCCAGCCCCGTTGGGACCGATCAGCGCCGTGATGGAGTGACGCTGCACCTCGAAGTGCCGCACGTTGACGGCCACGAGTCCGCCGAATGATCGCATCACACCGTCGGCCGTCAGAATGGGGTCGGGCTTGGGCACGCCGGGCTTGGACTCGACGTTCTCGAAAGACGGGATCTCAACCATTGATCGCGATCTCCCTTCTATTTCCGAGGATGCCTTGTGGTCTGAAGACGATCAGCAGGATGAGACCAAGGCCAACAAACGCCAGGGCGAGCGGCTCCACCTGAGTTCCCTGCAGAGAGGGGAACACCATGGGGGCCACCTGCTTGATCAGTACGAACAGCGCCCAGAACAGCGCCGTTCCGAGAATCGGTCCGAACACAGTAGCCGCTCCGCCAAGGAGCAGCATGGTCCAGATCCAGAAGGTCGTTGTGCGGCCCATCGAGTCGGGAGACACCGCGTTCGCGTGCGCCCACACGATGCCGCCGAGCGCACCGATGACGCCACCGATCACGAGCGACTGCATCTTGAACGAGTACACATTCTTGCCGAGCGACCGCACCGCGTCCTCGTCCTCGCGGATGCCGCGCATGACGCGTCCCCATGGGCTGGACTTGAGGCGCCAGAACAGGAGGGCGAAGATCGCAACGAGCGACCAGCCAACGGTGATGAGCCACCACGAGTTCGCGAGCGAACCGTGGAACTGCCACGGGCCAATGCGAATGAGCTGGTCAGGGAAGGGCGACAGCGCCTCAAACGGCCCCTTGAAGTCCTTTCCTCGAATACCCGTGTTGCCGCCGGTCCATTCCTTGAGCCACTGGCTGCGCCCAACGATGCGCACAATTTCTGCGGCGGCGATTGTCACGATGGCGAGGTAGTCGCCTCGCAGGCGCAGCGTCGGCCATCCAAGGAGAAGGGCGAACAGGACCGCGCCAAGAATGGCGATGAGGAGGCCGGCCCACGCGGGCAGCCCGTGGGACACGGAGATGCCGTAGCCGTACATGCCGATGAGCATGAATCCGGCGTGACCCATGTTGAGCAGGCCCGTGAGTCCGTAGTGGAAGTTGAGGCCGATCGCGGCAAGGGCAAAGGCCGCCGTGGTGGGCGAAATGATGATCTGCAGGATGTCGTTGAAGTCCATGTCAGCCCACCCGCTCCTTTCGTCCAAGGATGCCTTGTGGTCTCACCAGCAACGTGATGATGAGGATTGCCAGCACGGCGGCGTACTTGAGGTCTGGCGTTGGTGCGTAGACCGTCGTGACCTGCGCGACGATGCCGATGACGAGCGCGCCAACAAGGGCACCGAACGGGTGACCAAGGCCACCGAGCGTGACCGCGGCGAACATCAGCAACAGGATGTTGGCGCCGAGCATGAAGTCAAGCGTGTCGTTGTAGAGCGCAAGCAGCGGTCCGGCGAGCGCCGCAAGCGCGCCGGCGAGCATCCACACGATGCGGATCACCCTATTCACGGAAATTCCAGTGGCCGACGCTAGGGCTGGGTTGTCGCTCACCGCACGGGTTGCTCGTCCTAGGCGCGTGCGCTGCAAGAAGAAGCCGACGGCCCCGAGTGCCGCGATGCAGATAGCCATCGACACCATGTCCGCGGTGCTGAGCTGCACCGGGCCGATGCGATGGATGACAGAGGTGGAGGACACCAGCCGCAGGCGGTCGGGGCCAATCCAGATCTGGATCATGTTGACGAGGATGAGCGCCAAGCCGATCGACACGATCATCTGTTGCATCGTGGGGACTCCGCGGCGCCGCAACTGCTTCCACAACACCACGTCTTGCAACCACCCTGAGGCCGCTCCGCAGGCGATCGCGATGAGGATCGCGGCCCACAGGGGAGCTCCGGCGCCAACGGCAACGAATGCCACGGCAGCTCCGAACGTGACGGCCTCACCGTGAGCGAAGTTGCTCAGTCCGGTGGTGCCGTAGATCAGCGACAGTCCCACTGACGCGAGCGCCAGCAGCAGGCCGTAAATGGTGCCTTGGAGGATTGTCTGCAAGAAGCGATTGGCGCCGGGAGCGGCCTCAACCTCACCGTCGCCAGCCGCCGCAGCGGACTGTACGAACAGGAAGACGAGAACTCCAAGTACCAGTGCAATTGCCAGAATCCGCCACAGCACGGGGTTGCGCGTTAAGAATGCGCCAGCTACCCGCGTCACATGCTCCTCCTCAGTGCAGTTGAGGCCACAGTAGACCCCAACTGTTACGGCTGTGTTTTCAGCAAGCACGTGAGTCGCGCCGTTGCGACTCTTCGCTGTTGTGTGTCGGTAATCGTAATGTCATACGTGGCGATCGTCCGGCCGCGATGCACTGAAGTGGCCGTAGCCGTGACGAAATCGTTAGTTACGGCGCGGTGGTGGGTGATGTTGAGATCCACTCCCACCGCGATGTTGCCGGGCCCGGCATGCGCCATCGCGCCCAGCGAGCCGACGGTCTCAGCGAGGGCGGCGGACGCGCCTCCGTGGAGCAATCCGTAGGGCTGGGTGTTGCCCGCGACGGGCATCGTCGCAACCACCGTGTCAGGGGCAACTGAGATGATCTCGATACCGAGCCGCTCGATGAGCGTGCCGGGGAACTGAAGGGCGGCTTCGTCGGTCATGAGGATAGGTTGGCACCTGTGAGCGAAACCACCAAAGGCAAACTCCTGCTGGTTGACGGCCTGTCAATGGCCTTCAGGGCGTTCTTTGGCTTGCCAGTGGAGAACTTCACCACTCCCAATGGCACGGCCACCAATGCGGTCTACGGCTTCACCACCATGTTGTCCACCCTCATGCGTGACCATCAGCCAACGCACATCGCCGTCGCGTTCGATCTTCCAGGCGGCACGTTCCGCACGGAGAAGCTGCCGTCGTACAAGGGCACAAGGGACGCCACGCCTCCGGACTTCGAGCCCCAAGTGCCGCTCATCAGGGAAGTGCTTGCCGCTCTGGGCGTCGCCGCCGTGGACAAGCCAAATTACGAGGCAGATGACCTGCTCGCCACGTACGCGCGGCTTGGCCGAGAGGCGGGCATGGAGGTGCTCGTTGTCTCAGGGGACAGGGACACAATCCAACTCGTGACGGACACCGTCACGCTCCTGTATCCCCGCAAGGGCGTCTCCGACCTTGTCCACTACACGCCGGATGCCGTCTTCGAGAAGTACGAGGTGCGGCCAGAGCAATACCCGGATCTCGCCGCTCTTGTGGGGGAGACGAGCGACAACCTTCCAGGCGTCCCCGGCGTCGGGCCCAAGACGGCCGCGAAGTGGGTCGCAACGTACGGAGGGCTCCCGCAGATCCTCGACGCCGCGGATGACGTGCCTGGCAAAGCGGGGGAGAGCCTGCGCGCCCACATCGATCAGGTGCGGCTTAACCGCGAGCTCAACCACTTGCTCACCGACCTCGACGTGACCGTGCCCGTCGAGGGGCTTGAGTACGAGGGCGGCGATGCTGCCGCGATTCACGCAGTCTGTGACGCGCTGCAGTTCCGCACCTTGCGAGACAAGTTGCTTCCGTTCGCCTCTGGCGCCGCGGAGACTCCTGCGGAGCAGGCAGTAGAGCTGGACATCATCACGGACGGCGCGCTCGACGGCATCGTCGCCCAGGCATGCCGGTGCGCCATCCACGTGGAGGGCAGGCAAGGGCCCGATGCTGACGCGTGGGCGATTGGCGTGGCGGGGGCGCCTGGGGTTGCGTTTGGCTTGGATCTGGCGGATCTCACGCCAGATCAGGACGCCGCTCTCGGCGCGTGGCTTGCCAACGACGCGGTTCCTAAGGTGCTGCACGCCTCGAAGGACGCGTGGCACGCGCTCGCTGCGCGCGGCTACGAACTGGCTGGGGTCGTTGGCGATACCCAGATCGCGGCGTTCCTCGTCAATCCAGATCAGCGCGGTTTCGACGTCGAGTCGATTGTGCAGCGCTACCTTGGCGTGACGCTCGAGACGGGCGGCGACTCCGGTGAGCTCGATCTTGGCCTCGGCACGCCCCATGCCGAGCGCGCGGCCCGTGGCGCGGCAACCGTGTGGGCGCTTGCTGAGGTGCTCGAGCCCGAGGTTGAAGAGCGCGGGATGATCGAGCTCTACGGGGACCTTGAATTGCCACTCGTGGCGGTGCTTGCGGGCATGGAGGCCGCGGGAATGGCGGTGGACGCCGACCACCTCAAACTCTTGGCGGAAGAGGCGCGCTCGCGCGCCGATCGCGCGGCGGAGGATGCTTACGCCGCCCTGGATGGCGACCGCGTGAATCTTGGCAGTCCCAAGCAGCTGCAGGAGGTGCTGTTCGAGCGGCTCGGAATGCCAAAGACCAAGAAGATCAAGACGGGCTACACCACGGACGCCGCGGCTCTCTCCGAGTTGTTCGAGAAGACGCAGCACCCCTTCCTTGCGGCGCTACTTGCGCACCGAGACGCGGCAAAGCTGGGTCAGATCATCGAGACGTTGGCTCAATCCGTTCGTTCCGACGGGCGCATCCACACCACGTTCTCCCAGGTAGTTGCGTCTACCGGGCGTCTCAGTTCCAAGGACCCGAACCTGCAGAACATCCCCATCCGCACCGAAGAGGGGCACCGCCTTCGTGAGGCCTTCGTCGTTGGCGAGGGTTTTGAGACGCTCGTCACGGCGGACTACTCGCAGATTGAGATGCGCATCATGGCGCACTTGAGCGGCGATGAGGCGCTCATCGAGGCGTTTAGGTCAGGCGAGGACCTGCACCGCTTCGTGGGCTCGCGCGTGTATGGCGTCGAACCGGCGGACGTCACGCCAACGATGCGCTCCCACGTCAAGGCGATGTCCTACGGACTCGCGTACGGGCTGTCCGCGTTTGGGCTGTCGAAGCAGCTGTCGCTCGATGTGCCAGCAGCGCAGAAGCTCATGGATGAGTACTTCGAGCGCTTCGGCGGCGTGCGCGACTACTTGCGCGCCTCCGTCAAGAAGGCGGCGTCGGTCGGCTACACCGAGACCATCTTCGGTAGGCGCCGCTACATGCCGGATCTGACCTCCACCAATCGTCAGCGACGTGAGATCGCGGAACGTGTTGCGCTCAACGCGCCCATCCAGGGAAGTGCGGCGGACCTCATCAAACGCGCTATGTTGGCCGTCGACGCCCGGATTCGGGACGAAGGCCTCTCGTCACGGCAGGTCTTGCAGGTGCATGATGAACTCGTGGTCGAGGCCGCGCCCGGTGAACGGGAGGCGGTGGAGGCCATTCTCAGGGACGAGATGAGCGGCGCAGCACAGCTCTCCGTGCCGCTCGATGTGAACGTAGGAATCGGTGCCAACTGGCGCACCGCTGGACACTAAAGGCAGGCACATGCGCATCGGCATCCTCACTGGCGGCGGGGACTGCCCCGGGCTCAACGCGGCGATTCGCGCGGTGGTCAAGCGGGGTACGGCGGAGCACGGCTGTTCAATCGTCGGATTTAAGAACGGTTGGGAAGGCGTCATCAACGGCGACGCCATCCCGTTGTCGCGCAACGACGTGTCCGGAATCCTGGTGGCCGGCGGCACCATGCTCGGCACCGCGCGGTGCCACCCGCACAAGGTTCCTGGTGGCATGGACGCGGTCAAGGAGACCGCCGAGAACGAGAAACTCGATGGATTCATCTGCATCGGCGGCGACGGCACGCTCAAGGCCGCGGGAAAGGTCTCCCAGGCCACGGGGCTGCCCGTGATCGGCATCCCCAAGACCATCGACAACGACGTGGTCGGCACGGACGCCGCCATCGGGTTCGACACTGCCGTGACAATCGCCACGGAGGCCATTGACCGCTTGCACTCCACCGCCGAATCCCACAACCGCGTGATGGTGGTGGAACTCATGGGCCGGCACTCTGGCTGGATCTCCGTCACGGCTGGTATCGCGGGCGGTGCGGACATCATCCTGGCCCCAGAAGAGCCGTTCGATATTGACGTGATTTCCAAGAAGATTAAGCACCGTCACCGCTACAAGAACTTCTCGATCGTCGCCGTTGCCGAGGGGGCGATTCCCGCGGAAGGCTCGCACTGGACCGGCAAGGCCACGATCGACGAGAAGGGCAATCCCATCGCCGGTTCCATCGGTCACGAGGTGACGAAGGCGATTGAAGAGGCAACGGGCTTCCCCACGCGGCTCACGGTGCTCGGCTACGTCCAGCGTGGCGGCATCCCCACCGCCGCTGACCGCCTACTTGCCACGCGTTTCGGCGTGGCCGCAATCGATGGCATCGTCGCGGGCGCGGGCGGCAAGTTCACGGCGCTGCAGGGCGACCAAGTGGTGCTCATGCCCTTCGAAGAGATGATGGGCAAGACCAAGTGGGTGCCCGAAGAGCTCCTGGCCACTGCACGCGATCTGTAGCCAGCGTCGGGCCTGCGGTTTGGCGGGCGCTCAACGCCACGGGAAACGACGGACCGCACCCTCGCCGTTCCGTTGGAGTCCGCGAAGCCACGGAATCTGACGGAACGCCGAGGTTGAGGACCGTCCGTTCGGTCCGCACGCTCGGTGACATTGTGCGTAGGTACCCGCACAAGGTATGATTTTCGATGGCCTGTTGCGCCTTTGCGCGCCTGGAGGTCATTCCATATCCATACGATTCACCAAACCATCCATCGGAGCTACTCCTTAATGTCCGTATCCACCCCCGAGACCACCCAGATTGCTGTCAACGACATCGGCTCGAGCGAAGACTTCCTCGCCGCGATTGACGCAACGATCAAGAACTTCGACGACGGCGACCTTGTGGAAGGCGTCATCGTCAAGGTCGACCGTGACGAGGTTCTCCTCGACATCGGCTACAAGACCGAGGGCGTCATCCCCGCCCGCGAGCTGTCCATCCGCCACGACGCTGACCCCGACGAGGTTGTCAACGTCGGCGACACCATCGAGGCCCTCGTTCTCACCAAGGAGGACAAGGAAGGCCGCCTCATCCTCTCCAAGAAGCGTGCTCAGTACGAGCGTGCCTGGGGCTCGATCGAGAAGGTGAAGGAAGAGGACGGCATCGTCTCGGGTACGGTCATCGAGGTCGTCAAGGGCGGCCTCATCGTGGACATCGGCCTCCGTGGCTTCCTCCCCGCCTCGCTCGTCGAGATGCGTCGCGTTCGCGACCTCGGCCCCTACATCGGTCAGCAGATCGAGGCGAAGATCATCGAGCTCGACAAGAACCGCAACAACGTGGTCCTGTCGCGCCGTGCGTTCCTCGAGCAGACCCAGTCCGAGGTGCGTTCCACGTTCCTCACCGCGCTGGCTCCCGGCCAGGTCCGCAAGGGTGTCGTGTCCTCGATCGTCAACTTCGGTGCGTTCGTTGACCTCGGCGGCGTTGACGGCCTCGTGCACGTGTCTGAGCTGTCGTGGAAGCACATCGACCACCCCACCGAGGTTGTCAACGTGGGCCAGGAGGTCGAGGTCGAGGTGCTCGAGATCGACATGGACCGCGAGCGCGTTTCGCTGTCGCTCAAGGCCACGCAGGAAGACCCGTGGGCCGTGTACGCACGCACCCACGCGATCGGCCAGATTGTGCCCGGCAAGGTCACCAAGCTCGTTCCCTTCGGCGCGTTTGTTCGCGTCTTCGAGGGCATCGAGGGCCTCGTGCACATCTCCGAACTGTCCGTGCGCCACGTCGAGCTGCCCGAGCAGGTCGTTTCCGCCGATGAAGAGGTCTTCGTCAAGATCATCGACATCGACCTCGAGCGTCGCCGCATCTCGCTGTCCATCAAGCAGGCGAACGAGGGCGTTGACCCCAACGGCGAGGACTTCGACCCCGCGCTGTACGGCATGACGGCCGAGTACGACGCTCAGGGCAACTACAAGTACCCCGAGGGCTTCGACGCCGAGACCCAGGAATGGCGCGAGGGCTTCGACGCCGAGCGCGAGGCCTGGGAGGCGGACTACGCCAAGGCTCACGAGCGCTGGGAAGCCCACAAGGCATTCGTTGCCAAGCAGGACGCCGCTGCCGCCGAGGCAGAGGCTGCCGCTCCGGCCGCCAAGAAGCGTGCGGGCAAGGGCGAGGGCGCTTCGGCCACCTCGTACTCCTCGCACGACGACGAGGCGTCCGAGGGCACTCTCGCGTCCGACGAGCGCCTCGCCGCTCTGCGCGAGAAGCTCACCGGCAACTAAGCCTGTTCCAAGCATCGGGGCCCGTCACCACATGGTGGCGGGCCCTTTGCTATGCCCGACGCTGGGGCGGCTTGCGTACGTAACTTGCCCAGGCCGTCGGGCCGTGTGAAGATTCCCAGCATGCTGAGAATCGGCCTTACGGGGGGAATTGGCGCGGGCAAGTCCACGGCCGCGCGGCGGTTTGAGCTGCTTGGCGCGCGCGTGATCGATCACGACGTGCTGGCGAGGCGCGTGGTGGAACCGGGGTCCGCGGCGCTCGTTGACATTGTCGCGGCATTCGGGGACCGCGTGCTCGTTGATGGTCAGCTGGATAGGGCGGCGCTGGCGAAGGTGGTGTTTGCGAGCGATGCGGAACGTCAGCGGCTCAATGACATCGTGCACCCTTATGTGTTGGCGGCGGGTCTTGCGGCGGATCGGCAGGCTCGGCTCGATGGCGTGGACGTGGTGGTGCACGACATTCCGCTGCTTCAGGAGACGGGCCAAGGCGGAGACTTTGACCTGGTAGTGACCATTGCGGCGCCCGCGGAGGTGCGGGTGGAGAGGCTCGTGGCTTCGCGAGGCATGACGCCAGCGGATGCGGCTGCGCGCATCGCGGCGCAGGCAACGGATGAGGCTCGCGCGGCGATCGCAGATGTGGTGCTCGACGGCTCTGGCGAGCCGGAGCATCTTGCGGCGCAGGTCGATGCGTTCTGGCTGGAGCGCGTGCCTCACTGACCCAGGGTGGGCCGTGTCAGTGCCACCGCGTACGGTTGAGGCATGTCCTTTGACCTGCGTCGCGCCGAGAACCCCTTTCAGGTCATCTCGGAGTACAAGCCCTCTGGCGACCAGCCGGCCGCGATCGACGACCTCGCTGCGCGCATCGAGGCGGGGGAGAAGAACGTGGTGCTCCTTGGCGCCACTGGTACCGGAAAGTCGGCGACTACCGCGTGGCTCGTTGAGCGGCTACAGCGGCCAACGCTTGTCATGGCGCACAACAAGACGCTTGCCGCGCAGCTCACCAATGAGTTCCACGAGTTGCTTCCCAACAATGCCGTCGAGTACTTCGTGAGCTATTACGACTACTACCAGCCAGAGGCCTATGTGCCGCAGACGGACACCTACATCGAGAAGGACTCGTCCATCAACGAAGAGGTGGAGCGCTTGCGCTATTCGGCCACTAACTCGCTGTTGACGAGGCGCGATGTCGTTGTGGTGTCGTCCGTGAGTTGCATCTACGGCCTTGGCACTCCGGAGGAGTACATCAACGGTATGGTCACGCTCGCCGTAGGCGACACCCTGGATAGGGACTCCCTCCTTCGCGAGTTTGTGCAGATGCAGTATTCGCGCAATGACCTCGCGTTCACGCGCGGCACGTTCCGCGTGCGCGGAGACACTGTGGAGATCATTCCCGTCTACGAGGAACTGGCAATCCGCATTGAGTTCTTTGGTGACGACATCGAGGCGCTGTACTCGCTGCATCCGCTCACGGGGGACGTCGTAGAGCGCCGTGAGCAGGTCCACATCTTCCCCGCGTCGCACTATGTGGCGAGCGAGCAGCGCATGAACAGGGCCATCGCCACCATTGAGCAAGAGCTTGGCGAACGCCTCATCGAACTCGAGGGGCAGGGCAAGCTCCTTGAGGCGCAGCGGCTGAAGATGCGCACCACCTTTGATCTCGAGATGATGCGTTCAGTTGGCACGTGCTCCGGCATCGAAAACTATTCGCGGCACATCGAGCAGCGAGAGACCGGAACGCCTCCCCACACGCTCCTCGATTACTTCCCCGACGACTTCCTGCTCGTCATCGACGAGTCCCACGTGACGGTTCCCCAGATTGGCGCGATGTACCACGGTGACCAGTCACGGAAGAGGACCCTGGTAGATCACGGCTTCCGTCTGCCCTCTGCTCTCGACAACCGCCCGCTCAAGTGGGAGGAGTTCCAAGACCGCATCGGGCAGACCGTGTATCTGTCCGCGACGCCCGGTCAGTACGAACTCGAACGGGCCGACGGCGTGGTTCAGCAGATCATTCGGCCCACCGGGCTTGTAGACCCGCTCGTGGTGGTGAAGCCCACGGAGGGTCAGATCGACGACCTCCTGGAGCAAGTGCGCCTTCGCGTTGAACGCGACGAGCGCGTGCTCGTGACCACGCTCACCAAGAAGATGGCAGAAGATCTCACCGATTACCTGGCAGAGCGGGGCGTGCGAGTGGAGTATCTGCACTCGGACGTGGACACTCTGCGCCGCGTGGAGTTGCTGCGAGAGCTGCGCATGGGACGGTTCGACGTCCTGGTTGGTATCAACCTGTTGCGTGAGGGACTCGACCTGCCAGAGGTGTCTCTGGTGAGCATCCTCGATGCGGACAAGGAGGGCTTCTTGCGCTCCGGCACGTCGCTTATCCAGACCATTGGTCGCGCGGCTCGCAACGTGTCGGGCGAGGTGCACATGTATGCGGACACCATTACCGACTCCATGAAGTCCGCCATCGACGAGACCAACCGCCGTCGTGACCTGCAGATCGCGTTCAACACCGCGAACGGCATCGACCCCACGCCCTTGCGCAAGCGCATCGGCGACATCACCGAGATGCTTGCGCGCGAGGAAGCCGACACCGCGGCCACCCTCAAGGATGCGAAGAAGGCGCCCACGCCGTCGGGCGCCCGCACACCTATGGCGGATCGCCCTGCAGACGAGCTCACGCAGCTCATCGAGGACCTGTCCGCTCAGATGCGCGGCGCGGCCGCCGAACTCCAGTTTGAGTTGGCGGCGCGGCTCAGGGACGAAATTGGGGAACTGAAGAAGGAACTGCGGCAGATGCTTGGAGCGCAGTAGCCGACCCCTAGGATGAGACGGTGGAATCGACGGCCGTCTGGGTGATCACGGTCGCCGCCATTGTTGGTCTGTTCGTCTTTGACTTCTACGTGGTGGTGCGCAACCCCCACGAGCCGACCTTCCGCGAGTCCACGAGGTGGACGCTGTTCTACATCTCGCTCGCTGTGCTCTTTGGCCTCAGCATGATCGCGTGGAACTCGGCCCAAAAGGCCACGGAGTTCTTCGCCGGCTACATCACCGAGTGGTCGCTCAGCGTCGACAACCTCTTCGTGTTCCTGGTGATTCTCACCCGATTCGCCGTGCCAACGCTGTATCGCCAGCGCGTGCTGCTCGTGGGAGTGGCGATCGCGCTCGTGCTGCGAGGTGTATTCATCGCGGTGGGAGCGGCCGCGCTCGCGGCGTTTACGTGGGTGTTCTACCTCTTTGGCATCTTCCTCATCTGGACGGCCTTCTCCGTTGCCCGCGAGGGCGGCGCAGAGGAGGGCGACGTGGAGTACGAGGAAAATCGCGTCACCCGATGGGTGCGCAGGGTGTTCCCCTCGACGGACGGGTACCGGGGAGCGGCGCTGTGGGTGCGCGAGAACGGCAAGCGGCTCATCACGCCGATGCTCATCGTGATGATCGCGATCGGCACTACGGACGTGTTGTTTGCGCTGGACTCGATCCCGGCAATCTTCGGTCTCACCCAAGACCCCTACATCGTGTTCACCGCGAACGCCTTCGCGCTGATGGGCCTGCGCCAATTGTTCTTCGTGGTGCAGGGACTGCTGACGCGACTCGTGTACCTCTCGTATGGCCTCGCGGTCATTCTGGGTTTCATCGGCGTCAAGCTCATTCTTGAGGCATTGCGCGAGAACCAGCTGCCCTTCATCCATGGCGGAGAGCCGATCCACGCGATCCCAGAGATGCCAACCTGGGTCTCGCTCGTGGTGATCGTGGTGGTCATCGGCACGGCGGCGATCGCTAGCCTCGTCGCCACACGGGGTGCCTCCAAGGGCGAGAAGTACGAGATCTAGGAGCACATCATGGCGCGCTACGCTGGCTGGGTTCCACGGCCATTTGCCGAGGTGTGGCCAACGCTTGACGCCATCGCGATGGAGCAAGGCTGGACGGTGGGGCCGTCCTCGACCATGGAGCGTAGGCATTACTCCAAGAGCATGTCGGCATGGTCGTGGGGATCCGATGTGATCGTGACCCTGCAAGACGTGGGCACGCACACCCGGCTCACGTTCGACACCATGAGCACAAGCCTCGTCGACTACGCGAAGGCACGGGGAGTGATGGAGAAACTGATGTCCGCTATCGGTGGAACGCTCGACGCCTGAGCGCAACGTTCGGCGATTCGAACATGCGTTCGAACGATTTTCCACGTAGCATTGCCGTGTGAATGACCGGCTGATCGTCCGCGGCGCGCGCGAGCATAACCTCAAAGGCATCGACCTCGACCTCCCGCGCGATGCGCTGATTGTCTTCAGTGGTCTCAGCGGCTCTGGCAAGTCGTCGCTCGCGTTCGACACCATCTTTGCGGAGGGGCAGCGGCGGTATGTGGAGTCGCTGAGCGCGTATGCGCGCCAGTTCCTCGGCCAGATGGACAAGCCAGACGTGGATTTCATCGAGGGGCTCTCGCCCGCGGTCTCCATCGACCAGAAGTCCACGAACCGCAACCCGCGGTCCACGGTGGGCACCATCACCGAGGTCTACGACTACTTGCGCCTGCTGTACGCGCGTGTTGGCATTCAGCACTGTCCGGTGTGTGGGGAAGAAATCCGCTCGCAGACGCCGCAACAGATCGTCGATTCGGTGCTCGCGCTCCCTGAGGGCACTCGTTACCAGGTGCTCGCGCCGGTGGTGCGCGGCCGCAAGGGCGAGTACCAGGATCTCTTCGAGGACCTGCAGTCGCAGGGCTTCGCTCGGGCCCGCGTGGACGGCGAGACCATCCAGCTCAGCGAGGCCCCGCAACTCGAGAAGAAGCTCAAGCACGACATCGAGGTGGTCGTGGATCGCCTCGTAGCGCGCGATGGGATCAGGCAGCGCCTCACCGATTCGGTGGAGACCGCACTGCGCATTGCCGACGGCTTGGTCGTCATCGATCCCGTCGACGATGACGCTCCTGCCCGACGCTATAGCGAGAAGCGCGCATGCCCCAACGACCATGTGCTCACCTTGGAAGAGATGGAGCCGCGCACTTTCTCCTTCAACGCTCCGTATGGCGCATGCCCGGAATGTACGGGAATCGGCGTGAAGCTCGAGGTGGATCCCGATCTCGTGGTACCGGATGCCGAACTGAGCCTTGCTCAGGGAGCCGTCGCGCCGTGGGCGGGAGTGTCGTCTGACTACTTCAGTCGCACGCTTGAGGCTCTGTCGCATGAGGTGGGCTTCGACATGCACGCTCCGTGGCGCGAGATCAGCGCCGAAGCGAAGAAGGCCGTGCTGTACGGCAACAACTATCAAGTGCATGTGCGCTTCAAGAACCGGTACGGGCGTGAGCGTCAGTACACCACCGGCTTTGAGGGAGCGATCACGTGGATCGAGCGCCTCCATGGACAGACGGAGTCGGAGTGGAGCCGCGAAAAGTATGAGGCGTATATGCGGGAGATCCCGTGCCCGCGTTGCGACGGCACTCGCCTCAAGCCAGAGGTGCTCGCGGTCACGGTGGGAGGCAAGTCGATCGCTGAGGTGTGCAACCTCTCGATTCGCGATGCGCGGGAGTTCCTCGTAGGCGCCGAGCTCGACGAACGCGGGCGGCACATCGCCGTTCAGGTGCTCAAGGAGATCGACGCCCGGCTCGGGTTCCTGCTTGACGTTGGTCTTGACTACCTGACGATGTCGAGGGCCGCGGCCACGCTCTCTGGCGGTGAGGCCCAGCGCATTCGTCTCGCCACTCAGATCGGATCCGGACTCGTCGGCGTGCTCTATGTGCTCGACGAGCCAAGCATCGGCCTGCACCAGCGAGACAACCGTCGCCTCATCGAGACTCTGACGAGGCTTCGCGACCTCGGCAACACCCTCATCGTGGTGGAGCACGACGAGGACACCATCCGCACCGCCGACTGGGTTGTCGACATCGGTCCCGGTGCGGGCGAACACGGTGGCGAAGTGGTGCACTCCGGTTCGGTTGAGGCGCTCCTCAAGAACGACAAGTCGCTCACGGGTCTGTACGTTTCTGGGAAGCGCGAGATCGCGCTTCCCGACGCGCGGCGGGCTGTGGATGCCGACAAGACCTTGACCGTGGTGGGGGCTCGCGAGAACAACCTGCAAGACATCGACGTGGAGTTCCCCCTTGGGGTGCTCACGGCGGTGACGGGCGTCTCCGGTTCCGGCAAGTCGACGCTCGTGAACTCGATCCTCTACACCTCCCTCGCGAAAACGCTCAACGGAGCACGACAGGTGCCCGGACGCCACTCGCGCATCACTGGCACCGAGCACCTCGACAAGATCGTGCACGTGGATCAGGGGCCCATTGGGCGCACGCCGCGCTCAAACCCGGCCACCTACACGGGGGTGTGGGACCGCATCCGCAAGCTCTTTTCAGAGACCAACGAGGCCAAGGTGCGCGGCTACGGACCGGGCCGGTTCTCGTTCAACGTGAAGGGCGGGCGCTGCGAGGCGTGCTCCGGTGATGGCACGCTCAAGATCGAGATGAACTTCTTGCCCGATGTCTATGTGCCGTGTGAGGTGTGCAAGGGCGCGCGGTACAACCGCGAGACGCTTGAGGTGCACTTCAAGGGCAAGAACGTTGCGGATGTGCTTGACATGCCGATCTCGGAAGCCGCGGTCTTCTTTGAGGCCATCCCCGCGATCTCGCGCCATCTCAGCACCCTCGTTGACGTGGGGCTCGGCTATGTGCGGCTTGGTCAGCCGGCGCCTACCCTCTCGGGTGGTGAGGCGCAACGCGTCAAACTCGCGTCCGAGCTGCAGCGTCGTTCTACGGGCCGCACCATCTACGTGCTCGACGAACCCACAACGGGATTGCACTTTGAAGACGTGCGCAAGCTCTTGGGCGTGCTTCAAGGGCTTGTGGAGAAGGGCAACACGGTCATCGTCATCGAACACAACCTCGACGTCATCAAGTCGGCCGACTGGGTGGTGGACATGGGGCCCGAGGGTGGCTCTGGCGGGGGGCTCGTGGTCGCGGAGGGCACCCCAGAGGATGTTGCGGCTAACGCAAAGAGTCACACGGGCAAGTTCCTCGCGGAACTGCTCGACGATACGGCCGCGGCGTAGGCGGGGTCGGTCATTCTGCGGCCGCGCAGGGGATCGCGGGACCCTGCGACTTCGCGCAGGGTGACGCCAATGGCGTCGTGCCCCGCGCGTAGGCTGGCGACGTGACCCACCCGGCCGACTACCGCCCCAAGCCGGGGACCATTCCCACCCAGCCTGGCGTGTATAGGTTCCGCGACCCGTCGGGCAGGGTTGTGTACGTGGGCAAGGCGGTGAACCTGCGCCAACGCCTGCAGAACTATTTCCAGCCCCTCACGTCGCTGCACCCACGCACGCGCCTTATGGTGACCACCGCGGCGTCGGTCGAGTGGACCGTCGTGCGCAACGAGGTTGAGGCGCTGATTCTTGAGCACACGTGGATCAAGCGCTACGACCCCCGGTTCAACGTGGTCTTCAAGGACGACAAGTCGTACCCGTACCTTGCGGTGACCATGAACGAGAAGTTCCCCCGCATGCTCGTGATGCGCGGAGAACGCAAGCCCGGCGTGCGGTACTTCGGCCCATACGCGCGCGCGTGGGCCATCCGCGAGACGGTGGACACGCTCGTCAGCGCACTCCCCATGCGCACGTGCTCGCCCGCGACGTTCAAGAAGGCGGAGAAGCAGGGACGCCCGTGCCTGCTTGGGTACATCGGAAAGTGTGCGGCGCCGTGCGTGGGACGCATCTCCGAACAGGATCACCGGCAGCTCGCGGAGCGCGTGTGCGAGGTGCTCGCGGGCGACGCCAAAGGCATCATCAGGGACGTCACGGAGCAGATGACGTCGGCTGCTGAGCGGGAGGACTTTGAATCCGCGGCGCGCGCCAGAGACCGACTCACCGCGTTGCGGTCCGTCCTGGAACGCAACGCCGTGGTGCTCGGCGCGGGCAGCGACGCCGATGTCTTCACGGTTGTTGACGAAGAGATGGAGGCCGCGGCGCATGTTTTCGTGGTGCGCGACGGCCGCATCGCGGGCCAACGCGGCTGGGTGGTGGAGAAGCCCGATCCGTTGACCACCGCAGAGCTCACCGAGCAGTTGTTGCAAGAGGCGTACGCGGATGCCGACGCGGCCGACATTCCCACGGAGATCATCGTGCCCGTGGCGATTGGCTCGGGAGTTGGCGAGTGGCTCACGGGGGTCAGGGGAGCGCGGGTTGAGGTCAAGACGGCCCAACGCGGCAAGAAGGCGGAGCTCGCCGCGCTTGGCAGGCGCAACGCTCAAGAGGTGTTGCAGCAGCACCGCATGCGCAGGGCCTCAGACCTCACGGCGCGCTCTGCGGCCTTGCAAGAGTTGCAGGAGGGCCTCAACCTGCCCCAAGCGCCGCTACGCATCGAGTGCTACGACATTTCCCATATCCAGGGCACCAACCAGGTGGGGTCGATGGTGGTGTTCGAGGACGCGCTTCCCAAGAAGGCCCACTACCGCCAGTTCTCGATCGCGGACGGCCTCGACGATCTGAGTGCGATGCGCGAGGTGATCCGCAGGAGGTTCACGCGCTACCTCGAGGAGTCAGCGCTCCCACTAGACGAACGCGAATCGGCGAAGTTCGCGTACCCTCCCCAGCTCATCGTGATCGACGGCGCCTTGCCGCAGGCAAAGGCGGCCCAAGAGGTGCTCGACGACCTGGGGATTCGCGATGTCAACGTGGTGGGCCTTGCGAAGCGCCTCGAAGAGGTGTGGGTGCCGGGCGATGAGTTCCCGGTGATCTTGCCGCGTGGCTCGGAGGCCCTTTTCTTGCTGCAGCGGGTACGCGACGAGGCGCACCGATTCGCGATCTCGAAACACCGCAAGAAGCGCACCAAGGCGATGAAGGCGTCCGCGGTCGATGAACTTCCCGGAGTTGGTCCCACGCGCGCGAAGGCCCTGATCACCCACTTCGGATCGCTCGCGCAGGTCAAGGCGGCATCCGTGGAGCAGTTGGCGCTCGTCCCAGGCATCGGCGCCGGCACCGCGCGCAGCATCTTCTCAGCGCTGCACGGCGCTGTTGAAGACAACGGAACACCTGGCATGCTGGAGACATGACGGACGAGGTCCCCCCAGTCACGTATCCCTCGGGCATCCCACGTCCCGATTTCGACGCTCCCGATGCCGCCGCAGAAGTGGTGATTCTCACCGGAATGTCCGGAGCAGGACGCACACGCGCGGCCGCCGCATTGGCCGATCAGGGCTGGTATGTGGTCGATAACCTGCCACCACAGATGCTCGGCGGATTGGTGCAGATGGTCGGCTCCAGCGCGGATGACCGCCTTGCCGCCGTGGTGGACGTGCGGGCGAGGGGGCTCTTTGGCGACATCGAGGCGGTCATCGACGACCTCGAGGCGCGTGGCGTGCCCGTGAAGCTCATTTTCCTCGATGCCTCAGACGAGACGCTCGTCCAGCGGTTCGAGGAGGCCCGCCGCCCACACCCCCTCCAGAAGGACGGGACCATCCTCGAAGGGATCACGCGAGAGCGCGCACTGCTGGACGCGGTGAGGGAGCGCGCGGACACGGTCATCGACACCAGTTCGCTGAACGTGCACGAACTCCGCGACGTGATTACCGCGCAACTGGGGGAGGAGGACATCCCCCTCACGGTCAACATCGTGACGTTTGGCTTCAAGAACGGGCTGCCCGCCGATGCGGACTTCGTGGCTGATGTGCGCTTCTTGCACAACCCTCACTGGGTTCCGGATCTGCGGCCACTCACGGGCCTCGACCCAGCGGTCCGTGACTACGTCCTGGCCTCGGAGGGGGCCGCGGAGTTTGTCGCGGATTACGCCAAGTTGCTCGACTCGGTGCTCAGTCACTACCGGGCCCACGACAAGCACTCCGTCACCATTGCGGTGGGATGCACGGGCGGGAAGCACCGTTCCGTTGCCATTGCCGAGGCGCTCGCCGTGAGTCTGAGGGAGCACGGGCGCCCGGTGCGCGTGACGCATCGCGACAGGGAGCGCTGATGGGCCTTCCGCACGTCGCGGCGCTGGGTGGCGGGCATGGTCTCTACGCGAGCCTCCGAGCGCTCCGTCCGGTCACCGAAACGCTCACGGCGATCGTCACCGTCGCCGACGACGGGGGATCTTCCGGCAGGTTGCGCGAGGAGTTCGGCGTGGTCCCGCCTGGGGACCTGCGGATGGCGCTAAGTGCGCTGTGTGAGGACACCGATTGGGGCACTACCTGGCGGGATGTCTTGCAGTCCCGGTTCGCATCAGACGGTCCACTGGACGGCCACGCGGTGGGCAACCTGCTCATCACGGCGTTGTGGGAGCACACGGGGGACGTCGTCGGCGGCCTCGATTGGGTGGCGCGGCTTCTGCGCGCGCAGGGGCGCGTGCTTCCCGTGTGCGAGGAGCCGGTGGAGATCACCGCTCGCGTCGCTGGGCCCGACGGGGAGCGCACCGTTACCGGTCAGGTCGCCGTGGCGTCGGCTGGCGGGAGCATCGTTGACCTTTCCCTGCAGCCCACCAACCCGCGAGTTCCGGCCGCAACGCTCGAGGCCATAGCAACGGCTGACGTCGTGGTGCTTGGCCCGGGCAGTTGGTACACATCGGTGCTCACGCACTTCCTTGTGCCCGACGTTCGCAAGGCTCTCGGGGTGGCGTCGCCGCGAGCGGTACTCACCCTGAATATCTCGGACGAGGACATCGAAACCCGCGGCATGCATCGCGCAGACGAGGTGCTCGCCGTGCGCGCCTTGGCGCCCGAGTTCTGCCCGGCGATCGTGCTGGCCGACGCCGCGGAGGCCGCGGATGGCAGGCTCGGCGACGCCGTGGCTGACTGGGGTTCCACACTCCTCGTGGCCCCGTTGCGGGCGGGTGGCGCGATTGACAGGCACGATGAGACGCTACTCGCCGCGCAGTACGCCCGGGCGTTTGAGTGGATGACGCTAAGCGGCACCCGGCAGCCCAGATGAGTGGCAGGATATCCGCATGGCGTTGACCGCACAGGTGAAGGACGAGCTCGCCCGAGTAGCCGTGGAAAAGGTGTCGGCGCGCAAGGCAGAGGTGGCAACGACCCTGCGTTTCGCGGGCGGCCTCCACATTGTTTCCGGACGCATCGTGATCGAGGCGGAACTCGACACTGCCGCTGGCGCACGGAGGCTGAGGGGCTTCATCCAGGAGTGCTACAACCTTGGCTCCGACATCATCGTGGTCTCCGGTGGCCTCAAAAAGGGCAACCGCTACCTGGTCCGCGTGGTCAAAGAGGGCGAGTCGCTTGCGCGCCAGACGGGCCTGCTCGATCACAGGGGACGCCCGGTACGCGGACTGCCCCCGCAGGTCGTTGGCGGCGCCATCGATGACACCATCGGCGCATGGCGCGGCGCGTTCATTGCGCACGGCTCGCTCACCGAGCCCGGCCGCTCCTCCGCCCTTGAGGTGACCTCTCCTGGCCCCGAGGCCGCGCTCGCGCTTGTGGGCGCCGCGCGCCGGCTCGGCGTCACCGCAAAGTCGCGAGAGGTCCGCGGTGTTGACCGCGTGGTCATCCGCGATGGCGACGCGATCGCGCACCTGCTGACGCGCCTCGGCGCGCACGACTCGGTGCTCGAGTGGGAAGAGAAGCGCACGCGGCGAGAGGTGCGGGGAACTGCCAACCGTCTTGCCAACTTTGACGACGCCAACCTGCGCCGTTCCGCGCGAGCCGCGGTAGCAGCGTCGGCCCGTGTGCAGCGAGCGTTTGACATCCTTGGCGACGAGGTCCCAGAGCACCTGCGGGAGGCGGGGGAGTTGCGGCTCGCGCACAAGGAGGCGTCGCTCGAGGAACTCGGCAAGTACGCCGAGGTTCCGCTCACCAAAGACGCAGTTGCCGGCCGAATCCGTCGCCTGCTCGCTACCGCGGATAAGCGGGCAGAGGAACTCGGCATCCCTGATACCGAAGCCTTCCTCACCGCTGACATGCTCGTTGAGGAGTAGCCCCTTACCCGGGACTATCGTCGCGCCGCGACGCGTTGGGCTAGGTAGTAGGCTTCACGTAGTGGCCCGCCCAAGCGGAGTCCCCCGGCGCACGGAGATGTGCGCAAGCATCCAACACCAAGCGTGCCAGTGATGGCACGAGTCGAGGAGACAACAGTGACCATCAAGGTCGGCATCAACGGCTTTGGCCGTATCGGACGCAACTTCTTCCGCGCAATCATCGCGGAGGGCGCAGACATCGAGATCGTCGGTGTCAACGACCTCACGGACAACCACACGCTTGCGCACCTGCTCAAGTACGACACCGTGCTGGGCAAGTTCCCCAAGGAAGTGACCTACGACGACGAGAACATCTACGTCGACGGCAAGGCGATCCGCGCCCTTGAAGAGCGTGACCCTGCCAACCTTCCCTGGGCCGAGCTTGGCGCGGACATCGTCATCGAGTCCACGGGCTTCTTCACGGACGCCACCAAGGCCAAGGCGCACATCGAGGCCGGAGCCAAGAAGGTCATCATCTCCGCCCCCGCGTCGAACGAGGACGGCACGTTCGTTGTTGGTGTGAACCACACGGACTACGACCCCGCCACGCAGCACATCATCTCGAACGCCTCGTGCACCACCAACTGCCTTGCCCCCGTTGCCAAGGTCCTCAACGACGCCTTCGGCATCGAGCGTGGCCTCATGACCACGATCCACGCGTACACGGGTGACCAGAACCTGCAGGACGGCCCGCACCGCGACCTCCGCCGTGCACGTGCCGCCGCGCAGAACATCGTTCCCACCTCGACCGGCGCCGCCAAGGCCGTTGCCCTGGTGCTCCCCGAGCTCAAGGGCAAGCTCGATGGCTTCGCGCTCCGCGTTCCCACGATCACCGGCTCTGCCACGGACCTCACGTTCGTTGCCGGCCGCGAGGTCACCGTCGACGAGGTCAACGCCGCCGTCAAGGCCGCCGCTGAGGGTGACCTCAAGGGCACGCTTGAGTACACCGAGGACGAGATTGTGTCGTCGGACATCGTGACCAACCCGCACCAGTCGATCTTCGACGCCAAGCTCACCAAGGTGAGCGGCAACCTCGTGAAGATCATCGCGTGGTACGACAACGAGTGGGGTTACTCCACGAGCCTCGTGAAGCTGACGTCGTACGTCGGCGAGCGCCTCTAACTACAGACCATGTGAATACGGCCGCGCACGTGAGTGTGCGGCCGTACTCATGTCAAGACAGGATCAGATCATGTTGAAGACCATTGACTCGCTCGGCGATCTCGCCGGCAAGAAGGTGCTCGTTCGCTCGGACCTCAACGTTCCGCTCGATGGCACCACGATTACGGATGACGGCCGCGTGCGCGCATCCGTTCCCACCATCCAAAAGCTGCTCGACGCTGGTGCCGCTGTCATCGTTACGGCTCACCTTGGGCGTCCGGCCGGCGCGCCGGAGGCGAAGTACTCGCTCGCGCCCGCGGCTGCGAGGCTCTCCGAACTGCTCGGCAAGCCCGTGACGCTCGCCGACGACCTGGTTGGGGAGTCTGCAGCGGCCACCGTTGCGGCACTTGAGCCGGGCGACGTTGCGATGCTCGAGAACGTGCGCTTCGACGCGCGTGAGACGAGCAAGGTGGACGCCGACCGCGAGGCGCTTGCCGCCGAGCTTGCTGCGTTCGCGGACGCCTTCGTCTCGGACGGCTTTGGTGTGGTGCACCGCAAGCAGGCGTCGGTCTACGACGTTGCGAAGCTGCTTCCCGCCGCGGCGGGCCTGCTGGTGCAGAAGGAGGTCGAGTCGCTCAGCAAGGCGGTCACGGACCCCGAGCGCCCGTACGCCGTGGTGCTTGGTGGATCCAAGGTCTCCGACAAGCTTGGTGTCATCGCTAACCTCCTGACCAAGGCGGACCGCCTGCTGATCGGCGGCGGCATGGTCTTCACGTTCCTCGCGGCCAAGGGCTACGGTGTTGGCTCATCGCTCCTCGAAGAGGACCAGATCGATACCGTTAAGGGTTACCTCGCCACTGCGGAAGAGACCGGCGTAGAGATCGTGCTTCCCACGGACATCGTTGCCGCCACCGCGTTCGCGGCTGACGCCGACGCCGTCGTGGTGTCCGCGGACGAGATCCCCGCGGACCGCATGGGCCTCGACATCGGCCCCGAGTCCGCGGCGCTGTTCGCGTCCAAGATTGCCGACGCCAAGACGATCGTGTGGAACGGCCCCATGGGCGTGTTCGAGTTCCCCGCGTTCGCTGAGGGCACCAAGGCCGTTGCGCAAGCGATGATCGACTCCGACGGCTTCTCCGTGGTGGGTGGCGGCGACTCGGCTGCGGCCGTTCGCCTGCTGGGGTTTGACGAGGCCGCATTCGGCCACATCTCGACGGGTGGCGGTGCGTCGCTCGAACTGCTCGAAGGCAAGGCACTTCCCGGTCTTGACGTACTGGAGGACTAACTCATGACACGCACTCCGCTCATTGCGGGCAACTGGAAGCTCAACCTCGACCACCTCGAGGCCACCCACACCGTGCAGAAGCTCGCGTGGCTCCTGCAGGACGCCAAGCACAACTTTGGCGACGTGGAGGTGGTGGTGCTGCCATCCTTCACCTCCATTCGTTCGGTGCAGACACTCATTGACGCCGACAAGCTCGACGTCAAGGTGGGCGCCCAAGACATCTCCGCTCAGACGTCCGGCGCCTTCACCGGCGAGGTCTCTGGCGCTCAGCTCGCCAAACTCAACGTCTCGTACGTTGCGGTTGGTCACTCGGAGCGTCGTGAGTACCACGGTGAGTCGGACGCGGTCGTCGGCGCCAAGGTGAAGGCCGCCTTCGATCACGGCATTACGCCGATCCTGTGCGTCGGTGAGGGCCTCGATATCCGCAAGGCGGGGGAGCAGGTCTCGTACACGCTCGCCCAGCTCGACGGCGCGCTCGAGGGCCTTCCCGCAGACCGCGCCAAGGAGATCGTGGTCGCGTACGAGCCCGTGTGGGCCATCGGTACGGGAGAGGTCGCCACGCCCGCGGACGCGCAGGAGGTGTGCGGAGCGATCCGTGCGCGCCTCGCGGAACTCTACAGTCAGGACGTCGCCGACGCCGTGCGCGTTCTCTACGGAGGATCCGTGAAGTCCGGCAACATCGCCGCGATCATGGCGGAGGCCGACGTTGACGGCGTGCTGGTGGGCGGCGCAAGCCTCGATGCGGAGGAGTTTGCGAAGATTGCCCGGTTCCGCGAGCACACGATCGCACTCTAGCTAGGGACGCCTTGCGCCGCGCGCCAAAGGTGCGTGCGGCGCAAGGTATCCTTGTAGCCGTTCCAAACAAGGGAGAGATGTGGACGTCCTCGAGAACACCCTGTGGGTGCTGCTGGCGATTTCGAGCCTGCTGCTCATTGGCCTCGTGCTCATCCACCGCGGTCGCGGTGGCGGTATCACCGACATGTTCGGTGGTGGCCTCGCATCCGGAATCCAGTCGTCGGCCGTTGGTGAGCGCAACCTCACGCGTATTACCTGGGGCGTCGCGATCTTCTGGGCCCTTGTGGTCGTCTTGCTAGGACTCATTTCGCGGTTCGGTTAATCGCGTCGAGAAAGACTGAGGAAGTACGCCGTGGCAGGTGGCAATGCAATTAGGGGGTCGCGCGTAGGCGCTGGCCCCATGGGGGAAGACGAGCGGGGAGAATCCGCTCCGCGTCAGACAGTTTCGTACTATTGCGCGCGCGGGCACGTCACGAGCCCTAGCTTCGCGATTGGCGAGGATTCCGAGATTCCGGTGGAGTGGGACTGCCCCAAGTGCGGCCTTCCTGCAGGCCTCGACGCCGACAATCCGCCGGAGCCGCTGCGTAACGAGCCCTACAAGACGCACCTCGCGTACGTGAAGGAGCGTCGCACGGACAAGGAGGGCGAGGCCCTTCTTGACGAGGCCCTCGAGGCTCTCCGCGCTCGCCGTACCGCCGTCGTCGCCGCTGACTAGTTTCTTTTGAGGAGACACCCATGAACATCGAGATCGAATACTGCGTGCCCTGCGGTTACTTGCCGCGCGCAACCGACGCCCAGACCAAGTTGCTCGAGACCTTCGGCAACCGCATCGAGTCCGTGTCTCTCAAGACCGGTCGCAAGGGCGTCTTCACGTTCCGCGCCGACGGCGAGACCATTTACGAGAAGCCGGAGCTGTTCAACATCGACGCGATCGTGCGTCGCGTAGAGGAGCTGCTTCCCGAGGTTGAGTTCCCCGAGGGCGCTGGCGTACAGGCAGAAGGTCGTGACCTTCTCGCCGGCAAGCTCTCCTAAGAGCCGCTAGGCCTGCGCCGCCGCTGCGGCGTCAATCAGCCACAGCGTGGCGTCGGTACCACATACGGCCGACGCTGGGATCGCCTTATCGCCCTTGAGCGCCTTGGCAATGGCTTCCGCTTTCTCGTCGCCTGCGGCGACGATCCACACCTGGTGCGCGCGATTGATGAGGTCAACGCTAAGCGTCACGCGCGTTGACGGGGGCTTTGGCGAGTCGTGGACGGCACTGACCGCCTCCGAACCTGTCACGAAGACTGGGTGACTTGGGAACAGGGAGGCGACGTGGCCGTCGGGCCCCATGCCGAACATGGCGACGTCCCACACGGGTTCGCCTTGCGCCTCAAAGTCAGCGAGGTAGGCGGCTGCGGCGTCTTCTGCCGTCTCGAACTCGGTGGTTGATCCCATGCGGTGAATGTTCTCCTCCGGCACGGGCAGGTGGGCCAAGAGCGCCTCTTGGGCCTGGCCCTCATTCCGATCAGGGTCGCCGGCGGCTACAAAGCGCTCGTCGCCCCACCACACGTGCACGGCGGTCCAGTCGACGGTGTCTCGAAGCGGGCTCGCCGCGACCTCGCTGAGCGTGCGGATGCCAACGGTGCCGCCCGTCAGGATGATGTCGGCGCGTTCCTTGACGGTGAGCGTGTCCACGAGGTGCGTCAACAACCGCGCAGCCGTGGCCGTCGCGACAGTTGCGGCATCGGGGTAGACGACCACGCGCCGGTTCTTAGCAGGCGCAGTCATCACGCACCCGCCGCAAACGCCGCGAGCACCTCGCCGTAGACCTCGTCGTCATCGAGTCTGCGCAACTCCTCCGCAAGGCACTCGTTGAGCGAGCGGGCGGGGAGCGCAATGGTGTGTGACGGCTGGTCAGGCTGCTCAATGGTGGCGTTGTGGCCGTCGGGGCGGAAGATGCCGATTTCGCCGCTCTCGGTCTCCAAGACGATGTGCTGAAGGCCCTTCACGGCGTCGTCGTACGTCGCTTCGATCTCGCACCCGAGGCGATCCCGCAGCCAGGCGCCAAGCAGCAGAATCGATGGGCTATTGGTGTCGCCGTGAATCCTGGCCTTCGTCACGTGCTGATCCGGCACCTGCTCCAAAGCGGACGCAAGAAGTGCCCGCCAGCTGGTCACGCGAGACCACGCGAGATCCGTGTCGCCTGCCCGGTAGCACGCGGCGAGGCCACGCAACGTGTCTGCGGGGCTCGGCTCGCCCTTGGTGTCGGTGATGCGACGCTGGGCGATCTTGCCAAGGCCCGTGCGCGAGGTGTCGGAGGGCACTCCCGCCGGCCACCACACCACGATGGGCGCGTCGGGAAGCAGCAGGGGAGTGACGAGGGTGTCCTCGTGCTTCGCCTGCTGGCCGGAGGGACGCAGCACCACCACTTCGGAGGCACCGGCGTCGCCGCCAACCCGAATCTCTGCGTCGAGGCGAGCCTCCTCGGCAGAGCCGGGTGAAATCACGATGATGCGGCACGGGTGTTCTCGCGACGCCACGTTCGCGGTGGCGATCGCGTCCTCCGCGTCGGCTCCCGTCGCGTCGATCACGAGCGTCATGACGCGACCGAGAGTGACCACGCCGCCCTCCTTGCGGGATTCAACGAGCGCGCGCTGGATCTCGGACGTGGTGGTTCCTGGAAGGTCGATAATCATGGCCGCCTCCACACGCGTCCGTCGCGAGCGAGCATCTCGTCAGCGCCCGCGGGCCCCCACGTACCGGAGCGATACTGCTCCGGCTGGCCCTGAGTGGCCCAGAAATCGGTGATGGGGTCCAGGATCTGCCACGACAGCGCCACCTCCTCATGACGAGGGAAGAGCGGCGGGTCGCCCAACAGCACGTCGAGGATGAGGCGCTCATACGCCTCCGGTGAGGACTCGGTGAACGCGTTGCCGTACGCGAAGTCCATCGTGACGTCGCGCACCTCCATCGTGGTGCCGGGCACCTTAGAGCCGAACTTGAGGGTCACGCCCTCGTCCGGCTGCACGCGGATGACGAGGGCGTTCGCGCCAACATCGGAGCCCTCGATCTGCTGGAAGTAGGGCATCGGCACCTTCTTGAAGACGAGCGCGATCTCTGTCACGCGTCGACCAAGGCGTTTCCCTGCCCGCAAGTAGAAGGGCGTGCCTGCCCAGCGGCGGTTGGGAACGTCAAGGCGGATCGCGGCGTACGTCTCGGTGATCGAATCGGGAGCGATGCCGTCCTCGTCGAGGAAGCCTCCCACCTTCTCGCCGCCTCGCCAGCCAGCGGCGTACTGGCCACGAGCGGTGCCCTCAGCCAGGTCGTGGGGCAGGCGAACCTGACCGAGCACCTTTTCCTTCTCGGCGCGAAGGTCCGCGGCGTCAAAGGACGCCGGCTCCTCCATTGCGGTGAGCGCGAAGAGCTGCAGCAGGTGGTTCTGGATGACGTCACGCGCGGTGCCGATGCCGTCGAAGTAGCCGGCACGAGACCCGATCCCGATGTCCTCCGCCATGGTGATCTGCACGTGATCGATGTACTGAGAGTTCCAGATCGGCTCAAACAGCTGGTTAGCGAAGCGCAGCGCCAGCAGATTCTGCACCGTCTCCTTGCCCAGATAGTGGTCGATGCGGAACACCGAGTCAGGAGGGAAGACCTCACTCACCACGGCGTCGAGTTCGTTGGCCGACTCGAGGTTGTGGCCGAATGGCTTCTCGATGACCACGCGTCGCCACGTGCCCTCTTTGGGGTCACTGAGGCCGCTGTCCCTCAGCTGCTGAATGACCTGGGGGAATGCGGAGGGCGGGATCGACAGGTAGAACGCGTGGTTGCCGTGCGTGCCGCGCTCCGCGTCGAGTTCCTCAACGGTGCGGCGCAGCTCGGCGAAGGCCTCCGGATCGTCGAAGGTTCCCTGCACAAAGCGGATGCCCTCGGCGAGCTGCTTCCAGGTCTCCTCGCGGAACGGGGTGCGCGCGTACTGCTTGACGGAGTCGTGCACCACCTTGGCGAAGTCCTGCTCGTCCCAATCGCGACGAGCAAAGCCGGTGAGCGCGAACGCGGGGGGAAGGAGACCTCGGTTCGCGAGGTCGTAGACGGCCGGCATGAGCTTCTTGCGGGCCAGGTCACCGGTCACGCCGAACATCACCAGACCGCAGGATCCAGCGATCCTAGGCAGGCGACGATCGCGGGGATCACGCAACGGGTTGGACACGTATCAGCCCTTCAAGATGGCGGCAACGGCGTCGATTTGCGCCGCGTCCGTCAGGTTGAGACGCAAAACGGGCCGCGAATGTTCCGCGAGCACCGCCGCATCTCCCTGAGCCTGGGCCGAGATCAGCTGACCAAACGTGAATGGCCGTGCAGGAATCTCGAGGTCCTCCTCAAAGCTCGACGTGATCTGCAGGAACACGCCAATGGGCGCGCCGCCCTTGTGAAGTTGACCGGTCGAGTGCAAGAAACGCGGCCCCCACCCAAACGTCACGGGACGCTGTGTGCGTGCGGCGATCGCGCCACGGACCGACGCTAGGGCCGGGTTCGCCTGACGGTCCAGATAGGCCATAACCGCCACGTAACCGCGCTCGCCAAGCTGTGCCTCGAGGGCCGCGACGGCGCCCGCGACGGTGGTCACGCCATCGAGTGGAATGTCGGTGGCGCGCACCTCGATGCCGTTGTCGACGAACAGGGGCGCCTCCGGCTCGGGAAGAGCGTCAAGCAGTTTTCGCGAGGCGGCCTTCGCCGACTCGACGTTTGGCTGGTCAAAGGGGCTGATGTGCAGCAGACGGCTCGCGATGGACGTGGCGTACTCCCACAGCAGGAATTGGCCGCCGAGCGTCCCGGCAACGATGATGCCGTTCTCAGGGCCGTCGATCTCCTCGTCAAGAGGCGCGAGGCGCACATCAAGAACATCGTGGAGGCCGGCATCGGGGGCGTCTGCCTCGGCGACGACGGGAAGGATGCCAACGCCGCTTTTGCCCGTGGACTCGGCGATGAGCTGTTCCGCCCAGTCGGCGAAGCCGACGAGGCCGCTGCCGACGTCAGAGAACACGAGCTTGTCGCGAGACGTGCCGCCCATCGCGGCGCCAAGGACGATCGCAGGGTTGGCCTCGTTGTCCTCCGCGAAGGAATCGGCAACGGCTGCGGCCTCGTCGAGCAACTCGACAACCGGCACACCGGCAAGCGCGGACGGCACAATCCCGAATGCGCTGAGCACTGAGAAGCGGCCACCAACGTTCGGGTCCGCGAGGAACACGGCGCGGTACCCGGCGTCAACGGATGCCTTGTGTAACGGCGAGCCGGGGTCGGTGACCACCACGATGTGCTGGCGCGGATCCAGACCCGACTGCTCGAAGGCGTACTCGAACGCCCTGCGCTGCGAGTCAGTTTCAACGGTGCCGCCAGACTTGCTGGAAACCACCAAGACGGTCGACTCGAGGTCTCCGTCGAGCGCGTCGCGCACCTGGTCGGGGTCCGTCGAGTCGAGCGTCACGAGCGGCACGTCATAGGTGGCGCAGATGACCTCTGGCCCGAGCGAGGAGCCGCCCATGCCGGCGAGGACAATGCGGTCCTTGCCCTCCGCGCGGATCGCTGCCACGAGCTCGTCGAGTTGCGGGAGAATCCCTCGCGCGGTCTCGAAGAGCTCGGTCCACCCAAGGCGAATCTTGGACTCGGCCTCTGCCTCCTCGCCCCACAACGTGAAGTCCTTGGCGGCGATGCGGCTGGCCACAGCGTCGGCCACAAGGGCGGGGGAGTGCGAACCGACCGCCTCGGCGGCCTCACCGGTAACGGTGACGGCGACGTGGGCGGTGTCGTCCACGCCTACCCAGGTGCTGAGGAAAGTACTCACTTGGCGGCCTCCAGGCTTTCGATGGCCAACTTGGCCACGTTCTCGGCCGTGAAGCCGAACTTCTTCATCAGCAGGGCGCCGTCAGCGCTCTCGCCGAAGTGGTCGATGGACACGATGCGGCCGGCGTCGCCAACGAACTCGCGCCAGCCCAGCTTGGAGCCGGCCTCGACGGAGACGCGCGCCTTGATAGCGGCGGGGAGCACCGACTCGCGGTACTTGTCGCTCTGGCGCTCGAACCGATCGACGGACGGCATCGAGATGACGCGGGCCTTGATCCCCTTCTCGGCGAGCAGATCGCGCGCACCGAGCGCCCACTGCACCTCGGAACCCGTGCCGATAAGGAGCACGTCGGCCTCGTCGTCGCCACCCGCAAGCACGTAGCCGCCCTTTGCCACGCCGTCGGCGCTGGTACCAGGCAGAACGGGGAGGTTTTGGCGAGACAGGATCAGCGCGGAGGGCCGGTCAGTGGTCTCGAGGATGACCTTCCACGCGGCGGCGGTCTCATTGGCGTCGGCGGGGCGCACCACGTCGAGGCCGGGAATCGCGCGCAGAGCGGCGAGGTGCTCGATGGGCTGGTGGGTGGGGCCGTCCTCGCCAACGCCGATCGAGTCGTGCGACCACACGAACGTGGTGGGGATGCCCATGACCGCTGCAAGGCGCACCGAGCCGCGCATGTAGTCGGAGAACACGAGGAACGTGCCGCCGTAGGCGCGAGTGAGGCCGTGGAGGACGATGCCGTTGAGGATCGCGCCCATGCCGTGCTCGCGGATGCCGAAGTGCAGCGTGCGGCCGTACCAGTCGCCTGTCCACGACTTGGTGGAGCGGTGAGGAGGCAGGAACGACGGCTCGCCGTCCATCGTGGTGTTGTTGGAGCCTGCGAGGTCGGCAGAGCCGCCCCACAGCTCGGGAAGCACGGGCGCCAGCGCGGTGAGCACCTTGCCCGACGCGGCGCGCGTGGCGATTGAGGCGCCCTCCTCAAACGTGGGAAGGGCGTTGTCCCAGCCCTGGGGGAGTTCATGGTTGCGCAGGCGGTTCAGGAGCGCGGCCCCCTCGGGGTTTGCGGCCTCCCAGCCGGCGAAGCGCTCCTCCCACTCCGCGTGGGCCTCGGCGCCACGCTCACGTGCCTTCAAAGTGTGCTCGAGCACCTCGGGCTCCACCGCGAAGTCTTGCTCGGGGTCAAAGCCCAATGCCACCTTGGTGGCGGCCACCTCATCGGCGCCAAGGGCGGAGCCGTGCACGCCGCCCGTGCCCTGCTTGGTGGGGGCCGGCCAGCCGATGATCGTGGACAGCGCGATGATCGACGGCTTGCCGGTCTCCGCCTTAGCGGCCTCGATCGCGTCAAAGAGGGCCTGCGGGTTCTCGTGGTATCCCTCCGGGGTCACCCAGTCAACGCGCTGGGTGTGCCAGCCGTACGCGGCGTAGCGGCCAAGGACGTCTTCGTCGAACGAAATGGGGGTCTCGTGCTCGATCGAGATCTTGTTGTCGTCCCAGATCACGATGAGGTTGCCGAGCTCCTGCACGCCTGCGATGGAGCTCGCCTCTGCGGACACGCCCTCCTGCAGGTCGCCGTCAGAGCAAAGCACGTAGACGTGGTGGTCGAACACCGAGGCGCCAGGGGCGGCATTGGGGTCAAGGAGGCCGCGCTCACGTCGCGCGGCCATAGCCATGCCCACTGCGGAGGCGATACCCGAGCCGAGCGGACCGGTAGTGATCTCCACGCCAGGCGTGTGGTGGACCTCGGGGTGGCCAGGCGTCTGCGAGCCTTCGGTGCGCAGCGCCTTGATGTCGTCGAGCGTCATCGGGTAACCGGACGAGAACAACTGCAGATACAGCGTCAAAGACGAGTGACCACAGCTCAGCACAAAGCGGTCGCGACCAAGCCACTGTGGGTCAGCGGGGTCGTGCTTCATGACGTTCTGGAAGAGCAAGTACGCGGCAGGCGCGAGCGACATTGCAGTGCCGGGGTGGCCGTTGCCCACCTTCTGCACGGCATCGGCGGCGAGCACGCGCAGGGTGTCGACGGCGCGGCGGTCAGTATCGTTCCAAGCGAAGGTCACAGGAGGCTCCCAATGGCAGGTTCGGGTATACCTCTCAAGCCTAGCGAAGCGCGCGGGTCCCGTATTCCCCAAAGGTCCCCAAGGATAGGCAGGCCCGACGCTGTGGCGAGCGGAGCGTCGGGCCTCCTTGTGCCCTTTCCAGGCTTTCTAGCCGCGTAGAATGGTTGCCGTGTCCGCCCCTTTGCTTGCCCCTGAGTCCGCTATGCCGCGGACCCGCGGCTGGGCGGCGGTTCGCAGCACCGTTGGTGCGTATGTAGCGCTGACCAAGCCACGCATTATCGAACTCTTGCTCGTCACGACGATTCCGACCATGGTGCTCGCCGCGGACGGGTGGCCGCGCACGTGGCTCGTGATCACCACTCTTGTTGGTGGCGCACTGTCCGCGGGTGGCGCGAACGCCTTCAACTCGTACCTCGATCGCGATATTGACGCGATCATGAAGCGCACCAAGCGCCGCCCGCTCGTGACGGGTGCCGTGTCTACGCGGGGAGCGTTGACGTTCGCGTGGGCGCTGTCGGTGATCTCCACGGCGTGGTTCTGGGTAGTGGTGGACTCGCCGCTTGCGGCCGTGCTGTCCGTGCTGGCGATCCTTGGCTACGTCGTTGGCTACACGATGCTGCTCAAGCGCCGCACACCGCAGAACATCGTGTGGGGCGGGGCCGCGGGATGCATGCCCGTGCTCATTGGGTGGGCCGCGGTGACGCAGTCGCTCGCCTGGACGCCGGTGCTGCTGTTCCTCATCATCTTCTTCTGGACGCCGCCTCACTATTGGCCGTTGTCGATGAAGTTCACGGGCGACTACCGCGAGGCACACGTGCCGATGCTGCCGGTGGTGGCATCACGGCGCCGCGTGGCGGTGGAGATGGTGGCTTACACGATCGCGATGATTGCCACCACGCTGGTGCTTGTGCCTGTGGCTGGCATGACGTGGGTGTACTTGGCGGTCGCGGCAGGTTCTGGAGCGTGGTTCCTTGCGGGCACGGTGCGGCTCTTGGCACGGGCGCGTCGTGGCGAGAAGAAACTGCACGAGATGCGGCTGTTCCGCGACTCCATCACGTATCTCACGCTGGTGTTCGCGGCGATCCTCGTGGACCCCTTCCTGCCCGACGCGTTGACCGTCTGGCACTTCTAGCCCGCACACGCGCCCCATGGACTCCTCCCAGCGGCTGCGAGCCACGGATCTCACACGGCAGCGCGACGCGTACCTGGCTCACGTCACGGTTGAGCGCGGACTGTCCGCGAACACGGTTGCCGCCTATCGACGGGATCTAGCTCGGTACCTTGATTTTCTCGCGTCCCTTGGGCGAGGGTCGCTCGCCGATGTCACGCGCGAGGACATCGCCGGGTTCGCTCAGTCGCTTGGTGAGCCGCCGGTGGGTCCCGATGGTTCACCGCTGCTTGACGCCGACGGATCGCCCCTGCCCGCGCTGGCGCCGTCGTCCGCGTCCCGCATCGTGATCTCGGTGCGTGGCCTTCACCGTTTTGCGGCGCTCGAGGGATGGACCCCGTCCGATACGTCGGCCTCAGTGCGCCCCCGCGCCATTCCCAAGAAGTTGCCGCATCCCGTCTCGACGTCCGAGGTGGCCGCCATCCTCGAGCATGCCTCGGTGGGGGACGGACCAGCGCCCTTGCGCGACCGCGCCCTGCTCGAGTTTCTCTACGGCAGCGGCGCCCGCATCTCCGAGGCAACGGGCCTCGACATCGATGACATCTCGCTCGAGCCTGGCGCAGAGGCCGTGCTGTTGCGCGGCAAGGGCCGCAAGGAAAGAGTGGTTCCGCTCGGTTCCTATGCTGCCGAGGCGCTCAGCGCCTACCTGGTGCGCGGGCGCGAAGCTTTGGCAGCGTCGGGCCGTGGCACGCCGGCCGTGTTCCTGAACTCGCGGGGTGGGCGGCTGTCGCGTCAGAGCGCGTGGAACATCCTCCATGCGGCCGCCGAGCGGGCCGGAGTCCCCAATGTGTCGCCGCACACGCTGCGCCACTCGTTTGCGACGCACCTGCTCAATGGTGGCGCCGACGTGCGTGTGGTTCAGGAACTGCTCGGCCACGCCAATGTCACCACGACGCAGATCTACACGGCTGTCACTCAGGACACCTTGCGAGAGGTCTACGACACGGCGCATCCCCGGTCTCGCTGAGCGTCGCAGACGGGCGGGGGCGCCGAGCATGGTGGCCGTTGTGGGGGAACCTGCGACGACGCGCTGGATGACGGGAGTTGCGTAGGATGACCAGCCGCTTGTCGACCACCGAGTGCAGGCTTCCGCACCGCTCACCCGGTTGGTGCGGGGGAGCGGGTGGAGCAGGCTGGTATTCGTTGTCGTTTGGGGTCCACGGATGCGGGTGGGATGAACCACACTTCGCCGGCGATGATTTCGATTTCCCATCCGAAGTCGTGTAACCGATGGTGACAGACACTGCAGAGAAGTACCCCGTTGTCGACGTCCGTTGGGCCGTCGTTTGACCAGAACTTGATGTGGTGCACGTCGCAGTGCGACACGGGGGCGCCACACCGTGCGCAGCCTTTGTCTCGGAGCGCGATCGCGAGTTTCTGCGCGGGAGTGAAGAACCTGGTGGCATCTCCTAAGAACAACGCCAGCCCGCCCTTCCCGGTCACCGCGGGCACCACCTGGAGACCAAACGCAATCTGGGAGAGCATTTCGAGGCAGATGGGGCCCGCGTAGCCGTGGCAATACGCCGCGCCTGTGCCTTTGACGATGTCTTCCACTGCGGCGTGGACCACCACGGTGGTCTGTGCGGATTTGGGTCCTTTCTGGCAGCCCATTCGGTGCACGGCTAGATCGGCCAGGGCGTCGGCGGCGAGTTCTGAGGGTTCGCGGCGCTCGCTGGGGTGGACGTCGCGTTGGCTGTGCATCGCGGCCCTAGTGCGGTCGTCGATCCATTGGCGCAGCGCGATGCCGCGAATGGGGTCCAGTTCCCCGTGGAATCCGATCATGCCGTCGTCGGCTTCCCAGAACTTCACATACGCCTTGGACCGCAACGACTTCAGGTGGGTGAGATACCCGTCATGGTCGACGCGTTCAAACTCGGCGCGGCACATCGCGCGCACGCGTTGCGGTGGGCGGGTGCGGGCGCGATCCACCAAGGACCGCTCAATCTCCGGGGTAGCACGGGCCATCTTCACGAGCCAATTGCGCACGATCGCAGCCTTCTCCGCCGAGAACCCACGCTTGCCTGTTTGCTGCACCAAGTACCCATAGAGCGGTAGCTCGCCGTCCACCGAAGGGGACGCGGCACCCACGGTGAGCGGAGCGCTGGAGCCAGCATCAGCGTCGGACACCGCTTGGGACAACGTCACCAACTGGCTTGCCGCACCGCGCGGCACCTGAGCCACCTCCGCGACGAGCGAACCCACGTCACTGAAGCCCTTCTGACGCGCCAACCTCTTGGTGCGGTCCTCACCTGACGACAGCTCCCCAACCCGCGACGTGAGCGCCGACATGATGGTGTTCGCGGACTGCACCACCTCGCCCACAGACCCCAACCACGCAACCGCCTCATCCCCCGTGAGCGCACGAGAGTCAACGCCCTCAAGACTGGCCAGTTGAGCCACCTGAGACCGAAGCACCTCGAGCGAAATCCGCATGCCTCCACTCCACCAGGGGGGTGTGACAAAGATGGCCCCTCAGAGCACACCCACGATCAACCGTTACCAAAACGTTGCCAAATGTGGAAAGCCTCGCAAAACACCCAACCTGGGGACGCAGGTTGATACCCCAGGCAAACCCACGAAAAAGGCGACCAAGCCCGCTGAGCCAACACCAGCGTCGGGCCTGCCGCGCGCTAAGGTTGCCACGTGACCGACTTCCCCGTGCCAGCAGCCCTCGATGGACACGGCCCCGCGCGGATCGTGGCGCTGTGCAACCAGAAGGGGGGCGTGGGAAAGACCACCACCTCGGTCAATCTCGCGGCAGCTCTCGCGGAGTATGGCCGCAAGGTCTTGTTGGTGGACTTTGACCCGCAGGGTGCCGCTTCGGCCGGCCTCGGCGTGCAGTCCAACGACCTGGAGACGACGGTCTACGACCTCCTCATGCGCTCGGGCGTCAACACCAAGGACGTTATCGTCGAGACTCAAGTCCAGGGGCTTGATTTGTTGCCCGCAAACATCGATCTCAGTGCCGCAGAGGTCCAGTTGGTAGGCGAGGTTGCCCGCGAGAGCGCCCTGGCACGTGCCCTAAGGACCGTCGAGGACGACTACGACACCATCCTCATCGACTGCCAGCCCTCCCTGGGCCTGCTCACGGTAAACGGCCTGGTAGCCGCCCACGGCGTACTCATCCCTCTCGCCGCCGAGTTCTTCGCCATGCGCGGTGTGGCGTTGCTCGTGGACACGATCACCAAGGTCCAGGACCGCCTCAACCCTCGCCTCACCATCGACGCCATCATCCCCACGATGTACGACGGCCGCACCCTCCACAGCCACGAGGTGGTGGAGCGCGTGCGGGACGGCTTTGGCGACAAGGTCACCGAGACGATGATTCACCGCACGGTGAAATTTCCCGACGCTACGGTCGCCGCAGAGCCGATTACCTCCTACGCGCCCAATCACCAAGGCGCCAAGGCGTACCGCGAACTCGCGCGCGAGCTCATCGCGCGCGGCGTCTTCGCTTGAGCCAGATGACCGCAGAACTCGTCGAGGAGGGCGGTTCTTCCCGCGCCTTTCAGGTGCACCTCGACAACTTCGAGGGCCCGTTTGACCTGCTGCTGTCGCTCATCAGCAGGCACCAGATGGAGATCACCGAGGTCTCGCTCGCAGCCGTCACCGATGAGTTCCTCGCCATGATCACCGCGCACGAGGACGAGTGGGACCTCAGCCAAGCCAGCGAGTTCCTCGTCGTCGCCGCGACCCTCCTCGACCTCAAGGCCGCCCGACTCCTCCCGCAGGGTGAGGTCGAGGACTACGAGGACCTCGAGCTTCTCGAGGCACGAGACCTGCTCTTCGCCAAGCTGCTCCAGTATCGCGCCTTCAAGGAGGTCGCTGGCGAGCTCGACAAGCGCCTCGGCGCTCCCGCAAGGACCCCGCGCGACGTCACGCTTGAGCCGCACTTCGCGATGGTGCTTCCCGAACTCATCTGGGTGACCACCCCCGACATCCTCGCGACCCTCGCCGCCCGAGCCCTCCAACCCAAGCCGGACGCTCACCACGTGTCCACCGCCCACCTTCACGGAGCGGTCGTGAGCGTGCGCGAGCAGGCGACTATCATTGTTGGTCGGCTTCAGCGGGACGGGGCAGTGAGCTTCCGCGAGCTTGTGGCCGACGCTGAGCACGTCAACGTTGTCGTCGCCCGGTTCTTGGCTCTCCTTGAGCTATTCAGGGAGGCGGCGGTTGCCTTTGAGCAGGCACGCTCGCTTGGCGAGTTGACGATCCGCTGGACCGGAAGCGGCGATGTGGACGTCTCGGCGGAGTTTGACGAGGTTGATCTGGTGGAGGAAGCACAGCGTCCATGAACGACAGTGTGAGTAGCGACACCCACGTGCGGGGCGCGATCGAGGCCATTCTCATGGTCGTCGACGAGCCTGTTGCCCCCGCGGACCTGGCGGCGGCGCTCGACGTGCCGGAGCCGTCGGTCATTTCTGTGCTTGAAGGCCTGCGGGACGAATTCGCGAACCCCGACCACCCGCGCGGCTTTGAACTGCGCGCCACGGACGGGCGGTGGCGGTTCTATTCGAGCCCCCTCTACGCCGACGCTGTGGGCGCCTTCCTCGTAGAGGGCCAGTCCGCGCGGCTTTCGCAGGCGGCCCTGGAAACGTTGGCCGTGATCGCCTACCGGCAGCCGGTGACGCGCGGCCAGGTGTCGCAGATTCGTGGCGTGAACGTGGACACGGTAGTCAAGACGCTCAGCGCGCGCGGGCTCATTACAGAAGTGGGGGAACAGGGCGGCGCCGTGCTGTTTGGCACCACCACGCAGTTCCTGGAGCGCCTTGGGCTCTCGTCGCTCGACGAACTGCCGCCGCTCGCGCCCTTCCTGCCTGACCTCGCGGCTATTGACGAGGCATCGTGATGGAAGAACTAGAGATTCACCGGCCCGAGGGCGTGCGCCTGCAGAAGGTGCTCGCCTCCGCTGGCGTGGGCTCGCGACGCGCGTGCGAGGACCTCATCGAGGCCGGGCGCGTTCGCGTCAATGGCGAGGTCGTGACGCAGCTTGGCGTGCGAGTGGACCCCGACCAGGTGGCGATCGACGTGGATGGCGAGCGCGTGTGCGTGGACTCGACGGCGCTGACGATCGTGCTGAACAAGCCGCGCGGAGTGGTCTCCACGATGAGCGATCCCGAGGGCCGGCCCTCGCTGGACAAGTTCGTCTCTGCGTACAGCGAGCGACTCTTCCACGTGGGGCGCCTGGATGCAGACACCACTGGCGTGCTGTTGCTGACCAATGACGGCGAGCTGGCGAACCGCCTCGCTCACCCGTCGTTCGGAGTGAACAAGATCTACGTGGCCAAGGTGAAGGGCCAGGTTCCACGGTCTTTGGGGACGACGCTGCGAGCTGGGGTCGATCTCGACGACGGCCCGGTGCGCTGCACCGGTGCCGCGGTGCTGGACATCGGCAAGGACGCCTCGCTAGTGCAGGTGGAACTGCACGAGGGTCGCAATCGCATTGTGCGCCGCATGCTCGACGCGGTGGGATTCCCCGTGATTGACCTGGTGCGGACGCAGTTTGGGCCGATTCGGCTGGGCACGCTGGCGCCGGGGGAGACGCGCGAACTCAGCCCCGCCGAGATCGGCAAGCTGCAGCAGGCTGCTGGGCTCTGATGACTGGCTCTAGCCTGCGGGCGGGGTGAAGCTCTTGGGCCACCCGCGTTGGACAAGGCGAGCAACGAATCTAGACGGTGCCGACACCAACGACATTCAGCTGAGATCAACGTTGAGTTGGATTGCACCTGGCAAAGAAGCGGACCTGCTTCACGCGAGCGATCTCATGCGGTCCGCGGACGAGCGGCATGGCGTTGCGTCCCTCTGCTCTTTCGTCGGAGGAACTGTCGTCACGATAGGCGCTTATTTCTACTTCTCCGACGGTGCCGCGGAGCTTCGCAAGATCGCCGGACTGTGCCTCATCGGGATCGGCATTGTGATCGTCGCAGTTGGCATCGGCAACAGTGTTGTGGCATCGCGGCGTTCCCGGGCGGCTAAGCGACTGGCGCAACTGCATGGCGTGTCCGTCGACGAGCTGAGCTAACGCAAGGACATGCGCCGTCTCGCCTCGTTGGCGGGCCAACGCCGCAACGCCACCCCGATACGATTATCCCCATGACCATCCGCGCTATCCGTGGTGCCACCACGCTCGTTGCCGACGAACGCGACCACCTCCACGAGCGCACCCAAGAGCTCATCGAAGCGATCGTCGCGGCCAACAATCTTGACATCGACGATGTCATTTCTGTCTTCTTCACGTGCACGCCGGATATCGTCAGCGACTTCCCGGCCGCCGCCGCCCGCGAGCTCGGCTTTGGCGCCGTCCCGCTCATGTGCGCGCAAGAGATGGCCGTACCCGGCGCCCTGCCCAAGGTGGTTCGCGTCATGATGCACGCTCACCTCGACACGCCCCGCGACGAGATCAGTCACGTGTACCTCCACGAAGCCGCATCGCTCCGCCGGGACCTCGCCCAGTAGCCATGACTCGCGTACACATCGTCGGCGCTGGGTTGATCGGCGCGAGCCTCGGCATCGGCCTCACCGCCGAAGGCTGGGACGTCACCATCGACGACCTCGATCCCGAGACCGCCCGCCTTGCCCGCGCGCTCGGAGCCGGCAGCGAACTAGGCCAAGAACAACCGGACGTCATCATCGTTGCCGCCCCTCCGTCGGCCGCCCCGGAAGTAGTGGCAAGGGCCCTCACAACATGGCCCGACGCCGTGGTCACCGATGTGGCAAGCGTCAAGTCCTCGATCGCCAAGGCTGCGCACGAGACCGGGCAGGGGCACCGCTACGTGGGCTCGCACCCGATGGCCGGGCGGGAGATCAGCGGCTCGCTTGCAGCGCAAGGTGACCTGTTCAAGGCGCGCCCGTGGGTGATCTGCCGCAACGGCGCCACCGATGACGCCGTTGCACGAGTCCAGGCCATCGCCCAAGCCCTCCAGGCCGACGTCGTCTTCATGGAGGCCGTAGCCCACGACGCCGCCGTCGCCCGCGTCTCGCACGCCCCCCAGGTAGCCGCGAGCGCCGTTGCCGCCGCCCTCGGCACGCTCCACCCCGACGACATCGCCCTCGCGGGCCAGGGCCTTCGCGACGTCACGCGCATCGCAGCGAGCCAGCCCGGCATGTGGGCGGATATTGCCCGCCTGAACAGGCACAACATCGTCGCCACGCTGGATCACATCATTGGTGATCTGGAAGATGTCAGAGAAGCAGACGACATCGGCGAGGCCGTCACCGACCTCATCGAACGCGGCCGGCTGGAAGTCGCAAGAATCCCCGGCAAGCACGGCGGAGCACCCCGTGACTGGGCCGGCGTTACGGTCATCGTCCCCGACAAGCCCGGCCACTTGGTCCGTCTGCTGCAGGACGCCGCTGCGGTAGACGTTAACGTTGAAGACATCGGCATCGAGCACTCGCCCCGCCAGAGCGTGGGCCTCACCACCCTCTACGTGCTGCCCGGCAGCGCGCAGCGGCTCGTGGACGCGCTCGAATCGAACAACTGGGAGGTGGTCCGCTCGTGACCGGCATCGTCATCGCTATCGACGGCCCCGCGGGAACGGGCAAGTCCACCGTGTCTCGGGAGGTGGCGCGTCGCCTCAAGCTCGCGTATTTCGACACTGGCGCCACCTACCGTGTGGGCACCCTGTACTGCCTGCGCGAAGGCGTTGACCTCTCCAACGAGGCCGACGTCGCCGCCATGGTGGACACCATGAACGTGGAACTCCGCCTTGACCCCGGCAACCCGCGTGTCATCCTCGACGACGAGGACGTCTCGTCCCTGATTCGCACGGACTCCGTCGCGCTGAGCGTCTCGAGCATCGCCACCAACCTCGAGGCGCGCAACATCCTTGGCCACATGCAGCGCGACGTCATCGCCGCCGAGCTCGAAGGTGGCTTCAGCGAAGGCCGTGGCATCGTCGCCGAAGGCCGCGACATCACCACGGTGATCGCTCCCGACGCTCCCGTACGCATCCTCCTCACCGCGGATGAAGAAACGCGCATTGCCCGACGCTCGGGCGAGGGGGCCGATCAAGCCACCGTCCGCGAAGCGGTGCTTGGGCGTGACGCCAAGGATTCGACGGTGGTCAACTTTCACACGGCGGCTGACGGCGTGCACTTCATCGACACGAGCGACCTCACGATCGACGAGGTGGTCGCTGCAGTCATCAAACTTGCCGAAGAAGCGCGAGCGTGAGTACCAAGGCTCCCACTCACTGGGGCCCTCGCTGGTCGCGCTGGGTAGGCAGGGGGCTCGCGCGTGGCTACTGGAACACCGAGGTGCGTGGGCGCACAAACATCCCCAAGAAGGGCCCCGGGATCGTCGTGGTCAACCATGTTGGCTTCATCGACGGACCCGTTGTCCACGGCGTCATCCCGCGCCTCAACTACTTTCTGATCCGCGCAGACATGTTCAAGGGGCCGCTCAAGCCGCTCCTCCACGGCGCAGCTCAGATCCCCGTGGAAGGCGACGGCCGCAGCGCACTCGCCAAGGGTCTCGCCGTGCTGAGACGTGGCGACATCGTCGGCGTGTTCCCCGAGGGCACACGCGGCGGCGGCACCGCCGAGTCCGTGCACGGGGGAGCGGCGTGGCTCGCGGTCCAGTCGGGCGCACCGATCATTCCCACCGCCCTCCTTGGAACGCGCCTCCCAGGGGAGAGCGTCAACCTCTGGCCCAAACCCCGCCGCAAGCTCCTCGTCGAGTTCGGCGAGCCCATCCACCTGGACCTCGCGCCAGAACTTAAGGGCCGCGCCCGCCAAGCCGCAGCGTCGGAGCACGTAGCGGCGGCCTTGCGTGCCCAACTCGACAAGACCCTGGCGACCACCACCTTGGTGTTGCCTAAAGACGATCCGATTCGCGAGCGTCGGGCAGCTACGGAGAAGCCATGAGCGACGAAACCCCCCTGCCAGCGCCCCACGAGAGCGATCCGGAGGAGACCCTCGAGGAGAAGCGCGAGGCCGCGCTGCGCGCGGGCCTCGAGGCGTATGAACTCACGGAGGAGGATCTCGCGACCCTCACCGACGACTACCAAGACACGCAAGAGCGCCTACCCATCATTGCGATCGTTGGCCGCCCGAACGTGGGTAAGTCAACCCTGGTAAACCGCATCATTGGCAAGCGACTCGCGGTGGTCGAGGACACGCCTGGCGTCACGAGGGACCGCGTGACCTATCCCGCCGAGTGGGCAGGCGTGGACTTCCTGCTCATGGACACTGGCGGATGGGAGCGCAACGTCACGGGCCTGGACCTGTCTGTAGCGCAGGCCGCTGAGGCCGCTATCGACATGGCGGACGCGATCATCTTCGTCGTGGACGCCACGGTGGGCGCCACGAGCTCCGATGAGCACGTGGTGCGGTTGCTGCGTAAGGCGCAGAAGCCCGTGGTGCTGTGTGCCAACAAGGTGGACGGCCCGCAAGGCGAGCTCGAGGCGGCCGCGCTGTGGAACCTGGGTTTGGGCGAGCCGTACCCGGTTTCCGCACTGCATGGCCGCGGCACGGGCGACCTTCTTGACGCGGCGATCAACGCGCTGCCTGAGGAGCTCGAGGACGAGGTCATCGACGAGGGCGCGCCGCGGCGAGTGGCCCTCGTTGGCCGTCCCAACGTGGGAAAGTCCTCTCTTCTGAACCAGCTCGCGGGCTCCAACCGCGTGGTGGTCAACGAGGTGGCGGGCACCACGCGTGATCCCGTGGACGAGATCGTGGAGATCGGCGGCCGCAACTGGACGCTTGTTGACACCGCCGGCATCCGTAGGCGCGTGCACCAGACCTCCGGCGCGGACTTTTACGCGTCGCTGCGCACCGGCGCGGCCATCGAGCGCGCCGAGGTGGCCCTCGTGCTGATCGACGGCTCCGTGCCGCTCACCGAGCAGGACACGCGTGTCATCGGTCAGGTTGTGGAGGCCGGCCGCGCCCTCGTGCTCGTGGTCAACAAGTGGGACCTCGTGGGCGAGGATGAGCGGTTCCTCCTGGAGCGGTCCATCGAGCAAGACCTGGTTCGCCTTCCCTGGGCGCCGCGCGTCAACCTCAGCGCCAAGACCGGCTGGCACACCAATCGTCTGCTTCCCGCGCTGGATCTGGCGCTGTCCAGCTGGGATCAGCGCATCTCAACGGGCAAGCTCAACGCGTTCCTTGGCGAACTCGTGGCCGAGCACCCGCACCCCGTTCGCGGTGGTCGTCAGCCCAAGATCCTCTTCGCCACCCAAGCGGCGACGCGCCCGCCGCGGTTCGTCATCTTCGCGTCGATGTTCCTTGACCCGCAGTACCGGCGCTTCATCGAGCGTCGCCTGCGCGAGAAGTTTGGGTTCGAGGGCACGCCCATTCAGGTGTCTGTGCGCGTGCGCGAGAAGCGCGGCAAGAAGCGCTAATAGCGCCAGATGGGTCCCGTGGCCCACGCCAGGGCCACCAGCTCTCTCAACACGCCCTCGTCGAGAGCGTCGAGCCGGTTCGCGTACACGCACCCCGCACCCTCAGTAGTTGGCCCAAGCCGCGGCAGCAGTACGCGCTGCTCGTCAGTGTCCTTGAGGCCGTATAGAGACAACTTCGCCTTGCGCGGGGAGAAGCCCACCTTGAACCAGTCGCCCTCGCGGCCCGCGGAGGAGATGTAGTGCATGTCCCCGTAGCCCACCATGGTGGGCCCCCACATCACGCCTGGATCGCCCGTGACGTCCTGGAAGATGGCGTGCAGGCGTTCGCCCTCGAGGCGGCGCTTCTCCGGCTGAACGGTTGCAAGGAACGCGGCAACCGGAACGTCCGTTTTCTGGGTCTTATTCTCTGCCATCCAGCCAGTGTGGCATCGACGCTCTAGGGGCGCTCGGGCAGCACCGCGCGCACCACGTTGAACACCTGGCCATCGTAGCGCCGCGGGCGCCCTTGCCACGCGTCGATGCTCACGTCTTCCCACGTATTGGGGTCAAGTCCGCGGCACGCGAGCGCGGTTGACCGGCCCGCGAGCGACTTCGCCGCCGCTTGACGCTGCATCTCTACCACGGCGCCAATCGGCTCCCACGACATGCGCGGCCGCACCCACAGCCCCACGTGCGTGATGGCAGGGAAGCGGGGACGCTCGAGTTGGATGGAGCCCACGGTCCACATACGGGCCGACGGCCGAGCCAGGTGCTGCTCGATTCTCGCCGTCGCGTCTCCCCACAAGAACTCGGCCATTCGCGAGGTGTTCGCCCAGATGGTCAGCATCGCGATGGAATTGCGGGTTGCCTCGTCGAAGCCCGCAGTGGAGACCGCGGTCACGCCCGCGAGCAACCCAGCGGTCTGGGAGAGCGCTTCTCCGGTGCTTGCCGCGGTGTTGCGGACCGCGTTCATGTCCATCGCGAGGGGCACGTCGATGACCCAGGTCATGGCAATCATTGCTTCGCCTCCAATGCCACGGTGATGGCGATTTCGAGGGCCTTCGCGATGCGTCCGAGTGGCATCGTCGGCACGTCTTCCCCAAGGCCCATTTGCGGAGTTGCCGGCACATGGATGAATCCCGAGGACACTCCAAGCCCCACCAGTGAGTGCTGCAGCGCGTAGAAGGCGTCGTTGCACACGTAAGCGCCCGCGGTAAGCGAGGCCTCCGCGGAAATGCCGGCACCGGCGATCGCATCCACGATGGCCGTGACGGGGAGCGTGGAGAAGTACGCGGCGGGGCCACCCCCCACACATGGCACGTCAACCGGCTGACGCCCCGCATTGTCAGGGATCCGCGCATCGCGCAGATTGATGGCAAGCCGCTCAGGGGTGACCGACGATCGGCCCTCGGCAACGCCAACCGCAACCACAACGTCGGGCGTATGAGCGGCGACATGCTCAACGAGCCGCCGCCCACCAGAGCCAAAGACAACGGGCAGCCTGCGAATGACCAGCTCGTCGTCGCGAGACCACGCATCCGCGAGCATTTCTACAGCGTCCCACGACGGGTTGATGGTGGCCTCGGCGAAGGGTTCAAATCCGGTAAGGAGCACGCGTGCCATGGCACGAGAATACGGTCTTGACGCTGCCTGTAGCCTCTTCCTGTGTTCGACATCGAGACGCTGAGGCTGATGTTGGCCGTCGTGTCGCTCGCGGTGCTCGCTTTGTTCTTTTTGGGTGTTTACCGGCCAACTCACTCGCCGTTTTCCGGCTGGTGGACCCTCGCCCTCGTCTGCGCGGCGTCGAGCGCCGTGTTCTTGCTTGGCAACGGCACCCCAACCCAGGTGTACCTCAACCCTGCGTCCACCGGCGTCTCCGCGATGGGTGCCGTGTGCGTGTGGTTCGCGACGCGTTCCCTCAGAAAGCGCGCCAACCGCGTGTGGGTGCTCGTGGTGATTCCCGCATCCTGCGTCGGCGTGGCTCTGCTCGACAGCCCCTCCAGCAACGAGTGGGCCGGCAACGGCGTGCTGTTCGCGGTCATGGCGGCAGGCTTCACGGCGGGCGCCTATGAGGTGTGGGGCGCCTGGGCACAACGACGCGGGGAGCCCGACGCTGCGGAGAGCGGGGAGGCCATCACGGCTCTCGCGGTGAGCGGCATCGCGGCCAGCGTGCTGAGTTTGCTGTACCTCTCGCGCTTTGTTCTTTACATGGTTCTTGGCAAGGACGATCCGGTTTTCACGGGCGTTGTCGGCAGCGCGACCACGTCGATTGTGTTGCTCATCTGCCTTGTGGCGGTGACGTTCTCGGTGTCCGCGATCGGGTGGGATCAGCGCACCCGTGCGTTGCGCAGGCGTGCCACGGAGGACGACCTCACGGGCTTGCTTGGAAGGTCGTCCTTCCTTGCGCGAGCGCAAGACGCCATCTCGAGTGCGGGCGGCCGCCGCGCGCGTCAGGCGTGGCTCGTCATCGCGGACCTCGACAACTTCAAACCCATCAACGACGAGTTTGGGCACCAAGCGGGCGACCGCTCGCTGCAGGCGTTCGCCGAGGTTGCGCGGGGTGCCCTGCGGGCCACGGATGCAATCGGTCGCCTTGGCGGTGACGAGTTTGGGATCGTGCTGGAGAACGTGGGGGAGGACGCGGTCAGGGCTCGACTCGACGAGATCAGGCGACGGCTGGCTCTGGAACCCGATGCTGCGGGGCACGAACTGCCTACTGTGAGCTTTGGCGTTGCGGAGTGCAACGACCAACTCACGCTCAGCGAGGTGCTTGGCAGGGCGGACGCGGCGCTGTACGACGCCAAGGCCGCGGGGCGCGACCGCGTGGCGGTGTACTCGGAGGCGCCGGGCGTCCGGTAGCATTATCTGGCTGTCACGGGCTGTGGCGCAGTTTGGTAGCGCACTTGACTGGGGGTCAAGGGGTCGCAGGTTCAAATCCTGTCAGCCCGACGTTGTGCAGGCCGTTTACCAGGGGTTTTCCTGGTAAACGGCCTGTTGTCTATTCCGCCGTAGCCGCGGATCCCGCGAGGCGCTCCACCTCTTCGAGGACTTCCGGCCGCGCCAGGATCCGGAAGTGCCCACCCGTGGTCAGCTCGACGTTGCGTGCCCCGTGGAGCGCGCTCCGCGCCGGAATGTGGGGATCGAACGAGCCGTAGATCGACACGATTCGGGAGTTCACCTGCTCGTCTTGTGCGAGCGCGCGGATGGTCTCGTCATGCGGCGAGAAGATGCGCAAGCTACGGGCCAGCATGTACCGCGCGTACATCGAGCCGCCAAACGGGGTGGCGATCGCGACCATGCCCTTGACCCTCCGGATCCCTTCCGGCTGCACCATCACCTGTTTGCCAATGAGGCCGCCTTTGCTGTGCGCCACGATGATGACGCCGTGGAGGTCATGGAGCTCCAGGTGACGCGTCACGATTGCCGCTGACTCTGGCACGTGCCGCAGGTTCATCTTCAGTTTGGGCATGACATGGACGGGGTGACCCTGCGAGTGGAGTTTGGCCACGAGGGGTTCGAGGAACTTCCACGACTCATAGACACCGGGGAGCACCACCACGGGGGCTTTAGCACCGGACTGAAAGGTCCATGGATCCGAGGCGTTGAACGCCGCTCGCACCTGCCACGCGGCGACGAACGCGTAGTCCGCGACCCACCAGCCCGCCGCGCGTGCCCATAGCGCGCCTCTAGTGCGGTCAGGTGAGCCAGACGTGCGCTTCTCCAGCGAACTGGTGCACAAAGCCACAGCTCACACAAATGGCGCCATCGGCCGCGCGGTTGAACGCATCGAAGTCGAAGAACGTGGCGCCTGCCGTGTTCATGAGGATCTCGCGTTGTTCGAAACGATCCCCGCCGCACACCAAACACGCGAAGAACTTGTCGTGCACCTGCAGCCGATTCCCGTATGCCATGGCGCTAAGCCTGCCACGCGAGCCCTATTGGCACCGGGAGGCCGAGCACATTGCATGCCGCTCGGTGTCCCGAGAGCATTGCGGCGGGAACGGTGGCAGGGTCGTCCGTCCACGTGGCCTCGCCAGCAAGGTGCAGCACGCCACCAATGGGAGTCGCGAGTAGGTCGTGGTCTTCGGTGCTGGATCCCACGGTCATGTAGGCGTAGGACCCCAGCGCAAACGGATCATCTTGCCAATGGGAGATGGCGGTGGAGGACGGCTCGACGGCGGTGGTGGGGTAGAGCCGACGAAGCTGCTCCATCACCGATGTCACCACATCGGCATCGGACCAGCCACGAATCTGTTGACCCGCGGGGCCTGCGGCGAAGGTCAGCAGCGTCGGCTCACCATGCAAGGCCGTGAGGTCGTACCACGAGTGCCACCAGCGGCCGTGTGGACCCTGCTGGCGAATCGCGTAGACGTTGTCGTCCCAGAACTTCACGGGGAAGCGCAAGAACACCTTCTCGAAGGCATTCATCGTCAGCCGCGACAAGGCGCCGGCCACGGGCACTGGCAGCTCTGGTTCAATCAAGAATCCGGAAGACTGCAGCACCCCAACAGGAACGGTGACAATCGCAGAGCGACCCTCGAAGGTGCCCTGCGAGGACACGGCGACCACGCCGTCGGGCCCCCACTGGATGTGGGAAACCACCGCACCTAGCCGGACGTCCGCGCCTTCGGCGAGGCGCTCCGGCAACCGGCCGTAGCCGTCGGGGAACACCACCTCATCGCCGTCGATGGAATCGTCGTCAAGGCCGTGCGCCGCGAGGTCCTCAATCCACGCGCCGTACTGCTCCTCGCTGCGGTGCTCGAGGTACTCGCGAACCCGTTGCGTGCGCTCGGTGTCCCACCCCATGGAGGCGAGGGCATCTTCCGTGACGTCGCGATACGAGGCGTGCGGGGCGGACGCGGCGACAATGGGCGCGAGCGCGGCATCGAGGGCGTGAACGTCACTAGCAAACGTGCTGGCGGCCTCATCCGTGAGCCGCACGCCGTCCGGCCCGTAGTTAGCGATGGGCCTGCTATCCACCTGATAGCCGCCCACGGTGAACTCGACCATCGACATGCCGAACGCGCGCGCGGCAGCGGCCACAGGGCTGCCTGTGACGCCGTGGATCCACGACGCGCCCATGTCGGTGGGGTGCGTTCCGGAACGGTCGGTCCACACGCGCCCACCGACCCGATCGCGTGCCTCAAGCACCACCACCGACCGCCCCTGGCTCGCGAGGAGGCGTGCCGCGGTGAGCCCGGACACTCCCGCGCCAACGACGATGGTGTCGAACGTCATCTGGCCCTGTACGCGGCCGCGGCGGCCACGAACGCCTCGAAGAGCGCCGGCCTGTCATCTTGCTCAGGGTGCCACTGCACGGCGAGGCAAAACGCGGGGCCAGGACGCTCAATCGCCTCGACGATCCCGTAATCGCTGTGCGCACTCGCCACGAGTCCGTCGCCAAGGGTGCCCACCGCCTGGTGGTGATAGACGGGCACGATGGACGTCTCAGGATGAAGCGTTGAAACCACCGTCCCCGGCACCGTCGTGACCCCCATGAGTGCGAACTTCGCGTCCTCGCCTTGGTGATCCTTGTTGCCCACCACGTCCGGAACGTGCTGAATGAGCTCGCCGCCCAACACCACGTTGAGCACCTGCGCCCCGCGGCAGATGCCAAAGAACGGCATGCCACGTTCCAGCGCGCCGCGCGTCAGCGCCAACTCCCACTCATCGCGAACGGGACGCGGCTCGTCATTCTCGGGATGCGGTTCGGCTCCGTAGTGCACCGGGTCTAGGTCGGCGCCACCGGTGACCACAAGCCCATCGATCGCGTCGAGGGCGGCCGCCACAGCGTCGGGCGTTGCAGGCTGGGGTGGCAGGATGGCAACGGCCGCACCCGCGTTCGTGAACGACGACCCGTACTGCCAGGGCAGAAACACTGCCTCGAGGTCCCACACGCCCGATTGAGCGCGGTCAAGGTAACTCGTGAGGCCAACGACGGGAGCCGTCATCCGCGGCCGTGCCTTGGCTTGCGGTCCTTGCGCGCCGCGCCGCCCTTTGGCCCTCCCTTGCCCCCGCCGCGCGGCCCGCCGGGGCCGGTGTCGAGGCGCAATTCGATGAGCTTGCCGCCGATGCGGGTGCCGGACAGCTTGCGGAATGTGTCGGGGGACAGCTGGGCGGGGAGCTCCACGAGCGAGAAGTCGGGGTGAATCTTGATGGCACCAAAGTCGCTGCGCGCGAGCCCACCCTCGTTGGCGAGCGCTCCCACGATCTGGCGGGGCTCCACCTTGTGCCGCTTGCCCACGGCGATGCGGTAGGTGGCGAAGCCGTTTGCAGGTGCCCGACGCTCCCTCGGCTCTCGCGTTCCCGTCCCCTTGTCGGGGGCAAAGGTTTGGGGCTTTGGCACGTCTTGCGGATCGAGGAGCAGAGGAGTGTCGCCTTGGGCGACCACGGCGAGGGCCGCGGCGACGTCCGCCTCCGGTACGTCGTGGTGCTCCACGTAGTGCGCGATGATGTCGCGGAAGCGAGCGATGCGGTCTTGCTGCTCAAGGGCGTCAGTGATGGATGCGTCAAAGCGCGCAAGGCGAGTGGCGTTCACGTCATCGACGCTCGGCCAGTGCATCTCCGTGAGCGGCTGGCGCGTGGCCTTTTCGATCGCGCCAAGCATGCGCCGCTCGCGGGGGGTCACGAAGCTGATGGCGTCTCCCGTGCGGCCGGCGCGTCCGGTGCGGCCAATCCTGTGCACGTAGCTCTCGGTGTCGATGGGGATGTCGAAGTTCACCACGTGGCTGATGCGGTCAACATCGAGGCCGCGCGCGGCAACATCCGTGGCCACGAGGATGTCGAGCTTGCCTTCCTTGAGCTGCTTGATGGTGCGTTCGCGCTGCACCTGGGCAACATCACCGTTGATGGCCATGGCGGCGAAGCCACGGGCGCGGAGTTTCTCGGCGACCGTCTCCGTGTCGTTCTTGGTACGCGTGAAGACGATCATCGCCTCGAAGTTCTCCACCTCGAGGATGCGCGTGAGCGCGTCCACCTTCTGCGCGTAGCTCACGATGAGGTACCGCTGCGTGATGTTCGCCGCCGTGGTGGTCTTGCGCTCGATCGTGATCTCTTGCGGATCGCGAAGGTACTTGGCAGACAGGCGCCGGATCTGCGCGGGCATGGTCGCTGAGAACAGCGCCACCTGCTTGTCCTCGGGTGTGGCGCCAAGGATGGTCTCCACGTCCTCCGCGAAGCCCATCTTGAGCATCTCGTCCGCCTCGTCGAGCACCAGGTACTTGAGTTCCGACAGATCGAGCGTGCCTTTGTCGAGGTGGTCCATGATGCGTCCCGGCGTGCCAACGACGATGTGGACGCCGCGTCGCAGGGCAGAGAGTTGCACACCGTAGCCCTGGCCGCCGTAGACGGGCAGCACGTGCACGCCCTTGTGATGCGAGGCGTAGCGCTCGAAGGCCTCACACACTTGCAGCGCTAGTTCACGCGTTGGCGCGAGCACAAGCGCCTGGGGTGCTTTCTGGTGCAGATCAAGCCGCGAAATGATGGGCAACGCGAAGGCAGCGGTCTTGCCTGTGCCCGTCTGCGCGAGCCCCACCACGTCCCTTCCGGCAAGCAGCGGGGGAATGGTCTGCGTCTGAATGGCGGACGGCGTCTCGTACCCCACGTCGCTCAACGACTTGAGGATGGCGCCCTCCAGACCAAGGTCGGCGAATGTGGTTTGGGTCTCATCCTCGGAAGTCATGTACTAACGGTAGGCGCTCCGGGCCCCGTACATGCGACGATTGGCCCCGTGCATCGCTCTGTTGGGTCAACTCTCACCCTCGACGTCCTGGAACCGGCTCACCTGATCCTGTCGGTTGCGGTGGCATCGGCGGAGGGTTTGGAGATTGACGAGAGCCTCGTCGTCGAACTCGATGGCCGCGCCCTTGAGGTCAAAGAACTGGCCGACGGCCATGGCACCCGGTTACACACGCTCGACTCTCACGCTGGCCGGCTTACGGTACGCTATGAGGCCGAGGTGGACGGCAGGGCAGAGGCTCCCGCCTTCGACGAGCTCGACATTGTGCGCAATCTTCGCCCTAGCCGGTACTGCGAGTCGGACACGCTCTTCCCCACGGCAGCCAAGGAGTTCGAGGGCCTGACGGGCCGCGACCTGTTCGCGGCCGTGACGTCGTGGGTGGGAACGCATCTGGAGTACATCCCTGGTTCGAGCCAGCCAACAGACGGCGCCGTGCAGACGCTGCTTGCTCGCCAAGGCGTGTGCAGGGACTTCGCACATCTCTCCGTTGCGCTCTTGCGGGCCCGCGACGTTCCCGCGCGCTTGGTGTCCGTCTACGCGCCAGGGCTGGACCCCATGGACTTTCACGCGGTCTGCGAGGCCAATATCGACGGCCAGTGGTACGTCGTCGACGCGACCACGCTCGCGCCGCGGCAGTCGCTCTTGCGCATCGCCACCGGTCGCGATGCCTCCGACACGGCATTCGTCAGCACCCACCATGGGCACGTGCAACTCGCGGAGATGGACGTCCGAGCAACGGTGGACGCACTCCCAACAGACGACGTCACCTCCCTGGTGACCCTTGGCTAGGAAAGATTGAGGAATGGCGAAGCTGTACTTCCGTTATGGGGCGATGAACTCGTCGAAGTCGGCCTTGCTGCTGACCGCCGCCTACAACTACGAGGAGCGTGACCAGCGCCCGGTGCTCGTGAAGCCCGGCGTCGACACGAAGGCCGGAAAGGCGGTGTCGTCTCGTATCGGCATCACGCGAGAGGTGGACGTGCTGCTTGGCGCGGAGGACTCGCTCGTGGAGCGATTGAAGCAGGTAGCGCCCTTGGAGGACATCGACGCGGTGTTCGTCGACGAGGCGCAGTTCCTCACTCCCGCCCAGGCCGATGAGGCGTTCACCCTGGCCGTCACCACGGGCATCCCGGTGCTCTGCTACGGCCTGCGCGGCGACTTCATGACCGTGTCTTTCCCCGGATCGCGCAGGCTCATGGAGATTGCCCACTCGATTGAGGAACTCAAGACCATCTGCCGGTGCGGTTCCAAGGCCATCTTCAATGCGCGCATCGTTGACGGAGAGTTCGTCAGCCACGGCGCCCAGGTGGCGATCGATGGCCAGCAGGCCAGCTACGAGTCCCTGTGCGGAAGGTGCTATATCGAAAAGGTGGGGCCGATTAGCGGCCAGCCATAGCGTCGGGCTTGCGCTTCTCACCTGTCGGTGCCACGATAGCGATATGTCGTTCACTATCGTTCGACTGTCGGTGAGAAGAGGTACGCCATGAACACGCAATCAATCCCCGAGCAGGCGGGCAACTACACCAAGCTCGCGGCGGAAACGATGATGGACGCAATGAGCCAACTGCGCACCGCCTTCGAGGGCAAGGTGAGTACGCGCGTGAGCAGGGGAGACGTGCGCACCGCGATCCTCGCTCTGCTCGCGGAGCAACCCATGCACGGCTATCAACTCATCCGTGAGATCGAAGAACGCACCGATGGCCGCTGGAAGCCAAGCGCGGGCTCGGTTTACCCCACGCTCCAACTGCTCGCCGACGAGGGCCTCGTGACCGCAGAGATGTCGCAAGACCGCAAGACGTACTCGCTCACCGAAGCGGGCGCGGAGCTGGCCAAGGAGGCCGCTGCGGAAACACCTTGGGCCAAGGAAGAGGCGGAGCAGGCCGCTCCCGCGAGCCTGCTTCCCAAGGCCGGCATGGAACTTGCGCAGGCCGTGGCGCAGATCAACCGTTCCGGCACCCCTGAGCAGAAGCAGCAGGCCAAAGACCTGCTCGACGAGACCCGCCGTAAGATTTACTCGATTCTGGCGCAGTCCTAGCCGAGGCCCGGCATGACCGTTGGGGTTCAGGAGACGTCATGCCCCGCACAGTGACCGGTCGCGCGCGCTACCGGCGCATTCTGCGGTTCGCGGCGTGGCACATCGCCGTTACCTGGTGGTTCGACATCGTGTTGCCGCGCGTGGGGCTTCGCAGAGTCTCTGAGCGCAATCGCGGCGACCGCATGGTCGAGTTCGCGCGCCGCTTCCGGGTGCTTGCGGTGGAGCTTGGTGGCCTCATGATCAAGGTGGGCCAATACATGAGCTCTCGCCTCGACGTGCTTCCCGAAGAGATCACCAAGGAGCTCGAGGGGCTTCAGGACGAGGTTCCGGCGGTTCCGTTCGCGGACATTAAGGCCCTGGTTCAGACGGAACTTGGGTTGTCGTTCGAGCGGGTATACGCGGAGGTGGACACCGCGCCGGTGGCGGCCGCGTCGCTCGGCCAGGTATACCGGGTGCGGCTCAGTACGGCCGACGCTGTGGAGGCCGGGTTTGAGGCGGCAGTGGTCAAGGTGCAGCGGCCCGGCATCGACGCCATCGTTGATGTTGATCTCGCCGCGCTGCGCAGGATTGCCCGTTGGATTTCGCGCCTCAAGGCGGTGTCAAAGCGGGCCGACGTTCCCGCGCTCATTGAAGAGTTCGCCACCACAAGCCTCGAGGAGATCGACTATCTCCACGAGGGCCAAAGTGCGGAGCGCTTCGCATCGCTCTTCGCCGACGACCCCACGGTTACGGTGCCACGCGTTGCGTGGGAACGCACCACGCGCCGGGTGTTGACACTTGAGGACGTGACCGCGATCAAGGTCAGTGATACCGATGCGCTCCGCGCCGCTGGTATCAGCCCCGCTGATGTCGCGAATCGCTTCGCCGAGGTGATGTTCGACCAGTTCTTCATCCATGGCTTCTTCCACGCCGACCCGCATCCAGGGAACATCTTTGTGTCGCCCGGCCCTCTCGGAGCGGACGGACCGCCCTGGTCTCTCGTCTTCGTCGACTTCGGGATGATGGGTGAGGTGCCCGCCACGCTGCGGGCGAACCTGCGGAAGCTGCTCGTCTCCGCCGCCGCCCGCGATGGCAAGGGAATCGTTGCCGCGATGCGGGACGCAGAGGTGCTGCTGCCCGGCGCGGACGTCCACGAGCTCGAAGTCATGATGACCAAGCTCTTCGCCAGGTTTGGAGGGATGGGCTTCGCCGAACTGCGGGATGTGGATCCCAAGGAGTTCGTGCACTTCGCCGACGAGTTCGGGGATCTGTTGCTCTCGCAGCCGTTCCAGCTGCCAGAGAACTTCCTGCTCATCGGGCGCGCCGCCTCGTTGACCTCTGGCCTGTGCAGTTCGCTCGATCCGTCCTACAACCTGTGGGACTCCGTTGAGCCGTACGCTCAGCAGCTGCTCAAGAGCGAGAGCGGCAACCTTGTCATGGACTTTGTGAAGCAAGCCGTTGACGTTGCACAGATCGCCTGGGGGCTTCCGAGCCGCGTGGACTCCGTCATCTCCCGACTCGAGGACGGCACGCTTCCCGTGTCCGTTCCCAAGGTCGAGGCGGCCGTGGTGCGGATTGAACGCATAGCCAAGCGGGCAGTTGGCGCGTTGCTGTTTGTGGGGCTACTTGTTGCCGGCGCCGTCATCTATGACAGCAACCACCCTCTCGGCATCACGTTCATGGCGGCCTCCGCAGTGCCGTTCCTCTACGCGCTGTTCGGCGCGCGCCGCTAGGCGGCCTCGGCGTCGCGCGCAGCCGTGAACGCGGCAACGCACGCGCGAATCTCCTCCTCCGTGTGGGCTGCGGAAAGTTGCACGCGAATGCGCGCCTTGCCCATCGGCACCACGGGGTAGGAGAACGCCACCACGTAGACGCCGAGCTCAAGCATGCGCTCGGCGATGCGGGCGGCGAGTGCCGCGTCGCCGAACATCACCGGCACGATCGCGTGCTCACCGTCGAGCAGGTCAAAGCCCGCTTCCGTCATGAGCCTGCGGAACAGCTGGGCGTTCGCCTCGAGTTGCTCGCGCAGCTCGCCGCTACCGGCGACGAGGTCGAGCGCCGCGAGCGTGCCAGCAACGACGGCGGGCGCCACGGTGTTGGAGAACAGGTAGGGACGAGCGCGCTGGCGCAAGAGCGCGATGATCTCGGCGTGGCCCGACACGTAGCCGCCCGAGGCGCCCCCAAGCGCCTTGCCAAACGTGCCCGTGTAGATGTCCACGCGCCGCTCAACGCCACACAGTTCGGGCGTGCCGCGGCCATGTTCTCCGATGAAACCCACGGCGTGCGAGTCGTCCACGAGCACAAGCGCGTCGTACCGCTCCGCGAGATCGCAGATACCTTCGAGCGGCGCAAAGTATCCGTCCATCGAGAACACGCCGTCGGTGACGATGACGCGGTGGCGGGCGCCCGACGCTGCCTGCAGTTGCGCTTCGAGGTCGCCGAGGTCACGGTTGCGATAGCGATACCGCTGTGCCTTTGAGAGCCGAATGCCGTCGATGAGCGAGGCGTGGTTGAGCTCGTCCGAGATGATCGCGTCATCTGCGCCAAAGAGCGCCTCAAACACGCCCCCGTTGGCGTCGAAGCACGACGAGAACAGAATCGTGTCCTCCGTGCCAAGAAACGCTGACACGGCGCGCTCAAGGCGCACGTGCAGCTCTTGAGTTCCGCATATGAACCGCACACTCGCGAGTCCAAACCCCCAGTCGTCCATCGCGCTCTGTGCCGCCGCGATCAGGCGTGGGTCGTTGGCAAGCCCCAAGTAGTTGTTGGCGCAGAAGTTCAGCACCTCCGCTCCGCCCGTGCTGACAAGCGCGGACTGGGCGCCCGCGAGCGGCCGCTCACCTTTGAGCGTGCCTGCCTCGCGAATGTCCTCGAGAGTTGCGGCGAGATGCTCTTGCATTGCTCCGTACATGGTGTTCCCTTCGGGACGTCGTCAGGTGAGGGGCTGGGTCCAGTCGAGCACGACCTTTCCCGCCTGTGCGGTGCGCGCCGTGTCAAAGGCGTCACGCCACTCGCGAGCAGGGAAGCGGTCCGTGATGACGGCATCGAGCGCGGAGCGCAGTTCTGCGCTCGTTTGCAGCATCGCGCTCATCGCGTTCCACGTCTCGAACATCTCGCGGCCATAGATGCCCGTGATCGTGAGCATGTGGGTGACCACCTTGGCCCAGTCCACCTCAATGGGGGCGGTGGGCAGGCCAAGCATGGCCACACGGCCACCGTGGGTGAGGTTGTCGATCATCTCCGGCAGTGCCGATGGTTGCCCGCACATCTCGAGGCCAACATCGAAGCCTTCGCGCATACCCAGTTCGCGTTGGGCGTCGGCAACGCGCTGCACGGAGACGTCTATCGCGAGGTCCGCGCCAACCCGGCGAGCGAGTTCGAGCCGCGGCGCCGAGACGTCGGTGACCACCACAAACCGGGCGCCCACGTGCCGCGCAACCGCGGCCGCCATCAGCCCAATGGGACCGGCGCCCGTGATCAGCACGTCCTCCCCAACGAGCGGAAACTTGAGAGCCGTGTGGACGGCGTTGCCAAGCGGGTCAAAGATCGCCGCGAGGTCCAGGTCGATGGGATCGTGGTGCACCCACACGTTTGATTCGGGAAGCACAACGTACTCGGCAAAGGCGCCGTTGCGGTTGACGCCGAGGCCAGACGTCCGATTGCACATGTGCCTGCGTCCCGCGCGGCAGTTGCGGCACGTGCCGCACACGATGTGGCCCTCGCCGGAGACGATCGCGCCCACGTGCACGTCCCGCACCGCGCTGCCAATAGCCACAACCTCGCCAGAGAACTCGTGACCGGGAATGATGGGCGGTACCAGCGTGGACGCGGCCCAAGGATCCCAACCGTCAATGTGCAGGTCGGTGCCGCAGATGCCGGTTCGCAGCACCCGAATGGTGACGTCCGTGTCTCCGGCAGGAGGCTCGGGGACGTCCACGAACTCCAGTCCGGGACCAGCAGACTGCTTCACGAGTGCGCGCACGGCAAGCCTTTCATTGCAGCCAACCACAGCGTCGGCCAGGTACTTCAGTATTGCGCGCTTGGACCCTAGTCAGAGGCCACTGCGTGCTCGTGAGCGCTCGGCAGCACGCGCAGTCCGGTGCACAGTCTGAGGACGCTCACCACGCCCACACCGGCCACGATCAGCATGGCGACCGTGGCGGTGAGCCGTCCAGCTCCACGCGACGGGTCAAGGAACTCGTAGGGGATCCGGCCCCCAATGCGTTCCGTTGCGGCGATGTAGCCAAGCCACACCGCCGGCACCGCGAACACCGTCCACAGCGTGTGCCACGGGAGCCGCTCGCGCTTTCCCACGAGCACCCAATCGGCGACGAGAATCACGCCGGTGCCGCCGTGGATCATCGCGTTCGCCCACGGGAACGTTGGTTGACCGTAGTGGGGGAGCACCGCCCAATAGACCACGCCCGTGATCACGGCGTAGGTGGCGGCATTGACTCTGAGGAGCGCAACCCAGCGGGGCTCTGTTTCGCCGGCACAGGCGGACGCGACGAGCGCTGCGATAGCTGCGACGGCGGCAATGGGAGTGAAGTACACCGGAAGTTGGGCCCACGTGAAGGTGCCATACGTGAGATCCGCCCAGGCTTGAAAGCCCAGGCACGTGACGATGGCAAGTGCTGCTCCGAGGCGAAGCCCGGCAATCATGGCGCCTTTGCTCATAATTGATCAACCTACCTGCGTCATGGTGAAGTCTTTACCAAAACACACCCCGTGTGATGCACTACACAGAAATCGTCACCGCTACGCGCGCTCCCACGTTTCAACCCCTCCCTCAACCACCGTGAAGAGGGGGTGAGGTTGGGGCGCTGAGCCCGCCAAGCGTCGGGCATCGTCAGGGGAGCGCACGGCAAGCTTGGCAGCAAGGTGCGCCCATTCGTGTGCCACTTGGCCCGACGTTACGGTCAGGTCTCCCGCAGGCTCCCCAGGGACGTCGATACGGCCACGGTCAAAGCGATAGCCCCGTGCATCGGCCTCCGTAGCGAGAGCGGTGAGGTACTTCCCGATGAGTGCTGCGGAGTCGTCACCGGCACGAAAGCGGTCCAGCTGAGGATGCCGCGTGTAGCCGCGCGTCCTTCCCGCAAGAACTGCTTGCGCGAGCAGCGCCTCTCGCCAACACGCAACGAGCGCGGCTCTGTCCAGTTGACTTGGGTGGAGTGACCACAGACGCATGGCGCCCAGTCTGGCTCATGGTCAGGGGCAACGCGGGACCCGGCTATCGTGTGGACAGGCATTCAGGCACATCACGACGATGAGGGGACTCACATGACTCTGACGAAGACCGCGCGGGGTGCAGGAATGGCAATCGCGCTTGGCGCCGTGTTGGCGTTGTCCGCGTGTTCGAGCGGACCCTCCACGTCTCCCGTTGAAGAAGACACAACGCTTCCGCAGGCCACGCCTGTGGCGCCCTCGGCGACCCCGGAGCAGACCACTGCTGAGGCGAACCCCGATGCCAACGCCGCTCTCGACGCGTACGTGGCGCTCGAGGCCGCGCAGGCGGACACGATCATGGAGGCGTACGGGGACATCTACTCCGCGTACTCAGTGGAGCCGGAGTACCCCAACACGGTTGTGTTCACCTACACGTTCAAGGAGGCGTTGGACCCTGAGGCGGCCGCGGAGGCGCTCGAGAGCCAGGTGGACACCGTCGACAGCACGTGCCAGAGCGTGGTGTTCCCCGCTATGGAGGCTCAGGGCGTGACGCCAACCCAGCAAGCTATGTTCGTCTACCTCAACCCCGATGGCTCCGAGCTCTGGTCCCACTCCGTGTCGAGCGAAGACGCCTAACGCAGCTCACCAGGCCGACGGCTTGTAGTCCTTGAGGAACACGCCGAATAGGTCTTCGCCCGCCTCTCCCCGCACCACGGGGTCGTAAACACGCGCTGCTCCGTCCACGAGATCCAGTGGGGCGTGGAAGCCCTCCTCGGCGAGCCGCACTTTGGTGGGGTGGGGGCGCTCATCGGTGATCCAGCCGGTGTCCACGGACGTCATGAGGATCCGGTCCTCCTCAAACAGTTCGCGGGCGCTTGTGCGGGTGAGCATGTTGACGGCGGCCTTGGCCATGTTCGTGTGCGGGTGCCCGGGTCCCTTGTATCCGCGGTTGAACACGCCTTCCATCGCGGACACGTTGACGACGTAGCTGCGGCCGCCGCGTGCGCCCCTGGCGGCCGTCGCCAACTGCGGTCGCAGAGCGTTGACGAGAATGAAGGGCGCGGTGCTGTTGCACAGCTGCACCTCGAGCAACTCAAGCGGGTCCACGTCACCAACGGCGTGGACCCAGGAGTTGGTGTGGTGCAGGTCAGGGATAAGGCCGCCGGCATCGATGGCCGTGCCGTCGGCCAGCTTGGCGAGCGACGAGGAACCGGGTGAGAGAGCAAGCGCGGTGAGGCGCTGCGCATTCGCCGAAGCCAAGAGGGGGTGGACGGTGACGGCCTCCTCGAGGCTGTGGGGGTGGAGGTCATGGGTGCGGCCAAGAGTCAGCAGCTCCGGTCCGCGGCCGTCGGGCCACAGCCCCGCCTCGAGCGGCACCAGTTCGGCGTCCGCGAGTGGCGAATACGCGCCGGGGGAGCGTCGCACCGTCTGCGCCGCGTTGTTGATGAGGATGTCGAGCGGACCGTCTGCGGCCACCGACTCGGCGAGTGCCACCACTTGCGACGGATCTCGCAGATCGATGCCAACCACGCGCAAGCGGTGCAGCCAGTCGCCCGCGTCATCCATGGCGCTGAAGCGGCGCACCGCATCCCGTGGGAAGCGTGTGGTGATCGTGGTGTAGGCGCCGTCCCTCAAGAGCCGCAGCGCAATGTGCATGCCGATCTTGGCGCGCCCACCGGTGAGCAGGGCGCGCTTTCCCGACAGGTCAGCACGAGCGGTGCGCTTGGCATGGCTCATGGCGGCACAGTCCGGGCACAGCTGGTGATAAAACGCATCGACAACCGTGTACTTGCGCTTGCAGATGTAGCAGGGACGCGCCTTGGCGAACGTGCCAACGGTTGGCACCGCGGCTTGGGCGGTGAGAGTGAGCCCGCGCGTCTCATCGTCAATGCGGTCCGGGGCGCCCGTTGCCGTCGCCTCGACCATCGCCTTGTCCGCCTCAAAGATGGCGGCGCGGCGATCGCTGCGCCGCTGCTGCTTGACCGCCTTGATTATGTGCGCCGTGGCGTTGCGCACCGTCACGAAGTCAGGGTGGTCCTCGCCAAGGTCACGTAGCGACGAGAGCACCCGCAACGTCACCTCGAGGTCGTTGGGGTCGATTCCTTGCTCATCGCGCATTCGGACAAGTCTACGGAGGGCGCGATGACGCCAGCGCGGCGCCCCTTGCCCGCGCCGCGGGGAAGTCCCTGGGAGAATGCTGGGAGTTAGGAGCTCGCATGGATCACGAGGTCGCTCGCCCGCGCTTCCACTTCACTCCCGCGCGGCACTGGATGAATGACCCCAACGGGCTCATTTGGGTCGACGGTCGCTTCCACGTCTTCTTCCAGCACAATCCGGAAGGCATTGACTGGGACCACATGAGTTGGGGGCACGCAGTGTCCGGCGACTTGCTGACGTGGGAAGAACTCCCGGTGGCGATTCCCTGGATTGAGGGGGAGAACGCCTTCTCTGGATCCGTGGTGAACCCTGGCGATGGGCGGCTGGTTGCGGTGTACACCGCCAACACGTGGGACGGAAATCAAGCCCAGGCCCTTGCAACGTCGAATGACGGTGGCGTGACGTGGACCCGCTTCCCAGGCAACCCCGTGCTGGACCGCCAATCCACCGAGTTCCGCGACCCGCACGTGTTTTGGCACAAGGACCGCTGGGTCATGCTTGCGGTGCTCGCAGAAGAGCGGCAGGTGCTCATCTACTCCTCGAGCGATCTGGTGCAGTGGGAGCACCTCAGCACCTTCGGGCCTTCGGGTCCCGAGAATCTCATCTGGGAGTGCCCCGCCTTCGCGCGCCTGCACCTTGAGGACGGAACGGTGCGGTGGGTTCTGCTGCTGAGCGCCAATCCTCGCGTTCCCGATGGCATCGGCTCGCGGATGGTCTACCTCGTTGGCATGTTTGATGGCCGCACCTTCGCGCCTGACGATGCCCGACGCTGGGATTCGGTTGACCTTGGAGCGGATTTCTACGCGGGGGTCACGTTCGGTGACGTCCCTGGGGACAGGGCGATCGCGCTCGCGTGGGCGGCCAATTGGCAATACGCGGCGACGGTGCCTACGGCGCCGTGGCGCGGCGTTATGACCCTCCCGCGAGAGCTCGGCCTGCGCACGTCGCCAGCTGGCCCCGTGCTTACCCAAGCTCTTCCCGCCGAACTTGTCGCAGCGTCGGGCCTGTGCACGGAGATCTGTGCTGGCACCAACGAAGTGGTGCGCGTGGACGTGCTTGGCGGGGCGGTGGTGGTGACGATTGGCGACGGGTCAATCACCGTGGTGCGGGCGGCGCATGAGGTGACGGGGTCGGCGCGCTCAACGACCCGTCCGCTGCCACGCGGCGAGCAGCGGGTGACAATATGCGTCGATTCCTACGTCGTGGAGGTATTCGCTGATGGCGGGGCCGCGGTGTGGACGTTCCTTGCCTTTGGCGATGCGAGCGAGCCGCTGGTGATCACCCGGAAGCAGGTGCCCTAACGGACGCTAGGACGCGAGCGCCTTCTCGATGTCCGCGGCGATGTCGGCGGGCTCGTGGGTGGGGGCGTAGCGCTCGATCACCGCTCCGTCGCGACCAACGAGGAATTTGGTGAAGTTCCACTTGATCGCCTTGCCAAGGGGGTCCTTCTTCTCGCTCTTGAGCCACTTGTACAGCGGGTGCGCGTGCTTGCCGTTGACGTCGATCTTGGCGAACATCGGGAAGCTGACGCCGTAGTTGGCTTGGCAGAATTCGCCGATCTCGTCCGCGGTGTCGTGCTCTTGGCCGGCAAACTGGCCGCACGGAAAGCCAAGCACGACGAGGCCGTCGCCTTCGTACTTCGTGTAGAGGTCCTGGAGGCCCTCAAACTGCGGCGCGAGGCCGCACTTGCTGGCGGTATTCACGACGAGCACCACCTTGCCAAGGTATTGCGCGAGGTCTTGATCCTTGCCTGCAAGCGAGTCGGCGTGAAAGTCAGCGAGAGTCGTCATATCAGCCACAACGCTACTCGCGCGCGGTCATTCCCTGACCAGCGCGTTCTCGCCCGCGGTGTCGCTCGTTGGGCGGTGCCCATGCTCCTGGCCAATGCCGAAGTAGTGCCGAAAGCTGTAGATTGTCGGCTCCCATGCGCGAGGGTCGATGTGCTGCGTGCCTGGCGCCACGATTGCCGGATCCGCATGAACCCGTACCACCTCCGCCTCCACGAGGTGGTAGTCCTCGAGGCCGTCGGTGATGCGGAGGACCTTTGCTTCAAGCTGCAGTTTGCACTCGCGCACGAGCGGCGGTGCTACGAGGTCTGCCGGCTCCGCGGTGAGACCCGCAAGCGCGAACTTGTCTGCAACGTGGCGGTAGCGCGCCATCTTGGCTTTGGGCACCGGGTGTGCGCCGGTCGTGTCGGCGATACGTTCGATCGCCTCCCACAGCTCTGGGCCGGGGAAGTTGACGGTGATCTCTCCGCGCTCGCTCACGTTGGCGATGGTCTGCCCGCCTGCCTCGAGCCCAATGACGAGCATCTGGCCCAACGCCCAGTACGACGAGGCCGGGGCAAGGTTGGCGGTGCCGTTGGGGTTGACGCTGCCGAGCAGCATGACGGGTGTGCCCACGTAGAGCACCGACGGGCGAATCACTTGATGAGGCATCGGCGTCCTGTCGATTAAACCGGAAGATGTTACGGTCAATCCTATGCAGGAATCGGTCGCTGAGGCATTGCGCAGACGCGGCGCGCCCGCGACCGCCCAGGAGCTAGCGTTCAGCATGGGCCTGCACGTCACCACGGTCCGCTATCACCTCGACAAGCTCGTGGCGGCGGGTGCCGCGGTACGCGGGCGAACAGCGACCGCGGGGCGCAGGGGCCGGCCCCAGTTTGAGTACACGATCGTCGACAAGATTGGCGCGCGCGATGAAATGCTTGCGGCCCTTGTGGGCCTCGTAGAACGCGGGGAGGGCAGCGCGGGAGCCGTCGCGGCAGGCGCTCGGTGGGCCGACGCTGTGGGCCCCTTGGCGGGAGACGCGCCACTGGTCATCGAAAGAGAGCTGGCGGAGCGGGGCTTCTCGCCGCGCGTGACCCCTGAGGGCCTGGAACTGCACGATTGCCCGTTCAGGGACGAGGCTCGCGAGGCACCAGGCGTGGTGTGCGCAATGCACCTTGGCCTCACCCAGCGGCTTGCGGACAGGGCGGACGGGGAAAGGGTGTGGGCGGTGGACCTCCGGCCCTTTGTGACGCCGACGCTCTGCACGGTCTCCCTCAGGCGAACCGCGAGCGCAGCGTGAGACATGCCAGGTAGCGACGCGTGCTGGCTGTCCGAGGTGTGCGAGTGCGGCGCCATCAACGACATTTCCGCTCGCGCCTGTTGGCGGTGCAGCAAGCCCATTCGTGACGAGGAGGACCATGACGCGGCTGACGCGCCTGATGCGAACTGACGTGCCGATCGTGCTCGGCCCCTTTGGGGGTGCATCGAGCGTCGAACTTGCGGGGGTAGTCGCCGACTCCGGCGGCCTCGGTTCATACGGCCTCTATGGCTATGACCGCGAGCGGATACGTGAGGTCACCGCGGCGCTCCGTGCACGCACCCAAGGCGCAATTGCCCTCAATCTGTGGCTGCCAACCGGCGATGAGGCGCTCCCTGGTGACGTTGACTTGGAACCCGGCCATGGCGTGGGGCGACTGCTTGACGAAATGGGCGCTGAACTCAGCGTTCCTGCGCGGTTTCTGCCGCCATTCGAGGAGCAACTCGAGGCGGCCCTTGAGGGAAGGCCAGCGGTGCTGAGCCTCGTCTACGGGGCGCCAGCGCTGCACGTGGTCGAAGCGGCTCACGCCGCTGGCGCCGCCGTAATCGCCACTGCCACGACCGTTCCAGAGGCTGTTGCTCTTGAGGCGGCTGGAGTGGACGCGATCGTGGCCAGTGGTGCGGAGGCGGCAGGGCACAGGGTCTCGTTCTTGCACGATCCGGAGGACGCCCTGGTGGGTACGTTTGCACTGGTACCGCAGGTAGTGGACGCCGTTCGCGTGCCCGTTCTGGCCGCGGGAGGGATAGCGGACCGCAGGGGTGTTGCGGCCGCGTTCGCGCTTGGCGCGGAGGGAGTGGTGGTTGGCACCGCGTTCTTGCGCACGCGCCAATCGGCGATCTGCGCCTCGTATCGCAGGGCGATACTGGGCGCCGCCGCCCACGACTCGGTGCTGACGACCGCGATGAGCGGGCGCCTTGCGCGCGGCCTGCGCAACCGGGCAATGTCGGTGCTCGAGGACGAGCCGATACTGCCTTTCCCCGCCCAGAACTGGCTCACGGGGAAGTTCAGGGCGGAAGCGGCGCGTAGGGACCAAGCGGATCTGTTGTCGCTATGGATTGGGCAGGCGGCTCCGCTCGCGATAATGGCGGAGGCGGACGACGTCTTCAGGGAGCTCGCGCACGGCGTACCCAGCTAGCGCGGCATGATGGGCGCGTGGACGCGATCGAGATTCCGGCCCCAACGCAGAAGCATGCGTTGTGGGAGGACGCGATTGCGCTCGTGACTGGAGCATTTCTGGTCTCGTGGGGAATCTTCTTGCTCCACCAGATTGCCGGAGTCTCTGGCGGTATCGCAGGTGTTGCCCTGCTGGTGAACTATGCCACCGGCTGGAACCTCAGTTGGGTGCTCTTTGTGCTCAACCTGCCGTTCCTCGTGCTGGCGTGGCGGCAACTGGGCGTGGGGTTCACCGTCAAGACGCTCGTCACGGTGGCGCTCGTGTCTGTGGGGGCGGGTCTGCATCCGCTGTACGTGGATGTCTCGACCATTTCCGTTCCGTACGCGGCGATCTTTGCCGGGCTGTCCGTTGGCATGGGCATGCTGATCCTGTTTCGCCATGGTGCGAGCGCCGGTGGGTTTGGGGTCTTTGCCGCGTTCATGCAAGAGAAGCGGGGCATCAGAGCGGGTTACGTGCAGGGAGCCCTCGACGTGTGCGTGGCCATCGCCTCTTTCGCCCTGGTGGACCTCTGGACGCTGCTGTGGTCCGTTGTGGGCGCCGTGGTGCTCAACCTCGTGCTGGCCATCAACCATCGTCCGGGCCGCTACTACGGCTGAGGCACTTGCCCCTAGAGCGCGCTGATGAGCAGGAAGAGCAGCGCGAACGCGGGAGTGATGAGTTGCGTCACCGCGGCCTTCGCCTTTGACGGAGATGAGATGAGCAGCACCGCGCCCGCCGCGACCATCGAGCCGCACCCCGCAATGAGCAGGGCCGCACCAACTGCGTGGTGGCCCAATGCCATGGTGATCACGCCTCCAATCGTCACGAGCGCGAGGAACAGGTTGTAGAACCCCTGGTTGAATGCGAGCTCCTTGGTTGCCTGCGCCTGTCCCTCAGTCATGCCAAACGTCGCTAGACCGCGCGGCGTGGCCCACGCGAAGGCCTCGAGCCAGAAAATGTAGACGTGGATGAGCGCGGCCACGGCCGCGACAACAAGAGCGAGAACGAGCACTGGACACACCTTCCGTTGGAGCCAATCTAGTGTGCCGGGTTACGGTGGGCCTGGCGCGGACCATCCCGCCGGTTTGGGAGGAATCATGATCAGCACTGCACGTACCGAGTGGTCCGGCGGCCTCAAGGACGGCTCCGGCACCACCACCCTTGCCTCCGGCGTCGCCTCGTTCGGCGTCAACTGGAAGGCCCGCTCGGAGGGCGTGGACGCCACCACCACGCCAGAGGAGCTCCTGGCCGCCGCGCACGCCTCGTGCTACTCCATGGCACTGTCCAACGGCCTCGCCAATTCCGACCACCCGCCAACCGCCGTCACCACAGATGTGCGCGTGACGTTTGTGCCAGGGGAGGGCATCACCCTCATCGAAATTGCGGTCGAGGCCGCCGTTCCCGGCATCGACCACGAGACGTTTGCCGCGGCCGCCCTCGACGCCAAGGCGAACTGCCCCGTGTCGCAAGCCCTGCGTGCCGTGCCGATCGAACTCGTTGAGGCCACGCTGACCTCGTCGTAGGCTTCTGGCGTGCGGCGCCGTCTACGAGAGTTCTTCGGCGGTGTGCGCCTTGTTGGTTCCGGCTTTGGAGTGTGGCGTTCCTCGCCACGCCTCATGGTGCTCGGCCTCATCCCCGGCGCCATCACCGCCGCGCTGCTGGTGGGGGTTTTCATCGCTATTGCCGTGTGGGTGGATGACTGGGCACAAGGCATCACGAGCGCCGTGACCAATGACGACACCCCCAACGGCCTGCTCGTCGCGCTCGTCGCGATAGCGATCGTTGGGGGCGGGGTGTTGCTCGCCATCTACACGTTCACGGCAATCACGTTGCTCATTGGCCAACCCTTCTTCGAGCGGATTTCCACCGAGGTAGCGCCCTCAGCCGGGCTCACGTTCACGGCAGAAGAAGAGTCCGTGTGGCGCGCCACCCTTCGCGGCGTTGGGGAGGGAGCGCGGCTGCTGCTGTTCGGAACTGTGGTTGGCGTTGGCACGTTTGCGCTTGGCCTCATCCCGTTCATCGGCTCGGCGTCTGCGTTCGTGGTGTCGGCGGCCGTTGGTGGCTCGCTCTTGAGCCTCGAGCTCACCGCGTATCCGCTATCAAGGATGGGGGTGCCCGGCCTCAGCGATCGGCGTCGCCTCCACAAGGCCCGACGCTCGCTCACCTTGGGCTTCGGTGTCGCCTGCTACTTGCTGTGCTTGGTACCCCTTGGCGCGGTGATCTCGATGCCCGCCCTGGTTGCCGGCGGCACCTTGCTTGCGGCACGAGTAGCCCCGGCTACGGCGTCAGGTCTTGAGCTGCCTGCAACAGCGCAGCCCTGACCGCGCTCACGGCGGCCGATCGCCGCGATGAGGTGCGCGCGGCCGTGAACACGGTCCTGTGAGGCCGCTCTGGAAGGCGGCGGGCCGCGGCGTCGATGCCGCGCCCCCTCCACATCAACCCGGGGATGAGAGCCACCGCGAGCCCGCTTTCCACCAACTGAGCGTGAGTCTGCAGGTCCGTGGTCTCAAACCGCACGTCAGGCTCAAAGCCGGCGAGCCTGCATTGCTGCTCCGCGAAGTGCCGTGAGGCCGCGCCGCGCGGCTCCATGACCCACGGCATGTTGGCTGCTTGGGAGAGCGCATCGATGCCAAGTCCGTGACCAACGCCTAGAAGGATCTCGTCGTGGGTCAGGGGCACCCGTTCAATCCCCGGGTAGTGCGGCGCGGAGTGGTGCGGATACTCCTCGGCCACCACGAGGTCCACGTCCCTGGCCCATGTGTCGTCGAGGGCCGCTGCGGGCTCGCGTTGGGTCGCGACCACGCGCACGTCAGGGTGCCGAGACCGCAAGTGCAGCAACGCGCCGGGCAGTAGCGCCAGAGATGCCGACTGGAAGATTGCCAGGCGAACCGTGCCGTGAGCGCGGCCGGTCGCGTCCGCGAGTTCCGCTTCCGCGCGTTCCATCGTGGCGAGGAGCTCTTCGGTGCGGTGCACCAGGCGCTCCGCCGCCGGAGTGAGGGTGAGCACGCGCCCCGAACGGCGCAAGAGCGTCACTCCCGCCTCGCGCTCCAGAGTCGAGAGGTGCTGCGAGATTGCCGATGCGGACAGCCCTGTGGTGGACGCGACGGCCGTGATGGTTCCACGCAAACTGAGTTCGCGCAGCAGCGATAAGCGGTGAAGATCCAGCACGAGGCCATATTAAGTATTGCCGCATGAAAATGTTAAGCAACCATCGCTTCTATTTCACGATCGCACGGCGCACACTGGCCACATGACCGTTGCCGCCGACAACGCCGTCGAGCAGGCCGCCATTGACCAGGTCCATGACTGGTTGGCACGCTCGCAGGCTCGCCACGACTCCGCATCCACCAAGCGCCTCGCCCGCCTTGTCGCCGACCCCCAAGGCTTAGCGTTCACCGTGGCGTTTGTCGACGGCATCATTCGTCCGCAAGACATGCGCGTGGCCGCGCGGAATCTCGCGCGCGCGGCGCGAACCCCCGCCCCATTCTTGGATCCATTCATGCGCACGGCGCTCAAGGTTGGGGGACGTCTGGCACCGCTCGCTCCATGGCTTGCCGTGCCTGTCACCCGACGCGTGTTGCGGGGCCTCGTTGGCCACCTTGTGCTCGACTCTCGGCCCCACAAGCTGAGGAGGGGCCTCACGCGCCTCCACGCGCAAGGCGTCAAGCTCAACGTCAACCTGCTCGGCGAGGCGGTGCTGGGCGCGGATTCCGCACGGCAGCGACGCGACGGCACCATTGCGCTCATTGAGCGGCCCGACGTCGACTACGTCTCGCTCAAGGTGTCCTCTGTGGTGGCGCCCCACTCAGCGTGGGGCTTTGACGAGGCCGCCGCGGCCATCGCGCAGCAACTACTTCCCGTCTACGACGCAGCCCTTCGTTCGCAAACCTTCGTCAATCTCGACATGGAGGAGTACCGCGACCTCGACCTCACGATCGAGGTCTTCACGCGCGTGCTATCCCTCCCGCAATACTCCCAACTGCAGGCCGGGATCGTGCTCCAGGCCTACTTGCCCGACGCCATAGGCGCCTATGACCGCCTGCTCGCTTGGGCGTCGGGCCGTGTGCGCTCTGGCGGGGCGCCCATCAAGGTGCGCGTCGTTAAGGGCGCCAACCTTTCCATGGAGCGAGTGGATGCGGAGTGGCATGGCTGGCCGCTCGCCACGTGGCATTCCAAGGAGGAGACGGACGCCAACTACAAGCGGCTGCTGGGCCACGCGCTCACGCCCGCCAACACCACGGCGGTTCACATCGGCGTCGCGGGCCACAACCTTTTCGATCTCGCCTACGCGTGGCTCTTGGCGTCCCAGCGGGGCGTCGCGGAGGCGATGGACGTGGAGATGCTGCTTGGCATGGCCGAGCGCATTGGTCCCGTGGTGGCTGACGACGTTGGCGCCATTCGGCTCTACACGCCCGTTGTGCCACCGGCGGAGTTTGACGTGGCGATCGCGTATCTGGTGCGGCGTCTTGAGGAGGTCGCCAACCCAAGCAACTTCCTCAGCTCGGCGTTCCGCTTCGACGACCACCCCGATGCCCTCGCGTTGGAGGAGGCGCGCTTTCGCGCCTCGCTCGCGCGGATGAGCGATGACGTTCCACATCGCCACCGCGGGCTGCCCGTCGCTTCGCGCGAGGACTTCGCGAATCAGCCAGACACCGATCCCTCGACCCCTGACGCGCGCGAATGGGCCGCCAAGATCTTGGCTCGAGTACCACGCAGTCGCCTTGGCGTTGCCACCGTGACGTCCGCCCACGTTCCGGACGTCGAGGCGGCCGACGGCGTGGTTACCAGAGCGGTTGCGGCAGGGGAGAAGTGGGGCAAGGTGGCACCCGCGGAGAGGGCACGCTTGCTCGAGGCGGCGGCGAGCGCCCTTGAGGGCGCGCGCGGAGAACTGCTGGAGGTGATGGCGTCCGAGGCTGGAAAGACGATAGACCAGGGCGATCCCGAGGTCTCCGAGGTAGTCGACTTCGCCCGCTACTACGCCCAGAGCGCTCGCGCGCTTGAGACGGTCGAGGGCGCGCGCCCCGTGCCGCGCGCTGTCACGCTCGTGACCCCGCCGTGGAACTTCCCCGTTGCAATCCCTGGTGGCTCCACTCTTGCCGCACTTGCGGCGGGAAGCGCGGTGGTCCTCAAACCGGCTCCGGCGACCAAACGCTGCGCTGCCGTGCTCGCAGAGGCACTGTGGAGTGCCGGCATCCCGCAGGACGTGCTCCAACTTGTGGATTGCGAAGAGGACCCGGTGGGAACCGCGCTCGTGAGCGACGAGCGCGTCGATCAGATCGTGCTCACGGGCGCTTACGAGACGGCCCAACTCTTCACGCGCATCCGGCCAACGGCGCGGTTGCTCGCGGAGACCAGCGGCAAGAACGCGATCATCGTTACCCCAAGCGCGGATCTGGATCTCGCGGTGCGTGATGTGGTGCAGTCCGCGTTTGGACACGCGGGCCAGAAGTGTTCGGCGGCCTCGCTCGTGGTGCTAGTGGGCTCGGTTGCGCGCTCCACGCGGTTCCGCACCCAGCTGCTTGACGCGGCGCGCTCAATCGCTGTCGGTACACCGGAGTCTCCAACCGCGCAGATGGGCCCCGTCATCGAGGCGCCCCGCGGCAAGCTGCTTGACGGGCTCACTCGCCTCGACGGGCGAGAGAGGTGGCTATTGCAACCGGAACCTCTCAACGACGAGGGCACCCTGTGGTCGCCCGGCATCCGCGGGGGCGTGGAGTTCGGCGCCCCGTCGCACCTCACCGAGTACTTCGGCCCCGTGCTCTCCGTCATGACGGCACCCACCCTCGAGACGGCCATCGAAACGGTGAACGCCGTGGACTACGGCCTCACCTCCGGGCTGCACAGCCTTGACGAGAGTGAGATTGCTCTGTGGCTAGCTCAGATCGATGCGGGGAATCTCTACGTGAATCGCGGGATCACCGGCGCCATCGTGCGTCGGCAGCCCTTTGGTGGCTGGAAGCGTTCCGCAGTGGGCCCAAGCGCCAAGGCAGGTGGGCCGCACTACGTGGAGCGCCTCACCGGGTGGCAATCCACTGCCTCCGGCCAGGATTGGGACGCGGCGTTGCGCACCGCCCTTGACCGTGACTACGGCGCCACGGATCCCAGCGGCCTAGCGTGCGAACGCAACGTGCTGCGCTTTGTGCCAGCAGTCACCGAGGTGCGTGTTGGCGCCGGGGCGGACCAGGCGGACGTCGAGCGGGTGGTCGCCGCCGCGGCCGCCGCCTCACCGGGCTCTCTCGTCACCTTCGCGCACACGCCCGACGCTGCGGTTGCCGAGGCTGTCACCACACGTGGGTTGGTACTAGTCGTGGAAGACGACGAGGCCTGGGCGGAGCGCGTCACCTCCGCGCGGTGGTCGCGAGTACGGGCCGTGGGAGAGCTGCCACAGGCGGCGAGAAGCGCCTCCGTGGCCATCTACGCGGACCCGGTCACAGCGTCGGCCCGGCTTGAGCTGTTTCCGTTCCTCAGAGAGCAGGCCATCTCGATGACCGCCCACCGCTTTGGGACGCTGAATCAGTTGGCAGCAGGAGTGGAGTTCGCGGCCGCGCGTTCCGCGAGCTGAGCGAGGATGAGCTTGGCGGTGGTGCGGCCAGCCCTGTTCGACGACACGGTGCTTGCTTGCGGACCGTAGCCGGCCATGTAGATCGTTGGCTCGTCGACGACTTGGCCCCGCTGCACCGTGATCGCACCAGAAGGCCCCGCGAGATTGAGCCCGTCTAGATGGCGCAGTTCTGCGCGGAATCCCGTGGCCCACACCACCGCGTCGACGTATGTAAACGTGCCGTCCTGCTCGATAATGCCGTCGGTGACGAGCCGGCGGAACATGGGCCGACGCTGCAGCTGGCCGCGAGCGTCGAGCCGCTCCACGAGGGGGCTCCGCGCGAGGCCGGTGACGGACACGATGGAGGGCAATATTGAGCCGGAACGCGCTGCGGCGTCTTGCAGCGACACGGCTCTCGCGCCGCGAGTCTCCGAGAGCCAGGGCTCGTCGTCGACGAACACCGGATCCCTGCGCGTGTACCAGAGCGTGCTTGCTCCCACATTGGCGAGGTCATCGAGGAAGCCAAGCGCAGAGGTTCCGCCACCAACCACCGCGACCTGGCGGCCCGCGAACTGTTGCGCGCTGATCCACTGCGGGGTGGCGACTTGGGTTCCCGTGAACTCGCTCCGGCCCGCGATAGCGGGGATGCGCGGGTTGGTCCAGGTGCCGGTGGCGTTGACGATCACCTGCGTGGCGACCTGATCAAACGGACCTCCTGGGTACAGCGTGAGCGTGTAGCCATCCTCCGTGCGCTCCACCCAGGAGACGGTCGCGGGGCGCACCACCTGGAGGTCAAAGTGGCGCTCGTAACGGGAGTAGTACGCGGCGACGACATCGCGGGCGGGCCGATCCCGTGGTGCGTCGTCAAACGTGAGGCCCATCTCGTGCATGCCGGGTAGGTCATGCACCTTGTGGGTGTCGCCAAGGCGAAGCGACTCCCACCGGTGTTGCCACGCACCTCCGGAACGCGGGCCTGGGTCCAGCACCAAGAAGTCGCGCCCTGGTTGCAGACCGGCGCGGCGCAAGAAGTAGGCCACCGCCAGACCCGCCTGGCCCGCACCGATGATGACGACGCGCGTGGACGCGGTCGCTTCGTCGTGATTGGCCTCGGACATGGCTACCAGCCTAGGCCGGGTTGCTCGGGTCGCGTGGCAGGCCGCGCGCTAGCCTGGATGACGACCTACCTCACAGGAGTCGCGAATGACCTACCCGCGTTGGGCACGCCTTGACTATGGCGGTGTTCTCGTGGGGCTTGTCTTCGTTGCACTGTCGATGACGCCGTCGATGCTTCCTCGTCCGTGGTACTACCAGGGCGCCGTATCCGGAATGAGCTTCGCCGGTGGTTACGCGCTAGGGGTGGCGCTGTGGCAGGTGGTGCGGTGGGCGATTCGCTGGCGGAATGAGTGGCTCACCGTTTGGGGTTGGGCCATCATCACGGGCGTGTGGGCGGTGCTATTCGTAGTGCTCGTGCGCCTGGCGACGGAGTGGCAGAACGGCGTGCGGGAGGCGGTTGGTTGGGAGCCGCTCGATTCCGTTCAAGGGTGGCTGCTGCTCGGCGTTGCCGTTGTGGTTGCCGCGGTGTGTGTAGCTATCGGACGCGCGATTGCGCGCGTGTACCGGCACATTCGGATTCGCACTGGACACCTCTTCGACCGACGCGGTTGGCGGGGGAGTGGAGCGCTCGCCACGCTCTCCGCCACGGGCGTCACGGCATTTGGCCTCGTACTTGCGTGGCTCGTGCTGTCGACGGGCGTGGTGCTCTTCTTGGATTCGCGCTGGGAGGTGCGCAACAACGCCATGGATGCCGAGTACCCACGGCCGACGTCGGAGCTTCGCAGCGGGGGTCCAGGCTCGCTCGTGGCGTGGGAGGACGTTGGGTCGAAAGGGCGGTCCGTCGTTGCATCAGGCCCGAGCGCACAGCAGATCTCCCAGGTGACCGGGGCGGCCGCGATAGAGCCCATCCGGATCTACGTTGGCCTCAACTCCGCTCCCAGCTACGAGGCTCGCGCCGAACTTGCCGTCAAGGAACTTGAGCGGACCCATGCGGAAGAGCGCGCCGTGCTGGTGCTCCCGGGATTGACCGGAACGGGGTGGCTAGAGCCGCAGGCGATCGACTCGCTCGAGTACCTCCATGGCGGCGACACCGCGATGGTGGCGGCGCAGTACTCCGTCTCGCCATCCTGGGTGAGTTCCGTGTTTCACCCAGAGCAGTCCATCGCGGGCACGAGTGCGCTCTACACGGCAGTAAAGGCGTGGTGGGACGCGCTTCCGGCCGGGACCCGTCCGCAGCTCGTGGTGTACGGCGTGAGTTTGGGCGCGCAAGCGCTTCAGGAATCCTTTGGCACCGTCGACGCTCTCGTCGATGGGGTGGATGGCGCGGTCTTCGCGGGGACGCCAGCGATCACAGACCTGTCCACGGAACTGCGGGCCGAGCGGGACCCCGGCTCCCCAGTCACCTGGCCCGTTGTGTCCTCTCAACCGCACGTGCAGTTCTTTCCCACGGCGGATGCCGTGCAGAGCTTCGACGGGACGTGGGCAGCTCCGCGCATCGCCTACTTGGAACACGGAAACGATCCGGTGGTCTGGATGGACTGGTCCATCTTCTACAAGAAGCCGGAGTGGCTCTCCGCCGGCCAGCGATCACCAGATATCGCGGACCAGATGGTGTTCATCCCGCTCATTACGGGCCTGCAGGGGCTCGCGGACATGGCGATGGCGGAGGGCGTCCCCGACGACGCCGGCCATCGCTACGGAGACGCGACCTTCCTCTCCTGGGTGCAGATCACGGGCTCGAGCGGCCTGGACCAGGCGGCACTCGACCGCATCCAAGCGGTGATCGACAGCTACGACGCAGAGGCCCCCATCAGTCAGTGACCTCGCGGTTGCCGCGCCGCGACCGGCGGCGTAGCGTCGGAGTGAGAAAGGGGGTTGTCATGACCGACAACGACGAGAAGCGCCACAAGACGTACGAGCAGATTCGCGCCAACGAGATAGCTCGCGGTGCCAGCGAAGACGAGGCGTCGCAGATCGCTGCAGCAACAGTGGACAAGGTGCTCGCCGCGCAGGACGGTTCCGACTAACGTCACCCTAGACTTGCGGCGTGACCCCATCCGCGCCTCAGGACGCTGTGCCTATCGGTGACGCGCCAAGTGGCGCCGTGTGGACGGTTCCCAACGTCATCTCGATGGTGCGGATCGTCCTCATTTTCGTGTTCACGTGGTTGCTCATCGTGGAGAGCGACGGCTGGGCTATCGCTGCACTCGCCGCTGCGGGCATCAGCGATTTTCTCGACGGCTACCTTGCCCGACGCTGGAATCAGGTCACCGTCTTGGGTCGCCTCCTCGATCCCACGGCAGATCGGCTTCTGACGATCGCGGTGGTGCTCGGCCTCGGAATACGCGGAATCATCCCGTGGTGGCTCGTCGGCGTGCTGTTCGCTCGCGACATCGTCGTGGGAATCGCCTTGCTTTGGGCGCGGTCACGGCACGTGGACTCGCCCCAGGTCACGATGACGGGGAAGTGGGCAACCGCCCTGTTGTACTTCTTCTTGCCGCTCGCCTACCTCGCCGACGTCGCGTTCCCCACCGCGACCTGGTTGCACACTGTCGCGATCATCGGCGCCGTGGCAGCCGCGGTGCTGTACTGGCTCGCGGGATTGGGCTACGTGCGCGATGTCCGCGTTCGCGCGGCGAGCCACCCACGCGGCGCCGAAGCGCCCTACACTGGCACCACTGAAGGGAGCACACCATGACATTTGATGAGTCCCCGCTTGAGCGCACGATGTCCATCGATGCCGCCACGGACGAGTCAACCCCCGGCCGTCTCTCTTCAGCGGACCAGTCCGCGATTGACGCGCTTGGCGCCGATCACGCGCTGCTCATCGTTCACTACGGCCCTAACCAAGGCGCCCGGTTCCTTCTCGATGTGGACTCGACCACGGCTGGACGCTCGGTGAACTCCGACATCTTCCTCGATGACGTCACCGTGAGCCGCCAGCACGTGGTGTTCGAGCGCAACGGCACCGAGTTCTCGATCAAGGACGCCGGCTCGCTCAACGGCACCTACGTCAACCACCAGTCGGTCACAGACGCCGTGCTCGCCGATGGCGACGAGGTGCAGATCGGCAAGTACCGCCTGACGTTCCACGCCGGCCACGCGTCTTCATGACCGCAGCGGCAGAGCAGGCAACGGGGGGCGCCGTCGCGCCCGGCGCGGGTGGCACCGAGGCGTGCGAGCCGCTGACCGGCCGGTGGCCGCACGCGCTTTCGCACGAGCCCCTGCTGCGCGTCAGCGACGTTCTGTCGCTGATCAAGAGCGAGTTCCCCGCCCTGACACTGTCGAAGCTCCGCTTCTACGACGCGCAGGGTCTTGTCTGTCCCCAGCGCACGTCATCCGGGTACCGGCAGTACTCCGCGGCCGACGTTGAGCGGGTGCGCTTCGTCTTGCGCCAGCAGCGCGATCACTTCCGCCCGCTGACGGTCATTGCTCAGCACCTCGACGCCCTCGACAAGGGCACCATGCACGAGCGCATCTCTCCGCAAGCGGTCAATGTCGAGGACGACGACTATCTGACCGCGCCGCAGCTCGCCGACCGCGCCGGTGTGACAGTCAGCGTTGTCGACGATCTCGCGGAGGCGCGGATCATTGAGCAGGCGGTACCCGGGGCCTTCGACAGGGAGATCGTCGACCTTGTGGTTGCGTGCGGTGCGTACCTCGCCGCCGGGGGAGACGTGCGCTCATTGCGGTCGCTGTGCCTCGCCGGAAATCGGGAAGCGGATAGGGCCGACGCCGTGGTGGCGCCGCTTCGAGGCAAGGGTTCGCACGGGGAGGCTGAGGAGCGCGCGCGCGAGCTTGGGGAATCGGCTATTGCCGTTTTTGGCGCTTGTGTGCGCGGAAGTCTGAGCCGATAACACAAGCGGCGCGACACGCGGTACCGTGAAAGCCCGTGGTCGTTGACCCGGGGCATCGCGAGCCATAACGTTAAACCACAACGTGAAGGAGGGGCAGTGACTGATACGGCGGGCATCGACCTCTCGGGCATGGGCGACCAGGGCATCCTGTTCGACGACGGCCTCACGCACCTCGATGAGAACGTCGGCTACCGCGGTCCCACCGCCTGTAAGGCCGCCGGAATCACGTACCGCCAGTTGGACTACTGGGCCCGTACGGGTCTCGTGGAGCCCACGGTGCGCTCGGCCACCGGCTCCGGTACGCAGCGCCTCTACGGCTTCAAGGACATCCTTGTGCTGCGCGTCGTGAAGCGACTTCTGGACTCCGGGGTGTCCTTGCAGCAGATCCGCACCGCTGTTGAGCACTTGCGTGAGCGGGGCGTTGAAGACCTTTCCCGCATCACCCTCATGTCCGACGGCGCATCCGTGTACGAATGCACCTCCAATGATGAGGTCATCGACCTCGTCCAGGGAGGGCAGGGCGTGTTCGGCATCGCGCTTGGCAAAGTGTGGCGCGAGCTCGAGGGTTCGCTGTCCCAGCTGCCCGCCGATCGCGGCGAGGCGGAGCTCGCAAGCGACCCCGGCGTGGTCGACGAACTGGCCGAGCGCCGCGCTCGCCGTTCGAACGCTTCCTGAAGCGCAGTGCCTACGTAACTGCACCGCCTACGTAACTGCAGCGCCCAACCGGCGACAGCGTCGGGCATACTTACGTCACTACCCGTGACGGTGCGGGCCCCATTTAGTTGGTGCGCCGAAACCTGGCAGGATGAAGCCACCGTCGAAGGGAAGTAAATGTTCTCCAAAGTCCTCGTGGCGAACCGTGCCGAAATCGCCGTGCGTGCCTTCCGCGCGGCGTATGAACTCGGCGCCAAGACCGTGGCCGTCTTCCCGCGCGAGGACCGCATGTCCGAGCACCGCGTCAAGGCCGACGAGGCGTACCAGATTGGCGTTGAGGGTCACCCCATCAAGGCCTACCTGGACATCGACGAGATCATCCGTGTCGCCAAGCTGTCCGGTGCTGACGCGATCTACCCCGGCTACGGGTTCCTGAGCGAGAACGTTGAGCTGGCGAAGCGCTGCGCCGCAGAGGGAATCACGTTCATTGGTCCGCCCCCAGAGGTGCTTGCGAAGGCCGGCGACAAGGTGGCCGCGCTCAAGGCGGCGCGCGACGCGGGTGTGCCGGTACTGCACTCATCGGAGCCCTCTCGCGACGTCGACGCGCTGATCCGCGCCGCGGACGAGATTGGATTCCCCATCTTTGTGAAGGCGGTAGCCGGCGGCGGCGGGCGCGGCATGCGACGCGTAGAGACGCGGCCCGAACTGCCCGACGCTTTGGCCTCGGCGATGCGCGAGGCAGAGAACGCCTTTGGCGACCCCACGGTCTTCCTCGAGCAGGCCGTCCTGGGGCCGCGCCACATAGAGGTGCAGATTCTTGCGGATGCCTCTGGCACCACCGTGCACCTCTTTGAGCGCGACTGCTCCGTGCAGCGCCGCCACCAGAAGGTCATCGAGATTGCGCCGGCGCCCGCTCTGGATCCCGCGATTCGCGACGCGCTGTGTGCCGACGCGGTTAAGTTCGCCACGTCGCTTGGGTATGTGAACGCTGGAACCGTCGAGTTTCTGCTCGCTACCGAGGGCGAGCGAGCCGGTCAGCACGTGTTCATCGAGATGAACCCGCGCATCCAGGTGGAGCACACCGTGACCGAAGAGGTCACGGGCATCGACATCGTGTGCGCACAGATGCGCATCGCCTCGGGCGAGACGCTTGAGGACATCGGCATCCGCCAGGAAGAGGTCGAGGTCAACGGCTTCGCCGTGCAGACCCGCATCACCACCGAAGACCCCACCAACGGCTTCTTGCCTGATACGGGCCGCATCCTTGCCTACCGCTCGCCGGGTGGCGCTGGTGTGCGCCTCGATGGTGCCACGGCTATGGCGGGCAACTCGGTCACGGGCCACTTCGACTCGATGCTCGTGAAGCTCACGTGTCGCGGCCGCGACTTTGAGACCGCGGTGAACCGCGCTGCTCGCGCCCTCGCGGAGTTCCGCATCCGCGGCGTCACCAACAACATCCGGTTCTTGCGGGCCGTGCTCGAGAACCCGGAGTTCCGCGCCGGGGGAGTGACCACCGCCTTCATCGAGCAGCACCCAGAACTGCTGCAAGTGCCGGAGAGCGCGGAGACCTCCACCAAACTGCTGACGTTCCTTGGCCACACCACGGTGAACCGCCCCAACGGTGAGCACGCAGACGCGATCCTCAACCCGTGGGAGAAGCTGCCTCAGATTGACCTCAAGGCGGAGCCGCCTGCGGGCACGCGCCAGCAGCTGCTCGAGTTGGGGCCGGAGGGCTTTGCCCGCGCGTTGCGCGAACGCGAGTCGCTTGCCGTCACCGAGACCACGATGCGCGACGCCCACCAGTCGTTGCTCGCCACCCGTGTGCGCACGTATGACCTGCTGAAGGCGGCCGGTCACGTGTCCCGCATGACGCCCGAGCTGTTCTCCGTGGAGTGTTGGGGAGGCGCCACCTACGACGTGGCCTTGCGCTTCCTCAGCGAGGATCCGTGGCTGCGCCTTGCGCGGCTGCGTGAGGCGATGCCGAACATCGCGCTCCAGATGCTGCTGCGCGGCCGCAACACCGTTGGCTACACGCCGTATCCCGACGAGGTGGCGGTGGCCTTTGTGCAAGAGGCCACGGAGACCGGCATCGACATCTTCCGCATCTTCGACGCGCTCAACGATGTTGACCAGATGCGCCCCGCGATCGAGGCCGTGCGGGCAACGGGCCAATCCGTGGCAGAGGCTACCCTGTGCTACACGGGCAACATGGTCTCTCCGGACGAGGACCTCTACACGCTCGACTACTACCTGAAGCTCGCGGATTCGCTCGTGGAGGCCGGTGCGCACATCCTGGCGATCAAGGACATGGCCGGCCTGCTGCGTCCTGCCGCTGCATACACCCTGGTATCTGCCCTGCGCGATCGCTTTGATCTCCCGGTGCACCTGCACACGCACGACACAGCCGGGGGGCAGATCGGCACATTGCTCGCCGCCGCGGAGGCAGGCGTAGACGCGGTGGACGTCGCAAACTCGGCGATGGCAGGCACCACGTCGCAGCCGCCGATGAGCGCGCTCATCGCGGCGCTGGAGCACACCACGCGGGACACGGGCATCTCTCTCGAATCCGCGGAAGCCCTCGAACCCTATTGGGAGGCCGTGCGCCGCCTGTACGCGCCGTTCGAGTCCGGGCTCCCGGGCCCCACGGGCCGCGTCTATCACCACGAGATTCCCGGTGGCCAGCTCTCCAACCTTCGTCAGCAGGCCATCTCGCTTGGGCTCGCCGAGAAGTTCGAACAGATCGAGGACATGTACGCCGCGGCGGACCGGATCCTCGGCCGCCTCGTCAAGGTCACGCCGTCCTCGAAGGTGGTTGGCGACCTCGCCCTGCACCTGGTTGGCATTGGTGCGGATCCCAAGGACTTCGCTGACAACCCTGGTAAGTACGACATTCCCGATTCCGTGATCGGCTTCCTGCAGGGAGAACTGGGCGATCCTCCCGGCGGCTGGCCGGAGCCCTTCCGTACCAAGGCGCTTGCCGGCCGCTCCTTTGAGCGCAAGGTTGCGGAGATCACGGAAGACGACCGCGAAGTCTTGTCAGCGTCGGGCCCTGAACGCCAACGGCGACTCAACCACTTGCTGTTCCCTGGCCCCGCCAAGGACTTTGACGAAGCTGTGGAGAGGTACGGCGACATCTCCGTTATCGACACGTTCCACTACCTCTACGGCCTCACCGTTGGCAGTGGGGAAGAGGTCACGGTGGACCTTGGGCCCGGCGTGCAGATGATCGCGACGCTCGAGGCGCTGGGCGAGCCGGACGACCACGCGGAACGCACCGCGATGTTCTCGTACAACGGCACCATTCGCCCCGTTCAGGTGCGCGACGAATCAGCCAAGGTGGAGGTGGTCTCTCGCGAGAAGGCCGACGCTAACACCCCTGGCAGTATCGGCGCACCGTTCTCTGGGGCCGTGTCTCCCGTGGTTGCGGTTGGCGACAAGGTCACCGTTGGGCAGGCCGTTGCGACGATCGAGGCGATGAAGATGGAGTCGTCGATCACGACCCCCATCGACGGCACCGTGACGCGCGTTGTGGTGAACAACGTGGAGACGCTCGCGGGCGGGGACCTGGTGCTCGAGGTGTCTGCGTCTTCCTGAGGGACCATCGTCCCCGGCGAATGCCTCGCCAGGGGCGCATGATGGGGGGAACCAAAGGAGGAGGCGTCATGAAGGTCTTGGTGACCGTAGGTTCCAAGTACGGAGCAACGCGCGAGGTTGGTGCAGCGGTGGCTGGCGTGCTGCGAGACAACGGCTTTGAGGTGGACTTCGCCGACGCATGCGACGTCGCATCCGTTCGCTTCTACGACGCCGCGATTATCGGCTCCGCTGTGTATGGAGGGCTGTGGCGCAAAGACGCGTCCGCGCTTGTGCGCGAGAATGCCCAGATGCTGCGTGGCCGTGATGTGTGGCTGTTCTCCGTGGGCATGACCCAGGTGACCAAGCCGGACCAGCCGCTTGATGAGGCCGAGGAGCTTGCGGTTGCCGCGGGAGCCATAGAGCACAAGCGGTTTGGCGGCACCATTCAGTTCGAGAAGCTGAACGTGGGGGAGAAGGCCCTTATTAAGGCGATCGCGCCGCCACCTGGCGACTTCCGCGACTTCGAGGACATTCGCGAGTGGGCGGAGACCATCGCCGAGCGGCTGAAGGAAGACGCGTTCGCTTGAGCGGTGGTCTGACGAGCGAGCAGGTGTCGCTGCTCGCAAAATCACTCCCCGGATATCGGATCGTCGCTGATCACTCGTGGGGCCTCATCGGCACAACCGTGCTTGAAGTAGCGGCCGCCGACCGACGCTACATCGTCAAGGCAGGCGACGGCGCAGACATTCACATAGCGCGTGAGACGCGTGCCCATCTGGAGTGGATGGCGCCGTTCGGTCAGGGGGAGGTGTCGCACCTGGTCTACGGCGAACCAAGTGAAAAGTTGCTGATTCTTGAGTATCTGCCGGGCGAACTTGTGCAGGGAAGCGGGGTCGAACGCGAACCGTGGGTGTACGAGTCTGCAGGGGCCTTACTCGCTCGGTTCCATGGTCAACGCAGTGTGCATGATGACGAGTACCCCACACGCTTGCTGGATCGCGCCGAACGGTGGCTTGCCGCACCCCAATCGACTCCCCACGCGTTGCGCGAAGCTGCTGCTCACGCGCTAGCCGCCGTCGCGTCGAACATTCCGACTCTCTTAGTGCCAACACACGGTGACTACTCCCCAAGGAATTGGCTGGTCCATGACGGACAGGTGAGCGTCATCGACTTTGGACGCGCCGATCTGCGGCCCGCCATGGCGGACCTCGTTCGGCTTAGTGCACGTTGCTTTCCTGAGCGGCCGGAACTCGAGAACGCGTTCATGGCCGGGTATGGCTCGGACCCCCGTGAACTGGCGGCGTGGCAAGCGATCACACTGTGCGAGGCGATAGGCACCATTGGCTGGGCACATATGGTCGGGGACTCAGGTTTCGAAGCCGAAGGCCTTCGCGAACTGGAACGCGCGCTGAGTATGTCCTAGTCGCGATGTCAGCCAGCAGCCGTAGGCTGGCCGCATGACTACTTTGGAGAACCGGCCCAACGGGGCCCTGCTTGTCGTTGACGTCCAGAAGGACGTGGTTGGCGGGGCGTATAACCGCGACGCTGTGGTCGCGAACATCGCCACGCTTGTGGACCGTGCCCGTGCGGCCGGCACGCCCGTGGTGTGGGTGCAGCACTCGGACAGCGAGGGTCTCGAGATTGGCAGCGACGGCTGGCAATACGTGGACGAACTTCCCATCGGCGACGACGAGCCGGTGGTTCACAAGATCCACGGCGACTCGTTCGAAGCGACAGACCTTGCGGACGTGCTTGAGCGCCTCGGCGTTGGGTCGCTGACGGTCGTGGGTGCGCAGTCAGACGCGTGCATCCGTAACACCATCCACGGCGCGTTTACCAGGGGTTACGATGTAACACTCGTGTCAGATGCCCACACCACTGAGGACCTCACGGAGTGGGGAGCACCGCCGCCAGAGCAGGTAATCTCCCACACCAACCTCTACTGGACCTTCACGAGCGGCGAGGGCAAGAGCGCCGACGTCAAGAAGACCGACGAGGTGGCGTTCGGCTAGTCCGCGAGCGGCTGCTCAAAGTGGATGAAGCCGGTGCGCTCGGCAACGCGATCGTAGAGAGCCTGCGCGGTGGTGTTGGTCTCGTGAGTGAGCCAGTACACCTTGTGCGCTCCTGACGCGCGGGCCGCCTCGTTGACGTGGTCGATGAGCGCGCGTCCCACGCCAAGTCCGCGGGCAGCGGGGGAGACGTACAGGTCTTCGAGGTAGCAGTAGTCCGTGAGAGACCACGTCGACGGGTGAAAGAGCCAGTGAACCAGGCCAACCGCCTCGCCGTTCTCACTCCATGCCATTGCTCCAAACACACCGTGCCCAGCGACGAGGCGAGAGAAGACGTCAGCCGTCACAGCGTCGGGCAGGCTTGACTCATAGAAGGTGACATAGGCGTCCCAGAGCGGGCGCCATGCCTCGTAGTCGCTGGCACTGACGGGGCGGATGGTCACCATGGCGCCATGCTAGCGGCGCGAACTCGGAGCCACGAGCTACCCACTGGCGCCGCGTACGCCCGCTACGTTGGTCACCATGTCTAGTCCCGAAAGCGTCGTGCGACCGGTCACCGCGGGTGTCGTCACCGCGCTGGTGGGTTTCACGAGCGCGTTCGTGGTGGTGCTGACGGGGCTCACCGCGGTTGGGGCAACCACCGCCCAAGCGTCGAGCGGATTGCTAGCCGTGAGCGCCACGATGGGGCTCGCCTCGATCATCTTGGCTCGGTGGTCGCGGCTACCCATCACGGTGGCGTGGTCCACCCCGGGCGCGGCGCTGCTTGCCTCCACCGGCGTCGTGGAGGGCGGCTGGAGCGCTGCCGTTGGCGCGTTCATCGTCGTTGGTGTGCTGATTGTGCTGACGGGCCTGTTGCCGCAGTTGGGCGCGCTCATCGCCAAGATCCCCACCTCGGTGGCGCAGGCGATGCTCGCTGGCATCCTGTTTCAGTTGTGCCTGGGCCCGGTGACCGGGCTCGCCGAGAATCCGCTCGACGTGGCGCCGGTGGTGATCGTGTGGCTGGTCGCGTTGCGATTTGTGCCCAGGTGGGCGGTGCCGCTCGCGTTTCTCACAGCTGCCGTTGTCATCGCCGTCGAAGTGGCCCGAGCGGGCGCTGACGTTCCACTTTCCTCACTGTCGCCGCAGGTGGAGCTCACGGCGCCAACGTTTACCGTGGCCTCGCTGGTCGGCATCGCGTTACCGTTATATCTGGTAACCATGGCATCGCAGAACGTTCCTGGGGTGTCCGTCATGTCCAGTCTTGGCTACACGGTGCCGTGGCGGCGCACCATGCTCGTCACGGGAGCGGGCACACTGGTGGGGGCGCCGGCCGGTGGACACGCGATCAATCTTGCCGCCATCAGCGCGGCGTTGGCTGCAGGCCCGGAAGCGGGGGAGAGCAAGGACCGACGCTGGATCGCCTCGGTGACCTCCGGCGCCGTGGTCATCGTGCTGGGTTTGGCGGCGAGCGCGTTTGGGATCCTCGTCAGCTTGGCGCCCGCGGGCGTGATCGCGGCCGTTGCTGGCTTGGCGCTGTTGGGTACTTTCGCGTCGTCGATCAAGGCGGCGATCGACGTGCCGGGGGAGCAGATTCCAGCGGCGCTCACGTTCGTCACTGCGGCGTCCGGCATCGCAATTCTTGGTGTGAGCGCGGCGTTCTGGGCGCTCGTGGTGGGCGTGGTGGCGCGGGCGGTGCTGCGGCGACCGCCAGTCGCAGAGAACGCGTAGCCTCCGATGTCGCTACACGTCATGCTGGAGTCATGGGTGACACTGAGCAAGACGAAGAGTTTCAGGATGTCCGCGCGGTCGACGCTGCGTGGCAAGAGACTGCGCGCCTCGGCGAGGAACCGATCCCGTGGGAAGACGTGAAACGCGCACTCGGGCTCTAGGTTTCAGCGTGCACGCGGCGCGACCGGCGCACCGCCCCAACGTCTACTGATTACGCTCAGGCAGCCTGTTGACGATGATCGAGCCGACGATGAGGAAGCTGCCGAGTGGGTAGCCGAGCTGAACGACGATGGACCACATGTGGAGGATGAAACTACTAAGCACGCCGCCGTGGTTCACATAAGTCGCCAGTGTGGTGTCGGTGAACGTCAGCAACACCGCGAGGGCGATGAAGACGCCTCCGAAAATCAGCATCGTGCGCGCAACCTCTGCGTTGGTCTTGCGGCCCGTGGTGGCTTCCACTGACGCCATGATTCACCCCTTGTCAGTCATGTGATGACACTGTATCGCCGTGTGCGGAGCAGTCCTGTCTCAAGTTATCTGGTCTGCCCCGCGCGCACGATGCCCAGGTAACTTGAGACACTACTGGTTCCAAAGTGTCTCAAGTATTCTGGTCTTTCCGTCGGACGTGTGCCTGCCGCGGTACCATCACCCACAAGCCAACCCTCCCACTGGGCGGTACGCCCTCTCGGGAAGTTGACTAGGCGTGTCGTGGCGTGTCGTGGCGTGTCGTGGCGAGTCGACTGAGTGTCACACCGTCGGCATAGCGTCCTGGCGACACGAACTCAATGTCCGAGTCCCTAGTGAAATCGGGCTACTCTGTAGGCGACGGGAGGGCGAGATCTGGTGAGTGCACGTGAGTTTGGCGAACGAACCGCGCGATACGAGGGTTCAGTGCGAATCCGTATCAACGGCACGCAGAAACATCGCAAGCACGTGGCCGACCGCCTTGTTGACTGCCTCAACGAAGTGATGCAAGAAAACTTCGCGGATGTTGAGGCGTACTCGATCGAAGTAGCCAAGGATGGCGCACGCGTCGTACTCACGTTGATCATGGATGCGCCCAACGAGGAGTCGCTCTATGCGGTCACCGACCGAGTCGTAAGTGACGCCATCGACAAGTGGAACGACACCAATCAGCGAGAGGCCGACGATTTGCGCCTGCTTGGCTCCGGTCTAGTTCCCGCATAGGCCTCGCCTTGGAAAATCAGGGGGGCGTTGATATTCGAACGTCGTGGCTAGCGCGGAGAGCAACACAAGTCACAGAAGTTCTCCAGGGTCGCGGCTCGACAGTCTTGTTGACCTTGAGTTCAATCGCTCTCGCGCTGATGGCAGTGTCTCTTTGGTGGGCATTCCCCGGAATATTGCTAGCAGGGGCGGCGATCGTCTTCGCGGTGCGCCTCAAGCCTTCGTACGCCAACCTTGTCGAACAGGTCCGCGCGTCCACGGAGGCGGAGAAGGCTACGTCGGATGCGTTACAGGTCGCGCTAGAGTCGATGCTGCGACGCGTCGCGACTCATTTGGAACTTAATGAGGCTCACCAAAGGATCTCCGTGTATTGCCACGTGGGTCATGAGTTCGTCATGCTGGCTCGGCATTCGCGAAGCCCACGGCTCGCGGCTCGAGGACGTTCTGTATACCCGGAGGACCAAGGAGTCATCGGCGAGGCGTGGGACCGTGGCTCGTGCACACAAATCAACTGGCCCGAAGAAAGAGACGTGTGGCTCGACACCCAACGCGACCTCGGTATTCCTGTTGAAGTCGCCCGCGCAATGAAGATGTGTTCTCGCAGCATGGTTGCCCGGCGCCTTGAGTGGGACGACACGCCTGTTGGAGTAATAGTCATGGAGAGCGAACACAGTCGCGGTGTTCAACGTGCAACCCTCGAACGAGCGGAGGGATCTCTTCTGCTGGACAGTCTCTCAGAGATCCTTCGGTCGGCCGCGCCCCGCTTGCCGGCCGTTGCCAACCATATTCGGGCGAGCACGTCGGAGTAGTCGGGCGTTCTCAGTGCGACGCCCTCGGCGGTCCCGCGTTAGGCGAGAAGCACCTCTTCAATCGCCCCGTTCGCCGCTGAAGCGCGGATCCGCAGCGTGGGCACATATCGAGCCCTGAAGTTGGTCCCGCCCCCACCTTCGGAGTCGTCCCATTCGTAGACGACACATCGCAGCGTGTTGGTGAGTCGGCCCACGAGCGACGCGAGAGGAAAGGGACACCGCAAGACTACGTGAACCAGCGCGTTGTTATTTGCGTAGGAGAGCCCGCGGATGTGCTGGGCTATCTCCTGCGCGACATCCCCAGCCTCCACCGGCCTAATACGCCGACCGTTGGCGCTAACGACGTGCCGCCATTCCACGAGTCCCGAGCCGGTTTCCTCGAGCAGCCGATCGAAGGCCGCGTCGCTGCGAACCGGATCCATGTCGACGTAGATTGCGACGTTTGGTCGGGCGGTGTTATCGGGTACGGAGCGACCGCCCTCTCGTTCAACCCGCAGGTGCGGTGCCGGGTGTTCGTCAGCAGCGGAGGAACTCGCCCACGGCGCTCCTTCCTGGTCGACGATCTCCATCACGCCCACACGCGAGGCCGGGATCGCGGCGCCGATGGCGAAAGCAACTGAGAGGTGGGCGCCTCCCCGAACTCTCACCCTGGTCGCACCCGACCTGGTGACTGCGTCGGGCAACAGACCAATGACGTCCTGCAGGTCCCGCAGACCTTCAGCGCTGGGCAGGCGTTCATGCGTGGAGGGCCTGATGCGAATGTCCAGTTCATCTCCGGTGCGGTCGTAGACCTGGGGCGTATTACGGGTCTGAACGCTCAGGCGGAACGTCTCATCAGAGTCTCTGACCCTCTCCCGTGACGAGGCGATCCGGTGCCAGACCATTCCACGAATGACTGCCAGGAGACCTGCACGGTCGGCGCTGTGCTGGTCGACATTGCGAAGAGATCCCGACGGACGTTCGAGGAGGCGGTCGGGTGCGTCGTAGTCTGTTCCGCCTTCCGCGGTAGTGACGGCGTTGGCGATGGCTAATGCGAACGCCACGTGCATCTCGTGGAGCGTGACCAGTCGTGGGGCCTCCACCTGTTTGACGATGCGACTGTTGGCGATGTCGGGTGTGACGACGAAGACCGCTCCGGAGATGCCGGCATCGATTGCCTGCTTGAGACGAGCGTCGGTATCCCCGGGAGGCAGATCGTCTCGGTCACGCCAAACCGGGATGCCCGCTGCGCGCAACAACCAAGCAAGTTCCGCAGTGATCTCTGTCCCGTCTGCTTGACGATACGAGATAAAGACGGGGTCAGCCGGGGCAGGGACGCCGGGTGTGGGTGCCATGCTGTCTCATTGTGCCTGCTTACCGCGTTGCTTGCCATGGTTCTGCGCGTGGGGCGCCGGGTGTGGGCGTGGCTCAATAGGGTGTGCACGTGACCAGTCAGAGCGACGTTGACCAGGCGTTCGGCCATGACTTCGCGGTCAAGGCACTCTTCCGCACATTCGAAGGGTTCGCCCAAACCGTGCACACCGACTTGCAAGTCGCGAGAATCGCAGCCGAGGGCGCGCTGAACGCCGACGACAGGTATGCGCACGCGGCACGGGTTATCCAGCGGCGTCGACCCGATCTCGGCGACACCCAAGCGCTCGCTCTCGTCACCGAGCCCCTGAGGCAACTGCTCGCCGCCGTAGACGCTGCGCAGGACCAACCGACCGAAGAGTCGCTGCTGCGCGTCTATGAATTGTTGGCGCGTATTGCTGAGCACGAGACCTTGCGTCCGCACCTAGCGGCGCCACTGAGCATCGCCGCCCAGCCGTCCGCATCTGATCGCGCACGCGCGGCGTTCCTAGTGCTCGCGATCGGCTTCTTCGAGCACGACCTCGGTGAGGTAGCGGTTGTCTTGGCATCGCTACCGCCGGGGCAAGCGGATCCCAGCGACGAGGACATGGCGGCTGCCGCCGACGCCATGTACTCGAAGATTGAGATGGAGGCTGCGGACAGGCGCCTTGACCTATTAGCGAAGGATTACGGCATTCGAGCCGCCGACCCCGCTCCAATCCTCGAACACCTTGCCCGTCGAAACACCCTCGCGCACACGCGTGGTCGCGCGACTGCCCGCTACTTCAACCGCTCGGGTTCCGCTGCTGACATGGTTGAGCAGAACGCCGTCTTGCGCGTCAGTGATCAGTACCTCGCCGGCGCCATTCAGGCCATCCAAACGACATTTGCGTCGGTCGTCCTGGAAGCCATCGACGCCTACGCACTAACGACCCGCGACGAGATTGTCGAAGGCGTGTTGGACTACGGGTACCGGCTCCTGACGGACGACCGCGACGCGCTGGCCTTCATCATGTTCGACTGGTGCATACGCCAACAAGTTAAGGATGTATCGATCGCTGACCGCGCGCGCGTGAACCGTTGGCTGGTGATCAAGCGCGCGGGCCGCTTGGACGAGATTGAGGAAGACGTCCGGGCATGGGATACGGGTGGACTCGCGCCCCTGTACCAGTTGGCGCGACATGCGCTGCTTGACAACCGCGATGAGATGTCGCGCGTCGCACAAGCGATGGTGGATGCCGAGCAGGCGACGTACGCCACACTCTCGGCACAACCCTTGTTCGCCTCGTTGCGCGTGGACTCCCAGCCGCCGTCTCCCGCGACCTGATGGCCCGTGTCGGCCCTGGCTAGTACGCTTTGGGAGTCACGACTCCTGGTCGTGAGCCGTGGCTTTCACTGCTCGAGATTGAGCGGAAGGACTCGGCCATCGCCCAGGGGCAAGGCTCCGCGCCGCGAAGCCTCGTGCACAACGAGCAGGGGGTACGTCATGGCTGACGGTTTCGATGGCGCGCTTGGAGTGATCAACCCTTCGCCAGGTGATCGAGCACAGGCAATCGAAGCGCATTTGTCAGTGCGCGCAACGCTCGAGAGAGACCCCCAACTCGTCGCATGGGGCATCGACTCAGTCCTCATCGGCTCGTACGCGCGTCGCGTATCCATCCATCGTGCCAAGGACGTGGACGTCTTCTGCAAACTACTCAGTCTCCCCGACGACATTCCGCCACAGCGTGTGATCAATGCCGTGTACGACCTCCTCGTCAAGCGCTACGGCAACGAGCACGTTGAACGTCAAGCGAGGTCGGTCAAGGTCACGCTTCCCAAATGGAACGGGCTTCACGTCGACGCTGTACCCGCGCGACCCTATGGAGACATCTGGCAGATCCCCGATCGAACGGACCCCGATGGTTGGCAGGAGACGAACCCAGAACGCCTCAACCGCCTGACCGAGGACATGAACGGGGTCATGAACGAGTTCTACGTCCCAACAGTGAAGTTGCTTCGACAAACCAAACGGGCGTTGATCCCCGACCAGCGGCCCGGCGGCCTCTACTTCGAGGCGGCCCTCTATCAGGCGTGCGAGCGTTCCGAGGTCGAGTACCAGTCCCAGCGGTTCGCATATGTCACCGCGCTAGAAGCGATCTCCGGCATGCTGTCTCGGCGTGACCCGATCAGGAACCCCACGTTGCCTGATAACTTCTACACGTTTCGAGTCACCGACGACGAATGGGAGTCGGCGGCGTCCGCCTTTGCCACAGCGGCGCGCCGAGCACGGGTTGCGCTCACGTCGTCGCGCTGCGACGCCGCGCGCATCTTCAACGCCCTTCTTGGAGAGAACTCGGACGGCACGACCGTGTACGCCATTCCGGCTGACTGTGACTCGTCGTCGAGCACCACAGTGACCACGCCAGGGGACTCTCGGGTGACGAGCGGCCATCAAAGGTTCGCGGTGGATGGACGTTGACCCGGCGTTTCTCGCCGCCCACGAGGACCTGGTCTATGAACTCGAGAACCTCGGGTTCGTAGAGAGGGAGCCGGGGCATTGGTGCGGCGCGCTCACGACGCCGACGGGTGACAACGACGTCGAGGTCCGATTCGAGTATCCATATCCGATGCGTCCGCCGCGGGTGAAAGTGCCGGCGTTCGAGTCGACCTGGCACCAAGAGGTCGACGGCGCGCTATGCCTGTGGTCTGAGTCCTCACCGGGACACTTTCCGTGGCTCGAGCCGGGCAAGTTGGTGGCAAAGGTCGTGGAGTGGATCGCAAATACGGAGGCCGGTTGGGCGGGCGGTACAGCCGACCTTGACCTGGAGCGGTACTGGACGCAGAGCACCCAATACCGCCTGCTGATACTGCCAGACATCGGCACCATTCCTGAGTGGATCCGCCTGGGGCATGACCAAAACCAGAAACTGCTCTCCTACAAAGGGAGTGATGCTCCGCGCCACGCGAAGTCCCGCGCCACGCGCCATCGGAATGGGTACGTTGTCGACATCGGGGAGCCTCCGCAGCCACCTCGCGATTGGGACGGTCTCGCGGCTTGCCTGCCGAACCCTGATGAGGTGCTAGAACTTCTTCAGTCGCGTCGGGTCGATGTGCTGGTCGTTCGCTATTCGTTGGCCGGCGAAGTCGGCGGGTTCGCGCTCGAAAACGCGGCGCAAGGCAGGTTGCAACCTTCGCTCCTTGGCCTGCCGGTAGCGCAAGACACCGAGGACGTACGGTTGCTCCGATCTGGTCACCTCGCTTCCGGTCTCGGAGACAAGACAGTCGCGGTTGTTGGCGTGGGGTCGGTCGGTTCCTTCGTGGCAGATGGCCTCGCCCGCGCAGGGGTGCGGAAACTCATTCTGATCGACGACGGCCGCCTCAGGCCCGGCCACTTGCCGCGCCACGCGGCGCGGGGACCGGTCGGGTGGCGCAAGGTCGATGCGATGGCAGCGATGCTCGAGCCCGAGATTGCGATTAACCGGGTGCCAACGCGTGTACTGGATCTCGACTCTGCGCGGAATCTCCTGGAAGTGGCTGACTGCGTCGTCGACGCTACCGCCAACGAGGTCACGACAGAGTTGCTCCGACTTGCCGCCGCCGAGCAAGGCAAGCAGTTCGTGTGCACGTACCTCGAGAACGACGGTCAGGACCTCATCGCCGACGTCATGCCCATCGAAAGCGGCGCCGCACACAAAAGCCCCCAGCGCCAGCCGCTGGCAGGCGCGGGAGTCGAGTCCGGGTGCGGAGATCTCGTGTCACCCACTGCACCGTACGCCGTCCAAGAAGCGGCGCTAATGGCCGTGCGGGTGACACTCCAGTTGCTCAGCGTCGAGGCCCCGCCGGCAAGGCGCATCGTGAGGGAGTATTCGTGGTGAGCAGTCGTCGCGGACTCGACATCTCCCACGACGTCGCCACCGAAATAAAGGCGGCAGCCGTCGGCGCGGTTCCCAACGAGACCGGCGGAATCCTGCTCGGCTGGCGGGCCGGTAGCGACGTCATCGTGGTCGGTTTCGCTGAGATTCCGCCACGCGACGTGCGAAGGGCCGCCTACGTGCTGGACGCGCGCGCTGCGAACGGTGCGCTGGAGAAGTTCCGTCGTCAAGCGCACGACTCGCGAGTAGGCTACGTCGGCTCTTGGCACAGCCATCCTCTGAATCTCCCGCCTAGTGCAACCGACCACGCAACCTTTCGTCGGGCGGCGCAGAGCACGAGCGCGCCCCTAGCATTCATCGTCGCCGTCGTGAACGGCGAGTCTGCGTCGCTACGCAAATTCTGGGTGGGCAGGAGATGTCGAAGCGCGAGGGATAGACGAATGTGCGACCTGAATGCGCGGGCGATCGACGTAGAGTCCGTCTAGTTGGCGTGGTCGGGTCGTGCTGCAAGGCACCTAACGGGGATGACGCTATGCAGGCGCGGCTGTTTTGTGTCACCACGAGTCGATATGGTGAGTGGCACTACCGATGGAGGGAGAGGCCATGGCTGCCAGAAGTTTTCTCGGCTTGGTGCCGGGCTCCATGGACCGTGATACTGCTACCGGGCGAGTCGGGGCGCGATGACGTCGGACTTTGACATCCGAGCGGCCTTCGCCGCGAAACAAGAGGTCTTGCTCGCATGTCTGGGGCTTCCCGGTAACTTCGTCACGCACCCAACCTTCAAAGGCGACGCGACGGAGGCCCATTGGATTCAAACTCTCCGCGACTTCCTGCCCGCTCGCTACGGGGTCGGAAGTGCGTTCGTCATCGACTCAAGCGGCAAGCGGAGTCAGCAAATCGATCTCGCGATCTACGACCGTCAGTACTCGCCTTTGTTCTTCACGCAGAAGGGCATTGATGTCCTGCCCGTTGAGAGCATCTACGCAGTGTTCGAGGTGAAGCCGACTGCCGACCTTACGCACGTTGAGTACGCTCAGGAGAAGATCGCCAGCGTCAAATCACTTCAGCGGACCTCCGTCGCGATCACGCACGCCGGCGGTACTTTTCCTCCACAGGATCCGGATTCCAAGCCGATTCTCGGCGGCCTCTTGACGACACGCTCGGAGTGGAAGCCCCTAGACGGAGTGGCCGCCCGCGCGGGACTGCTAAGTGACGCAGGCGGATGTCAGTTGGACTTCACGATCGCGGTCGACTCGGGAGCCGCGGAGAGGGTTGGAGACATCCTCGAGTACGCACCCGAAGGAACGCAGTTGATTTGGTTTGGACTTCGCCTATTGCGGCGCTTGGCCGCGATAGGAACGGTCGTCGCGTTGGATCTCGACGCCTACGCGCGACCGCTCGACTACGCCGATTGAGTTCCTATCCTGTCGCTCTTGCCGGACCCGGACCGGCGTGCCCAGCACTGAACCCCTCGGTGGGTCCCGTGGCGGCAAAACTCGTCCAAGGACTCGGCGACCATCACACCAGCGTCGCCTATCTACCTGCTGGACTTCGTGGTGAACAAGGATTGGCGATGACGTATCGCGCGGCGGCACGACCGCGGCTAGCAGATGAATCTGCGCGGAAATGGTCACGTTTCGAGATTTCCCGACATCTATTGGTAGGGCGTTGCTGACGCCGATTTTGCGAACGCGTGGGACTCGCGAGGAATGGCTCGGCAACCAGCACCGTGAAAGTCGACGACAGCGCGATTGGGTCGCCTCGCCCTAAGCACGAAGACGAGCCGATCTCTCTGTAAAACGTCGACAAGATCACAACATGTGGGGGTCATTGGCGATGTCGGACACAAGTATTAGTATGAGAGCACGGAAACACGACAAGCCCGGAGAAATCCTCCGGGCGGGCCGGGGGTCCGGGCTTGTCGGTACCTTTTCTTGCTGGAGCAGGTTCCGTCATCCTAACCCCATCGTCTACACGTGCTAGACGGCGCGCAAGGATTGGCCGGCTCTCGGTGCTCCGTACGACCCTCGAATGGGGTAGCACTATGAGTAAGCAGTTGAGGCCCGGACAGGCCGCTCCCGCATCCGGCCAGTACGAACAGATCGGCCCCCGCGGCGCCCAGACTGGCGTCGAGCGGACCGTCGTTCGCAATGAGCCGCTCCCTCCCACTCCGCGACCGAACATGACGTATCGGCTTGTGGACCGCACCAAGACTCGGGGCTGAGATGGGTGCGCGCGTTATCTACGTGCCGTGTCCGCGTTGTCACCGCCGCCTTGGACCCTTCTCAAGCGTCACGCCGGGAATGGCCAAGTGCGGGCATTGCGGCGCGGTGTTCCGCGTCCGGACCTGATTGAAGCCGTGGGGTGGTCAATCTCAGCGACCGCCCCACGGCGCCGCGGCATCAGTGCGGGCTGTGAAGCGCGGTGTTGGACCTGGCAATGCCGGCATCAGCGCCGTGACGTACTGAATGGTCGTGGGGTAGAGGCGGTTTCCCGTCCACGGCCGGGCTCCAACCGCTTGTTGCCGCGCTAGTGGGCCGCGGAGGGCGTCGCATCGCCGCCGTGCGAGCGACGGTACAGACAAGTCCGACGGGCGAGTACGAGCCAGCAAGCAATGGCCACACTCGAGAACGCTGCTGGAAGCCAGTGCTCAAGCAAGAGCGATGCCGCCGTCGCACACACAAACGCCACGAGGTTCGCCACGACGTCGTAGACGGGCGCAATAAATCCCTTGTTTATGACATGTGCGGCTGCGATTACGACGCCGCATGCGAAGGTTATTGAGAGAAGGAGGCCGACCACTGAGACAGGCTAGCGGTTCTCCAACTTCTGGTCTGCACGTCCGGTTGCGGCTCCAGGTGTTTGCCTAGCGCGGCTGGCGCTGAACGCTTGCGAGCCTCGCTCGCCTGCATCACCAGCGCACGCGGCCAGCATGATTCCGTCTCTTGGGAGAGTCTTCCGAGGAGTGGCGCCGCCTTGGGGCCGCGCGCAAGTGGGACACACCGCAGGTTGTCGCAGGGACTTGAACGGATAGGCGTGATGTTGCGCCGCTGCGCGCCCGGCGGGTTACGGCGTCGAAGTAGGTCGAATCCTCCGCTGACAGCGCTCACCCTAGTGCGACACGGACCACTAGTCCGTTCCCATGTCGGCTAGTGAGGGTAGAGTCACGTCTGTAGTCAGAAGTGGCTGACCGCAACTGGAGGATGACCCATGCCGGAGTTGCTCGAGAGAGTGGACGTTCGTACCCGAGATGCGCGCATCAACGCACTCGTGGGCGACCTGGTGGACATACTCAAGGCGCGAGGCGGAACAGGCCCCTGGCGCGATGTCTGTCAGGAACTCGCAACGACGCGCGACATGACGTTTGGGCAGGTCCAGTACGCCGTGGTTGCAGCGGAGAACTACCGGGTCATACGACTCGGGGACTGGGGCAAGGTCATGACTTTGCTGCGGCCCGAAGGAGTCACAATGCACCCGCGTCAGGGTGCCTAATCCGCGTTGATGTAAGAATCGCTGGCGCGAGAGCCGATTCAAACTGGGGGCAAGAGTGGCTCATGGCGAGCAGCAGCAATCTTCGTCGGACAAGTACGCGCGGCGGAGCGGGATACCGGCAGACCCCGACGACACCGACACCCGCACAGCCACGGAGCGTGATGTGGCGCGCCTGCACTACGCTCCCGCATTGCGCCGACTCGCCGGCGTGACGCAGGTTGTGTCGCCGGACCCGTTGCGCAGCCAGCGTCACACGCGCGAGTCGCATTCCCACAAGGTTGCCCTGCTCGCACGGGAGATTGGCGTCCACTTCGAGCGGCGCGCCTTGAAGGATAGGGATGTTGGGCACATCGTCGACGCCTTAGGCGGGCTAGATGTCGCGGCTTGCGAAGCGGCAGCGTTAGCGCACGATCTCGGCCATCCGCCTTTCGGCCATGCTGGCGAAGAGGCACTGAATCGGTTGCTGCGCCTCGTGGAACTCCCCGACGGATTCCAAGGCAACGCACAGACGTTTAGAATCGTCACACGTCTCGCGACGCACAAGCCCGGAACGCAAGAGTACGGTCTTGACCTCACGGCAGTGACTCTGGCCGCGATTCAGAAGTACCCGCGCGGGTGCCCGCCCAGTAGGCAGGCCGGGCAGTCAAAAAGGGCGACCAAGGCTTTGCACAAGTCACCGAAGTTCGGTTACTACGTCGACGACCGCGATGCGTTCGAGTTCGCCATGACTCGGCGGGGGATCCCGGTGAAGACCGAATCAGGCAAGTGCCCGATGCGATCGCTCGAGGCCGACGTTATGGACATCGCGGACGATTTTGCGTATGCCATTCATGACCTGGAGGACTTTCACCGTGAAGGAATCATCGATTTCTCCAGTGTGTGCGACGACCTCGCTGCCGCCGCCAAACGCATCCGAGAAAGTGCTTTGGATGAGGACAAGCACACCAACGCATTCCTTCATTGGGGCACCATCTTTGCTAAGGAGTACCCGGCATACTTCGATGCAGATATGTACGCAAACGCGCTCGGAGTTGTTCTCGACCGGTTCTCTGAAGATGAATTTCGTTCTCGCCATGATGGTTCCCCGGCCACGCAGGCCTTTGCGACAGGTCAACTCTCATGGCTCCTGGGGCAGTTGTACGAGGCGCTGTCGATCTCACAAACTCCGCCGAAGCGCATGAGCCACATTTACCTTGAAAGACCCGGTTGGCATCTGTTGCAGGTGCTGAAGACTGTGACGCGTCGATACGTGGTATCCACGGTGCAGATGGGAGTCATCCAGCAGATTCAGAGCGTCATGATGGAGGTTGTGTTTCGGGGGTTCGAAAGGTGGCTCAAGAGCGCCGGTGACCTCGACAGTCTTCCGCACCCGCTTTCTGACTGGATTCGCGATGGAGGCGAGCGACTGAAGAGCACCGTCAAGGGCGAACGCCACTCGCTCCTCCAGGCGCACTACCGCGCCATTTCAGATTTCATTTGCACCATGTCCGACGAGGAGTGCGTCCGCTGGTCGCAGAGGTTCGCTGGCGCTGCCTACCCGGGGCTAAGCGACACGGTGTGAAGTGTGGTTCGCCACGATCGCCGCTTGCTGCGTCAAAGGCATTGACGCCCGATCATCGAGTGGCTGGCAAACGGTGGTCGTCCTGCAGGAACCCCTTGGTGGTGCATCGAAGACGTGTGAAGGGTCTGTTTCGCGTCGGTGACGTACGTCGTGAAGATACGGGCCCCGCGTCACCGCGCCGCAACTAGCGCGCGGGCGGAGTCCGCACGATGTCCACAACATGCTCCACGAGCGCCGGCGAAGTGCGGTGGAGTGGGACGACCAAGAGAACAGAAAGCGGCCCGCGAGTCTCAGTGAGACCGCGGGCCGCTGATTGTCTTCGACTAGATGTCTGAAGTGCTCATTACACTCCTCCTTGCTAGTGCTGCAAGATTAGTGGCCCTAGGTGGCTTCGGCAAGTCAATCGGGTTGCGGCGCGCCGGGGAACAGGTTTCGCTCGTAGTTGCGAACGTCCTCGAACAGTGGCCACGCGATCCAGAACCGGTGTTCTAGTTCGCCGGTCTCGAGCATCGACTTGATCGCGACATATGCCTCTTCGATCTGGTCAGTGATGATCAACTTGGCAACTTTGTACTGGCGCTCGAGCGCGCTCACGTCCCAGTCAGTCACCAGCCGGGCGCATTCGTCGAGTCGACCCAGCCTCTTCATGGCCAAGAGATAGTTTGCTCGCACGATGTTGGCCGAGGTCTGGTCAATGAACTTCGCGTCGACGTAGCGCCCGCAGACGAGGCGCACCGCGTCGAATCGCCGTGACATGAGCATCCGGAAGCCAAGGTTGACGAATCCCGCTTCCGACGACTTGTTCATGCCGACCTTCATTGCAACGTTGACCGCAACCTCGAAAGCCAGGCTAAAGAGTTCATCCGCGAGCCGGTTCAGATAGTTCGCATCAACACCGAGGTAGGAGCCTTGGGGCAAGCAGTCGATCCCGTTGTCGGAGCAGCGCGCGATGTACTCGCGTGTCGCCCTACTTCCGCCATGGACCACTGTGTGACGGCGGAGGTTGCCTTCGAGAACGACTTTGGATATCACGATCGGCTTGGTCTGAAACTTGTCCTCGAAGAAGCCAAGCCACTTACTCATCTCGCCTCGCAGTTGCGTGTCGACAACGTCCTCAATCAGATCGTCTCGAAGAGCATCAAGTGAGGCTGCGCTGGCAACTTGGCTCCATCGGACCGAGGTCTTGTCATTCAAGACTGGACGAGGATCGTGATGGATGATCAACCGCATGATCTCGGCGATGTGGACTTCGAAGCCCGCGATGAGATTCACGAGTATTGACGTTCGCATGCGTTCAGAACTCGGCTTGAACGCCGACATGCGCATTAGGTCGCTCAACGCAGGTCCGTCGAGATCCGGCGAGGTCTTTCGCGCGAACTCATACACTTCCCCAATAAGACCGCGGAAACTATCGAAGTCCCCGTCCTCGCCGCGACTCTCCCGGAGCGCAGCGACGCCGGCCATCAACTCACGTGCCTGTTCGGCGGGAACTTCGGGATGCATCTTGGCGAACTCGGCGAGCGCCCCTTCAAACGTGTCATCGAGTTCTGCTTGGTTCTTCTCCACATACGCGAGAATTCGCAGGTCATCAACCTGACTTGCGGAGTACTCCTCAAGGGCAGTCCTCAAGACGAGCAGTGTCATCTCTGCTTGGGTGACGTCAAGGACCCGCTCTTCACTCATACGGTTTCCATTTCGTTGTCTGGATAACTCGGTACAACGATCCTCCGATTGCGGTCGCGGGCCGAGAACTATGGGGGCCGAGGGCGAACGGGCTCACGGATTCCTTCACGCTCGATGACTCCGGCGGCGCGGACGCGGCTCTCGTGCATCGGAACCATGCGGAGGCTTCGATGCAAAACAAAACTCCCACCGGCCAGCCGGGGGGTGGCGGGTCGGTGAGAGCGTCATAAGTATATGGAGAAGTTGACTCTGATGCCGCTGTACGACGAGTGGTGCGTCGCGGTTGGTGGGTGCAGACCGAAGCGCCCACGGGGGCCCGGCGCTTGCACGCCGGGCCCCCGTTCCCCCGAAAGGCATCCGGAGCCCCCCGAGAACCCCGGATCCCCCCGCTTATTGGTCTCACGCATCGGTCGGCGAGCGGCAGATCGCTCACTCCCATGGCGCGAGTCCAAGTTCATTGCAGAACTCCTTGTTGGTCGCCGATGACGTCTCCCGCGGGAATACCGCCGAGGAGCCGTCCGGGAGTTCACATGCGACGAGTTCAGGTACGTCAAAGGATGCGGAGTTTGGGTCGTCAGGGGGAGTGGGTTGGCCGACGAGTCCCGCGCGCCACAGTTCAGCACATTCAGTGGTCGGTTCGACTTCCGGCTGGCCTGTGTTCCCGTTGTCGTCAACCCACGGCGCGGATTGCACTTGCCCGTAGTCCGCATCTAGCGATGGTGCCTCGTAGCACCGCACTTCGTACTTGATTACGTTGCTAGCGGCGCGTACGACGAGGGCGGCGCCCGTTGCTGCGACGGCGGCTGCGACGACACCCGACACGATCCAAATCCGCTTGTTGCGGCGCTTGCGCTCGATTGGAATCTGGCGCGCGACGTTGTGTCTGATGGATCCGACGCGGCGCGCGATTTCTGCGTCGCTCAGTAGTTCGTTCATGTTTGTACCCCCTGGTTGTTGCCGTCGCGCCGTGCCCGCATGCTCTTGCGAGCCCGACTGATGCGTTGCGAGACGGTCGCGACCTGCAGTCCGAGGTCGTTGGCGACCTCTTGGTAGGAGCGGTCATCAAGTAGACATGCCTCAACTACGGTTCGCATATCGGGGGAGAGTTGCGCGATTCCGGCCGAGACCCAGGTGACCACTTCTTGGCTGAGCACCTGCTCAAGGGGAGAAGGTGCGGTGTCGACGAAGTCAGTCTCGCCGATATTGACAGTTGCCTTGCGTTTCCGACGTCGAAGGAGGTTGGAGGCGTGGTTCTTGCATGTAGCCAGCAGCCACGGCAAGGCCGAGTCGCCCACGATACGCACGTGGCGACGCTTGCGCCACGCCGTCACGAACGTATCCTGAACGACATCTTGAGCGTCGTCCGCGTCGTGGACGATGGCATACGCGTAACGCAACAGCGTCGGCCCATGCCGGTCTGCGAGGATGCCAAAGGCTTCTCCTTCACCGCTTGCGCGGTGGGCGAGAAGTTCGGCATCGCTGGCCACTCAAGACCTCCTTCGCTACTAGATGTCGCGGCGCGCGTAATCGTGACAAGAAAGCTCAGTGCGCCCCAGCGAGGCCTGGGGCGCACTGCGAACTGATGGACTTCGTCAACTCGTGGCGTACACCTGGTAGGACGACGCCTCGTCGTTCATGGAGCCGATGCTGCTCGAACTTGCGAACGGTCCGTACGTGGCGCCACCGTAGGCGGCGTCTTTATACAACTTGACCTTGCATGTTCCGTAGCCTTTAAAGGACGAGACGCGGTCATTCCACCCAGAAGGCATCGAGGACCCGTAGTAGTGGTACCCGACGCACAGCGTCGAGTTCGACGAGGTCACGTTGACGCTGGCACCACCGTAGGAAGCGTCCTCATAGAACGTTGCGATGTAGTACGACGCGTACGGCTCGATCGCGACTGCCTCGCTGGTGAGGCTCGATTTGGACTTGGGGCCAAGCGGTGCGGTCGCAATCGGCGCGACGCCGCTCGCGGCAACGAACTCCGCGTACGTATCGAAACAAGCAAACGCTCCAGTATCGGCATTCAGCCAACAGACTTGCTCGCCTTGAGTATCGGCAGCGGCCGGCGTCGCCATCAGGACAGCGGGCGCGATCGCGGCGGCGGCGAACGCGACGAGTCGCTTCGCTCGTGAACTTCCTTGTTGCATGGTTCATCCTCCTCAGTTTGACAGCGCGAACCTTTCGGTTGCGCGGGCGCGAGTCGCCCGCGAGCAGTATGAGGTTTCGCGCGCTGCTCGAGATACCCAATCACGCGTCGAGAGCGGCAAGGCGGTGTGAGATTCGCCGCACGGCTCTTCAGGCGCTCCGCCAGCATCGCGCGTATGTCCGAATGAGCCGATTCCTGACAATCTGTTGGCAATTCCACACTTTGAGCGATGGCGACAAAGTTGTGGTGGCCTCCAGTGGCTACCGCCCGTGGCAACTGGTAAATCTCGACGTGGCGGGCATCCGCCCGTCTCCGATATCAAGAGCAAGGGGGCAACAATGAAGAACCGACTACGTGCGCTTGGCGCACTGACCATTCTCGCGCTGGGGGTTGCAGTTGCGACGCCCGCATCTGCCGACCCGCCGGTCGGTTGCATCACCGCCGCTTATCTGCCACTGAGAGACGGTGACTACGTCAAGGCACGAACTGTGCTGACGTGCCCAAGTGGCTACGGACTGATCGCGTCTTACGCGGAGTCACGGGCGCAAGAGTCCGTGCTCGGCGTCTGGACCACTCGCAAGACGCAAAATGGTACGAGCACCACCACTACCAACACGGTCATCGCGTCGTACAACTGCAACGGCCACGGGACTGACTCGTACCGCACGCGAGGCGATGGGACGGACAATTTCACGCGCTCGTCAACCACGTTCTCCCCCAGCACCGGAATCACGTGCTGAGGTTGCCGATTCGTACGGCCTCGGCGTGTCACACTGGCACGCCGAGGACGTACGAGATATTTAGTGACCTAGACGCAATTCATCAGGGCGAGGTATCGAGGGGGCGCCAACCATGACACGACTGCAGTGCTACGCGGGTGTAGTGGGCATGTTCGTCGCGTTGGGTGCAATCGTTGGTTGCACGGCAACGGAGACGAACGGGCACGAGATAAATTCGTGGTCGGGTACGTCTCTCAACGACTACCAGCGCAAACTTGCAGCCGACGGTGAAGTCAGCGACGCGGAACTCCGTGACGCCTACGATCACGCAGCAGGCTGCGTCAAGAAGGACGGCTGGCAAGTGGCAGTGGTCAGCGCGAACTCCGGCGGATTTTCACTGACGGCCTCGTACGGCGTCGGTGACGACGCCAACGCCGCAGCGGCCAAGACAGACGAGTGCCTCGCCCAGTGGGTTGGCCCTCTCGACCAAATCTACCAGGCATCTCACTTGGCCCAGGGGGCCGAGCGGGAAGCCCAGTTCGAGAAGTGGAAGAGTTGCATGACCTCTTCGGGAGGACGAGTCGACGGAGTGAGCCTGGGTCAAGACCAGAAGGCGATGATGACGGCGCTCACCGCCGACAACGGCCCTTACGAAGAGTGGGACAACGCGTGGGCCCTCTGTGTTGACAAGTACTATTTCACTCTCTGGCCGGACGCCGCGGGTAGCGAAGGCTAATGCGCAGGCGCGCAAAATCGAGACCAGTCATCGTTGGGATACTGGGAATAGCCTTAGTGTTCGCACCGATCGCAGCGGCTGCGTACGTGGCGCATCGAGTCTCCGATGAAGTTGTGTCCGATAGCGCGCCCGACAGCGACAACGGGGTGCCAATCGAGACGACCTCGCTAACGATGAATGCAAGCGCGAAGGTCACTATTACGGCGCTCGCGCCCACGGTGGTCGCACCAGCGTCGGACCCCGGCACGATAAGTGCCGTTTACCTCAGAGCGGGCGACACCGTGGCAACCGGAGATCGGCTATACGGTCTTTCGGGTGTGACGCGCATCGCCTATCAGCCGACCTCCGAGGCGACGCTGTATCGCGACCTTTGCCGCGGCGACACTGGGCCCGATGTGAAGACCTTGCAGCGTCTGCTCAAGAGATTGACGCTCTTGGAAGGACGTGTGGATGGCCGGTTTGGCGCCGCCACTGAGAAGGGAGTTCAGCGGCTCAATGCTCGCATTCACGTTGGTAGATCCGATACGTGTTTCCACGTCGCCACCGTGACGCCCATTCCCCCAGGACATCCCATTGTCCAGAGCATCGGGCTTGAGCCGGGTTGGACGGGCACTATTGGCGAGGACTGGGTTACATGGGCTCCCGAAGTGTCGGGAGTACTCATCCAGGCGGAGGACGCGTCCAGGCTTCCTGACGGCGACTACTCGCTGCGGGTGAACGGGCACGTATTTGATGTCCGACTCGACGCCGGCGAGTTTACGGCACTGCATCCTGAAGACTTCGCGGTCCTCGGCCTCAGTCAGGACGGTTCACCGTTGACCGGTGCGCTTGAGTCTGCGGAGCCGGTGGACGTCCAGATTCTCCCTGCAAGTGCCGTCGTCGTCGCCGATGATGGCAAGGCTTGCTTGATGCTTCGAAGTCAAGAAGGTGGCGTGCCTAAATTCGTAGAGATTGTGCCGTTCCCCCTCGGGCTCGCGGAACAAGTCGCGATCGCTCCGCGCGAGGACCTGGAAGGCCGTGATGCGCTCATTCCGACCTCCGCGAGCCCGACAGTTCGCACATGTCACTAGTCCTCGACGCGGTTACGTTTAGGTATTCTAACCGGGGCCCGTGGGTGCTCACCGGAGTGAACCTCCAACTCGAAGCCGGTCAAACGTGTGCGCTAATGGCACCGTCCGGCGAGGGCAAATCCACCTTGTTGTCGATTGCCGCAGGGATGCTCCAGCCAACGGGCGGTACGGTGTCGGTAGGTCGTGACGCTCGCAACGGGCGGCCGGATGGCAATGAGAGCAACGACATCACCTGGATCTTCCAGGGTCCCTCTGTGCTCTCCCGGCGCACGGCGCTGGACAACGTCGCGTTGCCGCTGGTTGCCCGGGGTGCGACACATGCAGACGCGGCGCCAGTTGCGCGTGCTGCGCTATCGCGAGTTGGCCTCGCCGACTATGGCGGTCAGCAGGTGCGACACCTCTCAGGCGGGCAGGCACAGCGAGTCGCGATTGCGCGTGCACTGGTGACCCGCCCCGCAGTCGTGCTTGCGGACGAACCTACGGCAAGTCTCGATTACGACACCGGCCGAGCAGTCTGCGAGACCCTCTTCACGGAGATGAAAGAGGCAGCCGTTCTCATGGCCACGCACGATCTGCGCATTGCACAGTTGGCGGATACGATCGTGACCCTCCAACGTGGCAAGGTTATTTGGGGCACCACATGAGACCCACGAGCGCGATCCTCGAAGCCGCTCGCAACATGCGCCATCGGGCGCCAGTGGCTGCGTTAAGTGTTGGCATTGCCACAGCCGCCCTCGTCTGCGCGACAGCGCTGGTCGGTAACGGCGCCGCGAGAATGGACCGGGAGGAAGTTCTCGCAGGGCGGGATGTCGTGGTCGCCACCGCCTCGACAGAGAGCGGACTCTCTGTCAGACGTTGCGAAGCGCTAAACAACCGGGATTTCGTGGTGGCGGCCGGCGGTCAATACCTTTCCAGCGGACCCTCTTGGACCGCACTGGATGGCGGCGTGATTCCCACGACCGCGGTTTCGCCTGGTGCCTTTCGCGTTTGGATGGGAGACGCTGCGCCGACGTCTCCAGCGGTCGGTAGTGATGTCGCCTCAGTACATCAAATGTCGGGTCAAGGTCTGCTAGTCCTACGAGACGGCCATTTAGTGCGCTTGCGAGACAGAGTGCCGGAAAGCGTTCCGCTGTCCGCACTTCAGTCCAGCATCGCAGTTCCGAGCGCAAACTCGGGCGCGCTCGCAGAATGCTGGATTGCCGCGGCTCCCGGCCAGGTGGAGGCTGTCGAAGAGGCGGCGCGCGTCGCGTTCGCTGGGTCTCCAGTTGCGATCGGTCGTTTCCTAAACGACGGCACCTACGGTCTCTCGTCTCACCGCTACTGGATGCAGTTCGCCTCAGCCCTTCCTTGGCTTATTGCGGCGGTCGTGGCGGCCGCGGTCCTAGCAACCACTCTGCTCGCCAGGCGCAGGGAGATGGCTGTCTACCGGCTCAGTGGGTCGAATCGCCGCGCCACTGCGGGCGTGCTATGCGTCGAGTCTTTGGCACCGACCATTTGGGCAATACCTCTCGGGGTGGCGTGGGGCTTGGTGGCCGCGTTTGCATTGGCAGGCGGACCGCTCGATGCACGGTCTGTCGCCGTCTCCTTGGGTTACGCAGGCGCAGCATGGCTTGCTTACGCTGGATTTGCGGTCGGAATTTCCTATCTAGCACCGGTCTCCAACCCCTTCAGGGTCCTCAAGGATTCCTAACCTTCTCGAGGTCCAGCAAGTGGTTCGCAGCCTGGGAGAAGCGAGGCTTTGGACTCGCTCGCATCCATCAAGCCTCGGAACCCCGCCCGTATTTCCGCGCGATCGGTCTTCGAGAGTCATCTGACTAGAGCCCCACACACGCAGGGCCTGCACTTCGACAGCCGACCAACGGCACCGCGAGAGCGACTAGCATCGATCTGGTCGGTGTCCTCATAATTGCCGGGGGCCACGAGCGTCGTCTGTTCGTGCTTCACCAGCGTTGACTCAAGACGATCCCACATGAGGCCATCGGCGGCGCCCTGCCCGATGCCCATATCGCCGACCTGGATGATGGTGTCGATGCCCATGGTGGCGAACTCACGCAGGGCGTTGCGGATCACGCTCTCCCGGCCGTGGGTGCGCCGAGGAGGCCGACGAGTGTTGTGCGTTCGCGGGCGGTCATCTATCCGGGCCTTTGCCTGTGGCCATCGACGAAGGGAGGTCGCGGAGCAATTGGCGCAGCGTTGCGTTGGTCTGCATCGCCATCAGCATGAGGACGCCGACCTGCGTGTCGTCTGCGGGCCGCCACCGCGCGAGAGCCGCTGGTCCAGCCTCATGCCCCATGTAGCGCTTCAGCCGATACGCGTCGACGATGGCGCGCTCTGCGGAGTAGATGAAGACCGGGAAGCCATCGCCCTCCGCGTGCTCCTCGCGGCCAACCTCGAAGGACCGCCCGCCGAACGCGTGCCAGGCAATGCCATCAAGGCGGGCGCGGACGGGCACATGGATGCCCCGCGGTGCAGCCAGATCCATGGGCTGCTCAGGCACGGCGTCGCCAAGCCCGTGGTACGCGAGCGCGCTTGTCATGCACACGGCTGTGAGCAGGTACAGATCGGGGTGGAGCGCGTCCAGTCGGCGCAGAGCGGCGTAGGGGTCGTCAGTCATCAGTCGGGCCTCTCGCCGCTAGTGATCCACGTGAGGATCGCCTCGACGTGCTCTGGGAGTAGGCCCGAACCGCTTATCGGGCACACCATGAACAGCGAATCGGTGTGCATCCACTCGAGGCGATTCTCCGGCGCCGATTGACCCCTAACGGATCTGTGAGCGGCGATCTCGTCGTCGATCCAGACGACCCGATACCCGGCTGCGAGAGCCTCGCGCGCCGCCACCGCCTTCCACCAGCCGCGCCTGTGAGGCTCTCTGTTGCCGGCCTGGTCTGCGAAAGGCCAATCCTCTCCGATACCGACAAGCGGACCAAAGAGGTCGGACGCTTGCGTGCGCCAGGTGGTGCACCACATCATCTCTACGCCAGGGAGTGCCTCGATGCGGCGCAGAGCGCGGATAGCCTCACGCGACCAGACGATCGGCAGCGCAGACATGAAGCCGTCCACGCGGACACCTCGTCGCCGCCACGACGCCGCTGACCACTCATAGGGAAGGGTGCCACGGCCGGGTGCTTCGACGTTGAGCACTCCGTCGATGTCGAGGAGGACGCGGACGGGCTTCGGTGCCGACCCGCTCACGGCTCGGGCCACTCTGTCGCAAGTCCGATCCCGGTGAGCAGTCCCTGGGTCCACCACAAAGGGAGTTGCGCTGAGCGGCGCGGCAGGAAGCGGAGCCTGTGGACACGGCCCACTCGTAGCCGCCAGTCGACGTAGTCATCCCAGTTGACCTGTTCCTCACGGACGTAGGGGACTCCTCGCTCGTCCCTCCCACTTGGCCAGGAGGTTACTAGCAGGAGGTGCAGCCATCTGTCGTCGAGGTCGCTGTAGGGGTCGGACGGCGGTCCACCGTACGCCCGGAACAGCCGCGGCGCATCAACTTCCCGCGCGTCCACGTAATAAACGGTGCGGCGCGCCGAGTACAGCGCGTAGACCCCTGGGTCAGTGAGCAGGTCGACGTCCGTCAGCGCGCTTTCGGCAGCCCCGGTCATGGGCGGGACTCCTTCGGCGTCCACCGCTCCCTGATGGTCCACTCGCCCCCGTGTGGCATCTCATTGAGGCGCACGATCGTCTCGCATGTGCGTGAGATGAACAGCGGGATGGGTCCGCGGATGTCGGTCGCCCCTGAGATGTACGTCCACCGGTGGCGGCACCCCACGCTGACGACGTTCGGCACCATGTTGCTGAGCGCCCACATCTCTCCCTCGTCGTCTGGGTCGAGCAGGAACGCCGGGATGGCGGTCACGCTGGTGAGGGGCAGCCACTGGTCGTCGTCTTGCTTCACCAGCGTGTGCCCTACGCCGCGGGCGCGGTAAAGCATCGGCGACTCAGGGGTGCGAGTGTCCAAGTAGTAGACCGACGCAGAGTCGCTGTAGACCGCGTACAGTCCAGGCTCGTCGAGCCGGACGTCTGGCAGGTACGGCTCTGGCAGTGTCCAGGTGCGCGGCCGTACCCCGATGCTGGCGAGCCACTGGGTTGGCGTAGGCCACTCGATCTCGTCCACCACTACGCCCCTGGCGGATGTGGCACGCGCGCTTCGACAGTGCGTTCACCCTCGGGAGGCATCTCATCCAGGCGTTCGATGCGCTCAAGCACCCGCTGAATCCTCCAGAAGTCGGTGGTGTCGAGATAGCCGCCAGGCACGCGGAAGTCGAACTGGTGGCGGCGGCCGACGATCAGTTTCCAGTACTCAGAGTCCTTGAGCCCGCGACGCTGTGGCACCGCCTTGCCATCAATGTCCACCGACACGCAGATCGACTCCAGCGAGGTGAGTCTGACCCACGTGTCGTCGTGGGGGTAGGAGGCGGAGCCAACCGCGCCATGCGCGCGATACATCTCAGGGACGTATGGTCCTCGCGCGTCGACGTAGTAGACGGTGGACGAGGATGAGAGCAGTCGATACAGGCCGGGTTGTGTCGGCAGATCGACGACGGCGATGGGGGAGTCTTTGGTGTCTTGGGTCATGTCACTCACCTAGGTTCCGGATGTGCTCTTGAGACAAGCCTGAACCCTCAACCCTTGCTAGAGGAAGTATTATCATTCCTGCTAGATGCGTAATTGTGTGGTAGTTTTGATCAGGTCAATCGCGGCGTCCCGGCGGCCAAACTCGACCGCTGACCTGTTGCGCTGCGGTAGCCTCGCGTGCCGAGAAGACTTGGAATTCTTTCGCCGTCGACGCAACTTCCGCACACCGGCGAGACACCACGTTGCAAGTCGCGCCACATCGCGGTGCAGTTCGCGCATGCGGCGATCACGCAAAGGACCATCATCGCAGCGGGAGCACTGCTTTGCGATGGCGGGAGAGGCTCTCGGCTAAGACTGCAACCCCGCTGTCATCGGCACTCGGAAAGTTCCTGGTGCGACAGCCCGAAAGAGCACGAGCCAGCGCGGTGCTACTAGGTCGGCACGCTTCGCACGCCCTGGGAGTTGGCTTCCTCGGGTCGGCGCGAACTCACTCGGAGCATCTCGGACCGACCCTTTGCCAGGTGGTTGGCTATGCAGTTTGGAAATCCGGGGCGAAAGTGCGCGATCCGACGTGACGGTGTTCGGCCAGTGCTAGCGGCCCGGCCCAGGCCGTCCAACGGTCGTCAGGGGAGTGGTGCGGTCGTCAAGCCCCGGTCCATGTTGTTCACGATTTCCACCCAACGTGCGCGCACACGACTTGTCTCCAACCACGTGGACGCGCCACGGCTAGGACGCTGTTGCATGCGCCAGTGCGAAGCGGAGTATGCCGTACTCGTCTTGCTCATATGTGTCCGTACCGTCGCGGTAGGGTCGGCGCAATTCGGTGATCCGCGACAACGCAGTGTCAACCTCGCGATGCGCCGCCCACCCTCGGGCACCCCGGACGTCAGCGAGCGCCGCGTCGAAGGCTACGCGCGCCACTTCATGGCGCTCGTGGATGTCGAACTCTGGACTTGTGGCGGGTCCCACAATGTCTGGCCGGCACAGCATTCGAGCAATCGCGACCTGTTCGGCGTAGACCAGCGGGTGAACCTCTTCGACACCACTGACTTGGCGCCGGGCCTCGACCACATCTCCAGGCACTCCAGCAACCGCCGCATGTAGCGCAATCTGCATGATCGGGGCGTCGTACAGCACCCCGGAAGGCGCGATCTTCCGTCGGAAGAAACGCTCCGCTCTCCACGCCGCTTCTAGGTGCATTACCGAAGGTTCCGATGTCGACAGCCAGCGATGATGCTTGACGCACACAAGGCCGACCTGGGGCATGCGGCCATAGACCACTTCGCCGTGGGTGCACAAGAGACACAACTTCCTCACGCGCACGGGGTGGCGCTCAACGGACACAGCGCTGGCGAACGCATGCGGCGACAACACTCCGAGGTCTCGCCACACTTGGAGGCGAAGACGTCCGCGCTTGGGGCCCAACGATGACACGGCTCCTTCGGACTTGAGAGCGTGCTCGATGTCACTGACGGTGGTGTAGTTCCTTGCGGCGAGCCGCCGGGCATACGAGTCCACGTCTTCCCCTGCGAAGACGCGCACTCGCAATGGCAACGGCTGGACAGTAGTCACGCCGCCGCCTGTGGTCCTGTGCCCGATCTCGTGGCGACAGGTTGTCCCTTGCGTGGCTTCTTGAGGCTCTCGTTGAGATTTCGCTGGGCGCGGAAGTCGATCATTGCCGCTTCGACTCGCGCCTGATCGACGAACTCCACACCGTCTAGGATTGCGGCAACTTGGGCTGCTCTCAGAATCGACCTGAGAGATCCGAGCACGCCACCGCTCGCACCGTAGAGCCACTCGTAGGCCCCGCCAAGAGATCCCACAACGTGTTCGGCCAGGGGAAACCACTCTTCAAACTGCATGACCAGTTCATCCCAGCGATCCCGGTCCAACTGAGTGCCATGGGGGAGCGGCTCCATATGGACGACGGACAACCGGCCATTGATCTGCTCCTGCATGGGACCAGCAAGAAGATCGGACTTCTCCAACTCAACGCCCACATACATGAAAACAGCGGGCAGGGTCTCCGAGAATGCCTTCAACATGTTCGCGGCGGCCATGCCGGCAGACGCCCGCGTGCTCAGATTCTGTATCTCATCGAGAATGATGAGGGTGGTGCCAAGTTCGGAGATCACTCGGGTGACCTGGCCCATGAGCGCATCCGTTGACACGCGACTACCCACGGGCAGTCCGAGGGTACGAGCGAAAGCACTCATCAGTTGACGAGGGGTGGACTCCGGCGGCGTCGATACGTACAGCACCGGCGCAAAGTTTGTGTCATGAGCGCGATCGTGCACCGTACGTTGAGTCCGCTCGTGGCTGCGGCCGAGGTACATCGCCGCAGTGGACTTGCCCAACCTTTGAACGCCAGACACTGCAAGCCCCTGCCGCGCAGTGAACTGGTCGCCAACGGCCATGCCCAGGCAAAGGCGTAATTCCCGCGAGAGTTTGTCGAGGTCGGGCGTACGGAGCACCATCGCCTCATTCACTGCTTGAAGCCGCGCGTTATCGTAGGTCTCTCTTTCGCCTGCGGGGAGCGCGTCGCGCTCGGCCACCGAGAGAATTTCGACCTCATGCCGCTCGTAGGCGACAAAGTTGCGCCAATCCGCAAGGGTCTTCGGTACCGCCTTGGGTGTCGTGCCCATGACTGCCTCCTCGGCTCACATGAGGCGCTCGGGCAGATCCCTTCCGCGGCGACGGTCGGCCACCTCCGGAGTTGGCGTTTCCTCGTCGAGATCGTCATCTTCAACGACCCTGAGTTCGGGAACGCTAGAGCCAGAACGGTGCCGCGCGGCCTTCCGTTCTCGCCGCGTGACACCGATACCGCTCTGGATCCTGAGAACCTCTTCCAGCACCATAGCCTCAGAATCACGGCCAATTTTCTGTCTCACCGCAGCCACCGCTGCAGCGAGGACGGCCGCAGAGAACGGTGCAAGGGTCTTACCTGCGAGCCGCCAGGGAACCTCGATCCAGCGCTCCTCGAACGGGTCCCGGAAGTAGATCGCGTTCATGCGGGCTGGGTCATACCTGACTTCCCAGCGATCTCCGAGTTGTCCTCCCTGTCTCGAACGCACGCCGCGGAACTTGTGAATCTCCGGGCTGTCGTAGTGCAGGTTCTCGTGGTTGATGCCGTACTGCTGAACAGTCCGCGCCACCATCGGCAGCAACGACATGTAGTCGTCGCGAGTGAGCGCAACCGCGGGTGTCGGCGCAACTGTCGACAATGCGGCGTACATCTCGTTCGGCGAGAGCGCCTGTTTGGGCATGCCCGGGACAACGAGCCCCTTGCGTGGTCTGCGTTGCCACTCCAATACCAGCCACTGGTCCAGGATCGACTGCACCTGGTCCAGTGTCCAGAATGCCTCCTTGCTCGGATCGACGCCGCGACGTGTCGTGTTGCGGCCGACGTATCCACTCAGGTACTGGATGAGGCCCGTGTGGACCGCACCGAACTGACGCTCTACGTGGGGCTTTGCAGTCGGCGTCCCGGGTGGGACGGCCGTCACGGAGATCTGCAGGCGCTCGCACGCACGTTGGAACGTCTTGCCGGTAAAAACCTTGCCGCGGTCGATAGAGATCGAGTCCGGGTAGATGACCGGGCGTGCGGCGATGTGGCGGCGTAGTTCTTCGTCAGGCTCAATCATGCCGGCAGGCAAGATGGAGCGAGAGAGTTCCATCTCGGCGGACCAGCCTGGGCGCATCGGTAGGGGAGTGAGCGCCCGTATAAGAACAAGTGCTGCGACATCGACACCTTTGGTGCTCTCAGGAAGGAGGACGGCCGCACACACGGTGCGCGTGGCAACGTCGATCATCGACGTCAATTCAGGACGGCCCGTCGTTCCGTCTGGGAAGAGCACCATCAGGTCAAGTTTCATTGAGTCAATCTCCACCAGTTCGCCAGGTCGATCGGGATTGCTCCGTCTGTGCGTGCGTGCGGGTCTCTTCGCGAGACTTCGGCGCGTCGTTGCGTCTCCAAAAGTGTGCTTGCCACGGTCCGCGTCGGCGACAAGCCGGTACATGGTCGCGCGAGACGGAACATCCAAGCCCAATTGACGCGCCCGATAGGAAGCGAGCGTGATCACTCGTGAACGTGTGCCCGTACTGTCGTCGGTCTGTTCGTCAACGACCTGTTCGATGACCGACACGAGAGCGGGGGATTGGAAGCCCCCGATAGAGCCCTGGCGCATCTTGCGGCCATCGACAATCGCCCGTAACCCCTCGCTCTTGTATCCAGTCGCGTAGCGACGCAACGATCGCGCGGTGATCGGATTCCCCGCCTGCGCCAACTCCACCGCCTTCGTGTCGATGCGCTCCGCCATCGTGAGTGTGTCGGCGTACTGCGGACGTTTGAGGGCGGCATCGTCGCGCAACCCAAATGCAATGTCTTTGATGTGTGGCTCAAGCCATTCGGTGCGCTCGCGCGTCGAGTCGTCGAGCCGGTCGAGCACAGCCAGATCCTCAAGAGCCGGCATGCGAGCGGGTGCATCCGGCTCATAAGAGTCGGACCCGAGCAGTTCGCTCACCCCAACGTGCCTGATCACATTTGTGCTCAGCGACTTCAGCGCAAGCACAGCGCCATCCACCGCAATCAACTGGTAGGAGTCGCCCTCATAACTGAGGTAGTCGAACAGGCGAACGGTTCTCATGGCGACACAACCCGGGCTCGAGGCAGGGAAGGGGCAGTCAGAACGGTGTGTTCGTCTAGGGGCGCATCAAGGTTCACGCTGACGGCACCTCGCCACATCTCGTGGAAGAGGTTCCCCTTGATGACGTCCGGCGACGCTTTGGTCATCCACCTGAGTTTGTTCAATGCGTCCGCAATCGTCGTGGGCGTCGCGCACACCTCGGCGATGAGTGGCTCGAGGTCCGCACTCGGTTGGTAGCGATCCTGTCGGAAGCCGCTGAGGAAGAGTGTGTTCGCGCGGCGGGGCTCTGGGAGACCGGTGAAGATCTCGTAGTGCCAGCCGATCTGGGTGCAGACCTCCCGCGTCATATCGAACTGCCGCGCGCTGCGTTCAACACCGCCAACCCACTTCACGTCGACAACCAGCCCATCACCGGACGCAAGGCGACAGAAGTAGTCAGGCACATGATCGCGGTGTCCACGCGTTCCACGCGGCCACGTGAGAATGAATGGTTGCCACTGCATCGCCGTGATCTCTAGGTCCATGTCCGCCGAGATCAAGTACTCGCGTTCGAGGAAAGACTCGTAGCGGATGTGACCACGAGCGGTCGACGACCAATAGACGCCCTCGTAGTAGGTCTTGCCCTGCCACTGCGGCGACTCACGCACGGGAAGCATCGTCTCGATCGCGACCGACGACAGGCCGCTCGACACCTTCGCCACGACGCAGTCGTCCTTGGACGGCCTGTATTCAAGCAGTGTCTCGCCGACGAGCGCCAGACGCGCTGCGTTGCCGTCCCGCATGATGACCACCCCCGGCCAGACCAGAAACATTGAGACAGTCCGACGATATCAGCAGAAGACCAGTTAAGTTGCGAAACAGACCAGATTCATTGAGACAGGACAGGAGCGGGGAGGGTTCGACGGGCCAAATCCAGGCGTAATGTCATAATGGACATTATCGGCGTTACGGGGATCAGCGCCGATCTCAGCCATCACACCGCCTTGTTGTAGTCACTCTGGCGCCTGTTTCGTAGTTCCAGCACCCCAGACTTCGCCCCAGGAACGCACATCGTTGCCTTACAGAGGGGCGATTCAGCAAACCGTTCCTCTGGAACGCAGCACCTGGGCCAAGAACTCGGCGTGCAGATTACGCGCCCACATATGACGCGAGATGCTCACCCGTAAGCGTTGATTTCCCAGCCACCAGTTCAGCAGGCGTTCCCTCAAACACCACCAGCCCGCCATCGTGGCCCGCACCAGGTCCAAGATCGATAATCCAGTCTGCATGCGCCATTACGGCCTGATGGTGCTCAATCACGATTACAGATTTCCCAGAATCTACGAGCCGGTCAAGCAATCCCAACAGTCGCTCAACATCCGCAAGGTGCAACCCCGACGTCGGCTCGTCGAGCACATACACGTCGCCCTTGCCCGCCATCGACACGGCAAGCTTGAGGCGCTGCCGTTCGCCCCCAGACAGCGTCGTAAGCGGCTGCCCCAACTTGACATAATCCAGTCCCACGTCCCCAAGGCGAGCCACGATCGCGTACGCCGGAGGGAGACGTGCAGGGCCGTCGGGCCCAAAGAACTCGGCGGCGGCCCTCACCGACAGGTCCAGTACGTCGGCAATATTCAAGCCGCCAACCTTGAATTCCAGGACTTCCGCCTGGAAGCGCCGTCCCTCACAGGCCTCGCACACCGACTCAAACGTCTCGAGGAACCCCAGCTCCGTGAAGATCACGCCCGCGCCGTTGCAGACCGGGCACGCACCCTCGGAGTTGGCGCTGAACAGCGCGGGCTTGACCCCATTGACCCGCGCAAACTCCTTACGGATGGGCTCCAGGAGCCCTGTGTAGGTGGCCGGGCTCGAGCGCCGCGAGCCCCTAATCGCGCTCTGGTCAACGGCCACCACGCCGTCCCGCCCCGCAACGTACCCGTGAATGAGCGAGCTCTTTCCGGACCCGGCTACGCCCGTCACCGCCACCAGCACACCTAGTGGGATGTCTACGGAGACGTTGCGAAGGTTGTGTTCGCTCGCTCCAGTAATGCTCAATCGGCCCGACGGCTCGCGCACCTCATCCTTGAGCCTCGCCTTGTCGTTGAGGTGCGTGCCCGTCAGGGTGTCGGCGTCGGCGAGGGCTTCAACGGTGCCCTCGAAGACCACCTCTCCCCCGCCGCTGCCGGCTCCAGGCCCAAGGTCGACGATGTGGTCGGCGATCGCGATGGTCTCTGGCTTGTGCTCCACCACGAGCACCGTGTTTCCTTTGTCCCGCAGCCGAAGTAACAGGGAGTTCATGCGCTGGATGTCGTGCGGATGCAGGCCGATGGTGGGCTCATCGAACACGTAGGTCACGTCCGTGAGCGCCGATCCAAGGTGACGGATCATCTTGGTGCGCTGCGATTCGCCCCCAGACAGCGTTCCAGATGGGCGATCCAGCGACAGATACCCGAGGCCAATCTCCACGAAGGACTCCAAGAGCTGCGCAAGGTTGGCGAGGAGCGGGCCCACCTCCGGAGCGTCGAGCCCGTTCACCCACTGCACCAGGTCCGTGATCTGCATGGCGCACGCATCCGCAATGGACACGCCCTCGATGCGCGACGCGCGCGCGTGCTCCGCGAGCCGAGTGCCGCCGCACTCCGGGCACGTCTGGAACGTGACCGCTCGCTCAACAAAAGCCCTGATGTGGGGCTGCATCGCGTCCACATCCTTGTTGAGCATGGACTTCTGGATCTTTGGGATGAGGCCCTCGTACGTCATGTTCATGGACTCGTACTTGACCTTGGTGGGTGCGCTGTACAAAAACAGCTCGCGCTGCTTCTTGGTGAAGTCCTTGATGGGCACGTCCATCGGCACCACGGCCCCAAAGATCTTCACGTACCACCCGTCGGCCGTGTAGCCAGGGATGGTGAGCGCGCCGTCGGCGAGCGACTTTGTCTCGTCGAAGAGCTGCGCAAGGTCCAGGTCCGAGACCGCGCCCATGCCCTCGCAGCGCGGGCACATCCCCCCAAGCTGCGAGTACTCGCGCTTGGTGGCCAGCGAGGCCCCGCCCTTGGCCACCTTGACCGAGCCCACGCCCGTCGCGGAAGGCACATTGAACGAGAACGCTTGGGGCGATCCCACGTGCGGCACTCCCAGCCGCGAGAACAGGATCCTCAGCAGCGCATTCGCGTCGGTCACCGTTCCCACCGTGGAGCGCGAGTTCGCTCCCATCCGCTCCTGATCCACGATGATCGCGGTGGTGAGCCCTTCCAAGAGGTCCACGTCCGGCCGCGCCATCGCGCCCATGAATCCCTGCACGAACGCGGGGTACGTCTCGTTGATCATGCGCTGCGACTCTGCGGCGATGGTGTCGAATACCAGGGAGCTCTTGCCGGATCCCGATACACCCGTGAACACCGTGAGGCGCCGCTTGGGCAGGTCCACGCTCACGTCGCGGAGGTTGTTTTCTCGCGCGCCCCGCACGCGGATCACATCATGGTCATCGGCCCTCGTCATCGAAACCCTCCACGTCATCCACGAGCTCACCAAAGGCCGTAAGGCCGCGCCTAAGCGCCTCCAACTCCTCCGGAGCGAGTCCCGACAGTATCTCCAATTCGTTTGCCGCATGCGCGTCGTGTGCCGCAGCCTGCACGTCGCGACCAGCCGCTGTGAGGCACACCCAGAACACCCGACCGTCCTCCTCGTCGCGCCTTCGCGACACGAAACCGCGCTCTTCAAGCACCTTGAGTCGGTGCGTGGTGGTGCCCGACGAGATGATGAGCGCTCGGTCAAGGTCGCCCGGCGTTAGCTCATACGGAGCTCCTGCGCGCCGCAGCGATGACAACACGTCGAACTCCCACCCTTGCAGGCCAAACTCCGCGAACACCGCGTCAAGCTTTACTTGCACCACGGACGCAAGGCGCGACACGCGCCCGATCACCTCGAGCGCCGACACATCGAGGTCCGGCCTCTCCCTCCCCCATTGCTTCATGATTCGGGCGACGCTGTCCATGAGCCCAACTTATCTTGACTTCGAGATAAATGGAATATATCTTGATATCAAGATAGTTGACACCGCTATGAAGACCTCCCGCATCCTCGCCGTCACGGCCATCGCCCCAATCATCTGGGGCACCACGTACTTGGTGACGAGCGAGATCCTCCCGGAGGGCCGCCCCTTCCTAGCAGGCGTCCTCCGCGCGCTTCCTGCGGGCCTCATCCTGCTCGCGGTCACCCGCTCGCTCCCCCGCGGCGCCTGGTGGTGGAAGTCGCTCGTGCTTGGCACGCTCAACATCGGCGCCTTCTTCGCCTTCCTTTTCATTTCCGCCTACCGCCTCCCCGGCGGCGTGTCCGCAACCCTCGGCGCGATTCACCCTCTCCTCGTGGCACTCCTCACGGTGGTTGTACTCCACGAGGCCGTCAGCCGCCGCGCCCTCAGCGCCGCTGGCATCGGCCTCGTCGGCGTCGCCATGCTCGTGCTCACGCCCGACGCTGCACTCGACGGGGTGGGGGTGCTCGCGGGCCTCGCGGGTGGGCTGAGCACCGCCTTCGGCGTGATCCTCACCAAGAAATGGGGACGGCCAACCTCACTGCTGGCTTTCACGGGTTGGCAGCTCATCGCGGGTGGCCTCGTGCTGATCGTGCCGATGCTCGCGTTCGAGGGCCTACCGGCCCGCCTCACGGCGACCAACGTGGCGGGTTACGCCTGGCTCGCCATCGCGGGAGGCGCCGTGAGTTACTTCCTGTGGTTCCGCGGCATCCTCGCGCTTCACCCAACGCGAGTCACGCTATTGGGCTTCCTCGCCCCGCTCGTGGCCACGATTCTTGGGTGGGCCGTTCTTGACCAAACTCTCGCGCCTTTGCAGTGGCTTGGCGCCGTAGCAATCCTTGGCGCCGTGCTCCTCGGCAACACGGCGCCAAAGCGCGCTCAAAGGAGGTCCGACGCTAAGGCGAGCGAAGATACCCAACTCGCCCCAGCGTCGGCCTGACGAACTAGTGGCTGATGAAGCCGCCGTCGATAACCAACTCAATCCCGGTCACGAACGCGGACTCGTCTGACGCGAGGTACAGGTAGCCGTACGCGATGTCGATGGGCATGCCCATGTAGGGCGGCAGCGGAGTGTCCGTGCTTCCCATCGCGGCGGTTGCCTCCTCGCGCGTGGCGAACCCCATGCTGCTCACCATGCCCGTGAATACGCCTCCCGGGTGCACGGAGTTGAAGCGGATGTTCTCCGCCGCATGCCACTGTGCGCAGTGCTTGGTGAACGAGCGCACCGCGCCCTTGGACGCGCTGTACGCGGCGCCGTGACCATCGCCGTTGCCGCCAACGATCGCCGCAATCGACGCGCAGTTGACCACGGAACCGCCGCCGGCGGCCTTCATGTGCGGCAGCACGGCCTTGGTGCCAAGAAACACACCCGTGAGGTTGATCCCCAACAGCCGGTTCCAGCCGTCGAGGTCCTCTTCCTCTACGCCCTTGGGCACAAATATCCCTGCGTTATTGATGAGCACGTCGACGCCGCCAAACGCGTCGAGCGTGGACGAGATGACACCGTCCCACGAATCCGAATCCGCGACGTCGTGGTGAACGGAGATGATGTTGCCCTCAAGCGGCGCCACGGCGTCGGGCAGCCCGGGCACGATGTCCGTGGCGACAACATTGGCGCCTTCACGAGCAAACAACTCCACAGCTGCGAGTCCCATGCCACTCGCCGCGCCCGTGATGATCGCGGTCTTTCCTTCTACTCTTCCCATCTCAGAACATCCCTTCATTGCGATGCCTCCCCTCTCCCTGGCTTACGCCTCGCAATACACGATGTCCCCGGACCAAAGTCCCCGTGCTGAGGCACTCGGAACAAAGCGACACCCGCGCTCGTTCCACCGACAGCGGGTGCCACAAGCGCCCAAGAAATCGAGGGAGGCTGACATGGCTGATCGAGCATTGCGCGGCATGCGACTGGGGACCCAGAGCATGGAGACCGCTGCCCACGCCGAATTGGCGGAGCGCGTCGAAGTTCACTACGACTGCCCCAACGGGCACGTGCTGAGCTTCCCGTTCTCCGTCGAGGCCGACGTCCCCCTCTCGTGGGAATGCCATTGCGGCGCCCTCGCCCTGCTTCGCGACGGGGACCGTCCGGAGATGAAGGAAGAGCGCCAGGCGCGCACGCACTGGGACATGCTCCTTGAGCGTCGCACCATTCCTGAGCTCGAGGAACTCCTCGAAGAGCGACTTGAGTTGCTGCGCGCCGGCCGCGCCGGCTAACCAGTTACGCCTTTCGCGTCAGTTGCGCCCACCGGCACTGGACGCCCCATACGGTGACCTTGACAAGCGCTTCGCGGATGATCGCTCCGCTCATCTTTGAGACCCCAAGTTCGCGCTCAACAAACGTGATGGGCACTTCCACCACGCTTCCCCCTCCGCGAATGACGCGCCAGGTCATGTCCACCTGGAAGCAGTATCCCTGCGACTCAACCTCGCCAAGGTCGAGTGCCGCGAGCATGGGCGCGCGGTACGCGCGGAAGCCGGCCGTGGCGTCGTGCACCTTGATTCCCATTGCAAGACGCACGTAGCGATTGGCGTTGACGGACAAGAACTTGCGCCGCCACGGCCAGTTCACTACGGACCCGCCCTTGACCCAGCGTGAACCGATCACCAGGTCCGCCCCGTCCGCCGCGGCGAGCAACCTTGGCAGATCCACGGCGCGATGTGACCCGTCAGCATCCATCTCCACAATGACGTCGTAGCCTCGCTCTAGTCCCCACGCGAAGCCCGCGATGTATGCGGCGCCCAACCCGGCTTTACCTGGCCGGTGCAGAACGTGCACGTGGGAATCCTCGGCGGCCACAGCGTCGGCCCACTCGCCCGTGCCGTCCGGCGAATTGTCGTCGGCGACGAGGATGTGAACTTCCGGAGTGGCGGCACGCACGGCGGCGAGCTGCACCGGGAGGGCCTCGCGCTCGTTGTAGGTGGGAATGATGACGAGAGTGCTCATCACCACTCGTACTTGTCGGCTAGTCGCTTGCGCATGGCGAAGAACGGAATCAGGGCGCCCAGGGCGAGGATGACCCAGCGCTCCACGCCACCCAGGTACGACGCTGGGGTCATGGATGTGCGCAGTGGCACCTCGGCGGCCATCGACTCTTGCGTGAACAGTTCGGTCTGATTGGTGACTCGGCCGTCCGGCAAGACGATCGCGCTCACACCCACCGTGGAGGCCTGAATGGCGGTGCGTCCGTACTCAATCGCGCGGAGCTTCGTCATCGCGAGTTGCTGCGTGGACTCCGCGGTCATGCCGAAGCTGGCGTTGTTGGTCTGCACGATGATGATCTCGCCGCCGTCGCGCACGGATTGGCGCACAATCTCGTCGTAGACCACCTCGAAGCAGATGATGGTGGACAGCGTCACGCTGCGGCCGAGCACGGGCGCCTGGAGGTCCATCGTCGCAGGGCCCTCGCCCGGCAGCACGTCCTTGGTGACGCGGTCTACAGCGTCAGAGAAGTGCCTGGCAAAGCCGCGAATAGGGATGTACTCCGCGAACGGCGCCGGGCGCTGCTTGCGGTACTCGTCAAGCACCGTGCCGTTCTTTGACCACAACAGTGAGACGTTGTAGCGCCCCTCTTCTGGCGTGAGGTCTTGGGTTCCGAACAGCAGCGGGGCGTCGGCGGCGACTGCGGCGGCCGTGACCATGTCGTACGTCGCGGGGTCAACCCTGGGGTCGTAGTCGGCGGAGTTCTCGGGCCAGATCATGACGTCATACGGCCCTGGAGCCGTGGCAACCAGCCGCTCAGTCTCGTCGAGGTGGTTCTGGGTGACCTCGCGCGCTTGCTGGAACGCGTCAAGGCCGGCGTTGGGAACATTGCCTTGAACAACCCCCACGCTGAGCTTTCCCGCCTCGGCCTGCCCACTTAGGGGCACAAAGATGCCCGCCATACCCAGCCCAATGGCTACCACGGGGCACACGGCAACGAAACCCCAGCGTCGGGCCCTTCCAGCCTCGATCGCGAGCGCAAGCACGGCACCCGTCAGCACCACCGCAAGTGTGACAAGCAGTGCCCCGCCCGCCCACGCGAGGTTAAGGAACGGGGATGACGACTGCGAGAAGGCAACCCTGCCCCACGGGAAGCCGCCGAAGGGAAGGATCGAGCGCAGCTCCTCCGTTGCCCCAAAGAGCACTGCGAAGGCGAGCGGTTGCGCCCACGCCCGCGCATTCACGAGCATCGCTGACCGCCGCACGCTTGCCCACGCGCCGCCGAACAGCCCATAGAACAGGCCACTCGCGAGCGACAGCGCAATCCACGGCACGGGGCCAACGGCGGAGTTCGCCCACCACGTGTGCGGGAGCATGAACGCCGTGCCGTAGGCCCAGCCAATGAGCACGCCGGCCCACGCGCCGCAACGGCCAAGCGCGAACCACAGCACCACGATGGCGGCGATCGCGAAGGGCCAGATGTTGGTGTCGGGGAAGGCGAGCGCCATGAGCAGGCCCGCCAGCACGGCGAGCCCCATGTTCCTCAGCAGACGCATTCCCAAAGCCTACTTTTCGCGCGTGACTCAGTACGCCACGACGCCCCGGCGCATCGCCGTAATCGCCTGCCGGGCAGCATTGCGCACGTTCTGCGATGCGGTGGCGTCGGCTATCTGGTCCAAGGCGTCGATCACCTGTTTGCACCACCGCACCATGTCACCCGGCGCAATCTCGCTGCCTTGTAAGACGGTGGCGAGAGAGCGGCCCTGCGCCCAGCCGTGAATGGGCCCAACGATTCCCCATTGCGGGCTGGGCAGTTCCGGAAGGCCGCGAGCCGTGTGGAGGTCATCCATGCGCGACCACACCCGTGTGGTCTCGTTGAGCGCCTGGCCAAGCACGCCTTGCGGCCCTCCGGGCACTCGCGGAGTCCGATTCTCGTCCTCACGGCGTCCGTTGTAGAGCAGCGTCGACACCGCTGCAGCGAGAGCGGGAGGATGCAGCTGCTCCCACACGCCCTTGCGCAGGCACTCGGCAATGACCAGGTCGTTTTCCGCGTAGAGCTTGCGCATTGTTTCGCCTGCGGGGGTTGGAGTGAAGTCTTCCGTCAGGTAGCCCAGTTCCGTGAGAACGGTGAGGCGCTTGTCGAAGATTCGCGAGATGGATCCCGTGGCGCGCTCAATCTCGCCCACCATGCGGTCCTTGTCCCGCATGCCGCGGAAGTACCGCTCAGCCCACCGCGCGTGCGCCTCGCGGTCGGGGCACGAGTGACACGGGTGCGCTCGCAGTTGGGCCGTGAGGGCATCGATTCCCACGTCGTTGGCGCGCGCGGCGGCCTTGCGCTCTCGCTGGTAACTGCCCGACGCTGCGGTCACCGTTGCCGCGAGTTCTCGCCTTTGACGGGCGTTGCGTGAGTCATGACCCTTGGGCACCTTGACGGCACCAACCACATCAATTCCGTGATGAAGCTCGCTGATCGCGAGCCGGAAGGTGCGGGCGTTGTCCGTTACAACGGTTGGGCGCGGCGCGTCCGGATTGGCGTCCGGCTCCACCACCACGGCGAGCCCTGCACGGCGGCCACCCCCGATGCGCACCACGTCACCCCTACGCAAGCCAGCGAGCGTGGCCGCTGTTGCCTGCCGTCGGGCCCTTCCGGACGCTTTGGCGGCGTCCTTCTGCGCGCGGTTGATGCGTTCCCGCAACAACGCATACTCCATGAAGTCGCCCTTGTCGCAGTGCGCCGCCTGGCGGTAGCCCTGGAGGGCGCTGTCTAGCTCACGGGCCCGCCGTGCCTTGCCCACCACGGCCTGATCCGCCTGGTACTGGGCGAAACTAAGTTCCAGTACTTCCCGCGCGCGCTCCGTGCCCATCTGGGACACAAGGTTGATGGTCATGTTGTAGGAAGGCTGGAACGAGCTGATCAGCGGGTAGGTGCGGCGGCTCGCGAGGCGTCCAAGCTGGCCGATGTCGAAGCCGGGGTGCTCCACAACCACCGCGTGGCCCTCCACGTCGATGCCGCGGCGGCCCGCACGCCCGGTGAGCTGGGTGTACTCCCCTGCCGTGAGGTCCTGGTGTGCCTTGCCGTCCCACTTGACGAGCTTCTCGAGCACCACGGAGCGCGCGGGCATGTTGATGCCGAGCGCTAGCGTTTCCGTGGCGTAGACCACCTTGATGAGGCCTTGCGCGAAGAGCTCCTCTACTACCTCCTTGAACAGCGGGATCAGCCCTGCGTGGTGGGCCGCAAGGCCGGCCTCGAGACGCTCGCGCCAGGCCGTGAAGCCCAGCGCGCCGAGGTCCTCCGCAGGCATGGCCGAGCAGCGCTCGTCGACTATCTCGCGAATGAGGTCTCGCTCAGGCCCGCTCGTGAGGCGCAGTCCCGCGGCGAAGACCTGGTCAACGGCGTCCTCGCAACCGGCGCGGCTGAACACGAACACGATGCACGGCAGCAGGCCGTTGCGGTCCAATTGCTCCACCACGGCGAACCGTGGGGGTGCTCTGCGGGGACGGGGGCGGCTACTGCCTCGTGCGGGGCGGTAGCCAGCCCGCCTCAGTTCCGGCAGGGTCTCGTGACGCTGGCGGCGCGTGACCGCAACGAGCTCGGGGTTGAGCGCGGGGTTAGGGCCGGGGTCTAGGGGGTCCACTCCAGGCGAGTAGAGGTCAAAGAGCCCCTCGCGGATGAGCACGTGGGGCCACAACGGCACCGGTCGGTGCTCGGAGACGATCACTCGCGTGTCGCCGCGCACCTCGCGCAGCCACGCCCCAAACTCCTCAGCATTCGAGACGGTCGCCGAGAGCGCAACGATCGCGGTGCGTTCCTCGAGGTGAATGATCACCTCTTCCCACACCGAGCCGCGATACCGGTCCGCGAGGTAGTGCACCTCATCGAGCACCACGAAGGCCAGCCGGTCAAGATCAGAGGAGCCCGCGTAGATCATGTTGCGCAGCACTTCCGTGGTCATCACCACGATGTCGGCATGCGGGTTGATGGACGTATCTCCGGTGAGGAGGCCAACTGCCTCAGTGCCGTACACCGCCCGGAGATCCTGGTACTTCTGATTGCTGAGCGCCTTGATGGGGGTGGTGTAGAACGCCTTCTCGCCGCGCTCATACGCGTGGCGCACGGCGAACTCACCAACGAGAGTCTTACCCGCACCGGTGGGCGCTGCGACGAGCACGGAGTGGCCGTCAGCGACGGCCTCGCACGCCTCGCGCTGGAACGGATCCAGGGGGAAGCTGAGTGCCTGCTCAAAGTCCATGAGGTCGCCACGGCTCCGGCGCTGCTTCGCGGCAGCGAATCGCTCCGCGGGTGTGGACATGGCTCCAGGCTACTTGCCAACGCACACTCCCCCGCCCACCTCTCGCATGTGTGCGTCAGCACCGGATTCTGGCGCGTCGCGGCTCCTGTGTGTGTCTCACCGTCATCCGAAGGTGGTCAGGAGCACGTCTGGCGGACATCTGGTGTCGACCGAGTCACTGTCCGACGGCGGCAGGCGTGCATCCGGGAAGACGCTGAGACACACACGGGGCAGGTGACTGCCTCGAAAGTGGTGCTGACGCACACATACACGAGGGGTGGGCGGTGGGGCTAATCTGGGGAACCGCCGAGGACGCGCAGCGCGAGTGGCGCAACGTCCACCACAAGGGGCTCCGCGCCAACGAGCTCGCCATCGGCGAAAGCCACGGGCAAGGTTGCACCGCCCTGATGCTGCGCAATGGTGACACTCGTGGTCTGCACGGTCCGGATGCGCGGATCACCCTTGTGGGAACCGTTGCGCAACTTGGGGAAGATCTGCAGGATCTCTCGCCGCGTCAAAGGCTCCGTCACTACGGCCTCAAGCAGGCCGTCGGTCATCGATGAACCCGGAGAGATCACGAGCCCACCACCAAATACCGGGGTGTTTGCCACAGCAACGAGAGTGCAGCGCGTGACCTCCGGGGTGGAGTCACCGATCGTCACCGTGAGTCCGTAGGGCCGGTAGCGCGGAATCTCCCTGAAGGTAGCGACCTTGTACTTGAGCGGTCCCCTAGGAAAGGTGAGCCGCGAACCGTAGGCGGCAACGGCGGCATCGATGCCCGCGCTCAGCACGGCAAGGAAGTAACGCGGCGACGAAGGGTGGTCCACCGAGGGCCCAGTGAGCCGTCCAACGTCCACCGCGGTGACATCCCCACGCAGCCCCGCCTCGATGCGCTGGGCGGCCGCTCGCATGTTGTGAATCGGCAGCTTCAGCGTGGACGCGACGTCGTTTCCGGACCCCGCGGCCATCACACCAAGCGGCAGCGCGTGCTCTGCGCACACCTGGGCCCCAAGGTGCACCATGCCGTCCCCGCCAACCACGATCAGCGCGTCAAGAGCGTCGCGATGCTCTATCGCCGCCTCATAGGACGCCGCCCACGAGCCTCGCGAGAGGTCGCGAACGCGGTGGCCAAGCCGCGCCAACTCCGCGGCAGCCTCCGCTCCCCATTTGGCTCCCCTGCCCGACGCCGCTGTCGGGTTGGTGATGAGGCCAAGTTCTGCCACCTAGGCTCCTGCGCCTTCCGCGGCAGCCTCTTCCGCCGCAAGCGCCGCCTTGCGTCGCTTGCGTGAGCGTTCGAAGAGTTTGGCGACGCCTACGGCCGCGAAGAACAGGCCCACCATGGGAATCGCCATGATGATCATCGTGATCGCGTCCGGGGTGGGCGTCATGATCGCGGTGAACAGGAAGATCAGCATCACGGCCCAGCGCCACCCGCGCAGCCACGTGGACGACTTCACGAGCCCCGCGGCGGTGAGCGCCACCATGATCACGGGGAAGATGAAGGCGATGCCGAACGCGAGCACAAGCCGCATGGCGAAGCTCATGAACAGTTGCGCGTCGAGGTAGTTGGAGCCCTCCTCCGGGGTGAAACCCAGCAGGATCTCCGCGGCGCGGGGGTACACCCACAGCGACAGCGCGACGCCAGCAAGGAACAGTGGAATCGCGGCGCCAAGGAAGCCAATCGTGTAGCGCTTCTCGCGCTTGCGCAGGCCCGGCGCGATGAAAGCCCACAACTGGTAGAGCCACCACGGCGACGAGATGATCACGCCGATCACGAGCGACATCTTGACCTGCATGTCGAGCGCGGTCGCGAGACCGCCAAAGTTGATCTTCGCGTCTTGGCCGGATTCTTCCGTTGCCCTCACGATTGGGGCCGCAAGGAAGTCAAACGCGTACGGGTACAGGAACCAACCGGCGACGGCGCCAATGAGGATGCCTATAGACGCAAGGATGAGACGGTTGCGAAACTCCTTTAGGTGCTCGCGGAGGGGCATCCGCGCATCCTCAGCGCGGCGTGATGCCCTAGTCGTCACGAGCCTCCTTGGAGGTGTTCTTCTCACCCTCTACGGCGGGAGCGGCCGCGTCATCCTTCGTGTCCGAACGAAGGTTCTGCGTCTCCTCCTTGAGGATGTTGAGAGACTTGCCGATGCTTCGCGCAAACTCAGGGAGCTTGGGCGCGCCAAACAGCAGCAGCACTACAACGACGAAAACCACTACGTGCCAAGGCTTCATGCCGGCTACCTCCTCAAACTCCGGTTCAGTCTACTCGCCGTGGACGGCCGCAACGGATTGCGCTTGGCGCGTCACCTCACGCCGTAGCGACTCTGGCTCCACCGAGATCAGCGAGGTTGCGATGCTGAGCAGCCTGCCAGCGAACCACGGCTCGTTCGTCACGCCAAGGGTTGCGGTCACGAGTTCGCCATCATCGCTCAGTTGCACGCCTGGAATGTCCTCGAGCACCCATCTGCCGCCACGGCGCAGCGTGACGGTCGCCTCGTACTGCCGCGCAAGGCTAAAGCCTTCACTGCCCGACGCTGGGGTTACCACCTCATCGTCCGTCACCTTGGCACTGACGATGCGATCGATGCGCAGGGTGCGATAGTCACCTGCACGCCTACACCAGCACTCGAGGTACGGGGCCCCATCGATAGTGACGATGCGGTGCGGCTCCACGTCCCGCTGGGTGCGGCGATCGGCCGCGTCAATGTAGTCGAGCCGTGCGACGACCCCCTGCTGAACCGCGATGGCGAGCGTCTGCACTACCTTGCTCGAAGCGTCGGGCGTGCCGAGGACCGTCACCGTTTCCTCGCCCAAGGCTTCCGTGATCTTGGCCAGGGCGCTTTCTGCAGCCCGCGGGGCTACTCCGGCCCCAACGATTGCGGATAGCGCCGCGACGAGCGCCACGCCCTCGCGCGGCGCAAGCCGCACCTGCGTGGCGCCTTGGGTATTGGTGATCTTGGCGACTCCCGCATCGAACGAGTCATAGTCGAAGTCGATGAGGTCATTCGCGAATCCGCCTGGCCGACCCACGATCCATAGCTGCTCGATGTCCTTAGCGATCTGCGCGCTGGTGACGCTAAAGTGGTCGGCGAGCTCCTCGAACCCGGTGGCGCCGTTGTCCTCGAGATACGCGACGATGCCAAGCAACCGGGCAACGCGGGCGCGAGAGTTCTCACTCATGGGTCGCCTCCAGTGCCGCGCTTGCGTAGCGCCGCACATCATCAACGAGCTGTTGCGGAGCGACAGCCCTGGCAGCGCCCGCAAGCGCGAGCACATCGGCCCGAATCGCGTCGAGGTGACGATACGGAACCTCAACGAGGTCCCACTCGCCGTCGGCACCCGTCACGGTCCCGGCCAATCGCAAGGCGTGACCGGCCTCCGGACGCAGCGCCACGGTTGCGGTGCCGACAACCGCGCCGGGAGTGAGCGAACCCAACGGGATGTCGTGCGGCGGCTCATACGCTCCCGCGTCGCCCACGGCCTTCACCGTGCCAAGGATGCGGCTCAAGCGGAAGGTGCGGGAAGCGTCGGCCCCATGGTCACGGCCAACGAGGTACTCGGTGCCGTTGACCACGAGGATGCGCCACGGGTCCACGGTGCGGACGGCGGGGGCGGAGGACGACGAGGCGTACTCGAACTTCACGGACCTGCGCTCATGGAGGGCCTCCGCAAGGGTTCCCAACGCGGCCCTCGCGCCCGTGGCCCTCGCGCCGAATGGAAGCTCCGGCACCGCCTCGTGCTGGATGCGGCTCGCAACCTTGGTGACGGCCTGGCGCGCATCGGTGCCGAGCGCCGCGTCTCGCCAGTAGTCGACGGCGAGGTTGACCACCGCTAGCTCGGCGGCGTCGAGATTGATGGGTTGCATCGTCGCGGCAGAGGGGTCGATGCGATAGCCAATGTCTCCGCCGTTCGCGGCGTCCACGACCGTCTGCAAGGGCACGCCGAGGCGGCGCAGATCTTCCTTGTCCCGCTCGAACATGCGCTCAAACGCGGCGTCCGCCTTGGTGTCCTCGCCCTGCATGCGCTGGTCGTAGCCGTATACGGTGGAGCGGATCTGCTGCTTCGTCATGCGCGCGCGGGTGGACGTCAGCGCGATAAAGAGATTGAGCAGCCGTTCCTCTGGGACCACGCGATCCATGAGCCGTCGCCGAACCTAGACCCGCACGGCAAGCAGTTCGGTGGTGAGAATCGCGCGCGCACCCACCGCATAGAGGTCATCCATGATGTGGTTCATCTCGCTGCGCGGCACCATGACGCGCACCGCGTGCCACTCGGAGCCGTGCAGCGGTGTGACCGTTGGCGCCTCAAAACCGGGAGTGACCGCGATCGCCGCCTCGAGCTTGTCGTTGGGAACGTCGTAGTCCACGAGCACGTACTGGCGCGCCATGAGCACGCCCCTGAGGCGACCGGTAAGGGTAGCGATCTCTTCCGCGGGCGCCTCCGGTGCGGTAATCAGGATCGCCTCAGACTTGAGAATGGGGTCGCCAAAGACCTCAAGCCCTGCAGCCTTGAGCGTGGACCCGGTCTCGACAACGTCGGCAACAACGTCTGCCACGCCAAGGCGCACGGACGATTCCACGGCGCCGTCGAGGCGCACAACCGTGGCCTCCACCCCAAAGGACCGCAAGTGGTTCTTCACCAGGTGGGGGTAACTGGTGGCCACGCGCAGGCCCTGCACCTGTTCCACCGTCGTAGCGGTCCCCACGGGGGCCGCGTAGCGGAACGTCGAGCCCGCGAATCCGAGCTCGAGGTGCTCCGCTGCGGTGGCACCGGAGTCCAGCAAAAGGTCGCGGCCCGTGATTCCCGCGTGCACGGTGCCAGCTCCCACGTAGACCGCGACGTCGCGCGGGCGCAAGAAGAAGAACTCGACGTCGTTGCGGGAGTCTACGAGCACCAGGTCGCGATCGCTGGTGCGCTGCTTGTAGCCGGCCTCCTTGAGGAGCCGGCTAGCGGGCTCGGACAGCGAGCCCTTGTTTGGTACGGCGATGCGGAGCACGTTTCTCCTGGTAATCGTTGTGGTCTACAGGTAGCGGCCGACGTCTTCGAGCGTCAAGCCCTTCGCGATCATCATGACCTGCGCGTGATAGAGCAACTGCGAGATCTCCTCCGCGGCCGCCTCATCGGATTCGTACTCGGCGGCCATCCACGCTTCCGCGGCCTCCTCGACGAGCTTCTTGCCGATGGCATGCACGCCCGCATCCAGCAGGCGCACGGTTCCCGAACCCTCGGGACGCTCGGCGGCGCGGGCGCTCAGCTCCGCGAACAGCTCGTCAAAGGTTTTCACGCGCTCAACCCTACCGAACGCTGAGCCTGAGAATGAGAACGCCGCAACCCCAGCGTCGGTCAGTGACAAACAAGGGTGGTTGGTACTTATGTGACACGTGATCTTCAATAGCGCCGCAGCGACGCCACACGAGTCACACGTGTCACTTTCACCCTTGTTTGTCTATGCCCGACGGCGTGGCCGGGTTGCGCGGAGACGCTAGAGCGAGCGCAGCGTAAGTGCGGTGGTGAGCGCGGCCTCGACGGCCTCCGCTCCCTTGTCCTCGCGAGAGCCTGGCAGTCCCGCGCGGTCGAGTGCCTGGGCGTCGTCGTCGCACGTCAGCACGCCAAATCCAACCGGGACCAAGTGCTCGCGCGCCACATCCGTGAGCCCAAGCGTCACGGACTGACACACGTACTCGAAGTGCGGCGTTGCACCCTTGATCACCACGCCAAGGGCGGCGATCGCGTCGGCGCCGTTGCGGGCGAGCGCCTCGGCGATCACGGTAAGTTCAACAGCCCCCGCAACGCGCGTCACGCGATACCCGGCCCCGGCGGCCTCTGCCGCGCGAATTGCGCCTGCTACCAGGCCGTCCATGACCTCGGTGTGCCACTGCGAGGCGACGATCTCTACGGTCAGGCCCGCCGCGTCTACCGAAAGCTCCGGTGCTCCAGCGCCGCTCATGCGCCCTCCTCCATGATGTGACCCATGCGCTCTGCCTTGGTGCGGCGGTACGCCTCGTTCTCCGGATGAGCGCCCACATGGTGCGGCAAGCGCTCCACAACGTTGATGCCGCTCGCCCTCAGCCCCTCAACCTTCGCGGGGTTGTTGGTCAGCAGGCGCACCTCGTCATAGCCGAGGTCCGCGAGGATCGCGGCCGCAGCCCCGTACTCGCGCCTGTCGATGGGAAGGCCAAGATCGGTGTTGGCGTCCACGGTGTCACGCCCCTGGTCTTGCAAGGCGTAGGCCTTGATTTTGGCGACAATCCCGATGCCGCGACCCTCATGTCCCGTGAGGTAGATAACCGCACCACCCTCGGCAGCGACGCGCTCGATGGCCGCGTCCAACTGAGGGCCGCAATCGCACCGCAGCGAGCCGAAGGCATCGCCCGTGAGGCACTCCGAGTGCACGCGGACCACGGGCGTGGCGCCGGCAGGAACCGGAGCGATGAGCGCGACGTGCTCGTGGCCCGTGCGCGCATCCCGATACCCTCGAACCGTCACCTCGCCATGCTTGGTGGGAAGGCGCGCCTCTCCCTCCGCGAGCACGCGATCGGGTTGCGGGGCAGACGGCGCGGGAAGGTCGTTCTTGTGACGGCGGTACGCGATGAGGTCGGCAATGGTCATGAGAACCAGCCCCTCCTTGGAGGCGAGAGCGGAAGCATCGCCTTGGCGCATCATGGTGCCGTCGTCGTTCACGAGCTCCGCGATGACGCCCACGGGCTCTAGTCCGGCAAGCCGGCACAGATCGACGCACGCCTCCGTGTGACCAGGACGGTGCAGGACCCCACCTGCAACAGCGCGGAGGGGCAGAACATGCCCGGGACGGATGAACTCGTCGGGAGATGCCCCGCTCTTGGCCAAGATTTGCAGCGTGCGGTGCCGGTCAGCTGCCGAAATACCAGTGGTGATACCACTCGCGGCATCCACAGAAACGGTGTAGGCGGTGCGGCGCGGATCCTGCGAATTGGGAACCATGAGGGGCAAGTGGAGGCTGTCGGCCTTCTCCCCTGGCATGGGCGCGCACAAGTAACCGCTCGAGTGCCGAATGCCCCACGCCACCCACTCCACCGTGGTGGTCTGGGCGGACATGATGAAGTCCGCCTCGTTCTCGCGGTCACGCGAGTCCGCGACGAGCACGGGTTTGCCGGCCCGCAGATCCTCGAGGGCGCGCTCGACAAGCGCGATCGCATCGCCGCTCACTGCGCCGTCCCCCCGGTAGCCCGCTCCCCCAACATCCGCTCCACGTACTTGCCCACAACGTCCACCTCTACATTGATGACGGCGCCAACAGGCAGTTCGCCAAGGTTGGTCTCCGCGAGCGTCGTGGGAATGAGCGACACGGTGACCTGATCGTCCACGAGCTCGGCCACCGTCAGCGACACCCCGTTCAGCGCTATCGATCCCTTGCGCACCACGTAGCGCGCGTACTCGGGGGCAATCCGGAACGTGAGGTCGGTCCAATCGGGCTGAGAGTCCTTCGCCACCAGCTCGGCGGTCCCATCGACGTGACCTTGCATGATGTGCCCGCCGAGCCGAGCGTCAGCACGCAGCGCGCGCTCCAGATTGACTCGCGCGCCCACCTCAAGCGCGCCAATGGATGTGGTCTCGAGCGTCACGCGCATCACGTCGGCAACCCACTCGTCACCGGAGTGCTTAGCGACCGTAAGGCACACCCCATTAACCGCGATCGACTCGCCAAACTCGAGGTCGCCGCCCCATCCGGGAGTCGCAATGGTCAACTGCGACTGCGCGCCATGCTCCGCGATAGCGGTCACGGTGCCTACGGCCTCGACAAGCCCGGTGAACATCAGGTCTCCTTCGTGAAAACAGCGGTGACCAGCGTATCCACGCCAAGGCGGGTCACGGTCACGTCCCTGCCTCTCAACGCGTCCGCCATGGTGCCGATTCCCAGCCCGGACACCGCACTTGGCCCCTCGCCTAAGATCGCGGGCGCTATGTACGCGTGCACCTCGTCCACGAGGCCCGCGGCAAGGAACGCGCTTGTCACCGTGGCTCCGCCCTCGACGAGCACCACGCGGCATTCGCGCTCCCACGCCTTTTCCAGCCCGACGCTGGGGTCACGTGAGCTCACACGCGCGGCATTGGCGTCGCGCCAGACCTTTGCGCCCGGTGTGTCGCGCTCGCCCATCACGAGTCGCAGCGGCTGATGCGGTTCCGCGACGCCCGCTGGGCGCGCGCTCAACTCGGGATCGTCAATGGCGACCGTTCCCGTGCCCACGATGATCGCGTCAACGGCTGCCCGTACCTGGTGGGCGTGCTCGCGGGCCTCCTCGCCGGTGATCCAGAAGCTGGTGCCGTCGGCCGCGGCGGTGCGGCCATCGAGCGTAGAGGCCCACTTCGCGATCACGTAGGGCCGCTGGCGCGCCATCGCCACAAGCCAGCGCCGGTTCAACTCTTGCGCGGCGTCGTGCGGAGCGAACTCCACCTCCAACCCCCGAGAGCGCAGGTACTCGGCGCCACCGGCGGCGGTGGGATTGGGGTCCTTGACCGCGTAGACGACGCGGGCGATGCCCGCATCGGCGAGAGCGACGGCACACGGGCCCGTGCGTCCCGTGTGGTTGCACGGCTCAAGAGTCACGTAGGCCGTGGCGCCCTCAACGGAAATTCCCGCCGCGGCCGCCTGCGCCAGAGCGTCGGCCTCTGCATGGGCCGTGCCTGTCCCCTTGTGGTGACCCTGGGCGAGGATCGCGTCCGCACCCTCACCAGCGTCGGGCAGCGCGATGACGCACCCCACGCGCGGGTTAGGGCCGTGCGCGGGCCCAAGCGCGGCCAACGACACCGCGCGGTCCATGAAGGCCTTAGTCACGCGCTGCCCGTTCGGCAAGGTCACGCAGCGCGCGCACCTCCGCGTTGCGATCGTGGGCGTGGTAGATCGCCGATCCGGCAACGAACGTGTCTCCGCCCGCCTTGGCGACCGTGCCGATCGTGTCGCGAGCGATACCGCCGTCCACCTGCAGCCACACGTCCGCGCCAGAAGCGTCCACGGCCGCGCGCAGCGTCTCAAACTTGCTCATCTGGTCCGCCATAAACGCCTGACCGCCAAAACCAGGTTCCACTGTCATGACGAGCACCATGTCCACCTCGTCGAGCAGGTCCAGGGCGCGCTCCACGGGCGTACCAGGCTTGATGGCAACCGACGCGCGTGCCCCAGCCGCCCGCAACTCACGGGCCACTTGCCGCGGATTCGTGGCCGCTTCGTAGTGGAACGTCACGGAGAAGGCACCGGCGTCCGCGTATTGCACGGCCCAACGATCCGGGTCCTCGATCATCAGGTGCACGTCGATGGGCATGGGCGCCACCTGGCAGATCCGTGCCACCACGGGAAGCCCAAGCGTGAGGTTAGGCACGAAGTGGCCGTCCATCACGTCCACGTGAAGGATGTCGGCGTCGCTCACCTCGCGGATGTCGCGCTCAAGGTTGGCGAAGTCGGCGGAGAGGATCGACGGGGCAATGCGCATGGCTCGACCCTACCCGCGGGGCCGTTCGAGGATCGCGAGGTACATCGCGTCCGTGCCATGCACGTGCGGCCACAGCTGCACGTGTGGGCCCGGTCCCCAGCTGCGGCGCGGCGTGCCCGTCAGCTCCGCGACCGCGGGGCGGGCGTCTACGAGTTCAAGGCCATGCGCGGCGGCCACGACGTCCCGCGTCTCCGCGAGCACCGGCGAGCACGTCACATACGCGACGACGCCTCCAGGCTTGACCGCGGCGGCGGCCGCAGCGAGAAGTTCCGCTTGCAGCTCCGCGAGAGCCGCCACGTCGGCGGGTTCGCGACGCCAGCGCGCCTCTGGCCGTCGCCGTAGCGCGCCAAGCCCCGTACACGGAGCATCCAGCAGCACGCGGTCGTAGGCGTTTGCCGCGAGGTTTCGTGAGTCCGCCGTCGTGACCGTTACCACCCCCTCCGGAAGCGCCCTGACCGCGTTGCGCACCAACTGTGCGCGGTGTTCGTGGATCTCGTTCGCGTCCACCGTTGCGCCGTGCTGCGCGGCGAGCGCTCCAAGCAGAGCGGCCTTGCCACCGGGCCCGGCGCACATATCGAGCCACGTCTCCCCCGGCGCCACCTCACGGTGCGCAACGAGCGCGCCCGCAACCACTTGGCTTCCCTCGTCCTGCACGGCCGCGGTGCCCGACGCTACCTCTGGTATCGCTCCAGGGTCGCCTCCCGCGAGGGTCACGCCCCACGGTGACAGCGGCGCGGGGGTGCCAGGCAGTGCGTCCCTCTCCGCGAGTCCCGGCCGTGCAACGAGGGTCACCGCGGCGGGCTCATTGTCAGCAGCGAGCAGCGCCTCTAGTTCCGGCGCCCGCGAGTCCTCGGCAAGCGCGGCCGCGAGTTCATTGACCACCCACAACGGATGCGAGTGGCGCAAGGCGAGGTCTTCGCGGCTGGCACTTGGAGCGACGAGGGCCGCCCATTCGGCTGGCTCCCTCTCCACGATCCGTCGCATCACAGCATTCACCAGGGGCGCAACGCGCGGACCGCCATGCCGTCTGGCCAGATCTACCGTTTCCGAGACCGCGGCATGCGCGGGCACGCGCATCGACAGCGCCTGATGGGCGCCCAGCCACAGCGACCACCGCACGGGGTTGTCGAGCGAAGAAGGATCCCTGCGGGCAGCATGGGCGATCACCGCGTCGTAGTAGCCGCGCATGCGCAGCGCGCCGTACGCGAGCTCCGTCGCAAAGCCCGCATCGCGACCGCTGAGCCGCAATGCAGAAAGAATCCCTGGCATCGCAAGATTTGCGTAGGCGTCGTCGGCATCGACGTCTCTGACGCACCGGAAGGCCGCCTCGCGAGCCGCGTCGATCGCTGTGCCCGGCGACATCAGGCCTCTCCCAACACCGCGGCATCGCCGAGCCGTGCGCCGCGCCACCAGTCGCGCGCGTCCATGGCCTTTCGGCCAGCGGGAGCGATCCACGTCAGCGCCACGGGGTGCGTTCCGGTGCCCACCACAACCTCATCGGCGCGCGCAGCCACCTGACCAGGGGGCAAACCCGGCCCCGTGCGCAGCCTCACGGGGCCAACTTTGGCGACCGTGCCGTCGGGCAGTGTTGTCCAGGCGCCGGGCGCTGGGGTGACGCCCCGAACCTGCCTGTCGATGATGTGTGCGGGCAGCTCCCAGTTCACGTAGGCGTCCTCACGCGAGAGCTTGTGGGCGTAGCTCACCCCATCCTCTGGCTGCGCCATGGGGGCCGCGTAGCCGCCAACGAGCGCCTCAAGCGAGTGCACGAGCAGCCCAGCGCCCAGGTCTGCGAGGCGCTCAAGCAGAACGCCGGCTGTGTCATCGTGCCGGACGCGCTCGGTGAGCGTCCCGATCACGGGTCCCGTGTCCAGGCCCTGCTCAATCACGAACGTGGACGCGCCGGTGACGTCGTCCCCCGCCATGATCGCGCGCTGAACGGGCGCCGCACCTCGCCACGTTGGCAGCACCGAGAAGTGCAGGTTGACCCAGCCGTGGGAGGTGGCGCCAAGCAGGGCGGGCCGCAGAATCTGGCCGTAGGCCACGACGGCGGCGACATCCGCATTGAGGGCCGTGATCGTTGCCACGGTGGAGGGGTCCGACGCTGAGGCCGGGGTGAGGACGTTCAGTTCAAGTTCGCGCGCGGCCAGGTTCACGGGGCTGGGCACCAGCCCCTTGCCGCGCTTGCCGGGCGCGTCCGGTTGCGTGAGGACAGCAACCACGTCATGCCCTGCGGCGATGATCGCCTGCAACGCGGGAACAGCAATCTGCGGGGTGCCCGCGAACACTACGCGCATGGCACCCATCCTACGAGGCGCATCACAACGCGAGCGGCCCGTCTATCCGCATGCGGAAGCCCTCTTCACCGTCCTTGCTCAGTTCAACCTGCCGCGCGCGCAAGGCGTCGATTATGGCCTGCGCGCTTCGTCGCGTCACAAGCATGAGCGCACCGTCCTTGGTGGGGCTCACCTGCGCGTCGTGGTGGCGGTTAAGACGCTCGCCTTCCACGGAGACGCTCAGCGCGAGCGTGATGGCGGCCTGCGTTCCGGTGAGCTGGATGCTGCGCCGCGCTGGGGGAAGGTCCAGGGCGTCGCGTTCCGCGAGAGTCTCTTGACCCGCCGCGAGCGGGTCCCATGTCTCGAGCGCGCGGCGTGCCACATCCGGCAGGGCTCCCACCAAGAACACCCGGCCGCCTGCTCCGCGCTCGCGCACGAGCGCCGCGACGCTGAGCCACCAGCGCACCGCGCGAACCTCAGCGCCCAGCTCCCCGCTCGCCGGCGCTTCGGCACCAATGACCACGGCCGCAGCGTAGCCTCCCGGCGTTGCTGGCACGGCCCCAGGCGTGGCGACGACGAAGCCTTGGGTGACCGCGCCGTCGGGCAGCACTCCCGTAGCTCCCGAACTCACGGCCACAGCAACGTCCTTCGCCATCGCCTGCACCTGCTCGGCGATGCGCTCAACGCCTTGGCGAACCTGTTTGATGCGGTCCCCGTGGCACTGTGCGCAATGCCAATGCGGCTGCTCCGCACCGCAGTCCCTGCACACGAGCGGGCCGGTAACGTGGTCCTGGCGCAGCGTGCCGCCACACGGCTCCCCGTCCACCGTGGCCCTGCACGCGGCCCACTCGCCGCACGCCGCGCACGCGACCGCGCGCACGTAGCCCGTTCGCGGCACCACGATCGCGACAGGGCCCTCCGCCACGGCCCTGCGGGCGGCGCGCCATACCGTGCCCGGCATCCAGTGCCAGCCAGAGGCGCCCTCCGCGATGCGCTTGTCGTCACCGATGACTTCGACGGCGGGCACCGCAGAGCGTACGGTGGCGCGATCCGGAGCGACCAGTTCCGCCCACCCGTGTTCGGCGAGGGCGAGCGCCTCGACCGTTGGGACATACGACGCGAGCAGCATGCCAGCGCCCTCAAGATCCGCTCGCCACGCCGCGACGGAGCGGGCGTTGTAGTACGGGGCGTGGGGGTCGTCGTACGTGGGCGAGCCGTCATCCCATACGGCAACAAAGCCCAGCGACGGCACCGGTTGCAGCGCAACAGGCCTGGTACCAAGCACTATTCGCGCAAGTCCGCTCATTGCGGCCAAGTAGGAGCCGTACCGCGCATTTGCGCCGTCATCGGCGTCAAGCACAGCGACCTCTCCCCCGGCCCTGACGTTCCACCGGCGAAGGCCAAGGCGGGCAAGTTCGGCCTCCACGGCGGCGAGCGCCCTGGCATCGGGAACCACCAGGATCGCGGACTGCTCGCTGCGGGCGGCGTGTACGGCGGCCGCGGCAAGGGCCGTGACTGGAGTACCCGCTGCCCTGCCCGGCTCCGGAAGTGCCTGCCACACCACGCGCGCGCCGCGGGCGAGCTCGTGCACGTCGATCCCTGACTGTGGCTGCGCAGCAGCTGCCGCATCGGTATAGCGGCTCTCGACGCCCGCGGGGCCCGTCCAGTCGCGATCCTCGAGGCTCGCCACGCGCGGCGGCGCCATGAGGCGCAGCACGTCCCACAACGAGCCGCCGTAGCGTCGCGCTACCGCTTGCGCGAGCTCGATGGCGCGCGCGGTGTACGAAGGAACGCCCCCGGCCGAATGGATGGGGCTCAGTTTGCCCTCGAAGTCGCTTCCTTCCGTGATCGCGACTACGACGGCGTTGATGAGCCGCCCCGCGAAGCGCACACGCACGCGCGAACCCACCGTCACCACCTGCGCAAGGTCTGCGGGCACCAGGTAGTCGAAGGGCCTATCGAGGTGCGGCAGGGCGCTGTCGATGCAAACGCGAGCGACAGTGCGGGGCGGGTCAGAGGTTATTGGGCAGCGCTCCGCAGCTGGTCCACACGGTCCGTGCGCTCCCAGGTGAACTCTGAAAGCTCGCGCCCAAAGTGGCCGTATGCGGCCGTGGCCGCGTAGATGGGGCGGCGAAGCTCGAGGGCGTCGATGATTGCCGACGGGCGCAGGTCAAAGACCTCGTCGATGGCGCTCGCGATGCGGGCAGGATCCACGGTTTCCGTGCCGAAGGTCTCAACGTAGAGGCCAACGGGGTGCGCGGTGCCGATCGCGTAAGCCACCTGCACCTCGCATCGGCGCGCGAGACCCGCGGCGACCACGTTCTTGGCCACCCAGCGCATCGCGTAGGCGGCGCTGCGGTCCACCTTGGAGGGATCCTTGCCGCTGAACGCGCCGCCTCCGTGGCGCGCCATGCCGCCGTAGGTATCGACGATGATCTTGCGTCCCGTCAGCCCCGCGTCCCCCGCAGGGCCGCCCACCTCAAAGCGACCCGTGGGATTGATGAGCGAACGATGGCCGGCGCTTTCGATCTCGAACGCAGCGAGCACGGGCGAGATCACCTCTGCCTCGATCGCGCCACGCAGCTCACCAATGGGCCATGCCTCAGAATGTTGGCTCGACACCACCACGGTGTCGACAGAGCGCGCAATGTCGCCGTCGTAGGCGATGGTCACTTGTGCCTTGCCGTCGGGGCGAAGGCCCTCGAGTATCCCCTCCGTGCGCACTTTCGCGAGGCGCTGCGTGAGCGCGTGGGCCATGGCGATGGGCAGTGGCATCAGTTGCGGGGTGTCGTCGCACGCGTACCCGAACATGAGGCCCTGGTCTCCTGCGCCCAGCTCGTCATCGCTTGAGTCGGTGGCGTGGCCAACGCCCTGCCAGATGTCGGGGCTCTGTTCGCCGATGCTCACCGACACTCCGCACAGGGCGCCGTCAAAGCCCACCTTCGAGGACGTGTAGCCGATGTCCGTCACGACCTTGCGGATGATGCCTGGTATATCGACGTACGACTCGGTGCTGACCTCGCCGGCAACGTGGACGAGTCCGGTAGTCACCATTGTCTCGACGGCCACTCGCGAGAGCGGGTCTTGCTCGAGCATCGCGTCGAGGATCGAATCGGAGATTTGGTCGCAGACCTTGTCCGGGTGGCCCTCGGTCACGGATTCGGAGCTGAAAAGGCGCATGCGGCGAGTCTAGTGCGAGCCTCAGACGCTCTTGCGGATTGTCCCCAGACTCGCGATGGCGTCCAACACCGCGTGGGCAACGGCGAGCTTTGAGCCGGAGGCCGCGGCCACCTCCGCACCTGCCGCGTCGAGGATCCGCACCGAGTTGGGAACGTCGCCAAACCCCTTGGTGGTGCCCACCTCGTTAAAGACGAGCAGCGCGGCACCCTTGCGCCGCGCTTTGGCCGCCGCATGTTCCGCGGCGCTCGCGGCGTCATCGCCCGTCTCCGCGGCAAATCCCACCACAACCGGAACGGTTCCACGCTCCACGAGCCCTCGCAGCAGGTCCTCGGTGGGCACCAACTCCAGAGTGAGGCCGCCGTTTCCTGCCTTCTTGATCTTGTGATCGCTGCGCTGCGCTGGCGCGAAGTCCGCGACTGCGGCCGCCATGACCAGCACGTCGCATTCGTCCTCGACCGTCTCGATCGCGTGCGCCAGCTCCGTCCCCGTGGACACGTCGATGCGATTCACTCCCTCGGACACGGGAAGCGACACGTTCGCGGCGACGACGGTGACCTCCGCGCCGCGCTCTCGAGCGGCCTCCGCGATCGCGAAACCCTGGTGCCCGCTCGAGCGATTGCCCAGGTAACGCACCGGATCGATCGGTTCCCGCGTGCCTCCTGCCGTCACCACCACCCGGACGCCTGCAAGGTCACCCCACCCAGCGTCGGGCCCCTGCGAAGGCAAGCCAGCGCCCTCGGCGACCGCGTACGCGGCGGCCACAATAGCGTCGGGCTCGGGTAGGCGGCCGGGGCCACTATCGGCCCCCGTAAGCCGCCCGACGGCCGGGTCAAGCACGTGCACGCCCCTGGCTTTGAGCGTGGCGACGTTAGCTTGGGTGGCGGGGTGCTCCCACATTTCGGTGTGCATCGCGGGCGCGACCAGAACGGGAGCGTGCGTTGCGAGCAGGGCGTTTCCGAGGAGGTCCCGCGCCTCTCCGCGCGCGTATGCGGCGAGGAAGTCAGCCGTGGCGGGTGCGACGAGCACGAGGTCGGCGCTCTGGCCAAGGCGCACATGCTGCACCGAGGGGACATCCTCGAAGGTGTCTGTTGGCGCGGGGTGGCCGCTCAGCGCCTCCCATGTGGCGCGCCCAACGAAGTTCAGCGAGGCGGCGGTGGGGATGACGCGGACGTCATGGCCGTCCTCTGCGAGGCGGCGCAAGACGAGCGCCACCTTGTACGCGGCAATGCCGCCGGTCACGCCCAGCAGCACACGCATGGTTAGTCCTCGGTGCGTCCAAGCTCGAGGAGGCCGCCCTGGTTGATCTCGCGCAGAGCGACAGAGAGCGGCTTGTCAGTGGAGTCGGCCTCGACAAGCGGGCCAACGTTCTCAAAGTGACCCTCAGTCAACGCCTCGTAGTAGGCGTTGATCTGACGAGCGCGCTTGGAGCTGTAGATCACGAGCGCGTACTTCGAGTCCACCTTGGCGAGCAGCTCGTCAATGGGAGGGTTGGTGATGCCCTCGGGGGCGGCAACGGTTCCGGCCACAATTACTCCAATGCTTGTTTCAAACCGCTTAAGTCTACCGTGCGGTTGCCTGTTTGGCCCCCAAGCCGGGTCAGGTCCGTCGCTGCTCCACACAAACGCGGCGTTGAACCTCAATGCGAAAAGCATCATGCCTGGTATATGACATGGCGGTCATCGCCGCACTGCAAAATGTGTGGAGAGGTGATCAGCGCGTAGCGTCGATGAGCGCCTCAAGCTGCTCGGCGGCGTGCTCCACTGTGTCGTTGATGATGACCTCGTCGAACTCGGCCTCCGCCTCAAGCTCCTCGCGAGCGGTCTCGAGACGCCGCTCCTGCTCCTCGGGCCCCTCGGTGCCGCGCCCAACGAGACGGTTAACGAGTTCATCCCATGAAGGCGGCGCCAAGAACACGAAAAGCGCATCCGGCATCGTCTGCTTGACCTGCCGGGCACCCTGCAGGTCGATCTCCAGCACCACGGGAACACCCCGCGAAAGGTGCTCCTCAACCGGCGCCCGCGGAGTGCCGTAACGGTGCACCCCATGCACAACTGCCCACTCCAAGAGCTCGCCGCCAGCGATCATCTCGTCGAACCGCTCGGGCGTCACAAAGAAGTAGTGGACGCCGTCGATTTCCCCTGGCCGCGGCGCGCGCGTGGTCGCGGACACGGAAATCCAGAGATGAGGTTCGCGCTCGCGAAGGGCGCGAACCACCGTGCCCTTGCCCACGGCCGTTGGCCCGGCAAGGACCGTCAGTCTGCTCATCTGCCGCGAATCACCTGCGCTCGCGCTCGATGAGCGCGGCCACCTGGTGCTGGCCGAGCCCGCGAATGCGGCGAACGTGTGAGATCCCAATCTCGTCCATGATTTGCGTGGCACGCTTGGGGCCAATGCCGGGCAGGCACTGGACAAGGTCGTGCACGCGAATGCCGGCGAGGGCCTCATCCCCCTTGGCGCGGTCGATTGCGGCGGCAAGCGTGAATTCTCCAGCCGCCAGCTGCTCCTTGAACACGCGGCGTGCACTTCGCACTGCCGTGGCCTTGACCAATGCGGCGGCGCGTTGCTCGTCGGAAAGCTCCGGAGTTGCCATGGTGTTCCCTTCCCCTAATCCTCGTCTACGGGAGTGAGGATGTACGCGGCGGCCCCTGCGGCCGCCTGAATAGCTCCGCGGAGCTTCTCAATGAAGGGGCCCGCCTGCAGCACCCCTCGTGATTGGCTGACGAGCACCCTGCTCGTCGCGTTCCCGAACACCTTCGCCACATCGGCGGGTGTCGCGCCCTGGGCGCCAACCCCAGGTGCGAGCAGCGGCCCATTCGCCGCTGCAAGATCTATGCCCAGTTCGGCGGCCGCGTCGCCTACGGTTGCACCAACAACCAGCCCGACGCTACCCATGGGTTGGGCGCCCCTGTTGAGTTCGGCGGCGGCTTCCACAATTGCTCTGGCCACGGGCCCGTCGCGCCCCTCGGCGTGCTGAACGGACGCACCTTCTGGATTGGAGGTGAGGGCGAGCACGAACACGCCCTTGCCATTGGTTTCAGCCAGCTCTAGCGCGGGCGCGAGCGAACCGAAGCCGAGGTACGGGGAGAGCGTTACAGCGTCGGCCTCAAGGGGTGCCCCAGGCTTGAGGAAGGCTTCCGCGTACGCCTGCATCGTGGAGCCAATGTCTCCGCGCTTGGCGTCGAGGATCGTGATGAGGCCCTGTTCGCGAGCGGATCCGAGGATCCGCTCCAGCGCCGCGATTCCCCGTGCACCATGGCGCTCGAAGAAGGCCGCATTGGGCTTGACTGCGGCCGCGGATCGGACGCTTGCTTCGATGACGGCCTCGCCAAAGGCGAGCAGCGACTCTGCGGTGTCCGGAAGACCCCACTGCGCCAAGAGCGAAGGGTGCGGATCGATGCCGACGCAGAGCGGACCCCACTCACGCATGGCACGATCGAGCCGCTCACCGAACTGCAAGGTCACTCCCCCATTCATCGGTTAGTCGCCATGTTACCTGCGCCAACGTCTGTAGGCGCGGCGGCGTCCTGAAGTGAAAGAACATCGAATTCGCGATGTTGAATCACCTCGATGGCCAAAACCGCGGCAGCCAGTTGCTGAGTGGTGGTGACGATGGCACTGTCGGCGGCGGTCGCGGCCGCGCGAATCTCGTAGCCGTCGGCTCGCGCGCCCTGCCCCGAAGGTGTGTTGATGACGAGCGCCACCTCGCCATTGTTGATGAGGTCAACGATCGTGGGCTCGCCGTTGGGGCCGCGTCCCTGGGAGTTCTTGCGCACCACGGTCGAGGGGATGCCGTTGCGCTGGAGTACGAGTGCGGTGCCGTCGGTGGCGAGGATCTCGAACCCAAGCTGGCGTAGCCGCGCGACGGGGAACGTGATGGAGCGCTTGTCGCGATCCGCCATCGACACAAACGCCTTGCCGCCCTTCGGCAGGCCACCAAAGGCGGCGGCCTGGGACTTGGCGAACGCGAGCGGGAAGGTGGTGTCGAATCCCATGACCTCGCCCGTGGAGCGCATCTCCGGGCCAAGCACGGTGTCAACGACCGTGCCCGCGTGAGTGCGGAATCGCTTGAACGGGAGCACTGCCTCCTTCACCGCGATGCGCTGTTCCGGATCGATGCGCGTGGCGTCGTGGTGCGGCAGCACCCCGCTCGCGCGAAGCTCCGCGATCGAGGAGCCGGCCATGACGAGCGCCGCGGCGGTCGCTAGCGGAACGCCCGTTGCCTTCGCCACGAACGGCACGGTGCGGGACGCGCGCGGGTTCGCCTCGAGCACGTGCAGCACGTCGCTGACGAGCGCAAACTGCACGTTCATGAGGCCGCGCACGCCGATTCCCCGGGCGAGGGCCTCCGTGGAGACGCGAATGCGCTCAAGTTCCATCTTGGACAGCGTGACTGGGGGCAGCACGCAGGCCGAGTCGCCGGAGTGGATTCCCGCCTCTTCGATGTGCTCCATGACGCCGCCGAGGAACAGTTCCTCGCCGTCGTAGAGCGCGTCCACGTCGATCTCGATCGCGTCATCCAGGAAGCGATCTACCAGGAGTGGAGCATCCGACGCGTGATCACCCACGAGGTGCATTCGCGTGCCGTAATCCTCGAGCTGAGCGCGGTCGTAGACGATCTCCATGCCGCGCCCGCCGAGCACATACGAGGGCCGCACCAAGACCGGGTAGCCGATCCCCTCCGCGATCTCGATCGCCTCGTCGATGCCGTGCGCCGTGCCGTACGCGGGAGCCGGGAGGCCCGCCTCTGCGAGCACGCGCCCAAAGGCCGCTCGGTCCTCGGCGTTGTCGATCGCCTCAGGCGACGTGCCAAGAATGGGCACCCCAGCGTCGGCCAGGCGCTGCGCCAAACTGAGCGGCGTCTGCCCGCCAAGTTGCACGAGCATGCCCTTGACCGGACCCGCGGCAACCTCGGCGTCGTAGACCGCCATGACGTCCTCGAAGGTGAGCGGCTCAAAGTAGAGGCGGTTCGCGGTGTCGTAGTCGGTGGACACGGTCTCGGGATTGCAGTTGACCATGATGGTCTCGAACTCGCCCTTGAGGCTCAGCGCCGCGTGCACGCACGAGTAGTCGAATTCGATGCCCTGGCCGATGCGGTTGGGGCCGCTGCCAAGAATGATGATCGCTTCGCGGTCGCGCGGCTGCACCTCGTTCTCGGCGTCGTAGGAGCTGTAGTGGTACGGCGTGCGCGCCTCGAACTCGGCGGCACACGTGTCAACGGTCTTGTAGATGGGCGTCACCCCTGCTGCCCGACGCTGGGTAAAGACCGCGCTCTCCTCAAGACCGCGCAGGCTGGCAATTTGGGCGTCCGCGAGGCCGTGCTCCTTCGCGAGGCGGAGGATCTCTGGGGTGAGTTCCGCGGCGTGCGCGACGTCATGCGCCACCTCGTTCATGAGGAGGATCTGGTCGAGGAACCAGGGGTCGATGCCCGTGGCGTTGTAGACGTCCTCGAGGTCGGCGTGACCCGCGCGCACTGCTCGCAGCACCTGCTGGGTCTGCACGAGGCGGTGCTCGGTGGGAACCGTGATGGCCTCCAGGAGCTCGGTGAGCGCCTCTCCTGTGGGGAAGTCGCCGTCCCAGTGGAAGTTCGCGGCGCGCTTGTCGATCGAGCGCAGCGCCTTACCGAGGGCCTCGGTGAAGTTGCGGCCAATGGCCATGGCCTCACCAACGGACTTCATGGTGGTGGTGAGCACGGGATCGGCTGCAGGGAACTTCTCGAACGCGAATCGCGGCACCTTGACGACAATGTAGTCAAGGGTGGGCTCAAAGCTCGCCGGCGTGGAGCCCGTGATGTCATTGGGGATTTCATCGAGCGTGTAGCCGATTGCCAGGCGGGCCGCGATCTTGGCGATCGGGAAGCCCGTTGCCTTGGAGGCGAGCGCGGAGGAGCGGGAGACACGCGGGTTCATCTCGATGACGATGAGCCGGCCCGTGTTGGGCTCGATCGCGAACTGCACGTTGCAGCCGCCCGTGTCTACGCCCACCTCGCGGATAATCGCAATGCCAACATCGCGCATGCGCTGGTACTCGCGGTCGGTGAGGGTCAAGGCGGGGGCCACAGTCACCGAGTCGCCGGTGTGCACGCCAACGGGGTCCACGTTCTCGATCGAGCAGACCACAACGACGTTGTCTGCCTTGTCGCGCATGAGCTCGAGCTCGAACTCCTTCCAGCCCAGGATCGACTCCTCGAGGAGCACCTCGGTGGTGGGGCTGTAGTGCAGACCGGCGCCAGCGATGCGGCGCAAGTCCTCCTCGTCGTACGCGAAGCCAGAACCAAGGCCTCCCATCGTGAAGGACGGGCGCACGACCACCGGGTACTTGAGGTCCTCTGCCGCCGCGAGGCACTCCTCCATCGTGTGACAGATGTGGCTGCGTGCGCTGTCCGCGCCGCAACGCTCCACCACGCCCTTGAAGAGCTCGCGGTTCTCGCCGAGGTTGATCGCCTCGAGGTTGGCGCCGATGAGTTCCACGCCGTACTTCTCAAGGATCCCCGCCTCTGCCACCGCGATGGCCGCGTTGAGGGCCGTCTGGCCGCCGAGAGTCGCGAGCATCGCGTCGGGGCGCTCCTTGGCGATGATCGCCTCGATGACCTCGGTGGTGATGGGCTCCACGTAGGTGGCGTCAGCAAACTCGGGGTCCGTCATGATGGTGGCCGGGTTCGAATTGAGTAGAACTACTCGGATTCCCTCGCTGCGCAACACGCGACACGCCTGCGTACCTGAGTAGTCGAACTCACATGCCTGGCCGATGACGATGGGGCCGGAACCGATGACGAGAACGGAGTTGATGTCCTGGCGCTTTGGCATTACTTGGCATCCTCCATGAGGGCGTCGAAGCGGTCAAAGAGGTACCCGGCATCGTGCGGGCCGGCAGCGGCCTCCGGGTGGTATTGCACCGAGAACGCGGGGATGTCGAGGCACTCGAGGCCCTCGACCACGTCGTCGTTGAGGTTCACGTGGCTCACACGCACCTTTCCGAACCCTGCGGGGCTGTCCGACGCTCCCTCCAGTGGGGCGTCGACGGCGAACCCGTGGTTGTGGGCAGTGATCTCGACCTTGCCGGTGGTGCGGTCCACGACGGGCTGGTTGATGCCGCGGTGCCCAAACTGGAGCTTGTAGGTGCCATATCCGAGCGCGCGGCCAAGAATCTGGTTGCCGTAGCAAATGCCGAAGAACGGCACTCCCGCGCGCAACACGCCCTGCAGGGTCTCCACGGAGGCGTCGTCCGCACCAGGGTCGCCGGGGCCGTTGCTGAAGAACACCCCATCGGGCTTCTTCGCGAGGATCTCCTCGGCCGTGACGGTCGCAGGCACCACGGTCACGCGCATGCCGCGAGCCGCCATGAGCTCCGGCGTCATCGCCTTGATGCCAAGGTCCACGGCCACCACGTGGCGCGTGACCGGCGTGCCCGCTGGGGGTTCCACGGTGTACTCGTCCGGCACGGAGACCTCGCGGGCGAGCGCGGCACCCTTCATGTCGTCCCCCGCCTTGACCCGCGCCACCAGCTCGGGCACCGGAGCCAGCGCATCGCCGGAGAAGATCCCCGCCTTCATGACGCCGCTGGACCGCAGGATGCGCGTCAGCTGGCGCGTGTCGATACCACTCAGCCCCACGATCCCTTCCTTAGCCAGCACCTCGTCAAGCGAGCGCTTCGAACGCCAGTTGCTGGGCCGTCGGGCGGGATCGCGCACCACGTAGCCGGCCACCCAAATCCGGCGGCTTTCCGGGTCCTCGTCATTCATGCCGGTGTTGCCGATGTGCGGCGCCGTCATGACCACGATCTGCTTGTGATAGCTGGGGTCCGTGAGCGTCTCTTGGTAACCCGTCATGCCCGTGTTGAAGACGATCTCGCCCAGCGTCTGCCCCTCGGCACCGTAGGCCTGGCCCTCAAAGGTGGTGCCATCTTCCAGGACGAGTACCGCGGCGCTCATGCAAACAGCCCTTCGAATCGATCATCTAGGTACGTGGGCGCTCCGCGCAGGAACGTGGCCACCGCGCGGCCGGGCAATTCGATCCCGCCAAACGGAGAGTTGTTGCTGCGGCTCGCAGTCTTGGTGGGGTCAACGGTCCAGGCCAGCGCCGGGTCTACCAGCGTAACCGTTGCGGGCTCGCCCTTCGTCAGCGGGCGGCCATGCTGGGCATCCACTCGCCCGATGCGCGCGGGCGTCGAAGACATCTTCTGCGCCACGTGCGCCCACGTCAGCAGGCCCGTGTCCACCATCGTCTTCTGCACAATTCCGAGCGCGGTCTCAAGGCCGATCATTCCCATCGCGGCCGCGCCCCACTCGCAGTCCTTGTCCTCGTCTGGGTGAGGCGCGTGATCCGTGGCGACGATGTCGATGGTGCCGTCCGCAAGGCCAGCGCGCACCGCGTCAACGTCCGCTTGCGTGCGCAACGGAGGATTGACTTTGAAGCGGGGGTCGTAGCCGCGAACGGACTCGTCCGTGAGCAGCAGGTGGTGTGGCATGACCTCCGCCGTGACGTTGATACCGCGGCTCTTGGCCCAGCGGATGATGTCCACCGAACCGGCCGTCGACACGTGGCACACGTGCAAGCGCGAGCCCACATGGCCCGCAAGGAGCACGTCGCGAGCGATGATCGACTCCTCGGCAACCGCGGGCCACCCGGCGAGGCCGAGTTGTGCGGAAACCACTCCCTCATGCATTTGGGCGCCATCCGTGAGGCGCGGATCCTGGGCATGCTGCGCGATGACGCCGTCGAACGTCTTGGCGTATTCAAGGGCGCGGCGCATGATCACGGGATCGTGGACGCACTTGCCGTCATCGCTGAAGACGCGCACGTGCGCTCGCGACATCGCCATGGCGCCCATTTCGCTGAGCTGGGTGCCCCCAAGTCCAACCGTGACGGCGCCCACGGGGAACACGTCAACCAGGCCAACTTCGCGCCCTCGAGACCACACCTGCTCCACGACGCCTGCCGTGTCCGCAACCGGCGTGGTGTTGGCCATCGCGAACACCGCGGCGAAGCCTCCCCGGGCCGCGGAACGCGAGCCGGACTCGATCGTCTCCGCATCTTCCCTGCCGGGCTCGCGCAAGTGCGTGTGAAGGTCAACGAGACCCGGCAGCGCCACGAGGCCACTGCCGTCGATCCTGACCGCATCGTCAGGTGCGCTCGCAGGATCCGCGAGCAGGCCGTCGGACAGGAAGAGCGTTCCGTCCTCCTCGCCAAGCAGCGAGACATTCTCAATGAGCACGGCGCGCGACGTCATTCCGCGGCCTCCTCTCCAGCAAGCAGCAAGTACAGGGCGGCCATGCGGACCGCGACGCCGTTCGCCACCTGCTCGACGATCACGGAACGGGGCGAATCGGCGGCCTCGGCGCTGATCTCGAGGCCGCGGTTCATGGGCCCAGGGTGCATGACAATCGCGTGGTCAGGGAGGCGGGCCATGCGCGCGGCGTCAAGGCCATAGAGGCGCGTGTACTCCTCGGGGCTGGGGAAGAAGGCCGCTCCCCCGCCGGTCATGCGCTCGCGCTGCACGCGCAGCATCATGATCGCGTCGTAGTCGTGGGCGTCGAGTGCGTCGTCGAGCGTATAGAAGACCTCAAGCTCGTCCCTGGCGCCGAGGCCAACGGGAAGCAGCGTTGGCGGTGCCACCACGGTCACATCAGCGCCAAGCGTGGGCAGCAGGTAGCCGTTGGACCCCGCCACGCGCGAGTGCAGGATGTCCCCAACGATCGCCACCCGCAGGCCATCGAGCCCAGCGCCCTCAGGCGGGCCGACGAGGTGCTTGCGGATCGTAAACGCGTCTAGGAGCGCTTGGGTTGGGTGCTGGTGCGTGCCGTCGCCGGCATTCAGCACGCTGCCATGAATCCAGCCCGACGTTGCGAGCCGCTCCGCCGCTCCGCTCGCCCAGTGCCGCACCACCACGGCGTCGGCGCCCATGGCCTGGAGGGTCAAGGCCGTGTCCTTGAGGGACTCGCCCTTGGAGACCGATGAGCCCTTCGCGGAGAAGTTGATGACGTCCGCGCTGAGCCGCTTGGCCGCGGCCTCAAAACTGATGCGCGTGCGCGTGGAGTCCTCGAAGAAGAGGTTCACCACCGTCTTTCCGCGCAGCGTGGGCAGCTTGCGGATCTCGCGCTCCTGGGTGGCCGCCATCTGGGCGGCCGTGTCGAGGATGAGAATCGCGTCCTCGCGGGAGATCTCCTTGGCATCGAGGAGGTGCTTCATGACTCGTCCCCGCCCTCTTCATCCTGCGCGCGGCGCAGGATGACCTCATCCGCGCCGTCAATCTCGCTCAGGTGCACGTCCACCCGCTCGCTGCGCGAGGTGGGGATGTTCTTGCCCACGTAATCCGCGCGAATGGGAAGTTCGCGGTGGCCGCGATCCACCAGCACAGCAAGCTGCACAACATCGGGCCTGCCGAAGTCGCTGATCGCATCCAGCGCGGCACGAATGGTGCGGCCCGTGTGGAACACGTCGTCCACAAGCACCACTGTGGCGCCATCAATTCCCACGTCAGGAAGCGTGGTGGTGCCGATGGCCCGCGTGGGATGGCGATGCAGGTCATCGCGGTACATCGTGATGTCGATGGCCCCCGTGCGTGCCGCGTGGTCGAACGCAGGCTCGATCCCGGCCAGAGCGTGGGCCAGGCGGTGTGCCAGCGGAAGCCCACGCGTGGGGATACCCAGCAGAACAATGGATGCGGCGCCGTCGTTGCGCTCCACGATCTCGTGAGCGATGCGCGTGATTGCCCGTTGGATGTCGGGCGCGCCAAGAATGGTCCCAGTCACCTGGCGACCTCCTTCCCCGCCTCGCAGGACGGACTTAAAGGATGTCGGTTTTGGGTAAGCGTACCGGACTCAGGTCACCCGCGCGGCACGACGCTTCGCCGTGCCGCAACGAGTGCCTACTTGCGAGTGACGCTTGCCGTGCTGCTCGCCACCGAGTAGCCAAGCGCGTTCTTCGCATACACCTTGAAGTACACCTTCTTGCCCTTGGTGCCCTTGGTGGTGGTCACCTTGAGCGTCGAGGCGCTCGTGGTCTTGAGCGTGTACCAGGTCTTGTTGTTCGTGGAGTACTTCACCAGGAACGACGTGATCGCCGAGCCGTTCGAGGACGGCTTCTTCCACGTCACCGTGATGACGCCCTTGGACGATGTGGCCTTCACTGAGCTTGGGGCCAGCGGCTTGCCCGCGGGAGTTGCGGCCACGATGCTCGAGTACGTTCCCGTGCCGTTCGCCGTCTTCGCCACCACGCGGAAGTTGTAGGCGGTGCCGTTGGTGAGGCTCTTCACCTGGTACGTGAGCGTGGTGCCGCTCACGGTGGCCGCGGTGGTCCACGTTCCCGTGGTGCCAGTCCGCTTTTCCACCACGTAGTTGGTGATGGTGCCGTTGGGCTCGAGCGGCGCCGCCCACGTGATCGTGGCGACCTTGTCCCCGCGCGTCACCTTCACGTCCTGAGGGGCCGACGGCGTGCCAAGTGTGCGCGTACTCACCTGAGTGGATGGCCCAGTACCGATGAGGTTCACGGCCGCCACGGCGATGTCGTAGTCCGTGGTGTTGATCAGACCCGTGAGCGAGTACGTGGAGACCACGGGAATAGTGGTGTACGTCCACTCGACGTCTCCGCTGCGGCGGTGAGAGACCAGGTAGCCGGTGATGGGGCTGTTGCCGTTGGCGCCGACGGTGCCGATCTTCAGTTGCACCTCGCCCACCTTTGGCGTTGCCGTCACCGTTGGCGCCGCAAGCGGGGCCGACGCTGTGGCCAGCTCCACTACCGTGGACCACGGTCCCGTGCCTTCCGTGTTCTTGCCGGCCACACGGAATTCGTAGGTCGTACCAGGGGTGAGCTCCGGGATCGTGACGCTCGTGGCGAGAGCGGCCGTGGTGACCTCGGTGGCTGCCGACCAGTCTCCCGTGACGCTCTTCTCGCGGTACGCCACCACGTAGGTGATGGGGTCGTCAGTACCGGCGTTGGCTCCGGTGAGCTGCGTCCACGAGGCGGTGAGGCCAACTCCGGCCCGCGTGAGCTTGAGCCCTGTCACCTGCACGGGGGTGGTGCGGGCGGTGAACGACCCGTTCGCGGAGGTGGCCAACACCTTGAGCGCGGTCCCGGAGCCCACGGGCTCAGAGAGCGCCTTGACGCGCCAGAAGTACTGCTTCGCGGCGACGAGCGCGTCCGGAATCGCGAACGAGCTCGCCACGGTCTCGTACGTCTTGATGTCTTGAGAGAACGCGGCATCGGTGGCGAACTGCACCTGGAAGCGCGTGGCACCCTCCACCGACGACGTCCACCGCAGCACACGGTCGTTGAGGGCGAGCACGGCCGTGCCGTCCAACTCGATTGCGGAAGAAGCGGCGCCAACGGAGAACGTCTGGGTGGCCGAGTATGCGCTCACGTTGGACGTCTGGTTGGAGGCGTCGTGCGTGCGCACCTGCCACTCGTAAGGGCCGTTGTCGAGGCCGTTGATCGTGGCAGCGGTCTGCGAGATGTTGGCGACCGTTGTCCAACTCGCGGTGCCCACCTTGCGGTACTGCAGCGAGTATTTGAGCGCGCCGGGGACAGAGGCCCACTCAACGGTCGCGGCGCTGCCAACCACCTTCGCGGCCTCGGTGACCTCGGGAGCGACGATTCCAACGCTGAACTTGCCGGAGCGGGTCACGGGGCCCGGGTTGCCGTTAGCGTCAAGCGTAGCAACATCAAACGAGTAGTTGTTGCCTGGAGGCAGCGGAGTGTCTGACGGGGTGCTTGGGAACTCGCCCTCGCTGTTGGAACCCGCCTTCTGCGCCATGAAGAAGGGGAACTCCACCTTCTTCGCAATGCCCTGGATGACGTCGCCGTTGTAGACCCGCACCTGGTAGCCGCGGCTGCCGCCGTCTTCGATACCCGTGACTGCTTGCGGGCTCCACGAGAGCCGCACCGAGCCGTCGGACAACGTCTCCGTAGCCAAACCGGTGAGCGGGTGGCTCGCCTTCTCCCAAATGAAGGAGTCCGTGGTCTCGTTCTCGATGCCGCCCACCACGCTGATATTGGCCGAGCTCCAGTTACCGGGCACGATGGGCCGCACGGACGCGTAGTACGGGTTGGCCGTGGTGTTATCCGCGAAGACGGCATTGATGCGAGCCGTGGTGCTCGGGGTGCGGAAGCGCGCAATCTCTGCGGTGCGCTGCGGGTTCTTGTAAAGGATGACCTCGTAGCCGTCAACAAACGCCCAGTTCCCATTGACGATCTGCCCGGAGGCTCCCCACGTCATCAGCGGTGCGGGCTGGCCCGCGATGTCGGTGGGGTTGTCATCCGTGAACGCCCCCTGATCAAGGGTGATCGGGAACGACGTGGGGATCGTGCGGTCCTCGGTCTTCACGTAGAAGTGGCGCACGGGAGACCAGCTCGAAAGCTGAGCACCCGCAGGCAGGCTCCCCTGGTAGGACGTCGAGGAGGCTCCGGACAGGTCCACGGCACGCACGCGCCAGTTGTAGTCGCGGCCAGACTGGATGCGCTTCGCGGCCTCAGAGTTCCACAGGCACGTCGCGGCGCCCTTGAGCACCTGGCTGGTGCCACTGTTGTCGAGGCCGTCCGCGTAGTACGCGATGATCGTCGCAGACGTGTTGGGCGTGTTGCACGTCATGACGTTCGAGAGGTTGTCGCGCACCTCCACCTGGTAGTACGTGGCCCTGTTGAGGGGCTCCCACTCGAGGTTGAGGTCGGAAAGGTATATCTGCGGCATCGACGCGTAGTCCGTGGAGCCGGTGATGGTCTCCGGCGCTACGTCGCCAAGGTCCGCGGGAGCAGAGGGAGCGATCTGCGTTCCCCACTTCTTGCGGTACTGGTGCACGGCCGACGGCGTGCCCAAGTTCCCTGCATAGTCCAGTGGGGTGACCTGCCAGAAGCGCGTGGTGTCAGACACCTGCGCGGTGGGGATGTAGGTGGTCGTGTAGACGTCCCGCACGATGGGGTTGAGGATCGTGATGTTCTCGCCGCTACCCTCAACGGCGGTGCCGAACGTGACGCGGTACTTGGCCGCTCCGGCAACCGCGTCCCAGCTGAAGGACAGGTCCGAGTGCACCGTGGTGACCTCGTCTTCCGGGTACAGGTTGGTTGGCTGATCCGTCCACGAGATCCGGAACTCGCGCGCCGCGGACCACGCGCCGTACACCTGGTTGGTGGCGGAACTGGTTGTGCCGTTGTAGAACTGCGCGCGCACGTGCCACTTCCACGTGAGCACGTTGCCGCCGTTGTCAACGCGAGCAAGTGGGTTGGCGGGCGTATATGCCGCGCCGGGAACGGTGACGGCGGTGATGCCGGAACTGCCATCAAGGCTGTCCGACGTGTACTCCAACTGGTAGGCGATCGCGCCCGGCACGGGCTCCCACGCGAACACGGTGGGGTCTGGGTACGTGATCTCCTCGATGCCGTCGGCAAGACCAGGGCTCGTGGGGACTGGCGCGGACTCGAGGCCGGTGGTGACAAGGCCAGTAGACGAGGGGTCGCCAAGAGTCGCCACGCTGAGCGCCGTGCCGAACGCGGAAACGCGCCAGTACAGGTCCGTGGAGCTCGTGACGTAGGGCTGCCAACGCGTCACGTAGTCGAGCGCGTACGTGTCAACCGAGGTCACCGTTCCCGTGGCGAAGCCAGGATCAACGGACCACTCCACACGGTAGCCACTTGCTCCAGGCACGGCGGCCCACTCGAAGTGAACCGTGCCGTCGGCCTGTGCCTCCGCGGCGAGTCCGCCGGGTGCCACCGGGCCGGCCGCCTGCGCGGGCATAGCCACCAGTCCAGCAACAACGAGCGCGCCAACTACGGCGCTCGATACGACGCTACGAAGTCTCATTCCCCAGCTTCTTTCTCACAGAAAGCAACGCCAGCACCCTCTACTGGCGATTCGAGATGACGTTACCCCGGAAATCGGCCCAAACCCCATGAAAATGAGGGTGCTTGTGACCCATTTCACCCGTGCAAAATGCACGCAAAACGGGGCGTTGACGAGCGGTCTGCGCTACTCCGTAGAAGAGGGAAGCGCGGGGGCGTCACGCGCAATAGTCCCGAGCACGCCATTCACGAACGACGGCGAGTCGTCGGTGGAGAGATCGCGAGCAAGCTCCACCGCCTCATCGATGGCCACGGAGGTGGCGACCTCGGCATTTGCCAGGATCTCCCACGCACCAATCCTGAGAATTGCACGGTCCACTGCGGGCATGCGCTGCAGCGTCCAATCGGGCGCCGCGGCGTCCGAGAGCAGGGTGTTGATTTCGAGCCAACGCTCGGCGACTCCGCGCACAATCTGCGCGGAGTACTCCGGTAGGGGCGTCTCCCTTCCGGACTCGGAAAGGCGTGAGTTCAGCACCTCAAGCACGTTCTCGCCGCGCTGATCGGCCTCAAAGAGCACGTCAAGCGCGCGCTTGCGGGCCTTGGTACGTGCTGCCACTAGTCGTTGACGCGGCCCAGGTAGTCGCCGGTCTCCGTGTTGACCTTGACCTTCACGCCAGTCTCAAGGAACAGGGGAACCTGAATCTCCTTGCCGGTCTCAAGCGTCGCGGGCTTGGTGCCGCCAGAGGAGCGATCGCCCTGCAGGCCGGGCTCGGTGTACGTCACCTCGAGCACCACGGATGCGGGAACCTCAAGGAAGATGGGGTTGCCGTTGTTGGAGCCGATCACCGCGGTGTCGTTCTCGAGCAGCCAGTCGGTGGCGTCGCCCATCACGGCGGGCGAGACGTTGATCTGATCGAACGTGTCGGGGTCCATGAACACGTACGACGAGCCGTCGTTGTACAGGTACTGCATCGAACGGCGGTCCACCGTCTCGAAGTCCACCTTGGTGCCCGCGTTGAACGTCTTGTCCACGACCTTGCCGGTGAGCACGTTCTTGAGCTTGGTGCGGACGAACGCGCCGCCCTTGCCGGGCTTCACGTGCTGGAACTCGATAACGGACCACAGGTTGCCGTCGAGGTTCAGTACGGAGCCGTTCTTGATGTCGTTTGAGGTAGCCACGAGGGGCAATTCTAGCCGACGCGTGCGGCAATGGCCTCTAGGGCAAGCCGGTACCCGTCCACGCCAAAGCCCGCAATGGTGCCCGACGCTACGGCTGAGATCACCGAGACGTGGCGGAATTCTTCCCTCGCCGCAGGATTGGTGAGGTGCACCTCTACCAAGGTGACCCCAGCGTCGGGCAGAAGGGCGCACGCATCTCGCAACGCGTACGAGTAGTGCGTGAACGCCGCTGGGTTGAGGATGACGTGGAAGCCGGAGTCGGCGGCCTCGTGAATCCAGTGCACCAGGTCCGTCTCAGAGTCGCTCTGCCGCACCACCGTCTCGAGTCCAAGGCCCGCGCCCCACTCGGCAATCAGCGCCACCAGCTCGTCGTGCGTCGTGGAGCCGTACTTCTCCGGCTCGCGAGAGCCGAGGCGGCCTAGGTTGGGACCGTTGAGGACCAGGACTGTGCTCATGCGGCAACTCTAGCGAGCGGCTCCGCAAGCGGCGTGGAGCCACCCGGTAACCTGCGAGCGTGAAGATCACGAGCGAGAGCAGCAGTTCCGACCAGTTGCGCATGTCGCTCGCAAAGTATTGGCCCTGGGCGTTCGCGGCCGCCGTCACCCTTGCGCACCTCGTCATCGCGGCCCGCTCCGTTGGCGCGCTGTACGTGCGAGAGGAGGGCGCGTTCATCGCGGGCGCCAATGTGCTCGCGGGCCAAGACGTGGCCTGGTCGATGTGCGGCACCTTCTCCCCCGCCGGTTACGCGGGGGTGCTCGCACCGCTGTGGCTGCTGCCGATGGGCCCGCTCGAGGTCTATCAGTTCGCTGCGTATCTTGGCGCCGCCATTGGGGCGCTCGCGATGTGGCCCGCCACCGCACTTGCCAAGCGTTTTGGGGCTCGCGGCTTCGTGGCGCTCGCGATTGGCGCGATCGTCACGCTTGTTCCCGCGCGCGCGCTCATGGACAACTACGTCCTGTCCGCCAACCTGCTCACGGTGCTGGTGCTGTGCTCCGCGCTGCTCGCGGTACGCATCGCGCAGGATGACCGGCGCATCGACGCGGCGCTGCTTGGCCTCAGCGTGGGTGCGGCCGTGGTCGTTGACCCGCGCGCGCTGCCGCTCGCGGTGGTGACAGTTGCGTGGCTCGTGGTGCGCGGAGCAGTTGGGAAGTCGCGGTGGCTCGACGTTGCGGCAGGCTCCATTGTTGCGGCCGCGCTCGCGGCGGGCGGGCTGTATGCGCAGATGGCACTCGGAGCCGAGATCTTTGGGGAGGGCACGTCGTCGGCCGTCGCAGCTCTCGGCGCCTCTCGCTTCCTCGACGTCTTGCTTGGGCAGGCCTTCACCCAAGCAGTGTCTTGGTCGCTGCTCACCGTGCTGGGGCTTCTCGCGTGCGTAAACAAGGCACGGGCCGACGCTCGCGCCGGTTGGGCGCGCGGCCTCGCGTCCGCGTGGGGCTGGCTGGCAGCAATGGTGCTGGCACAGGGCGCGTTTGTGGTGTGGCAGCTGACCGCGCTGAAGCCGTGGGCGGACACCTCAGACGTGCCTTTCACCGGCTCCACTTTGGACACCTACATGATTCCGCTCGCGGTACTTGGCGCCACCACCCTGTGGCTTGGTGTGCGAGCACGGCTCACCAATGTGGCGGCCGTCGCGGTTCTCGTTGCGATCGTTGCGTTCATCGCGGTGAGCATGCCGCGCTTGGCGCCGGACCTCGCATGGCGCAACTCCGCCGTCCCGGGGCTCGCGATGTTCCGTGACCTTGTGGCCACAGACCTACGGTGGACCATCGTGGTCGCGTCCGGATTCGCCATTCTCGCGACGGCGTTGTTGTGGATCTCTCGCGGACGCACGCGAAACGGCGTGGTGGTGACCCTCGTGGTCGTGGCCGCGCTCTCCGTGAGCGCCGACCTGTTCCGTGTTGATCCCGCGGAGGGCGAAGCGCGTGCGCAGAGCCTCATCGCCTCGACGTTGTACAAGACCCCCGATCACACCGCCACGCTCGCGGCGGATCTGCTCCCCTGCTACGAGCGCAATAAGTTGCAGCTTGAGCTCGCGGGTATCGCTGCGATCGTCCCTGCGGACGGTGACTACGGCGACGACCTTGTCGTTGGCCCCGCCGAGTGGCCTGAAGCGGAGGACGCCGGGTGGAAGAAGGTGCAGTTCGCCACCTTGGGCGACGCCGCGTTGTGGGCGAACGTTACGGGTAGCTGATCTCGTCGTAGGCGGCGGTCAGCAGCGCGGGGTCTGGGCCCTCCAGGCGAACCGGGTTGCCGATCCCCTGCAGGATCACAAACCGCAACAGGTCGCCGCGCGTCTTCTTATCGCGGCGCATCGCCGTAAGCAGCGCATCCCACCTACCGGCCGGGTACGTGGTGGGCAGCCCAAGCCCGTCGAGAATGCGACGGTGGCGATCAAGGTCCTGCTCGGACAGCTTTCCCGCCAAGTGGGCGAGCTCCGCGGCGAACACCATCCCCACCGAGACCGCAGCGCCGTGACGCCACTGGTAGCGCTCGGTGTACTCGATCGCGTGCCCAAAGGTGTGGCCGTAGTTGAGGATTTCGCGCTCGAACGACTCCTTGAGGTCTGCGGCGACAACGTCGGCCTTCACCTGCACCTTGCGGCGGATGAGCTCCTCAAGAACGTCCAGGTTGTCCTCTGTGGCGCCGCCCGCGAGGCTCTCGAGGTTCGCCTCGGCGATGTCGAGGATCTCGGTGTCGCGTATGAAGCCGCCCTTAACCACCTCAGCGAGGCCCGCCACCACGTGATTCTGCGGCAGCGTGAGCAGCGCGTCGAGGTCGCACCACACAGCGGTGGGCTCGTGGAAGGCACCAACGAGGTTCTTGCCCTCCTCGGTGTTGATTCCTGTCTTGCCACCCACGGCGGCGTCGACCATGCCGTTGAGGCTCGTCGGCACCTGGACCACCGCAATTCCGCGCAACCACGTGGCGGCAACAAAGCCAGCCAAATCTGTGACGGCGCCGCCGCCAAGGCCAACCACAACGTCGGACCGTGTGAAGTCCATCTTTCCCAGCACGGTCCAACAGAACGAGGCGACCGAACCGGTCTTGCCGGCCTCAGCGTCGGGCACTACGGCGGTGACCACCGTGCGGCCCGTTGCCTCCATGGCCTTTTTGAGCGCGGTGGCGCGCTCGGAGAGAACCTCCGAGTGGATGAGGAGCACGCGCTTGGCCTTGGGGGGAAGGCCATCGGCGATCGCTTGGGTGAGGCCGCGGCCGATGGTGACGTCGTAGGGGGCCGCGGTGGCGACGTGAACGGTGTGCGGCATCAGATTCCCTTGTCGATGAGCTCGCGGGCAACGCGGTCTGCCCTGATGTGATCCGTATTCACGGTATCGGTGGACAGCGCCTCGTAGATGGGGCGACGTGCCTCCATGAGGTCAGCCCACTGGCGGCGCGGGTTGCCCACCAAAAGGGGGCGCGCATTGTTGAGGCCCACGCGGGGTGCAACGGCGGTGAGGGACACGTCGAGGAACACCACGCGGCCCCCGTCAGCGACGTAGTCGATGAGCAACTGCTGGGTGCTTTCGTCGAGAATCGCACCGCCGCCCAAGGCGAGCACGCCGGCGTGTTCCGCCATCGCGGTGGCTACGGCCTGGCGCTCGAGGGCGCGGAAGGCGGGCTCGCCGTCGTCGAGGAATATCTCTGCGATGGGCTTGCCTGCCGTGCGCTCCACGTCTTGGTCGGTGTCCCGCCGTGCAACCTGCAACGCGCGCGCCAAGGCCCGTGCCACCGATGACTTCCCGGATCCGGGCGGCCCGATGAGCACAACGCGGGGGCGAGACATCAGGACAGCGTGCTCGGAATCGCGGCCTTGTAGGCGGCGATGTTGCGCTGCACCTCGGCGAGCGAGTCGCCGCCGAACTTCTCGAGCAGCGCGTCCGCCAGGGTGAGCGCGACCATCGCCTGCGCCACCACGGCAGCGGGGGCCACGGCGCACACGTCAGAGCGTTGGTGGATGGCCTTGGCAGCCTCGCCGGTTGCGGTGTCGATCGTGTCGAGGGCGCGCGGCACGGTGGAGATGGGCTTCATCGCGGCGCGCACGCGAATGGGCTCACCATTGGTCATTCCGCCCTCGATGCCGCCGGCTCGGTTGGTGCGGCGCGTGACGTGTCCGTCCTGGTATTCGATCTCGTCGTGGGCCGCGGAGCCGCGCCGGGCGGCGGTGCGCAGACCGTCACCCACCTCCACGCCCTTGATGGCCTGAATACCCATGAGGGCGCCAGCGAGGCGCGAATCCAGCCTGCGGTCCCAGTGCACGTGGCTGCCGAGGCCAACGGGCACGCCGTACGCGACTACCTCGACCACTCCGCCGAGCGTGTCGCCGTCCTTCTGGCACTGGTCGATTTCCGCGACCATCGCCGCGGATGTCTCCGCGTGGAAGCAGCGGATGGGGTCGTCGTCGAGCTGCTGGGTGGCGTCTGCCGGGGGCAGTGGCGCGTCGTCGGGAACGGTGACGGGTCCCACTTGCACGGTGTGCGAGACCAGGCGGATGCCGGCGGCTTCGCTGAGGAAGGCCTCCGCGACGGCGCCCAGGGCGACTCGTGCGGCGGTTTCGCGGGCCGACGCTCGCTCCAGTACGGGACGAGCGTCGTCAAAGCCGTACTTGGTCATGCCGACGAGGTCCGCGTGTCCGGGGCGCGGACGCGTGAGCGCCGCTCCCCTGGCGCCCGTGAGCTCCGCAGGGTCAACGGGGTCCGCGGACATCACGGTTCCCCACTTGGGCCACTCGGTGTTGCCCACCATGACGGCAACAGGGCCGCCCTGGGTGAGGCCGTGGCGCACGCCCCCGAGGAAGGTCACCTCGTCCTGCTCAAAGGACATGCGGGCTCCCCTGCCGTAGCCAAGGCGACGGCGCGCGAGGGCCTCGCGTACAGCGTCGGACGTAATGGGAACGCCGGCCGGGAGGCCTTCTAGCGTCCCAACGAGCGCAGGGCCGTGCGATTCGCCGGCGGTGAGCCATCGGAGCATGGTTGACATTCTTTCAGATGCGCCACAGCCCGCCGCACCGGATGGCCGGGCGGCGGGCTGGGCGCTGTTGGCTAGTTGCTGGGCTCTGGCGAGGGAGACGGGCTGGAGCCGTCGGTTTCGCCTTCTACCGGCGTCTCCTCGGTGAGGCCCGTGCCCGTGAGCACGAAGGTCTCGCTCGTGAAGGTGGCCGTGGTGGTGCCCTCTTCTGCGTCGGGCTCGGTGGACGGTGCAAGCTCCACGCCCGTGACCAGCACGATGCGGTTGGCGCCGGTCTGCAGGTCGTTGAGCGCGGAGAGGACGTCGTCGTACTTGCCCTCGATCGTGAGCGTCACGGGGATCGAGTAGAGCTCGGACTTGTTGGCGTTGGCGGAATTACCGTCGTCTCCGGCAGCGGGCTGCTCAGCGGCGGGGTCCTCCTCCGTTGCGGGCTCTTCCTCGGCGGTGGGGTCCTCTTCGGTGGCCGCGTCGTCCTCCGCTACCTTCTGCTGCTCAAGCATGGTCGCGGTGCCAAACTCCAGGCTCGTGATGACGACGTTGCGCTTCGCAGCGACGTCCGCGAACATGCGCTGCAGTTCCGCGTACATCTGCGTGGGCGGGATCTGCACCTGGAGCTCGGTTAGCTGGGCCTCGTACTGCGGCATTTCCGCGTACTGCTTCTTGAGCTTGTTCACCTGAACCTGAGTGTTCTCGTTGGCGTCCTCTTGCTGCACGGCCTGCTCACTCGCCTCTGAGGCGCTGGCAAGCACGGGAGAGATCAGCAGGAACCACGAGGCCGCGATGATGATGACCGCCGCCAAGGCGGTGAGCATCACGATGTTGCGCGAGGCTTGATTGTTCTTCATGTTCTTAGCCCTCGTCCCCGTCTTCTGACTCGTCTTCGGCCACCGGTTCCTGATCCGGGAAGGTGCGGTTGGCGAGCGCCTCTTCCGTCACCTGCACGGTTGAGGTCACCAGGTAAAGCTCCGTGCCATCCTCGTCTTGGAGCACCGAGCTCTGCAGGTTTGCGTCTGCAAGGCCAGGAACCGAGTTGAGGGCGTCGATCCACGCTGAGGCGTCGGGGAGAGTCTCGGAGAGCGCGGTAAAGCTGATTACCGCGATACCCGCGCGCGTCAACTCGTCCTGTCCGGGAGCGAGCTCCGCACCGGGGCTGATGCCCGCCACGTTGACGGTTTCGACCGTCACACCCGTTGGCAGAACCGCCTGGATCGAGTAGATGTAGGCGTTCCAGTTGACCTCGGTGCTCAGCGCGAAGGTGCGCGAGTCCTTGGTCTTGTTGATGCTGTTGAGAACCTGCGTCACCGGCGAGTACTTCTTTTTCTCCGCCGTGAGCTGGTCTGCCGCAGCGAGGGCGTCGTCGTGGCGCCCCTCTGCGCTAGCGCGGGAGAGGAAGGCTAGTGCATACACCGCGATGCACACCAGAATCAGCGCGGCGATCACCCAGATCATGCGCTTTTTGAGTACCGCGGTGTCGCGGCCCTGGAGCACCTCCGGCGGCATGAGGTTGACCTGCGGCCGCGGCGGGATGTTGTACTTCCCCGTCTTGGGAGCGCTTTCCACCTTGGGCTTCTTTGAGCCCCCGCCAAGCTGCCTCTTGAGGAGCGGAACCTTCTCCGTCACCTGGTCTTCGGTAGTCATGCCGCCACCCCCATTCCAAGGCCGATGGTCATCGCGAGCGTGGCTTCGCGTCCGCGTAGCGCATCCGCCTCGCGAACCTGCTTGCTAACCTGCACTCCCTCGAGCGGGTTGCCGAGCACCGTGCGCATGCGCGTTGTCGAGGCGATCGCCTGGCCAAGCCCGGGAACGAACGCGCCGCCGCCGGAAAGCACCACCGTGGTAACGGGGGCCCCTGGGGTTGTGGACGCGTAGAACGCGATGGAGTTGCGGATGCCGTCAACGAGGGTGCGCACCGTGCCGCCGAACGGCCCTGCGGCGCCCTGGTACTCGGCGGCGTCGGTGGCCGCGAGTCCGCGAGTGCGGAGAACCTGGAAGGCCTCCTCCAGCGAGATGCCCGTAGCGCGGGCAAAAGAGTCCGTGAGGTCTTGGGCGCCATTGGGAATGTTGCGCACAAACTTGGGCATGCCGTCGGTCGCTACAACCACCGAGGTGCCGCGTGAGCCGATGTCCACAAAGGCCACCGTTCCGCCGCTGAGTGCGCCGCGCGCCATGATCCTCAGGAGGGCAAAGCCAGCGAGGTCAATCACCACGGGGTTGAGGCCTGCCGCCTCGACCACCTGGAGGTTGGTGAGCACCGTCTCGCGGGCTGCTGCTACCAGCATGCCGTCGAAGGCGGGTGATCCGTCCGCGCCGGAGATCGAGGTGGTGGGGTAATACCCAAGCAGCGCCTCTTCAACGGGCATCGGGAGCAGATCCTGCACCTGGAACGGCAGAGCCGCCTGCAGTTGCTCCATGGGCAGCTGCGGCATCGTCAACGGGCGCACGGCCACGCGCTGGTTGCCAACGCCCATGATCACGTCCTTCGACGTGAAGCCACCCTTGGCCCACAGCGCCTTGAGGCCCTGCACCACCGTGGCGGCGTCCATGACTTCGCCATCGCGCACCGCGTTGAGGGGAAGGGGAATCTCCGCGTAACGCTGCAGCTCTACCTTCGTGCCTTTGGCGTCGCTTGACACCTCGGCAGCGCGCAGCGCCGTGCCTCCTATATCGAGGCCAATCGCAAGCTTCTTAGCCACGCCCATCCTCCTCCCGCGGAACGGATGTTCCACGCATTTGTGCTACGCCAGACATCGACATGTCGGCGGCAAATCTTGAGTTCGTCATGACGCCCATATCCCGGTGTAGGCGTCCCACAGTTGAGTTCCACACGCGATTCCCACCGCGGCTCCAGCGAACATGAACGGGCCGAACGGAACTCCGCTGCGTCGCCCCGCCTTCTTGATCGCGATCAGCGCTACCCCAACGATTCCCCCGATGATGAATGCGGAGAACGCTCCCACCACCAGCGGGCCCCACCCCAGCCATCCGAGCGCCATTCCCAAGACGCCGGCCAACTTCACATCGCCAAAGCCCATCCCGCCTGGATAGACCAGCGCCGCCACAAAGTAGAAGGCAAAGAGCGCCACGCCGCCGATCGCCGCCTGCGCGAGGGGCCACCAGTCCCCCGTGACGAAGCTCTCCGCCACGAACAGCACTGCTAGTACTGCGTACGACGGCAGCACCAGCGAGTCCGGAAGTCGGTGGTGTTCCAGGTCGATGACCGTGAGAGCCACGGCGATCGCCGCGAGGTAGGCATACGCGACGAACTCGATGCCCAGCCCAAACTTCCACCACACCAGCACAAAGAGCACCCCGGTGATGAGCTCCACCACCGGATACTTCGCCGAGATGTGTGCCCCGCAGTCCCGACACTTGCCACGCAGGATCAGCCACGACAGCACCGGGATGTTGTCTCGCTTGCGGATCTCGTGACCACACTGCGGGCACGCGCTTGGCGGGCTCACGATGGATTGACCATTGGGCACGCGCCAGGCCACCACGTTCAGGAACGAGCCGACGATGAGCCCCACGAGCCCCACGAATACCGGTATCGCCCATGTCACTGCGCCAAACTCTCCGGTTGCAGCCAGCGTCATCAGTCGGACCGTCCGGTCACTTCCTCGAAGTCACCAACGGAGGCGCCAACGGGAGTGTCCGGGACGTTCCACTTCTGCTTCTCATCGCTCGCGTTGCACGTGGCGACAATGACGGCGGTCCAGTTCTTGGCGCCGGAGGTGTCCGCCGAGATCTTCAGGTCGCTTGCGGAGAGACACCTGTTCCACTTATCGCGGATCGTGTATGCGAGCGCGGGATCCGAGTTGTACCCGTAGCGCGTCCACTTCGCTGCATCGCTTGAACAGTTGGAGTTGAACTTGGGGAAGCGGTAACTGTTGTTGGTGCCGTTACCAGGGCTTCCTGACAGCCCGGTCGACTCCGTCGACGTGAGGCAGTACGTGGTGGTGTTGTTCTCCTTCACCGTCACCGTAGTCTGCACCGACTCGATGTTCTCTCCAGGCTCGGCGTAGTACCACTTGTGGTTCCAGTCAAAGCCGCCGCTCCCTGTTGGGTCCTGCTTGCAGGGGTACGTAATCATGTACGAGTACCCAATGCTCTGGTTCGTTACGTCGAGGCAACGCCCAAACTGGTTCTGGTTCACCACCTGGTTTGTCGCGTACGAGGCATTTCCCTTACCTACCGCGGAGAGAGGCTGCAACGACGCGTACGTCACGGTGTTGGCGACGGACAAGCGGTCGCCTGCGTCGACGTGGTTGTCCGAGTTGACGATGTACGAGTTTGCATACGCGGTGTTGGCGGCGTTCTGGCCGCGCCACGTGTAAGAACCGGTCCACGAGAAGCGTTGGCCGAGCGGGTCCGCGGAGCCCGTGTCGCACTTCTGCAAGGTCATGGCAACAGGAGTGGCGTTAGCCGTGTTGCGCCCGGACCAGCACAGCGGGATCTTGCCGTCTCTGTCCGTTGACGTGAGGTGAATCATGTAGTCGTCGCGCCAGCTCCACGAGTTGAGATCCGTCTGATCCGCGCACGCGGCAGAACTCGCCGCTTGATACTTGATCTGCGAGTTCACGGCCGCACTGTCCGCGACCAAGCAGAAGGCGCTATCGGTATCGAGCACCATGCCACCACTCATCTTTCGCGTGGTGAGCTGGAACGTGTACGCGGCCTGAATCACGCGGTCCGCACGGTCGACGATCACCGTTGCAGTGTCGTCGAATCCCTCCGAGGTGATGATCGCGAAGTGCGGCACCTTCTTGAGACCGCCATTGACGCCCGTTCCTGTGAAGCACGGGAGCTTGTTCGAGGCCTTCCATGCGTCGTTCTTGCCGTCTGGGTCCTCAACAAAATACGAGACGGTCGCGGAGTAGTGCGCCTCGCCGCCCGTGCCGTCCACGGTGCCCGTGACGGTGCACGGCAACTTGTGGATGTCTCCCATCCACGCGCCGCTGACGTCCTTGGTGGTGGCGTTGCGGAATTGCGCAACCGCCGAGTCGATACCTGCCTGGGCGGCCACGATGGTGCGGCTGCTCTTGTTGGTGTAGAGCGTGGGAGTCACTTGCGAAATCACCAGGCTGAGCACAATCATCGCGAACATCGCGAGCACCGTCATCAGCAGGATGACGGAGAGCAGCGCCACGCCGCTGTCATCGCGCCTCGCGAGCAATTCACGGATCTTTGTCATGGTCGTTGCACCGATCCAGTCAGGCACACCTTGGTGACGCCGGGATTTGTGAGGGAAGCCGTGGAGGAGTTCTGTGCCACGAAGGACACGGCAAGCTGGCTACCGCGGGTGTCGCCGCTGGTGCCCATCCCTGCATCGAGGAAGATGTCGAGGCTCTGGTGCAGATACACCTTGCTACCGATCGTGCCTGCGCGGTGCACGGTGAAAGGCTGCTGCGCGGTCAGCGAGAGGTTGTTCCTGAGCCCTGTCACCATCGTGCGCCACGACGTCACGCTCGCCGGATCGCCCTGCTCCCATGTGCGTCGCTGCAGCTCATTGGTTGACTTCACGTAGCGCCACTGCACGCACTGGCTCTCTCCAGTGCCCGCGTTCTGCGGCACCCAGTACTCCACGTAAATGGACCCGCCCGCCGTGCCAGGAGTGTTGATATCGCTCGCGTACCGCAATTCCTTGTCGAAGCGCTGGAAGACCGTTCGCAGCTGCGACGAGGCGTCGGACGATGCCTGGCTCTTGACTGTGGTCTGCGCCATGGTGGACACGGCCGCCATGAACACTACGAGCACCACCGAGAAGATACCCATGGCAACGATGAGTTCCACCAAGGTCATGCCCTCGTCGCCCTTTGCATCGTCGCGCCGACGCGTGACACGTGCCCTAACTGCCGCAATCATCGAGTCACCGTCATCGTGGCGGTCGCGGAGAGCACCTGCGGAACGTACGTCGCTGCGGGAGTCGTCGCCGTCCAGGTTGTCTTGTAGGTCAGCACACAGTTTGTGCCCGCTGACGTTGCCGTGTACGTGATCGTGAACCGCAGAGGGTTGGTGGTGGTGGGCTGCGTGATCGTGGCGCTGCAGTTGCCACTGACTCTGGTGATCTCCTTGATCGTCAACCCCGAGTTGGGGTTGAAGTCGTTCGTCGTGCCAGTGGGGTTGAGGCTCACGTCATACGTGCGACTGTACGTGCCACTGCTCGAGACCAGAGACGTCACCGCTGCCGCCGGCGGCACCGGGACAACCGAGACCGTGATGGTGCTCGCCGCCGACGTAATCGTGCCGCTTGGAGAAACTGTCTGGTACGTGATGACGTAGTTGCCGATATTCGCGCTGGGGATGAACGTCAGCGCGGTCCCGGTGGCATTGAGCGCCGCGTTGCCATCGATCTTCACGGAGTTCCCAGGGGTGCCTGGCCCAGTGATGTTCGTGACCCTGATCTTGGTACCCGTGGGGTTGCCGGTCTCGGTGCGCCAGTCAATGGTCTGCGCGGTGGTGGGCGCGGCCGGGTACGTCTTGGTGATCGCCTTGGACGTTGGCGAGTTCTCGGTGGTGATCTTCACCTTCACCGGAGTGGGGTTTGGGTAGCGGATTCCGGAGCCCTTGGGGTCGTCTACGAGGTAGTACCAGAACTCTGTGGTCGTCTCAGTTGACGGCGCCGTGAAAGTGACATCGCCGGTGCCCGACACCGTGATACCAGCAGCAGCGAGGCTAGCCTTGTCGGCGGCACGCGCATCGAGCATCGCTTGGGTGACATCTTCAGTAGCGAACTGGTCTACGGTCTGGACCCACGCGGGAACGATTGTGGTCTTGCGATTCGTGGGGTCAATGTTCGTGACGCCAAAGTCGTTGCCCGTGAGCAGGTTGTTGATGACCGTGGTGCTGCCCGAGGCGACATAGAAGTTGTCCACCACCGGCGTGGGAAGCACGTGGACGGTCACGGTGCCCGGATCCACCGAGATTTCACCACTCGTTCCCTGCACCTTGTAGGTGAAGGTGGCCTTGCCGGAGACCGTTGTTGGAGCGGTGTAGTCGACGCCGTTGACGCCCTTGGCCGTATTGATAGCCACAGAGCCGGCGGAGCTGGGGCTCACCGCAGAGAGGTTCTTGACGGGGCTGGTGGTGCCCGATTCGTTGTAATCAACGGAGTCGTTCGCGACGATCGCGTGATACGTGGTACCGGATCCCGCCGCCACGCTGAACTCGTCGTCGTACGCGTACGGCATCAGCACGGTGTTCCACGTGGCATCTGCCGTGGGATCAATAAGCGTGCTGAGACGGTAGCTTTGCGCGGCGGAGCCGTCCGAGCTCTCATCCCAGCGCACCACCACACGAACGCGGTACATCTCGATGTAAGTGCCCGTATGTGCGTCCGCGGTCGGCGATATGGGAGCAGGGTTATCTTTCACACAGTTCTGGCTAGTCCCTGACGCGGCTTTGAGGCGGTAGCAGGTGCCAACGAGCGTGTCGATCGTGTACGTCTGGTTGTCTACCACCGCGGTGGTGCGGACTGGCACCCACTGATCGGCAACGGCGAGGCCCGTCTCGGGATCCCACTTGACGTTCATGTCCGCCGTGTCGGTTGCGTCGAGCGAGGTCGCATCCGTCCACACGGCCTTCACCGCCGACTCGGAGCGGCCCTTGATGGTGCCGATGGTTCCCACTGCGGTCACCGCGCCGCTCGAGACGGAGCGGGCCTTGTCCATCGCAGAGTTCGCAAGCGCCACGGCTGCCTGCTGCTTCTGCACGTGAGCGATGCTCTTCATGCCGTTGATGAAAAGCCCAAGCGCCGCCATCGCGATGAGTCCGAGCAGGAACAGCGCCCAGATCACCTCAACCAGGGTGAAACCCTCATCATCGCTAGCCGTGATGGCGCGTAGGCGCCTACGAATCGCGTTGATCATGGTGTCACCCCTCTCCCTTTGTTGGTGTGAATTGCCTCGGTGGTGGGGGCGGCTGACGCCGCCCCCACCACGCGGGACTCCAGGTGGATTGCCTTAGTTGGCGAGGCCACCGTCAGCGCTGTTGTAGACGATGCCAGCACCTGCGGCAATGTCGCCCTTGGTGTTGGTACCCGTCAGGATGTAGGACTCGCCGCCGGCCTGCAGGGCATAGTTGACGGCAGTCAGGTCGTCCGAGAGCTGAACGGTCACGGCGCCAGCAGTGGTGGACGTGAACGAGAACACGCCAGCGGTTCCCGAGGCGGTTGCCGGGTACGCCTGGTCGTCAACGTATGCCGTCTCGAGCTCGTTCGCGATGGTGCGGAGGTCAGACTTGACACCGGTGTCCACAGCCTTCTTGCGCTGGTTCATGAACACGGGGATCGCGATGGCGGCAAGGATGCCGATGATGATGATGACGACGAGAAGCTCGATAAGGGTGAAGCCCTTGTCCTTCTTCTCCATTGCCTTGTGAATGCGAGCGATCATGCTCGTTCTCCTTTTTCTGTATGAAGGGTGGCGGGGTGCCACCGGGTTCAAGCCGCCTTGCGGCGGAGCGGGCCGGCCCCACTTCACGGTGCCTTCCCTACTTCTTTCACACCCGGGCCACGGAGCCCGGACGCCCCCACTTTCGTGGAAGATTGCTGTTTTCACTATGGATTTGTGACGAACTCAACTAGCTGATCTGGTCGTAAATCGAGAACATGGGCAGATACATCGTGATGACCATGCCGCCGATCATGATTCCCACGAAGAGGATCATGATGGGCTCGATAAGGCTGGTGAGCTGCTCGGTGGTGGATTCGATCTCTTGGTCGTAGAAATCGGCAATCTTTTCCAACATGTCATCGAGCGCTCCGGTGTCCTCACCCACGGCCATCATTTGCGCCATCATGGGCGGAAACACGGGGCTCGCCTGTAGGGGCGCCGTGATGGAACGACCCTTGCGCACGGCGTCCATGATCTCTTGCGACGCCTGCTCCACGACCACGTTGCCGCTCGCCTCACCCACGATGTCGAGCGCCTGCAGAATCGGCACGCCGGCCGCGAGCATCGCGCTCAGATTGCGCGAGAAGCGAGACAGCGCGATCTTCTTGTTCAGGTTGCCGAACACGGGCATCTTGAGCTTGATCGGGTCCAAGAACTCGCGGATCTTGCGATCGTTCTTGTGCCCCCTCCACCACCAGGCGAACACGATGAGCAGCAGGATGATGGGGATGATCGCCACCTTGAGGAAGTCGGAGAGCGACATGAGGAAGCGCGTGGGCGCGGGGAGTTCGCCGCCCATCTCCGAGAACATGTTGCCGAACACCGGGATGATGAACAGCAGCATGGCGGTGGCCGCGATGATCGCGATCGCGAACACGACGATGGGATACGCCATCGCGGACTTGATCTTGCCGCGCAGCGCCACTTCCTTCTCAAAGTTCTCGGCTAGCGAGATAAGCGCCTTGTCGAGGAAGCCGCCAACCTCACCCGCCTTGACCATGTTGATCATGATGGGCGGGAACACCTTGGGGTGCTTCGCCAGGGCCGACGAGAACGAGCGACCGGTCTCCACCTCGGAGCGAACCTCGGTGAGGATCGCCGCGAGAGCCTTGTTCTCCGTCTGCTCCACGAGGATCATGAGCGCGCGCAGCAGAGACAAGCCCGAGTTGATCATGGTGGCCAACTGACGCGACATCACGGCCACGTCCTTGAGGCTGATCTTCTCCCCCATGCCGGGGATCTTGATCTCCATGTTCATACCGGTAGGCGTGGCATCGGTCACGGAAACGGGCGTCAATCCACGCTCGCGAAGTCGCGTGGCAACAGCCTGCTCGGAGGAGCCGGCCATGACGTCCTTGACGGTGTTTCCGCTCGCGTCGCGAGCGATGAAGTTGAAGCTCTTCGTTGCGGTAGCAGCCATGATTACGCTCCAACCCGTCCACACAGGCGGTTGAACTCTTCAACCGAGCGGCAAATCTCACGAGCGTTGTCGTAGCCAACCGCTCCGGATTTCACGAGCTCCGCGAGGTGCTGGTCCATGGACTGCATACCCATCGCCGCACCTGCCTGCAGCGCGGTGTAGATCTGGTGGGTCTTGCCGTCACGGATGAGGTTGCGGATGGCGGGCGTGGCCAACATGACCTCCACGGCCACCGCACGGCCGGGGCCGTCGGCACGGCGAAGAAGCGCCTGGCAGACCACGCCTTGGATGGCGGTACCGAGCTGAGTGCGCACCTGGTCCTGCTGCTCAGCCGGGAACACGTCGATGACACGGTCGATGGTCTGAGCGGCGTCTTGCGTGTGCAGCGTGGCGAACACAAGGTGACCGGTCTCTGCTGCGGTGAGCGCCACCTGGATGGTCTCGAGGTCGCGAAGCTCACCGATGAGGATGATGTCAGGGTCTTGGCGCAGCACGTGGCGAAGGGCGTTACCGAACGAGTGGGTGTCCGTTCCCACCTCGCGCTGGTTGACGAGCGAGCGCTTGTGGCGGTGCAGGAACTCGATGGGGTCCTCGACCGTCACAATGTGCGCCGCGCGGTTGCGGTTCGCAAGGTCGATGAGCGAGGCGAGCGTGGTGGACTTTCCGGAACCCGTGGGGCCCGTGACAAGCACCAGTCCACGCGGTAATCCCGCGAAGCCGGCAACCGCGGCAGGGATGCCAAGGTTCTCAAGCGGCTTGATCTCGTAGGGAATCTGGCGGAACACGGCGCCCACGGCGTCGCGCTGGCGGTACATGTTGACGCGGAAGCGGGACTCCCCAACGAGAGCATGGGAGAAGTCCAGCTCGAGGTCTTCCTCGAACTTCTCCCGCTGTGCCTGCGTGATGATCGAGTACAGCGAACGCTGCAGGCCGTCCGGCTTCATGCGCTCGTAGCCGGCTACCGCGGCCAGCTGGCCGTCAAGGCGCACCATGGGCGGCGAACCGGCCGTCAGGTGCAGGTCCGAGGCACCGAGGGCGACCATCTGGCGAAGCGCCGTGTTGATGTCGATGTCGTCCTCGTGGTGCTCTTGCGTCATGCCGATGCGCTGACCGGTCTGGGCACGCTGCGCGGCGGACTGACCCGCATTCGGAGCAGCAGCGGGCTGCGCGGGAACGGCGGCCGCAGCGGCCGCAGCAGCGGCGGCAAGCGGGTTGGCAGGAGCAGCCGGCGGGGCTGCGGCGGGAGCCTCAGGCTGAGCGTCCATCGGCGCCCACTGGCCAGCCGCAGGAGCAGCAGGAGCCGGCACTCCAGGAGCAGCAGCAACCGGTGCAGGAGCAGGCGCACCAGGCGCCCCAAGAATCGGTTCGGGGTTGTACGTCATGAGCGCGGCCCTCCCTTGGCTTTGGCGCGGGACGCCACGTGTATCGGCGCAAAACGGACGGCGCTGTAGATGGTCTTCATCACTTCACCACCCGGAACAGCTCTTCGAGCGAGGTGGTGCCCTCGACGACCTTGGCCCACCCGTCCTCGAGCAGCGTCTCCATGCCTGCGTCCTGCGCGGCACGCATGATGTCAGCGGTCGAGGACTGGCTCACTGTGAGGCGCTCAATGGCCTCGTCCACCACCATGATTTCGTGCAGCGCCACACGGCCGCGGTAGCCCGTGTTGGAGCAGCGCGAGCACCCAACGGCCTTCATGAGCGTGGGCACCACGTAGTCGGCTGGCATGCCAAGCGACTTGGGCAGCTGCTCCACCGTCACGCCCGTGTGCTCCTCGGAGCAGTGCGAGCACAAGCGGCGCGCAAGACGCTGGGCAACCACACAGTCAATAGCCGATCCCACGAGGAACGGCTCAATGCCCATCTCGGTGAGTCGCGTCATCGCGGACGGCGCGTCGTTGGTGTGGAGCGTGGAGAGCACAAGGTGACCGGTGAGTGCGGCCTCGATCGCGATCTGCGCGGTCTCGTGGTCACGGATCTCACCAACGAGCACAACGTCGGGGTCGGAACGCAAGATGGAACGCAGCGCGGACGCAAACGTCAAACCAGCCTTGACGTTCACCTGCACCTGGTTGATGCCGGGGATGCGGTACTCCACCGGGTCCTCAACGGTGATGACGTTGATCTCCGGGCGCGACACCTGGTTGAGCGTGGCGTACAGCGTGGTGGATTTACCGGAACCGGTAGGCCCGGTGACCAGGATCATGCCGTACGGCTTGGTGAACGACTCCGCGTAGCGATCGTAGTTGTGCGGCCGCAAACCGAGATCTGCCAGGTCCAACGTGGCCGTGGAGTTGTCGAGAATACGCATGACGACCTTCTCGCCCCACACCGTGGGAAGCGTCGCCACACGAAGGTCGATCTTGCGGCCTTGGTGGTTCACCGAGAGGCGGCCGTCCTGAGGCTTGCGGCGCTCCGCAATGTCGATGTCGGCCATGATCTTGAGGCGAGACGTCACGCCAGCAGAGATCGCCTTGGGCGCCCGCTGCATCTCGTGTAGCACGCCGTCGATGCGGTAGCGCACCGTGAGGTCCGTCTCCGTGGGCTCAATGTGGATGTCAGAGGCCCGGTCCTGCACGGCCTGCGTGATAAGCAGGTTCACGAAGCGCACGATCGGCGCGTCGTCCTCCACCGCTGCGGAGAAGTCGAGTGACTCAAGAGACGTTGCCGCCTCTTCTTGCTGCATCTCCTCTTGCAGGCCCTCGAGTTCGTTGTCCGCGCGACAGTACCGGTCGATCGCCTGCACCACGTCGTCGTACGTGGCCACGAGCGGCTCCACGGGCATGCGCGTGAGCGTGCGGAAGTCGTCGACGGCAACCACGTTGCCGGGGTTCGACATCGCGATCTTCAACACGCCGTCGGCGATCGACACGGGAATGGCGTTGTGCCTGCGGCATACGGATGCGGGAACCAGGGCGATTGCGGTGCGGTCAACGGGGTATTCGCCGAGTTCGACGAACTCCATCCCCACCTGGCTGGCAAGAGCGCGCACAAGCTGGGTTTCGCTGATGATGCCCAGCTCAACGAGCGTGCGACCGAGGCTCTGGCCCCGGTTCTGCTGCTCGTCGATGGCATCCATCAACTGGTCCTCGGTGAGCGCACCGCTCTCCAGGAGGATCGAACCCAGTTGCTTCACGGAGACTCCCTCAGCCCGCAAATCCCAATCGCACCAAATCGGTACGGATGGGACGTTATCAGCGCCGCGGGTCCGGTTTCACGTCCGTGTTAGGTATTCAACACGGCACCCAGAGCGGCGTTCATCTCCTCTATCGGCGCGCTGAGCCCAGTCATGAGTCTCACTTGTTCCGCGGCCTGGTGCAGAAGCATCCGCTCGCCCCCAACGCGCGCCCCACCGGCCGCCTCCCACGCCTCGCCAAGCGGCGTCACAAGCGGTGAGTACACCACGTCTAGCAAGGTGCCCGACGCTGTGGTGAGTTGAGCGCCCACGCTGCCTCCAGCGTCGGCCGGGATGGTGGAAATGGTGACGTCCGCTCCCCCGGCGAACTGCGCGGCCTCCGTGAGATCGGCAAATCGAATGGTGACGCCCATCTTGGTGGCGGCGCGCAGCAGGGCGCCTGCGCGCGAGCGATCGCGCACCGCCACAACGGGGGCCGTCACGCCCAGCTGTCCAAGCGCGGCCATCGCGGAGGTTGCCGTGGCTCCCCCGCCAATGATCACGCCCGTGGTCGCGGAGGTCACTCCGGCCTCGCGCAGCGCGGCAACGATGCCCTGCACATCCGTGTTGGCGCCCACGAGATGGCGCTGATCCGCGAAGCGCTGAAAGAGCACCGTGTTGACCGCGCCGACGATCTTGGCCATGGGCTCGATGAAGTCCATCAGGGGCACGGCCTCCACCTTGAGAGGCATCGTCAGCGACAGTCCAGCCCACTCGGGGCCAAGACCGTCGATGAACGCCGCAAGCCCGCCCGAATCGACGTCAACGGCTTCGTAATGCCACGGCAGACCTAGCGCCTGGTACGCGGCGCGATGCAGCACGGGCGAGAGCGAGTGCGCAATGGGATGGCCTAGGACGGCCGCGCGGCGAGTTTCAAGCACCCCGTGATTCAAGCACAGGAACGGCTACTTGCTTGGGTGCTCGTCCAGCCACTTGTTCAACTGCTTCTGGTACTTCAGGTGCTGCTGGTACGTCTTGGCGTACTTGGTCTTGCCCGTGTCGAGGTTCACGGTGACAAAGAACAGGTAGTCCGTCTCCGCGGGGTTGACCACGGCAGCGATCGACTCCTCACCGGGGCTCGCGATGGGACCCGGCGGCAGGCCCGTGTTGAGGTGCGTGTTGTACGGGGAGTCCGTGGCCAGCTCTGACTTGGTGAGCACCGCGCCCGCATCCGGGAGGATGTACTTGAGCGTGGAGTCGAATCCGAGCGGCATGCCGTCCTCGATGCGGTTGTTGATGACCGACGCGATGAGCGGGCGGTCCTCGTCAAGCTTGGCCTCGCGCTCCACGAGCGATGCCTCGGTGAGCACGGCCTCGCGCTTCTTGGCGGGGACGTCGTACTTGTCGAGGATCGTGACCGTCTTGGCAACCATCGTGGTGAGCACTTCGGTGGGGGTCACGCCGGGGTTGAAGTCGTACTTCGCGGGGAAGAGCCAGCCTTCAAGGTTGCCCTTTGCCTCCGCGGGAAGGCCCAGCGCCTCAGTGTCCTTCGCGGCAGCCCGCACATCTTCGATGCTCGCTCCAGTACCAGCGGCGATGCGCTCGTAGAACTTCTCGAGCGTGGAGCCCTCGGCAACGGAAACCGTCTTGAGGTCGCGGTTGTCAGGGTCAAGCAGCGACTGCAGCGCGTACTCGGCCTTCATCTCGCGATGCATGAAGTAGTAGCCGGGGACGATCGACTGCGAATCGGGGTTGGCGTTCCACTCCTGGAGGAAGGCCTGGCGGGACGCGATGACGCCGGAGTCCATGAGGGTGGTGGCGATGTCCGCACCGGTGTCCCCGGAATTCACCACCACCTGGATGGTGCCCTGGCCCGTGCCCGTGTAGTCCGCGATCTCAGTCTTGGAACGCTCAAACGTGCCTACGAAGTTGTACGCCACGGACGCGCCAAGGGCGAAGATGACGACGCCAGCAACGGTGGCCACAAGGGTCCACTTGCGGCGGGTTGCGCGGCGCTTATTGCGCTGCAACCGACGCAAGTCGAGCGTCGTGGTCGTGGCAGTTTCAGCCTCAAAGAGATCAGTCATTGTTTCCCTCGTGCGGAATCCTCTTGGTCACAATACCCAGATTCCCTCGTCTGTCTACGTCTAGTGCGCTCTCAAGGATCACCACCGCGGCTGCCTGGTCGATGACCTGGCGCTGCTTCTTGGCCGACCTCCCCGCACCCGTCAGGGCGCGCGAAGCGGTCGTCGTTGAGAAACGCTCATCGATCAAACGAACGTCGGCGCTGGTGAGTTCCGCAACTCTCCTCGCAAACTCCTCGGCCATCGCCGCGCTCGTTCCCTCACCGCCCCTGAGCGTCTTGGGAAGCCCAATGAAGATGGCGATGGCGTTCCTGTCCGACGCTATGGCGGCCACGCGCTCGGCGTCACCTTCGCCGGTGGTCACGGTTTCCACGGGGAACGCCATGATGCCGTCGGGGTCGCTTGCTGCGACGCCGATCCTCACGGATCCGACGTCGACTCCAAGCCGCACTCCTGCGTCCATGGATCCTTAGCCGCGCCCAGCCAGCGCGGCCTCGATAGCCGCCACAGCGTCGGGCACCTTGGTGACGTCCGTGCCGCCTCCCTGGGCAACGTCTGCCTTGCCGCCGCCGCCACCGCCGAGGATCTGGCTTGCGGTCTTGACCAGGTCGCCGGCGGCGAAACCCTTGTCGCGAGCGGCGCCGTTGGTGGCGATCACCACGCTTGGCCTGTCGCCCGCGTTGAACAGCGCAACCACAACCGGCTCGCCCTCGCCGAGGCGCGCACGAACGTCCAAGACAAGGGTGCGCAGGGTGTCTCCACTCGCACCGTCCGCAACCGCGACTACGGCCTTGACGCCGCTGATCACGGTGGCTCCCGCGGCGAGGGTCTCTGCGGCGCGCAGCGCGGCCTGCTCCTCGAAGGCCGCGAGCTTCTTCTCGGTGGCCGCGAGGCGGCTCACGAGGCTCTCCACCCTGCCAACGAGCTCACCAGGTTGGGTCTTGAGGCTGCTGCTGAGCTCGCTCACAATGGCGCGTTCAGCGGCGAGGTGCTTGAACGCGTCGGCGCCAACGAGCGCCTCGATGCGGCGCGCACCGGAGCCAACGGAGCCTTCGCCCGTCACGGACACTAGGCCAATCTCGCTCGACGAGCCCACGTGGGTGCCGGCGCACAGCTCGCGGCTGAACGGGCCGCCGATCTCCACCACGCGCACGCGATCACCGTACTTCTCGCCGAACAGCGCCATCGCGCCGAGCGCCTTGGCCTCGTCGAGCGCCATGACCGTGGTGGTCACGGGCAGGTTTTCGCGAATCGTGCGGTTGGCGATTCCCTCGATGTCTTGGCGCGTCTCGTGGCTCACCGGCTGAGTCCACGAGAAGTCGAGGCGCATGTAGCCGGGCTTGTTGTAGGAGCCCGCCTGGTTCGCGTTCTTGCCGAGGGTCTCGTGGATAGCGGCGTGAATGAGGTGCGTTGCGGAGTGAGCGCGGCTCGCGTCACGGCGGTTGATCACGTCAACCTCCGCGGCTACGGGGTCACCCTGCGCGATCTCACCCTCTTCAATGGTCACCGTGTGCACGATGAGGTCCTTGACGGGCTTCTGGACGTCGATGACGTTGAGCGTGCCGTGCTGGCCACGAATCGTGCCCGTGTCGGCGTCCTGGCCACCTGACTCGGCGTAGAACGGGGTCTCGTCGAGCACCAGCTCAACCGTCTCGCCCACACGGGCGGCCGGAACCGTCACGCCGTCCTTGATGATCGCCACCACTTGCGCGGAGGCTTGAAGCTCGTCGTAGCCGCGGAAGTGCGTGGCACCGTGAGTGAGTAGGTCCTGATACACCGCGGTGTCCGCGTGCCCGCCCTTCTTAGCCTTAGCGTCGGCCCGTGCCCTGTCCTTTTGCTCCTGCATGAGCGCGCGGAAGCCGGCCTCATCAATGCTGAGGCCTTGTTCTGCGGCCATTTCGAGCGTGAGGTCGAATGGGAAGCCGTAGGTGTCGTGAAGCTGGAAAACGTCCTTGCCGGGCAGGCTCTTCGAGCCCGCGCTCTTCGCTTTCGCGACGGCGGTGTCGAGGATGACGGTGCCGTTCGCGAGGGTGCGGCGGAACGCGTCCTCTTCTGTGTACGCGATGCCGCTGATGCGGTCGAAGTCGGTGGCGAGCTCCGGATAGGAGGGGCTCATGGCGTCACGGCTCGTGGTGAGCAGCTCCGGCATCACCGAGTCGTCAACGCCAAGAAGGCGCATCGCCCGAAGGCTGCGGCGGAACAGGCGGCGCAGAACGTAGCCGCGCCCCTCGTTACCAGGCACAACGCCATCGCCGATGAGCATCAGGCTAGAGCGGACGTGATCGGCGACCACGCGCATCCACACGTCGTCCGTCTGGTTGGCTCCGTACGCGCGGCCGCTCAGCTCCTCGGCCTTGCGGATGACGGGGATGACCTCGTCGATCTCATACATGTTGGCGACGCCCTGCTTGAGGTAGGCGACGCGCTCCAGGCCAAGGCCGGTGTCGATGTTCTTCTGGCGCAGCTCGCCGAGGATGGGGAAGTTTTCCTTCTCTCCCGCCCCGCGCTGGAACTGCATGAACACGAGGTTCCAGATCTCGATGTAACGGTCCTCGTCGACGACGGGGCCGCCATCAAGGCCAAAGTCCTTGCCGCGGTCAATGTAGATCTCGCTGCAGGGACCCGCGGGGCCCGGCTGGCCCGTGGACCAGAAGTTGTCCTTCATGCCGCGGCGCTGGATGCGCTCTTCAGGAAGCCCGGCGATCTCTCGCCACAACTGGAAGGCCTCGTCGTCGTCCTGATAGACGGTCACCCAGACGTCATCGGGGTCGAAGCCGTACTTGCCCTCTGATTCGGCGCCCGTGACGAGGTCCCACGCATACGTGATGGCGCCCTCTTTGAAGTAGTCACCAAAGGAGAAGTTGCCGTTCATCTGGAAGAACGTGCCGTGACGGGTGGTCTTGCCCACCTCTTCGATGTCAGGGGTACGAATGCACTTTTGCACGCTCGTGGCGCGCGACCACGGGGGCTGCTGTTCCCCCGTCATGTACGGGATGAACGGCACCATGCCAGCCACCGTGAAGAGCAACGACGGATCCGGCGAGATGAGCGATGCCGAAGGCACCACCGCGTGGCCGTTGGACTCGAAATAGTCCAACCAACGCTGACGAATCTCGGCGGTACGCATGTTCTCCTCCTGATACAGCAACGCCGCCGAACCCGTCAGCGAAAGCCTGGGTTCGGCGGCGATAGCTTGTGGCTAACTAACCCTACTAGCGTGCGTAGTACTCAACGACGAGCTGCACGTCACACGTGACGGGCACCTCGGCACGCTTGGGGCGGCGCACCAGCTTGGCGGTGAGCTTCTCGAGCGTGACGTCGAGGTAGTCCGGAACCTCGGGGAGCACATCGCGGTGCGCACCAGCGGCGGCAGCCATGTAGGGCTCGAGGGTCACGGCCTTGGGCTTGATCTGGATGGTCTGGCCAGGCGTCACGCGGAATGACGGGCGGTCCACGATCTTGCCGTCAACGAGGATGTGGCGGTGCAGCACCGTCTGGCGGGCCTGCAGGATCGTGCGGGCAAAGCCGGCACGCAGCACGAGGGCGTCAAGGCGCATCTCGAGCAACTCGACAAACGCCTCACCGGTAAGACCGGACTCCTTCTTCGCCTCGGCGTAGGTGGAGGTCATCTGCTTCTCACGAAGGCCGTACTGGGCGCGCAGACGCTGCTTCTCGCGCAAACGGACGGCGTAGTCGCTTTCCTTACGGCGCGCGGTGCGGCCGTGCTCGCCCGGGGGGTAGGGGCGCTTCTCGAAGTGCTTGACGGCCTTAGGCGTCAGGGCGATACCGAGGCTGCGCGACAGGCGAACCTGGCGACGTGCCTTCTGAACTGAAGTCAAGGTGAATCCTTAAGTGTGGTGAACGCGCAAGCGTGTTCGTATGCCAAAAAAGCTTGTGAATTGTCGCGGGAGCAGCAGCCAACCGCCCGCGAGGGCTCATCAAGTGTAGCAAAGGGCGCGTACGGACGCCAGCAAACCCGTCGGCCAACTCCGTCTCGCCGATCACCCCTCCACACACGGCGATCGCCTCTCCACACAATCTGCTGGTCCATCTTGAGGTCCAGGCGATCTACCAGGGACGTCACTCCGGGCGAGCCTGAGTAGCGCGGGAAATGTGTGGAGGGGCGATCGCCGTGTGTGGAGGGGTGTTCAGGATTCGCGGCCTAGGAGCTTGCGGATTACCGCCCGCCGCTCCCCCAGCGTGCGCTCAAAACCATGGTCCGTTGGTTCGTAGTAGATGGCGTCCGCAACGGAGTCCGGTAGGTACTGCTGGGCCGCGACCCCGTGCTCGGCATCGTGCGCGTACTGGTAGCCCTTACCGTGGCCGAGACCCTCGGCGCCCGCATAGTGGGCATCCCTCAGATGAGGAGGGACGGTGCCCGCGCGGCCAGCGCGCACGTCCGCGATCGCGCGGTCGATGGCCAGGTATGAGCGGTTGGACTTGGGCGCGAGGGCAAGGTACGAGGTGGCCTCGGCGAGCACGATGCGGCCCTCCGGCATGCCGATAAAGCTCACGGCGTCCGCAGCGGCCTGCGCAACCACGAGACCCTGCGGATCTGCGAGGCCCACATCCTCTGCCGCGAGGATAACGAGGCGCCTCGCAATGAACCGCGGGTCCTCCCCCGCCACGACCATGCGCGCCAGGTAATGCAACGCGGCGTCGACGTCGCTGCCGCGCACGGACTTGATGAACGCGCTGATGACGTCGTAGTGCTGATCGCCGGACTTGTCGTAGGCGACGAGCGCGGCGTCCATGGCGCGCTCCGCGAGTTCACTCGTCACCGTGCCGCCGGGTCCAGCGGCGTCCGCGATCGCCTCGAGCAGCGTGAGTGCCTTGCGAGCGTCGGCGCCCGCGACGCGAACGACGTGGTCCTTGGCCTCCTCCTCCACTGCCACGGCGCCCGCGAGCCCACGCTCGTCATCGATGGCCCTGTCGAGAAGGGTGCGAACGCTGTCTTCGGTAAGCGGCTTGAGCGTCAGCAACAAGCTGCGGCTCAGCAGCGGGCCCACCACGGAGAAACTCGGGTTCTCTGTAGTTGCGCCAATGAGAGTGACCCAACGGTTCTCCACGGCGGGCAACAGCGCGTCTTGCTGCGTGCGCGTGAAGCGGTGAATCTCATCAACGAAGAGAACCGTTTCCCGCTCGCCGGTGGCGATGCGGCGCTTGGAATCGTCAATGACCGCCCGCACGTCCTTGATCCCCGCGGTGACGGCGCTGAGCTCAACGAAGCGCCGATTGCCGGCAACGAGGTAGGCGAGCGTGGTCTTACCCGTGCCAGGAGGACCCCACAGGACAATCGAAGCTGCCGCGGCGTCGGGCCCAATGAGGCGTACCAAAGGCGAGCCGTCCGCGAGGAGGTGCTCCTGGCCAACCACCTCGCCAAGCTCGCGGGGGCGCATTCTCACCGCGAGTGGCGCGTTGGCGGCTGGCTCGGGGACGCCCGTGGCAGACGTCGCCTGCGCGTCGAAGAGGTCCACGCCGCAAGCCTACGTGGGCGGCGCGCCACGGTGGCCCTGCGTGTGCCGTACTGGGCGCCAACCGGAGTAGCGTGTCCTGAGGAAATTGGAGGCGACGTGACATTCGCGATCGGCAAGCCTGCTATCAATCAGGACAACAACGGCATCACCATCGAGTCAGAGCTGACGTTCGGTGGATCGAGCACGCACGTGTGGTTCCGCGTGCCGGAGAGGTACGCGCCCAGCGAGGAGTCGATCGGCGATGCGTTCCTCGCGTCGATGCTTCCCGTCGCCATGGGGCGCGGCGAAGACGTCGTGATTGACGCTCCCGTGAGCGCGAAGCTCCTTGAGGGCATCGAGAGCATTCAGGCGATCTACGCCTCGTGGTACCCCAAGGTCATGAAGCGCGTGAGCATCGAGGTGGAGGCCGCGGTGACACCGCAGCCAAGCGGTCTTGACCGCACCTTCTCGTGCTTCACGGGTGGCGTGGACTCCTTTTACACGCTCGTCAAGAACAAGGACGACCTCGACGCGGTGCTCTACGTGGATGGGTTCGACGTGCCGCTCGGCAACATCGTGCTCGCACGCAAGGTGCACGAGACCGTGCAGTCCGTTGCCGATTTCCACGGCAAGGACGCGGTGTTCCTCGCCACCAACCTCAAGGGCTTCACCGATCGCGAGGCCAACTGGGGTCTCGTTGCGGTTGGGCCGGCGCTCGCAGGCGCGGGCCTCATCCTGCAGGGCAACTTCGACACGATGCTCATCCCGTCGTCGCACTCGTATCGCCAGATGTTCCCGTGGGGCTCGCACGTCATGCTTGATCATCTGTGGACGTCCGACCGCCTTACCGTGGTGCACGACGGCGCGGACGCCTCGCGCATCGACAAGACGCTTGCCATCAGCACTGAGCCAAGCGCGTTCAACTATTTGCGAGTGTGCTGGCAGAACAAGGGCCCGTACAACTGCGGTCAGTGCGAGAAGTGCCTGCGCACGATGACGGCGCTTGAGATCATGGGCGCGCTCAAAGACTTCACCGTCTTTCCTGAGACGGACCTGCCGGCCGCCCTTCGCGCCCTCAAGATCTCCGGCCAGAACGGTCTCGAGTTCCAGTTGGAGAACCTGGAGTATGCGGAACTCATTGGCAGCACGTCTGCTGCCGTGCCCGCGCTCACCGCGGCCGTGGAGAACTTCCAGAAGCGCAGCGGAGGCGCCACCGGCCCCGCCCCCACGCCGTACGCCGGCAGCCGCGCGGCGTACGTTCCCGCGTTGCGCAGGGAGGTTGCGGGCCTTCGCAAGGAAGTCGCGCGCCTCACCAAAGAGACCGCGGCGCTGCGCGCCGAGGTTAAGGGAAAGTCGTCAAACCCCAGCCTGCCCACGCGCGCATGGCGCAAGGCAAAGCGCACAGTGGCCCCGAAGAAGGCGTAACCCTGTCGCCCACCTGAGGCGCCTAAGCGTGCGCTACATTGACTTCCGAACTCGGAGGGAATGTGGACTTTCGCATCGCGCTGCCGACCGTCAATGAGGCCGACGGCGGGTACACGGTTGAGGCCGAACTCACCTTTGGGGACATGAGCCCGTACTTGTGGTTCCGCGTGCCCCAGGCGTACCAGACCTCCCCTGACACCATTGGCGACGCGTTCCTCGCCTCGATGCTCCCGGTGGCGATGGCGCGCGGCGAAAACATCGTCATAGACGCGCCCGTGAGTGCAAAACTGCTCGAGGCCCTGCCCCAGATCCAGTCGATCTACGCCGATTGGTACCCCGACGTCCTGACCCGCGTGGAGATCACGGCCGCGGAGGCGGTGAGCGCGGCGCCGCAAGGTAACCGCACGGTCTCATGCTTCACGGGAGGCGTGGATTCGTTCTACTCTCTCGTCAAGCACAAGGATGCGCTCGACGCGGTGCTGTACGTGGACGGCTTCGACGTGCCGCTTGCGAACCTCGTCATGAGCCGCACGGTGAAGTCAACGATCAGTGCGGTGGCAAGCGACTACGGCAAGGAAGCAACCTTCCTGAGCACCAACCTCAAGTGGTTCACCGACAAGGAAGTCAACTGGGGGCTCATCGCCCACGGCCCTGCTCTCGCGAGCATCGGGATGATCCTTCAGGGTCACGTAGGAACCATGTACATTCCGTCGACGCACTCGTTGAAGCAGATGTTTCCGTGGGGATCGCACGTTCTCGTTGACCACTTGTGGTCCACGGAACGGCTCACCTTCATTCACGACGGCGCGGACGCCTCACGTGTGACGAAGACGCAGACCATCAGCCATGAGGGGCCTGCTCAACGGCACTTGCGCGTGTGCTGGCAGAACAAGGGCCAGTACAACTGCGGGCGGTGCGAGAAGTGCTTGCGGACCATGACGGCTTTGGAGCTGCTCGGCGTGCTGGAGGACTTCACGGTGTTCCCCGAGACGGACCTTCCCACCGCTGTGGGCAATCTGCGCATCGCGAACCGCAATGGGCTCGAGTTTCAGCTTGAAAACCTTGAATACGCGCAAGAGATCGGGAGCGAATCTCCTGTAGTTCCCGGCCTCATCCGGTCTATCGATGACTTTGTGGCACGCAAGGGCCTTGGCGGCGAGGTCAAGCCACCGTTCGCCGGGAGCCTCGCAGCCAAGCAGGCGCGGGTGCGGGCAGAACTCGTGGCACTGCGCAAAGAGACCGCAAAGCTCCGCAAGGACGCGGCCCGGCTCACCGCAGAGAACGCGCGCCTCACCGCGCGGCTCGCGGAGGCAGAGAAGACGCTGCCGCAGCGCGCCCGCAGGCGCCTTGGGCGCATCAAGCGTCGCTTCGTGCGCTGACCGCGAGCACGATGCGCGCTGGCCGTTACCGTTACTGTGACCCACTCTGGCGGGAAGCACGATGCGCCCTAGCCGTGAGCACGATGCGCCCTGGCGGCAACGAACAGGTCGCATCCGGCTCTTGCGACGCGTTGCGTGCCGCAGGGGCGCTTTCGGCGTGGGCCACGGCGGAGTTGGCTACGCCGCAGAACCTTGGGCGCTGGCCGCGACCGTGACCCACTATGGCGGGAAGCACGATGCGCCCTAGCAGTGAGCACGATGCGCCTTGGCGGGCAGCATGATGCGCGCTGGCGGTAGCGAACAGGTCGCATCGGGCTTATGCGACGCGCTCTGTGCCGCAGGGGCGCTTTCGCCGCGGGCTACGCCTGTGCCGGCTCCTCTTCGGCCTCCGGCACAAAGTCCACGCCGGCCTCTGCACGCTGCTCCGGCGTGATGGGAGCAGGCGCATCTGTGAGCGCGTCGTAGCCGCCACCGGACTTGGGGAACGCGATCACGTCGCGAATCGAGTCGAAGCCGCCGAGCAGCATCACCACGCGGTCCCAGCCCAGCGCAATTCCGCCGTGCGGCGGCGCCCCGTACTGGAACGCGTCAAGCAGGAAGCCGAACTTCTCCTGCGCCTCCTCCGGCCCAATCCCCATGACCGTGAAAACGCGCTCCTGCACGTCGCGACGGTGAATACGGATAGAGCCGCCGCCGATCTCGTTGCCGTTGCACACGATGTCGTACGCGTAGGCGTTCGCCGGGCCGGGGTCGGTGTCGAACGTGTCGAGGAACTCGGGCTTTGGCGACGTGAACGCGTGGTGCACTGCGGTCCACGCCGAGTGGCCGAGCGCCACGTCGTCGTCGTCGGACTTCACCGGCTTGAACAGCGGCGCGTCCACGACCCACACGAACTCGAAGCGGGAGTCGTCGATGAGGCCCACGCGGCGCGCAATCTCGTTACGCGCGGCACCAAGCAACGCCTGGGAGGCGTCCCTCTCCCCCGCCGCGAAGAAGATGCAGTCGCCGGCCGACGCCCCGGTTGCCTCCGCGAGGCCCGCAAGTTCAGCGTCGGACAGGTTTTTGGCGACAGGCCCCCCAAGGGAACCGTCCTCGCCAACCAGCACGTACGCGAGGCCGCGCGCACCGCGCTGCTTGGCCCAGTCCTGCCAGCCGTCGAGCGTCTTTCGGGGCTGCGAGGCGCCGCCGGGCATGACCACAGCACCGACGTAGGGCGCCTGGAAGACGCGGAAGGGCGTCGAGGCGAAGTACGACGTCAGCTCCGTGAGCTCAAGCCCAAAACGCAGGTCCGGCTTGTCCGAGCCAAAGCGGTTCATCGCGTCCGCGAACGTGATGCGCGGGATGGGCAGGGACACCTCGTAGCCGATGAGCGCCCACAGCTCGCGCACGATCTCCTCGCCGAGCGCGATTACGTCATCCTGGTCCACGAACGACATCTCGATGTCGAGCTGCGTGAACTCCGGCTGGCGGTCCGCGCGGAAGTCCTCATCGCGGTAGCAGCGCGCGATCTGGTAGTAGCGCTCCATGCCGGCCACCATGAGCAACTGCTTGAACAGCTGGGGGGACTGCGGCAGCGCGTACCAAGAGCCCGGCGCCAGGCGCGCTGGCACCAGGAAGTCGCGCGCACCCTCGGGGGTGGAGCGCGTCAGCGTGGGCGTCTCGATCTCAAGGAAGTCGTGCCGGTCAAGGACGCGACGCGCAGCCTGGTTGGCACGCGACCTCAACACAATCGCGGAACGCTGCGCAGGGCGGCGAAGGTCCAGGTAGCGGTGCTTGAGGCGCGCCTCCTCGCCAACGGTGACGTGCTCGTCGATGGGGAACGGCGTGGGCGCTGAGGTGTTCAGAATCACCACAGACGTGCCAACAACCTCGATCTCACCCGACTCCAGGTTGGGGTTCGCGGAACCCTCTGGGCGCAAGCGCACCTCGCCCGTCACCTGCACCACGAACTCGTTGCGCAGCTCGTGGGCGATGTCCTCGCGCAGCACCACCTGAGCAAAGCCAGAGGCGTCGCGCAGATCGATGAACGCCACCCCGCCGTGATCGCGGCGCCGGCCTACCCAGCCAGCGAGCGTGACGGTAGCGCCGGCGTCTGCGGCGCGGAGGGATCCTGCGAGATGGGTGCGGAGCACGGTTGAGCCTTTCGAAACAGCGAGAAGAGCAGGGACCAGTCTAGCCGCGCGGGGTTTTGGGACCGCACCGTTTCAGGCACGCACCGTGCGCGGCCAACGATCCTCTGCAGGCGGCTCCCAATTACGTACGTCCGCTGGCACCTGCACGCCCGAACGAATGTCTTTGACCTCGCCGGTCTCCGGGAACCACACGAACGGGATGCCGCGCCGCTCCGCGTGCTGAATCTGCTTGCCAAACTTCGCGGCGCTCGGCGCCACCTCGGCAGGGATTCCCCTCGCACGCAGCGCGTCGGCGATCTCGTCGGATGCACGGCGGTCGTCTTCGCTCGTCACAGCAACAAGCACGGCCGACGGCACGGCCCTGGTTGCGCTCGCAAGTCCAGCCCCCAGTACGCGGCTTACCAGGCGGGACACACCAATAGACATGCCGACGCCGGGGAACCCGCCGCCTGCCACGAGAGAGTCATAGCGGCCGCCGGAGCAGATGGAGCCCAGGTCCTCGTGGCCCTCAAGCACGGTCTCGTAGACGGCACCCGTGTAGTAGTCGAGGCCACGCGCAATCCGCAGATCCGCCACGGCGGTGCCGGGCACGGCCGCATTGACGGCGCTCACGAGCGCCGCGAGTTCCGCAATGCCTTCCGCGAACACCTTCTCGGCGGCTTCGTCGCCTGTGGTGAACGTGGTCTCCCACAGGTCCTCGATCGCGTTCACGAACGAGGTGTCGCGAGAGTGGATCTTGGCGAGCTCCAATACGGCATCCTGCGCCGTCTCGCTCACGCCCTTCTCGCCTAGCTCCTTGCGCACCCCGTCCGCGCCGATCTTGTCGAACTTGTCGACGGACCGCAGTGCTCCCGCGACATCCTCGATTCCCACTGAGCGGTAGAAGCCTTCGACGAGGCGGCGATTGTTGATGTGCATGGTGGCCTTAGGGATCGGCAGCGCCGCGAGGGCGCGCGCCATGACAACAGCCACCTCCGCCTCGATGTGGGCCGGAAGCACGTCGCGGCCTACCACGTCGATGTCCGCCTGATAGAACTCGCGATAGCGGCCCTCTTGTGGGCGCTCTCCGCGCCACACCTTCTGGATCTGGTATCGCCTAAATGGGAAGGCGAGCTTGGACTGAAACTCCTCTACGTACCTGGCAAAGGGCACGGTGAGATCAAAGTGCAAGCCAAGCCGAGCGTCGGCCCCTTCCTGGGCGGCAAGCCGAGTGAGCGCGTAAATCTCTTTTGCGGCGTCCGAGTCGCCAGCCAGACGTGCCACGGGTTCCACGGCGCGCGTCTCGATCTCCGCGAAGCCATGCAACGCGAAGACCTCCCGCAAGGTGGAGATAAGAGATGCCTCAACAACCCGCTCGGCGGGGCTCCATTCGGGGAAACCGGAAAGTGGCGTGACGCGCGACATGCGGCCATTGTTCCATCGAGCACGAGGGCCGGTGGGCACCGGGCCGCGCAGGCTGGGTATTGTTGGGACGTTGTCCCGGCTGGTACCCACCTCGAAACGGCGCGTGCCAGCCATGTCCGTCATCAACCAAGAGGTGACCCATGAGCTCGCAAGACGCCAGCGAGACCACGCCCGCCGCGGCCACCGAGGCCGCTCCCGCCACCCCCAAGCCCCGCCCCGTTCCCAAGCCGGGCTCGTTCAAGGCCCCTAGCCCCGCCGTCGTCGCGGCGCACGCCACGCACCCCGTGAAGGTGCCGGTTGCTGCAGACGTTAGTGACGAGGACAAGGCCGCGGCCGCCGCGTTCGGCACGGTCGCAGACGACGTGGTGAGCGTGAAGGATGGCAAGGACACCCACGAGGTAGGTCCGGCTCAGGGCGACGAGCCCCTCACGCCCTACGTGCGCGCCTACTTTGACCTTAAGGCAAGCGTGGAGCGCCTCGGCGCCCGCCTCACGGCGTCCGAACTCAGCATCAAGGACATCGACGACGCTCTTGCCACTATTCGCACGGCGCTCGCCGAGCCCAAGGTGGTTGGCGACCTCGCGGCGCTGCGCGCCGAGTTCACGCCGATCGAGGCGGATGCGGTCGCCGCGCGCGACGCGCTCGCCGAAGAGCGCCGCAAGGCCCGCGCGGAGGCGCTAGAGCGCCGTGAGCAGATCGTGGCGCGAGCAGAGGAGATCGCCGCCGCACCCGTGGCGTCCGTGCACTGGAAGAACGACACCACAGAACTGCGCTCGCTGCTGGACTCCTGGAAGGAAGCCCAGCGAGATGGCGCCCGCATTCCCAAGGACGTGGAACGCGAGCTGTGGAAGCGATTCACGCACGCCCGCACGTCGTTTGAGAAGGCACGCAAGCACCACTTCAACGAGGTTGACGGGGCCAATGCGGCCGTCGCCTCGCGCAAGGAGGCCCTCGTCGCGCGCGCGGAGGCGCTCACCGCGAGCGGCGACTTCGAGAAGGGCGCTCGCGAATTCCGCGACCTCATGAACGAGTGGCGCGCGGCGGGACGAGGCCGCCGCAGTGTTGACGACGCCCTCTGGAAGCGATTCCAGGCGGCCCAGGACGGATTCTTCAACGCCCGCCGCACGCAGGCGGAGGCCGAAGAGGCGGCGCTTGCCCCCAACATCGAGGCAGCGGAGGCCGCGGTGAAGGCTGCAGAGGGCGCTCTTCCCATCAAGGATCTCGCGGCAGCCAAGTCGACGTTGCGGTCCGCTCAGGACGCCTTCGAGGCGGCGGGCAGGCTTCCCCGGGCGGAGGCCAGTGCACTGTCCAAGCGCATCGGGGCCGTGGAGCGAGCCGTTCGCGATGCCGAAGACAGCGCGTGGAACTCGAGCAGCCCCGAGCTGGCGGCTCGGCTATCGGGTGCGACCGCCCAGTTGCACGCGGCCATCGCTGACCTCGAGGACAAGCTCGCTGCGGCGAAGACCCCTGCGGAGAAGAAAACTCTCAAGGAGTCTCTCGACGCCCGCAAGGCGTGGCTCAAGCAGATCGAGGGCTAACGCCCCTATCCACAGGCAGCTAACGCGTCACGCGCGCCCCGCCCATACTGGGCACCATGCTGCTCGTGGAACGCACCGTTGTTGGTGCCATCGCGTTCGATCGCTTGGCCCGCGACGGAGTGATCCACGAGGTCCTTGGCGCGTGGGCACTTCCGGCGGATATCCCATCGACGCGGGCGCTGCGCGCGCACCTGGTACGTGACCTGGTGCCTCGCCACGCGTGGCTCACGGGCCTCGCCGCGCTATGGCTCGAAGGTTACGCACGCGCGCCGCGCATGCTCGACGTCGTGGCGGCGCGTGGCGCGCACAGGGCAATCCCCGTTCCCGGCAGCCCTCCCGTGCGCTTGCATGCCGGTTCGCTTCTGGGAGTGCCCGACGCTGGCTCACCTCGCGTAGTAGGTCTCGCCAGGGCGTGTGTAGACGCTTTGTGGCACTCTCCTACGGCGAGCGCCTTGCCAGCCGTAGCGTCGGCCCTTCGCGGAGGCGAGACGAGTGCACGCGAGGTGAGAGGTCTGGCAACCACGTGCGACGTGCGCACGAGGGGGCGAGCGCGCGTGCTGTCGCTCGTGGAGGCGCTAGAGGGGCTCTAGAAGCGCTTGCCGCCAGAGATGCGGTGCGCGTCGTATACGCCCTCGATGCGGCGCACGGCGGCGAGCACGGCACCAAGGTGCGAGGGATCCGCCATCTCGAAGGAGAAGCTGGACCATGCGACGCGGTCCTTCGTGGTGGCGACCTGCGCCGACAGGATGTTGACGTGGTGATCGGAGAGGACCTTCGTGACGTCGCTCAGCAGGCGGTTGCGGTCGAGCGCCTCCACCTCGATCTGCACCAGGTAAGTGGTCTCCGACTGCCCGGTCCACTGCACATCGATGAGGCGTTCCGATTGGTCCTTGAGGCGAGCGAGATTCTCGCAGTCGGTGCGATGCACGGACACGCCAGAGCCGCGCGTCACGAAGCCTTGGATGGGGTCGCCCGGCACGGGGGTGCAGCACTTGGCGAGCTTGACCACGACGTCGGTGAGGCCGTGTACGGAAACGCCGGGGTCTCCCCTGCGCGAGCGCTGCGGGATGCCTGGGCGCGTGATCTCGGTGACGTCTTCGTCGGCGCCCTCATCGCCGCCAACGGCCTCGGTCATGCGCGCGACGACGTCGCTCGCCTGCTCCTTGTGCTCGCCGATGGCCGCGTAAAGGCCGTCCACGTCCTCGTAGTGCATCTCCTTGGCAAGGGCCAAGAGAGTGGACTTGCTCATGAGACGCTGCATCGGCAGGTGCTGACGGCGGATGGCCCGCGCGAGCATGTCGCGGCCCGTCTCGATCGATTCTTCGCGGCGTTCTCGTGTGAACCACTGGCGAATCTTGTTGCGCGCCCTCGTTGACTGCACAAACTCGAGCCAATCGCGCTTGGGGTGGGCGTTCTCATCGGAACTCGTCAGCACCTCGACGGTGTCGCCATTCTCAAGCCGCGAGTCAAGTGGCACGAGGCGCCCATTGACGCGCGCGCCGATGGTCTTGTGGCCAACCTCTGTGTGCACCGCATATGCGAAGTCGACTGGGGTTGCACCCTGGGGCAGCGACAGCAGCTTTCCGCGCGGCGTGAAGACGTACACCTCGGCACGGGATATCTCTCCACGCAGCGAATCGAGGAACTCGCTTGGATCCGCGGTCTCTTGCTGCCAATCGGCGATCTGCCGCAGCCAACCCATGTCTGCCGCACTGTCCGCGCTCACGCCGCTGCGCGCGGTCTCCTTGTAGCGCCAGTGCGCCGCGAGGCCGTACTCGGCCCTACGGTGCATTTCCCACGTGCGGATCTGCAGCTCAACAGGCTTGCCGGTAGGCCCAATCACCGTGGTGTGAAGCGACTGGTAGAGGTTGAACTTGGGCATCGCGATGTAGTCCTTGAACCGGCCGGGAACCGGCTGGTACCTCGCGTGCATCGCGCCCAGCACTGCGTAGCAGTCCCGAACGGAGTCCACGAGGATGCGGATGCCGACGAGGTCGTAGATGTCGTTGAGGTCGCGGCCCCTCACGATCATCTTCTGATACACCGAGTAGTAGTGCTTTGGCCTGCCCGTGATCTCAGCCTTGATCTTCATGGCCTTGAGATCCTTGTCGATCTCCGTGCGCACCTGGTCCAGATACTTCTCGCGCTCCGGGGCTCTGTCCGTGACCACATCCACGATCTCTTGATAGATCTTGGGATACAGCGTCTTGAAGGACAGGTCCTCGAGTTCCCACTTGATCGCGTTGAGACCCATGCGGTGGGCAAGCGGCGCGTAGATCTCGAGGGTCTCTTGGGCCTTCTTGCGTGCGCTCTCCGGCGCCACGAACTCCCACGTGCGCGCGTTGTGAAGGCGATCGCACAGCTTGAGCAACAGCACGCGGATGTCCTTGGCCATCGCCACGACCATCTTGCGCACCGTCTCCGCTTGCGCCGCGTCGCCGTACTTGACCTTGTCCAGTTTGGTCACGCCGTCGACGATCATCGCCACCTCGGCGCCGAACTCCTGCTCGATGCGCTCGAGCGGGTATTCGGTGTCCTCCACCACGTCGTGCAGCAGCGCGGCAGCGATGACGGACTCCGGGAGCCCAAGATCGGCGATGATCTGCGCCACCGCGATGGGGTGGGTGATGTACGGTTCACCGCTCTTGCGCAGCTGACCCTCGTGCGCGACGTTCGCCACGGCGTACGCCTGCTCAATGAGAGCCGTCTTGGCCTTGGGGTACATCCGGTGGTACGTGTCGAGCACACCGTCAATCGCCGTGTGCTCGCGCGCGGGTCTGCGCAGGAAGGAACGGCCGGACGAGGCGGCAGGGCGCGTGTCAGTCATCGCATCCTCCCAGCCTCAAGGAAACACCAGTCTACTTGCGGCCCTTGCGCTTGGGTTGCGCGCCCTGACCCTGGTGCCCGCCTGGCTGCAACGCGCCAACCCTGACGTGACCTTCAGCGTCAACCACAACGTCGGACTTTCCGGATGCACGCATGTCCAGAACTTCCTTGGTGTGCTTGGCGATGCGCTCCTCGCGATCACGCAAGGTGACCTCGAGCGGCGTGGCCACGAAGATCGACGAATACGTGCCGACTGCCATACCTACGAACAGCGCGAGCGAGATATCCCTGAGGGTTCCCGCACCCAGCACGAACGAGCCGATGAACAGAATCGCGGCCACGGGCAGCAGCGCCACCACGGACGTGTTGATGGAGCGCACCAGAGTCTGGTTGAGCGCGAGGTTCGCCAACTCGTCGTAGGTGTACCGGTGCTGGGCGGTGAGGTTCTCCGTGTTTTCACGCACCTTGTCGAACACCACAACGGTGTCATACAGCGAGTAGCCAAGAATCGTCAGGAAGCCGATCACCGATGCCGGCGTGACCTCGAAACCCACGAGGGCGTAGATACCCACGGTGAAGATGAGGTCGTGCACCAGCGCGATGATGCCGGCAACCGCCATGCGCCACGCGCGGAAGTACACCGTCATGACAAGCGCCACAAGGATGAGGAACACGATGAGCGACTGGATCGCCTTCTTGCCCACCTCGGCGCCAAATGTGGGGCCGATCTGGTCCGAGCTCACCTGATTTGCTGGGACGTCGTACGCCGCAGCGAGTGCATCTTCGATCTGGCGTGAGACCTCGATGTCGACCACGCCGATCTGCACGCGGATGTCATCCTCACCGAGGATCGAGATGCGCGCCTCTTGGTCGGGGGCGTTCTCCGCGATGACCTCTTCGGCGATCGCGGGATCGGGGTTCGCGACGTCCGAAACTTGGTACACGTTGCCGCCCGTGAAGTCCACGCCAAAGTTAAGTCCCTTAACGAAGAGCACGATGAGGCACACGAGCAACGCGGCGGCGGAGATGGACAACCACATCTTGCGCTTGGGAACGATCGCATAGGTGCGTTCACCCGAGTGCAGTTGGTTGCCCCATTCGGCAAGGCTGAGCTTCACTTCTGCTCTCCGTTCGTCTCAGAGCCCTTTGCGGCTGCCGCTTTGCGTTCCGCAAGCGTGAGGCCCGACGCTTCCCCACCATCGGCGGGGGACGTCGCCTTGGCAGCGCCATCGGTTACGCGGCCGCGACCCTTGTAGATCGCCGATTTGCCGAGCTGGCGTGGGTCGAGTCCGGACCACTTGTGGCCCTCGCCAAAGAACTTGGTGCGGCCGAGTAGCACGAGCACGGGGTGCGTGAACAGGATCACGACGAGCACGTCGACGAGGGTTGTGAGACCAAGCGTGAAGGCAAAGCCTCGCACAGAGCCGATCGCGAGAATGTAGAGAACCACGGCGGCGAGGAAGCTCACGGCGTCCGAGGCCAGAATGGTGCGCCGTGCGCGAGCCCACCCGTGGTCGATCGCCGCTTGCAGCGATCGACCCTCTCTGAGCTCATCTTTGACGCGTTCGAAGTAGACGATGAACGAGTCTGCGGTGATACCAATCGCGATGATCAGACCCGCAACACCGGCAAGCGAGAGGCGATAGCCCATGCTCCACGAGAGCAATGCGATCAGCACGTAGGTGATGATGCCCGCGACGAGCAGCGAACCCACTGTGACCAGGCCAAGCGCCCGGTACTGGAACATCGAGTAGATCACCACGAGGATCAAGCCGATGGCGCCCGCGATGAGGCCCTTCTCAAGCTGCTCTGTACCCAGCGAGGGGCTCACCGTGTTCTTGGTCTGCAACGTGAGATCAAGCGGGATGGCGCCGAACTTCAACTGGTTCGCGAGTTCTTGCGCAGCCTGCTGGGTGAAGCCGCCAGAGATCGTGGCGGTTCCACCCGTGATGTGCGCCTGTACGAACGGATACGAGATCACGCCGCCGTCGAGCAAGATCGCGAACCGGGCGCGGTCATCCGTGGAATCTGCCTGGTAATACCCGTAGAGGCGCTCGGTGACGTCGGAGAACGTCTGCGCACCCGCGGAGTTGAACTCGAGGTTGACCTGGTAGTCGCCGAGAATCTGACCGTTGGCGCCGTACGCGGGGCCAGAGGTTGCCGTCTTGACGTCGGAGCCATCGAGCTCAACGGGGCCGAGCACGAGCTTGGCGCTACCGTCGGTGGCACATGCGACGTGCCCAGCATCGGGGTCACCTAGGTCTGTTCCCGAGAGGTTCGCAGGATTCGTGCAGTCAAGGGCCTTGTACTGCTCAAGCAGTTCGTCGGTGAGCCAGTCGTAGGACGACGGATCGGTCTCTCCCGGCACCGGGCTGGGGTTGGGCGAGGGGCTCACGCTTGGCGTGGGCGATGCGGTGGCGTCGGGGCTCGCGGTGGCGTCCGGATCGGTGACGGTCTCGTCATCCCCAGCGCTCGCGGTGGGCTCTGGAGTGGCGCTGGGGTCCGCCGAAGCACTGGGATCAGTGCTTGGGTCAGCACTCGGATCAGTGCTTGGCGTGGGGGTGGGCGTGGCGCTCGGGTCGGTCACGACGGCGGGGTCGCCCACCATCAGCACGGGGCGGAACTGCAGCTGAGCGCTCTGGCGGATCAGGTCAATGGTGCGGTCCGACGGCGTACCGGGAATCGCGATGACGATGGTGTTGGAGCCCTGCGTGGTGATCTCTGCCTCAACCACACCGGAGGCATCGATACGGCGGCGAATGACCTCCACGGCCTGCTCGAGGTCGCCCGCATCGATGGTGGCACCGTCCGTGGGCTCCGCCTTCAAAATGAGGGTGGTACCGCCCGCGAGGTCCAGGCCAAGGCCCGGCGTCCACGTCGTCTTGTCGGTGAAAACACCGAGCGCAAGCAGGGAGTACAGGAAGACGATGATGACGCCTAGCCAGATGAGTGCGCGCCTCGCACCCTTGACGACAGTTGACACTCAGCTTTCCTTTGCAATCGAAGGCCCACCGGGGCCCCGACGATTCTAGGCGGTACGCGAAGCGTTCACGACCAGCGACCCGAAAAAGCTCGTGGCTACTCGAACAGTCGCGAGGTCCCGGACGCGCCGCCCTTGACACCGATGTGGGCAAACGCCTCCGCGGTCGCGACCCTGCCGCGAGCGGTGCGCGTGATAAGCCCCTCGCGCACCAAGAACGGCTCGACGACCGCTTCCACGGTCTCCGCCTCCTCGCCAACCGCCACCGCGAGCGTCGACAGGCCAACCGGCCCGCCAGCGAAACGGGTGCAGATCGCCGTAAGCACCGCGCGGTCAAGACGGTCGAGACCGCGCTCGTCTACCTCGTACATCTCCAGCGCGGCGCGCGCGGACGCCAGCGTCCCGTCGCCGTCGCCATGCACCTCGGCGTAGTCCCGCACCCGCCGCAGCAGTCGGTTGGCGATGCGCGGAGTGCCACGCGACCTTGACGCGATCTCAGCCGCAGCGTCGGGCGTGATCGTGAAACCAAGCTTGCCGGCGGACCTATCCACGATGCGAAGCAGTTCTTGCGGCGAGTAGAAGTCGAGGTGAGCGGTGAAGCCAAACCGGTCCCTGAGAGGCGCTGGGAGCAGTCCCGCGCGCGTCGTGGCGCCCACCACTGTGAACCCCGGCAGCGTAAGAGGAATCGACGTGGCACCAGGGCCTTTGCCCACCACCACGTCCACGCGGAAGTCCTCCATGGCGAGGTAGAGCATCTCCTCCACCGGGCGCGCGAGGCGGTGAATCTCGTCGATGAACAGCACGTCGCCCGCCTCAAGGGAGGACAGGATCGCCGCCAGATCGCCCGCGTGCTGGATCGCGGGGCCCGACGTGAGGCGCAGGGCGGCTCCGAGCTCACCGGCGACGATCATCGCCAGGGTGGTCTTGCCAAGCCCTGGCGGGCCGGAGAGCAGCACGTGATCCGCGGCATTGCCACGAGCGACAGCCGCGGTCAAGACGAGCGAGAGCTGCTCACGCACCGATTCTTGGCCCACGAACTCCTGGAGCGAGCTTGGGCGCAGGGCCGCCTCCGTGGACCGCTCGAGCGCGTCCGCGTCGCCCGCCACCAAGCGGTCCACGCCCTCCCACGCCTCGCTTCCGGTGTCGCTCACGAGCGCTGGCCTCCGAGCTTCTGCAGGGCCGCGCGGAGCGTGGATGCCACGTCCGCCTCGGCGACCGGGCCGTCGGCCACCGCATCCACGGCGCTCGCCGCGGCCTTCGCGTTCCAGCCGAGGCTCACGAGGGCGTCGACTACCTGGCCGCGAGCGTCGCCCGCGGACGTGGGGGCCGTCGCGTCGATCACAAGCTTGCCACCAAGCTCCAGCAACAGCCTGGACGCAACCTTCGCGCCAACCCCGGGCACCCGCTCGAGGGCACTCCTGTCCCCCGCCGCCACCGCCGCCGCGAGCTGATCTGGCGCGTGCACCGCGAGCATCGCAAGCGCGAGCTTGGGGCCAACACCCTGCACGGATTGCAGGGTCTCGAAGGCGTCACGCTCGCTCGCCGTGGCGAAGCCGAACAGTGTGAGTGAATCCTCTCGAACAACCAACTGCGTGTGGAGCGTCACTTGTTGGCCGGTGCGGATTCCCGCGAGAGTCGCGGGGGTGCACAGAACGAGCATGCCGACGCCATTGACGTCGATAACGGCGCTCGTGGCGCCAACATGCGCCACGGATCCGGTGAGTTGCGCGATCACGCGATGGTCCCCATTGCCGCCAAGCCTTTCGAACGTATGTACGAATACCGTAGGGGCTTGCGGTGACAGTTCAGCGGCGGCGCGCCGTCTGGCGGCTCGCCGCCTGGCCGTTCGCCGCCTTCTCTGCGGCCGCCCAGCGCTCTTGCGCGGCCGTGGCCGCGCCCTGCGCCTTGCCACGCCAACCATGGGTGATGGCAATCGCGAGGGCGTCCGCAGCGTCGGCCGGCTTGGGGGGATCGGTGAGCCCAAGGATGCGCGCAACCATGAAGCCCACTTGGGGCTTTGCGGCGCGGCCTTCGCCGGTGACCGCCGCCTTGACCTCGCTTGGCGTGTAGAGGCTGAGCGGAAGGCCCGCGCGCTCCGCGGCGAGCATGACCACGCCTGAGGCCTGAGCCGTACCCATCACCGTGCGCACATTGTGTTGGGCGAATACCCGTTCCATGGCAACCGCGTCCGGTGTGAATTCCGCGAGCAGCGCGTCAACGGCGTCCGCAATCGACGCGAGGCGGGCGGGCGTCTCCCAGGTGCTTGGCGTGGCGGCAACGCTCACGCTTACCAAGTTGACCCGTCGGCCCTCAATGTCGACGATTCCCAGGCCGCAGCGTGTGAGGCCGGGGTCAACGCCGAGGACGCGCACGCGGTTTACGCTTCGGCGGCCTCGAGCACCTCGTCGGAGGCGTCGAAGTTGGCCCACACGTTCTGGACGTCGTCGCTGTCCTCGAGCGCGTCGATGAGCCTGAGCACCTTGCGGGCTCCCTCGACGTCCACCTCGATCTTCACCGACGGAAGGAAGGTTGCCTCCGCCTGCTCGTAGTCGATTCCGGCCTCTTGGAGCGCGGTGCGGACGGCGACAAAGTCGGTGGCCTCGGAGATGATCTCGAAGTAGTCGCCGAGGTCGTTGATCTCCTCAGCACCGGCGTCGAGGGCGGCCTCCATGAGGTCGTCCTCGGTGACGCCGCCCGCCTTGTCGACGATGACCTGGCCCTTGCGGCTGAAGAGATAGCTCACGGAGCCGGGGTCCGCGAGTGAGCCGCCGTTGCGCGTAAGGCCAACGCGAACCTCGCCCGCGGCGCGGTTGCGGTTGTCGGTGAGGCACTCGATGAGAACCGCCACGCCGTTGGGGCCATAGCCCTCGTACATGATGGTTTCGTAGTCGGCGCCGCCGCCCTCTGCGCCACTGCCGCGCTTGACCGCGCGGTCAATGTTGTCGTTCGGAACCGAAGACTTCTTGGCCTTCTGCACCGCGTCAAACAGCGTCGGGTTGCCAGCGAGGTCCCCACCGCCCGTGCGCGCAGCAACCTCGATGTTCTTGATCAACTTGGCGAACAACTTGGCGCGCTTGGCGTCAACGACGGCCTTCTTGTGCTTGGTGGTTGCCCATTTGGAATGCCCGGACACGATGCTCCTTGGTTTCTTGACTGGCGACCAGTCTAGACGCGCCACCCAATCACCCCTCCACACACGGCGAATACCTCTCCACACAACGCCGCGATTATCGGGACGATCACACTGATTCTGGGCTGTTCCACCCCACTTTGTGTGGAGGGGTGATCGCGGCGTGTGGAGGGGTGATCGCGGTGTGTGGAGGGGTGATCGGGTGCGTCAGGAGATTGCGAGGATGAGCGCTCGGCCGCCTACTCCGATCGCGGCGGCTACGAGGAAACTCGTGAGAGTGCCGATGATGAAGCGTTCTGCGACTCCGCCGCGCAGGTCATCGTCTGTTTCGCGCAGCTCTGGGTAGCGGCCAAGGCCCTTCACGGCGATCACCACGGCGATGACCTCGGGCATGCCAACCAGGATGCCGCCTGTGATGAGCACCCGCTCAAGAACGCCAATCCACGTGCCACCACGCAACACACCCGGCGTAGGAGCAGGGCTGATGCGCTGGAACACCCATTTCACGAGCGCCCAGCCGACCACCGCGGATAGTGCCAGCGCAGCAAGCGAGATGACGATCACAACAGCCCACATGGTTACCTCCCCGCCGCGTCGATGAGCCTGATCGCAACGGGCCGTGCACGGCGCTCTTCGTCGATCATCGCGGACGCGACGCGCTGGCTCACCGCTTGGTCAGAGACACCGAGCTTGGCCGCCACCTCGCGCTGGGTGACACCGTCCTCGAGGAGGTCCGCGACCTCCCATCCCGCGTCGGAGCGCCTCCGCACGAGCGCTCCCAACAGTTGCGCCACCGCCGTCGCCGCTTCCGAAGCGCCCGCATGTGAGCCCACCACGACGAGTGGCACCGGCTCCGACTTGAGCTTCGCCTGCTCCACCGCCTTGCGCGCGGCCACGAACGCCGCGCCGGAACTTGCGCGCGCGCTCTCACCCAAGGGTTCGTCAACCGCCCCAGCCCCCACGCCTACCGACCAATCCATCGCGCGTAGCAACGTCAGCGAGAGGTCGAGCGCAGCGTCGGCGCTGGTAAGGACCGTTTGCACCTCGTCGCCCACCGTGCGCTCTAGCGGTAGCGCGACGTGCCCAGCCCAGCGCCGGAACCAGGGACGCAAGCGTTCCGCGAGCTCGTCGACGTGTTCACCCGTGCGGGTGCTGGCGCGCTGATCTGCCGTGATCACGAACATGCATCAAGGCTAGAACCTAGATTCAAGCAAATCAAGGAACCTCGCACTGCAAGTTCTCCAACAACTGTTCGGCGTGTCGCCCGGCGTGTCGGGCCCCAGGAGGCTCTCCCACCGGCGCGTCGCGCGTGTCGTTGTTGGAGAGCTTGCAGGTGGGCCGACGCTTGAGCCCGGACGGTGCGCGCGTTGCCCGACGCTGTGGCTGGCTGGGCGGGCAACCCCGGTACGTCCCGCGCCTACGCGCGGGACGCCAGTTCGGCGAGCAGGCGGTGCACCCGGTCGTCTGGCACCGCGCCAGGAGCGTGAATCTCCGGGTGGAAGCTCGTGGCGAGCGCGTTGCCGTGGCGCACCGCGACGGGGTGAGGAGAACCGTCCGGCCCGGTCGCCGTCGCAAGCACCTCTACGGACTCGTCCCACGCCTCAACCCACGGAGCACGGATAAACGTGGCGTGCATGAGCGAGCCGTCCGGCTGCCATGTGAGCTCCACCTCAGCGGAGTCCACTTGCCGCCCAAACGCGTTTCGCCGCACCGTCATGGGGATCGCCGCAAGGCTCTGCTGATCGTGAATGCCGCCAATGATGTCGGTGGCAAGCATGATCATTCCCGCGCACGAGCCCAACACGGGCATGCCGCCGGCAATGCGCTCGCGCAGCGGCGAAAACAGCCCAAAGGCGCGCAGCAACTTGTCGATAGTGGTGGACTCGCCACCAGGGATGATGAGCCCATCCACAGCTTCCAACTCCGCGAGACGCCGCACTCGCGGAGCGTCAACGCCAACCCGCTCCAGCGCAAAGACGTGCTCACGCACGTCGCCCTGCAACGCCAGCACACCTATGGAGGTCATTCGGGTTGCACCCCCAGATTTCGCGGGACGCCATCCCACGAGACGAACCAGTCCCACGGCTCACGCAGCACGTCGGGGAACACCTCGCGCGGCTCGGCGGCAACCTCAGCATGCGAGAGCCACGTCACCTCGTCGAGCGCCTCGTGCTCGTCTGCGGTGAACTCCACTCCGGCACGCGGCCGACGTTCCGCATCAGCAAGCAGGCCAACAAAGATTTGCTCGTGCTGGGTATAGGGGCGGCTCGCAAAGTCGAAGACGGCGGTGCGCAGCCACACCGGCCCTACAAGCTCACCGGGCTCGAGCACGTACCCGGTCTCCTCGGCCAACTCGCGCACCGCGGCCTCGCGCGGGGACTCCCCCGCCTCGATGCCGCCACCTGGCGTGAACCAAAAGGAGCGCTCGGGCTGATGCGGATCGTGCCCACGCACCAAGAGCAGCCGCCCGGAACCGTCGAGCAAGAGCACCCGCGCACCAAGGCGCTCGATGCGGTCGGCAACCTCCGGAGAAGAGGTGCCCACAGCGTCGGGCCTGCTACCAGCCGCGTTCGGCAAGGCGGTGCGGCTCCGGCACATCGTCAACGTTGATGCCAACCATCGCCTCGCCGAGCCCACGAGAGACGTCCGCGATCACCGCGGGGTCGTCGTAGAACGTGGTGGCCTTGACGATCGCGGCGGCACGCTCCGCGGGGTTTCCGGACTTGAAGATGCCGGAGCCAACGAACACGCCCTCGGCGCCAAGCTGCATCATCATCGCCGCATCCGCGGGCGTGGCGATGCCGCCAGCGGTGAACAGCACCACGGGAAGCTTGCCGGTCTCCGCGATCTCCTGCACCAGCTGCAACGGAGCCTGCAGTTCCTTGGCGGCTACGTAAAGCTCGTCCTTGGGCAGCGCCGTCAGCGCGGCAATCTGCTGGCGAATCTGGCGCATGTGCGTGGTGGCGTTGGAGACGTCGCCGGTGCCGGCCTCGCCCTTGGAGCGGATCATCGCCGCGCCCTCGGAGATGCGGCGCAGCGCCTCGCCAAGGTTGGTGGCGCCGCACACGAACGGAACCGTGAACTGCCACTTGTCGATGTGATGGGTGTAGTCGGCGGGTGTGAGCACCTCGGACTCGTCCACGTAGTCCACGCCCAGGCTCTGCAACACCTGCGCCTCAACGAAGTGGCCGATGCGCGCCTTGGCCATCACGGGGATGGAGACGGTGTCGATGATGCCCTGAATGAGGTCGGGGTCGCTCATGCGGGCCACGCCACCCTGGGCGCGAATGTCGGCGGGGACGCGCTCGAGCGCCATAACGGCCACAGCGCCCGCGTCCTCCGCGATGCGCGCCTGCTCTGGCGTCACGACGTCCATGATCACGCCGCCCTTGAGCATCTCGGCCATGCCTCGCTTGACCAGATCGGTGCCGACCTGCGCGGACTGGGGGGTGACGTCGCTGCTCATGACTCTTCCTTGGGTGGGTGGGGATGGAACTCGGCATCCATCCTAATGGCGTCGCGGTACGTGGCCTCTACACGGGGCGCCACGTTGGACCAGTCGAATGCCGCGGCCACCTTGCGGCCACGCACCGAGAGCTCGGCCCTGGCGTCCGGGTGCTCGAGCAGGCCACGTACGGTGCGGGCAAGGTCTGCACTATCGCCGACGGCGTGGAGGGCTACCGCGTATCCCCCGCCTTTCGCCGTGGCCACGTCTTTGAAGGCCGTGAGGTCGCTCGCGACGACGGCCGCCCCGGAGGCCATTGCCTCGACCAGGACGATGCCGAAGGATTCGCCGCCGAGGTTGGGGGCGCAGTACACGTCAACGGAGCTCATGAAGCTGGCCTTCTGCGCCTCGTCGAGCTCGCCGATCACCTCGGCCCCTGCTCGTGCGGCCCGCGCCGCGATGCGATCGCTGAAGCGGCCCGCAACCAAGAAGCGCGCGTTCGGAATCGACTCCCGCACCGCGGGAATCATCGCCAAGAAGTCGTCGAGCCCCTTGCGCGGCTCATCCATGCGGCCCAAGATTCCCACCGTGGGAGCGTCCGCCGTGCCTTGCCACCGCTGGGATGGCACAGCTGACACAAAGGCGCTGGTATCCACCCCATTGGGAATGATGTGCGTGGCCTCGATGCGCAAGTGCTCGCGGATCGTCGCGGCCGCCGAAGGAGACACCGCAATCCGCGCATCGAGTTCCTCGTATCCCGGCTTGATCCACGGCTTGGCAATGCGCATGATCTGCGAGTCGTCGTTCGAGGTGTGGAACGTCGCCACCGTTGGGCCCACGCGGGCCCACATCGCGATGAGGCTCAGCGACGGCGCACCGGGCTCGTGCAGGTGCACCACGTCGAACTCACCCTCACCAAGCCACAACCGCACGCGCGCAGCGGCGACCATGCCAAACGTGAGCCTGGCCGTAGACCCGTTGTAGCGAATCGGCACGGACCGCCCCGCAGAGAACACGTACGGCGGAATGTCCGTGTCCTCACCGGCAGGCGCGAGCACGGACACGTGGTGGCCGCGCGCAATGAGCGCCTCCGCGAGGTCAAGCACGTGCAGCTGAACACCGCCAGGGCGATCCAGCGAGTACGGGCAGACAATCCCGATCCTCACGTCGCCTCCTCGACAGCGTCCATCCACCCAAAGCGCTGCAGCATGTGCCAATCCTGGGGGTGCTCCGCGATCCCCTGTGCCAGCCACGCCGTCCAGGCTTGGGACAACTCAGCCACAGCGTCGGGCCCATCAAAATCACGCGGCTGCAAAACGGGGCCAAAATGCATGACGTATCCCCAGCGCGAGCGCGCGGACCGACGGCGTGCTCCCCTCAGGCGCTCGGAATAGACCATGAGCGGCAACAGCGGGCGGTTGGCGGCCTTGGCGACGGCAGCGGCGCCCGGTGCCACTTTGACGCGCTGCCCCCACATCGTGACCTCGATGCCAGAGCCGCTCAGGTCGCGATCAGAGACGAGAGCGATGATGCGCGGCTGAGATCCCTTGGCCTCGCGGAGCAGTTCTCGGAATGTTGCCGAACCCTCGTGGCCGTAGATCCGGATGCCGATGCGATTGCGGAGCGCGACAAACTCATCGAACACCTCACGCGGCTTAAGCACTTCGGCGACTGAGGTCACGGGCAGGATCGCGCGTGTGGACGTGTAGCCCACCATGTCCCAATTGCCGCAATGGCCGAGCGCAATGACGGTTCCGCCGCCCTCGTGGATGGCCGGAATGGCGGGCTCAGGGTTGAGGATGCGCACGCGCGCGTCGGCTTGCGAGGGCGTGATGCGCGGCATCTCGAGCACCTCGGCGTAGTACCGCGCGGAGGTGATGAGTCCTTGCCGCGACAGCCGTGAGAGCTCCCGCCCCGAAAGTCCCGTGACGCGGTGCAGGTTGGCCTCGAGGCGTTGACGGCTGCGCCCATTGCGCAGCCACCCCACATTGGCGCCCGCCCACGCCCCCGCGCGCACCACCGAGCGCGGCAGGTACCGGGAGACCCGCATCGCCAGCAGCAGCGAGTTCATGCGTGCGGCTCACGCTCCACTGGGCGATCGAGGTCCTTGTTCCATTCGGGGTCGCGGCGAGCTGCGGAGACCACCTTGAAGATGCGTTGCACCACGGTGATGGTGCCCAGCAACGCGAGCACCCACAGGGTCCAGGTAAGCACCGCGAGCGGAAGCCCGAGTCCCACGAGTCCCGTGGCGACCAGGCCAATAACGAGGCGATCGGACCTCTCGGCGAGCCCGCCCTTGGCATCCACACCGATGGACTCCGCGCGGGCGCGCGAATACGGCACCAGGCCGCCAACGACGAGGCACACAAGCGCCGCGGTGGCCGTCAGCCGGTTCTCATCCATGAACGCGAACACCAGCGCACCGAAAATGGCCGCGTCGGCCACGCGATCCATCGTGGAGTCGAGGAACGCGCCTAGGCGCGAGGACTTGTTGCCGAGACGCGCCATGGTGCCGTCGAGCATGTCGGTGAGCACAAAGAACGTGATCACCATGACCCCCCAGAACAGCGCCATCTCGTTGTCGCCGTACTTGGGGAAGAAGAACAGCGCTCCAAACATCACGCCGGCCGTGCCGACGAGCGTCATGACGTTGGGATGCACCCCAAGGGCCAGCAGCCCGCGCGCAGGTGCCTTCCAGATGGCGCCCATCACGGGACGCAGCCAACCCAACACCTAGTCGCTCTCTTTCCAGGCGGCGCTCACGCGCGCCCACGTGTCATCAAGCAGCTCAGGAAGCGCCTTGGTCTTGGCGATGATGGGCAGGAAGTTCGAGTCCCCCACCCACCGCGGGACCACGTGCTGGTGCAGGTGCTCAGAGATGCCCGCGCCGCCCGTCACTCCCTGATTCATCCCAATGTTGAAGCCCTTGGTGCCGCTCACGGACTGCAACACGCGCATCGCCTTCTGCGTCAGCACGCCCATCTCATCGCGTTCGGCGTCCGTGGCCTCGGTGTACCACCCGATGTGCCGGTAGGGGCAGACCATGAGGTGACCGGGGTTGTACGGGTACAGGTTGAGCACCACGTAACACGTGGTGCCGCGGTGCACCACAAGGTGGGCGCGATCGTCGTCGGAGACCTTCTTGCACAGCGGGCACTCATGCTCGCCCTCCATGGGAGGCCGCGACGACGCATTGCGCACGTACGCCATGCGGTGCGGGGTCCACAAGCGTTCGAACCCGTCCGGCTCGCCGCCCGTGAACTCCGAATCGACAACCTCTGGCACGGACTACACCTGGGCCTTGGTGCGCACGGCCTCGACAATCCTCGCCACGGCATCCGCCACCGGCACCGCGTTGTCTTGGCTGCCGTCACGGAAGCGGAAAGACACTGCACCCGCCTCGGCGTCCTCGCCACCTGCGATAAGCGTGAAAGGCACCTTCTCCTTTGACGCGTTGCGGATCTTCTTGGGGAAGCGCTCGTCACTCGCGTCCAGTTCAACCCGCACACCCTGGGCGCGGAGTTGGGAGGCAACGTCCGCGAGGTAGTCGTTGAACGGCTCCGCCACGGGGATCAGCTTTACCTGTACGGGCGCTAGCCACACTGGGAACGCGCCCGCATAGTGCTCGGTGAGGATCGCGAAGAAACGCTCGATGGACCCGAACAGCGCGCGGTGAATCATCACGGGACGCTGGCGCGTGCCGTCGGCTGCCATGTACTCGAGTCCGAAGCGCTCTGGCAGGTTGAAGTCCAACTGGATGGTCGACAACTGCCATGTACGGCCAATGGCGTCTCGCGCCTGTACGGAGATTTTTGGTCCGTAGAACGCCGCACCACCGGGATCGGGAACAAGATCAAGGCCCGACGCTACGGCGACTTCGCGCAGCGTTTCAGTTGCCTCTTCCCATGCCTCGTCGCTTCCCACGGACTTCTCCGGGTTGCGGGTGGAGAGCTCGAGGTAGAAGTCCTCGAGGCCGTAGTCCTTGAGCAGGTCGAGCACGAAGGTGAGCAGCGAGGTGAGCTCGTCGCGCATCTGCTCCTTGGTGCAGTAGATGTGAGCGTCGTCCTGGGTGAAGCCACGCGCCCGGGTCATGCCGTGCACCACGCCGGACTTCTCGTAGCGGTACACCGACCCGAACTCGAACAGGCGCAGCGGGAGCTCGCGATATGAGCGCCCTCGCGCATCAAAGATCAGATTGTGCATGGGGCAGTTCATGGGCTTGAGGTAGTAGTCCTGGCCCTGCTTGGTGATGTTGCCCTCCGCGTCACGCTCCTCGTCGAGGTGCATGGGCGGGTACATTCCCTCCGCGTACCAGTCGAGGTGGCCCGAGATTTCGAAGAGGCGTCCCTTGGTGGCGTGAGGCGTGTTAACGAACTCGTAGCCACCCTCGACGTGACGCTGGCGAGAGTACTGCTCCATCTCCATGCGGATGATTCCGCCCTTGGGGTGGAACACCGGAAGACCAGAGCCAATCGCGTCGGGGAACGAGAACAGATCAAGCTCGCTGCCGAGCCTGCGGTGGTCACGGCGCTCGGCCTCGGCGAGGCGCTCCTTGTATGCCACAAGCTCGTCCTTCGAGGGCCACGCGGTGCCGTAGACGCGCTGCAGCTGTGGGTTCTTCTCCGAGCCCTTCCAGTAGGCGGCAGCGGAGCGCATGAGCGACCAGCCGATGCCAAGCACCTTGGTGGACGGCACGTGCGGGCCGCGGCACAGGTCCTTCCAGGCCACCTCTCCCCCACGTCGGACGTTGTCGTAGATGGTGATGTCGCCATCGCCAATCTCTACGGACGCGCCCTCTGCCCCCTCAGTGGATTGTGAGAGCAGCTCGCACTTGTACGGCTCGTGGGCCAGTTCGGCAAGCGCCTCTTCGCGGGTGACCTCGCGGCGAACGAACGCCTGGCCTTCCCGCTGGATGCGCTGCATCGCCTTCTCAAGGTTCTTGAGGTCCTCCGGGGTGAACGGGGTCTCGACGTCGAAGTCGTAGTAGAAGCCGTTCTCGATGGGAGGGCCCACTCCCAACTTGGCAGAGGGGTTGATCTGCTGGACCGCTTGCGCCAAGACGTGGGCCGTCGAGTGGCGGAGCACCATGAGGCCGTCTGGCTCCGAAATGGTGACGGCCTCCACCGAAGCCTCCTCGGGCAGAACCCGAGCCAAATCCCACAGATCGCCGTTCACCCGCGCAACCACAACGTCGGGCCTGTCAGCGAAAAGGTCGGCGGCCGTCGTGCCCTGCTCAACCGATCGCTCGACTCCGTCGACGGTCAGGACTACTGCAGGCACTTTCGGCTCCTTAGGGTTTGGCCGCGCAGACGCGCGATTGCACAACTGATGCTACCGACATCGGGTGTCGGCCCTGCGCCGGTGCCATCTGGGCACGTACCCTTGGGGATGATGTCGCGCGAGAGTTCAGCCCGTATGGGTGTGCCCATTCGCGTGCGTGTTGTGCTCACGCTGGTGCTGCTGACTGCGGCCGCGCTGGTCGTGGCAGGGATCACGGCGGCCGCGCTGCAAGCCGTGCAAGTCACCAACAGCATCGACGACGACCTCCTTTCAAGCGCCGCCGAGTTTGAGCGCCTCGCCGCCGAAGGCACCAACCCAGACACGGGCAAGGCCTTCTCCACTCCCGAGGAGCTCCTACGCGCCTCGATGGAGCGCGTGGTCACTCAAGGCAATGAGGGGTTGCTTGGGTTCGTTGATGGAAAGCTGTCTTTCCGTTCTCGCGACGCCGCCGTGGCCCTCGACAGCGACAAGCAGCTACTCGAGGCGTTGGAGCCGCTCACCACGCACGCCGAATCGACCCTTACGGACATCACCACCGACACCACCACCTATCGCGTGCTCGTCATTCCCGTGAGCGTGGCAGGCTCGGCGGGCACAACGGCTACCGCCGCTCAGGTGGTGGGCTACGACAAGTCCGCGGAGCTCGAGGGCTTCCAGCGCGTATTTCGCACCTACATCTTCGTGGCGGTAGCCGCAGTGGCGCTCATCGCCGCCTTTGGGTGGCTCATTGGCGGGCGCATCCTGGGACCTGTGCGCACCCTTGCGGATGCCGCGGACCGGATCGGCGACGCCGGCAGCTCGGAGCGCATCCCCGAGCAGGGCAGGGACGAACTCACCCAGATGACACGCTCCGTGAACTCGATGCTTGACCGCCTCGACGACTCTGCGGCCGCGCAACGCGCGCTTCTCGACGACGTGAGCCACGAGCTGCGAACGCCGGTGACGGTCATCCGTGGCCACCTTGAAGTGATGGGGCCGGAAGACGTGGAGGAGACCCGCGCCATCGCGCTTGACGAGCTGGACAGGATGAGCAGGCTCATCGACGATCTGCTCACCCTCGCGGTCACGGACCAGCCGGACTTCGTGCGCCTTGATCCCTGCGACGTTGGGCCGCTCACCGATGATGTGGCCGAGAAGGCACGGGCGCTCGGCGACCGCGAGTGGCGCGTGGCCGAGCGCACGGACGCGCAAGTGCTGGGCGACGCGCAACGGCTGACGCAGGCGTGGCTTCAGCTCGCCGCGAATGCGGTGAAGTTCTCGTCCGCCGGCTCGATTGTCACGCTTGGCTCACGCGCAACGGCCGACGCTGTGGTGCTGTGGGTAGCGGACCAAGGCGTTGGCATCGCAAAAGAAGAACAAGACCGCATCTTCGATCGCTTCGAGCGCTCTGGCCAGCGCCTCGAGGGTGCGGGGCTTGGGTTGCCGATCGTGTCCGCGATCGCGGCAGCACACCACGGAACGGTAACCGTGGACTCGTCCCCTGGAGAGGGAGCCACATTCGAGATCTCGCTTCCCCGTTGGGCCGCAGAACAGGAGCCGGAGCAGTGACAACCATCCTCATCGTCGAGGACGAGCAGCGCATCGCCTCGTTTGTCGAGAAGGGCCTTCGTGCGGAGGGGTTCACCACGCTGTGGGCGCCGACGGGCGCGGACGGCATCTTCCACGCCACGGAAGGCGACGCTGACCTCATCGTGCTCGACCTCGGCTTGCCGGACATCGACGGGCTTGACGCTCTCGCCTCAATGCGCGGACAAGGCGTCACCACGCCGGTCATCGTGCTGACGGCGAGGACCACACCGTCGGCCACTCTCGCGAGTCTCGAGGGCGGAGCCGACGACTACATGCCAAAGCCCTTCCGCTTTGAGGAGCTGCTCGCGCGGATTCGGCTGCGCTTACGGGCAGCGGCTCCCGTGGAACAGTCCGCGCACATCCTCACCCACGGCGACATTGCGCTCGACCTCAAAGAGCGCACCATCAGGGCGAACGGCGTCACGAGCGTGCTCACTGCCAGGGAGTTTGCGCTCGCGGAGACCTTCCTGCGCAACCCTGGCGCGGTGCTGAGCCGCGCCCAGTTGCTCTCGCGCGTGTGGGGGTATGACTTTGACCCCAACTCGAACGTGGTGGACGTGTACGTCCGTTATCTGCGCAAGAAGATCGGCACGGATCGGCTCGAGACGGTGCGCGGCATGGGGTATCGCCTCACGTAACGGCCCGCACACACAGCAACGGGCGGCAGGGCCGCCACGATGTGGCCCTGCCGCCCGTTTCTAGGGGTGCTAGTTCGCGCTAGCCGCAGACTTTGGCGTCACGGGAGACGCCGTGCTCACCGGAGACTTGGGGGTCACGGGTGACTTGGTGCTGACCGGCGACTTGGGGGTCACGGGTGACTTGGTGCTGACCGGGGACTTCGGCGTAGCCGTGGTCTGAACGCTCACCGGGGTCTTTGCCGTGGCCGTGGTCTGCGGCGTCGCCGCACTCGCCGTGGTGATCGCGGACTTAGGCGTGATGGTGCTGACGCCCACCACAAGAGAGGTCACGGACGCGCTCGGCGTGGGCTTGGCCGAGACCTCCACTCCCACAGACTTGGTGTCGTTGGTACGCCCGAGGACGCCAGCGTCGGCCACCGCGGCGCCAGCGCTCACCGCCATCAAACCGAGGGTTCCGGTGAGGACCCAAATCGTCTTCGTTTCCATCGTCATCATCCTTTTCTCTGTGACTGCCCCGCCAGTACGGGCATACGTTCATCGTTGCGAGCGCCGCTGAGGAGACGAGGAGAGGCAGGTGAGAGACCTCTCATCGACGCGCTCGCGAACTCGTCTGCGGCGTCCATCCAGCGGCGCGCGGCGGCCGTGTCTTCCGTGGTGGCCGCCAGCGACAACAGGACGGCGGCGGCGCGCGCGTATCCCGACTCGTTGCCCGCGCGGGCGAAAGCGACCTGTGCGTAGTCCCACGCGTAGGCGCCGAGCGCCGGCAGCGGTCCGTCTCCCATGCGGCTGGACGCCACGAGGTGCGCCACGAGGCACGCGTGGTCGTCCACACGGTATCCCGGCCCCACGGTGTCGGCGTCGATGAGGCATGACACTTCTCCCGTTGCCAGGTCCAGCCACACGTTCGCGGCATTCACGTCTCCGTGGGTGGGCACGACCGGTCCAGGAGCGGGAGCGGCCTGCACGGCGTCCAGCACACGCTCCACAATCCGTGCATCCAGGCCCACGAGCACTGCCTGTGCGGCGTAATCCGCACGGCGATCAGTCCAGCTTGGGCGCGGCTTGAGCGTCATTGCGCTGTCGGCAATGGCGTCGAGCGCGCGGTCCACCATCCGCACAAGATCTGCGGCCGCAGGCAAGCGCCCGGCGTGTGCCAGCTCGTCGAGAGGCTCTCCATGCGCGGCCGGCATGGACAGCACCCCACTGCCGTGGTCCGTGACGGGCACCGTGGCCGTCCCGAGCGCAAGTGACGCCGCGAGATTGCGCTCGGCCGCGGCCGGGCGCACCACCTTCACGTATCTCGTTGAGCCATCGAGGTGGGCGCGCAACACGGCCCTGCGCATAGGGCGGTAGGCAAGGAAGTCCACGTCACGCACAGGCTCGCCCAGCAGTTCACTCAACGCTTCCGGCGTGCTTGCAGCCGCGAGCCCAGGAAGCGCTGGATCGGCAGGGTGCGCCCACATGGCGTATCGCACGCCGTTGCCCGACGCTACGGTGACCTCAGCGCTCGGCTCAAGTTCAGCGTCGGTCACCACCAGGTAGTGCTCGCCACGATCCGTGTGCGCGACCACTCCCAGAGAGGTTTCCGCACCGGGCCTGCGATGCACCGCGTCAACGTGGAGGCTGATCACCTCCGCACCGGAGGCGGCGAGCGCCTCACGGACGCACTCGTGCCAGCCTTCGAGGGGCGCGCCAGCGGTCTTCACGACGCCAGCATGGTGCGCGCGGTTGGTAAGGACCGTGAGGGCTAGATGAGAAAGTTCTCATCTAGCCCAGGACTACTTGTCGTTGTGGTCCTTGAGGAAGTCAGCAGCCATGTCGACCTTGTCGTCCATGTTGTCCGGCGTCTTGCCCTTGAGCTGTTCCGCGTATTCGTCGATCTGCTCGTCAGAAACATTGCCCAGCATCTCCTGGGCCTTCTTCATCATGTCGTTGGTGTCCATGACTCCTCCTCAGTCGACGTCGTCGGTGACGCCACTTGCGACGATATCTCGCGTCCGCGCGGCGCGCTAGGCGAGGGGAAACGAGCGCTCGCTGCGGAAGCGCCGCTCCGTGCCGTCCACCGGGTCCGTGAACGCCAGCTCGCCCGCGAGAAGCTGCAGCGGGGTGCTGAAGTCGTCGATCGCGATGTCAAGAACGTCCGGGTAGAGGGGGTCGTTGATGATCGGTATCCCCAATCCCGCCATGTGCACGCGCAGCTGATGCGTGCGGCCCGTCGCCGGCGTCAGTCGGTAGACGCCGTTCTCCCCCACCCGGTCAACCAACTCAACGAGCGTCTGTGCGTTCACGGGAGCGGCGGGAATCACCTCTGCACGCACCACTCCACGCTCCTTGCGAATGTGGTTGTGAACCTCGAGCGGAAAGGCGAGATCGTCCCGCACGGGCGCGAGCGCCCAGTAGGTCTTGTGTACGGCCCGACGCTCAAAGAGGCCTTGGTACGCGCCTCGCCATTGCGCCTGGGTGGTGAGCATGAGCACGCCAGAGGTGCCGCGGTCCAGCCGGTGAACCGGCGCCAGTTCCGGGAGCCCAAGGGAGTCACGAAGGCGCACCACAACGCTCTGCATCACGTGGCGGCCTCGCGGAATTGTCGAGAGAAAGGGCGGCTTGTCCACCACCACCAGCCGCTCGTCGCGGTGGAGAATGGCGATCTCGCCGGGCACGTGAGGCTCGTCTCGCAGATCGCGGTGGAACCACACGAACTGTTGCTGCGCGTAGGGGTCGTCGGCACGAATCGGCTGCCCCGCGTCGTTCACGAAGCACTCCCTCGCGAACATGTCGTCCACGTCCACGTAGTCCGGGAGCTTGTGACGGAGCCACTCGCCCATCGTGTGCCACGGCGCCGGTTGGGCGGGGTCGCGATCGGGGGTGCGAACCCGGGCGGCCGTTAGCCCGTGGCGCGCTGGCAACGGCGATTGAGGGGGCACGCCACGATGCTACGGGGAAAGCAGAAGGGCCGGCTGCCAGGAAATCCTGCCAAACCGACCCCTCATCCAGTGGGCGATACTGGGATCGAACCAGTGACCTCTTCCGTGTCAGGGAAGCGCGCTACCGCTGCGCCAATCGCCCAAGAGCAGGCTCTATGTTAGCGGATACTTTGGGGCCCGGCCGACGCTGTTACAGGTCTCGCGGTGGCGCTGGGTCAGGATCGTTGCTGGCACGGCGATCGAACTCCTCCGCCAAGCGGGAAAGCAAGGGGCCGGCTTTCAGGTCTTTTCCGTCGAGCGCGGCGAGAGGCTGCACGTGGCGCGTGGACGAGGTTACGGCCGCAAACGCGTCTCCCGCGGCCACCTCGTCGAGCACGGCCATCTCCAGTTCTCCAGGGGCGGCAACCCGCACGGGTAGGCCCGCGTGGGCCCCCCACTCGAGGGCAAGGCCGCGCGTGATGCCAGGAAGGCAGCCGGAGGCGAGCGGCGGGGTCAGCAGCTCTCCCCCGCGCTCGATGAAGACATTTGAGCCCGTGCCTTCGCACAGGTGGCCGTGCGTGTTGGCGATGAGCGCCTCGTCGGCGCCCTTGGCACGCGCGAACTGCACCATCACTACGTTCTCGCCATACGACGTGCTCTTCACGCCAGCAATCGGCGAGCGCTCGTTGCGCTTCCATGGGGCGCGCACCGCACGGCACTCCTTGATAGGCGGCGAGTCGGCGGCGACCACCACCACGGTAGGAGCAGCGTTCCCGCGGATCGAGCTGTGGGGGCCCGAGCCGGACGACACCGTGACCCGCACGCGCGTCATGGCCTCCCCGCCCTCCGCGAGCACCGCCAGGACGCCCTTGCGGACGTGCGCGGTATCGAGGCCGGTTAGTCCCATGCGGGATGCTGAGTACTCCAACCGCAGAAGGTGCCGCGTCAGCGCGAACGCGACGCCGTCCACCGCCTCCATCGTCTCGAAGACGCCGTCGCCAACGGTGAAGCCGTGGTCAAGTGGGGAGATCGCGTGATCCTCAGCGCCGCGGAGGGTGCCATTCACCCAGACGACGTCGCTCATGGGGACATTCTGTCGGCCGATGCGAGCGTTATCAACCGCCGTGCCTTGAGTTCGGTCTCTTCCCACTCCGCATATGGGTCAGATCCCCACGTAATGCCGGCCCCGGTACCAAAGCTCAGGGTGCCGCCGTGGGCATCGTCCCACCAAAACGTGCGAATTCCCACCGCGAGCTCGGCCCGCTTGGAGTCCGCGTCGACCCACCCGATTGCTCCGCAGTATGGCCCCCGGGGCGCGGTCTCTTCGCGCGCAATAACCGACAGCGCAGACGCCTTGGGCGCGCCGGAAACGGACCCTGGCGGGAAGGTGCCAGCGAACAGCTCGCCCCACATCTGGTCCGTCCAGTTGTGCTCGTCGGACAGGGTGGCGCTCACCGTCGACTGCAGGTGCGTGAGGCCCGGGTGTTCGTGAAGCGCAAGAAACTCCGGCACCGTCACCGTTCCCGGCTGCGCCACGTGCGACAGGTCGTTGCGAATGAGGTCCGTGATCATGACGTTCTCCGCCTCATCCTTGGCGAGCATGGGCTCTCCAGGGGCTGCGGTGCCCTTGATAGGGCTCGATGTCACGGTGGCGCCCTCGATGCTCAGGTAGCGCTCTGGACTCGCGGAGACAATCCACGCGCCCGGCGCCCCCTCGCGCGCGGGAATCACAATTCGTGCGGCGTATCGTGCAGGATTGCCGCGGGCCAGACGCTCGGACAACGCCACGGCGTCAGGGCCGTAGGGGCCAGCTGGCAGAGGCGCGCTCAGCACGCGGCACAGATTGACCTGGTAGACGTCGCCTTGGCGAATGTCGTCCCGCACCCGCCCAACCCCTGCAACGTACTCAGCCTTGGTGAGCGACGATTTCCAGGCCTCATGCGCTGGCCCTTCCCAGCGTCGGGCCGTGCGGGGTTCAGCGAGCGCCTCATGCCAACTCACGTCGGCGAAGCGCCAGGCGTCCAGCCGGCCCTCGAACGTGGCGACAACCACCCAGAAGCCGCCTTGAGACAATCGATGCCCATCAACCGACGCGTCGATGTGCTCCACGCAACGGTGCGCACCGACGGTCCTGAAGGCAGCGTGCGCGTCCACGCGCCACACGCTACCGGGCGCCACGCCGCACGCCCCCACCGGATTGGTTTTTGCGCGCGGCATCCGCTAAAGTCATAACCCGTTGCCAGCGATGGTGACAGTGCGGACGTGGCTCAGTTGGTAGAGCATCACCTTGCCAAGGTGAGGGTCGCGGGTTCGAGTCCCGTCGTCCGCTCGGAAGGCCGATGCCTACGGGGTGTTGGTACCTACGGTGGGTTGGCCGAGAGGCGAGGCAGCGGCCTGCAAAGCCGTATACACGGGTTCGAATCCCGTACCCACCTCGCTAGTACGGGCGATTGGCGCAGGGGTAGCGCGCTTCCTTCACACGGAAGAGGTCACTGGTTCGATCCCAGTATCGCCCACCAGAACAGCGGTCCCACTGGGGCCGCTTTCGTTGTTTGTGGGCTCCGTTGTGCCCGACGGCGTGGCCGGGTTCGGCGGGAACGCCTAGTTAGTCCGCTCGCCGTATTCGACGACGATTGCGCGGTGGTCGGCACCGTCGATCGTCACGGTCTTGAACTCGCGAGCCCGCAGGTCCGTGTCACGCACCATCACGTGGTCGATAGCGACGAGCGGGAACGGCGTGCGGCCCTCGGGGAACGTGGGCTGGAAGCCAGCGCCGGCCTGATCAGCTGCATCGGCGTAGTCGAGTCCCTCGATGGTGCGGAACTGTGCGTGATCACGCGTGGTGTTGAAGTCTCCAATGACCATCGTTGGGCCAATTGCCGCGGAGAGCACGAAGGTGAGGCGAGACAGGTCGTCCGCCCACGCCTTGTGCTCGGTCACTCCGGGAGCCGCGGGATGCACCGCGTACACCGTCATGGTCTCGGAAGGGGTCTCGACCTTCGCCTGAATCGCGTTGGCGACCATCCCGTCGAGCGGAGAGCCGTCCATGGGATAGCGGGACCACAACCCGATGCCCTTGAAGCCGTCTTCTGGCCGCACGTACGAACTTGGCAGCTCGCTGTCGAGGCCCGCGTCACGCAGCGCCTGCACCTGGTCCTCGGTGAGCTCCTGCACAGCAAGCACATCTATCTCGCGGGCCTTCACCATCGCAACGATGTCGCCGGCGTCCGCCTCGCCAAACGTCGCGTTTATCGACGCCACCTTGAGCGCGGGAGTACCGCCGCCCTCGAATGTGTACAGCGGCATGATCCACCACGCACACAGCGCGGCGAAGCCCGCCGTGATAGCCGCAAGCGTCAGTGAGCGGGCTAGCAAGGCCAGCAAGAACGGCACGACGCACGCGAACGTCACCCACGGCATGAAGGCGACAACAATCGCCAACGGACCCGCCTGCAGGCGGAACGCCCTCGCAATGACAGCCACCGCGATAGGCGCAAGCATCACCACCGTGAGCCACCACAGCACCCTGCGCATGGCGAAAGTGTGCCAGACGTCGTCTGACATGATGGGAGGAACCCTCCGAAAGTGACAAATATGGCAGACGACCGCGCGTACCGATTGGGACACAGGCCCAACGCGCCTGTGCCCACGGCCACGTATCGCTTGCAGCTCACCAAGGACTTCACACTGTCCGACGCTGCGGACAGGTTGGATTACTTCGCCGCCTTGGGCGTGTCTCACCTCTACCTCAGTCCCCTGCTTGGTGCGGCGCCAGGGTCCACGCACTACTACGACGTCGTTGACCACTCCCGCATCGATGACTCGATTGGCGGGGAAGCCGCGCTGAGAGATCTGGCGTGGCGCGCAGGCGAGAAAGGCATCGGCCTCGTAGCGGACCTCGTCCCCAACCACATGGCGGTGCCCACACCCGTCTTTCACAACCGCGCGCTGTGGTCGCTGTTAAGTGCCGGCGACGCGTCCCCCTACAAGCACTGGTTCGACGTGGACTGGTCGCGCGGCGCGCCCGTCCTCATGCCGGTGCTCGGCGAACGCATCGGCACGGTGCTTGCCGCGGGGCACCTGACGCTCGACTCGATGGTGGTGCCCGGCTTCGAGGATCACGGCGCCGTTCCGGTGCTCCGCTACTTCGACCACGTGTTTCCCGTGCGTGCGGGGACGGAGAACCTCCCGCTCGATCGCCTCGTCGAGGAGCAGTACTACCGGCTTGCGTACTGGCGGGTCGCGAACGAGGAGCTCAATTACCGCCGCTTCTTCGACGTCGGATCGCTTGTGGCGGTGCGCGTCGAGGATCCGGATGTCTTCGACGCGACGCATCACCTCATCGTGTCGCTCGTGGCAGACGGCACGTTGCAGGGCCTCCGCGTGGACCACCCCGACGGTCTCGCGGACCCCGCGGGCTACATCAACCAACTCTCGGACGCTACAAACGGCGCGTGGATCGTTGTCGAAAAGATCCTCGAGGGCGAGGAACGCCTGCCCACGTCATGGAAAACCGCAGGAACCACGGGATACGACGCCGCGTGGCGCATCGGTGCGGCTCTTCGTGACCCAAGCGGAGCGTCGGGCCTTGCGGCAACCATGCACCGCGTTGCTGGGGACGCGATGGGCGGCCTGCCCGGCATCATCGACGAGGCGAAGCGAGAAATCGTGGAGCTCACCCTGGCAGCGGAGATGCGCAGGCTCGCGTCGCTCGCGCACGGCATCTGCACCACCGACGTGCGCCTGCGGGACCACACGTGGAGTGCGCTGTACGACTGCCTCACCACGCTCATCGTGACGTTCGACCGCTATCGCGCGTACGTGGTGCCCGGCTCTGCCCCAAAACCCATGTCTCTCGAGGCGATCGCCGCGGCGGCGGAGCGAGCCCGCGAGCGCCTCGATCCCGAGCGCCATGAGACGCTCGACGTGGTGGTCGACCTCTTGCGCGGCGCAGAGGTAGGAAGCGCGGGCCGCCGCGAGGATGCGGACCGCGCGGAGCTCATCACGCGATTCCAGCAGGCATGTGGCGCGGTCATGGCGAAGGGCATCGAGGACACCGCGTATTACCGCTGGACGCACCTGCTGGCGCTGTGCGAGGTGGGCTCCCCCGCCGCCCACTTCAACCTGCCGCCCGCGTCGCTGCACGCGTGGGCCGCGGAACGCCAAACCACCTACCCGCACGCGATGACGTGCCTCACGACGCACGACACGAAACGCTCGGAGGACGTGCGTGCGCGGCTCGGCGTGCTCGCTGAATATGCGAGTGATTGGGAAGAGCTCGTGACACGGCTGCAGACGATCACGATGCCCACACGGCCGCTGGAACTGGACGGCCGCACCGAGAACCTGTGGTGGCAAACGCTGGTTGGGACGTCGGACGCGGACGCACTGATGGAATGGGACCGGCTCGAGGGCTACCTGATCAAGGCGATGCGCGAGGCCAAGACCCACACCACGTGGACGTCTCACAACGCCCACTACGAGAATCAGGTGCTGTGGTTTGCCCAGGCCTCGCACGCCGATCCTGCTGTGCGTGAGAGCGTGCTCGCGTGGCACGCCGCGCGCGCTCAGGCGGAGCGTGCCGCGATCCTCTCGCAGAAACTGCTTTCGCTCACCCTGCCGGGCGTGCCAGACGTCTACCAGGGCACAGAGGTGGTGGCCCCTTCCCTCGTGGACCCCGACAACCGCCGGCCCGTTGACTACGAGGACCTCGCCGCGCGGCTCACTCGGCTGCGCCGCAGGGCCAAGCCACGCACCCTTGGCGACGAGAAGCTGCTCGTCACGGCTCGCGCGCTCGCGGTGCGCCGAGGACACCCGGAGGCGTTCATCGGCACGAGCGCGGGCTATCACCCGCTCGCCTCTTCGTCGGGGCACGCCATTGTCTTTGCCCGCACGGCGCACGACGAGGATCGCGTCATCACGATCGCCACCCGCGTGGCCGGGGAACTCGAACGCCTTGGGAACTGGCACGAGCACACCGTGCAGTTGCCGGAGGGCTCATGGAAGGACGTCCTCACGGGCGTTACGTGCGATGGCGGCAGCGCTCCACTTGCCCGCGTTCTCGCCACCTTCCCGGTGGCGCTGTTGGTGAGGGCATGAGGGCCGACGTCTGGGCCCCGTTTGCCGCACACGTCGCGTGCCGTACGGGTGGGCAGGACCTCCCGCTCGTACGCGCCGAAGACGGTTGGTGGCGTGGCCCGGCTCTCGCGAACGGGCAGGACTACGCCTTCGTGGTCGACGGCAACGGCCCCTTCCCCGACCCGCGCTCCCCGCGACAGCCGCACGGCGTGCACGGTCCGTCCCAGGCCTTCGACGCCTCCGCCTTCGCGTGGAGTGACTCCGCGTGGTCGGGGCGCGACGCGCGCGGAGCCGTGTTCTACGAACTCCACGTTGGCACCTTCACCCCACGAGGCACCTTGGACGCCGCCGCCGCGGACCTGACGCGCCTCGCCGCCGTAGGGATCGAGGTGGTGGAGCTCATGCCGATCGCGCCGATGCCCGGCGAGCGCGGCTGGGGATACGACGGCGTGTCGCTCTTCGCGGTCTACGAGCAGTACGGCGGCCCCGCCGCGCTCCAGCGCTTTGTCGACGCCGCGCATGGCCTTGGCATCGCCGTGGCGCTCGACGTGGTCTACAACCACTTTGGTCCTGACGGAAACTACGTGGCGGCGTTCGGTCCATACCTCACGAGCGCGCACCACACCCCCTGGGGCGACGCAATCAACCTTGATCAGCCCCACAGCGACGAGGTGCGGCGGTTCTTTGCCGACAACGCCCTGCGGTGGTTCCGCGACTTTCACGTGGATGTGTTGCGGCTCGATGCGGTGCACGCGCTCAAGGACACCTCCGCGCGCCACTTCCTTGCACAACTGAGCGACGAGGTAACGGCCCTCGCAACGGAGCTCGGCCGGCCGCTGTCCCTCGTTGCGGAGAGCGACCTCAACGAGCCGTCGATGGTGCTTCCCACCGACCAAGGCGGCCTTGGCCAGACCGCGCAATGGGCCGACGACGTTCACCACGCCGTGCGCGCCTACCTCACGGGAGACAGCACGGGCTACTACGGCGACTTCGGCTCGATCGAGACGCTCAACAAGGCATTCCAGCACGTCTTCGTCCACGACGGTGGCTGGTCCAGTTTCCGCGGCGCCGCGTGGGGAACGCCCGTCCCGGATTCGCTCGACCGCCGCAAGTTCGTTGTCTTCGCCTCCAACCATGACCAAGTGGGCAATCGCGCCATCGGGGACAGGCCGTCCACCCTGCTCTCCCCTGGCGCGCACGCCACGTCACTTGCGCTCGTGCTCCTGTCGCCCTTCACTCCGCTCCTGTTCCAGGGCGAGGAGTACGGCGAGACGCGGCCCTTCCTGTTCTTCTCCCACCACGACGAGCCTCTCGGCACCGCCGTCTCGGAGGGCAGGGTCGCCGAGTTCGCCCGCCACGGCTGGCCGCCGAATGTGCCCATTCCCGATCCCCAGGCTGAGGCGACGTTTCGCGCCTCGGTGATCGACCCGTCGGGCGGGAGCGCGAGCATCCGCGCGTGGGTACGGGACGTCATGGCCACGCGGCCGCTCACCCTGGCGCCCGACGCGTGGGAGCGCCACCCCGTGAGCGTGACGGAAAAAGCTCCGCGACAGCTCACCATGACAGGTCCCGTGCGCATCCACGCGAATCTCAGCGCAGAGCCGGTAGCGTTTGAAGGGCGGCCGTTGGCCGTGTTTGGCGATGTCGCCATAGCGGGCGAGGGCTTCACTCTCCAGCCCGACGCTGTGGCCCTGGTACGCGCATAAGCGCAGGTAGGAGCGGGTTGGGTCATGACGAAGAAGTGGGACGTATTCCCCTCCACCACCTTGAAGGTTGGTCAAGACTTCCGGCTCGCGGGCTTTGACACGGCGGCAACGCCAGGCTTCTCTGGCAACGAAAAGGACGCCCTGAAGATCATGGACAAGCACGCGAAGGCGCTGTCCGAGCTCCAAGAGAAGCTGTTCGCAGACGGCCGCACTGGCGGCACCACGTCGGTCTTGTTGGTGCTGCAAGGCATGGATACTGCTGGCAAGGGCGGGATCGTGCGGCACGTGGTGGGCATGGTCGATCCCCAGGGCGTGCAGCACCGCGCCTTCGGCAAGCCCACGGACGAGGAACTCTCGCACCACTATCTGTGGCGCATCCGCAACGCTCTGCCCGCGCCGGGCAAGATTGGCGTGTTCGACCGCTCCCATTACGAGGACGTGCTCGTGGTGCGCGTGCACGACCTTGTGCCGGGGGCACCGTGGGCCGAGCGCTACGCCGAAATCAACGCGTTCGAGGCGGAGGTCGCGGCCGCGGGCACGCGCATCATCAAGTGCGCCATGTTGATCTCCCCTGACGAGCAGAAGCGCCGCCTGGCGGAGCGGCTCGAGCGCGCGGACAAGTACTGGAAGTTCAACCCTGGAGACATCGACGAGCGGGCCTATTGGAATGAATATCAGGCTGCTTACCAGGCGATGTTCGATGGAACGAGCACTGACGTGGCGCCGTGGTACGCGGTCCCTGCGGACAACAAGTGGTTCGCAAGGCTCGTGGTTGGTTCGCTGCTATTCGAGGCACTCAGCTCGCTCAACCTTGGGTGGCCGGCTGCGGATTTCGACGTTGCCGAACAACAACGCCGGTTGGCCGAACTCGAGATCTAGTCAGTCGGTTCCCGCGGTCATCGCGTGCAGCCGTGACAGCGCTCGCAGATACTTCTTGCGATACCCGCCCTCGAGCATGTCGTGCGCAAACACCTCGCTCCATGGCGCTCCAGACGCCACCACGCGGACGTTCGCGTCGTAGAGCCTGTCGACGAGCATGACAAGCCTGAGGGCTTGATTCTGGTCGCCAAGTGCGGCCACATCGCGGAGCCCGAGTGTCTCGACACCGTCGATGTACGCCGCGTACCGGCTGGGGTGCACGTGCGCAAGATCGGCGATCAGCTCGCCCCACGCCTCCACCACCCCTGCGGGTTGGTTCGCGACGGCCGCCACCTCGGCGTGCGGCGATGGGGAAACGTCACCGAGCGCATCGCGATGCCGGTAGTCGGGCCCGTCGATGGTCACCACCGAGAACCGCGAGGAGAGCGCCTGTATCTCCCTGCGGAAGTCCTCTGCCGCGAAGCGGCCCTCGCCCAAGGCGCCTGGAGGGGTGTTGGACGTTGCCGCTATCGCAACCCCAGCGTCGGCCAGTTCGCGCATGAGGCGCGCCATGAGAAGCGTGTCGCCAGGATCGTCGAGCTCAAACTCGTCGATGCAGACCAGCCGGAACGCGCTGAGCGCTTCACGAGCGGGAGCGAAGCCGAGCGCTCCAACGAGGCTCGTGTACTCGAGGAAGGTGCCGAACGCGGCGCCGGCTCCCACCTCGTGCGCCATCGCGGTCAGCAGGTGCGTCTTGCCCACGCCAAACCCGCCGTCCAGATACAGTCCCTTGCCTCCGCTCGCCTTTTTACGGCCCGACGCTCCGCGTGCGAAGTCTCGCGCCGCGCCTAGGGCGGTGGCTTGGGAGGGATAGGAGGAATCCGGCACATACGATGCGAACGTCGCGTGCTCGAAGTGCGGGGGCGGCGTGAGGCTCGCTATCAGTTCCGCTGGCTGCGGGGTGGGCCGGCGGCCAACGAGGCGTGTGTGCACGATGGCCTAGCCTAATTGGGCATCGGCAAGGAGGAGATCATGGAGCCCGGCAGCCTGGTAGCGCCCGACGGTTCGGTGCTGACCCCCGAACGTGCCGAGACTGCCCTGCGCGCCCTGTACGCCGTGCCGACGCCCTGGGTGAGGGTGTCGATGATTCAGTCGGTCGATGGCCGCGCGGCGGGTGCGGACGGCAGCTCGCGCTCACTGAACGGCGAGGAGGACCTGCGGATTCTGCGCGTGGCACGGTCCTGGGCCGATGTGGTGCTCGTTGGCGCGGAAACGGCGCGTGCCGAGGAGTACGGCGACGTGCGGTTGCGCCCCGAGTTTGTGCGAGCACGTGCGGGAGTCTTCCGCAGGCCGCTTCCCGATCTCGCAATCGTGACGCGCTCGGGCGACGTACCCGAGGACCTGGATCCCGAGCGGACGTGGCTCGTCACGTGCGAAGACGCTCCCGCCGCGGAACTGGCCGAGGAATGGGGCGACAGGGTGATCGTCGCCGGAGACCGAGACGTGGACCCTTCGCTGATGCTCTCCGGGCTGGCACGACGCGGTCTGACGCGCGTGTTGTGCGAGGGCGGGCCGCAACTCGCGTCGCTGTTGCTCGACGCGGACGCGGTTGACGACTACTGCCTCACCACGTCGCCTGCACGTGGGGGCGCGGACGCACCCGCGGTTCCTCCGGTCCCGGCGGGGTGGGCGCTCGCGCACACCCTCGCCGGGAATGACTTCCGGATGGAGCGCTGGACGCGCTAGACCCTGCGTCGCCTCGCGGCGCCGACGAGGAACGCACCCGCGACAACCGCCGCACACGCGATCCAGCCGAGCGCGATGTCGTCGAATCCGGTGGCGGACAGCGAACCCTCGCCATCCTCACCGTCGCCAGACCCACTTCCCGTGCCCGACCCCGTGCCCGGAGCCTTGCCCGGCCCGCTTCCGGTGCCGTTCGTCTCAGTGACCGTCGAGGACGGGTCTGGTGAGGCCGAAGGAGCACCGGTGGGCGCCGCAGAGGCGGTCGCAGTGGGCGATGCCGAGGCGGACGCGCTTGGCGAGGTGGAGGGCGACACCGATGCCGAAGGCGAGGCGCTAGGTGAGGCAGACGCACTTGCCGACGCGCTTGGCGAGGCCGAGGCCGACACGGATGGTGACGCGGACGCACTAGGCGAGGTGGAAGGCGACACCGATGCCGAAGGCGAGGTGCTCGGCGAGACAGAAGCGCTTGGCGACGTCGACGGCGAAGCGCTTGGCGACGTCGACGGCGAGACAGAAGCGCTTGGCGACGTCGACGGCGACACCGATGCGGAAGGCGATGCGGAGGTGCTCGCGGACGGCGTGGCCGACGGGCTCGCACTAGGCGACTCGGATGCTCCCCCAATCTCGCACGTCACCGCACCCTTGAACATGTACGCGTGGAGTTCGCCAGCCCCCTGGGGCGCCGTGAAGTTGCGGGCGATCACCTGGCCGTCAAGCGGGCCGAAGTAGGCCGTGAGGTCGGCGTTGGGAGCGTAGACCGAGCCATCGATGCGGGTTGAAGCACCCGAGCGGTCGGTGAGCGTCACGGCACCGCTGAGCGCGGAGAGGTCCCACATGACGTAGTTCGCGAACTCGCCCGCGTTGCCGAAGACGCTTCCGCGCACGGTGGTGGTGCCCGCAGGTACACGCACGATGACGGGCGAGGTCGCGGACGGTCGCGTGGCGCCGTCGTACACGATCTGCGAGGCGTAATTGCCCCAGAAGAACAGGTCCTCGTAGTCCACGATGTTGACCTTGTTCGCGGCGAGCGCGAGCTTGGCCTTGCCGCCGTCCTCGGTCACGGTGACCTGGTGGGTATGCGAGGCGCTCGGGTTGGCGAGGCACTGCGTGACAGCATTGGCGCCTACGCCCTGCTCAACGTACTCAGCTACCGAGTCTCCTTGAGCGGTGAACTTGGCAACGCCGTCGGCCGCCCACACGTGATTCTTGCCCTCGATGACGGGGCCGTTTGACTCCGAACCCGAGATCGAGGTGGCGCGGTACTGCACGTAGCCGCCGCGCTCGGTGAACTGCAGCACCGGGTTGACGATCTTCGCGTAGCCCTTGGCAACACCGGTGGGGGCGCCTGCACCAGACACGTCGACGATGCCCGAGTTGGTGGAGAAGGCGCCAATCAGGAGGCGCGTGGCGTCGCCGTCGACGACGGGAGGCGTGTAGGCAGCAGTGCCAGCCACGTAGTGCACGATGGGGAATCGACTGCCGGGCGAGACTGCGCGCAACGTGCCTCCCACGGCCAGTGCGCCCTCCACCTCGGAGTTGAAGAGGTTAGCGTCCTCAATGGCGTAGACCGAAAAGCCACCCGCGTCATCGAAGGGGTTGACCGCGGTCTCTGCGGCACCGGCGGATGAGCCAAGCACGGTGGTTGCGGCAATGGTGCCGAGCACTGCGACCGCGGCAATCAGGCCGCCGGCAAATGGGCGCGCGTCAGTAGACGACGTTTTCATGTGATGCTCCCTCAGCTTCACGTGGAGATGCCAGGCGCGCAAAATACGCGGTGGCATCAAAACGATTCGCGGGGAGCCTAACCCATGGATGTGCGACTACGCCAGGCGACGCGCGGAGTCAGTGACCCGCGTGACGCGATGAACGTCAAAACGCGCCAAATGTCCAATTTAACAGGGACTTTGGTCCTAGGCGTCGACCTCTGAACGGTTACCAGACCACAGCGTGTGGAACGTGCCATCTGCGTCGACGCGCTTGTAGGTGTGCGCCCCAAAGAAGTCACGCTGGCCCTGGATGAGGGCTGCGGGAAGACGCTCTGCGCGCAGCGAGTCGTAGTACGACAGCGACGAACCGAAGGCCGGGACGGGCACACCGGACAGCGCGGCCTGCGAAACCACGCGACGCCACGCGGCCACGCCCTTGCCCACCTCATCGGCGAAGTACGGGTCAACGAGCAGTGAGGCGAGCGCGGCGTCCCGCTCGTATGCCTCGGTGATGCGGTTGAGGAAGCGTGCACGAATGATGCAGCCGCCCCGCCAGATGCGCGCCATGGCACCGCGGTCGATGTTCCAGTCGTACTCGTCAGAGGCCGCCTGAATCTGGTCGAACCCCTGAGCGTAGGCAACCACCTTTGACGCGTAGAGGGCCAACCGCACATCCTCGATGAACGCGCCCTTGTCCGTGATGTCCCATGCCTGCGTGTCAGCGGCAAGCACTCCCCGTGCTGCGTCACGCTGGGCAACCTGCGACGAAATGGCACGCGCAAACGTGGCCTCCGCGATGCCGGTGACGGGAACGCCAAGGTCGAGTGCGTTCTGCACCGTCCACCGGCCCGTGCCCTTCTGCCCTGCCTGGTCCACGATGACATCGACGAGAGCCTTGCCCGTCTTGGGGTCAACCTGGGCCAGCACCTCAGCGGTGATCTCGATCAGGAAGGACTCGAGGTCTCCCTTGTTCCACTCTGCGAAGATCTCCGCGATCTCTGCGGGCGTCAGGTCGAGACCAGCGCGCAACAGGTCGTACGCCTCGCCGATGAGCTGCATGTCTGCGTACTCGATGCCGTTGTGGACCATCTTCACGAAGTGACCGGCGCCGTCCGGACCCACGTGCGTGCAGCACGGAACGCCGTCCACCTTGGCGGAGATCTTCTCGAGGATGGGCCCAAGCGTCTTGTAGGACTCCGCGGGGCCGCCGGGCATGATCGAGGGGCCAAGCAGTGCGCCCTCTTCGCCCCCGGAGACACCAGAGCCCACAAAGTGGATGCCCTGCTCGCGCAGCGCAGCCTCGCGGCGGCGCGTGTCCGGGTAGTGGGCGTTGCCCGCGTCCACGATGATGTCGCCCTGCTCGAGCAGCGGCACGAGTGAGTCGATCACCGCGTCCGTCGGCCCGCCAGCCTGCACCATGATGACGATCGTGCGCGGCTTCGCAAGCGCACCCACAAAGTCCTCAAGGGTCTCGCAGCCAACGAACTCGCCCTCGTCGCCGTGGTCCGCGATCAGCGAGTGCATCTTCTCTGCGGAGCGGTTGTGCACCGCCACCGTGAAGCCGTTGCGGGCGAAGTTTCGGGCGAGATTGCGGCCCATGACCGCGAGTCCGGTGACACCAATCTGAGCGTGCGACATGACCATCCTTGAACGGGTTTTCGGGGATACCCCCCAAGCCTAGGGGAGGCGACGCCGCGTGGCGTACCCGGCCCCAGCGTCGGGCCGTCATACGCTCGCATCATGGCGCCCGACGCAAGCGAAGCGCCTCCCGAGTTCCAGGAGGCTCTGCGCTCGCTTGCCCAGGCACGTACCAGGCGCGACGTCACGTTGGTCGAAACGCCCGCCCCCCACCGCATCGCCCCGTACGCGATCGCCATCAACGGCGAGATCGGCGACGCGAGCGGGCGATTTGTGCTGCTTCACGACCCCGACGGCCAGCCCGCGTGGGACGGAACGTTCCGGGTAGTGGCGCTCGTCAAGGCCACAACGGAGCCCGAAGTAGGCGCGGACGACATGTGGGCGGACGTCGCCTGGTCATGGCTCGCCGACGCTCTCGATGGTCTGGCGCACCACAGTTCCGGGGGTACCGTCACCAAGACGGTGTCGCGTTCGTTTGGCGTGCTCGCGGAGCGGCCGGACGAGGTGACCGTGGAGATGCGGGTGTCGTGGACCCCGGAAGGGACGGACATGGAGCCGCACATCATCGCGTGGACGGAGCTCATGGCGTTCAGCGCCGGGATCCCGCCTGCTCCAGAGGGAGTCTCCGTGCTCCATGGGCGGCGCGCGTGACGGACACTTCCGAGGATGCCGTCGTCCCCGAGCGCACGCTCACTCCCCTTTCCGAACCCGCTGGCGGAGTACCCGACGTCATTGACACGCCCCACGCACTGGCTGAGGCGGCCGCGAGGTTCGCCGCTGCCTCTGGACCCGTTGCCGCGGACGCGGAGCGCGCGTCCGGATTCCGATACGGCCAGGCCACATACCTGGCACAGTTCAAGCGCGAAGGCGCTGGTATTGCACTGATTGACACCGCGGCCCTTCCTGACCTGCGCGCATTCGGCGAGGCGATGGGCGACGCCGAATGGGTGTTCCATGCCGCGTCTCAAGACCTGCCGGGTATGCGCGATCTTGGCCTCGCGCCCGCGTCGATCTTCGACACCGAGCTCGCCGCTCGCCTGCTCGGGTGGCCCAAAGTGGGGCTTGCTGCGGTGGTGGAGCAAGAGCTTGGACTCGTGCTCGCGAAGGAGCACTCGGCGCAGGACTGGTCGACGCGCCCGTTGCCGCACGCGTGGCTCGCGTACGCGGCTCTCGACGTGGAAGTGCTGCTCGAGCTTCGCGAGAGCATCGGCGCTCACCTTGATGCCGCAGGAAAGGCCGAGTGGGCGCGCCAAGAGTTCGAGGCCGTGCGGCTCACTCCCCCGGCGGAGCCGCGCGTCGACCCGTGGCGGCGCACCGCCGGCACTCACCTGTTGCGCGACTCTCGCGCGCTCGCCATCGTCAAGTCGCTGTGGGAGGCGCGAGATGCCGAGGCGCAATCTCGCGATGTCTCGCCGGGCCGCGTGCTTCGCGACGCTGCCATCACCGCCGCTGCCCAAGCAAAGCCGGCGTCACTCGACGCGCTCCTCGCGATCCCCGAATGGCAATCTCGCGGCACGAAGAAGCGAGCGGCGTTCTGGTACCCGGCCATAGCGTCGGCCCTTGCCTTGCCCGAGGACCAGCTGCCGCCCCGCCGCGGGCCTGTTGGCGACGGCCCTCCGCAGCCGCGCATGTGGAAGGACAAGCGCCCGGAGGCAGCCGAACGTCTCGATGCTGCGCGAGCGGGCATGAACCTCCTGGTGCAGACGCTCTCCATCCCCGCGGAGAATCTGCTGCAGCCGGATGCGATGCGCCGTGCGTGTTGGGAGTACGCGGGAGGTGGCGAGCCGTGGGTGCGCCAGTTCCTCGCTGGCCGCGGTGCGCGCCAGTGGCAGATTGATCTGTGTGCGCCGATCATGGCTGCCGCGTTCGACGCCCCACCCCAGGAGCCGCAAATCACCGAGTAATACCGGCATCACCCCGCAAGCGCTCCAACAAGCCTTCGGCGTGTCGCCCGGCGTGTCGCGCTTCCGGAGGTTCTCCAAGCGGCGTGTACTGCGTGTCGTTGTTGGAGAGCTTGCGCTGGGGGGCTGGCTGGGATGCCCGACGGCGGGGCTGGGTTGGGCTCAGGCGTTGAGGGCGGCGGTGGCTGAGTCCGCGATTGCTGCCGCGTCGAGACCCACCTCGCCGATGATCTGCGCGCGGGACGCGTGATCGAGGAAGCGGCGCGGCACGCCGAAGTGACGGAACTCCGCCTCCACCCCAGCTTCGCGAGCGTACGAGGCCCACTCTTCGCCAATACCGGCATCTACCAGGCCGTCTTCGATAGTGATCACCAGTCGCGCGCCCTCGATCAGACCAACGAGGCCCTCGGGAACCGGGTGTACCCAGGTGGCTGTGGCAGCGAGCGTCTCGAAGCCCTCGGCGGCAAGCTTGCCAGCCACGTCAACGGCGGTGGCCGCCATGGGGCCAAGACCAAGCACCACCGCATCGCGCTGGGAGCCGTGCTCTGCGAGCACGTCGAGCCCGCCCTCGCGCCGGATGGCGGGCACGGGGTCGCCAAGCGCGCCCTTGGGGTAGCGCACCACCGTTGGTGCATCCGCAACGCCGATGGCCTCGCGGAACGCCGTCCGCAGGGTGGGCTCGTCCCGCGGTGCCGCGAGGCGCAGCCCGGGCACGTGGCGAAGCAGCGCCATGTCCCACATGCCGTTGTGGCTCGCGCCATCGTCGCCCGTGATGCCGGCCCTGTCGAGCATGAAGGTCACGCCCGCGCGGTGCAGCGCCACGTCCATCAACACCTGGTCAAACGCCCTGTTGAGGAAGGTCGCGTAGACGGCCACCACCGGGTGAAGGCCCGCGAACGCGAGGCCCGCCGCCGAAGTCACCGCGTGTTGCTCGGCGATTCCCACATCGATGACTCGCTCGGGGAAAGCTTGCGCGAACGGCCCAAATCCCACGGGCTCGAGCATCGCGGCGGTGATGGCCACGAGATCAGCGCGCTCCTCCCCCGCGGAGACCATCTCATCCGCAAACACGCTGGTCCAGCCAAAGCGAGAGGGCTCGATGGGCAGGCCGGTCTCCGGGTGAATCTTGCCCACGGCGTGGAACCGGTCCGCGTCATCCTGCTCAGCGGGACTGTAGCCGCGGCCCTTCTCGGTCAGAACGTGGACGATGACAGGCCCGCCGAACAGCTTCGCCTGCTGTAGCGCGCCCTCCACTTGCGCAAGGTTGTGGCCGTCCACCGGTCCCATGTACTTGAGGCCGAGGTCCGCGAATACACCGTCGGGGCCAATGAGTCCCTTGAGCGCCTTCTTGCCGTGCATCACTGTCTCGTACGTGAATCCCCTGAACTTGCCGCGATCCTTAAACGTGCGCTTCCCCCAGCCAAGGAACTGTTCGTAGCGAGGATCCGTGCGGATAGTGTCGAGCCTGCGCGCAAGGCCACCAATCGTCGGCGCGTAGGAGCGCCCGTTGTCGTTGATAACGATGACCACGCGATCGTCCGTTGCGGCAAGCGAGTTGAGCGCCTCCCACGCCATGCCACCCGTGAGCGCTCCGTCGCCGATCACCGCAACCGTGTGGCGATCCGTTTCGCCGCGCAGCGTGCGGCCGCGACCGATGCCCGCGGCCCATGACAGCGCCGTGGACGCGTGCGAGTTCTCCACGACGTCGTGTTCGCTCTCCGAGCGCGCGGGGTATCCGGAGAGCCCTCCGCGAGAACGCAGCGACGAGAAGTCGCTGCGGCCCGTGATGAGCTTGTGCACGTACGCCTGGTGGCCGGTGTCGAACACGATGGTGTCGCGCGGGGACTCGAACACCCGGTGCAGGCCAAGGGTCAACTCCACCACGCCAAGGTTGGGACCCAAGTGGCCGCCCGTGCGCGAGACGGAGTCAACCAAGTAGTCGCGAATCTCCGCCGCGAGCGTCTCGCATTCATCCAGCGAGAGCGCCCTCACGTCATCCGGGGACTTGATGCGCTCGAGCAAACCCACTCCTTCGTAACGGCCACCTACCACCTTAACTGGCGGCGTTCTTAGGTGAGCACAGCGTCGGGCCGTATTAGGCGACGAGAGACCTGAGCACGTACTGAAGAATGCCGCCGTTGCGGAAGTAATCCGCCTCGCCAGGGGTGTCGATGCGCACCGTCGCGGTGAACTCCACGACGGAGCCGTCGGCCTTGGTGGCGCGCACAGGCAGCGTCTTGCGGTGCTCGCCGTCGCTGAAGCTTGAGACGCCCTCGATGTCGAAGGTCTCTGTGCCGTCGAGGCCGAGCGACGCGGCGCTCTCCCCTGCCGGGAACTGCAGCGGCAGCACGCCCATGCCGATGAGGTTGGACCGGTGGATGCGCTCGAAGCTCTCGGTGATGACCGCGCGCACGCCGAGCAGGCTCGTGCCCTTCGCCGCCCAGTCGCGAGACGAGCCGGAACCGTACTCCTTGCCACCAAGGATCACGAGCGGGATGCCCGCCTCTTGGTACGCGACGGAGGCGTCGTAGATCGACGTCACCTCGCCCGTGAGCAGGTTGCGCGTGAAGCCACCTTCGATGCCCGCGCCATCGTTCTCGTCGGCGAGCAACTGGTTGCGCAAGCGAATGTTCGCGAAAGTGCCGCGAATCATCACCTCGTGGTTGCCTCGGCGCGAGCCGTACGAATTGAAGTCGCGGCGCTCCACGCCGTGCTCGGCGAGGTAGCGGCCCGCAGGGCTGTCGGGCTTGATAGAGCCGGCGGGCGAGATGTGGTCTGTCGTGACCGAGTCGCCGAGCAGCGCGAGCACCCGGGCACCGCTGATCTCGCGGACGCGCTCCGGAGCCAGGCCCATACCCTCGAAGTACGGGGGCTTGCGCACGTAGGTGGATGCGTCGTCCCACTCAAACGTCTTGCCGTCAGGGGTGTCGAGTCCTCGCCAGCGCTCGTCGCCGGCGAAGACCTCCGCGTAGTTGGACTCGAACATCTCCTCGGTGATGGCGGATCGCACGATCGCCTCCACCTCGGTGGGGTCGGGCCAGATGTCCTTGAGGTAGACGTCGTTGCCCTCGGAGTCCTTGCCAAGCGGCTCGGTGGCGAAGTCGTGAGCCATGGTTCCCGCCAGCGCGTAGGCGATGACGAGCGGCGGCGACGCCAAGTAGTTCATCTTCACGTCGGGGTTGATGCGGCCCTCGAAGTTGCGGTTGCCGGACAGCACAGACACCACGGTGAGGTCGTGGCCGTTGACGGCGGCGCTGACCGGCTCCGGCAGCGGTCCCGAGTTGCCGATGCACGTGGTGCAGCCGTAGCCAACGAGGTGGAAGCCCAGAGCCTCGAGGTCCGGCCACAGGCCGGCCTTCTCGTAGTAGTCCGTGACCACCTGGGATCCAGGCGCCATCGACGTCTTGACCCAGGGCTTCGACGTGAGTCCGCGGGCGTTGGCATTGCGCGCAAGCAGCGCCGCGGCGAGCATCACCGAAGGGTTGGACGTGTTGGTGCACGAGGTGATCGAGGCGATCACCACGTCTCCGTCCTTGAGCGGCACCTCCGCGCCGTCTTCGCCCACATAAGAAGCATCGCGAGCGTCTCCCGCCCGCACCTGCGAGATCGCCTTCTCGAAGGCCGGCTTGGACTCCGTGAGTGCTACGCGGTCCTGCGGGCGCTTAGGCCCCGCGATCGATGGCACCACGGTGGCGAGATCCAGCTCGAGGTACTCGCTGAAACGCGGCTCAATGTAACCAGGGGCCGAAGGATCGTGCCACAGGCCCTGAGCGCGAGAGTATGCCTCGACAAGCGCCACCTGGTGCGGCGTGCGTCCCGTGAGACGCAAGTAGTCGATGGTGACGTCGTCGATCGGGAAGATGGCCGCCGTGGAGCCAAACTCCGGCGACATGTTGCCGATCGTGGCGCGGTTGGCGAGCGGCACGGCGCCAACGCCGTTGCCGTAGAACTCCACGAACTTGCCCACCACGCCGTGCTGGCGAAGCATCTCGGTGATCGTCAGCACCACGTCGGTTGCCGTGGCGCCCGCGGGAATCGAACCTGTGAGCTTGAATCCAACGACGCGCGGAATGAGCATCGACACGGGCTGGCCAAGCATCGCGGCCTCCGCCTCGATGCCGCCAACGCCCCAGCCAAGCACGCCAAGGCCGTTGATCATCGTGGTGTGCGAATCGGTTCCCACGCACGAATCCGGGTAGGCCTGAGTCACATCCCCCACGGTCTTGGTCATCACGGTCCGTGCGAGGTACTCGAGGTTCACCTGGTGCACGATTCCCGTGCCCGGCGGCACCACCTTGAAGTTGTCGAACGCGGTCTGGCCCCAGCGCAAGAACTGGTAGCGCTCGCGATTGCGCTCATACTCAAGATCGGTGTTGAGCTGCAGCGCGTCACGGCGGCCAAAAACGTCGATGACAACCGAGTGGTCGATGACCATCTCCGCGGGAGCAAGCGGGTTGATCACGGACGGGTCGCCGCCAAGTTCGGCAACGGCTTCACGCATCGTGGCAAGGTCCACAACACATGGCACGCCCGTGAAGTCCTGCATGACCACGCGTGCGGGCGTGAACTGAATCTCGGTGTCCGGCTCCGCGTCGGCGTCCCACTCGGCGAGGGCACGCACGTGGTCGGCGGTGATGTTGGCACCGTCCTCGGTGCGAAGCAGCGCCTCGGCCAGGATCTTGAGCGAGTACGGGAGCTTCTCGAGGCCCGGAACGGCGTCCAGTCGGTAGATCTCGTAGGTGTGGCCCTCGACCTCGAGGGTGGCCTTCGCCCCCAGGGAATTCACGCTCATGGATGGCTCCTCTTCGCTTATGGATTCCCATTCTATCGGCCACGACGCACCGCGAAACCGGCACGAAACAGGGCGGCGTTACCGTTCAAAGACGGCGAGGGTTTCCACGTGGTGCGTCATCGGGAATAGATCCCACGCCTCCGCGCTCGTCAGGCGATAGCCCAACTCGGCCAGCAGCTTCGTGTCTCGTGCGAGCGCCACGGGATCGCACGCCACGTACACCACTCGGCTGGGCACCAACGCGGCGAGTGCCGCGAGGGTTTCGCGGCCGGCTCCCGATCGCGGCGGGTCAAGAACAACAACGGCCTGCCCGACGGCGTGGTCGCCTAGTCCTTGCCGTAGCGACTTGCGCACATCGCCGTGGAGGACGCTCACGTGATCGGTGGCGCTGACGTTGCGGCGCGCGGCGCGCACAGCGTCCGCGTCCGACTCCACGGACACGACCCGCTCAAAGGAGTCCGCGAGCGCGGTCGTGAGCAGGCCCGCGCCCGAGTACAACTCGAGCGCAACCGCGCCCGTTCCGGCGAGTTCGGAAACCCTCCTCGCGAGCAACGATGGCGCCTCGACGTGCACCTGCCAAAACCCGGTGGCGTCCACCACAAGGTGGTGTTCCGCCTTCCCAACGCGCACCACCTCCTTGACGCGCCGCGGCGCGTTGTGCCTGGTATCGCGCCTGCCGTTGTGCCACCGCGCGCCATCGACGGCCACGAACACCTCGGATTCGCTGGGGTCTACCACGTGAACACGGCCTCCCGCGGGGAATCGCTGCCCCAGCAGGGCGGCCTCCGCGGCGGAAGTTGCGAGCGGCATCGCGGTGAGGGCTCGGGACTCGTGCGAGCGGAACAACCGCATTGCGGCGCGCCCCTCGGCGTCCGCGATTGCTGCGACGCGCGTGCGGTAGTGCAGACCTGCGCGGCCCACGTCGCCATGTGCCTCAGCCACCTCGCCGGGAAACTCCTGCCCGGCGAATCGCGTGAACGCGTCTCGCAACACGGCGAGCTTCCATTCTCTCTGGGCCGGAAGTGATACATGACCGAGCTCGGCACCTCCCACTCCCCCAGGGCCAGCTTCTGGCCAGGGGTGAGCGACGCGATCCGGGGAGGCCTCGAGGATGGTGACGGCATCCGCCCTCCAGAAGGCAGCGTCGGGCTGTGCCTCGGTGAGCCGCACCTCGACCGTCTCCCCAGGCAGCGCGTGCCTCACGAACACCACCCTGCCGTCGTGACGCGCTACGCAATGCCCACCGTGAGCCACGGGCCCAACGGTGAGGCGTACGTCAGGCACTGGGGTGCCCGGAATCGAAGCTCACCACTTGATCAGCCGCAGATTCGAGGTGCCACGGCACGGCCGCCACCACCACGCCGGGCGTGCGCAGCAGGAGCGACCTCAACCGCGACGTAGATCGGTTGTGAAGGAACTGCTCCCACCAGCGGCCAACGATGTATTCGGGCACGTACATGACCACCACGTCACGAGGGCTCTCGCGATGCACGGACTTCACGTACTCCATGACCGGGCCCACGATGTCGCGATACGGAGAGTCGAGGATCACGAGCGGAACGCCAATGTTGAGCTCGGTCCAGCGTCGCTGCAGCTCGCGCGCCGCGGGCGCCTCGATCTTCACGCCGATGGCCGTGAGCGTGGTGTGCCTGCTCGCCTTGGCGTAGGCAATCGCGCGCAGCGCGGGACGGTGCAGCTGTGCCACGAGCACCACACCGTGGGTGGCCGAGGGAAGCGCAGAGGCGGGATCGTGAGGCTGCACGCGCAACTCTTGGCGCACCTTCGCGTAGTGCACCTGAATGGCACGCATGCCGATCACGAGGATGACCATGAGGCCAATCGCGATCCAGGCCCCGTTGAAGAAGTTGAAGACCGCGACGATGAGCCACACGGCAGCGGCGGCGATCGCGGCGACCATGTGAAGCGCGCGCAACGCCGTGAGGCGGAAGAGCTCTCGAGGCTCGGTCTCGAGCGCGATCTTCGCGGTCATGAGGCGCACCATCGCCACTTGGCTCAGCACGATCGACGTGAACACCCCAATGACGTACATGTGGATGAGCTGTTGCAGGTCCGCTCTCGCGGCGAGCACCACCACGGCGGAGGCAATGGCGATCGTCAGCACACCGCCGCGATAGACGAGGCGGTCATTCCTCATGGCGAGCTGCCGCGGCAAGTAGCTGTCGGAGGCGAGCAGCGACGACAGCCCCGCGAAACGACGGAACACCGCCGACGCCGCCGCGTACAGAATCGCGATGGCCGCCGCGCCAATGATCCACGTGGGCCACGAGGCGGAGAACATCTTGTCCGAGACCTGCAGCACCGCCGGGCCGTCCACCCACCCGGAGATGGAGAAGTGCCACACGAGCCAGCTCACGGTGAAGAACGCAAGCGCGGAGATCGTCACGGCAATCATGAGCGTTCGCCCCGCGCGCACTCCCTGGGGGGCGGCGTGGAACGGACCGGACGCCGCGAGAGACTCGATTCCGGTCATCATCACCGAGCCGGACGCGATGGCGCCAGCGAAGGCGATCACCACGGTCCAGGCGGAGCTGTGGTCAACCGGCGCAGGCTCCGGCAGCGCGGGACCGAGGATGCCGCTGAACACGAGCAGGCCCACAATGACGACCAAGAAGGCTACGGTGACCACAACGAGAAGCCGCGCTCGCGTGCGCACGCCCCTCAGGCTCAGCAACGTCATCACGAGGATCGCGAGCAGCGCGAGCACCGTCTCCTGGAATCGGGTGATGGGCAGCAGGTAGTGCGCAAATTGCGCCAACGCGGCAACGGACACGGCCACCGTGAAGAGATAGTCGACGAGTAGAGATGCTCCCGTGACGAGCCCCGCGGTGGCGCCCAGCTTCTCACGCACGAGGCCGTAGTCGGCTCGCTCGTCGTGGCGCTGCCGCACGTTGTCGCGATACGCGAAGCCGAGCAACAGCATCAGGAGAACTACTCCGCCGGCCATCCACGGTCCCGCCGAGGTGAGCCCTCCTCCGCGCAGCGCCTCGATCACGGCGTCTGGCGCGTATGCGACGCTCGACAGCATGCCGATGCCAAAGATCGCGAAGGCCACACGCGTGCGGACGGCGACGGGCCGCTCGGACTCCGTGGCAATCGGCGCCCCAAGAATCGCGGTCTTGACCCGGTTCAGAAACGTCCGCACGTCGCACCATCCTAGGTGGAAGGGGTATAGCGTGGGGCCTTGTGCACATCGTGATCATGGGATGCGGCCGCACCGGCGCAACCCTGGCCGGGCAGTTCGAGGCACGTGGCCACACGGTTGCGATCATCGACCTCGTTGCGGACGCGTTCCGTCGCCTACCCAGCGGTTTTGAGGGATTGCGCATCACCGGCGTGGGTTTCGACAGGGAGACCTTGCAGGCGGCAGGCGTGGAGAACGCCTACGCCTTCGCGGCCGTCTCCGACGGCGACAACTCCAACATCCTCGCGGCTCGCGTGGTGCGCGAAACATATGGCGTCGAGAACGTCGTGGCTCGCATCGCCGATCCTGGCCGTGCAGAGGTCTACCGCCGTCTTGGGATCCCGACGGTGGCGCCAGTTCCGTGGACAAGCCAGCAAATCGTGGCGCGGCTTTTGCCCGGCGACCTGGGCGCACTCTACGAGGACACCTCCACCGGGGTTGCCATGCGTAGGTTGAAGTTCAATGACGGCTGGATTGGGAGATCGGTGGTGTCGCTCGAGGCCGCGACGGGAACGCGGGCCGCATACCTCGTGAGGTTTGGCGAGGCGCTGCTGCCTCAGCCAGACACGCTCATCCAAGATGGCGACGATGTCTTCGCCATCGTGCCGGAAAGCGCCGCAAGCGGCGTCGAAAGAGTGCTGTCCAAGCCACCTAAGGCGGCGTCATGAAGGTGATGATCGCAGGTGCCGGGTCCGTGGGCAGGTCGATCGCTCGCGATCTCCTTGAACACGGCCACGAGGTGCTGCTCATGGACAGCTCCCCCACCGCCATGCGCGTGTCGCAGGTCCCTGAGGCCGAGTGGATGCTCGCCGACGCGTGTGAGATCTCGGCGCTTCGGGAAGCAGGCATCGAGGAGATGGACGTGGTGGTTGCCGCCACGGGAGACGACAAGGCCAATCTCGTCGTCTCGTTCCTCGCGAAGACCGAGTTCGCCGTTCCCCGCACCGTTGCACGCGTCAACAATCCGCGCAACGAGTGGCTCTACGACGCGCAGTGGGGCGTCGACGTCGCCGTCTCGACCCCGCGCATCATGACCGCCATGGTGGAAGAGGCCGTGGCGATCGGCGACCTTGTCAAGGTCTTCACCTTTCACCAGTCCGGCGCGTCTATCGTCGAGGTCACGCTTCCGGCGGACTCCCCCAAGGTGGGTGTGCTGTTGCGGGACATTCAGTGGCCGCTCGATGTGGTGCTCACCTGCATCATTCGCGGCGACAGAACCATCGCACCAAGCCCAGATGACACCATCGAGGCACATGACGAACTGCTGTTCGTTATGGCTGCTGAGGCGGATCCTGAGGCTCTGGCTTCCGTCCTACGTTCCTGACGATGAGCCACGTGACCCACAGGGTCAGCGCGAACAGCGGCGTGCCCATGACAAGCTTGACCGTCCCAAGGACGGCGGCCTGATCGGCAAGATACAGCGGCACCTGCACCAGCAGACGAAGCCCAAACATGATGGCGAGCACAGCCGTGCCCAGTTGCGCCCTGCGCATTGCGCCCGGCTGTGAGCGCCACGCGGAGCCCGTGCCGTGCACAAGCCCCATCACGATGCCGGCAACGGGCCACCTCACCGCCATCGAGATCAGCAGCCCCACAAGGTACAAGGCGTTGGTGATCAAGCCCCAGCCATAGAAACTGGTCGCGTTGCCCGTACGCCAGGCCCAAATCGCGCCAATGGCCACGCCCACCACTCCGGACAGCGCCTGGGTGAGAGGTGCGCGCTGAATGAGGCGGATCGTGACGAGGATCGCCACCACCGCGAGCGCCGCGATCGTGGGCGCCTGCCACGTCTTGGTGAACGTCACCACCGCCACGTAGACGATGCCGGGCAGCGCCGTCTCGATGAGCCCGCGCCAGCCGCCGATGGCTTCGGTGAACGAGAACTCCTCGCCGCCAAGCAGCTTGGCGGCGCGCGCCTGTGGCTCGCTCACGACGGGGCCAGGAGCTCGTAGCGGGGATTGAACATGCGCGGCAGCGCCTTCGCCGCACACACCGTGCCCTCAAGGCTGATGCGAGCGCCGGGTTCGATTCCGGGGATGGAGCGGCGGCCCATGAATACCGCGTCGATGCGCCCCGTGCCGTCGTCCAGCTGCACGCAGAACTGCGGCGGCGCGTCGTGCGGCTCAACACGGATGGCCACGACGCGGCCGGCGACGTTCGCCGACAATCTCGGCACGGCGTCGGCGATGCGAACGGTCGAGTTCACGCCTCGTCTGCCTCGGGCTCGTCAGCGGCAGCGTCGTCAGCGGCAACTTCGCCAGCGGGCGCCCTCAGCGCGAGCACGGAGCCAGCCGGCGCATCAGCCGCACCCTCCATGGCGGACCGATCCACCGCACACAGCGAAATGAATGCGTCCACTCGCGCAACGACGTCGTCATGCGTGACCGAAGGCCCAGACGACACCGCGCGAATCATCCAGTCATCGCCCTCGATGCCTTGGAAGCGCATGGTTGCGTCCACGAGCACGCCCTCGGTGGTGCGGCCCGTGAGCACGCCGATGACCTCGGTGCCGTAGCGACCCTCAATGACCTGCTGGTACCCAGGGCGGTTGCGCAGGTTCGCGAGCAGCGCCTGGCGGGTATCGGTCCACAGGCTCACACCGCGCTGCTTGGCGATCACCTGCAGCTGCAGCGCGCAGTCGGCGATGCGAATGGTGACGGCGCCGATTTCGTCAAACTTGGGGTCAATCTCGAGGCGCGCCTTGAGACCGGGGCGGGCGGGAAGCCTCAGCACGCCAAAGTCGTAGAACTCGGCGTCTGCCGGAGCGTCCGCAACATCCCACGGGCCGTTCGCAGAGGTGAGGTCGCCAAGCCCGTCGTCCACAGCGTCGGCCGTTGCCTGCTCAACGTCCTCTTCGCTCATGCTCCGCTCACTCCCGTCGATCCGAAGCCGCCTTCGCCCCTGTGGGAGCCGGGCAACGTCTCCACAGTAACGAACGCCGCGCGCTCGACGCGCTGAATCACGAGCTGAGCGATGCGGTCGCCTTTGGCGAGCCTCACCGTGTGCTCGGGATCGGTGTTGAGCAGCGTCACCGAGATCTCGCCGCGATAGCCGGCATCAACCGTGCCGGGCGCGTTGACGATGGTGACGCCTTGTTTTGCCGCGAGCCCGGAGCGGGGGTGCACGAGCGCCACATAGCCCGCGGGGAGAGCAATGCACACGCCCGTTGGCACGGTTTGGCGCTGGCCGGGTGCCAACTCCACGTCGATTCGCGTGGTGATGTCCGCTCCTGCGTCACCTGGGTGCGCGTACGAGGGAACCGGAACGTCCGGTGAAGTGGTGCTGATGAGCACCTCAACATCGCTCATGCGAGCTAGGCCGCGCACTCCGAGCAGATGGGCTGATCCTTGCGGAACGTCGCCAGCTGGCTGCGGTGGTGCACCAGGAAGCAGGACATGCACGTGAATTCGTCCTGCTGCGGGGGAAGAACCCGTACGGAGAGCTCCTCGCCGGACAGGTCGGCACCGGGGAGCTCAAAGCCCTCGGCGGCGTCGGCCTCGTCCTCGTCCACAACACCAGACGACTTGTCGGCGCGGCGCGCCTTCAACTCCTCAATGGAGTCGGCTGAAATCTCGTCGTCGGTCTTGCGAGGAGCGTCGTAATCCGTTGCCATGCGGCGTGAATCCCTTCACCTTGGTTGCGTGAGTGTTCAATGCGCTGAGTGCCCGGTTTGTTCCCTGGGGCCAACGAATTGTGCCCCACTTGGGCAATATTTGCTAGCCCACCTTCGGAGTGTCGCGGGCCGTGTTCGCCCGACGCTTACTTCAGGGCGGCGAATGGGTCACGGGCGCCTGCGGCTTCCAAGGCGTCGCGCACCTGCGGCCACGAGTCCGGATGGGCCGCGATCGTGAGGTGCTCATCCGGCGGGCCAGCGTCGATGCCCGCCACCATCACCCCTGCTTCTTGTGCGATCAGAGCGCCCGCTGCAAGGTCCCAGGCGTTGAGCCCGTGCTCGTAGTACGCGTCGAGTTTCCCCGCGGCAACATGGCACAGGTCGATGGCGGCGGCGCCCATGCGGCGGATATCGCGCACTTGCGGAAGCATTCGCGCCACGATCTGGCCCTGGATGGCCCTGCGCTCCGCGATGTACTGAAATCCCGTGCCAAGCAAGGTGGACTCGAGCGGAGCGCTCTCCGTGCGCTCCAACCGTTCTCCGTCACACCACGCGCCCAGGCCGGCGCCAGCGGACCACAACCGGCCAGAGCCGTCGTACACGGCACCGGCGAGGGCCGTCCACTCGTGGGTGCGCGCGGGTCCGCTCACCGCAGCCACCGATACGCCAAAGGTGGGCAGTCCGTAGAGGTAGTTGACCGTGCCATCGATGGGATCGAGCACCCATGTGATTCCCGAGGTGCCGGGAGTGTCGTCGCCCTCTTCGCCGAGTATCGCGTCGTCCGGTCGCAACTGCGCGATGCGTGCCCGCAAGAGCGACTCTGCAGCGAGATCCATCTGGGTCACGATGTCCACGCCAGAAGACTTGGTCGCGGTGACCTTGGCGGAATCCACGCGCTTCGTGATCAGCTCGCCTGCCTCCGTTGCCAATGTCCTGGCGATCTTGAGAAGTTCGTGCGGCTCGTTGGTCATGCGTCCATCCTGGCGCATGCGGCGTGCCGTGCCGAGCGAAGCGTGAGCGACCGTGGCACGCTGACAACATGACGCGCGTGAACCTCGTGGGCCCCGCCGAGGACGGCCTGCACATCGTCGTGGAGACCGACGGCGGCGAGCAGTACACCCTTGCCATCACCGATGAACTGCGGCATGCGGTCCGCTACGCGCGACCCAAGCCCGCATACGACGCAGCGGACGACTCCTCGGACCAGTTGTCGCCCAAGGAGATTCAGCAGCGGATCCGCGCTGGACTCACGGCCGCAGAGCTTTCGGAGCTCACCGGTGCGCCGCTCGAGACTCTCGAGAAATTTGAGCCGCCGGTGATTGCCGAGCGCACCTACGTGGCTGAGCTGGCGCGCACCACCCGCATTGGCAGGGACCCGAGCGCCCCCGTTCTTGGCGAGTTGGTCATCGACCGCCTTGCGGGCCGCGGAGTGGACCCTGACGACGTGCTGTGGGATGCATGGCGTGAAGTGGACGAGCCGTGGCAAGTGGCCGTGGACTTCCCCGCCGGCGGCCGCACCGTGCGCGCCCAGTGGACGTTTGACCACTCGTCGCGGACGCTCACCGCGGAAGATGACGAGGCCCGCTGGCTCACGGAGACCGAGCTCCTCGACGTGCCCATTCCCCGCAGGCACCTCGCCGCGGTCCCCCAATCCGCCGACGACTCAGCGCCCCTCCCGGAGCACCGGCCCGCAATGCCCGTCAGCGCGGAGCCGGAGCCGGAGCCTGAAGAAATCGTCGACGAGGTGGACCCCACCGAGGCGCTGCTCGATGACCTCGACGCCCGGCGTGGCAGCCGCGAGGCTCCCGCAGACGTCGAGGACGACGACTCGGACGACGAGCTTTTCGAGGGCTTCGGGCCGGCCAACCAGCGCACCGCGGAGGTGGGATTTGGGCAGAGCATGCCGCACCCAGCAGGCTCCGCGCTGAGGGGCGAGCCGGAGGCCAAAGCCGAGGAAGCGTCGGACAATCCGCCAACTGAGGAACTGGAGAAGCCCACCCGCAAGGGCAGGGCGTCCGTTCCCAGCTGGGATGAGATCGTCTTTGGCGCCCGCCACGACCAAGGCTGAAACTAAGCCACGATCAACAGCGGCACATAGAGTTCATCTGGCGTGAGCGAACCATGCATTCCCGCGAGTTGGAGGGATGCCGCGGTCTGGGTGCGCGAGTCGACGACCGTTGCGCAGCCCGTCATCGCCACCACCACGTCGCCGATGCGCGCTGTCACGTGCGGCGCGACGTCGCCAAAGACTCCAGCCCCGATCCACTGATCGCGAGTGCCGACCACCGCGTGGTCGCCAAGTTCGGCTTCCCATCGCGCCGCAACCTCGGCGGCGTCGATGCCGGGCGCTACGTGCACGTGCAGGGCTCGCGGCTCCCCAGCAACGATTTCGACGCCGTGCGATAGGGCTGGGTTGGTGGCAACATTCCACCTGGGAGCGCCCACAACATCGACCATTCCGTGATCGGCGGTGACGAGCATGACGGCCCCGTCGGGAATGCCGCGGGCGAGGCGCGCTAGCTGGCCGTCCGCCTCTTCTAGCGCCGCTACCCACTCGTTGGATTGCCAGCCGTGTGCGTGGCCAGCGGCGTCGATCTCGCTCCAGTAGAGATAGGTCATCCCGGGGCGCGCAGCTGCAGAGATCGCCGCGTCAACTCCGTCGTGGAGATGGGGCACGCCCACAAAGGTGCCGCCCTCGAGCACGGCGCGGGTGAGCCCAGAGCCGTGGAACCGCGGCTTGCCCAGGGTCGTAACCTCTACCCCAGCCTTGGTCGCAGCGCCCATAAGGCGCGGCTCGCGCTGCCACTCGTCCGGCGACGGCGCTCCTTCCCAGCTGACAAGGTTCGCCAGCTCTCCCGTTTGGGGGTTCCGCACCGTGTAGCCGGTCATGCCCGTGCGGCCCGCCGCCTTGCCGGTGCCAAGGAGTGCCAAAGAGGTGGCGGTGGTGGTGGGGAACGCCGCGCTCAGAATCGCGGATTCGGCGCCCCTCAGGAAAGGCGCATGACCCTTGCGAGCGTCGAGCTGGTAGTGGCCGAGCCCGTCGAGCAGCACCACGATGACGTGCCGCGCGTCGGGCACCGGTATCTGCACGCGCGCGGCCGTGGCGTTTGCCTCCGGAATGTGGACACCAAGCGCGTCGAGGGCCGCCGGGATCAGCAGACCAAGGTGCGCTCCGTCCAGTTGCGGAGAGACGAGCCCCGCGTCCTCCAGATGCGCGGGGTCTGTCAAGGACGGGCCCCCACCGCGGTCTGCAGTACCGCGGCAAAGTCAACGAGGGCGCGCACGGTGTCTTCGCCATCGGCGATGACGCTCACGCGCACAAGCGAGTCGTCGCCCACGATGGCTCCCGAGTAGCCGTGATCCGCCTCGCAGCTCTCGTCCCCGCAGCTCGCCGGCTCGAGCTCGATGCGCGAGTGGATTCGCCAGCCGACGGCCAGCACCAGTTCGCTTGGAAGGTCGCCATCGCGGAAGTCCTCCGGGTGGTGTACCACATGCGTGAGGGCCATGTTCTGGATTGAGACAAGGGTGGCCGATTCCACGGTTGCGGACGCCTCATGCATGGACTGGTCAACGTGCCCTGCTCCATCGTCAACGTGGAGCCGCAAGAGTCGCCTGTCGGTGATCACGAGCACCGTCATGTGGCGGCGAACCTCATCCGCATCGAACGTGGTTTCCGCGTGCACAAAGTGCGCGCGCACGGACTCGTCACCTATAGCGGTGCGGAGAACGTGAGAGACCAACGCCGGGTAGTAGCCTGCCGTCGCCACGGCCTGTTCCAGGGTGCCTTGCATGGGTCACATTCTCCCACGCACTGCCCAACCCAGCCGCAGACTGTGGCGACGTCGACAGCGCGCCTTGGCCCCAGCGTCGGACCGCTGGGAGACAATACGGGCAGTCAATACCCCTTAGGAGCCTCATGAGTGACGGCCAGATCGTCGATATCGACGTCGCCGCCGAGATGGAGACGTCGTTCCTCGAGTACGCGTACTCCGTGATTTATGCCCGCGCACTGCCGGACGCCCGCGATGGGCTCAAGCCGGTGCAGCGCCGCATCGTCTACACGATGGGCGACATGGGCCTGCGGCCTGAGCGCCCCTATGTGAAGTCCTCGCGCGTGGTTGGCGAGGTCATGGGCAAGCTCCATCCGCACGGAGACCAGGCCATTTACGACGCGCTGGTGCGCATGGCGCAGTCGTTCTCGCTGCGGCTGCCGCTCGTGGATGGGCACGGCAACTTTGGGTCCCTGGACGACGGACCTGCCGCCTCGCGCTACACGGAGGCGCGCCTGGCGCCCGCCGCGATGGCGATGATCGGAGACCTTGACGAGGACGTTGTTGACCTCGTTCCGAACTACGACAACAAGCTCAGCCAGCCCTCGGTGCTGCCCGCGGCGATTCCTAACCTGCTGGTCAACGGCGCCACAGGCATCGCAGTGGGCATGGCCACCAACATGGCGCCGCACAACCTTGTGGAGGTCATTTCCGCGGCGCGGCACTTGCTCATGAACCCCTCTGCCGGGCTCGATGAACTGATGCGCTTTGTGCCGGGGCCGGATTTGCCTTCCGGCGGCAAAATCGTTGGCCTTGAGGGCGTGCGTGAGGCCTACGAGACGGGTCGCGGACGGTTCGTCACGCGGGCAACGGCGCGGGTGGAGAAGGTAACGGCCCGACGCGAGGGCCTGGTGGTCACGGAACTCCCCTTCGGCGTGGGGCCAGAAAAGGTCATCGAGAAGATCAAGGAGTCCGTCTCCGCGAAGAAGCTCGAGGGCGTCTCCGCGGTTGCCGACCTCACGGATCGCCACCATGGATTGCGCCTCGTCATCGAGGTCAAGAACGGCTTCAACCCTGACGCGGTCCTTGAGCAGCTGTACCGCTTGACGCCGCTCGAGGAGAGCTTCGCGATCAACAACGTGGCGCTCGTGGACGGCGAGCCACGCACCATGGGCCTGCGCGAACTGCTGTCCGTGTGGGTGGCGCACCGTGTTGAGGTGGTACGGCGCCGCTCCGCCTTCCGCTTGCAGGCCAGGCGCGATCGGTTGCACCTGGTAGACGGCCTGTTGGTGGCCATCCTCGACATCGACGATGTCATTCAGATCATCCGTTCGTCCGAGGACGCGTCGGAGGCGCGGCAGCGACTGCAGACGGCCTTCGACCTTTCTGAGATCCAAGCCGAATACATCCTCGAACTGCGGCTGCGGCGACTCACGCGTTTCTCCAGGCTGGAGCTGGAAAACGAGAAGGCGCAACTGCTCGCGGAGATCGCGGAGCTTGAGGAGATCCTCGCGTCTCGCGACGCCCTCAACTTTGTGGTGGCGCGTGAAATGGATGCGGTCGCCGCCGCGCACGGCACTCCGCGCCGCACCATCCTGCTTGCCGATGGCGGCTCTGCGGTGACGGCGGCCGTTGGCGCGCGCTCGTCCTCGAAGGCGCCCGCGATGTCCATGGAGATCGAGGACACGCCATGCTTTGCACTCATGTCCGTGACCGGGCTGGTGGCCCGCACCGCGGATGACACGGCTCCCGCGCGCGACGGGCGTCGCTCCGCTCACGACGTGCTGCGCTCCGTGGTTGCCGCATCCGCGCGTGCCGATGTTGGCGTGGTGACCTCCGCAGGCCGTGTGCTGCGCCTCTCGCTGCTTGACGTGCCCGCGCTTGCTCCCACGAGCGAGCCGCCGTCCCTGGGTGGCGGCTCCCCGCTCGCCGAGCTCGTCCAACTCGAGCGTGGTGAGGACGCCATCGCCCTGGTGCCGCTCGACTCCCCCGATCCCATCGCGCTCGGCACGGCTGCCGGCGTGGTCAAGCGCGTGACGCCGGGTGACGTGCCCGCGAAGGACGCGTGGGAGATCATCTCGCTCAAGGACGGCGACCGCGTGATCGGCGCCGGTATCGCCCCGGACGGCGTCGAGCTGGTCTTCGTCGCCGACGACTCGAGCCTGCTGCACTTCGAGGCGACTCAAGGTTCCGCGCGCCCGCAGGGGCGCGCGGGCGGCGGTATCGCGGGCATCAAACTCAGCCCTGGCGCCAAGGCGATCTTCTTTGGTGTGGTGACCACGCCGTCGGACGCCGTTGTTGCCACTATTGCCGGCCCGGCGGACGCCCTGCCCGGCACCACCCCTGGTGCGGCCAAGTGGACGCCGTTCAGCGAGTACCCGGCAAAGGGACGCGCCACGGGAGGTGTGCGCTCACAGCGGTTCCTCAAGGGCGAGGACCTGCTCTTGCACGCGTGGGTTGGTGAGGCGCCGGCGCGTGCCACCTCGAGCGCTGGCCAGGCCGTTGACTTGCCGGCCGAGCCCGGCCGACGGGATGGCTCCGGCACCGCTCTCGCCGCACCTGTGCTTGGGCTTGGGTGAGCTTCGAGTATCGCCTTGACGCGCGGCCTAGCGCCGCGGAGTACATCGCGCTGCTTGCCGACGCAGGGCTAGCTCACCGCCGCCCCGTCGACAAGCCTGACGTGATCCAGGCGGCAATCGACGGCGCTCAGGTGATGGTGACCGCGTGGGATGGTTACTGCCTAGTTGGGGCGCTGCGCGCCATCACGGACTTCCATCTGCACTGCTACGTGGGCGAGATTGCGGTCGCCTCTACTGCGCAGCGCGCAGGCGTGGGGCTGGCGATGCAACGGCTCTTGCGTGACCAGTTAGGCCCCGAGTGCAAGATCAAGCTCTCATCCACCGAGGATGCGGCCACCTACTACCCACGCATCGGCTACACGCCCATCAAGCGCGCATGGGAATTGCTGCCCGGCACGGACCTCGGGTGACCTACTCGTTGCCGAACGCCCATTTCTTGTCCGTCACAAGCTTCGCGGCAACGAGCCCCACCATGATGGACAGCACCACGAGCACCACCAGCAAGATTCCCGCGGTCGCGTCGGCGTAGTCGCCCTGGTTCAGCGACACGAGCGCCTCGTGCGCTGCTACCCCAGGAATCATCACGAGCACTGACGGCACGGACAGCGTGATCACGGGCCACCGACCACCCCGTGCGGCGAAGGCAGCGAGGCAACCAACGGCAAGGCACGCCAAAGCCGTGGCCCCCTGCAGAGGCATCCCAGCGTCGGCCGCCCAGAGGCGAGCCGTATTGGCCACCATGCCAATGACCGCTGCCGTTCCTGCCAACCGCCACGGGCTGTTGAACATGAGCGCAAACCCGGCGACGCCTATCCCACTGGCGACCGCCCACAAGGCGAGGTGTGCGGCAAGCGGCATGTCAGCGTCGGCCCGTGGCGCGGTATCAAGGTTCGCCACAGCGGAGACGCCCCACACGCTCACCCCCGCGGCCATGGTGAGCATGGTGCCGTAGGCGATGCGCTCGATGCCGGCACGGAGATCGAACTTGGCCATGTCGAGCGCGCCCGTGATAAGCGCGAATCCGGGCAGCAGGAAAAGCACGGAAGAGATGTATCCGGCCGCGTGTGTCTCCAGCCCCTCCCCCGTGGTGTTGACGATCGCGATCCCGCCGAGGTACGCAAGCGACGCCACTGCCGCCGCAGCCATCACCGTGCCAAAGGCGTTGAAGTGCCGGTGCGCCATGACGCGCCTGCTGAGCTGGCCAAGCAGGGCCGCAATGAACACCACGAGCACCTCCCAGGGCAGCGCGTGGTTGAGCACCGCGAAGGCCGCGCACGCGATTCCCGCGGCGCCGGCGTTGAGCCAGCCCGCGTAGAGCGGTGGCCGACGCTCGATCTCGTCGAGCGCGGCGTGCACCTCGCGGGCGGTAATGCGCTGTGGGAGGTCTCTGCGGAAGCGGTCGAGGCGCGCGATCCGGTCCGTATTGACCGCAAACACGCGGTTCTCCGCCACCTCCGTGCGGAAGATGCGGCCGCGGTGACTCGTGGCGGCGATATCCGTGAAAGAGACGTGATACCTGGGGCGATCGATGCCGAGCGAGGTCGCTACGGCGCTCATCGCCTCCTTAACGCGATAACTCGCCGTCCCCGCGGACAGCATCAACAGGCCCGTTCGCACCACCGCGCCGGATTGCTCGATCAGCTGGACGGGCTCGAGCGCTTCCTCGAGTTCGCGGGTGGTGGGGTGCGGCTCGTCGGTCACGTCACCATCCTGCCGCACACTGCCCGACGGCGTGGCTGGCTTACGTCCCGATGCTCACTTCTTTGAGGCGAGGTTGTCGAGGAAGTAGTCGATGTTGCTCACCCACGTGGCCACTGCGGTGGAGCGCTTGCGCGCGCGGCTCTGCAGCACGATGGCGGCGACCATGGCGCCAATCGCCACAGCTCCCGCAGCCAGCACCCAGGCCGCCGCGTTAGGAACCGCCATGAGGATCATCATCGAGATAAGGGCGACGAACACCGCACCGTACGCGGCGCCCAACCACGGGTTCGACACGGGTGCTGCGATGACGCGCCGCAGGCTGGCGAGGTCATCCGCATCTGTGGCCGCGCGCAAGACCTCCCTGTCGGCATCATTGAGCGGGCGGATCGTGCGTCCAACGACCACCGTGGTGGCAAGATGGGAGACGGCGCTCACCGGTTTAGCCGCGCGCGGCGAGCTGTGCCAGGCGGAAGTCCACCTCGGCGAGCCACTTGTCCGCTTCCCGCGCCCGAGACGTAGTCGAGACGGCCTGGATGATGGCGGCGACCACCACGATGCCAATCACAACGAAGATCACCACGGCCAGCCCCGCTGTTCCCTCACCGCTCACGGTCACCGAGAAGTTGATCGCGCTCAAGGCCACGAGGATCATCGCGAACACCCAGATTCCGCGCCCGTGAGTGTCGTCGCTGAGCTTCGCTCGTAACTCGAGCAACGCATCCGGGTCTTCACACGATCGCACCGCGTCTCTGCCCTGGCGCGTCAGCCGCACGAGTCCATTTGTGGTGTAGGCGTGCTCAACGAGTGTTTCAAGAAGTGCCACGGTCGCCCCCTCTGTGCCGTCAGTGTGGTCAACCAGAAGGTACTCCGGTCGCAGGCGTCGCGTCCAGACGCGTACCCGCGCGTGCCGCGATTCCGTCGAGTTCTTGCGCCGGAGGGCCCTATGCGTCGATGCGATTGACGTCGAGGTTGGCTGCACCAGCCACGATGAAGTCGCGCCGCGGCGCCACCTCATTGCCCATGAGCAGCTCAAAGACACGTTCGGCCGCCTCGGCATCCGCGGAGGTGATGCGGCGCAGGGTGCGGTGCTCAGGGTCCATGGTGGTCTCCGCGAGCTGATCCGCATCCATCTCGCCGAGTCCCTTGTAGCGCTGGATGTCGTCCTTGTACTTGCGGCCGGAACGGCGCAGGCCAGCGAGGGTCTCGTCCAGCTCGCGATCCGAATACGTGTAGATATATTCGCGCTCCTTGCGTGGACTTCCCATAACCTCCACGCGGTGCAGCGGCGGCACCGCCGCGTACACGCGCCCGGCGTCCACGAGTGGCCGCATGTACCGGAAGAACAGCGTGAGCAGCAGGGTGCGAATGTGGGCGCCATCGACGTCAGCGTCCGTCATGAGGATGACCTTGCCGTAGCGCGCGCTTTCAAGATCAAACGTGCGGCCAGAGCCGGCTCCGATCACCTGAATGATCGCGGCACACTCGGCGTTGTGCAGCATGTCTGTGAGAGACGCGCGCTGCACGTTGAGGATCTTTCCGCGAATCGGCAGGAGTGCCTGGAAGTCGCTGCGTCTAGCAAGCTTTGCGGTGCCGAGCGCCGAGTCGCCCTCAACGATGAACAGTTCAGACTGCTCCACGTCGTTGGAGCGGCAGTCCGCGAGCTTCGCGGGCAAAGACGAGGTCTCGAGCGCATTCTTGCGGCGCGAGATCTCCTTCTGCTTGCGGGCGGACACGCGAGCGCGCATCTCGTTGACGATCTTCTCCAGCACGATTGACGCCTGCGCCTTGGTGTCGCGCTTGGTCGAGTTCAGCAGGGCGCCCAACTCGGCCTCGACAACTCGCGACACGATCGCGCGCACCGGACCAGTTCCGAGCACCTCCTTGGTCTGCCCCTCAAACTGCGGCTCAGCGATGCGTACGGTGACGACCGCGGTGAGGCCCGCCAGGATGTCGTCCTTCTCGATGCGCTCGGCGCCATCCTTTGCGGTGATCTTGAGGCGCCGCGCGTTGGCATCGATGGTCTTGCGCAGCACCTTCACGAGGCCCTGCTCAAAGCCGGAAAGGTGCGTGCCGCCCTTTGGCGTGGAAATGATGTTCACGAAGCTGCGCACATCGGTCTCGTAGCCCGTTCCCCACCGCAGCGCCACATCCACTTGTGCGGTGCGCTGCACCTCCTCGGAGACCAGCTGCCCGTTCGGCTTTAGCACGGGCACGGTCTCCGTATACTCGCCAGAGCCCGTGAGTTCCCACGTGTCCGTTACGGCAGCGTCGCGAGCAATGAAGTCCACGAAGTCTCGCGAGCCGCCCTCGTAGTGAAAGCGCTCCTCAACGGGCTCAACTCCGCGCTCATCGCGCACCACGAGCGTGAGGCCGGGAACCAGGAAGGCCGTCTGCCGCGCCCTGGTGACCAGCTCGTCGTACTGGAACGCCGCATTCTTGGAGAAGATCTGGCGATCCGCCCAATAGCGCGTGCGCGTGCCCGTAACGCCGCGCCCAACCTTGCCCACTGTTGCCAGTTCACTGCGCGTGACAAACGGAGTAAACGTAGCGTCGGGCATAGGGCCCGACGCTGGGTCGGCAAAGACGCCAGGCTCACCTCTGCGGAAGGCCATGTGGTGCGTGGCTCCGCCACGATCCACCCATACGTCGAGGCGCTCGCTGAGAGCGTTGACAACCGATGCGCCAACACCGTGCAGGCCGCCAGACGCGGCGTAGGAGCCGCCGCCGAACTTGCCGCCCGCGTGGAGCTTGGTCATGACCACCTCGACGCCCGTGAGGCCGGTCTTGGGTTCCACGTCCACCGGGATGCCGCGGCCGCGGTCACGGACCTCCACGGAATCATCGGGGTACAGGACCACCTCGATCTGCGATCCGAACCCGCCGAGCGCCTCGTCCACCGAGTTGTCAATGATCTCCCACAGACAATGCATGAGGCCGCGCGAGTCCGTGGTGCCGATATACATGCCGGGGCGTTTACGGACAGCCTCGAGCCCCTCGAGGACGGACAGGTGGCGGGCGGAGTACTGCTCTTGGGTCACGCGGTGAGTCTAGGCGGCTCCACTGACGTCACCGCGAACCCACGCGGGCGCTCGATGAAATGCCTGGCAGGAGGCTCGCGTTGCACCCCGTGGAGGTAGTGATATGGCATCGGACAGGGTCCGGCAGGTACTCGTAGCGGTTGGTGCGGCGCTCGCGATTGCGGGGGCCGCGTGGGGATCAGGGGCGTTTGGCGGCACGCCGATCGAGGACGCCGCTGGTGGCGCCCTGGCGCCCGACGCCACCCTCCTGGCGCCGGGCTCAACCGCGTTCTCGATCTGGTCGGTGATCTACGCGTTCCTGGTGCTGTTCGCGGTGGTGCAGGCGCTACCGTCTCGTGCAGCTGAGCCGCGTTACCGCGCCGTCTCCTGGTGGGTGTTGGCGTCTATGGTCCTCAACGCCGCGTGGATCGCGGTGGTCCAGGCGGGATGGCTGTGGCTGTCCGTGGTGGTACTTGGCGCAATCGTCGTGGTGCTCGTTCTCGTGGCGCTGCGGCTGGATCGTTCGGAGCCCGCCGGGCCTCTCGACACCGCGGCGACGGAGGTCGCCGTTGGTCTGTATCTCGGTTGGACGTCGGTGGCGCTCGCCGCCAACCTCGCCGCGGCTCTCGATGGCGTCGGCACCGCCCTCGCCATCGTCCTCACCGCGGTGGTGACGCTTGCCGGCTCGGGCTTCGCGTGGTGGCTACTGCGGCGCGCGCTCGGGGCAAGCGTCGCTCTCGCGATGGCGTGGGGAGCGGCGTGGATCGGCTTTGCTCGCCTTGACGATCCGCGCAACCTCGCGGTTGTCACGGCGGCCATTGCTGGGGCAACCCTGCTCGCCGTGGTGGGAGTGGCGAGGGCCATCGGCCAACAGAATCGCTAATCCCGAGGCACGCCCGGCGGCACTGCGCTCGTTGGGTGCTTGAGACGGGCTACGGGGCGCGAGACGCCACGGGTCGCATAATCCCGTGGATCTCCTGCCAGCCCTTGTCGACAGCCTCCACGAGGCCGAGATGCCAGTCGGGCTTCCACGACGCCGCTTCGGCCTGTGATCGAGCACGGTCGAGCGCCAATGCGCACCGCTCGGAATCGCGGATGGCCACTGCTCCCCAAGTCGCGAACACTGCGTGGCCAACCGTCCCGCCGTGCGCATGGCAACGTGGGTCTACCGGGAGGGCGTCTGAGGCAAGGATGGTGTCGATGACCCACTCAGGGGTCGTAGGTCGATTCAGATACTCAAGCACAGGGCCCCCCACGATTTCGACCACGCGGGGGTCGAGGCTGCCTCCCGCGACGCGTGGCTGCCGGAACTCCTTCTTGACAGCGCCACCAATCGTCACGTTGATGGTCTGCCATCCCGCGACTTCGTCGGGCAGTCCCGCCCAGCCCAAGGTGAACACGATATCGAGGGTGCGCTCGTGCGCCGCGCGCCAACGCGCTGCGTAGAAAGAGACTTCGCGGCGTAAGAAGTCCTCGCGGTAGAAGTTATTGCCTTGCCGTTTGAAACCGCGTTCCTTGAGGACCTCGCGGTAAACAACATCGGCCGACTGCTTGATGGTCCACCTTTCGGGGCGTCGCCACGTATTCCAGCGCCTCGTGAGGTCCACGCGCTAGGCCTTGCCCTTCGCGTTAGGACCACGCAGAGCCTGCATCGCGATGTTGTCCGTCTTCACGAAGAAGCCGAGTTCGTCATAGAGATCGCGCCCCTTGTCGGTGGCGTGAAGCTCCACCACCTCGATCCCCCGCCGGTCGGTCTCTTCAAGCAGGGCGTTCATGATGGCGCGCGCGAATCCCTTGCGGTAGTGCTGGGGCGCCGTCGACACCCACTGCACGTACCCGGCGAGCGGAGAGAGCCGCCCGGGCCGCGGAAGTCGCGGGATGACGTTGACAAGGCCACACGAGGCGAGGCCGCCCTCGGGAGCGTCGATCACCACCCCGAAGAGGTCGTCGCCCGCGAGCCGTTCGGCAACAAGGCGCGTGGACTCTAGCGCCCACGTGGGCGTGGGCTTGGCTCCAACGGACTTATACATGAGCGCACCGAGGTGCACGATCTCTGCGGCGTCACTTGGCCGCGCTGGCCTTACCTCGGTCACATTAGTGCCAAGCGACCGCGACCACGATGTTGACGATGGTCAAGCCGAACACGGACCAGAACGCCCACGGCATGGGGTCCTCCTTGCGCGTGGCCTCGGCTATACCTAGCACGGCGAGGGTGATCAGGAGCTTCACAGCGATCTTCACGTGATCCGGATCGTGGTCGTTCGCGTAGGCGACACCAACCAGCGCGAGCCCGGTCACCAGCTGTGCGCGGGCGCCCCACACCATGACCGTCGTGATGCGCTTCGCCTCTGATCGAAGCTGCTCAAAGGCAGGGCCAACGATGGCCGCCGCTCCAAGAATGTGCAGCGTCAACAGCGTGTAGCGCAGAAAGTTCACGGGATCTCCTTCGTGGGTCACGTCGATGCTAGCGCGCCCTCCCCCTCAGTCCTGTCGGTACACCCACGTCGTACTGCGACTGCGCGCGGCATGGCATCGGCGCGCGACGCGACGCCGGTGTACCGACAGCGAGCGGGGTGGCGCGCGGCGCGCCCTAGGCTTAACTCGTGACCGCCACCCATAAGTCCCCTGTGCGCGGCACGGTGTTCGCACTCACGGGGGCCCTGCTATTCGGCATCAATGGATCCGTCGCGAAGGTGGTCATCGGCGCAGGAGTGACTGCGGCGCAACTGACCTTCCTACGAACGCTGTCCACCGCCGTGATCGCTGGCGTCATCCTGGTGTTCACGGCTCGCGAACAGTTCCGTATTACGGGCCGCGAGGCGCTTGGCCTGGCCGCGCTCGGTGTTGCAGGCGTCGCCATGATCCAGTGGCTCTACGCCATCGCGATCTCACGCTTGCCCGTGGGCGTTGCACTACTCATCGAGTACACCGCGGTCATCTTGGTTGCCCTCGCCGCCTGGTTACTCTTCAAGGAGAAGGTGCACGCGCGCCTATGGCTTGCGATCGCGTTCGTGATCATCGGCCTCGCAATCGTCGCAGAGGTGTGGGACATCTCGCTCGACGTCATCGGCACGTTCGCGGCCCTCGCGGCCGCAGTCGCGTACGCCTTCTACTTCCTTGCGGGCGAGCGCGGGGTCGCGCGTCGGCCCGCTCTCGCCGTGACCTTCTGGGCATCCACGTTTGCGACCGCCTTCTGGGCGCTGTTCAGCGGCTGGTGGAAGATTGAACCCGCGCTTTTGACCTCAACCGTGTCGCTCACGGGGGCGCTCGACGCCGTGCATGTGCCCCTTTGGGTGCCGACGTTATGGGTTATCACCCTTGGGGCCTTCGCCCCGTTTGTGCTGAGCTTCGCGGCGCTACGGCACCTCTCTGCCACGGCGGTTGGCATCCTCGCCTCTTCTGAGGTGATTTTCGCGTTCATTGTGGCTTGGGCATGGCTTGGCGAGACATTGGTCGCGCTGCAGATCGCCGGCGCCGCCCTCGTGCTCGCGGGGATCGTGATCGCCCAGACCGCTCGGGATCGCAAAATGGGCGCGGATGCCGAGGTGCCCGCAGAGGTGCCATAACGCCGTGTCAGCAGGCGTCGCTATGGTGCCCATTGAGGTGAACCCGCATGCAGATAGATGTGATTGCCGACGGCGAGCTCCCTAGTGGTGCGGTGCTCGAGGTGCGCGACCTCGTTCGCGGCGCATGGCCATTCCTGTTTGATGAGACGGACACGGGCGGCCTCTGGTGGCTCGCCGAGTTAGAACCGGTGCATGTGGTCGCCACCGAAGGCGACCGCGTGGTTGGTTACTGCGCCGTTATACGGACGTCCGTCGTGCTTGCTCACGAACGCCGCGACATCCTCGGGTTGCACGGAGTAGTGGTCCGCGACGCTCACCGTGGACGCGGTTGTGGGCAGGCGATCGTGGCGACGGCGACGAAATTGATCCGCGAGAGTTCTCTTCCCGCGATGCTGTTCTGTGAGCCCCAGCTGATCGCGTTCTACGAACGCGCGGGCTGGGAATCACACGCGGACTCTGTCACCTTCGTGGGCACGGAGGCATCACCGCAGACAGTTGAGGCAGACCCCACCTTCCCCGAGGTGCGCATGATGTTGTTCAGCACGCAAACGCGAGACACTGACGAGTGGCGAGAAAAGCGCCTCTACGTGGGCGGATCCACATGGTGATGGCTCTGCCGTGCGTGACACAACGTCTAGGGACGCACCGGGTTCGCCGCGAGGTCACCGACGACGGTGTTCCACGGCACCACGTCATACGACGTCACGAGACCGGCGGTCATGTAGGGGTCGCCCGTTACAAACTCGTGGATCTCGCTGGGGTCATCGACCGACCACACGATGATGCCCTCGTTGCCGGCCTCCCCGGCCGCACCCGCGAGTACAACTCGCCCAGCGTCGGCCTGTTGCCAGAAGCGTGACAGGTGCTCGTCACGGAAGGGGCCGCGACGCTCGCCAATGTCGACGACGTATTGGTACCTCAGGAGGTAATGCGGCATCAGTCGAGGTAGTCGCGCAGAACCTGCGAACGCGAGGGGTGGCGCAGCTTCGACATCGTCTTGGACTCGATCTGGCGGATGCGCTCTCGCGTCACGCCGAAGACCCGGCCAATCTCGTCGAGGGTCTTGGGCTGACCGTCGGTCAGGCCGAAGCGCATGCCGACGACGCCCGCCTCGCGGTCGCTCAGGGTGTCCATGACCTTGCTGAGCTCCTCCTGGAGCAGCGTGAAGCCAACGGCGTCCGCGGGCACAACCGCCTCGGAGTCCTCGATGAGGTCACCGAACTCGCTGTCGCCGTCCTCGCCGAGCGGGGTGTGCAGCGAGATGGGCTCACGGCCGTACTTCTGCACCTCGACGACCTTCTCAGGCGTCATGTCGAGTTCGGCGGCGAGCTCCTCAGGGGTGGGCTCGCGGCCAAGGTCCTGAAGCATCTGGCGCTGGACGCGCGCAAGCTTGTTGATGACCTCGACCATGTGCACGGGGATGCGGATGGTGCGGGCCTGGTCCGCCATCGCGCGCGTAATCGCCTGGCGGATCCACCACGTGGCGTACGTGGAGAACTTGTAGCCCTTGGTGTAGTCGAACTTCTCGACCGCGCGGATCAGACCAAGGTTTCCCTCTTGGATGAGGTCGAGGAACAGCATGCCGCGGCCCGTGTAGCGCTTGGCGAGCGACACCACGAGGCGCAGGTTCGCCTCGAGAAGGTGGTTCTTGGCGTGGCGACCGTCGTTTGCGATCCACTCGAGCTCACGGCGCAGCTTGGGGGCAATCTTCTCGCCGGACGCGAGCTTCTCTTCCGCGAACAGGCCGGCCTCGATGCGCTTGGCCAGGTCAACCTCTTGCTCCGCGTTGAGGAGCGCGACCTTACCGATCTGCTTGAGGTAGTCCTTGACGGGGTCTGCGGTGGCTCCGGCGGTCATGACCTGCTGGGTGGGTGCGTCGTCGTCTGCGGTGCTCACGACGAAGCCGGCGGCGTCCTCCTCGGACTCCTCCTCGGACTCCTCCGCGGACTCGTCTTCCTCGTCGTCGCCATCCGCGGTGCCCTCGGAAGCGACCACCTCGTCGGTGGGGTCAGCGTCCGAGGCGTCGGCGTCGTCGACGTCGACCTCCTCCAGTTCCGCCTCGTCAACGCCGGGGGCGTCGAGCTCGGCGTCGTCGGACTTGGCCTTGCGAGAGGTGGCAGTTGCCTTTGCGGGGGTCGTGGCAGGCTCCTCGAACTTGGGACAGCCTCGCTCCTGGCACGCCAGGACGACGCTATGACTGGGATTGTTATGGCGCTGCGGACTTGGGAACGAGGCCTGGGGCCGCGCGCAAATCCATTAAATTGTAACGCCACTGTCAAGCGAATCGTTCCCGCGCCGCGCCCCTTTTCCGCGCTCGGTGGGCCTATTGGGCGGTTTGTCCGGCCTTCACGGCCCACCCCGGCGCGATCCCCCTGTCGGCGGCGATCGCAACGAGTTCGGCGAGCCGATACGAGTGGTCGTCCGTCAGCGCAAGGGAACAACGCTCCGCGGCGGCTTCAAGGTTCCCCTCCCACCACTCGAGCACGGCGCCAAGCGTTTGCGTCGCAGCGCGCCTGCGCCGTCCCCTCGCGGCCCTGGCGACGCGCTCCACAACGGCTCGCGCGCGTTCGAGAGACAAGAGGTCGGGGGCCGTGGTGCCGACGAGAGCCCTGTCGAGGGCATACGCCACCGCGCCGGATTCCATGCCCACGAGGGCGTCCTCGGTGGCGTCGCGATCGGCGCCCAGAATGGTGAGCACCACCCAGTCGCGTACGCACAGGTCATCGAGTGACGCCGCAAGCTGGCGAGCAGTGGTGGCGTCCGCCACCGCGCCCTCCGCGAGCGCCTGCTCCCATGCGGACGCCGCAAGCGCGCGGCCCTCCCAGCGCCGCACGTGGTGCTCCATTGCCCGCGCGTAGGCCTCTTCCTCGCGCTCCGCGTGGCGACGCGCGGCCGTAATCACGTCCACCAACTCATCCCGCAACGGCGGCAGGGGACGCGGGCAGCAGCCCTCCTCGTCACAGCCTGGGCGGAACCATTCGCCGTCCTGGAACGCGAGCGCCTCAACCTGGGGAATCAAGAACTCCACCTCGAGGCGCAGGGCTTCGAGCGCCTCGCAGTGCTCGCGAACGTCCCGCTCTGTGTAGGAAACGAGAAGAGCTCGTTGGCCCCGCTGCGCGGCGAGCTCCTCAGCGACGGCAGCCGCGGTGACGCTCGCGGACTCTTCTGCAAGGAGCACCTCGCGGGGAATCTCGAGAACGCACGTAGGCAGGTTCAGATCATTGATGCTCACGGCCACGACCGATTCGTGTGGCACATGACCGATGGCGGTTGGCAGTGCGGCGATCAGCTCGCCGAGGCTTACTTTGATGGTCTCCATGCGCACACCTTGTCGCGATCAGTTCTTCCACGTCGGTGCCGTACCCCCAAACGGTGGATAACCCGCCTGTGTCCCTCACCTGGGGACGCGGCTCTAGGCTGGTGCGCGTGCCCCCAGCAGACTCCGCATTGCTCGCTGTTATCGAGGACGCGATAGGCGCCACCATTGCACAGACTCGCGCCACGGCGGCGCCCGCAGGCGATGTCGGCATGGAACTCGTCGACGCGGTGGAGGCAGCCGTCGCAGGGGGCAAGCGGCTTCGCGCGCTCGCCGTGATGTCCAGCTACGCCGCACACGGCGGTGACAGTCCTAAGGACATCGCCCCGGTGGCCGCCGCGCTCGAACTCTTTCAGGCCGCGGCGCTCGTGCACGACGACGTTCTGGACGACGCCCACACGCGGCGCGGCCGCCCCACCTCACACATCGCGTTCGCCAAAGCTCACGCCGCACGCGGCGACGAGGGCAATGCCGAGCGGTTTGGGCTCGCGGGAGCGGTGCTCACGGGCGACCTAAGCCTGATGGTCGCCATGCGAGCCATCGCCCAAGCTCAACTTGGGGAGCACGGCGCCGCCACCATGCGACTGTTCACCGAGATGACGGAACTCGTCACAGTGGGCCAGTACCTCGACATGCGCATCGCGGCGAGTCCGCTCACCGAGTTGCCGAATCAGTTGGACGCGATTCGCGCGACGATGCGCTCCAAGACCGCCTCCTATACTGCCGAGTTCCCCCTCGCACTTGGCGCGAGCGCCGCGCGCGGGGATGGCCCGCATGTGGACGCCGCTCGCGCCGCGGGCGTGCCAGCGGGAATCGCGTTCCAGCTTCGCGATGACCTGCTGGGGCTCACGGGGTCGCCAGCCGTCACGGGAAAGCCGGTGGGTGACGACATTCGCGAGGGAAAGCGCACGGTGCCGCTGTGGCACGCGTGGACAAGAACGGATGCCACTGGCCGTGCCGTGATCGAGACCGCGCTAGGCGAGCCGAGCGCTACTGAGCAGCAGGTGCAGGCCGCGATCGACGTGATCACAGACACCGGCGCGATCGATGCGGTCGAGCACGAAATCGCCGAGCTCATGAGCCACGTGGACGGCCTTGTGAGCCATCTCGACGTCTCGACTCAGGGCCGCGAGCAGCTCGCGGCTCTGTTGAGCGGTTGGGGAGCCCGCGCGTCCTAGAGAAGCGTCTGGGCAATGCGGCGCACGTGGGCGCGCTGTCCTGACCGCAGCGCGGCGAGCGGACTCATCCCCAACTCCTCATCGTCAGTGAGCAGCCATTCAAGCGTCGCGTCGTCGCTCAAGTGGGCGTCGCCCAGCAGCGTCAACGTTCCCTTGAGGGTGGGGATGATCGACGGCACACCGTCCACCTCCATGATGAACTCGGCGGGCAACTGCACGGTGTTCCGCTCTCCCCTGCGGACAGACACGAGGGCGCCCTCACGAAGAAGTTCGCGCACCTGAGACGCGGTGACTCCGAGCCGATCGGCGAAGTCTGGAACGGAGATCCACTCGACGTCTGACATGCCCCAAGACTATCGAGGGTTGCCGTGTGAGCCGCGCCGGGTTATTGTCACATGAGTCACTTGAGTCACATCTGTCACATCTACCCCAGCAGGAGGCGACCGTGGCCCCCCTCACCCCCGCAGCAGGCGCCCGCACCGGTGCCATCAGTGTCACCGCAGTACTAACCGCGACTGGACTGCTTGCAGCTCCCGCGGAAGCGAGCACGCATCAGAGCGCATCGCGCGCATCGGAGGGCTCCCACATGACCACAGACGTGCGCATCAACCCTGCCTCCATTGAGCGAGCGCTCGCCCCAGCGGCGGCGCCCATCGTGATCGCCTCCGTCGCACCCGCGGCGGCCCCAGCGGCCTTGCCCGCGGCGGCAACGCGAACCACCCACACGGTCAAGCGCGGCGACACGGTGTGGGACATCGCGCGCCACTACGGCTCCACCGTCACGGCGATAATCGACGCGAACGACCTTGACCGCAACGCCACCATTCGGGTGGGCGAGAAGCTCGTCATTCCGGGTGCAGCCAAGGCGGCAAAGGCCACAAAGCAGGGATCTACCAGCAAGAAGACCACCAGGGTCACCGGCACCCACACCGTCCGCTCTGGGGACACCGTGTGGGACATCGCGCAGCGCTACGACAGCACAGTGAGCGCCATCGTGTCGGCAAACAAGCTCGGCTCCAACGCGGTCATCCACGTGGGAGATCGCCTCACCATCCCCGGCGCCAAGGCGGGCACCACCACCACCAAGGCGACCACAGCGTCGGGCACCACCAAGTCGTCAACAAAGTCGTCGAGCGCGTCCTCGCGCTACACCGTTAAGTCCGGCGACACCCTGAGCGCGATCGCGCGCAAGTTCTCCACGACTGTCGCCAAGCTCGTCTCGACCAACGGCATCGACAACCCCTCGCGCATTCGCGTGGGCCAGGTGCTCACCATCCCTGGCGGCGTGCCAACGGGCCTCGTTGGCGACACGTTCGCCGGCCGCACCTACTCCTCCGACATCGTGAGCGCGGCGAACGTCAACAAGCACACGCTCAACAACATGTCCGTGCCGAGCCGCGCCCAGATGCGCGCGCTCGTGGAGAAGACTGCCAAAAAGTACGGCGTCAACGTTTCCCTCGCGCTGGCCGTGGCGTATCAAGAGTCCGGCTTCAACCAGCGCGCCGTCTCCCCCGCGAACGCGGTGGGCACGATGCAGGTGATCCCCTCGACCGGCGAGTGGGTATCCACCATGGTTGGCCGGGAGCTCAACCTGCTCGATCCCCACGACAATGTGACGGCCGGAGTGGTGCTCTTGCGCTATCTCACGCGCAACGCGGACAGCCTCGACCAGGCGATCGCCGGGTACTACCAAGGCCTCGGCGGGGTGCGGAAATACGGCATGAACAAGGACACCAAGCAGTACGTGAAGTCCGTTCGCGCACTCATGAAGAAGTTCGACTGACCTTCCGGCTCGCCCCAGCGCCCTCCTCAGCCCACCCACAGCCCCTGCCTAGAATGAACCCGTGTCTGAGACGTTAACCGACCCCTTACTGGGCCGCGTCGTCGACGGGCGGTATGAAATCCGTGAACACGTCGCGACGGGCGGGATGGCGTCTGTCTATGTGGCCTTCGACAAGCGCCTTGAGCGCGAAGTGGCGCTCAAAGCAATGCACCAGCCGCTCGTCGATGACGCCGCGTCCCGCGAGTTTGTGGCGCGATTCCGACGCGAAGCCAAGTCCTCCGCCCGGCTCACCCACCCAGGAATCGTGCACGTCTACGACCAAGGCATCGACGGCGACCTCTCCTACCTGACCATGGAATACGTGCGCGGCGAAAACCTCCGCTCTCGCATTGCCCACGAGGGCACCCTCACCATCGGCGAGGCGCTCGCGCTCTCCGACGCGATCCTTGACGCCCTTGCGACCGCGCACCGGCTGGGCCTCGTCCACCGCGATGTGAAACCGGAAAACGTCCTCATAGACACCGACGGCCGCGCGCGGATCACCGACTTTGGACTCGCCCGCGCGGTGACCGATGTAGGCAGCAATCCCGACACCGTCATCATGGGCAGCCCCGGCTACCTAGCCCCCGAGCTTCTCGCGCGCGGCGAAGCCGCCCCCACCATGGACGTCTACGCGGTGGGCGTCATGCTCTTCGAAATGGTCACGGGCCGCCACCCCTTCACGGGCGAGTCCGCCGTCGCGATAGCCGCGCGCCACGTCCACGAAGACATCCCAGCCCCCTCCACGTTCGCCCCGTGGCTGCCAACCGAGTTCGACGACCTCGTAGCCGCGCTCGCGTCGAGGGACGCCGCAGATCGCCCGGCAGATGCCGCGGGTGCTCTCGTCCTTGTGCGCTCTACCAGGGCCCTTATGGACGATCCCACGCTTGACCGGCGTGCGGACCCGCCAAGTGGTGCGCTCGCCATCACCCACGATCCAGACGCCACCACGGTGCTCGATACCCCTGCCGCCGGAGCCACCGTGGCCCTGCCGGTCGGCATCGGCCGGCCCTTCGCGGCCGTTGGCACCGAGCTTGAGGCGATCGACGACGATCCCGACGCGATGCAACCAAGCAAGCCACAGCGTCGGGCCGGCTGGTGGGTGGGCGCAATCCTTGCCGCGATCGTGCTCCTCGGCGCGGTTGGCCTGTGGTGGTACAACGCGGTGGGACCCGGCGCGTACACCACGATTCCGGCCATCGCCGGCGAGAGCGCGGAGGATGCCAACCGCACGCTCGTTGCCGCGGGCTTCATCGTGCACAGCGAGGAACGCAACGACGACGAGGTCCCCGAGGGATTCGCTGTCGGCACCGATCCCGAGGCGCAACAGCAAGTGCAGCGCGGCTCGGAGGTGACGCTCATCGTGTCGCTCGGGCCCAAGATGACCAAGGTGCCCTCTGTTGTCGGATACCAAGAGGAAAAGGCGGAAGCCACACTCACCGATGACGGCTTCACCGTTGGCGAGCCCACGCTCAAACACAGCGACACCGTCCCCAAGGGCGAGGTCATGGGGTCCACCCCCAAGGCGGGTGAGACCGTGCGCCACGACAGTGTGGTGAAGCTCGAGGTCTCCGATGGTCCCGCACCTGTCACCATCCCCAAGGTCACCGGCATGGGCCTCGACGAGGCGCAGACCACTCTCGAGGACGCAGGTCTCAAGGTCACCGTGGAACACGGCCGCACTGAGAAGGTCGAGGCGGGCGAGATCTACAAGCAAGACCCCAAAGCCAAGGCCGAGGGGCATCGCACCGACACCGTCACCATTTGGGTCTCTGACGGCCCGCCGCTCGTGACCGTGAACGACTACGTTGGCATGGACTACGAAGACGGTGTGGCCGCCGCGAAGGCCGACGGCTTCGACGTCTCCACCACGGGCCGCTGGGGCTTCCTCAGCGACAAGAACTCGATCGTGGACCAGAGCCTCTCCCCCGGCCAGGAAGTTGAGAAGGGCACCACCCTCGTGCTCGTGTACAACTAACCGCACCTGCCCGACGCTGGTGTTGGCTAGTCGCACGTGTTGGCTCGGTGCAGCGGCCGGGTTCTGCGCTAGATCGCCTCGAGCCGAGGGGCACGCTTGGCGAGCAGTTCACTCACGAGGAATGCGAGTTCGAGCGACTGCTGGTGGTTGAGCCGCGGGTCCACCTTGGTCTCGTAGCGCAGCGCGAGGCTCGCCTCGTCGATCTCCTCAGTTCCACCGAGGATCTCTGTGACGTCGTCGCCCGTGAGCTCCACGAGCAAACCACCAGGCACGGTGCCCAATTGCTCGTGAACCTCAAAGAAGCCCGTGACCTCGTCAAGGATCGTGTCGAAGCGACGCGTCTTGAAGCCGGACTCCGAGGTGAAGGTGTTCCCGTGCATGGGATCGCTGAGCCACGTGACGTTGATCCCTGCGTCACGAACTGCCTCGACGAGCTGCGGCATGTTCTGCCGCACCTTGTCCGCGCCCATGCGCACGATGTACGTCAGACGCCCCTCAATGTTGTCCGGGTTGAGCTTCTGGGCGAGCGCGATCGCCTCGGCTCCCGTGGCGGTAGGCCCAAGCTTCACCCCGATGGGATTGTGAATCTTGGACATGAACTCCACGTGTGCGCCGTCGAGGTCGCGAGTGCGTTCGCCGATCCACACGAAGTGCGCTGACGTGTCGTACGGCAGGTCAGAACGCGAGTCGATGCGCGTGAGCGCGCGCTCGTAGTCGAGCAGCAGCGCCTCGTGACTCGCGAACAGGTCAACGGTCTTGAGCGCGTCAAAGTCGCCGCCCGCGGCGCCCATAAAGCGCACCGCGCGGTCGATCTCGGCCGCCATCTGCTCGTACCGCGCGTAGGCGGGGTTGGCCGCGAATCCTTTGTTCCACGCGTGCACGCGGCGAAGGTCCGCGAAGCCGCCGTGTGTGAAGGCGCGCACCAGGTTGAGCGTGGACGCGGACACGTTGTAGGCGTCAAGCATGCGCTCGGGGTTGGGGATGCGTGCCGCCTCCGTGAACGCCGACGAGTTGACGATGTCTCCACGGTACGCGGGCAGCGTGACGCCGTCGCGAGTCTCCATGTCGGCGGAGCGCGGCTTGGCGTACTGGCCCGCGATGCGGCCAATCTTCACCACGGGCGTGGAGGCGCCGTAGGTGAGGATCACGGCCATCTGCAGGATGGTCTTGATCTTGTTGCGAATGCGATCCGCGGTGGCCTCCGCGAAGATCTCCGCGCAGTCCCCTCCCTGCAGCACAAAGGCCTCGCCACGGCCCGCAGCGGCAAGGTAGTCGCGCAGAACGTCCGCCTCACCAGCAAATACCAAAGGTGGGACGCGCTCAAGGTGAGCCGTCACGCGCGCCAAAGCCGTAGCGTCGGGCCATACTGGCTGTTGCTTCGCCTCGCAATCGCGGTAGGAGTCAACCCCAGCGGCAGCGAGCTTCTCCCCCGTGTCGCTCATGAGGTCTGGCCAATATCCGCGAGCAACTCGGTGTACCAGTCCTGCGAGACGTCGAACGCCTTGTGGCCCGCGATGCGCGGGAACTCGATCGCCTTGAGGCGGTCGCCGTCCTCCTCATCGTGACCGATGACGCCGGACTCGCCGCGCAGGGCGCACTCCACCGCGTAGTCCGTCATCGACTTAATGAGCCGCAGGTCCTCGGTGTTGGCCTTCGCCGAACGCGAGAAGTAGCCGGACTTCTGCACCATGACCTTCTCCGCTCCGAGGCGCTCGGCGAACTGCTTGGCGAACCACGCACCGGGGTTGATCGTGTCGAGGCGAACGTGGCCGAACGCGTCGCGAGCGACCTCGCCGCCCGCCTCTTCAATCTCCGCAATGATCTCGGGCACGCCAGCGCCCTCGGACAGGAAGATGTTGACGTTGCCCACCTCGTCCATGACGGCCTTGAGACGGTCTGCCTCGGCGTCAAGGTCGATGGGAGCCTCAGGAACGTACACGGCGTGAATGTCCCAGCGCTCTTCGCTCAGGCCAACCTCCGGAAGCCACTCGCGGGTTGAGAGCCACTCGCGGTACTTGGCGGCAGACGCCGCGGTGAGCCAACCGCACGCGCGGCCCATGACCTCGTGCACGATGAGCATGCGCGGGCCAGAGCGGTGCTCGCCGATGACGTTCTGGGCGAAGATCGAGGCCTGCTCCGCGGCGCTCCACGCACCAAGCGACTGGCGGATGGGCACGATGTCGTTGTCGATGGTCTTGGGGAGGCCAACCACGGTGAGGCCGTAGTCGTTGCTTGCGAGGTACGCGGCAAGGTCGGCGGCGGTGGTGTTGGTGTCATCGCCACCGATGGTGTGGAGCACGTCCACACCGTCCTTGACCAGCTGCTCGGCGGCAACGTGCAAGGGGTCCTGACCCTCCTGCACAAGGCCGCGCTTGACGCAGTCGGCGACGTTCGTCAGCTTCACGCGCGAGTTGCCGATGGGCGAGCCGCCAAAGTCATGCAGCAGCGCGGCGTTCTTGCGAACCACGTCGCTGATCACGATGCTCTCGCCCTTGAGGAGACCCCAGTACCCGTGCTGGTACGCGATAATCTCCACCTCGGGAGAGATCTCGGTGTAGCGCTCGATCAGCCCGCCAACGGCGGACGAAAGGCAGGGGGCAAAGCCACCGGCGGTGAGCAGGGCAACACGGCGAACCGACATGACGGGCCTTTCAGTTGGGAAGAATCCCGCCCATTCTATGGGCGGCTGACGTGCACGACTATTAGGGCGAGGGTCCTACTCGGTGCCCTCTTCTTGGGCCTTCTGCGCCTTCTCGAGTCCACGCTTGACGATCGCGGCGTCCTTGTCCACGTACTCCTGGCCGGAGAGTTCCTGAATCGCCTTCATGATCCGGTCCGTTGCGGCGCGCAGCGCCTCGCGGTCGTCGTGGCGCCCCGCGAACTCTGCCAGGTCAACAGCCGGACCGATGCGAGCGCCCACCTTGAACGCCCTATTGGGCACGCGCTGGCCGATGGGCTGCGCCTTGTCCGTGCCGATCATTGCCACGGGAATCACGGGCACTCCTGCCTCGAGCGCCATGCGCGCGGCGCCGGTCTTGCCGCGATACAACTTGCCGTCTGGGCTGCGGGTTCCCTCTGGATAGATGCCGAGCAGGTCACCGCCCTTGACCACCTCAATGCCCGTACGGATCGCGTCCTCAGAGCCGCGCCCTCCGCCGCGCTTGACCGGGATAGTGCCGACGCCCTCCATGAAGGCCTTCGTTGCCCACCCCTTCACGCCCTTGCCCGTGAAGTACTCCTCTTTGCCAAGGAAGACGAGCTTGCGCTTGATGACGAGCGGCAAGAACACGGAATCCGAGAACGACAAGTGATTGGACGCGAGCAAAGCGCCTCCCGTTTCGGGGATGTTTTCCTCGCCCTCCACCCACGGGTCGTAGTACACCTTTAGGCCGGGACCAAGGAGTACGTACTTAAATGCGTGGTAGTACATCAAGACTCCAGTCGTGCGAGCGCCGCCGCTCCCACGATACCCGCGTCGTTGCCCATCGATGCCGCCACGATGGGCGCCGTGGTGCGGTGGCCCTTCGCGGACAAGTGGCTCGCGTACGCGTCACGCGCGGGATCGAGCAGCAGGTCTCCCGCGCCGATCACGCCTCCCCCAACCACGAACAGTTCGGGGTCCAGCACGGCGGCGAGCGACGCACAGCCCTCACCAATCCAGCGGCCAAGTTCGGCAAGTTGCCCGACGCTGAATTCGTCTCCCTCAAAGGCCAGTTTGGTGATTTCTGGGCCGGTAATGGCGGCAGGGTCTCCCCCGGCGGCCTCGATCAGCGCGGCTGCCCGCTTTGGGTGTTCCGCGGCCGCCCTTCGCGCCTCGCGGGTAAGGGCGGATCCGGACGCGTATTGCTCCCAGCACCCGCGCTGCCCACACCCGCACGGCTCCCCGTCAGGGACAACGCGCAAGTGGCCGAGTTCCGCGGCAAAGCCGTACGCTCCGCGCAGCATCACTCCATCCGCAACGATGGCCGCGCCCAAGCCGGTACCGATGGTCAGCATCGCCATGTTCTTGGCGCTCGCTCCAGAGCCGTACGCGTACTCGGCCCAGCCGGCCGCGTTGGCGTCGTTCTCGACCACCACGGCAACATCTAGCCGTCCGATCGCGGTGGCGACCTTCTGCGCGAGCGGGTACTCGCGCCACGCAATGTTGGGGGCGAAAAGCACGCGCTTGCGGTCCGAAGACACGAAGCCAGCGGCCGCGAGCCCCACCGCATGAAACTCGTGTTCCGAGGCCAACTCAGCCACAGCGTCGGCTATCGCAGCGTCGATGCTTGCGGGATCCGCAGGGTTGGTCTTGCGCTTGGTCTTGGCCAGGATCGTGCCGTGTTCGTCGACCACTCCAACGGCGATTTTCGTGCCGCCGATGTCCACTCCGACCGCGCGCATGTATTCCCACCTTCTTCGAGTTGTCGAACGCCATAAGAGGGTATCGTTTCCGTCACGTACGTACAGCCACTGGAGAGACAACGATGCCCACCCAGACTGAGGAATCCCCGCGCAACATCGTCGCGCTCGCACAGGGCGGCTGGGCCGCCCGCGGACCGGAGACGGTCTTCAGGTGGCACGACGATGACTTGCAGTGGCACGACGTCTCTGGCGACGAGGCCATGGACATGGTGCGGCGCGCGGCGCTTGGCCTCATTGCGCAAGGCGTCAAGGTTGGCGATCGCGTGGCGATCATGGCGAGGACTCGCTATGAGTGGACCATCATCGACTTGGCACTATGGTCCGTTGGCGCCATCCCCGTGCCGATCTATGACTCATCTTCCCAGGACCAGATCGACTGGATCACGTCGGACGCCGACGTCTCGCGGATCTTTGTCGAGACCGCCCACCACGCCGAATTGGCGCGAGCGGTCGCCACCCAGACGGAGTCTCCGCTTCAGCAGGTCTACGTCATCGACGAGGGCGCACTCGAGGACTTGTTCAAGGCGGGCGTTGGTGGTGACGTTGCCGAGGTTGAGCGCCGCACTGCGGCCGTTGGCCTCGATGACCTCGCCACCATCATCTACACGTCGGGAACCACGGGCAGGCCAAAGGGTGTGCGGCTCAACCATTTCCACTTTGTGCACCACACCAAGGGCATCCAAGAGGCGCTCCCCGAGGTGCTGTACCAAGAGGGCGCAAGCACCGTCCTGTTCATGACGCTCGCGCACGTGTTTGCGCGCCTCATTGAGATCGTGTTCATCGCCACCGGCGTGGTGGTGGGCTTCTGCCCCGACTCGTCGAAGCTGGTTCCGCTGCTCGGCCCGTTCAAGCCGACACTGTTGGTGGCCGTCCCGCGCGTGTTTGAGAAGGTCTATAACGGCGCCGAGCAGAAGGCTGCGGCCGGCGGAAAGGTGAAGATCTTCCGCTGGGCCGCGCAACAGTCGATCGACTACTCGATGGCGCTCGACACTCCCGGTGGTCCCGGAATGGGCCTCAAGTTGCGCCACGCGCTCGCCCACAAGTTGGTGCTGTCGAAGATCATGGACCTGCTTGGCGGCCAGGCGCGCTGGGCCGTTTCGGGTTCTGCGCCCCTTGGCGCGCGCCTTGGCCACTTCTATCGCGGGCTCGGCATCACGGTGCTCGAGGGCTACGGACTTACGGAGACCACCGCCGCTTCGCACGTCAACCGGCCCACGCTGTCCAAGATTGGCTCTGTAGGCCTGCCGTTGTCGGGCACCGAGGTCAAGATCGCCGACGACGGCGAAGTTCTCATGCGCGGTCCCATCGTCTTCGACGGCTACCACCACAACCCGGAGGCAACCGCCGCGGCGTTCGAAGACGGCTGGTTCAAGTCGGGCGACGTGGGCTACGAGGACGAGGACGGGTACCTGTTCCTCACGGGCCGCAAGAAGGAGATCATCGTCACCGCGGGAGGCAAGAACGTGGCGCCGGCCGTGCTCGAGGATCGACTTCGCGCCTATGCCCTTGTAAGCCAGGTGGTGGTCGTTGGAGACGCGCGCCCGTTCATCGGCGCCCTCATCACGCTAGACGAAGAGGCGCTGCCCGGCTGGCTCAAGAGCCACGGGCTGCCGGTACTGACGCTCGCAGAGGCCGTGAAGGATCCCACCATTCTTGGACACCTTGACAAGGCCGTGGAGCGAGCGAACAAAGCGGTGTCGCGCGCCGAGTCCATCCGCAAGTACGAACTGCTGACGGATGACTTCACGATCGCGAACGGCTACCTCACCCCCTCACTCAAGGTGAAGCGATCCCTGGTACTGCGCGACTACGCGAATGTCATCGAGGAGCTGTACACCGATAACCGCTCAGGCGCGGGCGGAACGGCTCCCGGCCACAACGTCGGCTCCTAGACCGCCTTTCGTTCTACGAGACGCAAGGGCGGGACAAGGCCACCGTCGGCAAGCGCACTGACGGCGGCGGACACCTCCGAATCGAGTTCGACGGCGCTCACCAATGGGGCCGGCTCTGCCGGACGCGCCCCAATTGTGAGGAAAGTGACAACGCAGTCCGCGCACGCCTTGCCGCGGACCTCACAGGTATCGCAATCAATCAACATGCTGACGACGGTATTCGCGGGGTCTGACATGGCTCGTGTCAGTGGCCTGACGTAGGTTCGCCGTATGGCCACTTCGCCCTCATCCACCGTAGAGCAGATGCTGCATCTGCAGCGTCGCCTGGATGACTTTGGGGAGCCGCTTTCACAAACCACGTTTGTCACGGTGGACCTTGAGACAACCGGCGGCAGCCACGTCTCCAGCCAGATCACAGAGATCGGCGCCGTGAAGACGCGCGGCGGCGAGGTCATCGGCGAGTTCCAGACTCTCGTCAATCCTGGCGCCCCCATCCCGCCCATGATCGTTGCGCTCACGGGCATCACCGATGCCATGGTCGTCGAGGCGCCCCCCATCGAGGAGGTGCTTCCCGCGTTCCTTGAGTTCCTTGGCGACGCCGTGCTGGTGGCGCATAACGCCCCCTTTGACACGGGCTTCCTGAGGGCAGCGTGCCGCACGCACGGCTACAAATGGCCTGGTAGCGAGGTCGTGGATACCGTCACGCTCGCCCGCAGGGCCACCACCAAAGAGGAGGCGCCCAACAAGAAGCTGTCCACGCTCGCGCGCGTGTTCGGCACCGAGGTCACTCCCAACCACCGGGCCCTCGCGGACGCCCGTGCCACTGCCGAGATCATGCACAAGATGTTCGAGCGGCTCGCTGCGTTCGGCATCACGCACCGCGAAGATCTTGACGCGCTGCGCAACCCCATGCCCGAACGCGTGCGCAAGAAGGCACGCATGGCCGACGCCGTGCCGAGCAAGCCGGGCGTCTACATCTTCCGGGGCCCTCGCGGCGAGCGCCTCTATGTGGGCACCTCAAAGAACCTGCGCTCGCGGGTGAAGTCCTACTTCACCCGGGCCGAACAGCGCCGTGGTGTGCGGGACATGCTTGAACTTGCGGTGAGCGTCGACACCATCGTGTGCGCCACGGAGCTCGAGGCGAACGTGCGCGAGGTTCGCCTCATCAACGAGTTCAGGCCCCGCTACAACCGGCGCTCCGCTCGCCCAGAGCGCACCGCGTGGGTGCGCCTCACCGATGAGCGCTTCCCGCGCCTCACGGTGTCTCGCTCTGCAGGCAAGGCGGATGCGGTCCTGGGGCCCATGCGTGGGGCGTCCGACGCTCGCCTGGCTATCGAGGTCACGCAAGTGGCACTTGGGGTACGTACGTGCACCACGCGCTTGCCGATCACACCGCGCGCGGGGGCCAGGGCGTGCCTGCTGAAGGACTTGGGCGCGTGTGCCGCGCCATGCGTACTGGGCGCGGAATCCGAATACGACTCGGTCATCGCGGCTGCTCGCGCGGCCCTATCCGATGACCCAAGCGGCATGGTTTCGGCAGTGGAACGGGCCATCGCCGAGCATGCGGAAACACTGAACTTTGAACGCGCGGCCCAGCTGCGTGACGGAGTGAGCGCCTTCGTCGATGGTGCCATGCGCGCGCAACGCCTCGACGCCCTCGCACGCTGCTCCATCGTCGCGGTGCGCAGGGTGGGCGCGGAATGGGACCTCGCCGCGATTGCGGAAGGGGCCCTCGTGGGATCGGAACGCGTTGCCACTGGCGTCTGGGACGCCGCCAACCGGTTGCGTCGCCTCACCCAGTCCCTCGACGTCCCAACGGACGTGCTCGTGGAGGAACGCGAACTCGTGTCGCGGTGGCTTGAACAACCGGGTACTCGCCTGTTGTATGTGGACGGCGAGTGGTCCATGGGGGTCAACGGCGCAGGGCGCCACCGGCGCTGGATCACGGCCCGCGAAGCGGACAGAGCCAGCGCCGGCAGCACCCCTCGTTAGCGCGCCGCGATTCGGTACGTGGGTCCTACCACCACGACCTTCGTCGCGAAGCCCTGCGCGCGATACGTCACCGAGACCGTAATGCGCTTGCCCAGGTCAGCCCTCTTGACCGTGTACGTGGACTTGGTGGCGCCGGAGATCGCCTTTCCATTCGCCTTCCACTGATAGGTCTTGACCGTGGACACAGGGTGAGAGGCGCCAGCGGTCACCCGCAGCACGCCACCCACACGAGTGGGCCCGTTCAGCTTGGAGCGGTCCACCGTGAGCGTCAGCAGCGGCACCTTCTTGCCTGCCGATGCCTTCGTCACCGGGACGTAGCCAGAGCGCTTACCCGTCACCTTCACAGTGAGCGTGGTGCCAGCTTGCGAGCGCGTGATCTTGAAGCTCGACTTCGTGGCTCCCTTGATCGCCTTGCCGTTGCTGTACCACTGGTACGAGTAGCTGGCAGAGGGCGACCACGCAGACACCTTCGCCTTGACGACGGCTCCCACCTTGACCGTTCCCGAAATGCTCGGCGAGGTGGTCTTGGTGAAGGTCTTGAGCACTGTCGCCGACTGCGCGGAGGTCTCCGTGCGGTCAACGTACCCAGCCCGCACCGAGGTGACCTGAACGCTGATCTTCTTGCCAGCGTCGGCCGTTCCCAGCTTGTAGGTGCTTGCCGTGGCTCCAGCGATGGCAACGCCGTTGCGCAGCCACTGGTAGCTCAACGTTGAGCCTGCGGGAAGGCCGGTCACCTTGAGGGTGGTGCCAACCACGGCAGAACCGCTCAACTTGGGCGTGAAGGCGTCCTGTGCGATGAGCGTGCCCTCAACGAGGCTCGCCACGCCCCAACGGGCAGAGGTCTGGTACCCCGTACCCGTGGGATCCGCCCAGTTGCGGATGGCAGTGCGAGCGCCACCAGTGGCGTCGTTCACCTGCACGTCGAGGCCCTGGATAGATCCGAGGCCGCCGTACTCGAGCAGGCTGATGGCTGCCTCGACCACGTAGCCGCCGTCGACTCGCTTAGCCGAGGACTGCACGCGGTTGGCCTGGAACGTCTCGTCGCCAGTTCCGAACGAGATGGCGCCATCCGCGTTAATGCGGATCTGCGTGTCGTCGTAGCGGTACGAGCCGTTCTTGGAGTTGCCCGCGTCGAGATACATCTCGATCGAGTCCTGGATCCAGGGGTCGGAACCGGTGGTGTCGACCGTCGGATCCGCAACCTCTGCGTAGACGTAGAGGGTCTGCCCCTTCCACAGCAAGTGGAAAGTGCCGATCGCTCCATCCGTGCCGGACACCTGCTTGAGCGTCTGCACCGACGACGATGTGCTCCACACAGGGTCAAGCGTTCCGTCGATCGCAGGCGCCACCGCAGCCTCGGGCACATCGGTGTGCGACAGTGCCTCGACGAGCGTGACGGTGCCAGTGACCCCCGCGGTGTTCCACCCGTCCGTGGTGGCGTCGTCGGTGACGCGCACGTCCAGCTGGATCGTGTCGCCAATCGCCGCGTCATCGAGCGGAATAGACAGGATGGCCTTGTATCCACCCTCGCCTTCAACGACCGCACCTTGGGCTCCCCCGCTGCGCGGCAAGAAGTACTCCGCGTCGCCAAGGAACACCGTCACGCCATCACCGTCGTTCGCCACCGCGTCGTCAACATCAACGAAGACGGTGAGGTGGTCATCGGCCCACCGGGTTTGGAACCCTGCGTTTTCACCGGCAGAAAGCAACGGGAGCAGTTTCCAGTCGCCAGCCGCGGCACCCTCCGCAGTGGCGGCGATGTCGCCCGCGAACGAGTTCGCTGTGCGCAGTCGCGCGGGCAGCGGGTCCTCTTCGCCCGACGGCTCAACGATGCCGTAGTACGCGGGCTTCGCCTGGAAGCCGTCGTCGAACACAAGCGGTCCACCGCTCGAGTCACGCCACGAGCGAGCGTCGTTGAGACCCCACACGGTCACCGAGTAGAGCTGCTCCGCGTGCGCCCTGAAGATCTCGAATGCATCGCGGTAGTAGTAACCCTGGTCAATGAACTTGGCTGCCGATTCCGGAGTGCCCGTGGGGACATCGAGCTCCGTGACGGCCTGCAGCAGGCCGCGCGTGGAGGCGTCGGTAAGCGCCTCGTCCATCGCAGACACCGGCATGGACAGGCTCACGTGGAACTGGTGACCAATGCCGTCTACGGGCACATCAGCGGCGAGCAGGCGATCGACGAGGGCAAGGTAGCGCCCGCGCTTTCCGGACTGCTCCGTGTTGTAGTCATTGATGAAGAGTTTGACGGGACGGTCAACACCAGCGGCAGTGTGCTCGCCCTGGTTGAACGCCGACTCTGCGTACTCAAACGCGTCGGTAACAAACTCCTCACCAAGGATTCGGTACCACTCGGAACGGCGCATGCCGTCCGCGTACGCCGACGAGTCGTCAATGACCTCGTTCACGACGTCGAACGCAGTAATGGGGTTGCCGTCTCCGAAGTCGCCCCATTGCGCCAGGTAATCCGCGACATTATTGATGTGGTCGCGCATGCGGTCGCGGAGGATCTGCTTGTCCCCCTCGGAGTTGGTGAGCGGGTTGCCCTCGTCATCCTGGAAGAACCATGCAGGAGTCTGGCTGTGCCACACGAGCACGTGACCGTAGACGCGGATGTCGTTCGCCTTGGCGAAGTCCATGAGGCTGTCGATCTGCGCAGAGTTGGGGTCCCACTCGCCGTCGGCGTTGTACCAAGCCTCAGGCTTCATGTAGTTCTCTGGCGTGATCTGGTCAAAGTGCTTCAGGAGCAGCTCCGACGGGGCTCCAAGGGTCTCGCGCTGATCGATCGCGACTCCCACAGGGAAGTCGACCGTGCTCTTGATGGGCGTGAGGTCCTGCACCACGGGCGGCTCGGGAACCACGAGCGAGATGTCGTCCACGTAGAAGTCCGTGGTGTCTCCGGCCTCGCCGCTTGCGTACGGCGTCTCGAGGTACAGGAAGAGACCGTCAGCGCTCGGTGCGCTGAAGGTTGCCGTGACCTGGTGCCACTGGCCCCCGGCAAGGCCGGTGAACTGACCGAGCGTGTTGTACGCGTCGGAGCCCTCGTTCGTGACGCGCATCGAGAGCCACAAGCGGTCAGAGGATGCGTCCGCGAGCTTCACCCATGCAGTGAACTCGTACTGAGCGCCCGCCTCAATGAGGCCCGTGAGATCGTGGCCGATGCCGTTGCCCTGGGACACCCGCTCCGAGACCAGAGCGGAGTAGTCACCGTCGTGGGCGTCGGTGTCAACGCGCTCGAGCGAGAAGTCGCCAGTGCCGTTGTCCCGCTTGACCCACCCGTCGAGTCCCTCTTCGAAGCCGGTGCTGACCACTACGGTGCCGGGCTCAGGGCCATCGGTGCACTCGGAGAGGTAGGTGACGGTGATGTCGTCGACGAGGTAGTCGAGGAGTCCTTCGACCTCGAAGTAGATCTTCGCGGAGTCCGCACCCGCTCCAGGCGTGAAGGTGCCGGTGACGGTCTTCCACGCGGAGTCCGTGCCTGTGGAGGTGTTGCCCACCCACGAGTACTCGTTGTCAGCACCAGGCTCGTTGTACGTGAAGTGCGCCGCACCGCTTGTGCCTGCCGTGCGCACCTTCGCCGTAATCGTGTACGCAACGCCCTCATCGAACGCGCCCACCGGCGACTGAATGCCGAAGTACCCAGACGTGCGGCCCGACACGCTCAAGACCGTGTTCTCCGCATTGTCAGGGTCCGCAACATACGCCAACGTGGGGCTGCCGTTCTGCTGCCACCCGCCAAGCGTCGAGTCCTCAAAGTCGATGGTGACGCTTCCCGGCGCAGGTGCCGCTTGCGCAGGGATAGTGACGACCGCCGCCGCGATCAGTCCCAGTAGTGCCGAGACGGCAGCTACCGATTTGGTCCTAAGCATGAACGCTCCTTTGCGCACATGGGCGGGCCGCGCGCCCCGATGCGCGCGGGCCAGTACCGCCTAAGCCACGCCATCGATACCGCATCAACCTTCCGAGTCGATAACGATTTCGATAACGATGTCGGGAACCGTAGGTTGGAAACTCGTTTTCGTCAAACGGGAACGCCAAGAGGCGATTTAGCAGGGAATTCGATACGTTTCGGGTGCGAGACGATCGCGACTATGCCGCGGACGCAGAAACCCAGCGATCGAGAACCGCGGCCGCGGCACCCGAGTCAACCGACTCGCGAGCGTGCTCAATTCCAGCGGCGAAACGCTCCACGATTGTGCCGCTCGAGGTGCCCGGCAGCGTGCCGTCGGCCACGATCCCCGCGGCCGAATTGAGCAACACCGTCTCTCGAGCCGCTCCCCCACCACCGGCGAGCACGTCGCGGACCACACGAGCGTTCGCCTCTGCATCCCCGCCACGAAGGTCGTCGATCGTGATTCGCGCAAGGCCAAGGTCCGCAACGGGATCCAGCCGCAGTTCCGTGACTCCGTCGCCGCGGACTTCCCACACCGAAGCGGCACCAGTCGGCGAGAGCTCGTCGAGGCCGTCGTCGCTGTGGAACACCATTCCTTGCCGACCCTGCTGGGACAGCACGCCAGCAAGAACGGGAGATACCCTCAGGCTCGAGGAGCCAATCGCGCTCGCGATGGGCTGCGCGGGGTTGGTGAGCGGCCCAAGAATGTTGAGCGTCGTGGGAATCCCGATCTCCTTGCGGATCGGCATCGCGTGGCGCATCGCCGGGTGGAACACCTGGGCGAAGCAGAACGTGATCCCCACCTCTGTTGCGAGCTCGGCCACGCGCTCTGGCGGCAAGTCAAGTCGCAGACCAAGGGCCGCAAGCACGTCAGCGGAACCGGACATCGACGTAGCCCCGCGGTTTCCGTGCTTCACCACAGTCAGCCCGGTCCCAGCAGTGACCAACGCGGCCATGGTGGTGATGTTGACGGTGTTGTAGCCGTCGCCACCAGTGCCCACGATGTCCACGGAGCGTCCTGGTACCTCAATGCGGATCGCGTGCTTGAGCATCGCGTCGGCGAGTCCCGCGACCTCTTCAGGGGTCTCACGCTTGACGCGCAGCGCCGCGAGGAAGGCGCCAATCACCACGGGAGACGCGTTGTCCGTGAGCACCTGATCCATGACCGCGGCGGTCTCTTCAGCCGTGAGGTCGTCGTGCTCTACGAGGCGCGACAGCAGCTCTTGGAGCGTTGCCATGAGACGGTCAGCTTGCCGTAGCGGGCTCGAAGAACTCGTCAACCGCCTCGCGGACAACAAACGGATCGAGAGGGTGCGAGACCGCGGCATCCGCCTCGGACCACGTTGCCAACCATGCGTCGGAAGGGCGCCCAACGAGCAACAGGATGGGAGGGCAGTGATAGAGCTCCGCCTTCATCTGCCTGCAGATTCCCATGCCCCCTGACTTCGCGGTCTCGCCGTCAAGGATCACCAGATCAAAGGTCGCGGTGTCGAGCGCGCCGATGACCGCGTCGTGGGTCGCCGTCTCCGTCCACTCCACCGGCCTTCCGTGAGTCGTGGAGCCAACCGCGAACCGCACATTCTCGCGAACGTGGAGGTCATCGCTGTAGATCAGAATGCGTGCAGCACGTGGGGCCGGCGCTGCCGATTCATGCGTCACCAGGTCACTCATGTCGGCCATTCTCGCACGACCGCACCACCGCTGAAGGCGACCTTCCGGACAAGGCTCGCCGGACCGTCGGACAATGGCACACACCAGGGCACTCGTACGCAATAATGGGACCTATGTCCCAGGCAACGGCCGTCCCTTCGCCGATCCATGCCACGCGACCAAATCAGGTTGCCGTTGGCACGATCGTGTGGCTCAGTTCCGAGCTCATGTTCTTCGCTGGACTCTTCGCGATGTACTTCACGTTGCGCGCGGAGGTGCCCGAGGAGTGGGCCAAGTGGACCGCCGAGCTCAACGTGCCGTTCGCGGCAGCCAACACCACGGTGCTTGTGCTGTCCTCGTTCACCGCGCAAGCGGGCGTGTGGGCCGCTGAGCGCTACCAGGCCAAGCGCACCGGGTCGATCTTCAACTTCCGCGCCTGGGGACAGCAAGAGTGGTGGGTCCTCACCTACATCATGGGCTCGGTCTTTATCGCGGGCCAGGTGCTCGAGTACACCGAGCTCATCGAGCACGGACTCACGATTTCGTCGAGCCCATACGGCTCCGTCTTCTATCTGACGACTGGCTTCCACGGCCTCCACGTGCTCGGCGGACTCATCGCCATGCTTTTCGTGCTCGGCCGCCAGTTTGCCGCCAAGAAGTATGGGGTTCACGAGGCCACCACCACCATCGTGGTCTCGTACTACTGGCACTTTGTTGACGTTGTCTGGATCGCGCTCTTCGCCGTGATCTACCTGATCAAGTAAGGGAGAGTGATGAACGCCCTCGCTCGCCGGCGCTACAGCAAGTCGGCCCCCGTTCTGCTCGTTCTCATTCTTCTCGCGGCGCTTACCGCCATTGGCTTCGTTGCCAACGGCTCGCCGGCCGACGCTGCCACGGCTACCGCTGATGACGTCGCCGAAGGCCAGAAGCTGTTCGCCGCAAACTGCGCCTCGTGCCACGGGCTCGACGCTCAAGGCACCGACGGCGTGGCCCCCTCGCTTATTGGCGTGGGCGCTGCGGCGGTTGACTTCCAGGTGGGAACGGGCCGCATGCCGATGCAGGCCTCCGGCCCGCAGGTACAAGAGAAGAAGCCTCAGTTCGACGCGGAGCAGATCTCGCAGCTCGCTGCCTACGTCGCGTCGCTTGGCGAAGGGCCCGCTATTCCCACCGCTGAAATGGTGGACCCGGCGCTCGGTGACGCCGCCGTCGGCATGGAGATCTTCCGCACCAACTGCGCGATGTGCCACGGCTCCATCGGCGGTGGTGGCGCGCTCACTCAAGGCAAGTTCGCGCCCAACCTGTGGAGCACCTCGAACACCCACATCTACGAGGCGATGCTCGTTGGCCCCCAGTCGATGCCCGTGTTCAACGACGCCAACATCACCCCAGAGAACAAGCGCAACATCATCGCGTACCTCGACTTCCAGCAGCAGGGTTCGCCCGGCGGCCTCAAGCTCGGAAGCATCGGCCCTGTCGCCGAAGGCTTTTGGGGCTGGCTCGTCGCGCTTGGCCTGATCATCGCCAGCACCATTTACGTGGGAGCCCGCGCCTCATGAGTACCGAAGAGAAGCAGCACACCGAGTCCGGCGTGCACGCCGACGGCCAGTGGGTTGACCCCGGACTGCCCCCGCACCGCCCGCGTCGCGCAGACGTTGACCCCGCAGCGGCAAAGCGCGCGGAGCGTCAAGTGGCCGCACTGTTCGGCATCTCGATCCTCGGCACCATCGCCACGTTGGTCGTCTACTTTGTGCAAGACCAGACCGAAGAGATCGCCTCGATCCGCCTGGTCAACATCCTGCTTGGCGTGAGCCTGTGCTTCGCGATGCTTGGCATTGGCCTTGGCGCCATTCACTGGGCTCGCACGCTCATGCGCGATCACGAGATGGTGGAGGAGCGCCACGCGCTGCGCACCTCGGACGAGAGCCGCGAGGCCGCCATCCAGAACCTCAAGGACGGCGCAGAGGACTCTGGCCTCACCACCAACCGCCGCACCCTGCTGAAGGGCTCGCTCATCACCGCGGTGGCGATCGCCCCGCTCGCCGTCTTGGTCCCCCAGATTGGCAACATGGGAGGCGACTGGAACGTCTCCAAGTTCCGCCACACGATGTGGGCTAAGGGAACGCGCCTTGCGCGCGACCCTGACGGCACGCCCATTAAGGCCGCTGACGTCACCATCGGATCCGTTTTTCACGTGATCCCCGAAGGCCTCAACGAGCTCGAGCACGGCAAGCTTGAGGAGAAGGCCAAGGCTGTGGTGCTTCTCATCCGCATGGATCCGCGTGACCTCAACATCCAAGAGGGTCGCGAGAGCTGGTCCTTCGACGGCATCATCGCTTACTCGAAGATCTGCACGCACGTGGGATGCCCCGTAGCGCTGTACGAACAGCAGACCCACCACTTGTTGTGCCCGTGCCACCAGTCCACGTTCGACGTCGCGAACGGCGCCAAGGTGGTCTTCGGCCCCGCGAAGCGCCCGCTCCCCCAGCTGCCCATCGCGGTTGACGATGAGGGCTACATCATCGCGCAGAGTGACTTCCACGAGCCCGTGGGCCCGTCCTATTGGGACCGCCTTAAGGGAACGTCTCCATCCCCTTCGCCTTCCGCCATTGAGGAGGTCAGCTCCTAATGGGCGCCAAAGTCAATGCCGCAGCAGCGGGCACTGCAAACTGGGTAGACGAGCGCACCACAATCGGTGGCTTCGTCAAGTTCTTCGCTCGCAAACTCTTCCCCGACCACTGGTCGTTCATGCTTGGCGAGATTGCGCTGTACTCGTTCCTGGTGCTCGTCATCACCGGTATCTTCCTCACGGCGTTCTTTGTCCCGTCGATGGACATCGTGCATTACGAGGGCGAGTTCGCCACGATGCACGGCGTCGAGATGTCGAAGGCCTTCGAGTCCACGCTCGTGACCAGCTTCCAGGTGCCCGGCGGAATGCTGATCCGCCAAATGCACCACTGGTCCGCGCTGCTGTTCACAGCGGCGATCGTGACTCACATGGCGCGCGTGTTCTTCACGGGCGCGTTCCGCAAGCCTCGCGAGATCAACTGGCTCGTGGGCTTCACGCTCATGATCCTGTCGCTCGCCGCGGGCTTCACGGGCTACTCGCTTCCCGATGACGTTCTCTCCGGCAACGGCCTGCGCATCATCGACGGCGTGATCAAGTCCGTCCCTATCATCGGCACGTACATCTCGTACTGGCTGTTTGGCGGCGAGTTCCCTGGCGAGGTACTGATTCCTCGCATGTTCACGGCCCACATTCTGCTGGTGCCTGGCCTGATACTCGGGCTCATCGCCGTGCACCTGTTCTTGGTGTTCTTGCACAAGCACACCCAGTACCCCGGCGGCGGCCGCAAGGACACCAACGTGGTTGGCCTGCCCCTGTTCCCCGTCTACATGGCGAAGGCTGGCGGCTTCTTCTTCGTCGTGTTCGGCGTGGTCGCGCTTGTCGCGGGTCTGTTCACCATCAACCCAGTGTGGAACTACGGACCGTACGACCCCTCCCCCGTCTCCGCGGGCACCCAGCCCGACTGGTACATCCTCTTCGTCGACGGCGCGCTGCGCATGATGCCCGGCTGGATCGCCGGCGTGCCAACGGAGTGGGTCATCGGCGGGTACACGTTGTCGTGGAACATCCTCATCCCCGCCGTTGTCATCCCTGGATTGTTCTTCACGTTCCTCGCGATCTACCCCTGGCTCGAGGCATGGGCAACGGGCGACCGCGGCGAGAAGCACGTCCTTGACCGCCCGCGCAATGTTCCCGTTCGCACTGGCATTGGCGTGGCGCTCATCTCGTTCTACGTGCTGCTCGTAATCGAGGGTTCGAACGACATCATCGCCAACCTCTTCCACCTCTCGCTCAATGACATCACCATGGTGACGCGCGTGGGCATCTTCGCCCTGCCCGTGCTGTCGTTCCTCATCACGCGCCGCATTTGCTTTGGCCTGCAGCGCAAGGACCGTGAGCTGGTACTACACGGGCACGAGACGGGCCGTATCGTCCGTCACGAGCACGGCGAGTACATCGAGGTGCACGAGCCGCTCTCTGACCAAGAGGTGTGGCTGCGCGTTCAGCACGAGGACCTCGCCCCCATGGAGATCGCCGACGAGTTCAACGCTCGTGGCGTGCGGCGCAAGGGCTACAAGTGGGACCGCTTCAAGCAGCGCCTCTCGCACTTCTATTACGAGCAGCGGGTGCGCCCCGTCACGCCCGCAGAATACGAAGAGGCCCAGCACCACGCTCACCACTAGTCGCAGCTAAGGAATGCCCGACGCTGTGGCTGGGTTGTCGCCTACGCAAGGCTTAGCAGTTCGCTAGGCTCAAGAAGTCCCCGGAAACCGTCTGGGCACCAGCCTGGGCACAACGTTGGAGGAAGCATGGCCGTCTACAGCCTTCCCGATCTCGACTACGACTACGGAGCACTGGATCCGCACATCGCGGGCGAAATCATGGAGTTGCACCACTCCAAGCACCACGCCGCCTACGTGGCCGGTGCCAACAAGGCGCTCGACCAGCTGGCGGAGGCCCGCGATAAGGGCGAGTTCGATTCCGTCGCCGGCGTGGAGCGGGCGCTCGCGTTCAACCTTGGTGGTCACACCAACCACTCGATCTTCTGGACCAACCTGTCCCCCGACGGCGGCGACAAGCCCACGGGAGACCTCGCCTCGGCGATCGACAACGACTTTGGATCGTTCGATGCCTTCCAGGCGCACTTCACGAACAACGCCATGACGGTCTTTGGCTCCGGCTGGTCCATCCTGGTGTGGGACACCATCGCCAAGAAGCTGCTCATCGTGCAGCTGTACGACCAGCAGGGCAACGTGCCGATTGGCCTGATCCCGCTGCTCACGCTCGACATGTGGGAGCACGCGTTCTACCTGCAGTACAAGAACGTCAAGGCCGACTACATCAAGGCCTGGTGGAACGTCGTGAACTGGGCGAACGTCCAGGAGCGCTTCGCGAACGCCCAGGGCATGAGCCACGTGAACCTGTAGCTCTCGCTTCTGCGACGAGGGGCCCCATGCGAAGGCGTGGGGCCCTTTCGCTTGCTGTCACGCGCCCCGTGAGGGTCTCAATGCTGGAACTGCACGCCCACTGAGCACTCAGGTACTCACGGAGCACGTCATGCGAGGCGCAGCACCATCGTGTCGGAGTTGCCTTCGCGCCCGCACACCGCGAAGCCTGTGCGCTCGTAGAGGCGCCGAGCGCCGTCGTTCCCGTCCTCAACGGACAAGCTCAGTCCGCGCACGCCGGCGTCACGCGCGTGCTCACAGATCTCCGTCAGTAGCAGCGACCCGTAGCCAAGGCCTCGCCACCCAGCGAGTACCGCTAGCCCTATTTCGGGGACGTCATCTGCGACGTATCCGTACCCGGGGTCATCGGAGGTGAAGGTGCGCCACCACGCAGCCCCCGCCGGGATTCCATCGATCTCGGCGATGAGGCCGAAGTCACCTGGGCGCAGCCAGCCGGTGATGTAGTGCGCGATGTCAGGGGCAGCGAGGATGCTCTCAGGAGTCCACGCATTGTGGTTACGCCAGTCCATCGCGGCCACGAGGAACGGCATGAGCTCGTCCTCGCCCGTCATGGGGCGGATGAACACGGCTAACTAGTGTGCGTGCTGGCCGCGAGAGAACTCGAAGACCCAGCCCACGAGGCCGATCACGGCGAGCACCGCTGCCGGGGCCATGATCCACCAGTCGATCGCCAGTGCGGCAAAACCGAGGGCGGCGGCGGCGGCGAGCACGAGCGGCCACCAGGACCACGGCGCGAAGACACCCTGCTCGCCCGCAAGCTCGGCGATCTCGCCGTCGTTTCGGTCCTCGGGACGCTTGCCGTGACGCTTGGCGAGCATGCGGAAGTAGTAGCCGACCATGAGGAACATGCCTCCCGTGAGCAGGATGGCGAGGAAGCCAACCCACTCGTGGAAGTGCGTCAAGAAGCCGTACACAGTCCCCGCAGCAAAGAAGAACAGCGCGGGCAGAATGAAGAGGTTTGCTTCCCGGTCCATGCCTACTCTCCCTTGCGCTCTGCGGAGTCGTCGGTCTCCACCTCGGCGTCATCAACGAGCGGATCATGCTTCGAGTGCGCGTGATCGATCGCGGCGGCCGCGGGGTGGTGGAGGTCGAACGCCGGACGCTCCGAACGGATGCGCGGGATCGACGTGAAGTTGTGTCGCGGCGGCGGGCACGAGGTGGCCCACTCGAGCGAGTTGGAGAAGCCCCAGGGGTCATCCACCGTGACCTTGGGTGCGCGGCGCTGGGTGATGTAGACGTTCCACAGGAACGGCAGCGTCGACAGCGCGAGCACAAACGCACCCACGGTGGATACCTGGTTCATCCACGTGAAGTCGTCCTCTGGCAGGTAGTCCACATAGCGTCGGGCCATGCCACGCACGCCCACCCAGTGCTGGATGAGGAACGTGGTGTGGAAGCCGATGAACAGTAGCCAGAAGTGGATCTTGCCAAGGCGCTCGTCGAGCATCTTGCCCGTGAACTTTGGCCACCAGAAGTAGAAGCCGGCGAACATCGCGAACACGACCGTGCCGAACACCACGTAGTGGAAGTGGGCAACGACGAAGTACGAGTCGCTGAGTGCGAAGTCGAGCGGCGGCGAGCTCAGGATGATGCCCGTGAGGCCACCGAAGAGGAACGTGACCAGGAAGCCGACGCTCCACAGCATGGGCGTGTCAAACGTGAGTTTGCCTCGCCACATCGTGCCGATCCAGTTGAAGAACTTCACGCCTGTGGGGACCGCGATAAGCATCGTCATGAACGCGAAGAACGGCAGCAGCACTGCGCCGGTGACGTACATGTGGTGCGCCCACACGGTCACGGACAGTGCGGCGATCGCGATGGTCGCGTAGACGAGGCCCGTGTAACCAAACAGAGGCTTGCGAGAGAACACCGGGAAGATCTCGGAGACGATGCCGAAGAACGGCAGCGCGATGATGTAGACCTCTGGGTGCCCAAAGAACCAGAACAGGTGCTGCCAGAGCACGGCGCCACCGTTGTCGGGGTTGAAGACCTGCGAGTGCAGCTGACGGTCGGAGCCGAGAGCAAGCAGCGCGGCCGCAAGGGGCGGGAACGCGAGCAGCACGAGCATGGACGTCACAAGCGTGTTCCACGTGAAGATCGGCATGCGGAACATCGTCATTCCGGGCGCACGCATCGTGACGATCGTGGTGATGAAGTTGACCGCACCAAGGATGGTTCCGAAGCCACCAAGGGCAAGGCCGAACACCCACAGGTCGCCACCGAGCGACGGCGAGTAGATGGAGTTCGACAGCGGCGCGTACGCGAACCAGCCGAACGAGGCCGCTCCCTGCGGGGTGAAGAAGCCCGCCATCGCGATGACGCCACCAAAGAGGTACAGCCAGTACGCGAGCATGTTGAGGCGTGGGAACGCGACGTCAGGGGCGCCAATCTGCAGCGGCATGATTGCGTTCGCGAACCCAGCGAAGAGCGGCGTTGCGAACAGCAGCAGCATGATCGTGCCGTGCATCGTGAACAGCTGGTTGTACTGCTCTGCCGACTGCACCACCTGCATGCCGGGCTCAAAGAGCTCCGCACGGATGAGCAACGCCAGTAGACCACCAACGACGAAGAAGAAGAACGAGGTGATGAGGTAGAGCTTGCCGATCACCTTGTGGTCGGTGGAGGTGATCCACGTGACGACGATCGAGCCCTGCTTGCGTGGGGCAACGGGGATGGCCGGGGCTGCCGTGCCGGGAGTGTCGGTCTCGTATGCGACGGTGGCCATCAGTGACCCTCCTCCTCGGTGCTGGTCTCGGTGTCGTATCCGGAGTCTTCGTGATCCTCCGTCATCTGCACCACCTGGTCGCGGCTGTACTCGATGCCAAGCTGGCCCTCGTAACCGTTGTCGCGCAGCCACTGCATGTGCTCTTCGTACTCGGCCTGCGAAACGACCTTCACATTGAAGAGCATCGACGCGTGGTACTCGCCGCAGAGCTCGGCGCACTTGCCCTTGTAGGTGCCTTCCTTGGTGGGAATCACCTGGAAGACGTTGGTGCGGCCGGGAATCGCGTCTTCCTTGTACAGGAACGCGGGAATCCAGAACGAGTGGATGACGTCGCGAGCCATGATGTGGAACTCGATGCGCTTGTCCACCGGCAGGTAGAGCGTGGGGAGGTCTTCCTCGACCCCCTCCTCACCCGTGAGTTGCGCCTGCACACCCGCGGTGTAGGTGTTGTCGTCCGTGTAGTTGAAGTCCCAGCTCCACTGCTTACCGATGACCTCGATCGTGTAGTCGGGCGTGGCGCTGGTGTCGCGGATCTCCGCCATGTCCTCGGCCGTGAACTTGAACAGCACCGCAATCATGATGAGCGGCACCGCGGTGTACATGAGCTCAAGTGGCAGGTGCGCGCGGTTCTGCGGCGGCAGCTTCTCGTCACCCTTGCGCTTGCGGTAGACCGCAACACACCACAGGATCAGACCCCACGTGATGACGCCGACGACGAGCGCCGCGATCCACGAACCATTCCACAATTCGATGATGGTTCCGGTCTGGTTGGTGATCTCCGGAGTGGACGGCAACGCGCCGTTCTCGATTCCGGTTGTACACCCTGCTAAAAGGCCTGCGGCGAGCACGGCACCGGCCCCGGCAAGGGCCATTTTGGGTGCGCGCGAACGAGAGCTGTTGGACACGCGGTCAGTCTATCGCGCGATACCGTGAAGGCATGTCAGCGCCCCGCACCTATCTTGACGCCGGCGGCTCCGCTCCCCTGTCTCAGCGCACCCGTGAGGCTTTGCTCGCCGGCCTGGCCGACGGCTGGGCTGACCCCGCGCGCCTGTCCAGTGAGGCGCGGCGCGCCAGGGCATTGCTTGAGGGTTCTCGCGAGGCCATCGCCGACGCTTTGGGCGCCCAGCCCGCAGGAGTTCACTTCACGGCGAGCGCGGTCCTTGGGCTTGAGCGCGTGCTCGCGGGGATTTGGACGGCGCGCCGCGGGCGCGATGAGGTACTTGTGAGCGCGGTCGAGCGGGACGCGACGATGCACGCGGCGTCTTTTGCGTCCGACAAGACGCCTCGGGAGGTGCCGGTCGACTCGCTTGGCCACGTGGACCTTGCCGCGCTTGAGGAGGCCCTTGGCGAGCCTTCGGTCGCACTCACCGCGATTCAGCACGCCAACCATGAGTTGGGCACGGTCCAGGATCTCGACGCCGTGCACGCCCTCACGTCGGCTCGCGGCGTCCCGCTCGTCGTCGACGCCACGAGCTCGATCGGGCACATCGCCGCGCCAGAGGCGTGGGACGCCTTGGTGGGCAATCCCGCGGACTGGGGCGGGCCGTCGGGCCTTGGTGTTGTGGCCCTGCGGCCGTCAACGCGCTGGCTGCCCGCGTGGCCGGAAGGCGACGACTGGGCTCCCGGCGGAGTGAGCGTGCCGCTCGCGCTCGCCGCGGCCGTGGCGCTACAGGAGAGGCTTGAGAACGCAGACAGCGAGGCAACGCGTCTCGCGTGGCTCGTCGACATGATCCGCGAGCGGATGGCGGCCGTTCCGGGAGTGGACGTGGTGGGCGACCCCGACAAGCGACTGCCGCACGTGGTGACCTTCAGTTGCCTCTACGTGGACGGCGAGGCGCTGCTCTCGCGGCTCGACAAGAAGGGGTTCGCGGTGGGCTCAGGATCCGCGTGCACCACGAGCACCCTTGAGCCGTCGCGAGTGCTCGCGGCGATCGGCGCGCTGACTCACGGCAACGTGCGCGTTGCGCTGCATCCAGGGGTCTCGGAGCCGGAGATCGAGAGGTTCATCGAGGTGAGCATCCGTGCCATCGAGGAGCTGCGACGCGAATCTGGAGCGCCCGCCCTTGGCTGACATTCGCATCGATGCGCGTGACCTGCTGTGCCCGTTGCCGATCATCGAACTCGCCAAGGCAGCGGCCGCGGCCGTTCCAGGAGATCAACTGACGGTCGAGTGCACCGACGTGGCCGCCCGCACGGACGTGCCCGCGTGGGCGCGGATGACGAACAACGAGTTCATCGGAGAAACAGAAACGGACGGCGGGGCTTTCGCCCTCACCGTCCGTCTCCGGTAAAGAGTTCTTTAGCTGAACGAGTCGCCGCACGCGCACGAGCTGGACGCGTTGGGATTGTCGATCGTGAAGCCCTGCTTCTCAATCGTGTCCGCGAAGTCGATCGTTGCTCCGTCGAGGTACGGGACGGACATTTTGTCAACAACTACCCCGACACCGTCGAAGTCGCGAACCGCATCCCCATCCAGGGTGCGCTCGTCGAAGTACAGCTGGTAGATAAGGCCGGAGCAGCCACCGGGCTGCACCGCGAGGCGCAGACGGAGATCGTCGCGGCCCTCCTGCTCAAGCAGGCTCTTCACCTTGGCCGCGGCGGCGTCAGTAATGACTACCCCGTGGGCCTTGGTCTCGATTGCAGTGTCCGTCATGGGCGGCTCCCTTCTGTCACGTCCGTGGATACCAGCGTACGACGCCCACGCGATATTCCCTACATCGCGTTGCGAATATCACGGTCGTGGTGCGCTCAGCGACGCGGCGCCCACGTCTGCGCAACGCGGCGCACCACGTCGGCAAGGCCCTCAGGTCCCGGATTTCCCTCGTGAGTGCCACTGAGGCCCGCCGCCATGACGTCGCGACGCCCCACGCTGAGGTCGGTGGTGATCGCGACGGCAGGTAGCGCGTGGCGTGCCGCGAGCCGCGCGGCGGTGGTCGCGAGCCCGTGGTCCAGGGTTGCCGGGCTGAGCGGCCCACCAACGGCGAGCACGACGTCCGCCCCGGCCACAGCGTCGGACAGCCCGACGGCTTCCGCAAGATAGTCCGTAGCTCTCGTGAGCGTGGCGCCCAGTGCCGCAAGGCAGTACGCGAGGCCTCCGGCCGCGCCCGAGCCGGGCGCATCAGAGAGGCGGTTGGGACCCAGCAAGGTGCCGCGGGACGCGATCGCATCCCCGGTCGCCGCGATCTCCCGCCACCGCGCCTCTTGATCTTGCGAGGCGACCGCGAGCGCGGCGTCGGATTCCCTGCCGTTGCGCAAGGAAGCGCTCATGCCGTGGAAGCCAAGCAGCGGCCGGTCGCTTGTGACGAGCACGCGGAGCGACAGTTTGGCGAGCTGCAGCCTCGTGGCGGCGGGCGCGGCGCCCCACACCTCGAGCGCGTCTCCGGCGGGCGTGGCATCCCCAAGGGGCACGATGACGGCGCCTTGGATCTCATCCGCGGCCGCTGCGAGTCCCAAGAGCGCCGCCATGAGGTCTTGGGGGTTCCAGCGCTGGTCCGCGCCCTTGGGGCTGAGCAGCAGCCCTGCGGGAGTGGGGACAGCCTGCACTCCGCCTACGCTCATGCGATCCGGAGGGAAGGAGTCCGCCGTGCGGGGGCCGCCGTCGCCAACCGCGAACACCTCGAGCGTGGCGTCGGACACCTCGCCCCACGCGGAAGCGGCGATGCGGCCAACGTCGCGAACGGTGTCCACGCCGGGCCACCGCTCCACTCCCATCACCGCGCGCATGGGCTCAAGTCTGCCCTGAAGCCCGTGAGACAATGACCGAATGACGCAGACCTTCACGGAACCTGGGTCCTCCCCCGCCCTCTTGCTGCTGGGAACCCGGCGTGACCCCCTGTCTGAGCGCGGAGTGGACTGTCCAGGTGGACTGCCCGCAGCGTCGGACCCCGGCCTAGTCGAGCGAGCGCGAGCCGCCAAGGAGGCCCTTGGCGACCGCGTATTCATTCTTGGTCACCACTATCAGCGCGACGAGGTCATCCAGTTCGCGGACGTGACCGGGGACTCGTTCAAGCTGGCGCGCGACGCTGCGGCGCGTCCGCAAGCGGAGTTCATCGTGTTCTGCGGCGTGCACTTCATGGCCGAGAGCGCGGACATCCTGACGTCCGATGACCAGCAGGTGATCCTCCCCGACATGGCCGCCGGCTGCTCGATGGCGGACATGGCGAACATCAACCAGGTGGACGACGCGTGGGCGCAGCTCCAGGAGATCGGCGTGGCAGGCAAGACCGTGCCGATCACCTACATGAACTCCACGGCGGCCATCAAGGCGTTCTGTGGCGCGAACGGCGGCGCGGTGTGTACGTCCTCGAACGCCGAGGTGGCGCTGCGCTGGGCCTTTGATCAAGTCGGTGGCCTTGACGGTGACGGGAAGGTGTTCTTCCTTCCCGATCAGCACCTTGGCCGCAACACGGCGGTGCTGCAGTTGGGGCTGAGCCTCGACGACTGTGTGCTCTACGACCCCCGCAAACCGCTTGGCGGCAACACCCCGGAGGCGCTCGCGGCGGCGCGCGTGATCCTGTGGAAGGGCCACTGCTCGGTGCACGGCCGCTTCCGCCGCGAGAATGTCGAGGCGCTGCGCGAGCGCGTGCCTGGCATCAACATCATCGTGCACCCCGAATGCGCCAACGATGTGGTGACGTCGGCGGACTACGTGGGCTCCACCGAATACATCATCAAGACCATCGAGGCCGCTGAACCCGGCACCGCGTGGGGCATCGGCACCGAGCTCAACCTGGTGCGTCGCCTCGCGAACGCTCACCCCGACAAGGACGTCCACTTCCTTGAGGACACGGTGTGCTTCTGCTCCACGATGAACCGCATCGACCTCCCGCACCTGGTGTGGGCGCTCGAGTCACTCGCGGCCGGCGAGGTGCCCAACCGCATCGTCGTGGATCCAGAGACCGAGCGGCTCGCCAAGATCGCCCTAGACCGTATGCTCTCCCTGCCCGCCGTGAACCCGGCCAAAGACTGACCCGTAAGGACCCTCCTCACCATGGCACGCAACAAGCCTGAACCCGCCGCCCCAGCCGCCGCTCCCGCTGAGCCGACCACGCCGTCGGGCAAGAAGGGGCAAGCGACGCCAAAGCGCAAGGATCAAGAGGCCGCGAACAAGCGCGGGCTCGTGGTGGACGTCAAGGCGGACGCGAAGCAGCGACGCGCCAAGGACCGTGAGCGTCGCGAGAACGAGTACGCGGCACTGCGTTCCGGCGACGAGCGCAACATGCCCGCAGAGCACCGCGGCCCCGAGAAGCGCTTCATCCGCGACTACATCGACGCGCGCACGTCTATTGGCGAGTTCCTGCTGCCGTTCTCGATCCTGTTCGTGATCCTGTCGCTCATTCCCGGGCTGAACCAGGCGGCGGCGATCCTGATTCTCGGCTTCTACGTGATCGTGCTGATGGCGGCCGTTGAGACGTGGCTCACGCTGCGTCGCCTCAAGAAGGCGTTCATCGCGAAGTTTGGCGAGAACAAGATTCCGCGCGGATTCACGTTCTACTCGATCGCGCGCGCACTCAATCTGCGTCGCTTCCGTACCCCGCGCCCCAAGGTGCGCCGGGGCGAATTCCCCGTTTAGCAGGCACATCTCCCCCTTGTCCCGCTGGGCACCGCTTGCGCGCGCCCTCAATTCCTGTCGGTACATAGCGGTTGTCTCCTGCCGGGGGGGCCCGACGCTGGGGCGCCTTGGTTACCGAGCGGTTAGGCTGGGCGAATGGTCACCTATCGTTATTTGGGTAACTCCGGCCTCAAAATCACGGAGCTCACATACGGCAACTGGCTCACTCACGCGTCGCAGGTTGCGAACGAGCAGGCGGCGGCCTGCGTGAAGGCCGCTCTCGACGTTGGCATCACGTCCTTCGACACCGCGGACGCCTATGCGAACACCGCAGCGGAGGCCGTGCTCGGCGACATCCTCAAGGGTGAGCGCCGCGAGAGCCTCGAGATCTTCACCAAGGTCTACTGGCCAACCGGTCCCAAGGGCGCGAATGACACGGGCCTGTCTCGCAAGCACATCATGGAGTCCATTAACGGCTCGCTGTCGCGCCTCCAGACGGACTACGTAGACCTTTACCAGGCACATCGCTTTGACCACGAGACCCCGCTCGAGGAGACGATGCTCGCGTTCGCGGACATCGTGCGCCAGGGCAAGGCGCTCTACTTCGGCGTGAGCGAGTGGACCGGCGAGCAGATCCGTGCGGGTGCCGCGCTTGCGCGCGAGCTCCATGTGCCGTTCATCTCCAACCAGCCCCAGTACTCGATGCTGTGGCGCGTCATCGAGCCTGAGGTCATCCCGGCGTCCGAGGCGGAGGGCCTCAGCCAGATCGTCTGGAGCCCCGTGGCGCAGGGCGTGCTCACCGGCAAGTACCTCCCAGGACAGCCGCTGCCTGAGGGCAGCCGCGCCACCGACGAGAAGGGTGGCGCCAACATGATCAAGCGCTACCTCAACGACGACGTGCTGACGCGCGTCCAGAACCTCACGCCCATTGCGCAGGAACTGGACCTGACTCTCGCCCAGCTGGCGGTGGCGTGGGTGTTGCAGAACCCGAACGTCGCGGCGGCGATCATTGGGGCCTCGCGCCCCGAGCAGGTCACCGAGAATGCGAAGGCGTCTGGAGTGGAGATTCCCGCCGAACTCATGGCGCGCATCGACGAGGTGCTTGGCGACGTCGTGGAGACAGACGCCTCACAAACGGCCGCCTCGAGCCCTTCGACGCGCGTCTAGGCGCCGGTCAAGAAACTGCCACAGACGCGATGAGGGGCCCGGGTGATCTACCCAGGCCCCTCATCTCAAAGGAGAAAACAATGCTCGTACGCCTGGCAGGAACGTACATCTAGGCAACGCGCCCTGCGGCTATCTAGTTCCCGACTTTCCTGAGAGTTTGCCAAGAGTCTGGTTGAGCTTCGCAACCCACCGCGGCCCCTCGTACACAAACGCCGTGTAGAGCTGTAGCAGGTCCGCGCCGGCGTCCAGGAACGCCTTGGCGTCGTCCTCGCTGGAAATGCCTCCCACTCCTACAATCGCCAATCGGCCCGACGCTCTGGCAGCTATGCGGCCCACCACGGCTTGGGCGCGCTCCCGCACTGGGGGCCCAGACAGGCCTCCGGGCCCGCGGTCGTGGGAGATCGTGGTGTTCGTGGCCACGATGCCGTCCAGATGGAGCTCGAGCGCCAGGTCCGTCACCGCGTCCACGTCCTCGTCAGCGAGATCGGGCGCGATCTTCACGAGCAGCGGCACGTGCCGTTCAGGGACCGCCTCGTTTGCCGCCGCGCGCACGTGCTCGAGGATGGGGCGCAACGCGTCCACCGACTGCAAGTCCCGCAGCCCAGGGGTGTTGGGTGACGAGACGTTGACCACCAAGTAATCCGCGTACGCGGCAAGCGTCCGCGCGGAGTACGCGTAATCGGTTGCCGCGTCCTCCGGCGCGGTCACCTTGGTCTTGCCGATGTTGACCCCAACGAGCACGGCGCGGCCTCTCGCGGACGCGCGCAGACGAGCGAGGCGACGGGCAACCGCATCCGCTCCCTCGTTGTTGAAGCCCATCTGATTGCGCAGTCCGTGCACGTCCAACTCGCGCCACGACCGCGGCTTGGGATTGCCCGGCTGCGGGCGTGCGGTGACCGTGCCGATCTCGACGAAGGCGAAGCCGCCTGCCGCAAGGCCAAGCACCGCCTCCGCGTTCTTGTCCATCCCCGCGGCGAGCCCCACGGCACCGGGAAAGCGCAGACCCATCACCTCGCGAGCCGCTGCTGGACCCGGATTGGGGATGATGCCAAGGGATCGCCCCACGCGGAAGACGAAGGGCAACCGCGCGAAGGCAACGACGCCAAATCGGTGTGCCTTCTCGGCGTCAACGTGGCACAGCACGTGCCGGTACAGGAAGCTGTACATGGCTCAACCGTAGTGCGGGTTAGGCTCGGCGTATGACCTCCGCTCGCGCACTTTCCGACGCCCTAGACACCTTCGCAGCCGATGCCCTCATCGTGGGGCTCACGGGGGATGGTGAGGTTGCGTCCCACCCTCAGTTGCCCGACGCTGCGCGGGCCGCGCTTGAGGCCTCCTTGGGTGCGCTCGACGCGAGCGGGAAGCTCGGTTCGGTGACCGTCGTGCCTGGTGGCGAGGCTGTTTCCGCTCGCCGGGTGGTGGGTGTTGGGATTGGCTCCGGATCTGCGAACGACCTCCGTGAGGCCGCAGGGTCCGCCTCCCGTTCAGTGGGCAAGAAGGCGACCTCCGTGGCAGTGGCACTGCCAATCGGCGATGACGGCGACGCAACCGCTGTGGTGCACGGCGTACTACTTGGCTCCTACTCGTTCACGGCCTACAAGTCAGATCACGAGGCCCACGACACTGAGTGGCACATCGCGGGCGCCTCCGACACTGCGATCGAGCGCGGGTCGATCGTCGCGGAGGCCGTCAACGGCTCCCGCGATCTCGTGAACACTCCCCCGCTCGACATGTACCCGGCCGCACTCGCCGATGCCGCCCTGGCGCTCGGCGCGGAGCACGGCATCTCGGTGACGGTGTGGGACGAGGACGAACTCGCCGAGATGGGCTGCGGTGGAATCCTTGGTGTTGGCCTTGGCTCGTCGCGCCCGCCGCGCCTCGTGCGCGTTGCCTACACGCCTGCCGACTCCAAGGGCACCGTTGCGCTTGTTGGCAAGGGCATCACCTTTGACACCGGCGGTATCTCCCTCAAGCCGTCCAAGTCCATGGAAACGATGAAGTCGGATATGTCCGGTGCGGCGATCGTGCTGCACACCGTGGTGGCTGCGGCACGCCTTGGCCTTGGCGTTGGCGTCACGGGCTGGTTGTGCATCGCGGAGAACATGCCGTCTGCTACCGCCCAGCGGCCCTCCGACGTGATCCGCATCTACGGCGGCAAGACGGTCGAGGTGCTCAACACGGACGCCGAGGGGCGCCTCGTGATGGCCGACGGCCTTGTCAAGGCAATCGAGGAGTCTCCCGATGCGGTGCTCGACGTCGCGACGCTTACGGGAGCGCAGGGCATGGCCCTCGGCACTCGCACCTCGGGAGTGATGGGCGACGACGCCGTACGTGACGAGGTGATCGCGGCTGCGAACGCCGCGGGCGAGCCGATGTGGCCCATGCCCCTGCCGGAGCACCTGCGCGAATCCATCGTCTCCAAGGTGGCGGACCTGCAGAACATCGGCGACCCTAACGGCGGCGGCATGCTCTCAGCGGGCCTGTTCCTCAAAGAGTTCGTTGGCGACACGCCGTGGGCGCACCTGGACATCGCCCGCCCCGCCTTCAACGAGGGCTCCGCTCACGACTATGCGCCTCCGGGCGCTACGGGCGCCTCGCTGCGGACCCTGCTGCGGTTCCTTGCGGCGCGAGCGGACGCTTAGCCCCTCGCCGCGTGCGGCCGGAATGGGTCGTGAGTTCGCCTATCTGCGTGAATAGCCGGACCAACGACCCATTCTGAGCCGCGGCGCGCCTAGAACTGCTTGCGGTGTGTCTCGTTCCACTCGCGCATGCGCGAGGGGTAGCCGGAGAGGTTGACGTCGTAGGCGGGGATGCCAAGCTTGTCCGCAACTTTTCGCGCCGTTGCCTGGTCAGGAATGCGGCGGCGCGTCCACTCGCCCGTCTCTGCCACCACCACCATCGTGGTCTGCGTGACACGAGTGGGTGGCTCGATGAAGGCTTCGCAGCCGGGCCTTGAGGCGATGAAGTCACGCAAGTGCGTCATCGTCTCCGCTTGAGCATCTTTAGGTGATGCGGCCGCGCCCGGGGTCTTGGGCTTACGCGAAAACAGTCCCATGGGGTTAAGGCTAGCCGTCGTTCGAGGTACGCGAGGTAAGTCTGGGGGTGGCAAGATGGACGTACCGACCGTCCTTACAAGGAGACCCCATCGTGACCGAGTCCACCCCTCACTCGTTTGACGTACTCGTGCTTGGAGGTGGCAGCGGCGGATACGCGGCCGCGTTGCGCGCCTCGCAACTCGGCCTGAATGTGGGCCTCGTCGAGGAGAGCAAGGTCGGCGGCACGTGCCTCCACAACGGCTGTATCCCCACCAAGGCCCTGCTGCACGCTGCGGAACTCGCAGACAACGCGCGCGAAGGTTCCAAGTACGGCGTGCTGAGTTCGCTGCAGGGCATCGACATGAACACGGTGAACTCCTACAAGCAGGGCGTGATCGATCGCCTGTACCGCGGGCTCCAGGGCCTCGTGAACTCGCGCGGCGTAACGGTGATCGAGGGGCGCGGGCGCCTCGTCAGCCCTGACACCGTCGAGGTCAACGGCGAGCGCTACACCGGGCGCAACGTGGTGCTCGCAACGGGCTCGTACGCGCGCTCGCTTCCCGGCCTCGAGATCGGCGGGAGGGTCATGACCTCCGATCAAGCGCTTGAACTCGACACCGTCCCCACGAGCGCGATCGTGCTCGGCGGCGGCGTGATCGGCGTCGAGTTCGCCTCCGTGTGGACGTCCTTTGGTTCCAAGGTGACGATCGTCGAGGCGCTGCCCCATCTGGTCCCCAACGAGGACGAGGCGCTCTCCAAGGGCCTCGAGCGCGCGTTCCGCCGCCGCGGCATCGACTACAAGCTCGGCGTCCGTTTCCAGGGCGTCACGCAGGACGAGAACGGCGTCACGGTCACGCTCGAGGACGGCACCACCATCTCGGCGGACCTGCTGCTGGTCGCCGTTGGCCGGGGCCCGCGCACCCAGGACCTTGGCTATGAGGAGCAGGGCATTCGCGTAGACCGCGGCTTCGTCCTCACCGATGAGCGCCTCCACACTGGCGTCGCCAACATCTACGCCGTCGGCGACATCGTTCCCGGTCTACAGCTCGCCCACCGTGGCTTTGGCCAGGGCATCTTCGTCGCGGAGCAGATCGCGGGCCTCAACCCCACGCCGATCGTCGAGGCGAACATCCCCAGGGTCACCTATTGCAACCCCGAGGTGGCCTCCGTTGGCCTTACCGAGGCCAAGGCCAAGGAGGAGTACGGCGACGACAAGGTCGTGGCACTCGAGTACAACCTCGGCGGCAACGGCAAGAGCCAGATCCTCGGCACCACAGGCTTCGTGAAGCTCGTGCGCGTCGTCGATGGCCCCGTCGTTGGCATTCACATGCTCGGCGAGCGCATGGGCGAGCAGATCGGCGAGGCTCAGCTCATCGTCAGCTGGGAGGCTCACCCCGACGACGTCGCTCCCCTCATCCACGCCCACCCCACGCAGAACGAGTCGCTCGGCGAGGCCCACCTGGCCCTCGCAGGCAAGCCGCTGCACGCCCACGACTGATTTCGGAGACAATCACCATCATGAGCACAGACGTCACGCTTCCCGCTCTCGGCGAATCCGTCACCGAGGGCACCGTCACCCGTTGGCTGAAGAACGTCGGCGACACCGTCGCCGTCGACGAGCCGCTCCTCGAGGTGTCCACCGACAAGGTGGACACCGAGATCCCTTCGCCGGTTGCGGGCACCCTGCTTGAGATCGTCGTCCCCGAGGACGAGGTGGCCGAGGTCGGTGCAGTGCTGGCAAGGGTTGGCGCCGCCGATGAGGCCGGTAGCGCGCCCGACGCTGCGGCACCCGCCGCTCCTGCGGCCGCCCAGCCGGTGGCTGAGCAGGCGGCTCCCGCGGACGCTCCTGGCGAGACCGCTGGACAGCCAGAACCCCAGACCGCTCCCGAGCCAGAGGCCGAGGCGCCCGAGGTCGCCGAAGCTGCCCCCGAGGTGGCCGCAGAGGCGCCCGCAGCCGCACCAGCAGAAGAACCCGCAGCGGCGCCTGCGGCGCCAGCAGGTGGCGGCCGCGACGTGACGCTTCCTGCGCTTGGTGAATCCGTCACCGAAGGCACAGTGACCCGCTGGCTCAAGTCCGTTGGCGACACCGTTGCCGTGGACGAGCCACTGCTCGAGGTGTCCACCGACAAGGTCGACACCGAGATTCCGTCCCCCTTCGCCGGCACGCTTACCGAGATCCTCGTTAACGAGGACGATGTCGCTCAGGTCGGTGCCGTGCTCGGCCGCATTGGCGACGGTTCCGCTCCTGCCCCGGCCGCGCCTGCTGCTGAGCCCGCTCCGGTGGCCGCAGCGCCCTCCCCTGCACCCGAACCCACGCCCGCCCCGGCGGCTGTTCCTGCCCCTCCCGTGGCAGCGGCACCAGCGACTCCGCCAGCACCCGCTCCGGCACCCGCTCCGGCACCCGCGCCGGCGGCCGCTCCGGCTCCTGCGGCCGCCGGC
>NZ_JASGEO010000006.1:0-17743 GCF_049841215.1 Demequina sp.
GTCAGACCGCCCTCGACGACCGCGAGCACCATGACCTCGTTCTTGACCCGTTGACCCATGCGACACAGTCAAGGGGTGAACGATGTCTTGAGACATGGGTGAACGATGTCCTGAAATCAGACACCACACTCTCCGCGCATGCCCGGCCCCAGCGTCGGGTATTCTTGTCCGGCCTGGAGACGTCGCATAGTCAGGCCTAGTGCGCGGTCCTGCTAAGACCGTGAGGGTGTTAAAGCCCTCCGTGGGTTCAAATCCCACCGTCTCCGCTCCGGTGGCCCCGTTGGGCCCGCGCCAATACAGTGAGTCGCATGAGCGATCGGGGAAACAACGGCGCAGCCGCGGGTGGCGGCGCGGTCTACGGGCTGGGCTTCATCGGGGCCGCGATCTACTACTTCTGGGCCGCGGACACCTTCTGGGAGTTCGTGCTCGCGATCCCCAAGGCCATCGTCTGGCCCGCCATTGTTGTCTTCGAACTTCTCAAGAGCTTCTACGGCGGTCGATGAGCGGTTCCGCGGGTCCTCAACGACCCGGTATAGTAGTGCTTCGGTTTTCCACCTAGCGCCCGTAGCTCAACGGATAGAGCATCTGACTACGGATCAGAAGGTTGGGGGTTCGAATCCCTCCGGGCGCGCGTTACCCGTCCCGCACTAGCGGTGGCGGGTTTTGTGCTTTCCAGGGACACTCACAGGAGACCCTGGGGAGGGACACATGAGCGTAGCCGTGGCCGATGGCGGCCTTGAGACCGTCATGGTCTTCACGGAGGGCCTCGATCTTCCCGCGTTCGCGGCCTTTCCCCTCATCTACGACGATCGTGGCCGCGATGCCCTGCGCCGCTACTACAGGAGCTTCCTCGAGATAGCGGACGAGCACGCAACGGCCTTTGTGCTCTCGACCCCCACGTGGCGCGCAAACCCCGAGTGGGCCGCGGCGCTCGGCTATGACCTGGCCGCACTCACCAAGGCGAACGCCGATGCCGTCGCCTTCGTCAGGGGCATCGTGGGGGATCGCGAGGGCGTGACCGTAGAGGGCGTGATTGGCCCGCGCGCGGATGGTTACGTGGTCGGCACGCAGATGCCCGACGCTGCGGCAGCCGAGTATCACGCTCACCAGATCTCGGTGTTGCGTGGTGAGGGCGTGGACAGGGTCTGCGCAGTGACGCTCAACTATCCGGGCGAGGCCATTGGCATGGTGCTCGCCTCTCGCGCTGCCGGGCTGCCCGCCGTGATTTCCTTCACGGTCGAGACCGACGGGCGCCTCCCGGACGGCACGGCCCTCGCGGACGCGATTGCCGAGGTGGACGCCGCCACGGACAAGGGCGCCCAGTTCTTCATGATCAACTGTGCGCATCCCACTCACGTCAGGCATGCGCTCGGGAACGACGTCACCGCGGATCGCGTGCGCGGGCTGCGCGTCAACGCGTCTCAGCTCAGCCACGCGGAACTGGACGCCGCTGAGGAGCTCGACGACGGTGACCCCGCGCAGTTGGGCCGCGACCACGCGACGCTTCGCGACCTGCTGCCCAATATCGAGGTGCTCGGCGGTTGCTGCGGAACCGATGCGCGCCATGTGAGGGAGATCGTCGCGGCCTGGTGACGCTTAGGGTGGAGCAATGGACACCCTCACCTCTCTCGCCGACGAGTACTACGCATTCGCTCGCGCCGCCGACGGCCACTCCCTGCTCTGGAATTCCTCTACCGAACACTTGGAGTCGTGGCCGGCTTTCTCGCCCGACGCTGTGGCTGAGCAGCAGCGCCAGTACAGCGAGTTTGCGGCGAGGGCCGACGCACTCACCGCGACCACCCCCAGAGAGGTGGCGCTCAAGGACGCGATCGCGTTCACGGCCCGCTCGGCGGCCGTTGATCTCACGTGGAACGCGGCCATTACAGGCACTCACCCCGCACTCGGGTTCATCGGCATGATCGAGGTGTTCGGAACTCGCTTCAACCTGGTGACCGGCGAGCACGCGGATCAGTACCTCGCGAAGATGCGCGCCCTGCCCGGCGCTCTCGAGGACCTCGCCTCCGTCGCGGAGGCGGAGGCGCTGCTCGGCGTGGTTGGCCTTGCGCGTCACCTTGACCGCACCGCGGCCAACATCGAGGCGTTGTTGGCGAGCCCAGACGCCCTGGACAGGCTCGCCGCCCAGGCACCGCCGTCGGACCTTGCGGAAGCCCAGGCGGACACGTGGGTTGGCGAGCTGCGCCAGATTGTTGCGGATGAGGTGATTCCCGCCCTCGCTGGCCACGCGGAGCGCATGCGCGCGCTCGCGGAGCGCGGCCGTGACGACGACCACCCCGGCTTCTGCCACCTCCCGGGAGGCGACGCGCAGTACCGTGACCTGGTGTGGGCCATGACGTCAACGGACCTCACTCCGGAGCAGATCCACCAGTTAGGCCTTGACCAGATCGCGCGCCTCGACGAGGAGTACAAGCAGATCGCAGGGCCGCTCGTTGGGACAACCGATCTTGCTGAGATCTACCGCCGTTTCCGCGAAGACGAGTCGCTCGTGTACACGAACCCGGAGGACCTGGTGAGGGATGCCGAGGAGGCGTTCGCGCGCGCCAACGAGGCGCTTCCTCGCGCCTTCAGCCGCGTTCCCAAGACTCCGTGCCGCGTCAACGCAGTGAAGGGAGGCGCGCAGGCGTACTACAGTGCCCCAGAGCCGGAGACCGGCAAGCCAGGCGAGTTCTTCTTCAACGTGCTCAACCCCACGGACTGGAGCCGCACGGACGTCGAAGGCACCACCTTCCACGAGGGCCTTCCCGGCCACCACTTGCAGTTCGCGCTTCACGAGGAGGACACGGAACTGCACAACGTCCTCAAGCGCATGAATGTGACCGCGTACCTCGAGGGATGGGCGCTCTACACGGAGCGACTCGCGGACGAGTTGGGCCTGTACTCGAGCGAGCTCGCTCGCGTTGGCATGCTGCTCAACGACTCGCTGCGCGCGTGCAGGCTCGTGGTGGACACCGGCATGCATGCCTTTGGGTGGACGCGCCAGCAGGCGATTGACTTCATGATGGACAACTCGCCCAACTCTCTTGGCGCGGTGACGGCCGAGGTGGATCGCTACATCGCGATGCCGGCCCAAGCCTTGAGCTACATGGTTGGCCGCCTTGAGATCATGCGGCTGCGCGAGGCCGCAGCGCTTCCCCTGCCTGACTTCCACGAGCGCGTGCTGGCCAACGGCATGGTGCCGCTCCCGACGCTTTCGCGACTGGTGCTCGCATAACGGGAGTCACGGGGGCCAAAGCGGATAGAGTTCCCATAGGCCCACACAGGGAGTGTGTGCCATGACTAGGAGTAATGATGGACGACGGCTTCTTTGACGGCAGCTTTATGGCCTTCTTGCTGTACACCCTGTGGATCTTCATCCTGATTTCTTTCATCTTCGTGGTGATTCGGATCATCATGGATGTGTTCCGCTCGCAGGACCTCGGCGGTTGGGGAAAGTTCTGGTGGATCTTCTTCATCATCCTGCTGCCGATCCTCGGCACGCTGATCTACCTCTTCGCTCGCGGCGGGGGCATGGCACAGCGCGACCTTGAAGACGCTAAGCGTGCACGCGAGTACGACCGCGAGTACACCAAGAGCCTCATCGGTGAAGCCGGTGGCGGCGGTGCCGCAAGCGAGATCGAGCGTGCGAAGGGCCTTCTCGACTCCGGCGCTATCACGCAGGCGGAGTTCGACACCCTCAAGGCGAAGGCCCTTTCCTAAGGGTCCGACGCTGTAGTCGCTTTAGGAGGCGACGTCCCCTTCGCCCGTCAGGGCGAGGCGGGACGTCGCCTCTCCCTTTCTGGTCACCATCGTGATGGCGGTATCGCGGCCGGGCGGCAGCAGGCGGATGGTCACCGAGCCCTCGTGCACCGAGTCGAGCGCCGCAGCAAGCCGGATGCCGATCTCCGCCATCGCCTCTGGAGACGGCAATTCCGAGCCGCGGTCGTCAAGCAGGGTCACCTCGATTCCCCGCTCGCGAGCCCTGCCCACCGCTCCCACCACCACGGGAACCATGAGCGAGCGACCGCGAACGCCATCGCGAAGGTGCGCCTCGACGCGCGCGAAGGCGGCGCGCTCCTCGGAGCTAAAGGCCACGCCCGTGGCGATGCGATCCAGCATCGGAACGGCCGTCGAGGCGAGCTCAGCAGCCCGCTGCAATCGGATTTCTTGGGCCGCATTCGCGGACGCGGCCACGGCGGACGCGCCAACGGAGCGCTCCGTCAGTTCGTTGATGCGTTGCGCGGTGCGGCGCAGCGACGCACCAAAGAACGTCGCCACCACCATGAGCGCAATCTGCGCCTGAGCAAGGGTGAGCCCCGAGATCGCGCCGCGGCCGCTGATGTCCGACCACACCACGGTGACCGCGACCATGAACAGCCCCGCCGTCCATGCGAGCAGCACCCGCCGACGCAAGATCAGAAACCAGATGAGCCACGTGTTGCCACCCAAGTGCCACGTTGCGCGCCCAAGTGACCCAGCGTCGGGCAGTGCGTAACTCACCAGCAACGAACTTACGGCGACGATGCCAACCACGATGAGCGTGAGCCGCAACGGGAACGGGTCTGGGTAGGGACGGCCAATGAGCACCGCGCCTGCGCACACCAACAGCATGGCGAGGTACGACGCCCACGGGTGGTCAAGGACGTTCGCGGTGGCAAAGGTGAAGACCGCGTTCGACACGATGACGAGCCCGATGATGAGGTGCGCACCCTCGGTGTGCAGACCAAGCAGCCTGCTGACGTCCGTGGGGGTGGCGCGCTCTGGGTGCGGAGTCGTCACGAGCGCCTCCAGGTGAGCGTCACGCGGGTTCCAGCACCCGGCTGCGAGCGCACTCTCGCCTCGCCGCCCGCGATAGAGGCCATGCGCTGGATGATGGACACGCGCAAGCCAAGCCGACGCTGGGGCACCTCGCGAGCGACGAACCCCACGCCGTCGTCCGCGATCGCAACCTCCACGCCGTGGGTGGCAAGGGTCACCTCGACGCTGCACTGCGCGTGCTCGCCCGCGTGGCGCAACGAGTTGCGGATCGCCTCTTCTGTGGCCTCCGAGAGCGCTGCGACGACGTCGCGCGGAGTGGGGTCGTCGGAATCAATGATGTAGGTGAAGGCGATGTCTGGGGCCGTCTCACCCACCGTGGCGCGTAGCACCGCGACCAGTTCCTCCGGGGCGTACGGCAGGGTCGCGAGTTCCGCGCTCGCGAGCTGTTCCACGGAGTGCAGGGCTGCCCTTGCTTGGGACGCGAGCCCCTCGGGCGCCGACGGCCTGCTGGCCGCGAGCAGCACCGACATGATGTCGTCGTGCACCATCGCGTTGATGCGCGTCTGTTCGCGCTCTCGCGTCACGGCGCGCGCCTCGAGCGAGGCCTGTTCGCGCGCCCTCTCCGCCACCGAATCGAGCCGCGCCGCGGCGAGCACAACTGCGAGTGACACACCAGCGAAGATCGACGAGCTGACCATAGACCCAAGGCCGTCGAGCACGGCCTGCGTGAGGGTCGCATCGCGAGCGGCGAGGCTCACGAACACGATGATGGGGCCTTGGGTCAGTGCGAACACCCACGTGATCCGGCCTCCCCAGGCGACAGCGATGAGCGTTGCGGGGATGGGGCCAAAGCCTTGCATCCACGGGGAGCCTTGTTGTTCGAGTTTGTCTCCCACGAGGGCCAGCGGGAAGAGTAACTGGGTGGTCACGAAGCTGATGCCAACGGCCGTGACAAGGCCGCGCATCACGGACAGCGGCAGGATGCGGCCAAGCACCACGAAGGACGCGGGGACCAGCAGCACCATGACCACGCTGAACCACAGCAGCGGAGCATCTACTTGGTGCACTTGGCCGCGGAATCCGGAGGGGCCGCCAGACAGCAGCACGCCAAAGATGATGGTGGCGATGCCGATCGCGAAGTACATGGTGCGCGTCATGCGGTCGAGCGCGGTGCGCTCGGTGCCGACGTCACCCATCCTCGTCCTCTGCCAGCAGGCCGTCCTCGACGGCCCGCTTGTAGAGGTCGACGCGCGACAGGGCGGGGCGCCCGGCGTCGGCGTACTTGCGCCGGATGCGGCTCACGTAGTCGGCGACCGTCTCGCGCGCGAGGCCCGTATGGAGCGCTACGGACGCCGCTGTCTCGCCGCTCGCGTAGAGGCTCAGGATTTCCTGTTCGCGGGCCGAGAGCTTCGCGTCCCTGAGGTTCGCGTCCGCGTCGATGGCCGCCGCCCAGTCTGCCCCAAACACCTCGCCGCCGGCAGCGGCCGTGCGGATCGCGTCGAGCAGCGTCGCCGGATCCGTGGACTTGCGGATGAGGCCAAGAGCACCGGATCGGGCGGCCGACTGGATCATGCGGCGGTCCTCGGCACCGGTGTAGACGAGCACGTGCGCGCCACGCTCGTGGATCGCCTTGACGTTGTCTTGCGGAAGCGAGCCGTCCGCGAGGCGAAGGTCAAGCACCACCAGATCGAGGTGGCCCTCGATCGTGGTCAACTGCGCGACGTTCTCGACCATCCCCGCGAGGATCAGGTCCGGCTGAGAAGCGACGAGGTCGCGGAAGCCAATCGCGATCAGCGCGTGGTCTTCCACGAGCGCTATCCGGCGTGCGTCAGCCATCGCCCCTCCTCTCTGCGCAGACTAGCGGACTGTGACCGGTACCAGGGCTTTGGGGGTACTAGGGGGCCTCCCTGCCCCCATAAATGGGGGCTTTACGGGTGTTGCGGACAATGGAAATGTATCCACTGACGGGCCGCAGCCGGGGGGAGGCCCGTCACTCAGGCGGAGGTATGGGGATGTACTGGACTAGCGAGGCGCTCTGCGTTCTCGTCACGGGTGCGCTGTTCTTGGCAATCGTGGTGGCCGGTCTGACTCCAGTCGCCACCTTGAACTCTGCGTCCTTCGCGGCATTCGGTGCCGCGGGAGTGGTGTTCATTGGGGTTGCCTTCGCGCTTGCGCGGGTGCAAGCCGTCAATTACCCACCTGCAATGTGGGCGTTGCCGATTCTCCCGCTGCTCATCATCGGAGTGCTGGGCAAAGATGCCGTCGCCGCCAGACGTGCCTCTCACCAGCCAGCGCACGAGACCGCCATCTCGCGCCCCGATGGCGAGCGGCCCCTCGCCGCTCTGGCGGTGGCTCACGAGTCACGCCAGGGCGGCGAGGGATCCCCGCAACACCTCGCCTCGAGCCCAGACGTCACGCCAAACGAGTTGGCGCACATCGCGATCAACCACCCAGACCTGCGACCGGCCGTAGCTCGCAACCCGCTCACGCCCCCGTCGGTGCTCACGTGGCTCGCCCAGCAAGACGATCCCGGCGTGGCCAAGGCGCTTGAGTCTCGTGGCGGCACCACGAGCGCCGTCGCCTAACTGGCTGACTGATCCTTCGCGCTACCAGTCCACGGCTCCGCGGCCGTCACGATGCACAGCCCCGCACGGTCTCCGTGCTCCCACGTTGCTTGTGACGGCACCCAGGCAACCCAGTCGCGCCCCTCAGCGGCATGGGCCAACTCGCCGCCGGGCATGAGCTGTGAGGCGCAATATTGCAGCACCGTGGACGCGATCTCGTCGGCTCCGGGCCACTCGTCACCTTGGGCGCTGTAACTGCTGACCACCTCCGCTGAGTGCGGCTCGTCGCAGTCCACGACGGTCACGGGACCAGCTCCGTCGCCAAGCGACGCAATGCACATCCCGGACACCACTTGCGCGGAGTGCAGCCGGCCGGTGGCCCCCGGCTCCGCTGGCGAGAGGTTGCCGTTGCGCACCGTGAGTGTGATCTGCGCGGCCACCGCCACCACGATCACCGCCCCAGCCAGCCCAAGCAGCACGGTGAGCCAGCGCGGAAACCGGCTGCGTCGCGGGGCAGGAGGAGCGGCCCTGAAGTCCGCCCGCTTGACGGAGCCAGCCGGTGTGCCGTCCGGAGCGGGCGGCGGCGCGAAGTCGCTCACGGCTCGTCGAAGTCCACGATGACGGGAACGTGATCGGAGGCGCCCTGACCCTTGCGCTCCTCGCGGTCGATCACCACGCCAGTTGCGCGAGCGGCCGCCACGGCGGACGCGTAGACAAAGTCGATGCGCATTCCCTCGCCGCGCGGGAAGCGCAGCTGCTGGTAATCCCAGAAGGTGTAGGTGTTGGGCTCGGGGATAAACCGGCGGCTGAGTTCCTCATAGCCCGCGGATTCGAGCGCGTGGAAGGCCTCACGCGATTCGGGCGTGACGTGGGTCTCCGCGCTCGCATCAGTCTCCGACCAAATATCGGTGGTCAGCGGCGCCACGTTGAAGTCGCCGGCAATGATGGCGGGGGCATCCGCCCACGCGAACGCCGCCTGCCGCAATTCCGCCAGAAAGGACAGCTTGTAGGCATAGTGCGGGTCCGCAAGAGCGCGCCCGTTGGGCACGTAGACGCTCCACACGCGCGTGTCGCCGCACAGGGCGCCGATGGCGCGCGCCTCGAGCGCAGGGTCCCCGGTCTTGGCGAAGCCGGGCTGCCCGGCAAACTCCGTCTGCACCTCGGAAAGACCAACGCGCGACGCGATCGCCACGCCGTTCCACTGGTTGAGCCCGTGCGCGGCCACCTCGTAGCCGAGGGCCTCGAACGGTGCCAGCGGGAACTGCTCGGGCTTGCACTTGATCTCTTGCATCGCGAGCACGTCAACCTGCGAGCGCTCAAGCCAGCTCGCTACCCGGTCAACGCGCGCCCTGATTGAGTTCACATTCCATGTGGCGAAGCGCATGAGACCACGCTACCCAAGGCAACGTAGGCTCGAGGCATGGCAACCGCATTGGTGACTGGAGCGTCGGCCGGGCTTGGCGAGGAGTTCGCGTGGCAACTGGCCACCGCAGGCCACGACCTGGTGGTGACCGCGAGGTCGCGCGATCGTCTCAGCGAGCTCGCGGACGTGGTGGCGAGCGCCACGGGCGTCTCGGTGGAGGTTCTCGCCGCTGACCTGTCGCTGCCCGACGGCCGGGAACAGGTTGCGTCGCGCCTCGCCGATTCTTCGCGCCCCGTGAGCTTGCTGGTGAACAACGCGGGCTTTGCGACGGGCAAGGGCTTCCTCGCGTCGTCGTGGGAGGAGGAGGCCGCGATGCACGACGTGCTCGTCACCGCGCCACTGCGCCTCACCCATGCCGCGCTGCCGGGGATGATCGAGCGCGGGCACGGTGCCGTGCTCAACGTCGCGTCAATTGCGGCGCACCTTGGCGACTCGACGTACGCGGCCCACAAGCGCTGGCTCGTCGAGTTCACGAGCGCTCTTGCCGGGCAGTTGCGCGGCACTGGGGTGACGGCCACTGCGGTGTTGCCAGGCATGACGCGCACCGAGTTCCACAGCAAGCCCACGCTTGAGCACTACCGCGCGGAGCTTCCCGAGTTCGCGTGGCTGAGCGCCGAACAGGTGGTGAGCGCGGCCCTTACCGGGGTGCGGCGTGGGGCGGTCACGGTGACGCCGTCGGTTCGCTACCAGGCCGCTGGCACCCTCGCGCGGCTTACGCCAAAGGCCGTGACGAGGCGCATGGGGTCGATGGGTTCGCGCCGCTAGGCTGAGCGGCATGACGACGCCGCTTGCAGACACACCGCGAGACCGCCTTCGCGACCTCATCAAGGAGCTGGCCGTTGTGCACGGCCGCATCACGCTCGCGTCCGGTCGCGAGGCCGACTACTACGTTGACCTGCGCCGCGTGACGCTGCACCACGAGGCAGCGCCGCTCATCGGCCACTTGCTGTTGGACCACCTTGAGGTGAGCGGGTTTGGCCCCGCGGACATCGATGCAGTTGGCGGGCTCACGCTTGGGGCCGATCCGGTTGCGACGTCGCTGCTGCACGCGGCTGCTTCTCGGGGACTCGCGCTCGACGCGTTCGTGGTGCGCAAGGAAGCGAAGGCACACGGGCTGCAGCGGCGCATCGAGGGACCGGACGTCGCGGGCCGCACGGTTGTGGCCGTGGAGGACACCTCCACGACCGGGGGCTCCGTGATGACCGCCGTGGAGGCGTTGCGCGAGGCCGGAGCCAATGTCGCCGCCGTTGCGGTGATCGTGGATCGGGGCACGGGCGCTCGCGAGGTGGTCGAGGCAGAGGGGCTCACGTACCTGTACCTTTACGACCTCGCGGATCTGGGCCTGGAGTAGCCCGTGCACCGTTTCAGCGCCCGCAATGTGATTGCGTGGATCGCTGGCGCCGCCGCCGTGGTGGCGTTCTACGGCATGCAGATTGGGTTCTTCAACAGGTGGATCACCGCGGTACTCGTGACCGCAGGGGTGGTGGCCTTTGGCTATTGGCTGTGGGAGTTCTTCGAGAAGTACCGGCACGCCAAGCGCGTGCGCGAGTTCGCGTTCACCCATGGCTGGCAGTACAGCGAAGAGGGGTGGGCCGCGAACGCGGGTCTCACGGGCTTTCCTTTTGGGGTGGGCAGCAACCGCAAAGCCACGGACCTCATTGAGGGCACGTACAGCGGCATGCCGTGCAGCACGTACACCTACTCGTTCGAATATCGCGTGGGCGACGATAGGGCGGCGGAGCAGGTCTTCACGGTCACCCAAACGGCGATCGACTATCGCCTCCCCACGCTTGATCTGGTGCCAGAGGACATCGGCTCGCGGATCATCGGGGCGCTAGGAGGCGCGGACATCGACCTCGAGTCCGCCGAGTTCAACCGCTTGTGGCGCGTGCTGTGCCCTGACCGGCGCTTCGCGATCGACGTGGTGGACCCGCGCATGATGCAGCACCTGTTGCACCACCGGATTCCCGGAGTTGCGGTACGCATCGATCGCGACAAGGTCATCGCGTGGAGCGCAGGTCGCGCGGACCTTGGTCAGCTTGCCAAGCGCTTCGACCTCGTCACGGGCATCGCCAAACGGGTGCCCAATCACGTGGTGAGGTCCTATACGGAAGCCGAGCAACGCCGTCGGGCAGAGGAAGCCGAACGGGAAGCCAAGGCTCCCGGGTGGGCAAATACGCCGGGGGTACTCAACTCGGGCAGGTACACGGGAATCGGCGTGGACGCGGACGGCGACGGCGTAGACGACTGGGAGCAGCGCACCCGCTAGAGTCGGGGTACACACCTTCGGGAGGTCTTCATGATCTGGGCACTCGTGATCATTGGCATTCTTGCCATCGTCGCCATCTGGGCTATCGCTCAGTACAACGCGCTCGTCCGCTTGCGCAACCTGGTGCAAGAGGCATGGCACCAGATCGACACCGAGCTGCAGCGCCGCCACGACCTCATCCCCAATCTCGTGGAGACGGTCAAGGGCTATGCCAAGCACGAGCGCGAGACGTTTGAGGCCGTCACCGCCGCGCGCGCGGCCGCCGCGGCTCCCGGCTCATCGCCCGCCGAGCAGGCGCAGCAAGAGAACATCCTCACGCAGGCCCTTGGGCGCCTGTTCGCGGTGGCGGAGGCGTACCCAGACCTCAAGGCCAACCAGAACTTCCTGCAACTTCAGCAAGAGCTCACCAACACCGAGGACCGCGTGGCCGCGGGCCGCCGCTTCTACAACGCAAACGTGCGCGAGCTCAACACCAAGATCGAGACGTTCCCCACGTCGATCATCGCGAACATCTTCAAGTTCGTGAAGGCCGAGTACTTCGAGACCGAGGACCCTGCCGCGCGCCAGGCGCCGACGGTTCAGTTCTAGTTCGGCCGCGTTCGTCTACGGCCCGACGCTGAGGGGGCTTCTGCGTGAGCGTCAACCCAGGCTTTGAGATCATCGGGGGCATCGGCGCCTTCATGTTTGTGCTGGTGCCGGTGCTCATGGTGGGCATGATCGGCTTTGGCATCTACGCCGCGGTGAAAAGCTACCAACAGGCAAAGCTGCGTCAGGCGGCGATCGCGGCCACGGTTGCCGCGAACCACCTTGGCCACCTCGCGGAGGATCCCGCGCGCACCAAGTACTTCGAGAGCTCCCCATTTGGCATCGGCGACAACCGCAGGGCCAGGGACATCGTGTGGGGCACCTTCGCTGGCCGGCCGTTCGAGACGTTTGCGTACAGCTACGAGACCCACACCACGGACTCGGAGGGCAGGCGCAGCACCACCACGCATCATTACCAGATCACGTGGGTACCGCTCCCAGGGCCGCTCCCCACGATGCGCTTCATGAGCGACAACGCCTTGTTCAGGGCGTTCTCGAAGATGGGCGCTCGCGACCTCGATGTGGAGAGCCACGAGTTCAATCAGCGCTGGAAGGTGGTGTGCGACGACGAGCGCGTTGGCCACGCCATCCTCACCCCACGCATGATCGAGCGGTTCTTGCAGCCCGATGTCGGCGGGCGCGCGTTCGCGTTCGAGGGCTCCGCGCTGGTGAGCGCGTCCCAGCAGGTAAGTGACCTCGGTGACCTTCAGCTGGTGGTGGGGGCGCTGAACTCGATCGTTGACCTGGTGCCGCCGTTCCTGTTTGCGGGCGGCTCTGGCAATCCAGGTGGTTCAGGCGGCCAGACGGAAGGTCTGGGCGAACCGGTCCAATAGCCGCGCGTCTCCTGCGGTCACGCGCACCCCGGTGAGGTCGCCGGACAGCACGTGCTTGATGCGCGCATCGGTCTCGAACGCGATGTCCGCGGTGCCCTCGCCCCCGGTCACGTCCAGCTCAGGGCCGTCGACGCGAATCAGCAGCTCCGTGCCCGCGAAACCACCTGCGTAGGAGGTGGCGGGGAGAGCGGCCGCAGCGTCGGGCTGGAAGGCGGTACGGAGGGCGATCGTCATCGCATCAGGGGTGACAATCTGCTCGCCGCGGGGCTCGTCGAGGGACTTGAAGCCCCACGTGCTGAGGCCCAGGACGAGGGGTTCTAGCTCGCGGCCGTAGGGCGTGAGTTCGTAGAGGATGATGCGCGAGCGGGGAAGGCGGCGGATTACGCCCGCGGCCTGCAGTTCCTTGAGGCGCGCCGCGAGGATGTTACTGGGGATGCGCGGCAGCCCGTCGGCGAGCTCGCCGTAACGGCGCGGTCCCACGAGCAGGTCGCGGACGATGAGCAGCCCCCAGCGCTCCCCCACGAGTTCGAGGGCGCGCGTGACGCCGTCGTATTGTCCGTAGTCGCGTGCGGCCATGAAGTCAGGACTGGTTGGGATCCGCCCAGCCAAACTGGATGACGTTGCCATCCGGGTCGTTGACCTGGCGCGTGTACATGAATCCGTAGTCGGTAGGCGGCTCCGGTTCGTGGCCACCGGCGGCGAGGCCGGCTGTAGCACGGCTGTCGACCTCCTCGCGGCTGTCGACGAAGACGGTCACGGAGACGCTTGGCGACACGGCGTTGTCGCCGATCGGTAGCGGGGTCATGCTCTGGAAGAACTCGCGAGTCATCGTCATGAGGTAGTTGTGATCCTCATCGATGGTGAAACACACGCCGTTGTGGTCGGAGAACATGGGGTTCTTGGCGAAACCGACGGCGGTGTAGAACTGGGTGGCGCGGTCCAGGTCGATGACCGGAAGGCCCACGAAGACGCTTGGCATGGGGTGCTCCTTTGCGAGGGGTCGCGTCTGCGGCCACTCACCACACTTGCAAAAAACAAGTGAACTGTCAAGGGGTGGGGCGAGGGGCGCGGCCCTGCGGACCGACCGGGACCGACGCGTTCAGTCAGACGGCTGGGCTGTCGTTCGCCTCGCGCCGCGCACTGCGGCGGTGGTTAAGCCACTCGATGACCATCGGCAGCAGCGAGACCGCCACGATGAGCACCAGGGCAACCTCGATGTTGTTGCGCACAAACTCGTAGCTGCCAAGCCAGAAGCCGAGCAGAGTCACGCCCACTCCCCACGCAAGGGCGCCGATCACGTTGTACCTGATGAAGTGGCCGTACGGCATCTTGCCGATGCCGGCCGCCACCGGGATATACGTGCGCACGATGGGCACGAAGCGGGCCAAGATGATTGCCCGTCCCCCGTACTTCTCGAAGAAGTTGTGCGTCTTGTCGATGTAGGACCTCTTGAAGAAGCGCGAGTCCTCGCGCGCGAAGATGCGGGGGCCTACTGCGTGACCGATCGCGTACCCAATCTGATCGCCGATGAACGCGGCAGCGAAGAGCGCGAGGCAAGCGACCCAGAGCGGCACGGGCAGATCGCCGGTCCCGATGAACAACCCCACCGTGAACAGCAGCGAGTCGCCCGGCAAGAACGGGAACAGCAGCCCCGTCTCGATGAGCACGATGACACAGATCGCGACGAGCGCCCACACCCCAAAACGCTCAATGAAGCCGGTGATCATGCTCTCTGCGTCGAGCCAGTCGGGCAGGAGGGTGGGGAGGTTTGCGGCGATCACGCGGCTAGCCTACGTGTGTGACCGCAGACGACCCAGACGGCGAAGACACCCGCAACGTCGTGGACCGCTACAAAGGGTGGCCGATGGACGCGATCGTCGCCGACCTCGACTCCCGCCGCCACCCCTTTCACGTCGCGATCGAGAATTGGCAGCACGACTTCAACATCGGCTCCGTGGTCCGCACCGCCAACGCGTTTCTCGCGGCGGAGGTGCACATCATCGGCAACCGCCGCTGGAACCGTCGCGGCGCCATGGTGACCGACCGCTACCAGCACATTCGCCATCACCCAACGGTTGCGGAGTTCGTCGCGTGGGCCCACGTGGAGCGGTTGCCGGTGATCGGCATCGACAACCTGCCCGGCTCGGTGCCTATCGAAACCTACGCCCTGCCAAAGGCGTGCGTTCTGGTCTTTGGTCAGGAGAGCGTCGGGCTGTCTGAAGAGGTGCGGGAAACGGCCGACGCTGTGCTCGCCATTGCGCAATACGGCAGCACTCGCTCCATTAACGCGGGCGCCGCCGCGGCTATCGCGATGCACGGATGGGTGCGGCAGCACGGCGACATCCAGGCAGGACATGAGGCCCACCCCGCTGGCTCCTGATATCTGACAGAATGGTGGGCGGTTCCATCCATTCAATTGCAGGAGTTCCGCATGGCTATCGCCACCCCCGAGTCCTACAACGCAATGCTCGACGCCGCCAAGGCCGGCGCGTATGCGTTCCCCGCCATCAACGTGACGTCGTCCTCGACGGTCACGGCCGCCATCCAGGGCTTCGCGGCCGCTGAGTCTGACGGCATCATTCAGGTGTCGATCGGTGGCGCGCAGTACGCCTCCGGCTCCACGATCAAGGACCAGGTGCTCGGCTCGGTCGCGCTCGCGGCCTACGCCCGCGAGGTTGCCGCCGCCTACGGCGTGACCATCGCGCTGCACACGGACCACTGCCACGCGCAGTACGTGGACTCGTGGCTGCGCCCGCTGCTCGCGATCTCCACCGAGCGCGTTGCCCGCGGCGAGCAGCCCCTGTTCGTCTCCCACATGTTTGACGGCTCGTCTGTGCCGCTCGAGGAGAACCTGGTGCTCTCCGAGGAACTGCTCGAGCTTTCGCAGGCCGCGCGCACCGTTCTTGAGATCGAGATCGGCGTTGTCGGTGGCGAAGAGGACGGCCACGCTGCCGAGATCAACGAGAAGCTCTACACCACGGCCGAGGACGGCCTCAAGACGGTCGAGCGCCTGGGTGCCGGCGAGAAGGGCCGCTACCTGACTGCCCTCACGTTCGGCAACGTGCACGGCGTCTACAAGCCAGGCGCTGTGAAGCTGCGTCCCGAACTGCTCGGCGACATCCAGGCCGAGGTTGGCGCCAAGATCGGCAAGGACAAGCCGTTCGACCTCGTCTTCCACGGTGGCTCCGGCTCCACGGCCGAGGAGATCGCCACGGCCGTCTCGCACGGTGTGATCAAGATGAACATCGACACCGACACGCAGTACGCGTACACGCGTCCCGTTGCCGACTACATGCTCAAGAACTACGACGGCGTGCTCAAGGTTGACGGCGAGATCGGCGACAAGAAGACCTACGACCCCCGCGCTTGGGGCAAGATCGCGGAGGCCGGTATGGCCGCCCGCATCGTCGAGGCCTGCGAGCAGCTCGGTTCTGCCGGTAAGAAGATCTAGTACATGCGATCGTGACGGGAGCCCCCGCGGTCGTGAGACCCGGGGGCTTTCGCACTTTGAGGGAGGAAGACGATGTCCGGTGCGGTGATCGTTGGCGCGCAGTGGGGCGACGAGGGCAAGGGCAAGGCGACGGACCTGCTCGGCTCTCGCGTGGATTACGTGGTCAAGTTCAACGGCGGAAACAACGCTGGCCACACGGTGGTGATCGGCGACCAGAAGTTCGCGCTGCACCTGCTGCCGTCTGGCATCCTCACCCCGGGTGTCACGCCGGTCATTGGCAACGGTGTTGTCGTGGATCTGCGCGTGCTCTTCCAGGAGATCGACGGGCTCCTCGAGCGCGGTGTTGACCCCTCGGCCCTGCTCATCTCCAACGCGGCCCACGTCATCACGCCCTACGCCCGCACGCTCGACAACGTGACTGAGCGCTTCCTCGGCAAGCGCAAGATCGGCACCACCGGGCGTGGCATCGGCCCGGCATATGCAGACAAGATCAACCGCCTCGGCATCCGCATCGGCGACCTCTTCGACGAGCAGGTGCTGCGGGACAAGATCGAGGGCGCCCTCGCCGCCAAGAATCACCTGCTCGTGAAGGTGTACAACCGCCGTGCGATCACGGTGGACGAGGTGGCCGAAGAGCTGCTGAGCTTCCGCGACCGGCTCGAGCCGATGGTCACGGACACCTCCCTCGTGCTCAACGCCGCTCTTGATGAGGGCAACACGGTGCTGTTCGAGGGCGGCCAGGCGACCATGCTCGACGTCGACCACGGCACGTACCCCTTCGTCACATCCTCGAACGCCACGGCGGGTGGGGCGTGCACGGGTTCCGGTGTTGGGCCCACCAAGATTGACTCGGTCATTGGCATCGCTAAGGCGTACACGACGCGCGTCGGCGAGGGCCCCATGCCCACCGAGTTGCTGGACAAGTGGGGTGACAGGCTTCGCGACATTGGCCACGAGTTCGGCACCACCACTGGGCGGCCCCGACGCTGTGGCTGGTATGACTCGGTTATTACCCGTTATGCGTCACGCATCAACGGACTCACCGACATCGTGCTCACAAAGCTCGACGTCCTCACGGGCATCGAGGAGATTCCGGTGTGCGTCGCGTACGACGTTGACGGGGTGCGCTACCAGGACCTGCCGCTTGACCAGGGCGCGTTCGCGGCCGCGGAGCCGGTCTACGAGACCTTCCCCGGCTGGGACGAGGACATTTCTGGTGCGCGCACCCTGTCCGACCTTCCACCCAACGCGCGCGACTACGTCCGTGCCGTCGAGGAGCTGAGCGACTGCCGCATCTCGACGATCGGTGTTGGCCCGGGCCGCGAAGAGATCATTCAGATCAACGATCTTCTGCACGCCCGAGTCTGAGGCGCCCTATCCACTCTGTGACCTCAGCGAGACCAGTCTCGTTGAGGCGGTAGTTCCGCGTGTGGCCGTCGGCATAGACATCGACTAGGCCGGCTCTGGCGAGCACTTGCAGGTGCTGGGAGCCGCGGCTCGTCGCGACCCCGAACGCGGAGGCTATCGAGGCCGAGAGTTCGCCTGCCGGCGACTCTCCCCACACCAGCAGCTCCAGGGCGAATCGGCGAGCGGGGTGGGCAAGGGCCGCGAGCTTGCGATCCACCTGGTGTGTGAACCATGCCTCGTCGTCGTAGTCGTCGTTGGTGTCGTTGGTGTTGTCGCTCTCGCGCTCACTCTCGTCTGGGTACACATGTCCTCGTTTCGCTATTTTAAGGATTCTTAAAATAGCGGAAAACGGGTGTGATCGCCTGGCTCGGGGACGGGGACGGGGACGGGGACGGGGACGGGGACGGGGACGGGGACGGGGACGGGGACGGGGACGGGGACGGGGACGGGGACGGGGAC
>NZ_JASGEO010000007.1:0-117601 GCF_049841215.1 Demequina sp.
CGGCGGATTCAATGGGTCATTGCAACAGGGTCTCTTGCATTGTCTCGTAGGGGGTGGCGAAGTCGAGGCGTTTGCGGGGTCTGCGGTTCATTTGGTCTGCGACGTAGTCGAGGTCGTCTTGGGAGTGGATCGATAGGTCGGTGCCTTTGGGGAAGTATTGGCGAAGCAGTCCGTTGGTGTTCTCGTTTGTGGCTCGCTGCCATGGTGAGTGGGGGTCGGCGAAGTAGATGTCGATGCCGGCCATCGTCGCGATCTCGAGGTGGTTCGCCATCTCTTTGCCTTGGTCCCAGGTCAGTGACCCTTTGAGGACGTTGGGAAGCCCGGCGAGCGTGTCGATGAGGCCGTCGCGGGTGGCTTCGACGCGGTTCTTGTCCGGATCCAGTCGGACCAGGATGAGGTAATTCGAATGCCGCTCCACGATCGTCGCGATCGCGGAGGCGCCGTTCTTGCCGACGATGAGGTCACCTTCCCAGTGGCCGGGAACAGCACGGTCTAGGGCCTCGGCGGGGCGGTCCCAAATCGAGACCATGCCTTTGATGCGGCCGCGACGCTCGGTGGTCGAGCGTTGCGGGTGACGGATCGTGCGGCCGGTCCGGGTCAGGGCTTGCAGGTCACGTTTGAGTCCTCCGCGTGCTTGCAGGTAGATCGTTTTGTAGATCGTCTCGTGACTCACATGCAGCTCGCGATCGTCCGGATGCTCACGCCGCAAGCGTCCCACGATCTGCTCCGGGGAGAGCTTCTCCTCAAGCCAGGCCTGCACGAGTGTGCGCAAGTGCGGATTCGCGACGATCTTGAGTTCTTTGGGGCGCCGGCGACGCTCCCAGGAGATCCGATGGCCCTGGCTGGGTCGATAGTGGGACCTCGTCGCACTATCGGAGCCACGCTTGACCTCCCGCGAGATCGTCGACGCACTGCGTCCCAACACGCGTCCAATGTGACGCAGCGAGTGCCCCTCGACCAGCAGCTCTTTGATCCGGAACCGCTCCTCCAAGGTCAGCAACCGATCGGGGTCCTTCCACTGCGGCGGCGCAATACCCCCCGTTTGCCGCAGATACCGCTGCACCGTCCCATAGTTCGAATCGATCGCCGACGCGACCCCACGACTAGCCATACCCATGCGTCGAGCATCCCAAAACGCTCGCACCCACGGCTCGGACATAAACATCTTGAACTGCTTGCCAGGCATCACAACACCTCACATCCATCAGGTGTTGCCACGACCCCTCGAACCCGCGGCCGAATAGCGAGCCTCAGAACCCATTCGGGGCACGGCTTGGCAAGGCTGCCCGACGCTAGAGCCGGCTCCGCGCGTCGGCCATCGTGAGCACGTGGTCCAGTGCGTGCAGGAACCGCGACACACCTTCCGAATCCAGCGTCAGCGGCGGCTTGATCTTGAGTACGTTCTTGTGGTCGCCCGTGGGTTGCACGATCACTCCCTCGTCGAGCAGCGCCTCGCAAATCTCGCGAGCGCCCTCGGGGTCGGGCGCGTCCGGACCCCGGTCCACCACCTCCACACCCAGGTACAGGCCCATTCCGTGCACTGCCCCCAAGCGGGGGTGACGTGCAGACAAGGCGAGCAGGCCGTCGGCCAGTTCCTTGCCCACCACACGCGCGCGCTCCTGCAAGCCGTCCTCCTCAAGCACGCGCAGCACCGTCGAACCCACCACGCACGAGACGGGCGAGCCACCCGCTGAGGAGAAGAAGGAGCCCTCAACGGCAAAGCGCGAGGCGATCTCCCGCGTTGTCACCACGGCACCTAGCGGGTGCCCATTCCCCATCGCCTTCGCCACCGCGATCACGTCGGGCACGACACCCTGTTGCTCGAAGCCCCAGAAGTACTCGCCGAGCCGCCCGTAGCCAACCTGCACCTCGTCGGAGACGCACAGGCCGCCGCGAGCGCGCACCGCGGCATAGACGTCATGCAAGTACCCGTCCGGAAGCAGGATGCCGCCCCCGTTGCCAAAGATCGGCTCGCACACGAGCCCTGCGAGCGGTACGTCGAGCGCGTCGATGCGAGCCACGGCGTCCGCCGCATATCGCCCCACGTCGTCGCCCCGGTACCGCCCGCGATACGTGTTGGGCGCGTCGAGAAGGTGCACCCAGTCGGGCCGCGTCTCGAGCGCGTGGGGATTGTCGCCGAGCGACGTCGAGATGGCATCGGCGCCAACCGTCCACCCGTGATACGCCTCGGTGAGAGCAAGCAAATCGCTGCGTCCCGTCGCCGCGCGGATCACCCGAATCGCGAGGTCCACCGCCTCGGAACCCGAATTGACGAGCAGCACCTGGTCCAGCCCTGGCGGGCACCGCCGCACCAGCGCCTCGCTGAACTCCACGATCGCCTCGTAGTTGAAGCGCGAGTTCGTGTTCAGCAGCCTCATCTGCCGCTCCACGGCGTCAGCGAGACGCGGCTCACCGTGGCCAAGAATCGCCACGTTGTTCACCATGTCGAGGTAGCCGCGGCCGTTCACGTCAATGAGATGGTGGCGCCAGCCGCGTTCGATGCGCGGCGGGTTCGCGTAGTAGTGCTCCTGCACGGGCGCCACGACGGCGTCGCGCGCGGCCACCAGTTGCCCGGCCGTAGGGCCCGACGGCGGGGCCGGCTTGCGTCCGAACAGCACCGAGGGGTCGGGACAGATCCTCGCCCAGTGCGCCTCGAGCCCAGGCTGCACATAGCGCGGCGGGGTGATCGGGGCTTCGCACAGCTGCACCCATACGGGGCCGACGGTGGCGCCGATCACCGTGCCCGCGGCGACCGTCTGCCCCGCCTCGACGCTCGCGGAGACCCCATCAACGTGCACCCATCCACCCTCGACGAGCGCGAGCACCATGTGCGTGCCCTCCGCCGAGCGCACGAGCGCCTGGGCCGGGGCGTACACCTCCCTGCCCGGTTCAACGTAGGCCGTGATGCCGAGCGGAACGGATCTGGGTATAGCGGCCGTCGCGGCCTCAGGCAGAAGGGTCGGAACGGCGTTGGGCGTGACGCACTCGCGGTGGCGGTGCTCGGAGGCGGGCTCGCGCCAGGCCCCGCCGTCGTGAACCTCCGAGGTGACCGACTGATCGCACGTTGGCGCATCACTGAGCCCTGAGATCATGCGAACCAGCGGCGCCTCCCTGCGCGGCAGCATGCCCACCGCGTCGAGGATGAGCAGCTCCGCCTCGTCGTAGGGCAGCGACAGCGCTCGCGAGAGCACGAGCCGCTCGAACGGTCTCCTCGCGAGGGCGTACTCGTTGGTGGGGTCTCCGGCGAGAACGCGCGCGGCGCCCGCCTCAAGGACAAGAGCCCTGCGCACCACGAGCGGCCACACCGCACGGGCCTCATCCCGCGCAAGGGGGCGCCGCGCGTGGAACGCGGCCACAGCGTCGAGGACCTCTTCCATGACGGGGCCGTCATGCGCGAGCAGTGACGTGAGGGTCACCGCGAGCTCCGCAACCGCCCAACTGGGAGCAAGGTCCCCGAAGTCGATCACTCCGGCGAAATCAGCGTCCGCGCCCAACACCACGTTGTCTTCCGTGAGGTCGCCATGAATCACCTGAATGGGAAGCGACAGCCGCGCCGTGCGCTCGATGCTCGCGGTAAGCAGGGCGCCAAGCGGGCCGTCTTCCCCCACCACTCGCGGCGCCTCGCGCAGGTCCCAGTCTCCGCCCTCCACCAGCCCCGGGTGCGAAAAGGACGCGAGTTTCGCGACCATCTCCCCTGACACGGACCCAAGTGCCGCACCCACTCCCGGCTGAACTCGCCGCGAGCCAACGCTCATCTCGCCAGGCACAAAGGACAGCACCCGCACATTCGGGTGGGCGCCTTCCACGGTCACCACCGATTCGCCGTCGTCAGTGAGCCGCGGGGAGGGGACGTCGAACGTGGCGACGGCCTCGGTGAGGAATCCCAGCACGGCGGTCTGCGCCTCGAGCGCGGAGCGCGAGGTCGCGGACGCCTTGATCACGTACTTCGCGCCCTCGTGCGTTACGGCAAGAAAGTTGACGTCTTCGTTGCCGCCCAGTTCCGTGAACTTCGCGATGGTGAGACCAAACTCCTGCTCCGCAATCTCGCGGGCGCGGGTCTCATCCACGTCAGAACAGACCCAGAATCACACCCGCAAGAGCGAGTGCCACGAGATCGTGGAGGCCATCGAGGAGCGTCACTTGGGGCGATCGCATGGCGAATCCGTTATGCAGGGCGTGTGCTCCCGCCCTATACACAAAGCCAAGGATCGCGCCCAGCACAAGGCCATCGAGCCACGCGTCCGCGTCGAGCGCGGCCATGAGCATCGCCAGCACGATGACGCCGAGCAGATTCGCGGCGATGGTGCCGCCAAATGCCACGCCCATGTTGCCAGCGCCCACGTCGTCGTCCGTGACTCCAGCCGCGCGCTTCCATACCTTCCACACGCCTGCGGGCGAGTAGTACCACCACCCGAACGCGAAGCTCACGATGAACGCGATCGCCACCGCCAGCCAGTTCACCCCCTCAAAGGTGAGCCAGTCCACGAATCCTCCTCATACCCCACCGCCGACGCTACAGGAATGCCCCAAGCACCGCCCCAGCAACCGCAAGCGCCGCCACGTCGTGTCCGCCATTGATGACAGTCAGCCCTGCGGGCCGGTTCTCGAAACTGTCGTGGAAGAGGTGGTTGAGCAGCCGCATCACGAGCCCCACGGCGGCACCGAAGACCAGGCCGCCCACCACTGTCGTCACAAGCAGCTGCGCCATCAGCACGTTCAAGAGCAGCACCGTAACCAGCGTCACGACGAACCCGATGACAAGCCGGCGCACCATGCCGTCCCGTTGTCCCGCGAGGTCTACCCCGGCAAGCCGCGCCCACGCCCTGCCCAACGCTCGCTCGTGGAACCACAAAAACCCAACGAGGAATGCCGCAAGCGACGCGACAATCACGCCAACCCAGCGCACGTCGCTCAAGTCGAACCACTCCATGGCCCCTCCTTTGCCGTCGCTGTGGTGACGTTCGAGGCCATCGTGCCGCAGCGTCGGGCATGCCCGACGCTGGCGCGCCGACGCTTGCCCCTCACCACCGCGCCGCACTAGATTGGAGCGCACCCGCACACGAAAGGCTTCAGGCACATGAGCACTGAGCGCACCGCCGCCTCGTCGCGTGGTCGCGTGCCGTCGATGTGCATGCCAAGCAGCATGTGCTGCTGCTGTCTGTAGAGCGCTGTCGCGGCCTCGCTGAGGCGAGCCACTGACGCCAGCGCTCGCCTCCGGAATCTCACAACACAGCCGGGCGTTACAGCGCCCGGGACACTCACACACCGCAAAGGAAACGCACCATGGCTCGCATCTACGAGGACGCTACGGCGCTCGTTGGCAACACGCCTCTTGTCAAGATCAACAAGCTCACCGAGGGCGCTGGTGCCACGGTGCTTGGAAAGCTCGAGTTCTACAACCCCGCCAACTCTGTGAAGGACCGCATCGGCGTGGCCATCATCGACGCTGCCGAAGCCGATGGCTCCCTCACCGAAGGTGGCACGATCGTCGAGGCCACGTCCGGCAACACGGGCATCGCGCTCGCGTTCGTTGGCGCGGCTCGCGGCTACAAAGTGGTGCTGACGATGCCCGAGACGATGTCGAAGGAGCGCCGCGCGCTGCTTCGCGCGTTCGGAGCCGAGCTCATCCTCACTCCGGGACCCGAGGGCATGAAGGGCGCCGTCGAGGCCGCCAACAAGATCGCCGAAGAGCGTGAGGGCGCGATTCTCGCCCGCCAGTTCGCGAACGCCGCGAACCCCGAGATCCACCGCAAGACCACCGCGGAGGAAATCTGGAACGACACGGACGGCGCCGTTGACATCGTCGTGGCCGGCATCGGCACCGGCGGCACCATCACGGGTGTTGGAGAAGTGCTCAAGTCCCGCAAGCCCGAGGTGCAGATCATCGCCGTGGAGCCCGCGGAAAGCCCCATCCTCAACGGCGGAGCCCCTGGCCCCCACAAGATCCAGGGCATCGGCGCCAACTTTGTGCCGGACATCCTGAACACGGACATCTACGACGAGGTCATCGACATCGACTCCGAGACCGCCGTGGCGACGGCCCGTGCGGCCGCTCGCAAGGAGGGGCTGCTCGTGGGCATCTCGTCCGGTGCCGCGCTCGCGGCCGCGACGCAGGTGGCGAACCGTCCCGAGAACGCAGGCAAGACGATCGTCGTGATCATCCCCTCGTTCGGAGAGCGCTACCTGTCCTCCGTGCTCTACGCGGACCTGATGGACTGAGACTGATTCATGACTGATCGCTTGAACCCCCTGGCCTTGGCGCTGGAGGACATTCGCACGGCGCGCCGCAGGGACCCCGCGGCGCACTCGTGGCTTGTCATCGCGGTGTCATACCAGGGGGTTCATGCGATCTGGCACTACCGAATCGCGCATTGGCTGTGGACCCACGGGTTCAAGACCTACGGCCGCTTGTGGTCCCAGTACGCGCGCAGGCGCACGGGCATCGAGGTTCACCCAGGCGCGCTGATCGGCAGGCGCACCTTCATCGACCACGGCATGGGCGTGGTAATCGGCGAGACCGCCATCGTCGGCAATGATGTGCTGTTGTTCCACGGGGTGACGCTGGGCGGCACCACGATGAGTCACGGCAAGCGCCACCCCACCGTTGGCGACCGTGTGGTCATTGGCGCCGGCGCCAAAGTGCTTGGCCCCGTCCACATCGGCTCCGACGCACGCATCGGCGCCAACGCCGTTGTGGTCAAGGACGTGCCGGACGGTGCCACCGCCATCGGCATCCCCGCCGTTGTTCGCGAACACCCCAAGCCCAAAGAGGCCCACACCGCGGCCTCCGCGGTGGACATGGGCGATTCGCATCGCCACCCGGAACCCGACTACCCGCGCATCTTTGAGACCGCGGAGCCTCACGAGCCCGCGATGTACTACATCTAGTGCCCACGCGCTGAGCGTGGTTCACTAGAGACAGGGCCCGGGGAATCGCCCGGGCCAATCAGGCCTGGCGTGCCCCCTCAGCCGCGCCACGGAGAACGGCCCCCCACCTTTCGGTGGGGGGCCGATTCTGTTGCCAGCGTCGGGCAGGCGTTTTCTTGCCTTAGGCGAGCATCGAACGCAGCATCCACGCCGCCTTCTCGTGGGCCGCGAGGCGCGCGTTGAGCAGATCCGCGGTTGCCGTGTCCTTGGCGTCCTCCGCGACGTCAACGAGCGGGCGGATGATCTTGATGACGGTCTCGTTGTCCTTCACGAGGTTCTTCACCATCGTGTCCGCGTTGTCGGTCGGCTGGTGGTCCTTGACCGTCGCGAGTTCGGTGAACTCGGCAAACGATCCGGGCGCGGTGGCGCCAAGCGCGCGCATCCGCTCCGCCAGCAGGTCAGCGGCGTCGTGGAGCTCGATGTACTGCTCCTCGAGCATGAGGTGCAGCGAGCGGAAGTGTGGGCCAACAACGTTCCAGTGGTAGCCCTGGGTCTTCACAAACAGGGTGAAGGTGTCAGAAAGAACGGTGGCGAGGGCCTGGTTCACCGACTTGAGATCGGTGTCGGTGATGCCAAGGTCAGGGGTCTGGGTCTGCGCTTTTGACGTAGCCATGATCGTGTCTCCGTTTCCGGACCGCTCCGTAGCGGTCTCAATCGCGTAACGACAAGGGCCGCGGACGCATTCCGGCAACCCTCCCCGTGGAATGATCCTCTCAAAGGGGGTGTTCACCTGCACATGGAAGCCATCAACGACTTCGAAACCGCCGCGTGCCCGATGCCGACCACGAACCAGGCTCCGGAGGACGCGGTGCTCGCCGACCTCCTCGCGAGCGCCACCTCAATCGCGGTGGTTGGGGCCAGCCCTAACGAGTCCCGCACGAGCCACCAGATCGCAACGTGGCTCATGGACCACACGCCGTACGAGGTGTACCTGGTGAACCCGGCAGCCCCCGAGGGCGAGATTCGCGGCCACGGCTTCTACGCATCGCTTGCCGAACTCCCCGTTGTCCCAGACATTGTTGACGTCTTTCGCCGCGAGGAGTTCACCCCAGCGATCGCAACCGAGTCCGTGGTGACGGGAGCGGGCACGCTCTGGTTGCAGCTTGGCGTGGTGAACGAGGAGGCCATGGGCATCGCCCGCGGCGCCGGCCTCACCGGAATCGAGAACCGCTGCATCAAGGTCGAATACGCGCGCCTGCGCGACCGCATCGAGGCTGCTCGCGCCGCGTAAGGCCGCCGCACGGCCCGGCAACGGTTGGGTCACGACTTCTCCGTTCGCCTGGCGAGTGCCGCGACGGTGCTGAGACAGTAGGCCCATGACACAGGAGTCACCGTTCCGGCCCGTCGACATCCCTTTCGAGCGCTCCACGGAATTGCTTGAGGTAGACGGATGGGCGTTTTCCAACACCCCTCAGGTCGCTACCGAAGACGACCTGAAGTCAGTGATCGACTGGGACCGTGCGCGCGGGATGGAGTTGGCCGACTCCTCGTTGGGCGAGCCGGGCACGCTCGTCGCCGTACGGTCCTCACACCCCTACGACATGCGAGTGCCTGGCGGTGGCACCGTCGCAACCTCCGGTCTCACGTGGGTGGGCGTCCACCCAGGGTTTCGCAGGCGCGGCCTCCTCACCCAGATGATCGACGACCACTTCTCTCGCGCTCTTGCGCGAGGCGAAGTCGTCAGCACTCTCTACGCCGCTGAGACGGCCATCTACCAGCGATTCGGCTACGGAGCCGGGTGCACGTCGTTCTTCTACAGCGGTGGCAAGGGACCAGAACTTCGCGAGGTGGCTGGCGCCGACGATCTGCGCATCGACCTTGAGAATGCGGACGTTGCACAGCACGCCGAGGCTGTGAGGCACGTCCTCGCTCGCATCACGCGTCCCGGAGCGCACGCGACGATCGGCGACCCGCTCATGCGAGATCTCTTCCTCGACCCGGAGTTGTGGCGAGAGGGTGCGGAGAAGCTCCGCATCGCCGTGGTTCACGACGCTGACGGGCCTGCGGCGTTCGCCATCTTCACGCGCAAGCTGGGCTGGAGCAATGGTTCGCCCGACGGCGAATTCTCGATGTGGACGTGGGCCGCGGCAACGGGGGCGGCGGAGCGCAGGCTACTGTCCGTTGTCCTTGACCTAGACCTGCTTGCGAAGGTGAAGATGCGCAACATCGCCGCAGACGACCCCTTTGTACTGCAACTCAAGGACATCCGCACGGCGCAGTTCACCGTGCGCGACAACCTGTGGGTGCGCCTGCTCGACGTGCCCAAGGCGCTTGCGGCGCGCGGGTACCGCGCGGACGCGGACGTCACCGTGGAGATCACCGACAAGCAGTTGCCGGACAACGCTGGCGTGTGGCGCATCGCGATCTCCGGTGGCGAGGCACACGTCACCCGAACGGACGCGCCCGCGGACGTTCAGATTCCCATTCAGGAGTTGGGCGCCGCGTACCTGGGTGGTGTAACAATCGCCGCGTTGGAACGGGCAGGCTTGGTCACCGGACGGCCCGACGCTGTGGCCGCCTTGTCTTCGGCGCTCGCCGGCGATCAACTTCCGATGAGCAACGTGTCGTTCTAGTTCCTATCGCTGCGCCTCGTATGCGGCGAGCTGGTCGATGCGGCGCTGGTGGCGCTCGCCCTCGCTGAAAGGCTCGGCGATGAATGCCTCAACGAAGGAGATCGCCTCGCCGACTGGGTGCATCCGCCCACCGACGGCAATGACGTTCGCGTTGTTGTGTTGGCGGCCAAGCTTGGCGGTCTCGAGGCTCCAGGCAAGGGCAGCGCGCACGCCGTTGACCTTGTTCGCGGCAATCTGCTCTCCATTGCCAGAGCCGCCGATGACGATGCCAAGAGTGCCTGGCTCTGCGACCACGGCCTCGGCCGCGGAAAAGCAGAACGAGGGGTAGTCGTCCTCGGGGTCATACTCGTGCGCGCCATGGTCAACGACGTCGTGGCCGGCGGCCGTGAGGTGCTCAACGAGAGCCTGCTTGAGCTCGAAGCCCGCGTGATCAGATCCGATGTGAAGGCGCATGCCGCCCATTGTGCCAGCGGGGCCCTCACCACCGCTTCACCGAGCGCGAACGCGAACCGGCCACAGCGTCGGGCCCTATTAGGGTTGGCGCATGACGAGCGCCTCCGGCATTGACGCCTCTTCCCTGTCCAGCACGATCCGCCCCCAGGACGACTTCTTCCGTTACGTCAACGGAAAGTGGCTCGACTCCCACGTGATCCCCGCGGACCGCGCGGCGGACGGGACCTTCCACAAGCTCCGTGACGACTCGGAGATCGCCGTACGCAAGATCATCGAGGAGGCGCCCACGGATTCGCTCGTGGGGGCGCTGTATGCGAGCTTCATGGACACCGAGACTCTCGATGCGCTCGGCACCTCTCCCCTCGACGGCGCGATCGCGCAGATCGAGGCGGCAGATTCCCCCGATGCGCTCGCGACCGCGCTTGGCCGCCTGCAGCGCGAGGGAACACACGGCGCCGTGGGGTACTACGTGTTCGCGTCCAAGGCGGACCCGGACAAGAACGTGGTGTACCTGCTGCAATCCGGCCTTGGGCTTCCTGATGAGGCGTTCTATCGCGAGGACGCTCACGCGGACGTACGTACCAAGTACGTCGCGCACCTTGGACGCATGGCTTCCCTCACCGACGTGGCGTACGCCGCGGACGACGTCATGGCGCTCGAGACCGAGCTCGCGAAGCACCACTGGGATGTGGTGAAGTCCCGCGAGGCGGAGCTCACGTACAACCCCACGACCCTCTCTCGACTCGAGGCCGAGGCGCCTGGTTTCGCGTGGCGCGCGTGGGCGGACGCGATCGAGCTACCCGAGGCGGCGCACGACCTGCTCATCGCGAGCGAGCCCAGTTACCTCACCGAGTTCGCTCGCCTGTGGAGCGAGCTCCCGTTGGAGCAGTGGAAGCAGTGGCTGCGGTGGAAGCTTGTCGCGTCCCACGCGCCGTATCTCACGCCAGATCTCTCGCGAGCCAACTTTGACTTCTACGGCACCGTGCTGAGCGGCGCCACGGAGCAGCGCGACCGCTGGAAGCGCGGCGTGCAGTTTGTGGAGGGAGTGGCCGGTGAGGCGGTTGGCGCCGAGTACGTGGCGCGTCACTTCCCGCCCACCCACAAGGAACACATGGACCGCCTCGTGGCGACTCTCGTCGAGGCGTATGGGCAGGCGATCAACGAACTCGAATGGATGAGCGACGCCACCAAGGCGAAGGCCCTCGCGAAGCTCGCCCAGTTCACGCCAAAGATTGGCTACCCGGACAAGTGGCGCGACTACTCGGGGCTCCGCGCCAGCGCCACGGACCTCGTGGGCAACATGCATGCCGCCTCCGCGTTCGAGGAAGATTGGGAGTGGTCCAAGATCGGCAAGCCCGTCGATCGCACCGAGTGGCTCATGACCCCGCAGACCGTCAACGCGTACTACCTCCCTGTTGCGAACGAGATAGTCTTCCCCGCAGCCATCCTGCAGGCGCCGTTCTTCCACCCAGAGGCCGACGACGCGGTCAACTTTGGCGGCATCGTCGCCGTGATCGGCCACGAGGTGGGGCACGGTTTCGACGACCAAGGCTCCAAGTACGACGGCACCGGAAAGCTCGACGATTGGTGGACCGAGGCCGACCGCGAGGCGTTCATGAAGCGCGCGGGAGCGCTCATCGAGCAGTTCGACGGCTACTCGCCTAAGCAGCTCGGACCAGAGCACACGGTCAACGGCGCGCTCACCGTCGGCGAGAACATTGGCGACCTCGCGGGAGTCCAGGTGGCCCTACGCGCGTACGAGATCGCCGTGGGCGGCTCGCTCGCGGACGCGCCGGTCATCGACGGACTCACGGGCGTGCAGCGGTTCTTCATCGGCTACGCGCTGTCAGAGCGCACCAAGCGCCGCGACGAGGCCCTCATCACCCAGATCAACACGGACCCGCACTCGCCGGAGGAGTTCCGCATCAACGGTGTGGTGCGCAACGTGGACGCCTGGTACGAGGCCTTCGACGTCCACGAGGGCGACGAGCTCTACCTTGCTCCCGAGGAGCGCGTCAGGATCTGGTAGCGGAGCTGTCCTGCTCCGCGGCGAGGCGGGCGTACAGCCCGCCGAGCGCGGCCAGCTGCGCGTGAGTCCCTGACTCGACGATGTGACCGGCCTCCACCACGTGGATGACGTCCGCGTCTCTGATCGTGGACAGTCGGTGCGCCACCACAAGCGTGGTGCGGCCCTGCGCGGCACGGTCAAGAGCGGACTGCACCACCCTCTCGCTCACGGTGTCGAGAGCGCTCGTCGCCTCATCGAGCAGCAGCACCGCGGGGTCCTTGAGCAGCACGCGCGCGATAGCGATGCGCTGCTTCTCGCCGCCGCTCAAGCGGTATCCGCGCTCGCCTACGACGGTTTCGTAGCCCTCGTCAAAGCTCATGATCGCGTCATGAATGTTGGCCGCCCTGCACGCCTCCTCGAGTTGCTCCTGAGTGGCATCGGGCCTGGCATACCTGAGGTTCTGCGCAATCGTTGCGTGGAATAGGTACGTCTCTTGGCTCACCACTCCCACGTGGTCAACGATGGATTCGTGGGTAAGGCGCCGCACGTCCTCCCCTGCGAACAGCACGCTCCCGCCCGACGCTTCATACAGTCGCGCGGCTAGGTACACGATGGTGGTCTTGCCGGCCCCGGAGGGGCCAACAAAGGCGTGCGTCTCGCCAGGGCGAGCCGAAAACGACACTCCATCCAGCGTCGGGCGGGAATCCTCCCTGGCATCCGGATAGCGGAACGTGACCGCGCGAAACTCGATGGCGCCAAGGGGGCCCGGCGCGTGCGAAACCGGCACCGCGTCAGGGGCATCCGCGATGGCGGGCGCGAGGTCGAGGTACTCGAAGATGCGGGCGAACAGCGCACCAGAGGTCTGCACATCGAGCGCCACGCGCATGAGCGACATGAGCGGGAACAGGAGCCGCGCCTGCACGGCCGTGAAGGCCACGATGGTTCCGGCGGTGATCGTCTGCTCTTGGCCGTTTGTCATGAGCAGGCCAGCAACGAGGTAGATGACCGCGGGAACCGAGCTCATGATGACCGTGACGAGCGCGAAGAAGCGCTGGCCAGCCATCGCCTGCTGCACCTGCAAGCGGATGAGGGTACGGTTCTCCGCGCCGTAGCGCTCGGACTCGAGGCGCTGGCGGTTGTAGGTCTTGGACAGCAGGATGCCGCTCACCGAGAGCGTCTCTTGGGTGATCGCGGTGAGTTCGCTGAGCGACTCTTGGGTCTTGGTGGCAATCCTGGCGCGCACCTGTCCCACGCGACGCTGCACCACCACGAGCCCCGGCATGAGCACCACCGCGAGCAGCGTGAGCCGCCAGTCGAGCGCGACCATGGCAACGAGGCTCGCGATGATGGTCACGGCGTTGCCAAGGATCGTCGAGAAGAATGTCGTGAGGACCCCGGAGACGCCGCCAACATCGTTCTGCAGCCGCGACTGAATGACGCCGGTCTTGGTGCGCGTGAAGAATGCGAGGTCCATCGACTGCAGGCGGTCAAAGAGCGTCACGCGCAGGTCACCCGTGACGCGATTTCCCACCGTCGACGTCACGTAGGTCTGCCAGACCCCAAGCGCGGCAATCACCACGTACAGGGCCACGGTGAGCAGCACCAGCTCGGTCAGCAGCGGCATGTCCACTCCACCGCCGGGCGGGAACAGGGCCTCATCGAAGATGCGTTGCAGCACGAGCGGCGGAATGACGGCGGCGATCGAGCCGAGCAACACCAGCACAGCGGTGAGCACCAGCCCCCGTCGGTACGGCCGGAACAGCACGAGCACGCGGCGCCACAAGTGCGGAATCTGTGGCGCCTCTGCGTTACGAGCGCGCAGCACCTCTTCGTCGGCGCGGGCATTGCCCCCGCCTCCCATGCGAGGTCCGCCGCCAAAGGTCACACGGCAACCCTACGTCCGCGGTGACGGTCACGATCCGGTGACAACAGCGTCGGGCCTGGCACAAAGCCGGTAAATCGCCCGTTAGGGTAGGCGTGAACTGTGCTGAAGGGGGTCCCGCGTGACTGGTGCCGTTGAGCGCCCTCGCGCGCGTCGCCGGGCTGGCTGGTTTGTCGCGAGCGTCCTCGCCGTGGCGGCCCTCGCGGCATGCGATCCGCAAGGTCCTGAGCCAACGCCTACGCCTACCCCCACCTTCACCTACGACGCCCCCTCCCCCGGCCCCACCAACACGGTGGACGCGGACGGCAGGGCACTTCCCGGCTTCGTGACGGTCAACGCCGAACTTCCGCAGGCGCTCCCAGCTGGCGATGGACTGCTGGCCACCACCGGAGCTGGCTGGAGCCTGCAGACCTACCGGCCGCAAGTGGAGCCCGTGACGCAAGTCAGCGGCATCGTGCCTGGTTATGAGGCAGCGGTGCAGGTGCTGTACCTCGTGAGCCCGGAGGGCAAGCGCTACCAGCTCCTCGAGCTGGATCCCACGCTGCCGATCATCGTGGACTCGTGGACCGCGGGGGAATCGGTCGCGTATGTGCGTCAGTGCGAGCCACGTGAGTGCGATGACGCCACCCCCACCCAAACGCTCGACCTGGTGACGGGCGCTCTCACTCCCATCGAAGGAGCGGCAGACTCGATGCACATCGGCGCGACGCTTCCCGGCTCCGTGCGTTGGTGGCAGAACGGCGACGACGAGGCCGCGTACGACACCGCCGGCAGCGTCCGTCCCATGAGCCAAGACTGGATCGCCGCGTCCGCGTCCCCAGACGGCGAGTACCTCGCCGTGGTGCGCGCGGGCAACTACAGCCCGTACGTGTCCGGCGGCACCGCGATCGTCAACGCGCAGACGGGGCGAGTCACGGACGTCAGCTCGCTGTGGGAAGAGCCGCTCAAGTGCACTCCGTTCCGGTGGCGCGCCGACGACGCGCTCGACATCACGTGCTGGGACGCCGAGCGGCAAGTGTGGCGGCTCTTCGCCGTGGGACCCGGCGCGCAAGAGATGAAAGAAAACAAGTCCGCCACCGCCACCGCTCCTGAGGAAGGGCCATGGGTTGAGCCCGACTTCTTCGTGTCCGACGGCACGTGGGCGGGCCCGTACACGGCGGACGCGACGGCGCGGCGCACCATTGGCGACGCGGCCATCGGGCTCGCGCGCAACGCGGGCTTTGAAGAACTCACGGTGCCCGACGCTTCGGTAGGGGCCGCGCGCATCGTCGCCGAGGTCGGTGGCCGGCTTTACGTTGTCGCCACGGAGGCGAACAACCCCACGCTCGAGACGGCATGGACCTACGACGTGGCCGCCGGGGAATGGTTGCAGATTGGGCCGCTTCCCCCAGCCGGCCCCACGCGGGGCCTGCTGGCAAGCCAAGGTTCGCCAGCGTCGGGCATGACGTCGTGGGCGATTGCGCCGTAGCGAGTCAGTGGGTCGTGACAGACTGACGGGGTGACGGAGCCTCTCGACCCCACGCCGCACTCGGCGGAGCCTGAGGACTTTGTTACCGAGGTGCCCCACGGCGGCACCTCGCTGTGGCGCAACCGCCCCTACATGGCGCTGCTCACGGGAGAGACCGTCGCGGCAGTCGGCGTGGAGATCGCCCAAGTAGCACTGCCGATCATCGCGGTGACGTACCTGGTAGCCACCGAGTTTGAGATCGGCGTCCTCGGCATGGCGGAGGGCATCGCCTTCCTGCTGCTGTCGCTTCCCGTTGGCGCCTGGGTGGACAGGGTCTCTCGCAGGCGCGTGATGATCGCGGCGAACGTGGTGCGTGGGCTCGCGATGGCGGCCATTCCCATCCTGTGGTTCAGCGGCGTGCTCGACGTCCCACAGCTCATGGCGGTAGCGCTCATCATCTCGGCGGCGGCGGTGTTCTTCGACACCGCCTACATGTCGATCGTGCCCGCGCTGGTGCCGCGCGACCAGTTGAATGATGCCAACTCTCGCCTGCAGATCACGTCCGAGACCGCGCGTGCGGCGGGTCCGGGCCTTGGCGGCGTGCTCGCCAAGGTCTTCAGCGCCGCGTGGTTGCCCCTCGCGGCGACCCTTGGCTACCTCATCTCTGCGTTCGCCATCTGGCGCATTCCCACGGACGAGCCTCCGCCGCGCACACACGACTCGAAGTTCCGCACGGAGATTCGCGAGGGCATCGACTTCGTCTTCAAGAACCAGTACATCCGGCCCGTGGTGCTGTCCACCACTGCGTCCAACCTGTTCGGGACCATCGCGTACACGATGATCCCCGTGCTGCTCTTGCGTGAGTTGGGACTTGGGCCCGCGGCGTATGGGCTCATGCTCACCATCTCGTCCGTTGGCGGCATCTTTGGCGCGTTCACCGCCCCGTGGTGGGCGCGGAAGTTTGGCGAGGGCCACTCGATTCCCGTCACGTACATCTTCGCGGCGCTGCCGATGTTCCTCATGGCGTCCGTATTCCTACTGCCCCACACCGCGGCCATCATCGCCGCCGCCGTCTCCGGGTTCTGGGGCGTGGCGGGCATCGTGGCGTTCAACGTGGTGCAGGTGTCGATGCGGCAGAAGCAGTGCCCGCCGCGCATGCTCGCGCGCATGACAGCGTCGATTCGCACGCTCATTTGGGGCGTGGGTCCGCTCGGCGCGTTCCTCAGCGGTGTCATCGCCACACACTGGGGGCTCGCGTCCGCGTTCTGGATCGGCGCCACAGGTCAGGCGATCGGCCTGGTGTTCTTGCTGTTCTCGCCGCTGTGGCGGCTGCGGAAGGTGCCGGATCCAGCGTGGATGGCGGACGAAGACGCCGCGGTTGGCGAGTCGTGACGAGCGATGCCACGAGCGCGGTCCCCGTGCTCGCCTTCTTTGAGCCCCGCATCCCGCAGAACACCGGCAACGCAATCCGGCTGTCTGCCGCCACCGGGGCGCACCTGCACCTCGTGGAACCGCTGGGATTCGTCATGGACGAGCCACGCCTGCGCCGCGCGGGACTCGACTATCACGACCTTGCAACCGTCACGGTGCACCCAGACTTCGAGGCGATGCTCGCGGCGATGCCCTCCGCACGTGTCTTTGCGTTCGCCACACGCGCGGCCGTCACGTACACGGACGTTGCCTATGAGCCAGGTGACGTGCTGCTGTTCGGACCAGAGCCCACGGGACTTCCCGGCGAGGTGCTCGCGCATCCGCGCATCACCGAGCAGGTGCGGATCCCCATGCTTCCTGGCCGACGCTCGCTGAACATCACGTCGAGCGCCTCGATCGCGATCTATGAGGCGTGGCGCCAGTTGGGGTTCGTCAACGGAGTGTGACGCGCTATGGCGTGGGGTTGCGCGCGTCGTACTCGCGCCAGCCGCGTTGGGCCCGCGTGAGCACCGCGATGAGCCCAATGATGAGCAGGCCGCCGAACAACGGCGGGCACCACAGCGCCACCGCGGACGCGAAGATGCCTGCGTAGAGATCACCGATGCGTGGGCCGCCCGTGACGACCACGATGAAGACCCCCTGAAGGCGGCCGCGCATCTCGTCTGGCGCCGCCTGAATGATCATCGAGCCACGGAAGATCGCGCTGACCTCGTCCGACGCCCCCATGCCGGCCATCGCGAGTCCCAACACGATGAGGGCCGGCCAATAGATGCCACCCCAGCCCTCGCCCGCGGTGTGGTCGATGCGCGTCATCGCCCACGCGCCAACGCCAAAGAGCAGCACAAACACTCCGTATGCGGTGATGGCGCGCGAGATCGCCACTCCGTGGCGATGGATGCGCGCCACGGGACCCGAAAACAGGCTCGCGAGCGCGGTTCCCACCGCCCCGGCTGCAGTCAGCGCGCCCACGGTCAGGGACGCGCCGCCGATGATCGTGGCCCCCAGCGCGGGGAACAGCACGTACGGCCGCCCAAAGGTCATGGCCACGATGTCCACGATGAAGCTCAGGCGAATGTTGGGCGAGCGGCGCAAGAAGTGCATGCCCTCGACCAGGACGTGCCAGCCCGCCTCCACGGGCTCTCCGAGTCGAGGGAGCGCGGGCAGGGTCCAGATGCCAAGGAAGCCGGCGGTGAACAGCAACGCGTCAACCGCGAAGGTCCACGGCAGGCCCACCGTGGCCGCGAGCACGCCCGCGAGCGCGGGCCCCACGGTGAGCATCGTGCCGAACGAGATGCCGTTGAGGGCGTTGGCTCGGGACACCATCTCTGGCGGCAGGATGCGCCCCACCACGGAGCCACGCGTCGCCATCATGATGGTGCCCGCGACCGAGTTGATAGTCGTCACCACGTAGAACGGCCACACGGGCGCGTGGGACCCGTCGCCCGCCTCGATCGCCTCCCACACGGACAGCGCCACGAGTCCCAGCACGGACGCCCACGCCACAAGCGCGCTGATGATGAGAACGCGGCGCCGGTCAAAGACATCCGCGAGCACACCACCCCACAGCCCCGCGACGATCATGGGCACCAGGGCCACGCCGCCCACGAGTCCCACCATGAAGGTGGACTCCGTCATGTCATAGATCTGCAGGCCCACCGCAACGGATGACACGAACGTGCCAATACCGCTGATCAGCCCGCCGATCCACAGGCGCGCAAACGCGGGGCTCGCCTTCAGGGGCGCAAAGTCGACGAGATGCCGATTGCGAGGGGCCGACGCTGTGGGTGGCTCTGGCGCGTCGGTCACCGGAAGATTCTACGGAGTTCGACCGTTACGTGGTGCATGCGCGCAATCACCTACGCCGAGTTCGGCGACGCCTCTGTTCTGAGTCTCAGCGACATCGACGAGCCCAACCCCGGTCCTGACGAGGTCATCGTCGAGGTCCGTGCGGTCGGCCTCAACCCCGTCGACTGGAAGGCCCGAGCGGGATACCTCGAGGGACTCATACACACAGTGTTCCCGGCCACCCCAGCGTGGGACGTGGCCGGCGTGGTCGTGAAACTGGGCGCCGACACCCCAGAGTTTTCCGTGGGTGACGAGGTCTTTGCGTACGCACGCAAAGACGTGCTGAGCTCCGGCACCCTTGCAGAACGGGTAGCCGTGCCCGTGCGAGCGCTCGCGCGCAAGCCCACCTCGGCGTCGTTCGAAGAGGCCGCGGCCGTGCCGCTCACGGGGCTCACCGCACTGCGCTCGGTGCGGCGTGCCAACGTGCGCGCGGGCGATCGGGTTCTGATTCACGGCGGCGCCGGTGGCGTGGGTTCGTTCGCGATCCAGCTCGCGGTGCTGGCGGGAGCAACGGTCACCGCCACGGCGTCGGAACGCAATCACGAGTACGTGAGGGAGCTCGGCGCTACACCCATCACCTATGGCGAGGGCCTTGCCGAGCGCGCGCTTGAGGCGCAGCCCGGTGGGTACACCGTTGTGCTCGACTTCGCGGGAGGCGGCGTGCTTGCCGCGACCACAGCGGTGCTCGCGGAGGGCGCGCGCGTCGTCTCGATCGCGGACGGCAAGGGAGCCGCCGCACTCGGCGGCTCTGTGGTGTGGGTACGGCCCGACGCCACTGGCCTTGCTGAACTCGCGGACCTCATCGACGCAGGGCAACTTACGGTTGCGATCGCGCGCGTCTATCCCCTCGCGGAGACGGCCGCGGCGTACCGCGAACTCGAAACGGGACATGTGCGCGGGAAGCTCGTCGTCGTTCCCTAACGAGCGCGGCTCAATGCAGCTTTCTCACTGCCAACCCCCTGGCGCGGGCTGCTGAGCTCGCTGTGAAAGCGCGCGAACTGCGCGTGCGCGCGGCAAGACTTACACCGCGCCCAAAGGTTCCGGTTCTGCGTGCTTGACCACAGCGTCGGACTGGCGACGGGTGACTGCCCAGCCGGCGAGCGCGAACAGCACGCCGGGGACGCACAACGCGAGCCCAAGCCACGTGGGTGCGAGGTAGCCCCACCCCGCGGCGATGGCCGCGCCGCCCACAAAGGCACCAAGGCTGTTGCCGAGGTTGAGCGCGGAGTGGTTGACCGCAGCGGCCATGGTTTGGGCGTCGCCGGCGACGTCCATGAGTCTGGTCTGAATGGCCGGCGAGAGCGCGGCGGCGGCGGTGCCGACGAGGATCACTCCGATGAGCATTCCCCAGAACGAGTGGGCGAGAACGCCTAGCGTGACGAGCGCCATGGCGAACGCTCCGAACAGCATGAAGACGGCGCGCATCGCGCCGTGGTCGGCGAGGCGGCCGCCGATGACGTTGCCGATGGTCATGCCCACGCCAAGGCTCACGAGGGCGAAGGGCACCCAGCCTTCTGGTGCGCCAGCGATCTCGGTGGTGAGCGGCGCGACGTAGGAGTAGACGGCGAAGAAGCCACCAAAGCCGAGCGCTCCCGTGAGGAGCGCGAACCAGACGGCGGGCTTGCCGAACGCGCTGAGTTCGCGGCGCATCGTGGCGTGAGGGTCGCCGGCTTGGCGCGGAACGGTGAGCGCGATAGCGACGGTGGCGGCCGCGAAAATGGCGGCCACCAGGATGTATGCGACACGCCAGCTGGCGTTCTGTCCCACCCACGTGATGACAGGAACACCCACGACGTTCGCGACAGTGAGGCCCGAGAGCACGAAAGCAACGGCGCGGCCGCGCTTATCAGGGCCCATCAGGCTCGCGGCGACGAGCGCCGCGATGCCGAAGTACGCCCCGTGCGGCAGGCCCGCGATGAACCTCGCGGCGACGACGGTGCCGAATGTGGGCGCGACGGCGGACGCGATGGTCGCGAGTGTGAATGCAATGCCTAGGCCCACAAGCACGGCCTTACGTTCGAAGCGGGCGGCGAAGGCCGCAATGGTTGGCGCACCAACAACTACGCCGAGCGCGTACGCGGAGATCACGATGCCCGCGCGCGAAATGGCGCCGTCCTGATTGCTCGCCCAGAGCTCTGGCTCAAGGCCTTGCGCGATCTGAGGCAAGACGCCCATCGCAACGAACTCGGTGGAGCCGATGCCAAAGCCTCCGAGGGCAAGCGCGAGCAGCGCAAGCCGCGTGCGTGCGGGCGAAAGCGAAGTCAAAGGGCCACCAATCGGGGTTTCGGTGCGCCCAGCGTCGGGCTGAATTACGGGGCGGCCAACGCTCCGCGGCCGCTCCAACCTTACCGCTCGGTAGGTGCAACGCGCTACCCGCCTGTAAGCCGCGTCCCCAGATACTGGTGTTGCCCCACTTGTCCACAGAAAAGGCGCGCTCCAGACGGAGACGCCCCAGTTAGTCATAACGTGTTTTGAGTGGACGACGAGTATGCCCCTGCCCCGCCGATGACGCGCGAGGAGGTCATGCGCGAGTTCGAAGCCCAGGGGCGTGCATGGCTCGAGCGGGCCGAGGAGATCGGCGCCAACTACCAAGATGAGCCGGACGACACCGTGAGCTTCGCCTTCGAATTGGTGAGGGCCGCGCGGGCGTTTGAGCACCATCTCACCCTTGCCGCAGACGACCTCACCATGACCGCCCTGCAAGCGCGGTTCGCATGGTTGCTGGCGACCACACCGTTCGGCATACCCATGACGACCCTGTGGGTCGAACTGGGAATGAGCCAACCTGGAGCGCGTCAGATGGTGAAGAGGATGGCTGACCGCGGCCTCGTCGAGGTGGAACAGAGCAGTTGGGACTACCGCAACTCGGTAGTGAGCCTCACCCCGCTCGGCCGCCAGCAATGGGACGCTGCCAAGCAAAGAGTCGCGGCGGTGTGCGAGGAACTCACCGAGGCCGTGGGCCCCAAGAAGAGCACCCAGTTCCGCGCTCACGTGATCAGCATCGAGGAACTCGACGAACGCTTCCCGCTGTTCCGGGCACTACGGAACCCGCTGGGGATGCTGACGTGAAAGAATCCACCCATGCCAGGAACCAACCTCACGCGCGCCGAGGCAGAAGCCCGCGCCGCCATCGTCTCCACAGAGGCGTACCGCATCGAGCTAGACCTCACCACCACCGAGGACACCTTCCGCTCGAGCTCCACCGTCACCTTCACCGCAACCCCCGGTGCAGAGACGTTCATTGACCTCATCGCACCCGAGGTCCTCAGCATCACGCTCAACGGCGAGCAACTGGACCCCGCGACCCACTTCCAGGACTCTCGTATCGCGCTGCCTAACCTCAAGGAGCACAACGAGCTCACTGTCGTGGCGAACTGCCAGTACATGAACACCGGCGAGGGCCTGCACCGGTTCATCGACCCTGAAGACGGCGAGACGTACCTCTACAGCCAGTTCGAAGTGGCCGACACCCGCCGCGTCTACGCCGTCTTTGAGCAGCCGGACCTCAAGGCGACGTTCCAGTTCACGGTGACCGCTCCGCGCCACTGGCACGTGATCTCCAACTCCCCCACGCCTGCGGCCATCCAGACCCTCCAGTACCCGCCGCCGCCGAACATCACGTGGAACTTCGAGCCGACGGTGCGTATCCCCTGCTACGTGACCGCCATCGTGGCCGGTCCGTACCACCGCGTCGAGGGCTCGATCCTGTCTCGCAAGGGCCGCATCGGGGCCGACGTCTACTGCCGCAAGGCCCTCGCCGACTACCTCGACGCTGACGTCATCCTCGACGACACCCAGCGCGGGTTCGAGTTCTACGAGTCCAAGTTCGAGATGGACTACCCCTTCGAGAAGTACGACCAGCTCTTCGTCCCCGAGTTCAACGCGGGCGCCATGGAGAACGCCGGCTGCGTCACGTTCCTTGAGGACTACGTGTTCCGCTCGAAGACCGCAAAGGCGCGCATCGAGCGCCGCACGGTCACCGTGCTGCACGAACTCGCCCACATGTGGTTTGGCGACCTCGTCACCATGAAGTGGTGGAACGACCTGTGGCTCAATGAGTCTTTCGCGGAGTTTGCGTCCACGCTGGCAACCGCCGAGGTCACGCAATACAAGTCCGCATGGGTGACGTTCAACTCGCTCGAGAAGTCGTGGGCATACCGTCAGGACCAGCTGCCAAGCACGCATCCGATCATGGCGAACATCCGCGATCTCGAAGACGTCGAGGTCAACTTTGACGGCATCACCTACGCGAAGGGCGCCTCCGTGCTGCGCCAACTCGTCGCGTGGGTGGGCCAGGACGCGTTCTTCCAAGGCGTCGGCGAGTACTTCCGCAAGCACCACCACGCCAACGCCACCCTCGGTGACCTGCTCGCAGAACTGGAGAAAGCGTCGGGCCGCGACCTCAGCGGCTGGTCGGACGTGTGGCTGCAAAAGGCTGGCGTGACGACTCTGCGCCCCGTCATTGAGACGGACGACGCTGGGGTCATCACGGCCTTCGCCGTCACCCAGGAGGCTCCCGCCGAGTGGCCGACGCTGCGACCTCACCGTCTGCGCATTGGCGGCTACGACGTGATCGAGGGGCGCCTCCAGCAGGTGTGGATCGAGGAGACGGACGTCGACGGCGCCCACACCGACATCCCCGAGCTCGTGGGTAAGCAGCGCCCCTCGCTGATCCTTGTAAACGATGACGACCTCGCGTACGCGAAGGTGCGCCTCGATGACGAGTCGCTCGCCACCGCGGTGAGCTCGCTCGACACTCTCCCGGCTCTGCCGCGCTCGCTCGTGCTCGCGGGCGCGTGGGACATGACGCGTGACGCCGAGATGCCGGCACGCCAGTTCATCTCTCTGGTGTTGGGCAACATCGCTGCAGAGACCGAGTCGACCGTAGTGCTGGTGCTGCTGCGGCAGCTCGCGATGTCTCTCAACCTTTACGTGGACCCCTCGGTGGCACGCGAAGAGACAGAGCGAGCCGCGGACGCACTGTGGCAGCTGACCCTGCAGGCAGAGGCGGGAAGCGACAACCAGCTGCAGTTCCTGCGCGCGTTCGCAGGACTCGCGTGCACCGAGCCTCAACTCGACAACCTGCAGGCGCTCATCGATGACAAGCTTCACCTCGAAGACCTTCCCATCGATGCCGACCTCGCGTGGGATCTGCTCGGAGGCCTCGTCGCGGGCGGCCGGGCGGAAGACATCGCGATCGAGCTGCAGCTCAGCAAGGACGCCACCGCCTCTGGCCAGCGCCGTGCAGCCCACTCCAGGGCCGCGTTGCCCACGACCGAAGGCAAGCGCGCCGCATGGGACGCGTTGATCAGCCCCAAAGCCGGCGAGGAACTGCCCAACCAGATCATGTTCGAGGCGATCACGGGCTTCAACCGTGCGCACGACTCCGCGCTCCTCGAACCGTACGTTGACGAGTACTTTGCGATGCTTCGCAGCACCTACACCGACCGCACCAACGAGACCGCACAAAACCTCATCGAGGGCCTGTACCCGGCGACGTTGGCCGGCCGTGTGCCCAACCTTCAGGCGAAGGCGGAGGCGTGGCTCGCCGCGAACGACGATGCCCACGACGCGTTGAAGCGCATGGTCATTGAGGGCTACGACGGTGTGCGTCGCGCTCTCGAGGCTCAGGCCAAGGACGCGGCAGACCCCGCACAGGATTAGGAGATCACCGTGGCTAACCTCACCCGTGAGGAGGCCGCGGATCGCGCGGCCCTCATCGCATCGGCGGACTACGACGTTGCGCTTGACTTCACCGGTGGAAGCGACAGCTTCCGCTCGGTGAGCGTCATCCGCTTCGCCTCTGTGCCCGGTGCGGCAACGTTCGTGGACGTGGTGGGAGACGTGGCGCACGCCATGCTCAACGACGTGGAGCTGTTCGCGCCCACGGGCGGGCGCCTGGCCCTGCCCGGTCTCGCTGCCGAGAACGTCCTCGTGGTCGAGGCGACCCACGCGTACTCCACCGCTGGAGTTGGCATTCACCGCTTCGTGGACCCCGAGAATGGCGAGACCTTTCTCTACAGCCAGTTCGCCACGATGTACGCGTGTCACGCTTTCGCGTGCTTTGACCAGCCTGATATCAAAGGAACGTTCGCGTTCACCGTCACCGCCCCCTCGCATTGGGTAGTGGTGTCCAACTCGGTGGCGCCGGTTGCCGATGGTGGCTCAACGTCCGACGGCCCGCTCACCTGGGCATTTGAGCGCACCGTCCCGCTACCCACCTACGCAACGGCGGTGTGCGCGGGACCGTACGCATTCGTCGAAGGCTCGATCACCTCGGTCAAGGGCGAGATCCCTGCGCGCGTGTACGGCCGCCCGCAGCTGCTCGAGCACTTCGCTGCCGAGCGGATCTTCGCGGACACCCAAGCGGGCTTCGAGCTCTACGAGCGGATCTTCGACACCGAGTTCCCCTACGACTCGTACGACCACGTGTACGCGCCGCAGTACAACTTTGGCGCGATGGAAAACGCGGGCTGCGTGACCGTCTCCGAGGATCGCCTGCTGTTCCGCACGCGCGCGTCTGATGCTCAAGTGGAGTTCCGAACGGTCGTGATCATGCACGAACTCGCCCACATGTGGTTTGGCGACCTCGTCACCATGAGGTGGTGGGACGACTTGTGGCTCAACGAGTCGTTCGCCGAATACGTGGGCACCTACGCGGCCGCGGTAGCCACCGAATGGTCCGACGCATGGGTCACGTTCGCGGCCGAACGCAAGTCGATCGCCTACGCCACCGATCAGCTGCCCACGACGCACCCCGTGCTCTCGGACCTCCCGGACGTCGACTCCGTGGCCGGTGCCTTCGACATGATCACCTATGCGAAGGGCGCCTCGGCGCTCAAGCAGCTCGCCGCAACTCTTGGCGAGGACGTGTTCTTCGCCGGCGTGGCCGCCTATCTCAAGGCGCACGCCTTCGCGAATGCCACCCTTGGCGACCTGTTCACCGAACTGGAGGCAGCGTCGGGCCGCTCGCTGACCGCATGGCGCACTGCGTGGCTAGAAACGCCAGGCGTGACGACCCTCGCCGCCGACGTCACCACCGACTCCACGGGACGCATCACCTCACTCGCCGTAACGGAGGAGGCGCCAGAGCGCTGGCCACTCCCCCGCCCCCACACGCTCGCCGTGGCGGGGCTCAGCATGGCCGACGGGGTGCTCGCCTCGTCCTTCGAGGTCGCCGTGGAGACGGACGGGCCCTCGACGGATGTGGACCGACTCGTGGCGGAGCCGCGCCCAGAGGTGATCCTTCCCAACGGGGGCGATCTGACGTACGCGAAGCTGCACTTGGACGCAGTGTCGCTCGCCGCCGCTCGCGAGCACGCGGCGGACATCGCGGACCCGATGTCCCAGGCGCTGGTCTTGGACGCGCTGTGGCACATGTGCCGCGACGGCGTGCTGCCTGCGCGCGATTACGTGGAGCCCGTGCTGGCCGCCCTACCAGGCATTACGGTGTCGGCGGTGCGCGAGTCTCATATCCGCACCATCGTGACCACGGTGGCGAGGTACGCCGCGCCGGATGACGCGCAGGCGCGCGGTGCGGATGCTGCGGAGGCGCTGTGGGCGGCCCTTGAGGGCGCGGCCCCGGGATCGGATGCCCAGCTGCAGTTCCTCAAGGGGTATGCGATGTTGGCACGCACCGAACCGCAAGCGGACCGCATCGAGGCCCTGCTCGGAGACGTGTTGCACCTCGACGGGCTGCCGATCGACACAGAACTCGCGTGGGACCTCGTGACCGGGCTCGCGGCGTGTGGAAGGGCCGATGACGCGGCGATCTCCGAGGTGCTGACCAAGGATGCCACCGCGGCGGGAGAGCGTCGCGCGGCTGGTGCTCGCGCCGCTATCGCGGCGCTCGACGCCAAGCAACGCGCCTGGAACCTCTTGGCGCACCCGCAGACAAAGCCGCTCGCGAACGCACTCGCGTACGAGGCCGCGCTTGGCTTTGCGCGAGCGACGGATGCCACGTTCATGGCGCCCCTTGGCGAGACCTTCTTCAAGGAGGTGCGCGGGCTCTTCGACGGGGTCGATGTGTATGTTGGCCTTCGCGTCGTGCAGTACGCGTACCCGTCGTTCCTGGTGGGGCGTGGCGTGGACATCGTGGGGTTGGGCGAGCGTTGGCTTGCCGACAACGGCGACGCGCATCCGGTGTTGACGAAGCTCATGGTCGAGGGCCTCGACCACGCGCGGCGCGCGGCCAGGGCGCAGGATTCCGCAACGCGCCTGTGATTCTCGTCACGAGGACTGCGTGTTTGCGGCCTCGTGACGCAATGATTGTCCCGTGAAGACTGAGGGAATTGTGAAGCGCGCCTGCGCGGCCGCGGCGTTGACGGCGGGACTGATGTGGCTCGCGCCCGCTGCGCTAGCCGATTCGAATGACAACGGTGGCTTCGAGGGCTTCGCCCTCGGGAACCCGGTTGGCCAGTTCGGGTGGACCGCGAACGACATTGGCGGCTACAACGCCGCCGCGTTCGACCTCGCGATTGTGGACCCCTCCGGCGTGTGGGGATCCACCTTTGGCGACCGCGCGCTGCGCATGTCAAACGGCGTAACCTCGGGCGGGTTCGGCAATCAGTTGCAGACGGTGTCTCTCACCGATGAGGCAGGCGAGACCGAGGCGGTCTCCGGTCCCCTCTCCGGAGGCAACCGGCAGACCCGCTTCTCCGGTTCCATGACCTTCGCGTCCGCCACCCAGTCGTACCAGCCAGGCATGGCGATGAGCTTCTCTCCTGACCGCGGCGACGGCGCCAGGATGTCGTATTTCCGTCTCAGCGACCAAGCAGACGGCCTCATGATTGAGGTGGGCTACTTCGACGTCACGATCGACGACTTTGTCTACGAGACCCTCGCGAGCGGCCTCAGCCGCACTGAACCCCACACCCTCGACTTCACCCTCGACTTCGTCGACGGCGTCGACAACGACATCCTGTGGGCGCAGGTTGGCACCGACGGCTGCGGCACGTGGGTCAGCTCAGGCTCGTGGGAGGACTATCACCGCTACTTCGACGGCACCAAGCCCGTCGACTCGATCCTCTTCCGCCTCGCGGGCACTGCTGTGCCTGCCAACACCGGCGGCGGCTTCCTGTTTGACGACATCAGTCTCACGAGTTCCACGGTGCCCGCGGCGCTTCCCCCTGGGGTGCCAACGGTGACGGGCACGCCCACTGCCGCGAGCGTCGGGCAGCATGTTGATGTCACCTACGATGCGGCGACGTCGAACGCGTGCCAGCCGGTCACGAGCTACACAGCGACGCTCACGCCGCTCGGTGGCGGTTCGCCGATCTCGGTGACGTCGGCCTCCCCGGACTTCGACTTCGACGGTGTCCCCCCTGGCAACTACACGGTCGTGGTGACGGCCACGAACTCCGCCGGAACGTCTGTGGACTCGGCCTCAACCAACGTGTCGGTCGCGGCGGTGGTCTCGGAGGAGGAGGACGAGGACGACGATCCAACTCAGACTCCCGTGGATGAGGACGGCGACGGAAACCCTGACGGTGAACTTGCCGCCACGGGCCCGACGCTTACTCCCCTTGCGCTCGCGGCGCTCGGTTTGGTTGGGCTTGGGTTTGTGATGCGCAGGCGGGCGGCGTAGCCCGCTACTGACGAGCGTCCCTCAAGACGTCGACGAGATGGCGCATGCGCGGGTGGTCGAAGAGTTCGTCAAGCAGCACGGTGTTGCCCTCGCCGTCACACAGCGGGATCTGCCAATTGGGGTACTCGGTGAATGTGCCTGGCTGATTCTGGGTGCGACGCTCCCCCACGCCATCCGTGATCGCCACGCCTACGAGGGACGATGGCGTGTTCATGACGAGAGTGTTGAGCCCGCCGATGATCTCCTCGTCCGTGGGATGAGGGCTCACCCAGCCGCGCTCTTGGAGTAGCTCCACCATGTCGCCGCGCTCGGCGCGGGCCTCCGCAAGGAGGACGTCGGGGTCGGCGGTGAGCAAGCCCAGTTCCTCGCGCAGCGTGACATGCTCGCCGGCAAGGTAGGCGGCGGTTGGCGGCAGGTCGTGGGTGCTCACGCACGCAAGCGCGTCGGCACGATAGTGCTCAGGTCGCTTCGCGCGGCCGTCGCCCTCCTTCTCGAACCACACCACGGAGGTGCCGAGGATTCCGCGAGAGGCGAGATAATCACTTACCCAAGGCTCCACGGTGCCGAGGTCCTCGCCGATCACGATCGCGCCCGCCCTGTGGGCCTCAAGCACGGCGATGCCGATGAGCGCCTCGTGGTTGAACTGCACGTAGACACCGTCGGACGCCTCGGCCTCCATGGGGATCCACCACTGGCGGAACATGCCGATGACGTGGTCGATGCGCAGCGCGCCGCAGTGGCGCACAGCGGCGCGCACCACGTCGCGGAACGGCAGGTATCCCGCGGCCTCGAGCGCGCGTGGCTGCCACGGAGGCTGCGACCAGTTCTGACCCTGCTGGTTGTACATGTCCGGAGGGGCGCCAACGGACATGCCCCGTGCCAGCACCCGTTGCAGGGCCCATGCATCCGCGCCTTCCGGGTGCACGCCGACGGCTAGGTCGGTCATGACGCCAATGGACATCTGCGCCGCACGGGCGCTTGCCTGGGCGCGCTCCAGCTGTTCGTCTGCGACCCACTGGAGCCACGCGAAGTACACGACGCGGTCGGTGTTCTCGTCGCGCCACGCGGTCACTGCCGGCGCCAGCGGGCTGTCAAGCTCGTGGGGCCACGGCAGACCCTTGTGCGCTTCGGCGATCGCGCACCACGTAGCGAAGTCCTCAAGGGCTTTGCCCTCGCGCAAGCAGAACGCCTCAAACTGCGCCTGGCGGCCCGGGCTGCGCTCCACCTGGTAAATCTGCTCAAGCGCCTGAGACTTGGCGCGCCACACGGAGTCGCGATCGATGAGATCTGCTGTGGTGTTGGCGCGGCGCGGCTTTTCCGCCTCCCACTCGATGACCGCGCGCTGCTGCGACGGCACGTACGCGACCTCCGCGATGTCCTCAACGCGGATGTACAGGGGTGACAGGAAGCGGCGGGACGTCGGCAGATACGGGGACGGCTCGATCGGCGCCACAGGCTCGCACGCGTGGAGCGGGTTGACGAGCACGAAGTCGGCGCCAGCGCGCAGCTTTGCGAGAGCGCATAGCTCCCCAAGGTCTGAGTAGTCTCCAAGACCCCACGAGCGCGCCGAACGGATCGAGTACAACTGCGTCGTGAAGCCCCACGGCCTCGACGAGCGCACGGCGTTACTCAACTCGAGGCGCTCCGGAGTGACCACCACCCAGCCACGGCCACGGCGCCCGCTCGTTGTCGCCTCGAGGCGGTGCCAACCGAGCGGCATGGTGCCGGGCAGTTGGAACGTCGCGCGGCCAATCGCTTGCGTGCCAATCGTGCGCGGCGGCACGTACCGATCCAGCTGTTCGAGCGACCAGTTCTCGCCGCTTTCGAGGCGAAGCGTCACCTCGACTTTGTCCCCATCGACCACATGGACGGGGACCTCAATGGTGTGCCCTTGCCGCACCACGGTCACAGGCGGCACGATGCGCCGCCAGACATGGTCCTCGAGTTCATCCAGGGATCTGGCACATGCCGCGTCGTCGCTCGCGTCCAGCTCAAGCGCGGCGATGGCCGCCCGCATCGCGGTTGGCGAGCACTGGTGCATGTTGCCGTCGTGCCCCCGGTACTCCGTGGAGATGCCGCACGCTCGCGCCAACGCAACCAGGGCGTCGGACGGTGCGTCAATGGGAGTGGAACTCACGCACCCAATCCTGCCAGAGCCAGGCATGCCTGTATCGCGCGAATGCGTCGCTAGCATGGCAGGGTGATTCCCTTCAGTGCCTCCACCGCAGACCCCAAGGACGATCCCACCTTCTGGGAGACGGTGGGCGGCATCGGCATCGCGCTCATCGCGATCCTCGTGACCTGGGTGCTCTTGCGTTTTGTGATCGTGTGGGTGACGCGGGGCATTGAGCGTGGCACCGATCTCACCAAGCGGCAAGCGGCGAAGCTGGCTCAGTACGGCAAGACGCCGCCCACGCTCCAGGAGGAGCAAGACGCGAGGCTTGAGCGTGAACGGCGCCACAAGCGAGCGCGCACCATCCGCTCGGTGCTCATCTCGCTCATCACGGTGCTCGCGATCGCCACGTTCCTGTTTGTGCTGCTCTCCGCGTTTGGCGTGCCTGTCGCCGCGCTGCTCGCGAGCGCCGGCGTGCTGTCTGTCGCTATCGGCTTTGGCGCGCAGTCACTCGTGAAAGACCTCATCAGCGGCGCGTTCATGCTCATGGAAGATCAGTACGGCGTTGGCGACATCATCGACGTTGGCGAGGCCACGGGCACGGTCGAGGAGGTGGGCCTTCGCTGTGTGCGGCTGCGAGCGCTCGACGGCACGGTTTGGTACGTGCCGAACGGCCAGATTGTGCGCGTGGGCAACATGACGCGAACGTGGTCGCGCGTGCTCGTGGAGCAGCGCTTCGCATACGACACGGACCTTGATGTGGCTCGAGAGGCGTTGCTTGACGCGGTGGCGGAGGCCCGCAAAGACCCCGCTATCGACGCGGCCATCCTCGGCGAGCCCGAGGTGCCAGGAATCGAGGCCATCGCCTACAACTCCGTGACGGTGCGGGTGCTGATCCAGGTCAATCCCGCCACCCAGTGGACTGTGCAGCGCGAGATTCGCAGGCACCTGCGCCGCATCCTTGCTGAACGCGACATCGAGGTTGGTGCGCCGGAGACGGTGCCCGTGATTGGCGTTCACGTACCTGGTACTGCCGTCGACAAGAAGAAGCCGGGGCCCAAGAAAAAGTCCGACAAGGTGGAGGTTCCCCAGACGCCATCGGATGCCCTCCCGCCCGCGGATAGCGGTGACGGCGAGTGACCACCCCGGGCATGAACATCGGCCAGGGACCCACCCACGCCGAGAACGAGAGTTTCTTTGATGCCATTGGCGGCCATGCCACATTTGAGGCGATCGTTCGCGAGTTCTATCGCGGAGTGGAATCGGATACGGTGCTGCGGCCGATGTATCCCAAGGACGACCTCGAGGGCGCGATCCACCGACTCACGATGTTCCTCGAGCAGTACTGGGGCGGCCCTACCACCTATTCGGAGCAGCGCGGTCACCCACGGCTGCGAATGCGCCACGCGGCGTATCGCATCAATCCTGACGCCCGCGACCGCTGGATTGAGCACATGCGGCACGCCGTGGCCGTGCAGAACCTCGCGCCCCTGCACGCGGTGACGCTCATGGACTACCTGGAGCGCTCGGCGTACTCGATGCTGAACTCCTTCGAGCCCACGGAGGAGTGACAAATGGACCACGTTTCCGATGAGTGGGCGGCCGCGGCCGTTGCCTCCGGCATGGCAACCCTTGACCTACGCCAAACGGGCCCCACGAGCTTCGAGGGTGACTCGCTGCCGATGCCTGGTGGCCGCGTCTTCGGCGGTCAGGTGCTTGGGCAAGCGCTCGTCGCTGCGGGACGCACCGTGAAAGGCGAGCGCCACGCGCACTCGCTCCACGGCTACTTCTTGCGCGCTGGGGACGCGTCGCGCCCCATCCGCTTTGAGGTGGAGATTCTTCGCGACGGCGGATCGTTTTCCGCTCGCCGCACCCACGCGTTCCAGGACGAGAAGCCACTGCTATCGATGATCGCTTCCTTCCAGGATGTTCAAGACGGCCCCGAGCATCAAGTCACGATGCCTGAGGTTCCCCCGCCCGACGCTGTGGCAAGCGGTCTCGACGTCTTGTCTCCCTACGCGGGGCACGCAACTGCGGACTTCTGGATACAGCAGGCGCCCTTTGACGTGCGGCACGTCGAGGGATCGTTGTTCCTTGGCCCCGACTCCACGCCGCGCGCCTACCAGAGCGCGTGGATGCGCGTCCGCACCCCCATAGAGGCCGACGAGCTGACGCAGCGCGCCCTGCTCGCGTTCGGCTGCGATCAGGTGATGCTTGAGCCGTTGCTCCGCCGTCACGGCGCCTCGTGGGCGACACGGGACATGGCGTTCGCGAGCCTCGATCACGCGATGTGGTGGCACCGGCCCGCGCGCGCGGACGAATGGCTGCTCTTCGTACAGGACGCGCCAACCGCGCAAGGAGGCCGCGGACTCACGGGAACATGGATCTTCTCCGATGACGGAGCGCTCGTAGCGTCCGCCTCACAAGAGGGGATGTTCCGGCTGAAGTAGTTCCTGCCGCTACTTCTCGTCGTCCTCGGCCCAGCGGCCCTTCTTGTCGAGTTTCGACAGGTCAACCCACTCCGTGGGGCCCTTGGCTTCCTTGGCCTGGCGTTCGGCGATCACGGACTTGCGCCACATCACAATGAGCACGATGACGACGGCAACCACAACGCCCGTGGCAATCATCACCGCGGGGAAGAGCCAGTCGGGCGCCTCTGGCCAGATCGTGACATCCGGGTTGAAGGGGTCGTTGGAGTACGTCGGTGACGGCGATGGCGAGACGGAGCCCCCCAGATTCATGGCTAACTCCTCGTCAGCTTGCGGTAGGTGACGCGGTGGGGCCGCGCCGCCTCCGGTCCGAGCCTGGCAACCTTGTTCTCCTCGTAGGAGGCAAAGTTACCCTCGAACCAGAACCACTTGGCGGGGTTCTCCTCGTCGCCCTCGTAGGCGAGGATGTGAGTCGCCACGCGGTCGAGGAACCAGCGGTCGTGGCTCACCACAACGGCACAGCCTGGGAATTCCAGCAGCGCGTTCTCGAGTGAACCGAGCGTCTCGACGTCAAGGTCGTTGGTGGGCTCGTCGAGGAGCAGGACGTTGCCGCCCTCCTTGAGCGTGAGCGCAAGGTTGAGGCGGTTGCGCTCTCCACCGGACAGCACACCTGCGGGCTTCTGCTGGTCCGGTCCCTTGAAGCCAAACGCGCTCACGTAGGCGCGCGACGGCATCTCCACGGCGCCCACCTTGATGAAGTCGAGGCCGTCGCTCACCACTTCCCACAGCGTCTTGTTGGGGTCGATGCCGCCGCGGCTCTGGTCCACGTAGGACACCTTGACGGTCTCGCCGATCTTGAGATCGCCGCCATCGAGTGGCTCAAGGCCAACGATGGTCTTGAACAACGTGGTCTTGCCCACGCCGTTGGGGCCGATCACACCGACGATGCCGTTGCGCGGCAACGTGAAGGACAGGCCGTCGATGAGAACGCGGTCGCCAAACCCCTTCTTGATGCCCTTGGCCTCAAGCACCACGTTGCCAAGGCGCGGACCCGGCGGAATCTGGATCTCCTCGAAGTCCAGCTTCCTGGTCTTCTCGGCCTCGGCCGCCATTTCTTCGTAGCGATTAAGGCGCGCCTGGGACTTGGTCTGGCGGCCCTTGGGGTTCTGGCGCACCCACTCGAGCTCCTCCTTGAGGCGCTTCGCGAGCTTCGCGTCTTTCTTGCCCTGCACTTGCAGGCGCTCTTGCTTCTTCTCCAGGTACGTGGAGTAGTTGCCCTCGTACGGGTAGAGGCGGCCGCGGTCCACTTCACAGATCCACTCGGCGACGTGGTCAAGGAAGTAGCGGTCGTGGGTCACCGCAAGCACGGCGCCGGGGTACTTGGCGAGGTGCTGCTCGAGCCACAACACCGACTCAGCGTCGAGGTGGTTCGTGGGCTCGTCGAGCAGCAGCAGGTCTGGCTTCTCGAGCAGCAGCTTGCACAGTGCCACGCGGCGACGCTCACCACCGGAGAGCACCTTGACGTCCGCGTCCGGCGGCGGGCAGCGGAGTGCGTCCATCGCCTGCTCCAGCTGCGAGTCGAGGTCCCACGCATCCGCGTGGTCCAGCTCGTCCTGCAGCTTGCCCATCTCGGCGAGCAGGGTGTCGTAGTCCGCGTCGGGATCCGCCATCTCCTCGGAGATGGCGTTGAAGCGCTCGAGCTTGGCGTAGATCTCGCCTACGCCCTCGCGCACGTTGCCGATGACGTCCTTGTCCTCGTTGAGCGGCGGCTCTTGCAGCAGGATGCCAACGGAGTAGCCGGGGCTCAGCCGGGCCTCACCGTTCGACGGCTGCTCAAGGCCCGCCATGATCTTCAGGATGGTGGACTTACCAGCGCCGTTGGGGCCAACGACGCCGATCTTCGCGCCTGGGTAGAACGACATGGTGACGTCGTCAAGGATGACCTTGTCGCCGTGCGCCTTGCGCGCCTTGTGCATGGTGTAGATGAACTCGGCCACTGGTACTCCCGTCGCGTGAAAACTGCCTGCCCAAGCCTACGCGACGTGGGGAGCACGCACGCCAGCGAGGCCCGACGCTGTGGCCGGGCCCCGCTCGCACGGTGACTTAAGCGTCGGCCAGCTCGAGTGCTTCGTCGTCCACCTCAACCGAGGCGTCGTCCACCTCGCCCTCGGTGAGCGGCTCGTCCTCCGCGGCCTCGTCCTTGGCTGCCTCGTCGACCACGGCTCGCGTGAAGTCGGCCACCCCGCGAGTGAGGTCGTGACCCACCGCCTGCGCGTCGATCTGCAGGTCAATCCGTGGGCCGCCTTGGCCTTCCCATTCGTGGCACTGCAGGCGCCCGGCCACCACCACCGGCTGGCCCTTCTTCACCGAGCGCGCCACGAGCAGCGCCGCCGCCCGGAACACGCGCACGGTGAACCACTGGGTCTCGCGGTCCACCCACGAGTTGCTGGTGCGGTCGTAGTACCGCGACGTGCTCGCAAGCCGGAAGCTCACGAGGTCGGTGCCGCCAGGCACGACATGGAGTTTGGGGTCAGTGGCCACCCAGCCAGTGACCGTGACAGTCAGTTCATTCATGGCGCCCTCCTCGACGCGTGCCGCACGGTGCGGCTTGCGATCAAGGCTGACAGCGAGGCCCCACGCTGCGGCTGGCTCGAGCCCCAAACTGTGGATAGCTGGTGGTGAGGTCGGATCTGGGGACGCGACTGAACGTCAGTCCCGCGCGAGCTCCGTGAGCTCGTCGAGGTTGCGATACGCCTGGTGAATGAGCTCCGTCGGCTCCACCACCAGTGGCTGCAGCACCGAACGCACAGCAGCGCGGCCCTTGGAGCGCACCGACTTCGCCGCGGCAGACGCCCGCGTGTGCTTAGTCAGGGCGCCCTTCACCCCGGAACCGCGCGGAATCGTGGGCCACTCCACCGCCTCGAGCGCCGCGTTGATCTCTTCCGCGAGCAGCGCCGCGGGCGCCACCGCCTCGTTCACCACCCGGTGCCAGGCGACGGGGAGCTCGTGAGTCGCCTCATCCACCCAGTCGAGCCGTTCGCGCTCCACGGCCTCCGTGCGGATGCCAAGCAACGCGGGCACCGCTTTGGTGCGGCCGAGCGCCACGGCCGCCGAAGCGTCGGCCAATGCCTCGATGCCCGCCGCGGTGGCGAGGGCGGATACCAACTCTTCAATATCTGGGAGCTGGGGGTCGGCGTCTCGCGCAAGTGCTCGCGAGAGCGACCTCCCCGCGGCCACGAGGTCCGCGCGCACCGCCTCTGCAGCAACAGAACGCGCCTCCGCGGCACCCTCCAACTCGGCAAGCAGGGTGTCCACCCCCTGGCCCGTACGCGCACTGAGCGGCATCACGGGCACGTCGTCAAGGCCGTCCTCGGCGAGTAGGCGCTGGAGGTCGCGAACGATCTCCCACGCCGCGTCCGTCTCGAGCCGGTCAACGTGGTTAAGCACCACGAGCGACGGCTGCCCATGATCCGACGCAACCGACAGATACGCGCTGTGCACCGCGTTGTCCGCGTACTTTTGCGGATCCATGACCCACACCAGCAGGTCAGCCATCGGCACCACGCGGTCAACGATCGCGCGATTGGACGCATTCACCGAATCATGGTCGGGAAGGTCAAGCAGCACCACTCCGCGCAGCTTGGGATTGCCGATGAGGCCAAGCCTGCGCGGCGCCTCCACGCCAATCCAGTCAAGTAGGGCCGACGCTGAGTCTCCCCACGTTGCCGCGGAGACTTCGGAGGTGGTAGGCCTGGCGACGCCGGGCACAGCGAATTGCGTTCCCGTGAGCGCGTTGAACAGGCTCGACTTGCCCGAGCCGGTGCCTCCCGCGAGCGCCACCACAGTGTGGTCGACGCCGAGCGCGAGCCGGTGCTCGCAGCGACCAATGGTGGCCATCACGTCCTCGCGGACGCTCGGCTCGATCGCCTCCGAGGCCCACTCAAGCGACGACTTGAGGCGCGCCACCCGCGTGTGCAGCGCGGTGGTCTCGTCGGTGGGCCCCAGATCCTGGAAGGACAGGCTCACAGGAGGCCCCTGAGCTCGGCCCTGCGCAAGCGCACCTTGGCGGAGGCGTCAGGCATGAGAGAGGCGATGTCCGTGGGCGCGAGCACCTCGAGCGCCTCCCTGTTGATCGCATAGCGGCGAGCTGAGGAGAGCTCCTCGCGGGCCGCCTCGAGAGCCGAGTCGTGATTGCCGCCCACAAGTACCGTCAGCGCCTCTTGAGCGGCACCAACTCCAAGCGCGGCTGAGGCGAGCGCGGCGCGCAGGCCCGTCTCGCCCACCACCTCCACCGCGCTCTTGGCCCCGCTGAGGCCCATCGCAATCTCGTCGCAACGGCCAAGCCACGCGCGTGTGGCGTCGGCTGCGGTGCGCTCGCGGTGCTCGCGCGCGTCGCGGGGGTCGCGCTGGGCCGCGAGCCACGTGCCAGGGCCTTCGCCGCCAACCGCGAGGTCGGCGACGATGCCGTCCGCGGCAACGGACGCGGAGTACGTGAGCGTGGCCTCCACGGCGCCAATGACGTCCGCCTCGATCGCGTTGAGCGCCGCGTCGCGGGCCTCTCGCGCCACGCGCCGCTTGGTCCACAACGAGTTGTGAAGCCGGAACAGCGGCCCACCCTCGCTCGTGGCCTGGCGCCACCGGGTCTCGAGCGCGCCCGTGGCGACGCCCTCATACCAACCCTCACCGCCGTCGGCCTCCGCTTGGGCGGCGCGGCGCCGCACGACGGCGCGCACCTCCTTGGCCACCGATGCTTGGTCGTCCATGTGCTCCGCGAGCCGCTCGAGCCACTCCTTGAGCGCCTCAGCAGAGCCGTGCAGGGTACGCTCCACGATCGTCGATGCCGAGGCCGCGGCCACCGACTCGAGCCACCGGCCCAAGCCGCCAACAACGTCGGCCGGAACGTCGCCGCGAGACGCGGTGTCTTCCGGAATCACAAACAGCGGCAGCATGTCGAGGCCCTCGTCGTGGAGGCGAGAGACGAGATCGCTGCGCACTTGCGCCGCCACGTCCATGGTGACGCGATTGAGGACGATGGCAATGGACGCGCCGCGCTCCGCGCCGGAGCGGAGCGCTTGCCACGGCACCGCGTCTCCATACCGCGCGGCAGTGGTCACGAAGATCCACAAGTCCGCGGCATCGAGGAGTTCGAGCGCCACCTCGCGGTTCTCTCCGCGCACCGAATCGAGGTCCGGGGAGTCCACGATCGCGAGGCCGCGCGGCACCGCTTCCGTGGAGGCCGCGGTTGCCCGACGCTCCACGGGGGTGAGCACGGACGTGTCCAGTGGGTGGTGGAAAAGATAGGGCGCCTTGGTGGTGGGGCGCAGCACGCCGGCGGGCGTCAGTTCCTCGCCGAGTAGCGCGTTGACCACGGTGGACTTGCCGGAACCCGTGGAGCCGGCGACCACCACGATCGCGGGGCTCGCCTCGTCGCGCACGCGCGGGATGAGGTGGTGGTCCAGTTGATCGAGGGTCTGGGAGGCGAGCGCCCGCGCCGCGTCCACGCCTTCCACGGGGATGGGGAGGTCGATGTCGGCAACCGCCTTACGGGTGTCGACGAGCGCGTCGAGAAGAGCACCTGGGTAGGACCAGGTCTTGATGGCGCGCGTGCTCATGGCGGGTGGGCTTTCTCCTCGTTGACCAGCGGCTTTAGGTTACCGTTCCAGCACGCACGCCGTCCGCACTACCCTTGAACGTGCGCGGCCCCTGTAGCTCAATGGATAGAGCAACGGCCTTCTAATCCGTAGGTTGCTGGTTCGAGTCCAGCCGGGGGCACTCAGCGTTGCGTGGTGGACGCGCGCACGATGAGCTCCGTAGGGAGCGGAGTGTCCATCGTCTCCATGTCACCCTCCTCCAGAGCGAGCAAAACCTTCTGCATGAGCTGGCGCCCAAGTGCCGCGAAGTCCTGGCGTACAGTCGTGAGCGGAGGGTAGAAGAAGGCCGCTTCCGGAACGTCATCAAACCCAACGACGGATACGTCTTCTGGCACCCGGAGCCCGCGCTCGCGCAGCGCGGAGAGCAGGCCAAGCGCAGACAGATCATTCGAGGCGAAGACCGCCGCACCCGGCTCAAGGTCAAGCGTGAGCCCCACGCGATAGCCGCTCTCCGCGGTCCAGTTGCCTGCAATCGGGTCAGGCGCCTCGAGGCGGTGCGCGGAGAGCTCATCGCGCCACCCACGAATGCGCTCCGCAGAGTCCGTGGCGGCGTTGGGGCCCGTTAGGTGGTGGATCCTCGTGTGGCCCAGCTCCGCGAGGTGCCGTACCGCGGCCCGTGCCCCGCGATACTGATCGATCGAGACCACCCTTGGCGAGCGTCGGGCCGTTGACGCGGACGCAACAAGGGGAATGGTGATGTCGAGGCCGCGAACCAACTCCAGCACGCCAAAATCGGTGACCACAGCCACGATGGCATCGACGCGCTGACGCAAGAGGCCCTCTACGGCGGTGCGTACGGTCTCGGGATCCGAATCCACCTGGCTCACGGTGTCCACCGAATAGCGCGCGAGGCGGGCGGCGAGGTTGAAATGCATCGCGATCGACACAGGCCCGTGGTCGGAAATACCAGGAGTGATAAGGCCAATCGTGCGCGTGCGGCGCGTGACGAGCGCGCGAGCCGCTGGGGACGGGCTGTAGCGCAGTTGGGCGATCGCCTGCTCCACGCGCTCCTTAGTAGCAGGACGCACGTTGGGCAGGCCGTTGAGTACGCGAGAGACGGTCTGGTGGGACACGCCGGCGAGCCTCGCGACATCAAAGATGTTCGCGGCCTTTGGCGTCTTGTCGTCGCTCACTCGTCGTCCTCGTCTTGGCTCGAGCGCGCCACCATCGCGAGCACCGAATCGACCGTGGCCTCGCCCGCGGGCACCGTGTCGACGATGCGGCCGTCGCGAAGCACCGCCACGCGGTCGCTCACGCGCAACACCTCTTCGAGTTCCGCGGAGATGAAGATCACGGACAGGCCGTTGTCCGCAAGCTCGCTCACGAGGTTCTGGATCTCCACCTTGGCGCCGATGTCGATTCCCCTCGTGGGTTCGTCGAGCACGAGCAGCCGCGGCGCGAGCGCTAGCAGCCGAGCCAGCAGCACCTTCTGTTGGTTGCCTCCAGAGAGCGTGCCCGCGGGCCGGTCAAGGTCCGCGGGCCTGATCCCGAGCGCCTCGACCCAGCTATTGGCGAGCTCGCGCTGGCGAGCGGGACGCATCCGATGCCAGATGCCGCGGTCGGCTTGCACCGCGAGCACGATGTTCTCGAGCACGCTCAACTCGGCGACGATGCCCTCCGTGCGGCGATTCTCCGACGAGTACGCGATGCCTTGCGTGAGCGCCTTGCGCGGGCTCGTGTACGCCTGGTTCTCTCCCGCCACCACGATCACGCCAGTGTGGAGGTGATCCACCCCGGTGATCGCGCGTGCGAGTTCCGTGCGTCCGGAACCGAGCAGCCCGGCCACGCCAAGCACGCGGCCCTCGAACACGTCGACGTCCGCCGCGTGAATTCCACGTCCCGTGCTCACCCCTCGAGCGGTAAGGAAGGGTTCGTCGCCTTCCACGTCCGACGCTGGGGCCCGGGTTCTGGACTTCAGTTCCGTTTCCTTGTGGCCAAGCATTTTGTGGACGAGGTCGATGCGCAAAAGCTCGCGCGTGAGGTACTCGCCCACGAACTTGCCGTCCCTGAGCACGGTGACGCGGTCACAGATCTCGTAGACCTGGTCGAGGAAGTGGCTGACGAAGAGGATCGCGACGCCGCGCTGTTTGAGCTCGCGGATCACCCTGAAGAGCTCCGCGACCTCGTCAACATCGAGGCTTGAGGTTGGCTCGTCGAGAACGAGCACGCGCAGATCGGTGGAGATGGCGCGCGCGATCGCCACGAGTTGCTGCACGGCGACCGAATGGGACCCGAGCAGCGATCCGGGGTCAATCTCGAGCCCGAGGTCGGCGAGCACCTCGTGTGCGTGCGCTCGCATGCGCTTCGCGTCGATAAGGCCCAAGCGGCGCGGCTCGCGTCCAAGGAAGATGTTCTCCGCCACCGAGACGTTGGGGAGCAACTCAATCTCTTGATAGACCGTGCTGATGCCCGCGTGCAGAGCGTCAACGGGCGAGTGCAGGTGCACTTCTTCGCCGTCGAGTCGCAACACGCCGGTGTCGAGCCGGTTGACGCCCGTGATCGCCTTGATGAGCGTGGACTTTCCCGCACCGTTCTCTCCCATGAGCGAGTGCACCTCGCCTGGAAACATGCGGAAACTGACGTGATCGATGGCCGCGTCCGCGCCAAAGTACACCGTTGCGTCGGTGAGCTCTAGAAGCGGCTGCGGCTGGTCCACGTGAGCATTATCTAGGTGTCACGTGGACCAGTGCAGCAAGCAGGGCGGTCAGCGTCGCTCCGCTCGCGCCACGATCGCGCGCTGAACCACGATAAACACGAGCAGCAGGAGGCCGACGATGATGCGCGTCCACGATTGCTCGGCACCCATGAACGAGATCACGGTGTTGATCGTGCCGTACACAAAGACGCCCACCATCGAGCCGAGGACGTACCCCCTGCCGCCCGTGAGGACTGTGCCGCCGATGACGACGGCGGCGATGGCATCCAGCTCCGTGCCGATGCCGAACCGCGGATACCCGGCTCCCGAGTAGGCGGTGAGCACGAGGCCAGCTAGCCCGGCGCACACGCCAGAGATCACGTACACCGCAACCTTGGTGCGCGCGATGTTGAGGCCCATGAGCCGCGCCGACTGCTCGTTGCCGCCGATCGCGTAGATGGTCCTGCCAAAGCGGGTGAACTGCATGACGAACGCGCCGATCGCCACGATGAGCAAGGCAAGCACGCCCGTGGGAGTGATGTACCAGTCGCCAAGGCGCCACCGCGTGGATTGCAGCCACAGCACCGCCTCGTTGTCCACGCGAATTGAGGACAGGCTCACGATGTAAGCGAGTCCGCGCGCAAGGAAGAGCCCGGCTAGTGAGGCGATGAATGGTTGGACGTCGAAGTACTGGACCAGCACACCGATGAGCAGACCGATGAGCGCGCCTCCCACCAGGATGGCGGGAATCGCGATCGCCGCGGATACGCCGTCTGCGAGGAGCTTGGCGAGCCAGATTCCCGTGAACGCCATGACGGAACCGACGCTGAGGTCGATGCCGCTCGTGACAATCACGAACGTCATTCCCACGGCAAGGATCAGCAGGTAGGCATTGTCGAGCAGCAGCGCCGAGATATTGCGCGGCGTGATGAAGTTGCCAAAGTAGATCTGGGCGCCAACGAAGATCACGATGAGGATCGCGATGGCGGCAAACGTGGGCATGAGCGACGCGTGGCGGCTCATGAAGGTGCGGTACCGCTCGCCGAGGGTGGTTCCCACGGTCTGGGGGGTCGCTTCTAGCGTTGTCATGCCGCGACCTCCACGTCACGAGGGGCGCCCGCCTTGGGCGTTGAGCGTTTGAGGGACCGCGCCCACTTATGGAGCTGCGGGGACTGGATGAGCACCACCACGATCACCACGAGCGCGAAGAAGACTGGGCTTTGGTCGGAGGAGATGCCGAGGAAGAGCACCGTTGACTTCAGTGTCTGGATAAACAGCACTCCGATGACCGTTCCCGCGATCGAGAACTTGCCTCCCATGAGGGACGTGCCGCCAAGCACCACCGCGAGGATCGCGTAAAGCTCGATGAGGTTACCTGCCGCGTTCGCGTCGGCGGCCTTGATGTTGGACGCGTAGATGATGCCCGCGATGCCAGCAAGGATGCCGCTCACGATGTAAGCGCCCCAAATGATGCCGCGAGAGCGAACGCCAGCGAGGCGGCTCGCCTCTGGGTTGATGCCCACCGCCTCCGTGAGCACGCCGAGCGCGCTGCGCCGTTCCACAACCGCAACGATCGCGACGATCGTCATGGCGAGCAAGAAGGCGAACGGGAGCATGAACAGGTAGCCGGAGGCGATGAACTCGTAGGGCTCGGAATTCACCGTGGTGATGAAGCCATCTGTGATGAGCAGCGCGACTCCGCGGCCGGCGAGCATGAGCACAAGGGTGGCGATGATGGGTTGAATCCCCACCACCGACACCAGCAGTCCGTTCCACGCCCCAAGCAACAGGGACACCACGAGGGCCGCCACAACGGCAACGGCGACCACACCGAGGTTGTCCGGGTCTTCGGAGCCAGCGATGATCTGTAGCGCTACGGCACCGGAGACCGCCATGATCGCGCCAACGGAGAGGTCGATGCCCCTGGTGGCGATGACGATGGTCATGCCGAGCGCCACGAGCATGAGGGGCGCGGAGTTGCGCAGGATGTCGATGAGTGCGCCGTAGAGCTCGCCATCGCGCACAGTGATTTTGATGAAGGCCGGGCGGGCAATGGCGTTGATGGCAACGAGCACCACGAGCGCCGTGGTCGGCCAGAACAGCCGATGCTTCAGGAGGTTCTTCACGCTGCGCTTCCCTTACCTTCGTTCGCGATGTAGTCCACGAGCCCGTCGAGGTCCACCGCGCTGGAGTCCAACTCTCCGATGCGCTTGCGGTCTCTCAAGACCACCACGCGCTGCGCAATGCGAAGCACCTCTTCGAGCTCTGACGAGATGAAGATGACAGACAGCCCGGCTTCAGACAACTCGGCGACCTTGCGCTGGATGTCTGCCTTGGCTCCCACATCGATGCCGCGCGTGGGTTCGTCGAGGATAAGTAGCGACGGCGCAGTAGCGAGCCAACGCGCCAAGAGCAGCTTCTGCTGGTTGCCACCGGAGAGGTTCCTGGCGAGCGCGTTGGGGTTGGCCGGACGCACGTCGAGGGCAGTGATGTAGTCCGAGACGATCGCGTCTTGCTCCGCCTTGCGAATCTTGTGTACCCAGCCCTTTCGAGCCTGGATGCCAAGCACGATGTTCTCGGCCACGGTCAGATCGCCAACGATACCTTCGCCGCGCCTGTCCTCAGACGAGAACGCGATGTGGTTATCGATCGCGTGCCGAGGCGAGGTGATCTTGGCAGGCTTGCCAGCAACCTCAAGTGAGCCAGCGTCGGCCCTATCCGCGCCGTAGAGGAGGCGAACAAGCTCGGTGCGCCCAGAGCCAAGCAATCCCGCGAAGCCGAGAACCTCGCCTGGGTAAACGTCCAGGTCCGCCGGCTCGATAAAGCCGCGCTTGCCGATTCCCTCCGCCTTGAGCACCGGGGTGCCGGAGCGGTCGATAGCGCGTTCAGAGGCGCTCGAGAGCGATTCGAGTTCGTCGATCGCACGGCCAATCATCTTGGTGACCAGCTGGTCGCGCGGCAGTTCCGCGACCGGGTACTCGCCCACGAGCTTGCCGTTCCGCAGCACGGTGATGCGATCCGCGATCTCGTAGACCTGGTCAAGGAAGTGACTGACGAAGAGAATGGCGACGCCGCGGTCGCGCAGACCGCGAACGACGGCGAAGAGGGCTTCTACCTCTCCGCGGTCAAGGCTTGAGGTGGGCTCGTCGAGGATGAGCACGCGGGCATCGAGCACCATGGCGCGGCTGATGGCGACCAGTTGCTGAATGGCGATGGAGTGGCTCGAGAGCATCGAGCGAGGGTCGATGTCGAGGCCCAGGTCCGCGAGGTGCGCGGCCGCCTCCCTGTGCGTGCCCGCCCAGTCGATGCCGCGGAGCTTGCGCGGCTCGTGGCCCAACATGACGTTCTCGCCAACGGTGAGGTTTGTGCAGAGGTTGACCTCTTGATACACGGTGGAGATGCCCGCGGCCTGCGCGTCAGCGGTGGACTTGAACTCCCGATGCTCGCCGCTCACCGTGATGGCGCCTGCGTCGATTGCGTAGACCCCAGTGAGCGCCTTGATGAGTGTGGACTTTCCCGCGCCGTTCTCCCCCATGAGCGAGTGCACCTCGCCCGCGCGCAAAGTGAAGTCCACGTTGTCCAGGGCGAGCACGCCTGGGAACTGGATGGTGATCCCGCGCATCTCGACGACGGGCTGGACAGCGTTGTCCGTGGTGTCAGTCACGACTCTTACCTTCTTGTGTGCTGTGGCGCGAGCGCCGGGGGGGCTGCCAGGTGGCAACCCCCCGCGACGCTCGCGTGAGGACCGTTCTGAACCGCGAAGGGCTTAGTACGGACGGGAGTCGATGACTTCCGCCGCCTGCTCTTGCGTGAACGTCTGGTCGGAGACGTAGACCTTCTTCTCCACGTCCTTGCCAGCGAGCACGTCCTTGACGAGGCCCGCAGCGAGGTCACCGAGGAGCGGGTTGCACTCGACGATGAAGTTGATCTTGCCGTCGACGAGCGCCTGCATGCCGTCGTGGACCGCGTCGATCGAGATGATGTGGATGTCCTCGCCGGGCTTGCCGCCCGCCGCCTCAATGGCCTCAATGGCACCGAGCGCCATGTCGTCGTTGTGGGCGAACACCAGGTCGATGCCGTCAACGCCGTACTTCTGGAGGTAGCCCTCCATCACGGCCTTACCGCCGTCACGGGTGAAGTCACCCGTCTGCGAGTCGATCTTCTCGATCTGCGTGCCGGCAATCGCCTCGTCGAAGCCCGCAGCGCGGTCATTCGCGGGGGCGGATCCCGTGGTGCCCTCAAGAACCACCATCTTGGTGGGGGTGGAGCCGTACTGCTCGGCGGCCCACTCGCCCGCCATGACGCCTTCCTTCTTGAAGTCAAGACCAACCCAGCTGGCGTACAGGTCGTCAGATGCGGACACCGTGCGGTCCTCGAGGATCACGGGGATGCCCGCGTCCTTCGCCTCCTGCAGCACGTCATCCCAACCATCGGACACGATGGGCGCGATGACGATGGCGTCAACGCCCTGGTTGATGAAGCTGCGGACCGCCGCGATCTGAGCCGCGGTGTCGTTGTCCGCCGCGTTGAACGTGAGGTCGAAGCCGTTCTCCGCAGAGAAGGCCTCCTTCATCGAGTCCGTGTTGGCGCTGCGCCAACCGGACTCAGAACCGGTCTGAGCGAAACCGACGGAGATCACGTCTCCATCGCCGCCGCCGCCGCCGGGTGCTGCAGAGTCGCTCGGGTCCGCATCGGACGAGCACCCTGCGATCGTGAGCGCCGCAGCTCCCACAAGCGCGAGAGTCGCGAACATGCGCTTCTTCATTCCCAAAACCTCCTTGTTTTGGCTTGGGCCGTGTGGCCTCTCGGGTGTGCTTCCCACCGAGCCACCGGGATGGCTCGTAACCGAATATTAGCCTTAACATTTAACGCTCACGCAAGTCGAGAGAGGTCACAGTTCTGTAACGCTCCCCGTTCAGATTACGCCTGGATGGGCCTTCGAATCGTTTCGTTGGTCGGATTTCCGTTATCGCTCACATTCTGCGCTCACATTTGCACCTCACTACCAGCGACGGCGCCCGGGAACAGATCACCGCGGCCCGTGGTTTGAGCAAGGCGCAAGCCGCGAGAGGATGCCTACATGACAACCGCCCTGTTCACCCCCTTCACCATTCGGGACGTCACGTTCCGCAATCGTCTGTGGGTCTCCCCCATGTGCCAGTACTCATGCGAGGACCAAGACGGCGTCCCCACGGACTGGCACCTCGTGCACCTCGGCAGCTTCGCCCGCGGCGGCGCGGGCCTCATCGTGGCCGAGGCGAGCGGCGTGGTCCCTGAGGGCCGCATCACCCCGTGGTGCACGGGAATCTGGGACGAGGCGCAGCGCGACTCGTGGGCGCGCATCGTCGACTTCATCCACAGCCAGGGCGCCAAGGCTGGCATCCAGCTGGCCCACGCGGGCCGCAAGGGCTCCACGCACCGCGAGTGGAGCGGCAAGGGCTCCGTTCCCCTGCCCGACGGCGGGTGGACTGCCGTAGCCCCCTCGCCTATCGCCTTCCCCGGCTATGCAGATCCACGCGAACTCACGGCGGACGAGATCGAGCAACTTCCCGCCGCGTGGGCCGCGTCTGCTCGCCTCGCGCTCGACGCAGGCTTCGACGTCCTCGAGGTGCACGCCGCCCACGGCTACTTGCTCCACGAGTTCCTGTCGCCCCTCAGCAACACGCGCACGGATGAGTACGGCGGCTCGCTCGAGAACAGGGCCCGGCTGTTGCTCGCCGTGATCCGCGCGGTTCGCGCCGAGGCCGGAGAGGGAGTTCCCGTCTTCGTGCGGCTCTCTGCCACGGACTGGTCAGAGCCCGACGGCTGGACGATCGACGACACCGTCGCGGTGTCGGAATGGGCCAAGGAGGCCGGAGCCGACCTCGTCGACGTGTCATCCGGCGGCCTCGTCGCGGGAGTGCACATCCCTACGTCACCCGGCTACCAGGTGCGGTTCGCGAGCGCGGTGCGCACTGGTGCCCACGTCCCCACGGGAGCCGTGGGCCAGATCGTGGGAGCCCACCAGGCGGAGCAGGTCATCGCGTCAGGCGATGCGGATGCGGTATTTGTTGGCCGCGAGTTCTTGCGCGACCCACACCTGCCGCTGCGCGTGGCGCACGAGCTGGGCGAGGAGCTGGACTACTGGCCCAAGCCCTACACACGTGCGGACTTCTCGCAGCGCCCCAACGTCGCCTAACCCTTCGGTGTTGCGCGCCGCATGAGCGCCCATCCCACGAGCGCGCAGGCGAGCGTCACCGGCACGGAGTACAACGACACCGCAAGAAGCGAATTGGTGGTGAAGAAGGTGCCAATGGCGGTCCACGACTCCGTGGTCGTGAGCGCAAAGACCACGGCCACGATGAGTAGCGCAAGCACGACGAAGAACATCACGAGTCCGGTGGAGCCCCAGCGCACGAAGACCGCGGCAACGGCGGAACCCGCGAAGAACATGAACAGCAGTGCCAGCGTGTAGATCACCGCGAGTTCCCACACGGGGATCTCGCTGAGCCCCCACGGAGCAAAGAACGCGCCGTTCACTCCCCATCCGTCGGTGGCACGCTCCACCAACGCAAGCAATGCGATTCCGCCGCCATACATCGCGGACAGTGCGGCGAACGTTGCGGCGCTGCCAACGAAGTAGTCGCGCCGCGTAGCGCCCAAGCCCACTACGAAGCTGAAGGTCTGGTTCATCGCCTGCACCGCGACCACGAGCATGTAGACAAACACCCACGAGACGCCGCCGTTCTGTGTGAACGCGGCATCGGGAAGCGGCTTGCCGTCTGCCGCGATCAGGATCGCTTGCCAGATGGCGTAGTTGAGCCCAAAGACCGCCAGCAAAATTAGCCACGGCGAGTAGATGATGGTCCACGGGTTTGCCGCGTGCACGCGAGCGGTGGTGACGATGCGGTGCCACGACGTGTGCGCCGAGGCGGGACGCATGGCGGGAACGGTGACTGCGGTCATGAGCGTGCCTCCTCAGGCTGAATGGTGCCGCGCGTGCGGCTGACGATGAGTTGCTGCAGTGACACGGGTGCCACCTCCAAACCAGAGCCAACTGCCCGAGCTTTGTCAGCCTCGGACAGGCCGGTGAGTGTCACCGAAGAGATGCCGCCTACGGAATCCCAGCCCAAGACCTCGCGGCCCTGCGCGAACGCCTCCACCGCCGCGTGCCCGCCGACGAGCGTGACGGCGGTGCCGCGCAGGTCGTCGGCATCGGCGTTGATGAGCAGCTCGCCCCCGTCAACGACGAGCACGTGGCTGAGGAGTTTGGAGGCCTCGTCGATGAGGTGTGTGGACAAGATGATGGTGCGCGGGTTCTCGCTGTAGTCCGCGAGCAGGTGGTCGTAGAACAGCTGCCGCGCCACCGCGTCGAGGCCGGCGTAAGGCTCATCGAGAAGCGTGAGTTCCGCTCGCGATGCCAGCCCAACGATCACGCCAACCGCGGAGCGCTGGCCCCGCGACATCTTCTTCATGCGGCGATCGAGCGGCACCCTGAACTCCTCCGCAAGCCTCGCGGCATATGCCCCATCCCAGTTGGGAAACAGGTGTGCGGCCGCGCGCAATACGTGCTTGCCGCGGAAGCTGTCCGGGTACACCTGCGACTCCCGCACAAAGCACGTGCGGGCCAGCACGGAGGCGTTCTCCACGGGGTTCTCGCCGAACACCCTGATGGTGCCCGTCGAGGCGAACTCTTGGCCCGTGATGAGGCGCATGAGCGTTGTCTTGCCTGCGCCGTTGCGCCCAAGCAGGCCGCAGATGGCGCCCTCTTCCACGCGGAAGGTGGCGTCTTGGACGGCCTTCACCTTGCCATAGTGCCTGGTAAGTCCCTGTACTTCGATGACGGCGGTCACGATTCCGCCTCCCTTCCGATCATCTGTATGAGTTGGCCTGGGGTGATGCCAAGAGCTTTGGCCTGCGCCACGAGTGGGCGCACATACTCGTCGTGGAAGCCGCTGGTGCGCGCGTCGACGAGCCGCTGCCGCGCGCCCTCCGCCACAAACATCCCTATGCCCCTGCGCTTGTAGAGAATCCCCGCGTCGACGAGCAGGTTGATTCCCTTCAGCGCCGTAGCCGGATTGATCCGGTGGAAGGCCGCGAGGTCGTTGATGGACGGCACCTGGGCCTCCTCGCGCATCGAGCCGTCGATGATCTGCGACTCGAGTTGCTCGGCGATCTGCAGGAAGATCGGCCGTCCGTCGTCCATCTCGCGCTCCCGGTTTATTGGTTAGTTAGTTCAGTAACTAAGTAACCACGCTGCCCGACGCTGTGTCAAGCCCGGCGCGAAAGTCACCGCATCGCCCCAGTACAGTGGGCACATGTCAGAGACGGCGCTCGTGTGGATTGACTGTGAGATGACCGGGCTCGACACCGTCAATGACGCGCTCATCGAGGTCGCATGCCTCGTCACCGACGCCGAACTCAACGTGCTCGGCGACGGCGTGTCCGTAGTGATCCGGCCCTCCGCTGAGGCCGTGGAAAACATGGGCGACTTTGTACGGCAGATGCACACCACGTCTGGCCTCATCAACGACCTCGATGGTGGCGTCACCATGGAGGAGGCCCAGGCCACGGTGCTCGCCTACGTGCGTCACCATGTGCCGGTGGCGGGCAAGGCGCCGCTCGCGGGCAACACGGTGGGCATGGACAAGATGTTCCTCGAGCGCGATATGCCTGAACTCATGGCGCACTTGCACTATCGCGTCGTGGACGTCAGTTCCCTCAAGGAACTCGTGCGGCGGTGGTACCCCCGCGTGTTCTTCCAGGCGCCCGCCAAGACCGGCGGTCACCGCGCGCTCGGAGACATTCAGGACTCGATTCGCGAACTGCGGTACTACCGCGAGACAGTGTTGGTTCCGCTGCCGGGCCCGGATTCGGACTCCGCGAAGGCGGCCGCGGCGGGCGTTACCGCGGGTTAGTGGCCCGGCGCGAGGCACGGTACACTTTTCGCTGGCCCACTCGTGGGCCGCATGGTGGCTATAGCTCAGTTGGTAGAGCACCGCGTTGTGGTCGCGGGGGTCGCGGGTTCAAGCCCCGTTAGCCACCCCAAGGAGGCCGAGTGCACGCGAGCTTGCTCGCGGTGCCGAGGCCGACGCAGGGGTCGTAGGCGCGTAGCGCCGAACACCCCACACACGAAAGCCCCCCGGACGCGAGTCCAGGGGGCTTCGTCGTGTGTGCGCTACACCTTCTTGGCGAACACCGCCCGCCCCACACCAAGCAGGATCACGGCGACCGCGATCGAGATGGCCCAGCGGATCCAGTCGATCCCGTCGGTCTTGTCCACGCCGAAGAGGCCAGCGATCCAGTAGCCGAGCAGCGCACCGCCGATTCCGGCGATCCAGTTGCCCCACCACGGCATTCCGGACGAGCCCTTCTGGATCAGCGAGGCAATGACTGCCAGCACTGCGCCAAAGATAAGCGTGCCGATGAGAGTTCCCATGGGACGCTCCCTCCTCCCCCCGCGGCCCCGACTCTCGGGCGCCGTTTGCCACGCTATCGTGGGTGGTTGAATCACGCGCGTCGAGAGGGAGGCAACGATGGAAGCGTGGGCAATCGCCCTGCTGACCGGCTCCGGCTTTGCTGCGGCGTCTGGCCTCAACGCGTTCATCCCCATCGTGCTCGTGGGCGCGTTGGCCCGCTTCACCGACGTGATCGTGCTGCCTCCAGAGCTCGAGTGGCTGCAGTCGTGGCCCGTCATCGTGATCGGCCTCGTGCTACTGCTGAGCGAACTCGTGCTCGACAAGATCCCTGGTGTTGACCACATCAACGACCTCTTGCAGTTCTTGGTGCGCCCCGTTGTTGGCGGCGTGATGTTCGTGGCCACCGCGTCCGCGGACGTACAGGGGCAGTCCGACTTCTGGTTTGAGCATCCCTGGATCGCCGGAATCGCAGGCGCCCTTCTCGCGCTCGGCGTGCACACCGGCAAGGCGGTCGCGCGGCCCGCAGTCAACGCCTCGACGGGCGGCACCGGCGCGCCCATCGCCTCGTTCGCGGAAGACGCGCTGTCCGTGGCGCTATGCCTCGTAGCGCTGTTCGTGCCCATCCTCGTGCTGTTCTTCTTCATCTTCTTGGGCATAGCGCTGTACCGAATCGTCACCACGGGACGGCGCCGTCGCCGCCGCCGCGCACAACTGGAGGCGGCGGGCAGGGCAGAGCGCGAGGCCCAAGCTGAAGCCGGTGCGCAGACGTCGTGGTGGCGCGGCCGCTGGCGCTAACGAGAGCCAAACGCGAAACCCAGCCCCACCGTCGGGCATGAAAAAGGCCCCATCCGTATGGATGGGGCCTTTCTTGGTACACCCCCTGGGACTTGAACCCAGAACCCACTGATTAAGAGTCAGTTGCTCTGCCAATTGAGCTAGAGGTGCTTGATAGCGAGATACAAGTTTAGCAGGGTGACGGCGGGGTGTGAAATCGGAATGCGCGCGTTCAAACCGGGTCACCAACGCCACTACCCTGGGCGCCATGACCCGCCACCTCCTGACGCCCGGCGACACCGCCCCAGACTTCACCGCTCCAACAGATACCAGCACGTTTAGCCTCTCGGAGCACCGCGGAGCCACGGTCATCCTGTTCTTCTACCCGGCAGCGATGACTCCTGGTTGCACCACCCAGGCGTGTGACTTCCGCGACAGTCTCGATGCGCTCAAGGCGCACGGCTACCAGGTCGTTGGCATCTCCAAGGACGCCCCTGAGGTGCTCGCCCAGTTCCGCGCGCAAGAGCACTTGCAGTACACGCTCGTGTCCGACGAAGACCTCGCGATCCAGAACGCCTACGGGGCGTGGGGGCAGAAGAACCTGTACGGCAAGCTCATCGACGGCACCATTCGCACCACGATCGTCATCGGGCCCGACGGCGTGGTCACCCACGCGTTCTACAACGTCAAGGCAACGGGTCACGTTGGGCGGTTGCGCCGTGACCTCGGGATTGGCTGACGCTCCCGTATTCTTGATGCCGCGCGCGAGTGGCGAAATTGGCATACGCGCTGGATTTAGGTTCCAGTGTCCTCGGACGTGCGGGTTCAAGTCCCGCCTCGCGCACTTGAGAGAGGGGCACCAGTGACGCATGACTTGCTGGTGCTTGCCCTCGCAGGGTTTGCCGCGGGCTTCGCGATCGCGATGCCCGTTGGGGCGATCGCCGTGCTCATCCTCCGCGAGGGCATGGTGCGCGGGGTTCGCTACGGCCTCGCCGCCGGCGCCGGCGCCGCGTCGGTTGACCTGTTGTACTGCACGCTCGCGGTGGCACTTGGTGCCACACTGTCCGACGCTATCGAGGGTGCCCTTCCCACGCTCGCCTTGGTCTCTGGCCTGGTAATCATCGGGATTGGCGTGTTCCAGTTGGTGGCCGCGATCCGCGCGCACGCTGAATCAACGCAAGAGGTCGTGGCCGGCAGCAAGCTCGCTGTGTACTGGCGGTTCGTGGCCCTCACCGCTCTCAACCCGGCGACGATCGTGTACTTCTTGGCGCTCTCTGCCGTGGTGACAACCGTCACCACGTCCGTTGCCGGGCCCATCGTCTTTGTCGCATGCACCGCGCTCGCGTCCCTGATCTGGCAGTCCGCGCTTGCCGTGGTGGGCGGCCTCGTCGGCGCGAACGTGTCCGAGCGGGCGGTGCGGACCCTTGGCCTCGTCGCGGCCTGCGCGATCATCGCGCTCGGCGTGGTGGCCGTTGTCGCGGCCGCCACGCGGCTCTAGCCTGCGGTAGCGCGCACAAGAAAACCCGACGCCAGGGCCATCACTGGCCCCAGCGTCGGGCAGAAAAGTGGTGCCGTTAGGACTGTTGCGCGGCAACCTGCTTGCGCACGTCGTCCATGTCCAGGCCCTCGACGGCGCTAACGAGCTGCTGGAGAGCGGGAGCCGGAAGCGCGCCGGGCTGGCTGAAGACCATGATGCCGTCGCGGAACGCCATGAGCGTGGGGATCGCAGTGATCTGGTAGCGGTTGCTGAGCTCTTGGTTGGCCTCGGTGTCCACCTTGGCGAAGGTGATCTCCGGCTTGTCCTCGCTCAGAGCGCCGTAGATGGGCGCAAACGCCTTACAGGGGCCGCACCACTCCGCCCAGAAGTCGACGAGCACGATGCCGTCCTGGCTCACGGTCTCGTCAAAAGTGGCGGTGGTCAGGTCAACGGTTGCCATGGTTTCCTCTCTCGCGGCCTCGCCGCATGATTCACGTTCTAGGGTGTCACGCCTCGGCGCGCGTAGAGAATTCAGCGCGCGGAGGCGGTAGAAAAGACTCATGACCGACATGGCCGAACTGCCTTCAGAGCCAACAGGCTGGCTGAGTGACAACGAACTCAACCATGTGCGTTCTGAGCTTCCCTTGCTGTACGTGAACGCGATTCCGGTGCGCATTAATCCCCGCGGCGAGGTAGCCGAGATTGGGCTGCTCTTGCGCGCTGACGAGGGCGTGATTTCCCGGGCGCTTGTTGCGGGCCGCGTCATGTATCACGAGACCGTGCGCGACGCCCTGATCCGTAACCTTGAGAAGGACCTCGGCTCCGTGGCGCTGCCCCAGGTGCCCACGTCCCCAACGCCGTTCGCGATCGCCGAATACTTCCCTACGCCCGGCGTGACGCCGTTCTACGATTCGCGCCAGCACGCCGTGGCGCTCGCCTATGTGGTGCCCGTTGACGGCGATTGCTCGCCCTCCCAGAACGCGCTGGACATCGTGTGGCTCACGCCCGAGGAAGCCGCATCACCCGAGGTATCCGGCGAGATGGCGCATGGCCAAGATGTGTTGCTGCGGCAGGGCCTTGCGTATTGCGGCGTGCTGCCGTAGGCGGTGGACAAACAAGGGCCTCAGATAAAGATGTGGGGCCTGTGACTCGGTGCGCACTGTTTTGAGTCGCACCAGTCACATCAGTCACTGACACCCTTGGGAATCAACGTCGCCGCGATGTGGGGGGCCAGGGCACGGAACGCCGCAGCGCGATGCGAGATCGCGTTCTTCTGCTCTGGGCTCAGTTCCGCGCTCGTCACCGCGTAGCCGTCTGGGATGAAGATGGGGTCGTAGCCAAAGCCGTTGCTGCCCGACGCTGTGGTCGCCAAAGCCCCACGTACCGTTCCCGTTTCCACCACTTCGGTGCCGTCTGGCTTCACGAGCACGGCGGCGCAGACAAAGGCTGCGCCGCGGTGAGCGGCCGGGATGTCCGCCATCTGATCCAGGAGCAGCTGCAGGTTTTCTGCGTCTGCCCCGTGGCGGCCGCACCACAGTGCGGAGAAGATTCCCGGCGCTCCACCCATGATGTCCACGGCGATGCCGGAGTCGTCCGCGATCGCAGGCAGGCCCGAGGACGCGCACAAGGCACGCGCCTTGATCAGGGCGTTCTCGGCGAACGAGGTGCCGTCCTCCACGGGCGACGGCGCCCCCAACTCCCCCGCAGACGCGATGTCCCCATCCGCGAGCGAAGGCACCAACGGCTCAAGGATCGCGAGGATCTCCCCCACCTTGTGCGCGTTGTGGGTGGCGAGCGCGATGCGCGCCATTAGCCCTCCAAGGCCAGCGCCTGCAGGCGGGCAAGTTCGGCGTTGCCAGCGGTGGCGAGCTCCAGGAGCGCGTCCAGCTCGGCGCGAGAGAACGGCGCGCCCTCCGCGGTGCCCTGCACCTCCACAAAGCCGCCCGTGCCGGTCATGACCACGTTCATGTCGGTCTCTGCCCGCACGTCCTCCACGTACGGGAGGTCGAGCATCGGGACACCGTCGATGATGCCAACCGACACCGCAGAAACAGAACCCGACAGCGGCTTCTTACCAGCACCAATGGCGCCGTTGGCGCGGCCCCATGCCACAGCGTCGGCCAGTGCCACGTACGCGCCGGTGATGGCGGCGGTGCGCGTGCCGCCGTCCGCGTCGATCACGTCGCAGTCAAGGACGATGGTGTTCTCGCCCAGCTGCTTGACGTCGATGATCGCGCGCAAGGAACGGCCGATGAGCCGCGAGATCTCGTGCGTGCGGCCACCGATCTTGCCGCGCACGGACTCGCGATCGTTGCGCGTGTTGGTGGCGCGCGGGAGCATCGAGTACTCGGCGGTGACCCAGCCCTCACCACTTCCCTGCTTCCAGCGCGGCACGCCCTGCGTGAACGACGCGGAGCACAGCACGCGCGTGCCGCCAAACGCCACAAGGCACGAGCCCTCTGCGGCGGCCTGGAAGCCGCGCTCGAAGGAAATGGGGCGGAGTTCATCGAAAGCGCGGCCATCCGCGCGCGTGATCGTCATACCTCCGAGCCTAGGGCTTCAGAACTCGTAGACCTGCCCGGGAAGGGCGCGCGCGGCACTCGGGACGTGCTGATGAACCTGCGCCATCGTGTCGGTAGCAGGTACCCAGCTGGCGATGTGAGTCACCACGGTTGTGGCGGCGCCCGACGCTGCGGCCAGTCTCCCCAGCTCGTCACCATTCATGTGGATACCAGGCGGGTTTTCCCAGCGATGCGCCCAGCCCGCCTCGCCGAGGAGGAGGTCGCAGCCCTTCGCGAGATCGTCCACTTCGGAGCAGCGATCGGTGTCTCCGGTGAACACCATGGAGGCGCGGCCCTGATACGGCGAGGGTCCCTCGATGCGATATGCGAGCGCGGGGACGGGGTGGAAGGCTTTGGCCGCGGTGATGTCGAAGGGGCCAAGGGACACCCGCGCACCGTGCTGGAGAGCGGTGAAGTCGAACTCGCTGAGGTCGTCGTAGGTGGCATCCGGCCCGGTATCGCCGCCGATCTCGAGGATGCGGCGGTCGATTCCTGGTGGGCCAAAGAGGTTCAGGCGCGGGAGGTTCGCGTCGCGATCTGGGCCGTAGCGGCGCAGCACGGACAGGGCGCCAAGGTCCGCGCAGTGATCCGGGTGCCCGTGGCTAATGAGCACGCCATCCACGCGAGCGGGATTGCAGTAGCCCTGCAGCGGGCCAATTGCGCCCGAGCCCAGGTCGAGGACGAGTCGCCACGTCCTCCCGTCAGCGTCGGCCTCGAGGAGGTAACAGGAGGCTGGCGATTCCGGGCTCGCCGTTGACCCGGCGGAGCCAACGATCGTGAGCCTCACAGCGACTCCACGGTGGTGACGACGGGGCCGAGGAAGCGCTGCGCGAGCGCCTCGAAGCGATCACGCTCTCCCGTCGCGAAGAAGCGGTGGGCGGGGATGGTGTCCGTTGGCGCCTCAAGGCCATTCGCGGCGAGCGCGCGGTAGACGTCGATGGCCGTCTCCGTTGCGGAGTCCACAAGCGTGACGTCTTCGCCCATGACGTAGCCGATGGCTCCCGCGAGCATCGGGTAGTGGGTGCAGCCGAGGATCACGGTGTCGACCCCAGCCTCGCTGAGCGGTGCCAAATACTCGCGTGCCACGGTGACCACCTCTGGGCCGGACGTCACTCCGGCCTCGACAAGTTCCACGAAACGCGGGCACGCCTGGCTCGTCACGTGGATGTCTGGGGCGCCGGCGAGTGCGTCGTCATAGGCGCCAGACGTGATCGTTGCCACGGTCCCAATGACGCCTACATGACGGTTGCGCGACAGCGCGGCGGCACGGCGCACGGCGGGCACGATGACCTCGACCACCGGAACGCCGCGCTCCTTCGCGAAGCGCTCGCGGGCGTCCCTAAGAACCGCCGCCGATGCCGTGTTGCAGGCGATTACCAGCAGTTTCACCCCATCGTCGACGAGCTGATCCATGATCGCGAGCGCGTGCTTGCGGACGTCGGCGATGGGTAGCGGACCGTACGGCCCGTGAAGTGTGTCTCCCACGTAATGGATCGACTCGTGGGGCATCATGTCCATCATCGCGCGAGCAACGGTGAGCCCGCCAACGCCTGAGTCAAAGACGCCAATGGGCGCGCTAGACATCGGTCTCCTTAGGTCTTGCCACGTATTCAACGAGCGTCTCTTGCAGCCAGGTGAGCGCTTGATAGAGCATGCCGAGCCACACGCGCTCGTGGTCGATGGGCAGCACCTCTTCCTCGTCCGTCTCGAGCGCGTGCGTTGCCAGGTCAATCTCTTGGTGCAGGCGATCGGCGTCGTCGTCGGTAGTGAGCCCCAAACGCGACGCAAGCACGAGCCGTACGTCTGTGAGGGCCGCAGCGGTAGCGAACGCCTCGTCCTCGTTCACCACCCACTCCTCGTCGCTGGCACCATTCGAGCCGAAGCTCAGTTGCTCCCAGATGCGCCGGAGCCTGCGGATCTTGGTGGCGCGCAACTCTCCATCCGTGAGCCTGCGAAACTCGTCAGCGGCCTCGCGATCGGTAGGCGCGGCGTTGGGGAGCAACCGAAGAATTGCGGGGTCGCTCGGCTCCTTGATCGACTCCTCAAGGCCCCGCAAGTGCTCAAACGGATCATCGATGTCAATGTCTGCGGGAGAACTATCGCCGGGATGGTCCGAGCCAAAGGGTTCGGCGCCGAGCAGCAACGCCACGTCCGCGACGATCCGAGCGACGACGAGCCGCTCCTCGTCGTCGAGTTCCGCGATGGCGACCGCGCCGTCGGCCCTAAAACCCCTCACTCGCCGGACCTCTGCAGGGTGGCCCAAAGCCCGTACGAGTGCATGGCCTGCACGTCCACTTCCATCTTCTCTCGCGGTCCGGAACTGAGCACGGAGCGGCCGTTCTCGTGGACCTCGCGCATGCGCTTCTCCGCGTCCTCGAGGGTCAGGTTGAAGTACGTCTGGAACACATGTGTCACGTAGCTCATGAGGTTGACCGGATCGTTCCACACGATCGTGACCCACACATCGTCGAGGCGAGTGGCTATGGAGCCCTCGGTCTCGAACTCGCTGTTGGTGCTCACGGGCACCAGCCTACGAGCGACTCGCCCGAACGGACGCGCTACTCGCCGCCGTCTTCCGGACCAAAGCGGCCGTCAATGATCTCCTTGCACGCGGGGCACACGGGGAAGCGTTGCGGATCCCGACCGGGCACCCACACCTTGCCGCACAGCGCGATGACGGGCTCGCCCGTCATCGCGGACTCGAGGATCTTCTCTTTGCGCACGTAGTGCGAGAAGCGCTCGGCGTCTCCGGGCTCGCTCAGCTCGCGCGTCTCGACGCGCTCGATGGTGGCCGTGCCACCTCGTTGTTCAGAGTCACGCTGCGGTTGCGACTGGGGCTGGGGGTCAAGCGTCTCGCTCATCCGGCCATCGTAGCCCGCAATCAACTGATGGCCGCGAGCAGCTTTCCCGCCCTCGCGTCGTAGAGCCGCCCGGCAACGAGCAACCCGTAGACGTATGCGGCGGTGCCGATGCCCAAGCCGCCAAGGCCCGCAACAATCCCCCACCGCGCGTCCACCACGATTGCGAGCACGCACGGCACGATCACGAGCGGCAGCAGCACGAACGTTGCCGCCGAGGACGCGAGCTGACCAACGAGGCCCGCACCAACCGTGCCCACCTCGGCACCGAAAGGGTTCTCCCCTGGTGCGGGCACGCGGTAGGGCAACAGCACGGACGTGACCGCCGCCACCGCGAGCGACGTGCCGAGCGCGCCAACGGCGGCTCCCGTGACCGCCGGCGCAAGCTCCCAATGACCAGACCAGCCCGCGGTGACGAGCCCGGCGACAGCCACAAGCGGAAGCGACCACATCGCCACTGCCGCGAAGCGCCCGCGCATCACGGGACCACCCCGCCGGCCCGCCACGACGTCGAGCCACAATGCGGAGGAGTCGTAGGCGACGTCGTTGTGACGCCCCCACCCCACCGAGGTTGCCAACACAAACGGAGCCGCGAATGCCCAGCGTGGATCCAGGTCAAACGCCGGGATGATCACCGCAACAAAGACGGTGGGCATGAGCACCGCTGCGATGAGGCCCGTCACGTAACGGGGATCGGAGCGCCACGCCCTCGCCGTGCGCGCGTACACGGCGCCCGCCGGTCCCGCGCGGTCCGCGCGGCGCAAGAAGGGGACGTGACGGCCAGCGCCAACCACAGCGTCGGGCCTGGTACGGCCGCCACCGCTGCGATAGACGGGAGTGACGAGCGCGAAGGCCACGTTGGCGCGCCATGCGAGAAGCAAGACGAGTACCCATGCGGTCGCGGCCCCCATGAGCCACCACGCCGAGGTCCAGTCGCCGGCGGCTGCGCGCTCTGGCGCGGTGAGGGCGGAGACGAGGGGCGTGCGCGCGATGGCGTCGATGACAACGTCAAACTCGGTCTCGAAGAGGTACTCGAGGCCTCTGCTGAGGGCGCGCCACGTGAGGTAGCCCATGAAGAGAGTGACCAGCGCCGTCACGCCGAGCGCGACGGTGCGCGCGGCACGATTGGCGAACACGCGCGCGGCCCACGCGGCCACCACTTTCGCCACCGCGACAAGAGACACGGTCTGCACCACCGCGCCAAACAGCGCGAACGCGCCCACTCCGGCACCCTCAGAGAACCAACTGGACGCAAGCGAGAGCCACAGAAATGCGAAGAACGCCGCAGGCAAAGTGAGGAGGGACGCCACCAACAGGCCCGGCATGATGCGTGACGCCTTGACCCCAAGCGGGGCGAAGCGCCGCGGGTCAAGGGTGTCATCGCCACCCGCCACGAGGATCGGGACGAGCGCCCAGCCCAGCACAAAGACAATCCCAAGGCTCGCGAGCGCCACGGTGCGGGCGTCCGGATCGGTGACGCTGAGTTCGGCACGCGCCCACAACACCCCTGGCACCAAGGTGAGCATCCAGATGCCACCGGCGATGAGGATTAGCAACCGCCACCACTCACGCACCAGCAGGTGGCGCATCGAGGTGAGGCGGAGGCCTACGACGGTCGCAACCACGTGAGGTCTCTGTGATCGCGCTCGTCGCCAACGAGTTCCACGAAGCGCTCCTCAAGCTCTGCTCCGCCCCGCACCTCGTCGATGCCACCCGACGCGAGCACCCGGCCCGCACCGACCACGGCAACGTGCGTGCACAGGCGCTCGACGAGGGCCATCACATGGGAGGACATCACCACGGTGCCGCCGCCAGCGACAAAGTCGATGAGGATGCGGCGAATGCCCGTGGCGCTCACCGGGTCCACGGCCTCGAATGGCTCGTCGAGCACCAGCACGCGCGGCGCATGAATCAGCGCGCACGCGAGCGCGATCTTCTTCGCCATGCCCGCGCTGTAGTCCATGACAAGGGTGCGGGCAGCTCCGCCAAGGTCAAGGGTGGCGATGAGGTCGTCGCGGCGTGGCGCAATGACGTCGGGTGCCAGCCCCCGCAACCGCCCCGCGTACGAGATCAGCTCTGCCCCGGTAAGCCTGTCAAAGGTGCGCAGCCCATCAGGCAACACGCCAAGCAAAGGCTTGGCAGCGTCGGGCTGTCGCCAGAGGTCAATGCCAAGGATGTGGACCGTTCCCGCGTCAGGCGTAAGCAGCCCCGTCGCCATCGACAGCGTGGTGGTCTTGCCCGCGCCATTGGGCCCCACGACGCCGTAGAAGGAGCCCGCGGGGATGTCGAGGTCGATCGCGTCGGCCGCGCGCAGGGTGCCGTAGACCTTGGTGAGGCCGCGCAGAGACATCGCCGGTTGGGTCATTGCGCCAGCGTAATCGCCCCGCCAGCGGCCCCGAGCCAGGGAATAACGCATCTCACAGGGCGTTCAGTTGGCGTGCCAGAATCCATCGCCCCTGCGTCGTCCATAGATGCTGCGACCCGCATGGGTCCCGTGCGCCTCCTTGTTGAGGACCTCGACACCATGCTCACGTACTACCGTGACGTGCTTGCGCTGGAGCCCATCCGTGAGGACGGCGCCACCCACGTGCTTGGCCGCGGCGGCGTGGAGACGATGTCTCTCACCCCGTCAGCTGGGCTGCCTGCGTTCGACCGTCGCGGCGCCGGGCTGTTCCACACCGCCGTGCTCTTCGACTCCGAGCCCGGCCTCGCGGCCGCGGTGGCGCGCGTGGCGCAAGCGGCGCCTCGCTCGTACACGGGAAGCGCTGATCACTTGGTGAGCAAGGCGTTCTACTTCGATGACCCTGAAGGCAACGGCGTGGAGTTGTATTGGGATCGGGCGCGCACTGATTGGCAGCGCGACGCCGCCGGCCGTCCTCTCATGGGCACCGAGTACATCGACGCCAACGGCTACCTCGAGCAGCACCTCACCGAGGGCGAGTTCTCCTCGCCGGTTGCGCGCGCGTCAGTTGGTCACGTGCACCTTCAGGTGGGCGACATCCCCACCGCCAAGCGCTTCTACGTGGACGTGATGGGCTTCGACGAGATCTTCGACATGGGCACTGCCCTCTTCGTGTCCGCCGGCGGGTACCACCACCACGTGGGGCTCAACACGTGGAACTCGCGCGGTGCCGGCCCGCGCGCGGCATCGCTTGGCCTTGGCCGCATGGACTTGGTGCTGCCCACGCCCGACGCTGTGGCCGCCTTGCGCTCTCGCCTCGCCTTCGCTGGGGTGGCGATCGAGGACGACGGACGCGAGATCACCTTCTCAGATCCGTGGGGTACGCGGATTCGCGCTCGCGTCGAGGACGCTTCCTAGGCAGCTCGTGGCGCGGGGAACAGCGCGTCGATCTGCGCCACCTGTTCTGCGCTGAGACGCGTCTTGCCCGCGGCCGCGTTGGCGGCCACCTGCTCCGGACGCGTCGCCCCCGCGATGACCGACGCTATGGCCGGGTTCGCGAGGAACCAGCCAAAGGTCGCGTCCAGCATCGTGATGCCCCAGTCATCGCAAAGTGCCTGGTAGGCCTCCATGGCGTCCCAGTTGGCGTCATCCGCAATCTGCGGGCGAATGCGCGCGATGCGCGTGTCTCCTGGCCGCTCTGTGCGCGTGAACTTGCCCGTGAACAGGCCGTTGTGGAGAGGGAAGAACGGCAAGTACCCCTGCCCGCCTTCCACCGCGGCGTCGATGCGTCCGTCTACTTCGGCCTCCCTCGCGGCAAGGCTCAACTGGTCTTGGCTCGTGGCGAAGCGCGGGACGCCCAGCGCGTCCGCGGCGGCATTCGCCTCGCGGAGCTGAGCCGCGGTGAACTGCGACGCGCCGTACGCCCTGATGGCGCCCTCGCTCACGAGTTCGGCGAGCGCGGCGAGGGTCTCTTCGATCGGCGTGGCGGGATCAGGGGTGTGAATCTGGAACACGTCGATGACGTCGATGCCAAGGCGTTCGCGCGAGGCGTCCGCCGCCGCGCGCAGGTACGCGCGCGATCCCTTCGCTCCTAGCTCATCGAGCGGAGTGGCCACCTCGTTGTGGCCAAACTTGGTGGCGATGATCGCCTCGTCGCGGCGATCCGCGAGCGCCGTGCGCATGAGCGACTCGCTGAGCCCCCAGGTACCGCCGTAAATGTCCGCCGTGTCGAAGAAGGTCACTCCGGCGTCGAGTGCCGCGTTGATCACCGCGTCGGTCCCTTCTTGGGTCTCCGTAACCGTGCCCTCGCGGCCAAAGTTGTTGCAGCCAAGGCCTACTGCGGAGACGGCGAATGGGGCATGCGCGAGCGTGCGAAGTTCCATGCATCCACCCTACGTTTCGCTGGGAGGCGAACGGACACCTGCTGCCAGCTGCGTCAGCATATGCTGACGAGCATGAAGACCTCAGTTGGCGGCCAGTTTGACGACAGCATCATCGGTGAGCTGCGTGCCGTGGCGAGGGCCAAGCGAGAACTCGCTGGCCGCGAAGAACTCGCCGTGCGCCGCGCCCGGAACCAGGGACTCAGTTGGGCCGAGATCGGCACCTTCTTGGGCGTCACTCGCCAAACCGTGCACCGCAAGTACCGAACGTTCGGCTGACGAGGCCGCCCCGCGAGTTTCCCTGAGTGCGTGAGTGCTGGAAATCACGCGGAGACGACACCCAGGCATCAGGGAACGCGATCCCACGGCAATGCGCAGAAGACCAGGCCACAGCGTCGGGCAAGACAAAGCCCCCGGCTAGTCCAAACCGGGGGCTTTGTACAACAGGGATGGTGGAGATGGCGGGAATCTACCCCAAACCATTCTTTACCAGGCTATTTACGTCTTTGCTCTCGCGCCGTCCTACTTGGTGACTAATCGCTCCGCTGCGACCGTCACCGTGTCAGACCGCGGCGAGACCCTCACTGTACGCCGGGAAACGCCCGGCCTCAACACATGGAGGAAGACATGACCATCTCAGCAGACCTCATTAAGGACGCGCCCGCTTGGGCCGTCGACTACGAGCACTTCGACGGCGAGCCCGGTTGGTTCGTGCGCAACTTGGACCGACGCCCCATCAACGGGGTGTACCACGAGACCGATGACATGAGCGGCCCAACGAGGGTGGCTCTCGCGCCTCAGATCGTCCACGAGCCTCAGCAGGGCGACCAGGCGGCCGAGACCTTCATCCTCGTCAGTGAGTTCGGCGTCAAGTTCCGCGATGTCGCTGGGCTGCGAAGCCTCGCTTTCGCCCTCAACGCCGCAGCCGACGAGGCTGCAAAGATCCTGAGCGGTGCGAAGTGAGCGCCGAGGCCACAGTCGCAGCCCCCGAGAACCCGCCCCTGCCCGCATGGGCTCAGAGCTGGGACGAGCCGTGGGAACAGCACGAAGGACAGATCAGGCGCCACGCGTGGTACGACGCTGGCGACGTGACCGCGAGCCAGGACTTCGAGTGGCGAGACGGCCAGGTCGTGCCGAACGAAGCGATCGAGGTCCTGCTGTACGGATACGTCAACCACTTCGCCGATGACCAAGGCACGGCAATCGACTCGGCAATCCGCGATGTTGCGTCCACTCTTGCCGACCTGGTGCGGCTCAAGGCTCGCGTCGATGAAGTGCCCGACCGAGCCTGGGGTGATGCTGATGACGAGGGACTCTCGGTATGCGACCTGCGCCCGGACTCACCTTTCGGAGTGCTAATCGGTTCTCACGACCATGGGGCGACAGTGGGCGCACCCGTGATCGCTTGCGACCTCCCTGGCGACATCCAGACCGCGCAACAGGCTCGAGACCTGGCCCTAGATCTGTTCTTGGCCGCTGGTGTGCTCGACGCCCTGAATGGAGAGAGTGGTGGCTAGGCCCGCCAACACGATGGCCCTCAAGCCCTGTCAGTCTGATCGCGTCGCGACTCCAGCGGTGTCGGCGGTGGTGGAGGCGATCAACGACCTCGCCTCCGATGCTGGGCTCTCCACCGAGGACCTCGCAAAGCACTCAGGGCTCGGTCTCGGCGGATTCATCCGTCGCTCTGAGGACCGATTCCCGTACACGCTCGACGAGGTGGACCGGATCGCAACTGCGCTCGGCATGACCCTGTTCGAGCTCGTGGCGCGAGCCGTGGACTACAAAAAGGCGACCGTCATCACGGCCCCACCCGCTCGGATCGCCGATGACCGGGAATTCGAGGACGCGCTGCGCCAAGCCGAACGCCGCGGTTGGGCTATGGCTGGCGGTCAGGAGGCTGTGGCATGAGCACCATCGAGGACCACCGCCCTGCGTGGGTACGGCGCAAGGAGGACGAGGCCGCGGACCACTGGCCGGAGGCGACAAACATCCCCGCCTGGGCTACCGAGGTGTGCGTTTGCGGGCCCCATAACGACGTGAGCATGCGGCGCCGACTCGGTCAGGTCAACGAGATGTGTGGCCGTATCGAGCTCTTTGCGGAGTTCGAACCGGGCGAAGAGGTTGTGCAACTCGTGATCTGTGTAGATGGTGAACGCGCCCTCAGTTTCGACACCCGCTCGGAACTCGAAGGCATGCTCAAAGCGCTGACCTCGGTTGCGGACGAGTGGGAGAGCTTCGAAGCGCCCACGCTCTGACCCCACAAGCACCGCCCCTCAGGTTTCGGCCTGGGGGGCGGTTGTGGCACCCTCAGCGAAATCCCACGCAAGTTACGCCGAGGCACCGTGCTTCCGAACGAATGTCACCGCCGACTGTTACTCTTGAAGTACGCCGTGACTGCGTCGCTACCGCAGGTTCTTGGGGAAACCCGGACACGGCGTCTTACTTTTTTGGGATGTAGACCAGACCGTATCCGGCCACCTGACCGTTCGGCCCTCTGCGTACCGACGCTGCGATCTGGTCGTAGAAGCGCGAGTCGCCACGGAACTCGCTTCGGAAGATCGCTCCCGCTACGAGGTCGGCGAACTGCGTCCCGGGACTGTGATGTGAGGCCGCGATAAAAAGTCCCTCGACGAGGTTGGCGTAGCCGGAGGTGAAGGAGCCTCCAGCGAGCAGACTTTGATGGAACTCCTTGAGGCGACTGTCCTGATCGTTGTTTCGGTTGTCGCTCACAATTAAGCCTCTCGTGGACTGACCGGATATGCGTTCGAGATCTTGCAGAAAGTACTGGAAGCGCTCGCTTAGCTGCTTGAACGCGAGGTGATACAAGTCGTCGTCTGACTTGAGCGACGGCCAATGGCGGTAAGCCGCGGCTGTGTCGACCACCGCCGCAATCACACGCACAGATCGGTACTTCGCGACAGCCTCGAAGAGTTCCGTGCGCAGCAGGCCCTTCTCGTCGTCGGTTAAGTGGCTCAAGCTGTGCGGTTTGCCGCCGCGCGCCGGCGAGAAGTACCGCCACTTGATCTCCCCGACTACCCCGTGCCGCGCCTTTGCACGATTGAGGTCCGACGTGAGCTTGGGCCAAACCTCCTCGGGCACGATAATGCCGCCAAGGACGAAATGGGGTTGAGAGTCCGTCTTGTCAGGAGGCGGCGGAGTTCCGCTTTCATCTACGAAAAGCAGGTGCACACACCCATGGTACGAACTCGCGTTGCGAGCCGCTCGCGGAAGACACGGAACACCTCGAATGGGTTGAGAACCTGCTGCCCCGCGCACTTTGTCTGCGCAATGGCCGATAGTAAACCGCGTACTAGTTCACTCTCAACGAAAGGAACCCACGGTGGAGCTCATCGACGGCGGATACGACGCCGAGTTCTCAGGCGGGCAGTACACGATGCGCGGTCGTGACGGCATCACAATCGGCTGGATCACGCAGACGCCCTCCGGATGGTCGCCCAGTGGCATCACAGTGGACCTCGACGGCCGCCAACCGCCCGGCGCGCACGCGACCCCGGAACAAGCGTTCCACGCCTACCTGATCTGGGCTGGCTACATCACCGACTGAACAGCCTGGGCACACGTCATAACGGTTGGTTGCGGCAATCCGGGCGCGGTCACGTGCTCGCGAAAGCGCAATTCGATTTACGTGCGCGGCGTGCTACGCGTCGCCCTCGCTGGACCCGAACAAGACGGTCTGACCTGTGTCATCGAGACCTATCTCCGTACCGTCCTGTCCCGGCGAGAAGTACACGGTCTCGTTGTAGTCACCGTCCGCCGGAGGGACGTCATTTGACGTGTCAGTCATGAACGCCTGGCGTTTTGCTCGGAGTCGGGATAGGCGGCGGAGTATCGCCGCCCCGCTCCTGCTCCTCGTTGTAGTCACCGTCGCCCTGCGTGCGTGCAACCTGTGCCATGTCGGGTCTCAATCTCCTAGAGGCGGTCCTGGAATGTGATCGCGTAACCAGCAACGAGTACCGTCAGCGCCAGTATCTGCACCACGACCCCGATGCGTACGAGCGTACTCCGTGCGGCAGTGATCGACCGGACATCCTCAATCGCCTTTGCGAGACCGTTATTCATGCTTCGGATACCCAGTTCGCCCCCGTCCGCGCGAACTCCATTAAGCGTGCGCTGAGCACCACCGCCACTCGCGGGTCTGGGCCACTGCGCCGCGGCGCCAAGAGCTGCAGCTCCGACGAACAGGACCATGGCAATGGTCGTGTAGACCGTGACTTTGACAACTGCACTCAAGGCTGCCACGATCGCCGCGCTCGCCATCAGCTGGCTCGCGCGTGCCTCAACTGTCCGCAAGTAGTCGAGAGCGCTCTGCTCGATTCTTTGGAGCTCGGCATACAACAGCAACTCGGCCCGCGCGGCGGCCTTCCGGTTCTTGGCCGTCGACTTGCTAGAGGAACTCATACGCACCACTTTGGCATGAAGACACACTCAACGCCTTCCAGGCGTGTGCACAGGCGACCAATAGGGACAATTGAGAACGGCGCGGTGGTGTACGGCATTCACCGTTGGGACGGATCGCAGTGGCTGAGCACATGGCGCCTTTAAAGCGTGACATCAATAGTGGTGTCAGCGGCGCGTGCAATGATCACGTTGTGCGCATTTCAGACTGGATCAATATCGCATTCGATGTCTCACCAAGACGAGTCGTGCTCGCGTTCCTGCTCGTCGTCTTCGGATGGATGACACTCACCGGCAACTGGGCGCCGGTCGAGTGGTACGTCCGCGACCAAGCCGCCGGCTACACCGAGCAACTCCAGCGTGCGGTAGACGGTTTTTCCGCCGACCTCAGGCGACAAGCGCACATCCTTGAGGACCTCCACAAGCCATTTCCGGCGAACGCCCTGTCGCACAAAGCGATCTAGCGAACGTGGCGGGCCAAGCAGCTCCAAGCCAAGACCAGTTGCTCGGCTTCATGCTGTCGAGCGTTCAACGGTTCCGCGCCATGGACCAGGTCGATCTCCCGAAGGCGAACTTCAACGAGTTCGTTGCCCTGGTCGGACTCATCGCGCAGACCCACCGGTTCGTCGACGGCTTCTTCAAACTGCGCGCCAAAGGTCTCAGCCGTGAGGGGTCCGCCCTTATACGAGGCGCATTCGAGCACCGAAATGTCAATGAGGTCACCCACGGCGGCCTCCAAGGTTGTTGTTGCGGCGCCGCATCCGTGCCTGGCGTTCAAAGTCGGCGACGTCAGACGACACGAGGGTGCCGATGTTGATCGGCGCATTGTTGGTGTTCGTGGACGTGACGGGCACCTGGATGATCTGGGGTGCGGGTGCTGTCATCACTGGGCCACCGTTCGCGTAGCCACGAATCGCCGCAGCACGCATCATTTCCACGGCACCGTGACCACCAGCGGCAGCAACCTCGGCGGCTGTCCACACGTGCTCACCATTCGAGCCCCACATCAGCACCGAGTCCGACGTGCCCGTACCAGGACCAACAATCGCGCCACCGGTCGCATACGCGTGCGGCACAGGCCCACCGCCACCACCACCCTTACCGACCTTGCCGGACGGCAACACAACTTCGGGCTTGATGGGGATGTTCGACATTGACTTCACCCAGTTGCCGTACTCCGTGGACGCGCCAAGCATGTCCAGGGTCGGCTTCACTTCCGGGTTCAGCGCCGAGTCGAACCCCTCCGCGAACGCATCATTGGCGTCAGCGCCACCCTTGGCCCACAGGGCCACGATCTTGTTGAACTCCGCATCGGTGGCACCCGCGAGCATGTCAATCAGCGGGGCGCCCGAGGCACCCTGTTGCACGAGCTGGTCAAGCATTGCCCGCGCACTGTCCTTCAACTCGCCCGACGTGTCATCGTTCACGCGGGCAGTCAGGGTGTCGATGTTGTCGTGCCACTCCTGCTGGGCTTTCACCTGCTCCCGCATCTGCTTGATGTAGTCCTTGACCTTCACCGTGTGACCGTCGTAGTAGTCGGTGTAGGAGTCCTTCGCGGACTTCGTGGAATCCGCAATGGCCTGCGCCCACTCACGGTTCTTGTCAATCACCGCGTCATACGCGCCCTGCTGGTCAATGAACGACGCGTTCGCGTTCGCAAGGGCCTCGTGGTACTCCTCGAGCGCTTTCTGTGCGGCCTTCGCCGCCTCCGCCTCCGCTTCCAACTGCTCGGCAGTCTTCAGGCCGTTCTTCGTGAGAACGTCTTGCTCTACGGATGCGGCGGCAAGGGCATCGCGGTAGGCCGGAAGGAACTCGAGGACCTCGTCAGTGCTGGCTCCCATTTGGGAGGCAAGGATGTCGATGGCGCGTGACGCATCCGCAGCCTTTCCACCGGCAGCCATCGACGCGAGTCCAGCATCGACGCTGGCGAAGAACTTCTCTGCCTCTAGCCTGCTGGCAGATGTGGTCTGCCCAAGCGTGGCAACCGATGACAGCACGTTATCGAACTTGTTCCACGCGCTGGTGTTCGCCAGGGTGTCAAACATTTCTTTGGCTGAGCCGAGGTCGCCAAGCGTGAACTTCTTCCACGCGTTCTGCGCGGTGAACTTACCCAACGCAGTATCGGCAATGTCAGCACCGCTCGCGAGGTCCAGCAGGGCCTTCTCGGCTTCGTTCGCACCGGTCGCGGTCCCTGAGGCCCACTGTGGAACACCGGAAGCCGCAGCCATGACCGCGAGTGCCGCGGTCGCCTTGCCCGCAATGCCCGCAGTCTTGCCCATGGAGATGTTCAGTTGGTCCATGGCGGTCTTGGTCGCCACAATGCGGGGCGCGAGCAGCAGGAACCCGCCGCCAAGCAGCGACACTACGCCTGTGAGTCCCAACACGGCGGCCGTGGAGTTCTTCACCGAATCAGGCAGTTTCTGGAAGGCCCGCATCCCGTCCGCGAGGTCGTTTAGCCACCCAACAAGCGCACCACCACCATTGGGGTCCACAAGCGGTGTCGCAAGGTCAGCAGAGAAGTCACGCCATGCGGCCTTCACCCGGTCAAGAGAGCCCGCGAAGGTGTTCTTCACGTTGTCTGCGGCGCCCGCAAACCGGGTGTTCATCCCAGCCACAAGCGCATCAAGGGCATCATCCGCGTCGATCAGGCCCTCAGTGACCTCCATGCGGATAGCGGCACCGGTCTTGCCCATCTGCTCACCGATGATGCTTGCGGCATCAACACCACGGTTACCGAACTCGATGAAGTCCTGCGCCGTGAGCTTCCCCGCGGCATGGATCTTCGAAATGACCTGCGCCAACTCCGCAAGTTGCTGATTCCCACCACCAGCCGCGGCCACAGCGTTCTGGATGCCATCCAGGTATGTCAGCACCTTCTCGGTTTCGATACCGAACGCGAGCATCTGCTGCTGTGCAGTGAGGAACGTCTGCTTCGCAAACGGCGACTGGCGCGCGAAGTCATCCAGTTTCGCCATCTGAGCGTTGACGGCCTCTGTCGAGCCAAGGATGGTGAGCAGCGCTGCACGCGACGTCTGCTGCAACGTGTTGTACGCGATACCCGTCTTGAGGATCGCCGTAGCAACACCTGCAATGGCAACACCAACACCCACCAAGGCCGCACCCGAACGCTGCCACGCCTCTTGGTTAACCTGCGCCGAGCGTGCCATCCGCCCAGACGCGGACTCAATCTTCTTCCCGTCCTTGTCGAACTGGTTCGCCGTCTTCTCAGACTCCGTGCGCGCATCCTGCAACGCCCGCTTAAGCCCAGCCGCCTCACCCTTAAGAGTGACCTTCACCACACGTTCGGACATGATCAGCCCCTTTCATTCAAGAAGTAGTTGATGGCGCCCTCGGTATCCAGCCCGAGCGACTCCAAGATCGCGCCCCTATGTGCGGCGTTGTAGAACCGGTACAGATCGCTTTGCGTGAGCCACCGAAAGTCCATGTGCGCGGGCCATCGCGGGTCAGGGTGACACGTGCGCAACCAGCCCTCGATGGCACAAGCCCAGCGAGCCAGCGGACCGCCAGAGCGAGACTTGCTCGCCAGCACTTGCGCGTGTTCAGCCCACGCCGCTAGCGCCCGATCGGTCACCCAATGCGGGCTATAGCGGTCCTCAAGCTCGGCCGGCCACTCGTCGACAGAGACGGCCTTAGTGGTTCGGATTCGCGCCATCACGCACCCCCCGGCCCAGTACGCATGCCGCACCGGGGGCAGAAGTGTTTGCCATCGAAAGGCACGCCCGGCCGCGGGGAACCAGGAGCGCGTGGCCCCCTACACACAGGGCAAGGCAAATTCACTAAGAAGACGCGGTCACGCGAGCTCTTGACTTTCGGGAACGCGGGGCGGTCAGGCGGCGCCACGTTGCGAAGCCTCGCCATCACGCACCCCTAGCCTTAATCCTGGCTTCCGAAACATGGCCCTTCCAACGTGTTTTCGCGGCATTCGCAGCCCTCAAAGCGCCCGACGTCGGCACCGCCGCGCCCTCCTCATCAGGCAACGCCAGGGCAGCCAACAGGCGATGCAGCACCGCGCGTTGGCCCCGCGCCTCCGTCAAGGCAGGGTTCACCACCGGTTGTCCTTGCGACCCCACTGTCATGGCCCCCTTAGCCTGGATCGCTCCTGCTAACCGGTCGAGATCATCCATCGTGCGACACGCCTCAAGAAGGATCGACAACTCAGCCTCAGACAGTTCATACGCATCGAGAGTCGCCTTCCAAAAGGCGCGTCCACGCGACTCCAAGCCCTTCGGAGGCCTCGGTTTCGTGTCCGTCATGGTGGCTCCTAGCGGTCAAAATCCAACGTCAAGCATTGGCGCACGTTTCTTTGCCCCCACCGGCGGGTTTCCCTTGGGCGCGAGGGGTTGCCCCCTGGGGTGTCACGCCGTGACGTGCGCGAACGCCATGCCGATGAGCATTGCGTGTTTGACGTCGATGGCGCTGGTGTCGTGTGCTGCGTCCCAGATGATTTCGTAGTCGTCGGCGTAGATGGGTTCTGCTTTCTGGAATGCGTTGGCGAGCTCGGCCCAGCTGCGGTCGATGGCGACGGCTGCGAGTTCTCGCATGAGGCTCTTGTCGCCTTGTCGTTCCGCAGTGGTGAACATGCGTAGCGCTTCGTCTTCAGTGGCGGTCTCTTGGGCGCGCATAGCGGCATCGCGGAGTGTGACGGTGTCGATGCTGAAACTGGTGAATACGCGCCTCTTCGCTCGTTCCACTTCAACCGTCTTCGCTTCGTCGTACTTCACTTGCGCGTCGTCGATGGTGGCGTTGGCTTGCGTGATGATGTCGCGGACCTGAACGGTTCGACCTTCGACGCTGAGGTGCGTGTCGGCACGTACCGCGTCAATCGCGGCCCGAGCGTCTTGCCTAGCCTTAGCCGCGCGCTCCACTTGGGCGTCCCACTTGGTTGGTGCGGTGGTGGTCATGTGTGTCTCCTACCTAGTTGCCGTTCGATTGCGCGCCTGTTGACGCGCCACCTGCTGCCGTGTTTCTCGCCGTCTAGTTGGCCTGCGGCCAGACGTTTGGTGACTGCTCGAGTGGTGATTCCGAGAAGTGCTGCGGCTTGTTCTGTTGTGATCCACGTTGGCACTGATGAGACCGCGGGCGCTCGCAGGGTTCCGGTTCGCGGAACCGAGTTTTCGAGACCGAGTTTGTACAGCGCGACGAGCTGCTCGTACTCGGGTGTGCCGCGCGCCCCAATGCGAGTGGGCGTGAAGTCTGGGAGGGCGATGAGGAGTGCCGCGACGCGGCCTGACACGAGGACCACATCGCCGTGTGCGGTTGCCGTGGTCATGTCACCCCCGCGTCGGGTTCCTCACCCGTAACGGACTGCTCGAGGTGTTCCACGATGGCGCTCTTCACGTCCCCGTTGGGGGTGCCAGATCCGAGAACAGCGTCAATCTCGGTGCTCGCCTCGCGCAGAGGCGGCAGGGTGTGAGGCTGATCGCTGGGCGCGCTTGGGCGTGGGTAGTAGGCATCCATGACGCGACGGAACACGGCGAGAGGGTCGGTCATGCGCCCTCCCCGAGGTGGAACTCGTAGCCGCGGGCTCGGTCGCTTGGATTGAGTAGCAGCCCGCATTGGGGCGAGTACCAGAACCGCCCGGTCTTGCGCGTGTGGTCCTTCGGGTGCGTGTGGACGTCCCCGCAGTACGGGCAGATGATCGCGACAGCGGACGGTCGGATGCCCACGACCCGAGCGGCAAGAGGTGCCAGCACCCTCATGCGAGCACCCCCCTGGACTCCTGCACTTCGAGCCAGGCAGCGAGGGCGTCGATGTCGGTAAGCCACTTGCCGGCGCCGTCGTCGGCGAAGCCCGGGCGAACGTCTCGAGCGGTGTCCGCCAAGTGCACGAGCGCCCGAGCAGCGGCGATGTTGTTCTCGAGCGTTGGGACGCGTTCTGCGTGTGTAATGGCGCGCGATGCTGCCGACCATGCCGCGTCGATAGCTGGGGCGTCATCGAACAGTGACCGGGGTGGCAGGAACTGGCGAGCGAACGTGGCGGCAGTCATCGTTGCCTCTCTTCCATAAGCTTGGTGAGGTCCCGTGCGAGACGCACCTGGAACCGATACGAATCGACGAACGCGATCGGTCGGCCTCTGCGGCGGTATGCGTTGCGGCGCCTCGTGGGCCAGCTGGGAATGTCGTGTCGCTTGGTCATTTCCGGGAGTTCCTTTCTGAGGTGGTCAGTCCGCCGTAAACCCCGACTTCCTTTGGGTGAGTGAGCCCAAACTCACGACAGGCATCAAGCACGGGGCAGATCGCGCACGATCCAGCGGCCGCTCGCTGCTCCCGTTCGTCGTCAGAGGTGAACCACGCGCACGGTGCGTGGTGCCCGGTACGGCATGGGGTGTCGTCCCGGTAGCGGTCCACGAGCGCCACCAACTGCGGCCAGTCATGCGCGAGTGAGTTGGGCAAGGTCGGCATGCGGTTCGTCATCGCCCACCTCCATGCCGTGCCGCGACGATCGCCATGTAGGTGGGGCAGGTCGCGTCGTGGTGCACCTGTAGCGAGTAGATGCCGGGAGCGGTGACTTCCACGGTCTGGTACGCGTCGCAATCCTCACAGCCGCCAGGGATGCGTTGACCCATGAGAGCCTCGAATACGGCGGTCGCCGGGGCCGGTTGGTGGAAGCTTGATCCGTTCACCAGATGCCCCCTTGTTGACCGTGCCCCACCGTGCCCCCACCGTGCCCCGGGCCAGGGTCATTTGACCGTGCCCCGTGCCCCTCCCCTAAGGAGGGGGCACGGTCACGGTCATGATTGGCGGGGTCAAAAGGGACTGACCGTGCCCCGGCTGGATCGGTGCCGATAAAGGCGTCGCTGGCGGTGTCTGTGGCCTGCCTGTAGGGCGCGGCGAGGGCGTGGAGATACGCTCCTCGCTCACCCTGTTGGCGGGTGACGTAACCGTCCGCGATCAGTGCCTCGATGGCTTGGTCGGCGTAGTCCTTCTTGCCGCCCATCATGGCCCGCAGTCTCGTGAGTGAGAGTGGTTCGCCTGCCTCTTCGATGGCGCGACTGGCGCGCTCCATGAGTGCTGTCGGCCGGAACCCGCCACCCGCACCCCTAGCGCCTTGGCTCGGGGTCCGCAGCGTCACACCCGTGTGCCCGTCGCGCGGCTCGAGGTGCAGTTCGGCAACCACATCGCCGCGACCGTACGCGCCTTGACGGTCCTTGCCGCACACCACGTTGGCGTATCCCGGCACGCCCCGCGAAGGGGCCTTCACGATGCGCATAGCGTAGCTCGCACCGTTGATCGCGGCTTGCTTGCGTTGCGAGCCGATAGGTGTCAAGGCCAGTTCGTCAGACTTGGGCAGATGGTCAAGCAGGGCCACGGCTGCTCCTGCGTCCGCGATGGCCCTGGCGACCATGCGGGACCATACGGCGACCTCTTCGTCGGCGTTGGGGTTGATGCCGTCCATGGCGAGGGACTCGCCATAGGAGTCGATCACGCACAACGTGATGGCGTAGGTCGTGACGGTTGCGAGCAGTTCGTCGCGGCCATGCGTGGACGGCTCGCTAGGGCGCTTGTAGTGAAGCCCGGCGGCGATCACATCGCCCGGCACCTCAAGGTCGAGCATGAGGCGCTCCACAAGCGTCTGCGGACGGTCCTCGAGGTCCACGAACAGGACATGCTCGCCCGCCTTGAGCCGCTCGGCAATGAGGAACGCCGCCAACCACGTCTTGAGAGCCCCACCGATGCCGAAGATTAGGTGAACCATGCCGACGTACAGCAGGAACCCGGCGCCGTCGATACGGCCCAAGGTTGGCGAGGGCGTGGTCGTGGTCCCGGTCGTGATGCCGTGGATTACACCGGCGAGGTCAAGGTCGCGCCATGACTCACCGCGCACGTCGTCGCCGGGGGCCTGGACTGCACCGATAGCGTTACCGGCACTGGCCTGCCGTTCCTCAAGCGGCATCTCGTCATCTGGCGGCAGATTCTCGGTGATCTGGTCCCAACTGTCGAGGCTCACACCGTCACCTGCTTACGGGTCAAGCCGTAACGTCGGGCGAGATGCTCGGCGTCCCAACCTGCGGCGACCATCTGGTTCGCCCATGCCCGCTCCCAACGGTCAGACATGCGGTGCGGCGGTTCGTCATCGACGGGACCGAGCCGGTCGAGCAGTTGGTCGAGGGCGTGTGCGACCGCGTGCCGGTCAGCGGCCAGCCAACGGTCCTCGCGTTCTTCGCGTGGGTTGCCTAGACTTGGGGTATCAGCGTGCCCTTGCTGAACAATTGATCGCTCGCCGGGTTGCTCCTCCTGCAGCCCGGCGGCGGCGTCTCTAGGGTCAGTCATCGAGACCACCGCCAGCGGTGGCGAGGTCGAGCCGAGTGACCGGTCGCAGAGCGCGCTCAAGGTCAGAACGCTTGATTCGGATGGCTCGACCTACGCGATAGGCAGGGAGTTCACCTCTCGAGATGAGCCGACGCGTTGTGTCCGGATGGCAGTTGAGGAAGCTGGGGCCAGACGCTTCGGCGATGGACAACATCGCCAGCGGCAAAGTGGTTGATCGGGGAGACAAAGGAACCTCCAAGCAAGGCTGAATACAGCCTCTGCTGGGAGGTCATCTGCAAGTCTCTGGCGTAGAGCCGCGCCCTAGCCGCTAGCGAGATTGCTTGCTGAAGCACACTCTAGCAGTCAGGAGCGCTCTTCGCGAGAAGCACGCACCCGCGCGTACCGGTCTCGGAACACCGCAAGTGGTGTCTCTCGAAGCCCAAGACTCGCGAAGGTGCTCACCACGCTCTGGCATCGGTCGCTTCGGATCACTTGACGCAAGCTCGGACACATTGGGCAATTGAGGACGTATCGAGCTCGCATCTCGGCGTTCACGTGGTCCTCTCTCTCGAGAAGATCGCGCTGTTCGGGTGTCAGGAAGTGTCCTGTGGCCTCGTACCTTGCCTGCTCCGCTTGTGCCCATTTGTCCGGAGGTGTTGCCGTGAACCGCTGCACGTCGGCCAGTCGCTCGCGCCGCAATGCCTCCGGGTCGTGAGGGGCATCATCCACGATGGACTGTCGCCATGGCCCCTGCCGATCAGGCAACCGGAGAATGTCGCCGCGTCCTGTCAAGTAGATCCCATCCCAAGTCCAGTGGAGTTCGCCCTTCTGCTCCCAGACGGCCCCCGACAACTGAAAGGTCCCGACTAACCACGGCCCCGAATCGTGCGGGCAGAAGATTCCGAGATGTGGGAGCCGGAGGTCCGCCACAGTGTTTGTTTGCATCCCTGGAGGGACGTCCGCCAATGTCTTGATGAGGTAGTCCCACTCGCTCGTCATCACGCCTCCAGCCCGACGTCGAGCTTCTTGGCGAGCGCCCGGTCGCGCTCGAGCGTCGCGTGTTGGTACCTGAGTGCGACCGCCGCGTCCTTGTGCCCGCCGCGCTCCTGCAGTTCCTTGAGCGTCGCACCTGCCTGCGCGTACGCTGTGAGGCCGGTGTGGCGCAGCGAGTGGAACCGGAAGCCGGGCCTAACGGGCTCGCGCGCTTTTCGCCACGCGAGGTCGAACGCCGTCTGCGAAGCAGGCATGGTGGGGTTCTGCGAGCTCGGAATGAACGGCGCCGTTCGCTCGGGACGTGTGTGGGTGCCGAGGTGATCCACGATCTCGGGCACGAGCGCCGGCGGGATCGAGAGCGTGCGACGCGAATCAGCCTTGGGTTCGGTGTACGCGGGCGGGGAGGCTTTCGAGTTCCACTGGCGCCGCACGTGCACCACCGCCTTGTCGGGATCCTCGAGGTGGTCAAAGTCCCCGCGCTGTAGGCCCAACACCTCACCGAGTCGCAATGAGCACCAGGCGGCGAGCAGCACCCCAATGGCGAGCGCTGGCGGCATCCCTGCGGCCATGGCGCGCACTTCCGCGGGCGTGGCAAGGTCCGTGTCGCGAACGGTCGTCTCGCGGCTCTTCACGGGCTTGGGAATGGTGATGCTCACAGGTGACTCGGTAAGCCCTCCTGCGCGCGCTGACACGGCCGCGAGGAACAGAGAACGTGTGGTGCGGGCCGCGTTGGCCCACGCCCCAGGCTTGCCCTTGAGCTTCGCGAGCATCGCATCGACGTCGTCTTGGCTCACCTCAGCAAGACGCATTGCGCCGATCGCGGGTAGGACGTGGGCGTCGAGTGTGGAGCGGTAGGACCGCGTGGTCCCAGGTGACCGTCCTGCATCTGCGAGACGGGCCAACCAGTCATCGGCCCACTCCCGCACAGTCAGGGCGCCGCGGAGTTCCTCTACCTCGCGAGACCGCCTTGAGGCCCGCAGCTCACGAGGGGGTATGAAGATCCGGCGTGCCATCTCCGAGCGTGCGATGGCGAGTGCCGCCTCAGCGTCGCCCTTGGTGGCGAAACTCCCAATCGATACTTGCCGACCGTCGTAGGTGACGCGTGCACGGTAGTTGCCGGTGGGCAGGCGGTCGATACCTCGCGGCAATCCGCTACGGCTATTCTTCGGGGGAATCTCCACCACCTGGCCCTTGACTCGTGACTATCCATTGACTAATACTAAGCGTACTAGAGCGCACTCCTGCGTACTAGTGCATAGAGGGAACGAGCGGCAAATGTGCCAGATAGCAGGCAAAAGGCCTGGTATCAAGCGATACCAGGCCTTTGCAGGTGGAGATGGCGGGAATCGAACCCGCGTCCGCATGTTCCACGACAGGGCTTCTCCGGGCGCAGCCTGAAGAAGTTTTTCTCGGCCCCTCCCCGCTATCAGGCGAGTTGGAAGTAGGCCCAGTCACGGTGAAAAGTCCCGGCCGCCGCCGTGACGCCGGCGGCCAGCAAGTTCTCTAGATGACGCCAGGAACTAGGTCGAGAACGAACCTAGGCTGACGGACTTCAGGCTCGCTTAAGCAGCGAGGGCGAAGTCGGTGCGCTTGGAATCGGCACCTATAAGTTGCTGGGGGCGTTGACAAGATAACCCAGCCTCCTTGGCCCGCTTCCCCTGAGGTAACAACACACGTCGAAACCGATCATCCCCTATTGAGTTGTGCGTCCAGTCTACCTGGGCGTACTGAGGGTGTCACCCGCCTGGTACCACCGCAACACGCCTGACCACTTTCGGGGTCTTCGCACGGTCACAGACGGTCCGAAGGCCACGAAAGTGGTCAGGGGCGTTGCCGCACGCCGCGCGCCTCCTCGGATGTCGAGGACCCCCCTACCAGCCGCCGCCGCCGCCACCGCCGCCGCCACCACCGGAGAACCCGCCTCCCCCACCGAAGCCGCCGCCGCTGAAGCCGGAAGACCCAGACGACCCCGGCGTGGGCGCGGAGACCGCCGCGGACGTCAGCGACGAGAACTGCGAAATCGTGCCCGTGAAGCCGTTCGACAGCGCCCAGAACGAGCCGAGCGTGTAGCCCGTCATCCAATTGGGCTCTGCCACCGCGTAGCCGGCAGCGGCGAGGTCCTGGAACTTCTTTGTCCACTGATCGGTGATGCCAAAGGCGATCGCGTAGGGGAGGTACTTGGAGAAGATGTCCTGCCCCTCCTCGAACTTGAGTTGGTTGGCGTCTGCGGTGCGCAAGAAGAGCTCAAAGCCCTTGGACTCCGCGAGCACGCGCGAGCCCTCCGCCTTGCGCACCGGCGCGGCCTTCTGCGTGAAGATCAGCACTGCGCCGATGAGGATCAGCGGCACAGTAAGCCACACGGAACCGCCCATGCCGGCGATGAAGAACGAGCCAAAGAACCCCGCAACCACCAGCAGGATCCCCAGCCCTGCCCATCCAAGGCGAGTGGACGAGGGCGATCGCGAGTACCAGCCAAGCGACACCACGTCCGCATACATCTGCACCGAGACGCTCTGCAGCGTCGCCGCGAAGGTGGTCTTCAAGTCAGACAACAGCACCTGGTCGCGGCCGTCGAAGATCGCGTCAAAGAGCTCGCCCTCATACTTGAGCATGGTCGTGTCCGAGTTCTTGAGCTTGACCAACTGGTAGTCGTCCTCGGTGACGCGGTCGATGCGCATGTAGCCCCGCACGGCGAGGTCCACGATCGTGGCCGTGACGTCCTGCGTGTCCGCGGACTCGTCCCACAGCGTGCCAATGAGACCCGGCCGCACTCCAGCGGGCGGGTCAAACCGCACCGCCACCGGCGGCGCCTTACGCAGGGCGCGAGTAGTCCCTTCGTCCGCACCGGTGGGCGCCAGGCCTGGCGTGAGGCCAACGTAGTGCTCGTCGCGAGTCGCCTTGATGAGCGCCCTTGCGAGAAGCCCACCACCCACTAGCAGGATCAGCAGCCCGGGAATCGCCCACGGCAACGAGAACCTCCAGGCCCTCGCCGCGTCGTCGGCGATCTCCAGTTGCGGTTCGGTGTCGAAGCTCCCCGATGGGTACAGCACGTCAACGGTCATGGGCTGGCCCGGCGACAGGGCCCCGTGGGTGAACGTGGCACGAGCGCCGTCACTCGCGGCGGAATCGCACGCATCCGCCGCGCCTGACGCTCCAGCGAAGCACTGCACGGCGATCGCGTCCACGGGGCTCGTCACGGTGATAGTGGCGTTCGAGATGGGGATGTCCCACCCCTCGCCCACCGCGTTCCAGTAGAACTCGTCGGCGTTGATCGGCTCGGTCTCACCGGGCGGGATCGCGTCCGTCACCGCGTTCATCACGTGGTGGACGGTGTACGTGAGCACGTACGTCTGAGTTCCTGAGACGTTGCCGATGTTCTCGTCGCCCACCCTCACCACGAGCCAGTACTCGCCGTCCTCGAGGTACACCTTCGCGGGTGCTCCCGTGGTGCTTGACGCCTCCACGTCCGTAATCTCGTACACCCGGTTGTAGGTGTCGTCGTACCCCTGGCGCGTGGGGAACGTGAAGTACGGCCCGTGCCCAGGATCGTCGCCAAAGTCAAAGTCCAGCTCCACGCGCACCTTTGCCGAGCCGTCTGGCTGCAGATCGTAGGTCTCGTCCCAGCGCGTGATCTGGTTACCGGTGGTATCGGTGCTGGTTTGCAGGCCCGACGCTGTCGTTGAGTCCAGCGCAGTAGCTGGGGAAGGCGCGAGCGTCGCCATGGCGGCAATAAGGGCAGCGAGGAGCCATCTCATGCCCCCATCATGCCGGGATTGGTGCTCAAGGTGAGCCAGCGTCGGCCCTGTAACTGGACCCTTCTTGACGAAAAGGTGACGGTCTAGCGTCGGGCATTCATGGCGCGTTCCGCGTCACGAGCGTCTTGGCGTTCGCGCAGCGTCTGGCGCTTGTCGTACAACTTCTTGCCTCGAGCGAGGGCAATCTCGATCTTGGCGCGGCCGTCCACGAAGTACAGGCGCAAGGGCACGATCGTGTGCCCCTTCTCGCGAGTGCCGTGCAAGAGCTGCTCGATCTCGTGGTGGTGCAGCAGCAGCTTGCGCTTGCGGCGAGGCGAGTGGTTGGTCCACGTGCCCTGCGTGTATTCGGGGATGTAGATGTTGTCGAGCCAGGCCTCACCGTGCTCGATGTACACGTAGCCGTCGCCGATGGTGGCGCGGCCCATGCGCAGCGCCTTGACCTCCGTGCCCATGAGCACGAGGCCTGCCTCGAACGTGTCGTCGATGAAGTAGTCGTGGCGCGCAGAGCGGTTCGATGCCACGACCTTCAGAGACTCCTTGGCCATGACTCACCTCCTCTGTGTGCGTTCCTTGATGATGCAAGGCCGAGGAGACAGTGTACCCGGGTGCGGGATTTACGGAACGGGACCCAGGATCGAGATGGGATTCACCGTGTTGCCGTTGACGTACACCTCGAAGTGCAAGTGGCACGCGGTGGACGTTCCCGTGGAGCCCGAGTAGCCAACAATCTGGCCCCGCACCACGTATTGGCCCGTGTGCACCGAGAAGCGCGACAGGTGGTTGTAGCTCGTCATGACGGAGTTGCCCTTGACGAAGCCGTGGTCGATCATCACCTGGTTGCCGAAGCCGCCCACCTGAGTTGCCCACTCCACCTTGCCCTCTGCGGCGGCGTAGATCGCGGTGCCGCAGTACGCGCGGAAGTCCGTACCGGCGTGCAGGCGCCAGTAGTGGAGGATCGGGTGATAGCGCATGCCGTAGTTACTGGTGATGTACGGAACCTTCGTGGGGAAGCTGAGGTAACCCTTGCCAAGCGGCGTGGGGTTGCCGTGGTTCTGGGCGGCAAGCTTCTTCTTGACGAGCTCGCGGATCTTGTCGCGCACCTTGTCTTGCTGCGCCTCAAGCTGCTTCTGCTTGGCGATAGCGTCCTTGCGCTGCTCCGCGAGCGTGGCCTTGAGGTCTGAGAGGTCGTCGAGCGCCTTGTCGACGGCGGCCTTCTTCTCTTCGGCTACCGTCTTGGCTGCCGCCGCCTCCTCAACGAGGGCGTCGGCCTCCTCCTTGAGCTCCTCGATGTACTCGCGAACCGCGTCCTGGCGGGCGCCGCGGTTGCGATTGGTGGCCGCGATCTCCTCGATCTCGTCGAGAGCGTTGGTCTGCACGCGCGCCGCGGAGTGCTGCGCGGCAAAACGCTTAACGAAGTCGCTTGAGCTCTCTGAGCCGAACACGATCGCGAGCGAATCCGAGGTGCCCTCACCCATGTACTGCTCGCGGGCGAGCGCACCAAGGGTGATCTTGAGCTCCTCGATGCGCGCGTTGTCGTCCTCGATCTGCTTGGTGATGTCCTTGTCTTGCGCGATTGCGGCCTTGAGCTTGTCCGCCACGATTTTCTGCTGCACCACGGCCGCGTTGTAGGTCTCGCGGGCGTCGGCGAGCTCCTTACGCAGGCCGGGGAGCTTGTCCTCAAGCTCGGTGATCTTCTTGTTCGTCTTGACGATCGCCGCGTCGGTGTCCTCGAGTTCGCTCTCGAGGTCATCCAGCTTGTCCTTGATCTTCTGCGCGTCTTTGTTGGCGTCGGAAATCTGATCGTCGTAATCGTTGTCTTGGTGGATCCCCGCGGGGGTCTCCGTGGCCACCGCGGCCGCAAACGCCCAGCCGGAGCACGTGACCACTGCAATGAGCGCCGCGAGCCCCGCGTAGAAGCGGTTGCGAAGGATCATGCGCGCGTGTACTTCCCTAGCGTCACGAGCGAAGCCGCAGCCGCGAGCGCCACTGCGATGGCCACCAAGTACGGCGCCACGGCGAGGACATCGGCCTCGTTCACGTACGCAATCCACGTCACAGACGAGCGCAGCCAGTCGCCAACCACATAGCGGACGGACGCGTAGAGCGCGCCAACGGCGAGCACCGCGCCAAGGGTCGCGGCCACGGCGCCCTCAAGCATGAAGGGAGCCTGGATGAGCGTGCGGGACGAGCCGACCATGCGCATGATCGTGGTCTCGCGGCGGCGGCTCAGTGCGCTCAGGCGAATGGTGGTGGTGATGAGCAGGCCTGCGGCGAGCAGCATGATTCCCGCGAGCGCGGCGGCCACGAGGGTGGCGGCGTTGAGGAACGCAAAGAGTTGGGAGAACGTCTCCCGCTGGTCCTGCACGTAGTCCACGCCCGGCATTCCTGCCACAGCGTCGGACACCACCTGGAACTGCTCCGGGTCATTGAGCTTAACGCGGAAGCTCGCCTGCATCTGGTCCGCGGTGAGTAGGTCAGCGATGCCTTGGTTGTCGAGCTTCTTGTAGTTCTCGAAGGCCTCTTCCTTGGACTCGAAGTAGACCTTCTGCACCAGGTCGGAGACGGGGCCCTCTTCAAGGACCTTGCGGATCTGCTCTTGCTGGTCTGCGGTGACCTCGCCGGCCGCGCACTGCGTGGAGCGCGCGTTCTCGGGGCACAGGCCAATCGTGACCTCGACCTTGCCGTACCAGTCCGTCTTGAGGTCACCGATCTGCGCCTGGATGAGCGCGGCGGAGCCCACGAACGTGAGCGACACGAACGTCACCAGCACCACGGACAGCGCCATCGTGGAGTTGCGGCGCAGGCCGTTCATGACCTCCGAGAGGATGAAGCGCAATCTCATATGCGCTCCAAGCCGTACACACCGCTTGCCTGGTCGCGCACCAGTTCGCCGCCCTTGAGCTCGATGACGCGCTTGCGCATCTGGTCCACGATTTCGTCGTCATGCGTGGCCATGAGCACCGTGGTTCCGGTGCGGTTGATGCGGTCAAGCAGGCGCATGATGCCCACAGACGTTCCGGGGTCGAGGTTTCCGGTTGGCTCGTCGCACAACAGGATGGGCGGGTGGTTCACGAACGCGCGTGCGATCGCAACGCGCTGCTGTTCACCACCGGAAAGCTCGTGTGGAAGGCGCTTCTCCTTACCAGCGAGGCCAACGAGGTCAAGCATCTCCGGCACCGCGGAGTTGATGACATGGCGCTTTTTGCCAATCACCTGCAACGCGAACGCGACGTTCTGGTACACCGTCTTGTTCGGCAGCAAGCGGAAGTCCTGGAATACCGCGCCGATCTCCCTGCGCAGCTGCGGAACGCGCCAGCTGGAGAGGCGATTGAGGTGCCGTCCCGCCACGTAGATGTCGCCGTCCGTGGGGCGCTCTTCCCTCAGCACCAGCTTGAGGAAGGTGGACTTTCCCGAGCCAGACGAGCCAACAAGGAACACGAAGTCCCCGCGCTCAATCTCCACGGAGACGTTGTCGAGCGCAGGCTTGGCGCCGCGCGCATACACCTTGGAGACGTTGTCGAATCTGATCATGGCAGAGTCGACGCAGGGGGACGGACCTGCGCCTTCAACTAGACAAACACGGCCCGACGCTACGTCCAGTTAGGCGCGCCGCCTAGAGTCTGTGGCCCTCACCACACCCAAAGACAAACAAGGGTGCGTGGTGCAGGAGTGACGCAAGTGACACCGCGTGCCGCGTACGGCGTCACACGCGTCACATCTGTCACTGGGACCCTTGGAAGTCTAGTTAGCGGAGGCTCGGCGCCAGCGGATGCCCGCGTCGATGAAGCCGTCAAGATCGCCATCGAACACGAGCTGCGGATTGCCCACCTCGTAGCCGGTGCGCAGGTCTTTCACGAGCTGCTGGCCATACAAGAAGTACGAGCGCATCTGATCACCCCACGACGCCTTGATGTCGCCAGCGAGTTCCTTCTTCTGCGCGGCCTCCTCCTCTTTTTTGAGGAGCAGCAGGCGAGTCTGGAGCACGCGCATCGCGGCGGCGCGGTTCTGAATCTGGCTCTTCTCGTCTTGCATCGACACCACGAGCCCCGTGGGAAGGTGGGTGATGCGCACCGCGGAGTCGGTGGTGTTGACGGACTGCCCGCCTGGTCCAGAAGAGCGGAAGACGTCCACCCGTATGTCGGCCTCTGGCACCTCCACCTCCACGGCCTCCTCCATGACGGGGATGACCTCAACCGCCGCGAACGACGTCTGGCGCTTGTCAGCGGAGCCAAACGGGCTGATGCGCGCGAGGCGGTGCGTGCCGGCCTCAACGGACAGCGTGCCGTACGCATAGGGTGCATCAATCTGGAAGGTCGCGGACTTGATGCCGGCGCCCTCCGCGTAGGAGGTGTCCATGACCTTCGCGGGGTACTTGTGACGCTCCGCCCAGCGCAAGTACATGCGCAATAGCATTTCCGCGAAGTCGGTGGCGTCGTCTCCGCCCGCCCCAGAACGGATGGTGACAACCGCGCCGCGGTCGTCCCACTCCCCCGTCATGAGGGTGCGCACCTCCATCGCGGCGAGGTCGGCCTTGAGCTTGGTCAGCTCGGCATCTGCCTCCGCGAGCGTGTCCGCGTCATCGCCCTCGGTGCCCAGCTCCACGAGCACCTCGAGGTCATCGATGCGCCCCCGCATGACGGTGAGCCGTTCCAGCTCACCATTCGCCTGGCTGAGCTGGCTCGTGACGGCCTGCGCGTTCTCTTGGTTGTCCCACAGATCGGGCGCGGCGGCCTGCTCGGAAAGCTCGGCGATGCGCGCCTCAAGGGCCGACGGGTCGCTCACCGCTTCGATTTGGGCGAAGGTGCTCTTCAGTTCCGCGAGCTCTGCGGGAAAGTCGGTGGCCACGACGGACAAGTCTACCGGCGCGCCACGCTCCGAAGGCTTTCACCCCTAGGCTGACCCTCGTGACGGAAGACGTTCAACAGGGCCCTACGGTCCGCTCGCTGGTGTCCATGATTTGGCCAGCCGTGGTCATCGGCGTGCTCTCCGGCCTTCTGATGGCGGGGGTCAACTGGGTCGCGGGGCAGCTCGAGGACGGGTTGTGGGACTCGCTCCCTGATGCACTCGGCGTGGACGGCTCGGGAGCGCTGTGGATTGTCGCCGTGCTCACCGCCACCGGTATCGCTGTCGGCATCGTGGTGTGGCTCGCGCCTGGCCATGCGGGCGAGGACCCAGCAAAGACCGAGCTGGTGTCGAGCCCCTTGCGCTTGGCCGCGCTGCCCGGCGTCGCGATCGCCCTAATCTTGGGTCTCGCAGGCGGCGTAAGCCTTGGCCCGGAGAACCCGATCATCGCGGTCGCCGTCGGACTCTCCGTGTGGCTCGCAGCCCGCATCACGCCAAAGACTCCCGCGGGCACCATTGTGATCATCGCGACGGCTGGCATCCTCGGCGCCATGTTTGGATCACCCCTGGCCGCCGCACTGCTGTTGACCGAAATGATTGGCGAGATGAAGCAGGGCGGTCCCATGTGGGACAAGCTCTTCGCCCCGATCATCGCCGCGTCGGTTGGCTCCGTGGTGACGATTCTCATCGGCGAGAGCATGACACTCCCCAAGCTCCCCGCGTACACGCTCGACAACGCGATTGACCTCGTGTCCGCACTTGCGGTCGCCGCAGCCGCCGCAAGTCTCGGGGTGCTGACGGCCATCGCGCTCCCACCGATCCATCGCGCGCTCCACACGCTCAAACACCCCGTGCTGTACTTGGGCGTTGGCGGCCTGATCCTCGGTGTGCTGGGAGCGATCGGCGGACCGGTCACGCTTTTCAAGGGCGCCGACCAATCCGCAGAACTCGTCACTGAGGCGGCAACGATGAGCCCCGGACACCTCGCGCTCGTAACGTTCGTCAAGATCGCCGCGCTGCTCGTCGCCGCAGGGGCAAGCTTCCGTGGTGGCCGCATCTTCCCGTCGATGTTCATCGGGGTCGCCCTGGGCCTGTTCATCAATGGCCTCATCCCTGGCATCCCTGTGGCGATCGCGGTCTCATGCGCAACGCTCGGCTTCGTGCTCGCGATCAGCCGTAGCGGCTGGCTGGCGATCTTCATGGCAGCCGCGCTCGCTGGGTCGGTCTCTATCTTTGGCATCATCTGCCTCGCGATCCTGCCCGCATGGCTCGTTGTCACGCGCGCGCCCGCGATGATCGTGAAGGATCGAGCCCCGGAGGCCGCACCCGCGTGAGCGAGGACGGCTGGCGGGCGTTCCTCGAGGCGGCCAGCCTTGAGGACTGGGCCGTGCTCCACGGCGGGGCAGTGACGGTCTACGGTTGCGACTCCCTTGCGGACGCGCTTCGCCTGGCCGACGCTGTGGCACGGGTTCCCGGCTTCGCGCCGTCTGGGGCGGTGCTCACCCTTGGCAACGACCGCCTCAGCGTGCGGCTCACTCAGGACATGTGGGCGCTGACTCCTGAGCACGTTGAGTTGGCCCGCGCTGTGTCCGCCGCAGCACGCGCGGCGGGATTCGCTGCGGACCGGTCGCGCATCCAGGAGGTACAGATTGCTATCTCGGCACAGCCCGCCGAGATCAGCCTGCCGTTCTGGCGCGCGGTGCTCGGCTACCGGCCGGCGGACGAGGACAACGGCAACGATCCGCTCGCCCACTCGTCGGTGGCGTGGATGCAGCCCCTCCCTGAGGACAAGCCGCTGCGGCACGCGATGCACATCGACGTCTCGGTGCCCAAGGAGTTCGTCGAGGCACGAGTCGCCGCGGCGGTGGCCGCGGGCGGAACCATCGTCGCGGACGACGAGGCTCCCGAGTTCTGGATCCTCGCGGATGCCGCGGGCAACAAGGTGTGCGTGTGTGCCTGGCCGGACGGCGCGAGAGCCCAGGGCCCGTAACCAAGCCAGCCACGCCGTCGGGCCTGATTCTGCGACTTCGCGCAGGATGACCGACGTCGCGCAGGATGACGAAAGCCCCGCCGCCTTGTGGGCGTACGGGGCTTCCGCTGGAGGGCCTCACCGCGCTCGGATTGTGTCCCTAACCGGCGCGGGAGGCGAGGACTGCGTTAGGACCTGGCCTTGCGCGTCCGGGTCTTGGGGCTCGCCTCCTTGGTGACGCCGTCGCGGACCGCCTCGAAGCTGGTGCCGTAGTACGCGGCCTCCATCATGATCTTCATGTCGTCGAGCATGGGCAGACGCGGGTTCGCGGGTGCGCACTGGTCCTCGTAAGCGTTCATCGCCAGGGTGTCGAGACTTGCCATGAAGTCGGCCTCGTCGATGCCGATCTCCTGGAACGAACCCTCGATGCCAACCTTGGCGCGCAGCTCCTCGACGGCGCTCGCGTAGGCCTCGACGGCCTCCTCGGGCGTGGAGCACGGCAGGCCGAGCATCTTGGCGATCTCCTGGAAGCGCTCCGGGGCCACGTAGCTTTCCTGCTTGGGCCACGACGTGGGCTTGGTGGGAACCTTGCCGTTGTAGCGGATCACGTGCGGCAGGTAGATGGCGTTGGTGCGGCCGTGGGCAACGTGGAAGGTGGAACCCGTCACGTGGCTCATGGCGTGCACGAGGCCAAGGAACGCGTTTCCGAATGCCATACCCGCGATGGTCGCAGCGTTGTGCATCTTCTCGCGGGCCTTGACGGCCGTGGCACCCTCGTTCACCGACTCGGCGATGTTCTCGAATACCAGGCGAATCGCCTGCAGAGCCATGCCGTCCGTGAAGTCGTTGGCGTAGACGGAGACGTACGCCTCGGTGGCGTGCGTGAGCGCGTCCATGCCGGAGTCAGCGGCAACGCGGCCGGGCATCGAGGCCGTGAGAACGGGGTCAACGATGGCCACCGTTGGCGTCAGCGCGTAGTCCGCGAGCGGGTACTTGCGGCCGTTCTCCACGTCCGTGATGACGGCGAAGGGGGTGACCTCCGCGCCCGTTCCGGACGTGGTGGGGATGCACACGAGCTTCGCCAGGTCGCCCAGCTTGGGGAACTGGAAGGCGCGCTTGCGGACGTCGAAGAACTTCTCCTTGAGGTCCGCGAAGTTGACCTCCGGGTGCTCATACATGAGCCACATGACCTTCGCGGCGTCCATGGGCGAGCCACCGCCAACGGCGATCAGAGTGTCCGGCTTGAAGGCACGGAGCACCTCGGCACCCTTGGTGACGGTCTGGATGCTGGGCTCGGGCTCAACGTTGTCGATGATCTGCAGCGACACATTGTTGGAGCGGCGGCGCAGCACGTCGATGACCTTGTCCACGACGCCGATGCGGGTCATGGTGGCATCGGTGATGATCGTCACGCGCTCCACGTCTGGCATGTCGCGCAGGTACTGGATCGCGTTGGGCTCGAAGTACGTCTTCGAAGGAACCTTGAACCACTGCATGTTGTTGTTCCTCCGGCCAATGCGCTTGACGTTGATGAGGTTCACCGCGGTGACGTTGTTGCTCACCGAGTTGTGACCGTAAGAGCCGCAGCCGAGCGTCAGCGACGGCAGGAACGCGTTGTAGATATCGCCGATGCCGCCGTGGCTTGACGGCGAGTTGCAGATCACGCGGATCGCCTTGACGCGCTTGCCGAACTCGTGGATGAGCTCTTCGTCGGTGGCGTGGATGGCCGCCGAGTGGCCGAGGCCGTGGAACTCCACCATCTGCTCTGCGTAGGTGAGGCCCTCTTCGGTGGTGTTGGCCTTCAGCACTGCCAGAACCGGGCACAGCTTCTCGCGGGTCAGCGGCTCGCTTTCGCCAACCGTGGTGACCTCCGCAAGGATGATGCTCGTGTCGGCGGGAACCTCGAAGCCGGCCTGCTCAGCGATCCACTGCGGGGACTTGCCCACCACGTTGGGGTTGAGCTTGGCGCCCGCGCAGTTGCTGCCGGTGGAGGTGACGCCAAAGATGAACTCTTCGAGCAGCGCCTTCTCCGCGGTGGTTGCACGGTAAGCGTGCAGGCGGTCGAACTCGCTGAGCGCCTCATCGTAGATCTCGGCGTCGATGATGGCCGCCTGCTCGGAGGCGCACACCATGCCGTTGTCGAAGGCCTTGGACACGACGATGTCGTTCACGGCCCTCTTGAGCTTGGCGCTCTTGTGGATGTACGCGGGCACGTTGCCCGCGCCAACACCAAGGGCGGGCTTGCCGCACGAGTACGCGGCCTTCACCATGGCGTTTCCACCGGTGGCGAGGATCAGCGCGACGCCGTCGTGGTTCATGAGCTCGTTGGTGGCCTCGAGCGAGGGAACCTCAACCCACTGCACGCAGTCCGCGGGGGCGCCCGCCTCGACGGCGGCGTCACGAACGATGCGAGCCGCGGCAACCGAGGACTCCTGGGCGCTGGGGTGGAACGCGAAGATGATGGGGTTGCGGGTCTTGATCGCGATGAGCGACTTGAAGATCGCGGTAGAGGTGGGGTTGGTCACCGGGGTGATGCCGGCAACAACGCCAACGGGCTCCGCGATCTCGGTGATGCCGAGGATCGGGTCATCGTGAATGACGCCCACGGTCTTCATGGGGGCCATCGAGTGCGTCACGTGCTCGCACGCGAAGATGTTCTTCACGGCCTTGTCCTCGAACACGCCGCGGCCAGTCTCCTTGACGGCCAGCTGCGCGAGGGCGCCGTGCTGGTTGAGCGCAGCGACGGACGCCTTCTTCACCAGCAGGTTTACCTGGTCCTGCGTGAAGTGGGTGTATTCCTTGAGCGCAACCTGCGCCTTGGCCACGAGCGCGTCGATCGCATCGGCAACCGTGGGCTCAGTGGTGTTCTGCTCGGCTTTTTCCGGGCTGATGGTGGTCATGATTCTCTCTCCTCCGTCTGCGCCAGGTAGGGACTTCCTGGCCACACTTCGACCGTAGAACCCCACGAGGCGGTTTTCGCCGGTCGAACGTCCCGGGGACTTTTGGCCCACGGCCCGTGATGAGAATGTTCGTCAGGTACGGATTCGAGGCTCCCGAGTGTCCTGGATGTGCCTCAGGTACAACTCGGCACAATCGACCGTCCGCAGCCCAAGGAGTGGCGAGACGTACCTGAGGCACATCCAGAACACGCGAAGGGTCTAGATCCGTACCTCAGGAACACTCTCAGGAAAAGAGCTGCTCCGCCTTGATCACCGTCTCGACGATGCCGTAGGTCAGCGCAACACCAACCACTACCCACAGGCCGATCGGCACCAGCGCGCCCTTGCCAACACGGCCCGACGCTCCACTCGGCTGGGCGTCAACGGTCGCCGCGGCGTCGGAGGGCTTCCCCGCCGCGGCGCGCTGCGCGGCACGCAGACTGCGGCCCCACAAGGTGACGAGGACGTTGGCGATCACGGCGAGTAGCAACAGTCCAGCGATGATCCACTGCGCGGGGCGATACAGGTCCGAACCCTCAAACCCTGCCGCCTCTCGAGAGTCAACAATCCCGTTGACGATAAGCGGGCCAACCACTCCGGCCGCCGACCACGCGGTGAGGATGAGGCCAAGGATGACGGACAGGTGCCGCTGCCCAAAGAGGTCCTTGAGGTACGCGGGCATCGCGGAGAACCCGCCGCCGTAGAAGCTGATCTGCACAAACGCGAGCACCACGAATAGCGCGATCGCCGCGGAACCCACGGATGCCAGCAGCGCGTACACGGTGCACCCACCCACCACGAAGATGGTGAAGGTCGCGGGCCTGCCGATGGTGTCGGATAGCGCGGACCAGCCAAAGCGGCCGCCCATGTTCGCGAGCGACAACAGCCCAACGAAGCCGGCAGCCGCGGCCACGGTGGTCGCGGGGAAGAACGCCTGAATCATCGGCGAAGCGGTCTCGAGGATGCCAATACCTGCGGTGATGTTGACGAAGAAGACCAGCCACAACAACCAGAACACGGGCTTTCGCGCCGCCACACCCGCCGTGACGTCGGCGTCTGTGCCCGCGCCGATCGGGTCACCGTGCGCGTCAACGGCTGCGCCATCGGTGGCTGGCACGCGAATCACGGCCGCGGCCCACAGCATCAGCACAGCGTTCATGAGCCCAAGGACGATGAACGCAAAACCCAGCCCACCCGTCGGGCCGGTGAGCGCGCCCATGAGGGCCGTCGCAAGCGGCGACGCGAGCATGGCGCCACCGCCGAAGCCCATCACCGCCATTCCCGTGGCAAGGCCCGGACGGTCAGGGAACCACGCGACAAGAGTCGCGACAGGGGCCACGTACCCGATGCCAAGGCCGATCCCGCCGATGAGCCCATAACCCACATACACGAGCCACAACTGGTCGAGCGTGACGGCCAACCCCGTGATCAGGTAGCCGCTCACCCAGAAACCGGCCGCCAGCACCATCGCCTTGCGCGGACCCTGCTTGGCGATCCACGGACCGCCGAACGCAGCGGTGAGGCCAAGCACAGCAATAGCGAGCGAGAACACCCACCCGATCGCGGTGTGGGACACAGAAAAGTGCTCCTGAAGTGGGGCCTTGAACACGCTGAACGCGTAGACCTGGCCAATCGCGAGGTGAAGGGCCAGGGCGGCGGGGGGCACAAGCCAGCGGTTGTAGCCGGCGGGCGCGACGGCGCGAGCCGGGGCAAGCAGAGACATTAGGCCGCGTACTCCTTGAGGGCAGCGAGGATTTGGCCGAGTCCCTTCTTCGCGTCGGCGAAGAGCATCCCGGTCTTGGGGTCTGTGTAGAGCTCGTTGTCGAGGCCCGCGTAGCCGTGGCCCATCGAGCGCTTGATGACGACGATGCTGCGCGCCTTGTCCACGTCAAGAATGGGCATGCCGCTGATGGCGTTGCCTGCGCGGCGCGCGGCGGGGTTGGTGACGTCGTTCGCGCCCACCACGAGGGCCACGTCGCACGTGGAGAACTCGGGGTTGACGTCGTCCATCTCGAGCAGTTGCGGGTACGGCACATCCGCCTCCGCGAGCAGCACATTCATGTGGCCCGGCATGCGGCCCGCCACGGGGTGGATGGCGTAGAACACGGTGATGCCGCGCTCGGTGAGCGCCTTGCCGAGTTCGCCGGCCTCGCGCTGCGCCTGGGCAGCCGCGAGCCCGTAACCAGGGACGATGATGACCTTGGAGGCGTAGGCGAGGCGCAGGGCCACGTCGTCGGCGTCCGTACGGGTCACCTCACCGCCCGACGCTACGGCGGCTCCCGCCGGAGCGTCACCAGTGCCAAAGCCACCAACCATGATCGAGAGCACGGAACGGTTCATCGCGTCCGCCATGAGCTTGGTGAGAATGGTGCCGGAGGCGCCGACGAGTCCGCCCGCAACGATCAGGATGTCGCTGCCAACCACGAAGCCCGACATTGCTACCGCGAGGCCAGTGAAGGCATTGAGCAGGCTCACGACTACCGGCATGTCCGCGCCCCCAATCGGCAGCACCATGAAGATGCCGAACGCGAGTGCGGCGATGGTGAGGACAATGAGCGGCAGCATTCCCGGCGCGGCGATGAGCCAGATCACGGAACCCACACCGGTGGCCGCCGCCACGAGCGTCAGCACCCGTGACCCGAGGAACGTGATGGGCGCGCCGCTGATCCAGCCCTGCAGCTTTCCCGCCGCGATCAGCGAGCCGGAGAACGTGATGGAGCCGATCAGCAGATCGAGGCCCACGAAGATCAGCACCGAGGTGGCGATGTTGGTGTAAGCGCCGCCAAGCAGGTCCAGTTCCTCGAAGCGGTGCATGAGCTCGGGGAACGCGATGATTGCGGCCGCGCCACCGCCAACCGCGTTGAACAGGGACACGAGCTGGGGCATCGCGGTCATCTTGACGCGACGCGCACTCACCGCACCCGCGACGCCACCGAGCGCCGTGCCTCCAACGAGCGCCACCCAGCCCCACGCGGTGACGTGGAACGAGTCATCGAACGCAACGAGGGCCACCGTGGCGAGGATTGCCGTGGCCATACCGGAGGCGCTCAGCAGGTTGCCACGACGCGCGGTCGCGGGCGAACGCATGAGGTGCAGACCCAGCACAAAGGTGGTGGCCGCAACGAGGTAGATGATGCCGACGGTGGCCTCGAGCGCGGTCACTAGGCCGCCTCCTCGTCTACGGACTCGCGTGGCTTGGCCCTAAACATCCCCAGCATCCTGTCCGTCACCACGTAGCCCCCCACCACGTTCATCGCGGCGAACGCGGCGGCCACGAACGCGAGGATGTAGCCAACGGGCGTGTGCACAAGGCCGGCGATCAGAATTGCGCCCACGAGCACCACGCCGTGGATCGAGTTGGCCCCCGACATCATCGGCGTGTGCAGCGTGGCGGGAATCTTGGAGATCACCTCAAAGCCCACGAGCAGCGAGAGCACGAACAGCCCCAGGTCGCTGAGCAGTTCCGGGGTCATGCGGGCACCTCTTCCTTGGCGGCTGCGGGCGCCCCGAGCAGCGCTCCCACTACCTCGTCGGTTGGGTCAATGGCCAGTTCGCCCTCGCTCACGATCGCGGCGATCACCGCGGCGATATTGCGCGCGTACGCGTCCGACGCTGCTGGCGCCATCTGCTGCGGCAGGTCGCCGGCCGCGATGAGCATGACGCCGTTGGTTGTGAGGTCCCACGTGTCGATGCCAACTCCGGCGACGTTGCCCCCGAGCGGGCCCGCCGCGAGATCCACGATTACGGAACCCCTCCGCATCGCGGCCACGGTGTCGGAGTCCACGAGCTCCGGCGGCTTGCGCCCCGGAACCTTCGCGGTCGTGATGACAATGTCAAATCCCGCAATGGCCGCAGACAGCTCCGCACGTTGCTGTGCCGACTCCTCCTGGGTGAGCTCACGTGCGTAGCCGCCCTCACCCACCGCGCTCACGGTGGTGGCGAGGAACGAGGCGCCGAGGCTCGTCACCTCTTCTCGGGCGGCGGGCCGAACGTCGTACCCGCTCACTCTCGCCCCCAGCCGGCGCGCCGTGGCAATGGCCTGCAGACCCGCAACTCCAGCGCCAAGTACCAGCACCGATGCTGGCTTAGCGGTTCCGGCCGCGGTCACCATCATCGGGAAATACCGGCCGTAAGCAGTGGCCGCGACAATGGCCGCGCGGTATCCCGCGATCGACGCCTGTGAGCTCAACGCATCCATGGTCTGCGCGCGGCTGATCTGCCGCGGCAGCCGCTCGAGCGACAGCACGTGCACGCCGCTCACCTCGAGCCCCTCTACCAACCCAAGCAGCGCTTGACCCTCCTTGAGCGCTTTGGTGGCCGCAGCGTCGGGCCGCCCGACGGCCACCACCACCTGGGAGGTGAGTGTCGCCTTTCGCGTGGCGAGGGTGGCACCTGCGTCCTTGTATTCCGCGTCGGTGAAGCCGGCGCGCTCGCCAGCCCCCTTCTCGACAGTGACGGAGAGGCCGTCGCGCACGAGCGTGGCGACGACAGGGGGCGTCAGGGCGACGCGGGTCTCGCCCTCCGCGGACTCGCGGAGGACGCCGATCGACACAGGCATCCGGGGCTCCTTCGTGGCGTTCCAACTGAATCTATCGTTGCGGAGACTAGGACGCTGGGAGCGTGACCTATGGCCCGTATGCGTTCTCCACAGGTGCGGTTGCGGAGCCGCGGGGGGCGCGGTTACCGTGGCAAAGGCGTAGCTGCGCGGAGGGTCCGCGGCTGGGGGTTGCGCCAAGGGGGTGTGTCCATGAAGAAGTGGGCCTCTATTGCCGTTCTGTTCTTCATTGCGTTGGTGGGGATCGCGGCGCCCGCCGCCGCGTATAGCCAGCGCACCACGTATCCGGGTGCCTCGGCGGTCACGTTCAAGGACGGAAGTTGTCAAGGCTATGGCGCCTCAGAGACTGACTTTGTGCATACGGTGCAAATGAGTCCCTTGGCAAATACATGCGACTTCATCCGGGTTCGCGCGAACTACAAGAACGGCGCCTGGGTGGGGTACTCCAACTGGAAGTCGGGACTGAACTACCTGCAGTTTGTGCCGCCGAGTGGCAGCACCGTGAACTTTGGCCAACACGGAATCGACTCATACCGTTGATACGGGTTGTCGTTGGCTCGTGTGTGGCGATCGTCGCGCTCACAGCGTGTTCTAGTGCTGTTCCTGAACCCAGCGCCAGTCCAACTGGAAGCGAGTTTGCGCTGCTCGCAACGGACGCGCTGAACGACGCACGGGCCAACGGCGCCTCGGACGCTCAGTTGCACATCATCGAGGATGCGATCGCAACGGGTGGCATCTCGTTCGATGCAATCCAAGAGGCCGTGCACGCCACGTTCGCGTGCTTCGACTCAGCGGGCGTGAGATATGAGGAGTTCGCGCCAGCGGTCACAAATGGAACGCTCTTCCCCAGTTACAGCTTTGAGGGCGAGGAAAAGACTGCGGTCGCCGACGAGTGCATTCACACGAACTCGGACTACGTAGAGATGCTCTACATGAGGCAGCCATCCGCTATCGAGGCTGGGCTCGATGCATTTGAGGCTGGCATGCCGGTGCTCATCGCATGCCTTCGAAGACTCGGATATGAACTCGACGACGACGTAACCGCGGATGAACTCAAGGCACTGCTGGTCATGCGCGAAGAAGACGTAGGCACGCCCCGGGAACAAGAGGCACTGGACCGCTTTGCGTGCGTCCGCGAGGCGGGGATCGAGGGCTGGTGAGCGTCCGCCGGCTCAGCCCAAGTTGACTCCCGAGATCTGAGTTCCTGGCGGCAGGTCTTTCACCTGGCGGTGGATTTGGCCCAACAGGTCAAGGGTGACAACAAAGTCCGACGCCCCGAGGTTGGCCGGATCGAGTTGACCGCCAAGCACGGGCGGCACCACGAAGGACAGCACTTGATCCTGGTCCGGCTCGATGCCATTCGCGGATGCCGCCTCCGCGAGGGCCACCATGAGGAACTGGTCCTGACCGTCCCTGGTGTTCACGGCCGCCTGGAGTTCTGCGCCGCTGTCCCACTCACGGGTCAGTTGGCCCGCGACCGTGTCGAGGTACCAGTACGCGCCGTCGGCGTCGCTAAAGAAGACGTCACCGAAGGGAGACGTGAAAACGGGCGTGAGCGAAGAAATCCCCGCCCACTCCCACTGCTCGAGCGCGGCGACGTACTGTTCCGGCGCGAACCGCCTGATTAGCTCCACGCGGCCACACTACGGCCCTACGCGCACCAGCTTCTTGTTCACAAACTCGTCCGCGGCAAGGAGCCCCATCTCGCGGGAGGTGCCGGATCGCTTCACGCCGCCAAAGGGCAGCTCGGGGCTGTCTGCGAGCACGATGTTGACGTAGACCATGCCAGCGTCGATGCCATTGGCCACGCGATCCGCCTGCTCAGGGTCCGTTGTGTACACGTAGGAACCAAGCCCAAAGCCCGTGTCGTTCGCGAGCGCGACTGCCTCGTCCTCAGAAGAGACTCTGTAGATAGTCGACGCCGGCCCAAAGAGCTCTTCGCGGTAGATGTCGTTCTCTCGAGTCACCCCAGTCAAGACCGTGGGCTGGAAGAACGCGCCATCGCGCGTGCCGCCCGTCACGAGCGTGGCACCCTGCGCCACCGCGCGGTTGACCTGGTCCTCGAGCCGATCCGCCGCGGCCAGCGAGGACAGCGGCCCAACCGTCGTCTCCCCAGAGAAGCCATCGCCAACAACCTGGTCCTTCATGAGCGCGGTGAACTTCTCCACGAACTCGTCGTACAGCGAGTCGATGACGATGAAGCGCTTGGGTGCGTTGCAGGACTGCCCGGAGTTGTCCAGGCGCGCCTCGGCCGCGGCGCCCACCACGGCGTCGAGGTCATCCGTCGACAGCAGGATGAAGGGATCCGAGCCGCCCATCTCGAGCGCCACCTTCTTGAGGTTCGCGCCGGCGAGCGCCGCCACCGCGGCCCCCGCACGCTCGGAGCCTGTGACCGACACACCGGCCACGCGCGGGTCCGCGATGATTGCGGCGGCCTGCTCGTTGCTCGCGTATACGTTCACGTACGCGCCCTCAGGGAAGCCCGCGTCCTTGTACATTTGCTCGATCGCGGCCGCGGATTCCGGGCACTGCGGGGCGTGCTTGAGGATGATCGTGTTACCCACCACGAGGTTAGGTGCCGCGAAACGAGCTACCTGGTAATACGGGAAGTTCCACGGCATGATGCCAAGCAGCGGGCCAATGGGGCTACGCCGGATCACGGCCGTCCCCTCGCCCAGAATCTCGATGGGCTGGTCCTTGGTGATGACCTCCCAGTTGTCCGCGTAGTACTCAGTGATGTCCGCCGCGAAGTCCACCTCACCCTCCGCGTGGGACAGCGGCTTGCCCATCTCGCGCACGATGATCGCGGCCAGGGTGTCCCTGCGCTCACGGTGCAGTTCGGCAACCTTGCGCAGCAGTTCCGCCCGCTCACTGGCCGACGTTGTGCGCGCCCAGTCGCGATACGCGCCTTCGGCGGCGGTCACCGCTGCAGAGATTTCGGCGTCGGTGGCGCCCGGGTAGGTGGCGAGCGTTTCTCCCGTGGACGGGTTAACGACGGCGTAGTCGGTCATGGCTGGCTCCCTCGGTGGTTTCGGCTCAGGTAGTGGGGATGAGCGTGTACTTCGTGGACAGGTATTCGTGGATGCCTTCAAGACCGCCTTCGCGGCCGAGGCCGGAGAGCTTGACGCCTCCAAAGGGTGCTGCCGCATTCGAGACAACGCCGACGTTCAGGCCCATCATTCCGGTCTCGAGGCGGTCGATCATGCGGTGGCCGCGAGCAAGATCCCTGGTATAGACGTAAGAGACGAGGCCGTAATCCGTGTCGTTGGCGAGCGCCACACCTTCGTCCTCGGTGTCGAACGTCGCGATCGCGAGCACCGGGCCAAAGATCTCGGTGGTGAGGATCTGGCTGCCTGGTTGCACGTCGGCCACCACCGTGGGCTCGAAGAACGAGCCCTCGCCGTCCACCGCCGAGCCGCCCGTGAGGACACGCGCGCCCTTAGCCACAGCGTCGGCCACAAGGTCGCGGCTGGTCTCCACGGCGCGGTCGTCGATGAGCGGGCCAATGTTCACGCCCTCGTCGGTGCCGCGCCCCACCTTCATCGCGGAGACGCGCTCGGTGACCTTGCGTGCGAACTCGTCGGCGACCGAGGAGTGCACGATGAAGCGGTTGGCTGCCGTGCACGCCTGGCCGATGTTCCGGAACTTGGCGGCCATCGCGCCCTCGACGGCGGCGTCGAGGTCCGCGTCCTCGAAGACGACGAACGGGGCGTTGCCGCCGAGTTCCATCGAGACGCGCAGCACGCGCTCCGACGCCTGCGCGATGAGCTTCTGGCCCACCTCGGTGGAGCCCGTGAAGCTGAGCTTGCGCAGGCGTGGGTCGGAGATGATCGGCGCGGACGTCTCGCGAGAGAAGTGCGTGGTGAAGACGTTGATCACGCCCGCCGGGAGGCCCACGTCCTGGAACGTCTTGGCCAGGTACAGCGTGGTGAGCGGCGTGAGCTCTGCTGGCTTGACCACCACGGTGCAGCCGGCCGCGAGCGCGGGCGCGATCTTGCGCGTCGCCATGGCGAGCGGGAAGTTCCAGGGGGTAATGAAGAAGCATGGGCCGACGGGTCGCTGGGCTACCACCATGCGTCCCGTTCCCTCGGGGTTGAGTCCGTAACGGCCCGTGATGCGCACGGCCTCCTCGGAGAACCAGCGCAGGAACTCGTTGCCGTACGCGACCTCGCCGCGTGCCTCCGCGAGCGGCTTGCCCATCTCGAGCGTCATGAGGAGAGCGAACTCGTCGGTGCGCTCCTTGACCAGCTCAAACGCGCTCCGCAGCAGTTCAGCGCGCACGCGTGGAGCCGTCGCCGCCCACTCGTCCTTGGCAGCAACGGCCGCGTCGAGAGCGCGCACGGCATCGTCGGCACGGGCCGAGGCGATGGTCGCCAGCACCTTGTTGGTCGCGGGGTCGTGAACGTCCAGGGTCTCCTCGGCTGCGGCGTCCACCCACTCGCCGCCGATGAACAGCTGTGTGGGGACCTGCGCCAGGAGGTCACTCTCGGAGATCACTTCAACCCCTCCAGCACGGATGCGACCACGTCCAGCCCCTCATCTAGCAGGTCAGACGGGATCGTCAACGGTGGCAGGAACCGGATGATGTTGCCGTACGTGCCACACGTGAGCACCACCACGCCTTGCGCAATGCAGCCCTTGGCGACGGCCGACGCGAGGGCGGGGTCTGCCTCATGGGTGCCGGGCTTCACGAACTCCACGGCAATCATCGCCCCGCGTCCGCGCACCTCGCCGATGCGAGCGTCAGCCTCTTGCATGGCGCCCAGACGCGTGAAGAGCGCCTCGCCGATGGTCTTGGCGTTCTCGATGAAGCCCTCGGTCTCGAAGGCCTCGATGGCTGCAAGCGCGGCGGCGCACGCGATGGGGTTGCCGCCGTACGTGCCGCCCAGGCCACCCGCGTGGGTCGCGTCCATGATCTCGGCGCGGCCGGTTACGGCCGCGAGGGGCAAGCCGCCGGCGATGCCCTTTGCCGTGGTGATGAGGTCGGGGACGATGCCGAACAACTCGGAGGCGAACATCGCGCCGGTGCGCGTGAAGCCGGTCTGCACCTCGTCGGCGATGAAGACCACGCCGTTCGCCGTGCACCATTCCGAGATGGCATTGAGGAAGCCGTCCGCGGGGACGATGAAGCCGCCCTCGCCCTGGATGGGCTCGATGATCACGGCCGCGAGGTTGGCGGCGCCCACCTGCTTGTCGATGACGGAAATAGCCCGCTTGGCCGCGTCCTCACCGGAGAGCCCGTCGTGGAACGGGTAACTCATGGGTGCCCGGTAGACCTCGGACGCGAAGGGTCCAAAGCCGCTCTTGTAGGGCATGGACTTTGCGGTGAGCGCCATCGTCAGGTTGGTGCGGCCGTGGTAGGCGTGGTCGAACGCGACCACGGCCTGGCGGCCCGTGAACTTACGCGCGATCTTGACGGCATTCTCCACGGCCTCTGCGCCGGAGTTGAACAGGGCAGACTTCTTGGCGTGGTCACCCGGCGTGAGCCGGTTGAGCGCCTCGGCCACGGCCACGTAGCCCTCGTACGGCGAGATCATGAAGCACGTGTGCGTGAAGGCCGCGGCCTGGCGCTGCACGGCCTCGACCACCTTGGGGTGCGAGTTGCCCACGGAGGTCACCGCGATTCCCGCGCCGAGGTCGATGAGCGAATTGCCGTCCGCGTCCACAATAACGCCGCCGCCGGCCGCAACCGCCGCGATCGGCACCGTGTGCGCAACCCCGGCCGCGACTGCGGCCGCCTTGCGCTCAAGCAGCTCCTTGGAAACCGGGCCAGGGATCTCGGTGACGATTTTGCGTTCCTGGGCCAGCGTCGGGCCGCCAATGGGTGTCATACCAGCGAGCGTAGTCACGAAGCCACCTCCGCGTCGGCTACGTTCAGCGCCTCGCCAAGCACGCCGAGGCCGCGAACCAGCTCGTCCTCGGTGATGACGAGCGGCGGGGCCACGTGCAAGCGGTTGAAGTGCGTGAACGGCCACACGCCGCCTGCCTTGGCCGCGGCCGCGAAGGCCACCATGGGCGCGTTTGCCGGGCCGGCCGCATTGAAGGGCACGAGCGGCTCGCGGGTCTCGCGGTCGCGCACGAGCTCCACGGCCCAGAACAGTCCGGTGCCGCGCACCTCGCCAACGCTGGGATGGGTCTCGAGCCAGCCCTCAAGTGTGGGACGGACGATGCGCTCACCAAGGTCCTTGACCCGCGCGAGGATGCCGTCTCGCTCGAATGCGTCGAACGTAGCGACGCCCGCCGCGCACGCGAGCGGGTGACCCGAATACGTCAGCCCACCAGGGAAGACGGTGTTGTCGAAGTGCTGCGAGATGCGCTCGCTGATCACCACGCCGCCAAGCGGCACGTACCCGCTGTTGATGCCCTTAGCGAAGGTGATGAGGTCTGGCTGCGCACCGCCGTCGGCCTGCCACGCGAACCATTCGCCAACGCGGCCAAAGCCCACCATCACCTCGTCGGCGATCCACACGATGCCGTACTTGTCGCACAGTTCGCGCACTCCCGCGAGGTAGCCGGGTGGTGGGATGAGCACGCCGTTGGTGCCCACGATCGTCTCGATGAGGATGGCGCCAATGGTCGAGGCGCCCTCGAGGATGATCGTCTGCTCCAGGTGCTCGAGCGCGCGCTGGCTCTCCTCCTCCGGAGTGCTCGCGTAGAACGCGGAGCGGTACAAGTACGGCCCAAAGAAGTGGACTACCGAGGGATCGGCGGGCTCGTTGGCCCACCTGCGCGGGTCGCCGGTTGCCGTGATGGCGGTGGTGGTGTTGCCGTGGTAGCTGCGGTACATCGTCAGCACCTTGCGCTTGCCCGTCACCAGGCGCGCCATGCGGATGGCGTTCTCGTTCGCGTCGGCGCCGCCGTTCGTGAAGAACACCTTGGCGAAGTGGCCGCCTGTCACCTCCACCACGCGGCGCGCCAATTCCCCGCGCACGTCCGACGCCATGGCTGGCTGGATCGTTGCCAGGGCTCCCGCTTGGGTCTGGATTGCTTGCACGAGGTCTGGGTGCTGGTGGCCGAGATTGAGGTTCACCAGCTGGCTCGAGAAGTCCAGATAGCTCTTGCCTGCCTCATCCCAGAAGGTGCTGCCCTCCCCGCGGACCACGTTCACGGGGTTGAGGGTGGCTTGCGCGCTCCACGAGTGGAAGACGTACTTGGGGTCGTTGTCGGTCATGGTGTTCTCTCAGTGGTTGCTCGGGAAGCCGAGCTCGATCTGCGACTCGCTCGCGTCGGGCCAGCGGGTGGTGATGACCTTGGAGCGCGTGTAGAAGTGGATGGACTCCGGGCCGTAGATGTGGCTGTCGCCGAACAGCGAGTTCTTCCACCCGCCGAACGAGTAGGCGCCGATAGGCACGGGGATGGGCACGTTGATGCCCACCATGCCCACCTCGATGTCCTGCTGGAACGCGCGAGCCGTGGCGCCGTCGCGCGTGAAGATCGCGGTGCCGTTGGCGAAGGCGTTGCCGTTGATGATGGCCACGGCCTCGTCGTAGCTCTGTGCGCGGACCACGGACAGCACAGGGCCAAAGATCTCGTCGTCGTAGACCTTCATGCCGGGCTTGACGTTGTCCACGAGGCTCGCGCCAAGGAAGTAGCCGTCGCCCTCGAACGCCCGAGTGGTGCCGTCGAGGACCACCGACGCGCCTTCGTCTGCGGCTCCCGTGACGTAGCCGGCCACGCGGTCGCGGTGCTCGCGCGTGATGAGCGGGCCCATGTCCGTTGCGGGGTCCGTGCCGTCGCCGATGCGCAGCGCGGTGGCGCGCTCGCCGATCTTCGCGATGATCGCGTCGGCCGTCGCCTCGCCAACGGCGACGAGCACCGAAATGGCCATACAGCGCTCCCCCGCCGCCCCGTACGCCGCGCCAACTGCAGCGTCGGCTGCGGCGTCGAGGTCAGCGTCGGGCATGACGATCATGTGGTTCTTGGCGCCGCCGAGCGCCTGAACGCGCTTGCCGTTCTTGGCCGAGGTCTCATAGATGTAGCGCGCGATAGGGGTGGAGCCCACGAACGAAACCGCGCCAATACCAGGGGCGTTGAGCAGCGAGTCCACCGCCACCTTGTCGCCGTGCATCACGTTGAAGACGCCGGCGGGCAAGCCCGCCTCCTCCCACAGCGCGGCGATGAAGTTGGCCGCGCTCGGGTCCTTCTCCGATGGCTTGAGGATCACCGCGTTCCCGCACGCGATTGCGGACGCGGACATCCACAGCGGCACCATCACGGGGAAGTTGAACGGCGTGATGCACGCAACCACGCCAACCGGCGCCTTGATCGTGTGCACGTCGACGCCGCCCGCGACTCCGGTGGAGTGCTCGCCCTTGAGCAGGTGGACGAGGCCCGCAGCGAACTCGACGTTCTCGATGCCGCGGCTGATCTCACCCTTCGCGTCACTGAGCACCTTGCCGTGCTCGCGCGTGACGATCGCCGCGAGGTCGTCCTGGCGCTCAACAAGAAGCTGACGCATGCGGAAGAAGACGTCCGCGCGCTTCACCAGTCCCGTGGCCGCCCACTTCTTCTGTGCCTCCTGGGCGAGCGCGATCGCCTGGCCCACCTCGACGGCCGTTGCGAACGCGACGCGGCCCGTCTCCTCGCCCGTGGCGGGGTTGAAAATCGCCCCGGTAGCAGCGCCTTCGCCAAACTCGGCTCCGGCAACGTGATGCTTCAACATGCTGTATCTGTTTCCTTGGTTCTCTAGCTGAGGTAAACCTTGCGGAGGGCCTCGCGGACGGTCCACACCGTCTGCATTCCCTCCTCGAGCCGGACCACGCTGCCCGGCCCAATCTCGATCGCCGGCAGCGCCGGGTCAACAAACTCAACGGTCGCGGCACCCTCGAGCACCACAAAGACCTCGTCGGCCTCCGTGTCCGGGTAGACCCCAGGCTCGCAGGTCCAGATGCCGACCTCGGCCCCGCGCCACTGGCCGAGCGCACCCTCTTCGGCGCTCGAGTAGTTCGCTCCAGCTATCACGAGTCAAATCCCATGCCCACGGCGTCGAGCGTCTTGAGCAGCAGGTTGCGCTTGCCCTTGTTGTGGTCCGCACGGTCAAGCGACCAGCGCGTGGCATTGATGCCGACGCTCGCGAAGGGCTCTGGCGGGAACGGCAAGGGACGCTCGCGCACCATCTGCAGTTGAGTGCGTTCCGTCTCCTCGCCCGCGAGCAAATCCAGCATCACGTTGGCGCCAAATCGCGTGGCGCCAACGCCCTCGCCGGTGAAGCCAAGCGCGTATGCCACGTTGCCGCCGCGAGCGGTGCCGTAGAACGCGCAGAAGCGCGTGCACGTGTCGATCGCACCAGCCCAACGGTGAGTGAACGTCACACCCTCTAGCTGGGGGAACGTCGTGAAGAAGTGGCTCGCCAACTTCTCATAGGACTCGGGCCGGTCTTCATATGCGCGGCGCACCTTGCGGCCCGAGTGATAGATCGCGTCATAGCCGCCAAAGAGGATGCGGTTGTCCGCGGTGAGCCGGTAGTAGTGGAACTGGTTTGAGCTGTCGGCAATACCGTGACGCCCCTCCCAGCCGATGCTTGCCATCTGCGCACTGCTCAGCGGCTCTGACATCAGCACGTAGTCATAGACCGGCACCGTCATGAGGCGATTGCGCTTGAGCAACGCAGGGAAGGCGTTAGTACCCAAGGCAACCTGCCGGGCGGTGACGCGACCGCGGTCTGTCACCAGCGTCGGGCCGTCTTCTAGCGAGCGCACGGGCGTGAACTCGTGAATCTGCACGCCAAGGTCGGTGGCAACGCGCGCCAGCTCCATCGCGAGCTTGCCTGGGTGCACAAGCGCTGTGCCGCGCTCGTCAATCGAACCCGCAAGGTACGTGGGCGAATTGACCAGTGCGCGCGTGGCCTCTCCGGAGAGCGCGTCGGGGCCTAACCACTCGATCTGGTGAGGCTCGGTGGCAACAGTGAGCGAGCCCGGGCGCTCAAAGTCGGCGGCGATGCGGTAGCGGGCAACGGTCGCCTCGAACTCGTCGAGGTTCTGCAGGCCCTGTCGGTAGAGCTCATCCGCCTCCTCGGGCCAGCGGTTCTCGCCGTTCTCCTCGCCGTGCGTGATGGTGGCCTCGCAGAAGCCGCCGTTGCGGCCCGAGGCCGCCCAGCCAACGCGCCGAGCCTCGAGCAGGATCACCGAGCGCTCGGGGTTGCGCTCTTTCGCGAGAACGGCCGTCCACAACCCGCTGTAGCCGCCGCCAACGATGACTAGGTCCGCGGACGCGTCGGTGTCGAGGCGCGGGTACGAGGGACGAGCGACGTCGTCGAGCCAGAACGGGGTCAGGCGGGAGTCCGCGAGCGCGGCGCGCACAACATCGTCGTTCGGTGCATGGCGTTCGAATACCGTGGCACCCACGGGTTATCACTCCCTGTCGGGACGCCGCTCAAGGGCGGCATCAAGAGAATGAAACCCGACGCTGGGGCGAGTTGGCAAGTGGGGGGTCGCTTCAGGCGTCCAGCCGTTGCGTCCAGTAGCCAGGCTCGCGGCGGTCGTGAGCGTATGCGATCACGAACACTGCGCCATCGACGACCAGGTAGATCACGCCGTAGGGGAATCCGGCGACTCCTTTGCGCCGTATGACCCGGGCGCCGGACCGCGTGAGCAAGACCGGCCATGCGCCGGGATCTTCCGCTATCGCACGTCGAGCAGAGCGAGTGGCATCGAGGAAGCGTTGAGCGACCTCCGGGTCCTCGAACCACGCCATGGCCGCGCGCAACTCTCGGCTCGCATCTGGATGCTCCCGCTGCGGGCCACTCACTGGGCGCTGGTGCGGAGTTCTGCAGACAGTTCGCGATAGGTCTGCTCAGCATCGGCGAGTTCCACACGCCCCTGGACTACGTCCTCAACACGCCGCTCGATCTCGGCGAGCCAAGCATCGCTGATCTCCGCGTCAGGCGCGGGAGCGTGCAGTTCTGCGTCCTCGGACTCGTGAGTCATGTCTTCGAGTGTATGGCGGGGCCACGACACGGGCCAGGACCCGGCCCGCGCCTGTGGAAAACCGCCGAGCGGGTGCCGACCTAGCGTCGGGCCGAATGGCCAGGTACCCTGGCTACGGCATTTGTGCTTTGCCCCACCAGCGCCAGGCCGGCGGCGGGGCCCAATCACAGCACTGAAGCCCACTGCCAGGCCGGGTGGGCGGAGAACACCATGGCCATCACCATTGACCGCGATCGCATCAACCAACTGATCGCGGAACAAACGGAACTGCTCAACAACAACACGCAGAAATCGCGCGAGATGTATGAGCACGCGTCGCAGCACCTCAGCGGCGGCGTTGCCTCCTCGTACCAGGGGCGCGACCCCTGGCCCATCTACATCTCGTCTGGCGCGGGCGACCGCATCACGGACGTGGACGGCAACGAGTACTACGACTTCCACAACGGCTTTGGCTCGATGGTGCAAGGGCACGCGCACCCCGCGATCGGCGAGGCCGTGGCCAAGCGCTTCCCGCTCGGCACGCACTTTGGCGTCGCCACAGAGGATTCGGTGCTGGTCGCCGACGAACTTGCCCGACGCTGGGGCCTGCCCAAGTGGCGCTTCACCAACTCGGGTAGCGAGTCCACGATGGACGCGATCCGCATCGCCCGCGCGTACACGGGCCGCGACACCGTGATGAAGATCTTCGGCTCGTACCACGGGCACCACGACACCGTGATGGTGTCGATCGGTGTGGAGTACGACAAAATCGGCGACCGCGAAAACTACGCCTCGCTCCCCTACGGGGCCGGCATTCCCCAGGCCACCGTGGACATGACGGTCGCCGTGCCGTTCAACGACGCGGGTGCGATGGAGCGCCGCATCGAGCGGCTCGCCGCCGAGGGCCGCCTTCCCGCGTGCGTGATCATGGAGGCCGCCATGATGAACCTCGGCGTCGTCCTCCCGGAGCCCGGCTATCTCGAGGCCGTGCGCGAGATCACCGCGCGCCATGGGATTGTGCTGATCTTCGACGAGGTCAAGACCGGCCTCGCGATTGCGGCCGGCGGTGCCACCGAAAAGTTCGGCGTGAAGCCGGACATGGTGACGCTCGCCAAGGTGCTCGGCGGCGGTCTGCCCTCGGGAGCCATCGGCGGCACGGAAGAAGTGATGGCGGTGGTCGAGGACGGCACGGTCTACCAGGTGGGCACCTACAACGGGAACCCGCTGTCGATGGTCGCCGCGCGCGCGTCGCTCGAGGAGGTGCTGACGCCCGAGGCGTACGCGCACCTCGCCGCGCTTAACGACCGCATCGTCGCCGGGTGCCAGGCTGTCATCGAGAAGTACGACCTCCCCGGCTACGCCATCGGCATCGGCTCCAAGGGCTGCGTGACGTTCTCCACGGCCAAGATCACGGACTACGAGACGTTCAAGGAGAACCAGGACGTCCCGCTGTGCGACCTCGCGTGGCTGTGGAACATGAACCACGGCATCTTCATGACCCCCGGCCGCGAAGAGGAGTGGACGCTCTCTGTGGTCCACACCTTCGAGGCCGTGGACGAGTACGTGCGCGTGTTTGACGAGCTGGCGGCCGCTCTCACCGCGTAAACACGTGGGCGCCGGGCCGTGTACTGAGGTGCGGCCCGGCGTTCACCCCCATGCTCGCTCGGTCTGCGACGGACCAGTCCCGGGTTGATCCGTCATCTTCCGCGAAAACGCGGAACGCAACGGGCCACATCGCGCCACGTCCGTCAGGTTCCGCGCGCTGTCTCCCTGCCCGACGCTGTGGTCACCACTACGCTGTGGTCACCATTACGCGGCGGGCACCACGGTGCCGAGGTAGTCGGCGATCTGCTCTCGCCCGGGCGCCTTGGCAGCATCGATAGCGGTCTTGCCGTCGCTGCCCTGCAAGTACGGATCGGCGCCCGCCTCCACGAGGGCCTGCACCACCTCGGGCGACCCGCCGTTCACTCCATAGACGAGGATCGGAAAGTCCCCGTGTTCGTCGGTCACGATCACGTTAGGGTCCGCACTCAGCGACAACAACACCTTCACGGTGTCGAGGTTCCCCGCGTAGGCGGCCGTCGCAAGCGGCCAACCGCGATAGTTCACCGATCCCGTCGTGGTCCCACCGTGGTCAAGGATGAAACGCATCATCTCGGCATCGCCGTACTGCGCGGCGACGGTGGTGTGCGACCACTCATCGGTCTCCACGAGCGCTCCCGCATCGAGCAGGAGTTGGGCCATTTCAATGTTGTTGGCGACGATCGCGCGGCTGAGCGGCGTGGCGTCGTCGAGCCAGTAGTTAGGGTCCTGGCCAGCGTTCAGGATCGCCGTCACGGCACCCATGTCGCCCGCCCGCACCGCCTCCATGAGTTCGTCTTCGAGGTCGCTCGCGGTCACAGTCACCTGGGGTGTGTGGGAGACGGACGGTTGCGGCGTGCCCTGTAGCTCGTCGGCGTCAGTGCACCCGGCAAGCGTCACGGCCGCGGCGATCAGCGCGGCGAACGCCGCGGGCAGTCCTCGCCTCACGCCCACCTCCCTTTGCGAAACAACCTAGTTGACGCGTGGGTCATGGCATCGTGCGACGGGCCAGCCGCAGGTTGATCCGTCATCTTCCGCGAAAGCGCGGAATGCAACGGACCAGATCCCGCTCAACCCGTCAGTCTCCGCGGAGCCCCACCCTGCCCGACGCTGCGGATAGTTTCGTACGAAAGCCCACCACCCCGTCGGGCTGGCTACATCGCGTTGATGCCGTGCGCCTTGAACTGTTCGCGCACTCGGTCCACGAGCTCCGGCTCTGGCGAGCGGGTGTTCTCGAGCAGGTACGGCTCGCCCGTGGCGGCCCACTTTTCGCGGCCAAGTTGGTGGAAGGGCAGCACCTCGAGGCGCTCCACGCAGTCCAGGGTCTCGACGAAGGAGGCAATCGCCTCCACGTTCTCCTCGGCATCCGTCAGCCCTGGCACCAGCACAAACCGGATCCACATGGTCTTGCCAAGGCGCGACAGCCGCGAGGCAAAATCCAGCGTGGGCTGCATGGGCCGGCCCGTCACTCGCTGATAGGTCTCGGCGAGGCCAGACTTGATGTCCAGCAGCGTGAGGTCCACATAGTTGAGGTCGTCATCGGAGAGCCGCGACCCCAGCAGCCCAGCGGTATCCAACGCCGTGTGAATGCCCAGATCGTTGCAGCGGCGGAACACGTTCATCACGAACTTCGCCTGCAGCAGCGGCTCTCCGCCTGAGATGGTGAGCCCGCCGCCCGTGACCTTCATGATGGTCGCGTACCTGGTAACTCGCTCCATCACCTCATCGACGGTGTGCCGCACGCCGTCACGCATGCGCCACGTGTCCGGGTTCTGGCAGAACTGGCAGCGCATGCCGCAGCCCGCCATGAACAGGGTCATGCGGGTGCCGGGCCCGTCCACGCCAGTGGACAGATCCCACGAGTGCACCGATCCCGTCAGGTGGTCGCGGATGGCCTCGCTGTGAACGAGCTCCTCGTCCGCGACCACCATGTACGGGGTCGGCAGATCAACGCTTGACATCACATTCCTCCGGGGAAAGGAACGGGTGGGCTAAAGGCCCGCGTGGAACGTGCGGCTCAGCACGTCGAGCTGCTGCTCGCGCGTGAGGCGAACAAAGTTCACGGCGTATCCGGAGACACGGATCGTGAGCTGCGGGTAGTTCTCGGGGTGCTCCATGGCGTCCTCGAGGACCTCGCGGTTGAGCACGTTCACGTTGACGTGGAACCCGTGGCTGACGTTGTACGCGTCCAAGATGCCCACCAGGTTCTTGACCTGCTCGTCCTTGTTGCGCCCAAGGCCGCTCGGAACAACCGTGGTGGTCAGCGAGATGCCGTCCTGGGCCTGGTCGTAGGGCAGCTTGGCCACGGAAAGGGCCGACGCTAGAACGCCGTGGTTGTCACGTCCATTCATGGGGTTGGCACCTGGGGCAAACGGCTCGCCTGCGCGGCGTCCGTCTGGCGTGTTTCCGGTTGCCTTGCCGTAAACCACGTTCGACGTAATGGTGAGCACGGACTGCGTGTGGGTGGCGTTGCGGTAGGTGGGCTGCTTGCGGATCTTGTCCATGAAGCGGCCAACCAGGTCCACCGCGATCTCGTCGGCACGGTCGTCGTCATTGCCGTAGGTGGGGAACTCGCCCTCCACGGTGTAGTCGATGACAAGGCCGGACTCGTCGCGAACGGGCGTCACCTTGGCGTACTTGATGGCAGACAGGGAGTCCGTTGCCACCGACAGGCCGGCGATGCCGCAGGCCATGGTGCGCAGGATGTTCTTGTCGTGCAGCGCCATCTCGATGCGCTCATACGCGTACTTGTCGTGCATGTAGTGGATGCAGTTGAGGGCGTCCACGTACGTCTCGGCGAGCCAGTCCATGAGCTTGTCGAACGCGGCGTAGACCTCGTCGTAGTCCAGCACGGCGCCGCCAACGGGGGCGGAGACGGGAGCAACCTGCTTGCCAGAGATCTCGTCGCGTCCACCGTTGATCGCGTAGAGCATCGCCTTGGCGAGGTTCACGCGAGCACCGAAGAACTGCATCTGCTTGCCCACGCACATCGCGGAGACGCAGCACGCGATGGCGCTGTCGTCGCCCCAGGCGGGACGGATCAGTTCGTCGGACTCGTACTGGATCGCGGACGTGTCGATCGACACCTGTGCGCAGTACTCCTTGAAGCCCTGCGGAAGGCGGTCGGACCAGAACACCGTGAGGTTCGGCTCCGGGGCCGGACCCAAGTTGTACAGGGTCTGCAGGTAGCGGAACGAGGTGCGCGTGACCAAAGGCCGCCCGTCCTCGCCCATGCCGCCGATGGTCTCGGTGACCCACGTGGGGTCGCCGGAGAACAGCGCGTCGTACTCAGGGGTGCGCAGGAAGCGGACGATGCGCAGCTTGATCACGAAGTCGTCGATGATCTCTTGCGCCTCGGACTCTGTGAGCAACCCGGCCGCGATGTCGCGCTCGATGAACACGTCGATGAACGTGGAGGTGCGGCCGAGGGACATCGCCGCGCCGTTCTGCTCCTTCACCGCTGCGAGGTACGCGAAGTACAGCCACTGCACGGCCTCCTTGGCCGTTGCCGCGGGCTTGGAGATGTCGAAGCCGTACGAGGCCGCCATCTGCTTGAGTTCCTTGAGCGCCTTGATCTGCTCGGAGTTCTCTTCGCGGTCGCGAATGACGTCCTCGGTGGAGCGCTCCATGTCGAGCTCCATCCGGTCAACCTTCTTCGCCTCGATCAGCGCGTCGATGCCGTACAGCGCAACGCGGCGGTAGTCGCCGATGATGCGGCCACGGCCGTATGCGTCGGGCAGGCCAGTGACGATGTGCGAGGAACGCGCCGCGCGCACGTTGGGCGGGTAGACGTCGAACACGCCGTCGTTGTGCGTCTTGCGGTATTGGCTGAAGATCGTCTCGAGCTGCGGGTCAACCGGGTAGCCATAGGTCTCGAGCTCTTTGACCACCATGCGCCAGCCGCCGAATGGCATGATCGCGCGCTTCAGAGGGGCGTCGGTCTGGAGGCCAACGATGACCTCGTTGTCCTTGTCGATGTACCCGGGAGCGTGGGACGTGATCGAGGCAGGCGTCTGCCAGTCGATGTCGTACACGCCCTTCTCGCGCTCTTCAGGGAACATCGCGCTGAGCTTGTCCCACACCGCGGTGGTGCGCTCGGTAGCGCCCGCGAGGAACGAGCCGTCGCCCTCATACGGCGTGTAGTTCGCTTGGATAAAGCCCCGCACGTCGATGCTGTCGCACCACTCACCTGCCGTGAAGCCCCTCCACGCGTGTGCGCGGGGGTCGTCCGAGTCGTTGATAGCGCCCGTGTTGACGGCTTCCGTTGTCATTTCTGCCTCCCTGTCCTTGGCCCTTGTGAGGCACTCCGGTTCGCGATTCTGTATGTCTGCGTTGACCGATACCTACAACCTAGGCCGCAATACTCCGCCTCGCATGGGACCTAAGTACCCAGGCTTGAAAGGGCCGACGCCGTGGCAGACTTTGCATATCCACCCACCTTGGAAGGGCTCATGACTGCCGTAACGCTCCTGGCCAACCCGCTTCGCGAGGGCTGGACCCTCTCTCACACCGCGGGCGACGCCCCCTCCGCCATCGCTGGCGCCACCATCGACGCCGAGGTTCCCGGCACCACGCACACGGACCTGTTGCGCGCGGGGCTCATCCCGGACCCGTACTACGGCACCAATGAGAAGGACCTCCAATGGATGTGGCGGTGCGACTGGCGCTACTCCACCGAGTTCGCGGCGACGGAGCCCACCGCGGGTGAGCGCGTTGACTTGGTCTTCGATGGTCTCGACACCGTGGCAACCATCAGCCTCAACGGCCACCAGGTGGGCCGCACGGCCAACATGCACCGCTCCTACCGCTTTGACGTGCGCGAGGCACTCGAGGCCGGGGCCAACCGCCTCGACGTGGACTTTTCCTCCGCCCTTGAGTACGCGCTCGCGCGCGAGGAGCAGCTAGGCGACCGTCCTCGCCCGCAGCCCAACCTCGAGCTCATCGCCGAGGCCGCGCGTCAGGGCGTCATCGATGGCGACCCAGACGAGATCCTCAAGGGCACGCGCAACTACCCGCACCCCTTCAACACCATTCGCAAGATGGCGTGCTCGTTTGGATGGGACTGGGGGCCAGACCTGCAGACGGCTGGCATCTGGAAGGGCGTGCGTATCGAGCGCTGGCGCGTTGCTCGCTTCGCCGCGGTGCGCCCGCTTGTGACCGTTGAGGGCACCACCGGTGTGGTCACCGTGCACGTTGACGTAGAGCGAGCGTCCGACGCTCCGCTCACCGTGGTCGCAAAGGTGGGCACTGCCGAGGCGAGTGTTGAGATCGACGGAACCGCAGCGTCGGGCAGTGTGCGTGTAGAGGTACCCAACGCGGACCTATGGTGGCCCATTGGCTATGGCGACGCGGTCTTGCACACGCTCACGGTGGAACTGCACAGCGCGGACGAGCACCTGGATAGCTTTGAGCGCCGGATTGGCTTCCGCACCATTGAGATTGATCAGAAGGGCGGCGCGTTCACGTTCGTGGTGAACGGCAAGAAGGTGTTCGTCAAGGGCGCCAACTGGATTCCGGACGACCACCTGATGACGCGCATCATGCGCGAGCGCCTGGTGCGCCGCGTGGAGCAGGCCACCGCCGCCAACATGAACCTGCTGCGCATCTGGGGCGGCGGGATCTACGAGACGGACGACTTCTACGACGTGTGCGACGAGCGCGGTGTGATGGTGTGGCAGGACTTCCTGTTCGCGTGCGCGGCCTACGCCGAGGACGCGGAGACGGTCGCCGAGGTTGAGGCAGAGGTGCGCGAGAACGTCACGCGCCTTGCTCCTCACGCGAGCCTCGTGATCTACAACGGCTCCAACGAGAACGTGTGGGGCTGGTGGGACTGGGGCTGGCAGCAGGCGATGGCCGCGACTGGGCTCGAGGGCTGGGGGCAGAAGTACTACGAGGAGGTGCTGCCCACGATCCTCGCGGAGCTGGACCCCACGCGCCCCTACACGCCCTCGTCGCCGTTCTCCACGCACCCCTATAAGGATGACGTGCACCCCAACGACCCCACGGTGGGCACGGTGCACGAGTGGAAGGTCTGGAACCAGATCGACTACACCCACTACGCGGACTACGCGCCGCGGTTCTGCTCGGAGTTTGGTTTCCAAGGGCCGGCAACGTGGGCCACGATGCTCGCCAACCTGCCCTCGGAGGGCTTCGACAAGACCTCCGAGGTGTGGCTCGCCCACCAGAAGGCGGACAAGGGCAACGACAAGCTGCTCGCGGGGTACGTGCCGCACCTTCCGGACAGCGACGACTTCGAGACGTGGCACTGGATCACGTCGCTCAACCAGGCGCGCGCTATCGAGTTCGGCATTGCGCACTACCGCTCGTGGTGGCCGCACACGGCTGGCGCGATCGTGTGGCAGCTCAACGACTGCTGGCCCGTGACCTCGTGGGCGGCCGTTGACGGCGAGGAGCGGCCAAAGCCGCTGTACTACGCCCTCAAGAAGGTCTTTGAGCCTCGCCTACTCACGTTCCAGCCCCGTGGGGCCGACGGCGGGGTTGAGGTGGGCGGTACGGCTCACCTCGTCGCGGTGAACGACAGCGATGAGAGGTGGAGCGAGACGCTCACCTTCACACGCATGGCGCTCGACGGCACGGAGTTGGCGGTGGCCACGGCGCACCTGAGTGCAGGTGCCCGCGAGACCGTCACGATCGAGGTGCCGTCTCACGTGCTCTCCCCTGCGGATGCGAGGGGGGAGATTCTGGTGGCCGACGCCGGGTACCCCGGCGACGTGGAACACGTGCGCGCGGTGTGGACCTTCGCGGAAGACAAGGACATCGCCTACGAGGCGGCGCCGTACACGGCGACCGCTCGCAAGGTGGACGGCGGCTACGAGATCGAGGTGCGCGCCCACGGGTTCGTCAGGGATCTCACGGTGCTGGCAGACAAGGTGGATCCCGAGGCTGTTGCCGACGCCGCCCTGCTCACGCTGGTAGCCGACGACCGCGCTGTGGTGACCATAGCGTCGGGCAGCGATGTGGAGCCGGAGGCCTTCCTCGCCCCCAACGTCCTCGTTTCCGTGAACTCTTTGGTGGCTGCGGCGCGCTGACACGCGGCACGAATCGAAACGTTCCCAAGAGGCGTCCGGATCGTAATCAATCCGTGACCGTCCGAATGCTCGAAACGTTTTGCGTGACGCTACAGTGGCATTGCGTCCCAACGAGGGGGCGCCGCATGAACCAAAGGGGATTCAACAATGAAGTGGACTCGATCCCGTACGGCGACGGTGCTCGCTGTTGGTACGGCCTCGGCGCTCCTGCTCTCCGCCTGCTCATCCAGCGAGGACCCGACCACGTCGGCTGCTCCCACGACCGAGGCGCCCGTCGACAAGACGCCGGTTACCCTCAACGTCAACTACTGGGGCAACTTCGGTCTTGAGGATGGCACGCTGATTGCCGAGTACACCGCGGACCACCCGTGGGTGACGATCAAGACGAACATCGGTGAGTACGGTGCTCAGCACGACGCTCTGCAGCAGGCGCTCATCGCCGGCTCTGGCGCCGCGAACATCGCCGCCATCGACGAGGGCTACACGGCCGGCTTCGTTGCCCAGGCTGAGGGCTTCGTCAACCTGCTTGACCTTGGTGCTGGCAAGTACAAGGAGAACTACCTCCCGTGGAAGTGGGCCCAGGCCTCCAACGCGGACGAGTCGGTGACCATTGGTCTCGGCACGGACGTCGGTGGTCTCGCGCTCTGCTACCGCACGGACCTCTTCGAGGCCGCTGGCATCCCGACCGACCGCGCTGAGGTTGACGCCGCCATTGGCGACACCTGGGCCGGCTTCATCGACCTGGGCAAGAAGTACCAGGAAGGCTCGGACGGCAAGCACTGGGTGGACAACGCCACCAACATCCTCAACCCCGTCATGACCCAGCTGGGTACCGGCTACGCGTTCTACAACAAGAACAACGAGCTGGACATGGAGGCTGCAAAGCCTGCGTTCGACCAGGCCATGGCCGTCATCGACGCTGACCTCTCCGCTGGCATCGCGCTCTGGTCTGACGACTGGAACACGGGCTTCGCGAACGGCTCCTTCGCCGTTCTCGCCTGCCCCGCGTGGATGATGGGTTACATCCAGGGTCAGGCCCCTGAAACCTCTGGTAAGTGGGACGTCGCTGACATCCCCGGCCCCGGTGGTAACTGGGGTGGCTCGTTCTGGACCATTCCGGACCAGTACGACGAGCACACCACTCAGGAGTCCTACAACTTCATCGAGTGGCTGATCCAGGCCGACCAGCAGATCGCCATCTTCCAGACGATCGGTAACCTGCCTTCGCAGGAGTCGCTCTACGACAACCCTGACATCCAGGGCTTCACGAACGAGTTCTTCTCGAACGCTCCGGTTGGTGCGATCTTCACGAAGACCGCTGCCGACATCCCCGGTGCGATCTACTACGCCCCCAAGAACGCCGCGGTCTCCACCGCTGTTCAGGGCGTGCTGAACGACGTTCAGTCCGGCAAGATCAAGTCTGCCGACGCTTGGGACGCTGCAATCGAGGCCGCCGAGAAGGCCGACGCTGCCGCGTAATCCGAACCACGTCACAATGCGGACGGGGGCGGGTCGCAAGACCTGCCCCCGTTTCGCGTGGCGAGCATTAGCATCGGATCACGAGGTTTCCTTACCAACGGAGGTAACACATGTCCGCCAAGAGCGTCGAGGCCACTGAGGCCAACGCTGCAGGCACGGACGACGACGCGGGTGTGCAGCGCCGGGCGCGGGGGCCAAAGTCCTCGATTTGGGCCCGCTTCGACCACGCCGTCGTTCCCTACATCTTGATTTCCCCCTTCTTTATCTTGTTTGTCGCGTTCGGCATCTTCCCGATCGTGTACAGCGCACTGATTTCTTTCCAGTCGTATCGCAACGAGTACCCCGTCAGTCGCACGGGCACCTCGACCAACATCTTCACGCAGCGTTGGGTTGGGCTTGAGAACTTCGAACGGACGCTTACCAGCTTTGACTTCTGGCAGGCGATCTTCAACACGTTCGGCCTCTTCATCCTCTCGGCCGTTCCGCAGCTGATTCTCGCCCTCATCCTCGCCTCGCTCCTGAACCGCCGTCTGCGAGCGCAGTCGGTGTTCCGCATCGGCATCCTGATTCCCTACATCACCCCCATCGTCGCCTCGTCGATCGTGTTCGCCACGTTCTTCGCCCGCGATGGCGGCCAGGCAAACTGGATCCTGAGCCTCTTTGGCGTCGAGACAACGTACGGAACGCGAACTATCGAAGGACTCGACTGGCGCGCAGAGCGCTGGTCAGCGTGGCTCGCGCTCGTCATCATGATCGACTGGAAGTGGACCGGCTACAACGCCCTCCTGTACTTGGCTGCCATGCAGTCCATCCCCAAGGATGTCTACGAGGCCGCCGCGCTTGACGGCGCTGGCGCATGGCGTCAGCTGTGGTCCATCACGGTTCCCATGATTCGTCCCATGGTGATCTTCACCGTGGTCCTCTCCACCATCGGCTCCCTCCAGTTGTTCGCAGAGCCGGTGCAGTTCGATGAGAACCCGGCTTCTGGTTCTGGTGGTGGTAACTCCCATATCTGGCGAACAGTCGCGCAGCTCATCTGGCATACCGGATGGAATGAAACCAACTTCGGCTTCGCGGGCGCGATGTCGTGGGTGCTGTTCGTGATCGTCGTGGCGGTTGCCGCAATGAATGGTTGGTTGTCCAACAAGATCGGAGGCCGCAAGTGAGCGCCGCAACTGCTGAGCTTGAGGCCCCGCAGGAAGAAGCTGCCAAGCAGAACAACCCTGCGCTGCTCGGTCGCTCCCCTCAGGACACCCCGGCCGGTTGGGTCAACTACATCCTGCTGTCCTTCGTCCTGCTGATCGGCTTCTGGCCCATCTACTGGGCGGGCATCATCTCCACGTGGAAGGAAGACAAGGTCTACGTTGACGGATTCCCCACGTGGACTCCTGGGCCGTACTTCTCCTTCAACTGGAACCTGATCAACGGCGGCAACGAGCCCTCGTACCCCTCCTACGACTCCGTGCAGTTCCTGCGGTCCGCAGCGAACTCGCTCATCGTCGTGGCAGTGGTTGTGGCCGGAACGCTGTTCTTCTGCTCGCTGGCCGGCTTCGCCTTCGCGAAGCTGCGCTTCCGTGGCCGTGACCCGCTGTTCTACTTCGTGGTCATCACGCTGACGATTCCGGCCCAGCTGGGCATCGTGGGCGCGTACCAGATCATGCAGGCGCTCGGCTGGATCGGCACCCTATGGGCGGTGACAGTCCCTGCCTTAGTCTCGGCGTTCGGCGTGTTCTATATGCGCCAATTCATCGAGGACGCCATCCCGGACGAGATCATCGAGTCCGCTCGCGTTGACGGTGCCTCCACGTTCCGCGTGTACACGGCCATCGTGCTCCCCACGCTGCGTCCCGCACTTGGTGTGCTTGGACTCATCGCGGCGGTGGGCGCCTGGAACGAGTACATCTGGGCGCTGGTTGCCGTTGGTGGCACCACGTGGCAGACCATCGGCCCCGCCCTGCACAACCTCCGTGCTGGCTCGGTGCCCAAGACCTCCATCATCCTGACCGGATCGTTCCTCGCGACCGTTCCGCTGATCCTGCTGCTCTTCGTGGCTGGACGTCAGATTGTGCGAGGCATCATGGACGGCGCCGTCAAGGCGTAGTCCACACCTCTTCAGCAGGGGCGGCTCCGGGAGACCGGGGCCGCCCTTGTTGCGTGTGGGCGCGGGCGTCGGTTCAGCGGGTGGGGCTCGTGCGGCCGGTCCTCCACCCGCGCCTGGCCCGGGCTCCCTCGAGTCGCCGGGGCCGCCTCACGCGGCCGCGGGCCGCTTACCAAGTACAGTGCGTCGTGGCGGCACCCAGCGCGTCGTAAGGCCCCTATGCGACGCCTCACGTACCGCCAGCGCGCATCCAGGTACGGCTGGCGTCGGCCACGGTTGCCACGGGCCGGCTCCAGTGCCCGGGCCTCCCCACGCACCACGCACCCGCGGGCCGCTCACCAAGTACAGTGCGTCGTGGCGGCACCCAGCGCGTCGTAAGGCCCCTATGCGACGCCTCACGTACCGCCAGCGCGCATTCGGCC
>NZ_JASGEO010000008.1:0-53789 GCF_049841215.1 Demequina sp.
GGCGCCGGCGCCGCGACCCGCGCCAGCGCGGCCCACGGCGCAACGGCCGGCGGCAGCCATCGAGGCTGCCCCCAGCCCGCTGTCGCGCACCCGGCAGCTCCCCAGCCCCCCGACCACCGTGGACAACCCGACACCCCGCTAGGTGTCGTCTTGCCCACCGTGGACGCGCGGGACCCAAACCTCCGGTCGCACCCAGGCGACACAGCGATCTCGCAAGCGCTCACGCGCGCGGCTCGCCCACGTCACCCGGGCACGACCTCCCCAGCGTGCGGGCCCACGGAGGTGCCCGCCGCAAAGGACTGCCGGCGCATCGAACGCCACCCGCCCTTAAGCCCGGCGCACGCGCCGTGACGATCGCGCCCACGCGGGCACGATCGGCGCCGCCCCAAAGGCGACGTAGGTCGCGGCCGCGGCCGCGCAGAACCCGTCCACCCCTTCCGGGGCGCTCCATTTTGCGCCAGACACCCCACCGCGCAACCGCGGCTGCGCCGCGGCGGCCTTGTGCGGCGAGGTCGCAAGCGACCTTCCTCCGCGTCCGCCCTTCGGGTTGTGCGGCGAGGCCCCACTGGCGCCGCATTCGCTTCTGCCCGGAAGGGGCGAACAACGGTGGGGCTACCACCCTCCAACAGATCGGAGACCACGACATGAGCGCATACCGAGTTGCGAAGATCCACATTGACGCGCTGCTCACCGCAGCGACAAGCCTGTCCTTCACCGACCCCGGCGGCCACGGCGGCTGCATGACCTTCACGCACCGCGAGATCCAATACAAGGTCAGCGGCATGGGCATCAACGAGCTCGGCGCCGCACTCACCGACCTCAACAACCGGGCAGTGAACACCAGGTACCGCGAAGACATCGCCCCCGAGCCGTACGCCTTCGAGCGACTCGACGTCGGCGCCCTCTCCCCCGTCACGATCCTCAGCCTGATCGCGGGCCTGCGCTACCAGTGCGCAGAGTTCGACGGATGGGACACCACTCTCGGCGCCGCGTTCCTCGACGCTCTCGAGCGCTGCGCCATCAAGGCCCTGCCCGGATACGACGAGGGCCCGTGGACCCTCGACGCCGACAACTACGCCGCGCTGCGCGAGAACTACCTCACCAGCATCCAACGCCACTAACCACCAGGGGCCGGCCACAACCCGGCCGGCCCCTGAGGCCGGCGCTCACGCCGACCGCCTCGAGCCCGCTCGAGGTACGAGCTCGCACAGCTCGCGCCCCCACCCATCCCGACGGCCAAGTGTCTACGCCGCGACAGGACCGACCCCTTGCAGGGGTCGTCGAGTTGTCAAGTGCAGCGCAGCTGCACCGGGCCTCGAAAACTTCCTCCCGCTACGCGGTCCGGCGAGTTTCCTCGCCCCGCCCTCACGGGTTGACAATCCCGCGGCGGCGAACGACCTCGCCGATATCGGGATATGCGGGGAAATGCGTCTCGATTCCAAACTCCGCAGCTGGGTCGGCGCAGCGAATTACAAGAAATCCTGCGCGTATCACAAACCCCCCGTTTCTGATTGCCAAATGAGGCCAATACCTGGATAATTAGAGGTACGGGGAAGGCCCCCATCAACAGCAAGAAGGAGTACTGAAATGGCTACTATCACCGTCGAGGGAAACCTCACCGATGACCTGTCTCTGAGCTTCGCCCAGAACGAGAAGAGCACCGCCTACGCCCGCGGCCGCCTGGTCGAGAACCACCGCCAGAAGAACGCTGCCGGCGACTGGGAAGACAAGCGCGGCATCGGCTACAACTTCACCCTCTTCGGCAAGATCGCCGAGAACGCGGCCGAGTCGCTGTCCAAGGGTGACCGCGTCATCGTCACCGGCGAGCTCGAGCCCAACGACTACGTCGACGGCGACGGCAACGACATCGAGAGCTCGCGCATCGTCGTGAGCTCCATCAGCCCGTCGCTTCGGTACGCGACGGTGTCCATCACCAAGAACCCCAAGGCTTCGTAGCGCCGGTAGCCCGCTGCGAATGAGCGCGCCCCGTCCTCCATCCCCCCTCGAGGACGGGGCGCTGCTCTTGGCGAAGAGAGGAGCCCCATCATGGCCAGTCAGATTCAGAACATAGAGCGCGATCGCGGGCAGAAGTCCGCTGCGCCGACGTCCACCTGCGCACGCGTTGAGACGGTGAACTCGATCGGTACCGTCCGACGGCTGCGCGCACTCATCGCCTTGGGCTGGAGCCAGGCCGGGCTAGCCGTCCGCGCCGGCATGTCCTCACGGACCGTGTGGTTGCTCGTGCGCCACCCCGAGCTGTGCCCGGACGTCACCCTCGCGACACGGGCCCGCGTTGTCGAGCTCTACGACGAGCTCAGCATGAAGATCCCGCCCGAGAGCCGGCACAAGACCGTTGCGGTCCGCCTGGCCAGAGCGGCCGGCTGGGTGCCTCCCCTGGCCTGGGACGACGAGGACCTCGACGACCCCGAGGGGCACCCGGCAGAGATCACCCCAGACGACATCGTCGACGTCGACATGGTCGCCGTCCGCCGAGTCATCGACGGCGGCGGGTTTGCACGCCTCACTCGGGCCGAGATCGACGCTGCGATCACCTATGGGTACAGCCAGGGCCTCAGCTCACGGCAGGTCGCCGAGCGGCTGCACATGACACAGACCAACGTCGAGAAACGTTCCGGCCGCCACGGCTTGCGCGCGGCCGCGTAACACGCTCATCTCACGACAGGGCCTCAGGCCCGAACCCGAAGGGACCGACCCATGAGCTCCACAGACCTCCTCATCACTCTGCAGGAGATCCGCCTGCCCGACGTCGACCACGCCGACGTCCAAGGGTTCGCACGCGAACACACCATCCTGCACGTCGACGGCTTCACTGTCGCCGAACCCCGGTTCTGCCCCCTGTGTGTGCAGATCCAGTTCGACCTCGAGGCCGGCTTGACACAATGCCCCGCCTGCGGATCCACCGCCGTTCCCGGCCTGGCGATCGCGAACCGCGACGCCTACGCGGTCATTCTCGCGTTCTCCCGCTACTCCCCTCGCGAGGCAGTCGCCGTCCGCGAACGTCACGCGGCGCTGATCGACGCAGCCACCGCGACCTACTACCGCAACCCTCAACCGTGGCAGTTCGACCGCCGATACCAGGTATGGGCGTACACGCCACGCGGCCAATCGATGATCCACCAGGCGTATCGTGACCTCCAACACGTCGCGGTCGAGAGCTAGGAGAGAGCAATGGCACCCCTCCAGGTCCTCATCAACTCCCGCGAGGATTCCAACGACACTGAGTGGTCCGTACCCGACCACGCCGGCTTCGTCACCCGCGTATGCGCGATCGCGGATGATCGCCGCGCGCAACACCCCTTCGTCGAGCCCCACGTCTTCTCCGATGACGACGCGATCGCCAGCGGGATCCCGCAGCTGACCGGTCGCTCGGGCGCCTTCATCTGGTTCGACGATGGCTCCATGCGCTTCGTCGAAGCGCCGGCCGGCAAGATCATCGTGTCCGGATCCGGACGCGTCGACGATGACACCCTCGACAACCGGGTCGACGTCTGCCGGCAGTGGCTCGAAACCCGCGACCGCTGCTACGTGGTCATCACGATGCAGGAGGCTCCATCCGACGCCGCAGTCGCCCGCTGGCGCCAAGCTGAGGACGCCCAAGAAGCCGCCCTGGCCGCCGCGGCCGCCGACAGCAGCCCCGAGAACATGCGCGCTCTCGCAGATGCCGTCAACGCCCGCCACCTCGCATACCGCGAACTACCCCCCTGGCCCAGCGGGATCTAGTGGTTAGGGCGTTCCTGCTCGCTGTCGACGCGCTGCCACCACGGAGGCCGGCGTGATCGACCCGAACTCGACCACCCTCTACCCCACCGCCCTCGCGCTGCTCGAGCTCCGGCGGCGCCGCCCGGCGCTGTACATCAACGAGCTCACCCTCGAACTCGAGCGGATCCATCACCTGCAGGACCTCGAGCTCGAGAACATCCGAGTCGAGCTCACCGCCGGCCTCGACAGGATCTCCGACGACGTCCTCATGCACGCATCCGCGAACATGGACTCGAAGATCTACGAGCACGGCTGCGTGAAAGGCCTATGGGACCCGCACTTGGACCCCGCGACCGCACTCTTTGAGCCCGCGCCAGGCGAAGTGGGTCTCTGGCCACTCGGCACCCACCTATGGCTGTGGACGTTCGACGACGAGAGACACGAACTCGTCACCGTGACCCTCAACGAGAACGCCATCCCCACCCCCACGGCGACCCACCGCGGCGAGAGCCTCGAGCACTGCGTCCAGATTGACCGCGGCGTCGTCGCGCAGCACGCCAGTGCCGCGATCCTCGACCTCGGTCTGCACTTCATCCACGTTGACGCCAACGGGCGCCCTGTACCTCGAGCAGCACCATGACGCGCCGCGTCGCCGGCGTGCGTCCGACCGCCGGCAAGAGCGCTAGTGCCGCTGCAGCACGGCCCGGTGTCACCACCTCGAGGTGGATCGAGGCGATCGCCTTCTGGCCTCTCGCCGCGGTCGCCGTTCTCGCCATACCTGCCATGTGGATCCTCGGCGCCGCCAGCTGGGACCTGAACACCGCCATCGCGATCGGGCAGCACGTCCGTCTCTACGATCTCCTGGAAGACGCTCTCCCCGCGGTCCTATTGGCCATGCTGCTGTCGCTGGGTCTCCTGGGCGCCCTTCGGGAGGCTCGCGAGGCGACTACCTTCTGGCGTCGGCTCACCCGCTGGGCACTAGCGATCGCCACGGGTCTCGCGGCCGCGCTGCTTGGACTCATGACCGGGAGGTTCTGGCTCTTCTTGTGCACCCTCGCTGTCTGCGCCGGCGCCACTCTCGTCTTCGTCGCCGTGCGCCGCACGGTCACCCGCCACGAGGCCACCTTTGGTATCGGCGCCGTCCTTGTCGTTGCTGGCTACGTCGGCAGCGCCTTCGCCACGCCGGCGTTCCCGACGGTCAGCGTCACATACCCAACCGACTCGGGCAGCCGCACCCTGGCGCCCGTGCAGCTGATCGCCGTTGAAGACCAACGCGCCTGGATCCTGCGCACATCGAGCGACGGGCGCGTTCACGTGCACCTTCTCCCGGGTCCCGTCGTGTCGATCACGAGCTGCTCCGTGATCGAGGACACGGCCTGCAAAGGCGAGTAGTCAGAAACGCTCGATTGTGATGCGTCCGCCCACGGCGACGTCGTCCCGCACGGGCAGGTCAGTCAGAACCCTCTGTCAAAATGGGTTCACGCAAAACTCACCTCAGAACCTTGGAGCCTGTCATCGCCCTCATCGGATACGCCCGAGTCTCCACTGACGATCAAGACCTCGCGGCGCAGATCTCCGCCCTCGAGTCCGCAGGCTGCGAACGGATCTTCTCGGAGCACGCGTCCGGTACCCGTGTCGACCGCCTCGAGCTCGACGCGGCTTTGGACTACCTGCGCGCCGGTGACGTCCTCGTCGTCTGGGCCATCGACCGCCTCAGCCGCTCCGTCCTGCAGCTGGTCAATCTGCTCGCCGACCTCGGAGCGCGTGGCGTCGACTTCCGGTCGCTCACGCAGCCGATCGACACCACGACGGCCGAAGGCCGTTTCTTCCTCAACGTCATGGGCGCCTTCGCTGAGCTCGAGCGCGACATGATCTCGCGCCGCACCAAGGCCGGCCTCGCCGCTGCCGCTGCGCGCGGCGCCGTCGGCGGGCGACCGACTGTCCTTACAGCTGACGTCCTCGAGACCATCCGATCCACCCTCGAGCGCGCCCCATCGACCACGAGCGCCACTCTTGCGCGGACGCTTCGGATCTCTGGCGCCTCCGTCAGTCGCGGCATCAAGCAGCTGCGTGACGCGGGCGAGCTTCCACCCTCACGTCGCTCAGAATCGCGCTGACGCAACTGCAGCGCGATTTTCCGCAGGGTCGGCACCCTACGGTTCGCCAGGATCGACGTAGAGGCCGAAACCTGCATGGATCCGCCGGTTTTGTTGACTAGTTAGCGCGGTCGGCCGGCACTGCCGGCCTTGTCGAGCACTAGCGCGCTCGAGCTGCCGCCGCGGGGTTGGGTTTGGACGTCCGACGGGCACCCACCGTAGCCCGCGGGTTCACCCGCTGCGCGGGCCGGCCAGTCAAGGTAGAACGCCGAGCGGCGCGTCCACGAAGTTGCTGCGCCTGGCGGCTGGCAACTTCTACGCGCCGGTCCCGTCACCCTTCGGGCGCCGTGCCGCGTCTCCACCTTGACAGTCCTGAACGCCGCAGGCTGATCCGGTGTGCCCTGTCGCCGGACGGTCCAGCGACAGAGAGGCACACATGGCTACCACCGTTCCCACTTCCGAGACTCTGATCGCGCGCCGCGTTGCTCGAGGCGCTAACGAGGAAGAGTCCCGTCTTCTCCTCCACGAGCTCATCGCCGCTCACTTCGGCGACAACCTCGCTTCGGCGCTGGTCTATCAGGACTTCGCAACCGAGGCCCAGGCTCAGGCGTTCGTCGAGGTCCTCGCTGCGCCTGTGACGCGCGATCCGATGGTCGAGCTTGTCGAGGCAGGAGGTGTCACTCCGGTGTTCGACCTGCTGCCCGAGCCGGAGCCGCGACTCACGGCCAAGTGCAACTGCGGCGCCGAGTTGGTGTGGTGGCGCGGTGACGGAGACAAGCGCTGCGGGGGATGCGGCGCTTGGTACAACGCGTTCGGCCAGCACCTCCGCGATGACTGGGCTGGCAACCCTTCCAACTACGACGACGAGATCGGAGACCTCGAGGGATACGAGATCCAGCACGCCGAGTACTAGGCGCTCAATACGACTGGCCCGCTTCCGCTTCGCGCGGGGGCGGGCTTTGTCGTGTTCCCTTCGGCCGCCGGCACCGCCGGCGATGTCACCGCGGCCGCGGCGACGCTGTCGCCCTGGGGTTGGGTTTGGACGTCCGACGGGGCACACACCGTAGCCCGGCGGTTCGCGGCCGCAGGCGGCCGCCGCTCCGTCAAGGTCGTACGCCGAGCGGCGCGTCCACGAGCAGCTGCGCAGCTCTACGCGCCGGGCGTGTCCTTTGGCCACGCCGCGTCTCCACCTTGACCTCACTGAACACGCCAGGCTGCCGGTGCCCCCGTCGCCGGACGGTCCGGCGACAGAGAGGCACAACATCATGGCTACCGACATTGATCTCGCTCCGCTGCCCGTTCTCGACGCGACCGACGCGAGCAACCACTACGAGCTGCACCCGGTGTGCGCGTGGGGCGTGTTCGTTGAGAAGCACGACGACGCGAAGTGCACCTGCCCGGGGCTCATCGAGATCCGCTCGACGATTCCCGCGCTCGACCTCGAGGCCGCGTACTGGGTCATTGACCCTGCAGCGGATGGCGACACGTTCTGGGCTGCGCACACGTTCATCGTTGAGCACGGCCTGGGAACGCTCGTTCTGGGAAAGACCTGGTGGGCGCAGGCGCTCGCTCAGTGCTAGCCGGTAGGCCCGCCCCCGCCTCGCGCGGGGGCGGGTTCTTCCGTGCTTTCGCGGCCTTACCGTTCCGTTCTTGCGCGGCACTCGCTGGCCAGACCGCACGCGACCCCGCTCCGATACTCGGGCGGGGTCGCTGTACGTGTGGTGCTGTCGCTACGCGTTGTCGCTCCGTTCTTGCTCCGCAGAGCTGGGCTGGGTTGGCGTCGACGCCTGGCTTGGCCGTGCGGCCTTCGGCCGGCTCTTGCCAAGCTTGGCGACTGCCTTCTCGTCCATCCCCAACAGGCTGGCGATGGAGGCGTTGCCGAGTTCTTCGCCGCGGAACGCTGCCACTGCCTGGTCCAACTTGCGCTCGTGCTCCTGCACGGCCTTCGACCATGCCTCCTCCGCGGCGCTACGGCGTTCGTCGGCCTCGTCAACGGCGCCCTGCGCGCTCAGCACCGCGAGCACGCCGGCCTCGATCCTCGCCTCACGGTCCGCCTGGCTCTTGCGTAGTTCAGCCATCCTCTCGCGTGCCACCTTGCGTGCGTTCACGGCGTCACTTGTGCGGGCCATCTTCACTCCCCTTTCCTTGGGTTTCGTTCCGATCCTGTCCGCACTCTATCTGTTGCCTCACCCAACTCCTACCGACTGTCCACAACCTCACATCCCCCTCCGCTGTGGTCACCCCTCCCACCTGCCTCACCCCTCACCGATTCCAGTTTCTCTTTACTACACACCTCTTGCTCAATTTGAGCGGGTGCTACCCTGTGCGCATGATGACCGTGAAGGTCCTGAGTGCGGGCGACGGCTACGCGTACCTGACAAACCAGGTTGCGTCGGCCGATGTTGTGCGCGAAAAGGGCCAAGGTCTCGTGGACTACTACGCCGAGTCGGGCAACCCTCCGGGCGTGTGGATGGGGTCTGGCAGGGACTTCGTTGGACTCGAAGGTGTCGTGACCGAGTCGCAGATGGCTGCGCTTTACGGTGAGTGCCGGCACCCGGACGCCGACCGTATCGAGGCGCAGATGATCGCCAACGGTGCGACGGTTGAGGAAGCGCTCAAGGCGACGCAGCTGGGGCGTGCGATGCCGACGTTCAAGAACGAGCCGGACGACTACGACAAGTACATCGAGCAGTCATTCGTGACATTCCAGAAGGACCACGGGCGCACTCCTCGGCGTGGTGAAGAGCAGCGCGAGGTCCGGTTCGAGGCGACACGCAACTACCTCATGCTGATCACGGGCGAGACGGATGTTGCGGACCGGAAGGTGCGGTTGTTCCTCGCCGAGCGTGGTTCAAAGGAGCGCCACCCGGTATCGGGATATGACCTGGTGTTCACTCCCCCGAAGTCCGTATCGACACTGTGGGCGCTGTCTGACCAGCCCACCCGGCAGATCATTGAGAAGGCACATCACGAGGCGGTCGCGCAATCCATTGCGTTCCTCGAGCAGCACTGCGCCGTCGGACGGCAGGGTGCACACTCCATCGCTCAGGTGGATCTCGAAGGGTTCGTGGTCGCGGCGTTCGACCACTCCACGTCGCGCACCGGTGACCCGAATCTGCACACCCATGCGGTGATCGCCAACCGTGGTCGCACCGCCACCGGCAAGATCCTCGCTGTCGACGCGCAGGTTCTTTTCCAGTACGCGGTGGCCGGATCAGAGCGATACAACGCGTCGATCATGGGTCACCTGAACCGGGAACTAGGCGTCACCACGGTGGCGCGACACACCCGCCGCAACGCGGAGCCGGTGTACGAGATCGCCGGCGTGCCACAAGAACTCAACGAGGGATTCTCGCAGCGGCGCGCAGCCGTCAAGGCCGAGCTCGCAGAGCTCGAGGCGGAGTACCGGGCAGTTCACGGTCACGACCCGTCGCCGGCCACGCGGCGCCGTCTGGCCCAGGCGGCGACGCTGTCGACGAGGCCTGAGAAGGACGACTCCAAGACACTTGCGCAGTTGCTTCCCGAGTGGCGCCAGCGCGCTGCGCAGGTCCTTGGCCGCACTGGCGAGCACTACCTTGACGCCTCTACGTTGCCGCAGCGTGCCGGCGCCGAACAGATCCTCACCCACGAGCAGCGCGCCGTCATCGCGCAGTTCACGGTCGCGCGCCTTGGCGAGAAGCGAGCCCGTTGGACGTTCGCTCACGTTGACGCAGAAGCCAACCGACAGGTCGCACGGATCCTTGCCGACTCACCCGCCGGCCGCGAACTTCGGCAAGCCCACGGCATCCCCGAGCACCTCACCGCAGACCAACTGTTGAACCGTGAAGGCGAGGCAGACGTCGTCGCGGCGATCGTGCACCAGGATCTCACCATTTCGGTATCCGCCCCCGAACTGATCGAACGGCCCGCCGCGCTCAAGCGCGCAAACGGCGAGCCGGTCATGCGCTCGCACCAAGAGGAATGGCACACGTCGGTGGCGATGTACGACGCCGAACAGACACTCCTTGCGGCCGGCACTAAGGCCCTCGGCCCCATGATCGACCCGCACAACGCAACGCTTGTCAGCAAGCTCGGCAAGCACGAGTTGCTGCCGTCACAGGAGGCCGTCGCCCGTCGGTTCCTCGCCTCCGGTGCTGCCCTGGACTTCGCGGTCGGCCCTGCCGGCACCGGCAAGACCACCACCATGAAGGCGTTCGTGGAAGGCGCCCAGATGGGCGGTGCGCGCGTCATTGCGCTGTCACCGACGCTGGCGGCGGCCGCGGTCCTTGGCGACGAGATCGGCGCCCCCGCAGAGTCGATCCAGATGTTCCTGGCCTCCCACCGTCGCGGCCGCAACAGTGGTCGCCTTGCGGTCGGGCCGGACACGTTCATTCTGATTGACGAGGTCGGCATGGCCTCCACGCCCCACCTGGCCGAGGTCCTCGCGATCGCCACCGAGCACGGCGCCGCGGTGCGCGGCATCGGTGATCCCGAGCAACTGTCGTCGCCCGGAGCTGGCGGGTTCCTGCGCTACTTCCATGACAAGGTCGGCGCCGCCGAGCTCCACGAAGTGCTGCGCTTTGACGACACTGCAGAACGCGACGCGACCCTCGCGCTGCGTGCCGGCGACACGGACGTCGCCGAGTTCTACATCGAGAACGGGCGGGTGCATGCCGGCACCCGGGACGAACTACTCGACGAGCTCTACGACGATTGGCAGAGCGACACTGCGACAGGCCGAGACTCCGTGATGATCGCGCAGTCCAATGAAGACGTCCGGCGCCTTGCCGGACGCGCCCAGCAGTACCGGGTCGAGCGCGGTGAAGTGGAGCTCACCGACGTGGCACTCGACGCCGGCGAGAACGCGGAGGTCGTCAACTACGTTGGCATTGGGGACCGCATCGTCACCCGCGAAGTCCGCCGCGATCTCACCGACAGCGCTGGCCATCCTGTCAGCAACGGCGCCAGCTGGATCGTCCTGGCCGAGCGCGACGGTGCCCTCGATGTGCAGCGCGTCGAGCGACAGCAACTCGTTCTCGAGGGTCGACGCCAGTACGTCGACGTCCACGGCGCCACCGTCACCCTTCCCGCCGAATACGTCCGCTACCACGTCGACCTGGCGTACGCCTCAACCATCATGCGGGTGCAAGGCCGCACTGTCGACGTGTCGCGCGCGCTGTGGGACGACAAGGTCACCCGCCAAGACGCTTACGTGGCCATGTCACGTGGGCGCAGCGAAAACCACATCTACGCGGTCACCGAAACGTCGTTCAGCTACGACGCCGAACACCCCACAGGGCTTCCGATCGCGCCCCGCGCAGTCATCGAAAAGGTCATCACCAACGACGGTGCAGAGGTCACCGCATCGGCCACTTACGAGGCGGCGCTGGTACGCGCCGACTCGCTGCACGAGTGGCTCAAGGAGTACGAGTACACGCAGCGCGAGTTCGCGCCTCCGATCGACCACGAGCGGGTGCGTGACGTCCTGCAGTCGGCCTTCGGCGACGCGTCGTTCTATGTCCGTGACGACAACACTTCATGGACCCAGGTGGCGCGAGCAATCAGCGACCACGACCGCGCCACGGGCGACGTCGTCCGCCACCTCCAGCTGAGCGTGTCCACCTACGACCTGTCGACCGACCCCGCACCGGGTCGGCTCGTGGTTGAGCGCCTTGGCGAAGTTGGGCCCGGACGTCGCACAGGCGACGCGGCGATCGACACGTACCTCGAGCAGGTTGAGCAGCGGATCCACAGCAAACTCTCGACACCGCTAGAGCCCGGCGAGTTGCCGCACGGGCGCGACTTGGGCTCGCTTCGCGCAGCGTGGAACGTCACCCACGTGGCCGAACCGCCCAATGCCATGCCGGCGCCACCGGACCCAATGGCGCAGTGGCTCGCTCGCAACAAGACCGCCGCAGAGACCCCGGCCACGGTCGTCGACGACGTCGCCGTCCCCGCTGGCGTCGACGACCAACTCACGCGCGCCCAGCGAGCAGCACGCCTTCGCGACGCCCAGGCGCCTGCACCCGCTGGCACCGAGCCTGCGCCCTCCCGCGCGGAGCGCGTCAAGCGCCTCGCACCACAAGACCCCGCCAAGGGCCTCACGCAGGCCGCCCAACGTGCCCTCGACGCCGCCCGCGAACTCGAGCGGCGCGACGGCCCCGAGCTGTAGGAGACGAACATGGACACCTTGCAACGTCACGTGGTGCGCGAAGCGCTGACCGCTTCGCTCCCCTACACGGGGGCGCTCGCTGGATCCGCTGCACTGTACGAGTACGGGTATCCGGAGCGGCCCTTGGACTACTTCAACATCACCACCCCGACGACGGATCCGGCGCTGTTCGCCCGCATGAAGGCCGCGGTCGCGGCTGCCCTCGAGACAGAAGCGTTCACGGTGACGCAGAGCAACAGCCTCGCCGCTCCCGGAGCGCTGTGGGCCGAGCTCGAGGTGCGTGACGGAGCGGACCTCATCGCGACGCTGTCTTTGGAGAGCGACGTCCACCGCCGGCACTCCCCCAGCCCCCTGGACATCGGGGCCGTGACCCACATCGACGACGTCGCGGCCGAGCGGCTCAGTTCGCTCTACGGCGGCGTCAATGCCCGCGACTACGTCGACGTCGACGCACTGGTTGGTAGCGGCCGCTTCCCGATCGACAAGCTCGCGCAGCACGCCGCCCGCGCGCGCCGTGAAGCGATCGACCCGCGGCTACTGGCCGAGCGTCTGCACCAGGTCCACGTCATTCCCCGCGAGGACCTCGAGGCGATGGGGCTGACCAACCGGGACCAAATGGTCATGTCGCAGCGCTTTGAGAAGTGGTCCAAGCAGCTCGAAAATCTGCCGTCCAAGCGCCCGAGTGCGCCAACGCCACTCAACTCCCCACCGCCGAGCCTGCAAGGCCCTCAGGCGGGCTACAGCGGCCCTACGCGCGGCCTCTAGTACCAGGTGGGTGCGCGATCGGGGTCCTCGATCCGCACCAGCGTGAATCCCGCCGCTTTGAGGGCCTCTTTCGACTCGAGCGCGTCGACGCCGATGTCAATGTCGGACACGTGCTCTACGTCCATTCCGTAGCGGGTCGCCTGGCGCCACGTGGCCAGACCACCAGCGCCGTCGATCACAGCGCGCACCTCCGCGCACTGCTCGGCATCTGCCGCCCACACCCATGTCTGACGTGGCGTCGACGTCAGCCCCAACTCGCGCGGTCCCAGCTCCTCACGTGTCGTCATGACGCCACTGTACGGGGCGATCCGCCCGAACCGCGCGGATCCCGACACCACGTTCGCGTATGTAGCGGTATCGCTACACTTGGGGCATGCTGCTGATCGTCGCCGACCCGCCCTACTTGGGGCGCGCGAACCGCTGGTACGGCGACGGACGAGGCCACAGCGACGGTCGCGGCCGCGCTGACGACCACCCCGAAGCGCGCGAGTGGGACCGCCCCGAAGCGCACATCGCACTCGTAGATCGACTCGAGGCCGAGGCGGATGGATGGGCGATCGCCGCGACGCCTGCTTCTCTGCCCCTGTACCTCGAGCACGCTCCCGCCGGCGTGCGCGTCGCTGTGTGGCTCAAGGAGAACGCCATCCCCTCAGGCTCGAGGATCCGGCCCGTGTGGGAGCCCGTGCTCATCCGGGTTCCACAGGGCCGCACCGCCCACGGAACGGGCGTGGCCGTCGACGACGCGCTGTCTGCCGGCCTCACCGCCGGCGGGTTCGCGGGCCGCAAGCCGGCAGCGTGGACGCACTGGGTTCTGGCGATGCTCGGGTTCAACCCGGACGTCGACGAACTGGTCGACGCCTTCCCTGGCTCGGGTGCCGTGGCCACCGCGGCGGCGAACTACTCCAACCCCGGCACGACGTCGACACGGCGCCGTGAAGTACCGGCGACCCAAGCTCAACAGCTGCGGCGCACAGCTAGGGGGTCCCGTTCACGTCGCGCTGCGGTCCTCGCCGCATTGCGCGCCGGCGGTTCCGTTCGAGCAGTCGCCGCAGAGGCTGGCGTGTCTACCAACACGGTTCAGCGCTGGAAGCATGAGGCGGGCCTCACAGGTGCGAACGCGGCAGCCGTCGACTCCTAGTACCAGGCAAAGACCTTGCCGGCGTCGAGGACCTGGCCCTGCGGGTTGTAGATCTCAATGTGCAGGTGGCACCCCGTTGACCGGCCAGTGGAGCCTACGCGGGTGATGACGTCGCCGGCGTGCACCTGGTCGCCCACTTCGACGTAGAGCGTTCCCGGGTACATGTGCGCGTATCGCTCCTTGAACCCGTCCGGGTTGGTGATCTGAATGTAGGTGCCGTAGCCGGGCGCGTTTTCGTCCTTGGCGGTCACTATCCCGTCTCTGACGGCGACGATCGGGGATCCGCACGGAGCCCCGATGTCCACGCCGGCATGCAGGGTGTAGATCCCTGTGACGGGGTTGGTTCGCATCCCGAACCTCGAGGTGATGTCGTAGTGCCCCGGCACGGGCCAGATCACGTTTCCCACCGTGACCGTCTCGCCCACCTCGAGCGAAACCGAGTCGTACTCGCAGGTGGGATCGATGACGGCCTGGCGCAGCAGGTAGTCGACGTTAGCGTTTGCGAGCTTCCCGACGATCACCGCTGCCTGGCTGTACGACTCGTCCACGTCGGCCTTGGGGTCTCCCAGCGCGTTGCCGATGAGGGCCGCCGGCGTCATCTGTGTCCACGAGTCGCTATCAACGAGTTTGGAGTAGAAGTTGGCGATCGCCACTTTGAGAGTTGATGTGCGCGCCTCACCTGTGAACGGGTCGATCTGACCCGTGGACGTCTCAGCGGCCAGATCCGTTCCGTACAGCGACGCGGCGACGCCTACCGCCATGAGGCGCCAGTCCGAGTCGGGCGCTGCGTCGACGAGCGCCTGGGCGAGATCCCACTGTGCGTCTGTATAGGTGTCGAGCTCGGGGGCGATGATTGGCGCCTGGGTGGCTTGTTGTATCTCGCACACCACGCTTGGGGTGTTTAGGGTCGCGCCCATGACCGCCAAAATCCCACCCACGGCGAGCACTACCCCGCCGGCGATGACGGCGAGTACCTTCATTGCCCCTTCTCGTACTTGATTCGCGCTGCCAGCCATGGGTGCGCGTCGTTGTCGCGGGTCAGGTACACCGTCACGGGCCCATTCGACGTGTTGAAGTGCACCATGATGAGCTCTCCCGCGTACGTCCGCTCCACCCAGCCGTCGCCCGTCACGGTGCCGATGTGACGGTGGAACGGCACCGGGCCCGCCACGTCCGCTGAGGCGCCCGTGTAGAAGTCGTTGGTCGCGACGGACTTGAGCGTGGCATTCCACTCGTCGTTCGCCATCGCCGTGTCGCCCAGGGTACGAATGAACGTGGTGGCCACCTCGAGTGCTGCGGCGTCGGAGCTGGTGGAGTGGTGTGCGGTCCCGAGGTCCTGGCCCGAGTCCAGGTCGTCAGTCGCGATCGACGGTGCCGCGGTCGGCACGATGGTCCACTCCGTCGTCGGGGTCGGTGAACTCGTCGGCATCGTCGGGCCCGTCGGCGCCGGGGATGGCATCGCCGTGTGGCTCGTTGTCGGTGTCGGCGCTGAGGTGCATCCGGCCAATGCGGTCACGCACAGCAGCGACAGCAACGTCGCTGTCGGCATCCAGGAGCGATTCATCGTTGGCTTCCTTCCAGTTGTCGATCCACGAGGTGAGGTCGCCGTCGATCATGCTCCGGGCGGCCTTGATGGGCGTGTGTTTGCCCTGGACGCACGCCCTCAGTGAATCGTTCTTGCGGATCCGGTCCAGCGTGGGGAACAAGTGGTGTTCGTGCCACATCGACTGATCTGCGGACGGCTTTGCCTTGGGGTTGTAAACCAGCATGAATGAGGCCAGCAGCGCCGTGAGTTGCCACACCACTGCCGGGTGGCGCCACCAGCACGGCTTGAGTTCTCCGTAGCTGTACTCGCGTAGATAGGTCCGCTCGAGGAACGCCACGAAGTCTGCGACCTTCGCAAGCAGTTCACCTCGAGCTGGCGCTGACAGCGTCTCCCAGTGCAGCGGACCGCCGAGGCCGACGCTCTCGAGGATCTCCAGCACCGCGTCGAGCGCGTCTCCTTGCTCACTCAGTTCCTTGTTGACGCTCTCGCGCCAGCGATTCCATTCAACCCGATCCCACGGGGCTTCCTCGAGCGTCTCCTGTGCTTCGCTCATGAGCGGATTCCCTCAAGGCGCTCAGCTTCCGCGCGGGATTGTTCGATGAGTTTTGCGTCAGGTCGGCGCCAGAACGGCATGAGCGTCACTTCCGCTGGCGGATGGTTCAGGTACCACACGAGTGCGCGGCCCTGCGGCAGCCTCCGAATGTTGTCGAGGCGAAGGTTCTGCTCCCACTCGGTCGACGTCGACGATGACGACCCGTCGCGAGACTCGGAACGGGTGCGGCGCTCCACTCGGCGTTCACCGGACAGTTTCGCGAGGCGCTCGAGCAGCTCCACTTCTTTGATTCCGCCCAGCACCATGAGCACCGCGGCGCCGTTGAGCATCGTCTCGGCGCCGGTGTGCCCCCAACGACCCTCCAGCTGCGCGTACGACTGGGAGAAGCACCACACGATCATTCCGCGGCCTCCCGAGTCTGTAATGAGGCCCGGCAGGTTGGGCAGCGCGGCAATATTCGGCGCCTCGTCGAGGACCAGCGTGACGGGAACGGTGAATCTGCCGGCGCCGTGGCGCTGCGACAACACACGGGCCCGGCGCTCGATCGTGGCCACCAGCGCCGTCGTAAGCGGCGCCGCTGACCCCTCTCCGCCGTTGCTCATCAGGTAGAGCGTGTCAGAGGACGCCAGGAATGCGTCGACGTTGAACTCGCGCCGCGACGGACGCACGGCGGCGATCGCCGGGCCGGTCCGAAGGCAGGCGAGCACGTTGCTGATCGTCATAGTCACGGACTGGATGGTGGGACCTGCATCACCGCGCGTGTAGGTGGTCAGTTCCTCGTGCCAGTTGGCGGCGGCCCTTGAGTTGTCCGCCAGGATCTCGTACGGCTCCTGATTACGCGTGTTCTTGGCCCACGACACGACTTTGTCGATGGTGTATCCCTCGAGCGCCGCCGCGTGCAGGTAGCACGACAGCACCGTTTGGGCAGCCTGCACGAAGAACTCGATATTGCCGCCCTCGCCTTGGGTGACGGCCTTCACCATTGCTCGCGCCCGCTCGGTGGCTTCCACCGGGTCGTCGCAGCCGTCGACCACGTTCCACGTGGTCAACTCCGGCCAGTTCGATGCGCCCTCGGGGTCGAACACGTGGATCGCGCCCTTCGTCGCGCGCAGCGCGTGGGTCAGGTGGAGGACCTCACCCTTGGTCGACGTCGCCACGCACGCACCGGGCGCCTCGATCACTGCCGCAATCACCCGGGTGGTGGTCTTGCCCGCTCGAGGTGGAGCGATCATCAAGCCGGCGTCTTCCGCGCGTACCCGCACGGGTCGCTTGCCGTCGTACCCGATCAGCTGCGCGTGGGCGTCCTTCGCCCTGACAGTCGCGGTAATGCGCGACCCGGCAGCAAGGCCCTCACGCGCACGTCCACGACGCCGCGACGCCCACCAACTCATGCCGACGGCAAGCGCGGCGATCGCCACTACAAGCACGGTCACTAGGACCGCGATGTTGGTAGGTCCGGTCGCCCCGTCGGGAGCTAGTGGGTGGCCGGCAAGCGCGGCGCCGATGGTCGCTCCCAGATCTCCGAGCCCGTGGCCCGGGGTGGCCACGGCCAGCGCCACATGCCACAGCCCTACCGCCGAGATCGCGACTCCGGCCGCAGTCCAGCCAAGTTTCTCGCTCGGGCTAAAGAATTGCTGCGACTGAACGCTGCTCATGACACTGCCACCCCGGCGAGCATCGCCGCGTCCGTGTTGGTGAGCATCTGCTCGAGTTCGGAGCGCACGTGCTGCACGTGGATCTCCGGCCGTGTGCCGATCTTCAGCAGATGGTGGCCACGAGGCAACTGCATGATGAGGTCCACCGAGTCCGCGTCGAGGTCAAACAGCTCGACGACACGCTCGGCGTCCTGGCGCCGGGCATTGCCGAAGATGTGCACGGTCTGCGCCTCCTGCAACACGGGTGCCGCCGCAGCGTTCAGCTCAATGTCTGCCGGCTTGTGCAGCGCAATAACCATCACTAGCCCCAAGCCGCGGGCCAGCTTTACGTTCTCGGCGATCGTGCGCGCGTTCGGTCCATTCAGGAGGTGCCAGCCCTCCTCCGCAATGAAGTGCGTAACCAGGCCCCGTTCGCGGCGTAGGCGGCCCATCAGCCATCCGTGGGCAACGCCCACAACTGCCGGTACCGCTGGGCCGTGGCCCGGCAGTTGGCTGATGTCGAACGTAGTCAGCTTGTCGCCCAAGCGCACGTCCTCGCTGGTCTCCCCGTCAAACATCGTCCCGTACGTCTCGAGCAGTTCCTCGATCGTGAACCGCACGAATAGCGCAGCCTCCTCGAATTGGTCTGCGGCGACGCCGGCTACACGTGCGTCCTCGAGGCGCACGCCACCGAGTGTTCTCGCGACATCGGCGAGAGTCGCTGCACGGTCGGCCACAGCCACTCTGACGTCCCTCAGCGCCACACGCAGGGCCTTCCGCTGCCACACGTTGAGGTCGACGCCCGCGACGTTCTCCACGAGCGCCTGCAGGGTCTGCTCGGGGGCAGCGGCCTCAGGCCCGGCGATCAGAGGATCAATGGGGTTGAGAATCGATCCGGCGCCGTCGAGCCGCATACGGATGGGTTCGGAGCCCGCTCGGCGCGTCAGCGCCGCGTACTCGCCTTCGCCCTGTTCGTCCTTCTTGTCCAGCACCACGCAGCGGCGCCCCTTAAGTGCCATTGCACGCGTTACGTAGACACTCTTTAGCAGGCTCGACTTCCCCCGGCCTACGTCGCCGATGGCCAAAACTAGCGGTGATGTCACTTGGCCGGATGCATACGCGGTGACGGGGTCATGGGCCACGATCGAGTGCGACAGTTGGTCGCGGCCTACGACAATGCCGTCGGCAGAGGTAGGTGCGCCGGCGATCGCTGTTGTCAGCAGCTCCGCCGCGCGTGTCGTGTTCGGCGCACCCTTTTGGTGTGGAGTGAGGAATTTGCCGGCGCGCGCACTTGGGGCGTAGCGTGCGCCGCGCGCTTGGTTTGGGCGCATGAGCCCATCAACGCTGTCGGTCATCCGAGAGTCTCCTTCGGCTGGTCTACGCGCGAGATCGCGGACTCAACGCGGCCGCCCAGTCCTTTGCCGCGGTGTGGCACGAGGCCCCTTGCGATCGGCCAGGTGTAGCCGGCGGCCGCGGACTGGTACTCGCGACACCACTCGAGCCGTCGAACACCCAGACCCGTTGCGGCCTTCTCGGTCAGGATCCGCGACTGCCGCTCGAGGTCCTCCAGCGACCGTGCCGTGAGGGTCACGAATCCGATCCACTCGACTCCGTGATGGCCTGTACCTGGCCGGAGTTCGTTCGCGCGGATCGTTGCAGCGACTCGCTTCGCTTCCGCGTCGTCGGCAGCGAGAGCTCCTGCCTTGATGCGCGCCGCCACATCGGCGGTGTCGCGCGTCTCGTCCTTCCGGGCGGCTGGCAGCGCGATGCGCGCGGGGATGACCCTTACGTGAAAGCTGATGGAACGGATAATCGGCTCAGGCATGTTCGTTAGCCACTCATGGATCCAGAACATGTTCTTCGCGGAGGCGTCGACGTTGGGCGCTTCAATCCGTGCTGTGGCGGTGTAGCGGTAGTTTCCGTCGACTCCGGGGTCCTCGGTGACGTACACCGAGCGGCTGTCGTGTGACGCGACGCCGAAGTTACAGGGGTCTATGTCCGCCACGTAGTCGGGATCTTTGCTCGGCTGTTGGCAGTGGCGGATCATGGCAGCAACTTGGCGTGCCGACAGTGGTCGCACGCGGCCCACTCCGGCTAGTTCGAGGCGGCGAGTCATTGCGGCGATCTCTGTGACCATCAATCGGCGCCAGCCTTCAACGTCGGGTCCGACTCTGCGCGCACGGGCGCGAAAGTCCCTGTCCACGTCGAATCGCACGACGACGTAGTGGCGTTGCACGGTACCGATGGCCTCAGCATTGGCGAGGACTTCGCTGTAGGAGCTGAGGAGGTCCATTCCGAACCGCGTTGCGCGCAGCGCCGGGTCGATGTGATCGGCAGCCCAGCGCTCATGAAGCACAGCGCGTGGTGGCAATACTCGCGTTAGTACCTGCACCTGCTTGCACAATGAGAAGTCCGCGCCAAGCGACGCCAGGAAGGCTCCCCACTGTTCGGAGCCGCGGTTGAGGTTGTCGCGGGACTCGAAGCCCCGCATGCGCCCTTCGACCTCATAGGCCACGGACAAGTACTCTGCCTCGCCGTTGGGGGGCTGGTGCCATGCGATCCCAGTCACCCCGGCCCCGTTTTGGAGCCACCCCATGCCCGCTGCACCGTCCGGCATCTGGCGCACTGCTCCCAGCGCCCTTCGGCGTGCGCGCGCTCCTGCCGTGTTCATGGCGGACCTCTCGGCGTCTTCCGTGAACGGCACATATTGGTCCATGCCGGCCTTGGTGCGTGTGCGCCATCGCCACCAATTGATCGCCTTGCCGATTAGGTCTCCATTGAGTGACGGGTTCGTCAGCAGCATGACGACGAGCCCTATGGCGCCGCCGACAAGGAGGCCCGGCAGCTGGGCAACGACTGCACCCAGCATCGCCACGGCCACCGCGACAATTTGGCCTAGACGGCTCCGGCGCTGAGGGCCTTCGCCGAGCATCGTCCGGTAACCAGCCGTTCCGGCCAGGAAGGCCGTGCGCAGCGTTGTCATTACTCTTCTCCGTGCTCGAGGTGCGTGGTGGCCATCGAGGCTGCTTGCGCCGTTTGGGACGCGGTACCTTGCAATGAAGCGCTCATGCCAGCGGCCGTGTTGCCGACCATCACGGCGCCCGCCACAACAGCGGCACCCACACCGCCCGTTGCGGCGCCGGCGCCGGCCGCGGCCGCTGCGGTGCCGGCGCTCCCCGCTGCCGCACCTCCAGCTGCTACACCGCTACCCGCTGCTTCACCGGCGGCGGCCCCTGCAGCTGGTGCCGCGCCACTACTGCCGGCTCCGGCGGCTTGCGCGGACCCGATGCTGCTGGAGGCCGGTCCGCCCATCTGAGCAGCCGGCCCGAAAGTCGACGGCGCGCCACTGGTGGCGTCGGCTTTGGTCGACTGCAGAGCGGCATCCTGTGCCGACTGAATCTGCGTGGAGGACGTCGACTGCGACTCACCCCCGCCGACACCGCCGGAAGGGACGAAGTTGCCCGCCATGCGCAGCATGGCTAGCGGCGCCATGATCGGGATGATGAACGCTAGAGACGCCATCACCAACAGCCCCAGCGACCCAAGCGCAGAGCCGCCGGAGCCTTCCTCCTGCACGACCCCGCCGACGGTGACCGCGTCGAGATTCTCACCCAACATTTGGTAGAAGAAGCCCATGAGCAGCAGCTGTGCGGGCATCGCAAGCATCACCACGGCGAACAGCGAGTAGAACTTCCGCGCAAGGCCCCGGTAGCCACGTGTCACGTCCGCGAGAGCGGCGAAGGGAAAGAATATGCCCAATACCTGCGCTGCCACCGACAAGACCAACGCAGAGACGAACAGCATCGTGACCGACAACAGCACGATGAGCCCCATGATGATGCTCACGATGATCGGTAGCCCCGACCCCAGTAACGTCGTCGTGACGAGGTTTGAGAAGGTGTCCGCAAACTCATCAGGAGTCTGGCCAATAGTCCAGTGGATGATCGACACATTGAGCCTGGCGATCGTCTGCTCAGCCAGCACACCCAACGTGGCACCGAAGATTGACAGCATGATGAACTTCGGCAGCCGCACAAGTAGCGCCTGCCAAAGGTCCGAGTGGCCCTCGCGTGAGCGGCTGACGTTCACAAAGTGCTGAATCAGCACGAAGGGCAACCCGACGAAGAACGCAAGCGAAATCGTGTACTTGTAGGTGTGTACGAAGTACCCGGAGGCGAAGTCGATCTGACCTTGGTTGAGCATCCATGTCATCACCGAGGAGAACATCCAGCCGACAGCGTCGGCGATCTGCTTGCCGAGGTCTTCGAGCCATGATCCGACCGGATTCAGAGGGTTGAAGAACGGGACGACATGCATCATGGTCGATCGCTAACTCAGGATGCGAGCCTGACGATGGCGCCGAACAGCACGCCGGCGAGCGCCAAGCCGATCGTCGCTCCGATCACCCGCTTGATCCCGGAGGTGGCCTCAACCACGCCATGCGCCTGCCCCTCGCGGCTAGCAGTGCCGTACTTCACCAGCGCAATGATCCACATGACGGCCACGATGAGGAACGCCACACCCCAGACCGCCGCGAGGATTACGCCGGCCTTGGTGTTGAAGGCGCCGCCGAGTACGCCGGCGTCAGGGTGGATCCCGTCGAACGGGTTGTCTCCGTCAAACTTGAAGATGCTCATGGTTCTCTCTTTCTCAGCTGACCGCCGTAGCGGTACCCCAAGGAGTCGTCTAGGCGACGGACTCCATTACTCGTGCCCCCAGTCGGCGGTATGCCTCGCGGGTGGGCTCTTGCAACTTCGACCACTCGATCGCGAGTCCCTGGCGGATGTGCTTGTCGAATGGGATCTCGACGAACGGCACCTTCGCCACCTCGAGCGCGGCCTTGGTCTTGTCGACGATGCCCTCGGGCTCGTCCTCGCTGTCGTGGCTGATGACCACCGTGACGCGCTTGTACAGGTCGCGTCGGAACGGCACCTTGCGCAACGGGTCGGGCTCCGTGAACAGGTTGAGCGTGTCGAACAGTTTCATTACCGCGTCGACGTTCACCGTCATGGGGATCACCACGGCGTCAGCCAGCTCGAGCGCCGTGCGGAATGCCTCGGAGCGCACCATGTTGGCCGAGTCGACGATGGTCATATCGAATGCGGGCTGAATGAGTCCGTGGATGGTCTCGACGTCGGGTCCGCTGAACACGTCGCGGTCCTCGGGGGATCCGAACACGTAGGCGCCGGTCTCGAGCCGGGCGCCGTAGCCGCGCAACTCGGTCACAGATCGCGACTGGCTGAGCTCGCGCGCGTTGCGCAGCAACCTCACGAGTCCGTAGCCAGGCTCGCCCGATACGCGGTTGAGCAGCGTTCCACGCTCTTCCGCTGCCTCCCACGCCGCGATCGAGCCGTCCTGGCGCGCCTCGGCCAGAGCATTCGCCAGGCAGATCACGGTTGGCGTCTTGGCTACGCCACCCTTCTGGTTCGACACCAGCACAGTGCGGCCGCCGCCCAACCGGCGGCGCATCGAAGCAATCCTGTTTGCTCGTTCCCACGCCTCGACTTCGGCCTCGTAGGCGCGCTGCGCCTTCTTGCCGCCCACGAGGCGCTTCTTCGGCGGCTCCGGCTTGGGGTTCTGCAGGCCCTCGAGGTCCGCACGGAAGGAAGCGCTGAGGCTCTCGCTCGACTGACCGCGCGTGGCGGTCACGGTCGGCTCGCTAGGTCCCGCTCCAGGTGTGACTCGCTCCCCTAGCGGCTCTGCAGGCAGCTCCGGCACCGCGCGCAGATGCGCGGGCGGCACACTCTCGTTGTAGCCGTCAGCCTTGCTTGCGCCTGGAAAGAGCTCGTCACCCTCAGTCATGTCCCTGCCTCATCGCTTCCATCCGTGGACCCGTGTGAGGCGAGCATATCGCAAAAACTCGCGGTTATCGCAAACTGTGACCAGTTCCGCAAAAACTTGCTAGTATCGCTTCCATGACTGAGGATGACCGCACCGCTCGCCTGCGTCAGCTGTTCGCTGACCACGGTGAGATATTGACCACAGCGGACGTCGCAAAAGTGCTCGGCTACTCGAATCAGACGATCATTAACTACATCAATGACGGCGAGATCCGCGGCTTCCAGCTCGGTGGTCGGTGGCGCCTCGTCAAGGAAGAACTGATCGAGGACCTGGCCAGCAAGTTCAACGACGCCCAGTACCGCGAACAGCGTCGTCCTACTGCAGCTGAGGACTAGACATGGGGAAAGCAGAGAAGGAGCGCCAGCGGGCGGAAGCTGAGCTCCACGCCGCGCAGGTCGACGCGCTGCGGTCTCGGCTCTCCACGAACCCCGACGACGACTCCCCTCTCGCACAGGCGCGCCGCATGATGTCCGACGCCGTGCCGGAGCTGATCGCCAAGCCCAAGTCGGCGCCGGCGCCGCGTCGCCACACCACCGTCGCCGTCACCACCATGTTCTCGATCGGCACCCTCGCGGCGCTTGGATTCAGCTACATGGCCATGAACGCGAAGGACCAGGCCAGCCCCACGAACACGCCAAGCCCACAGGTGACCGTCTGGATGCACTCCTACCCAGAGGCAGAGGGCGCGGCCGCGATCACGCCGCCAGTGCAGCCCTCGGCGACCCCAAGCCCTACGGCGACCACTGAGAAGCCCGCGAAGGGCACCTCGAGCGGCGGCACCAAGGGCACGACGTCGTCGGGAGGCTCGAAGACCGGTGGCTCCACCTCGAGCGGCGGGTCGACCACCACGACAAAGCCCAAGCCCAAGCCCAAGCCCACGAAGACCTCCGAACCAGCCGCAGCGTACGCGGACCGGATGACCTGGACCGGGACCTCCGGCGCCGGCTACATCGACATCAGCGCAAACGTCCACACCACCGGCTCGGTGAAAGTCACTGTCACCGCGACGGGACCGAACGGCACCATCACCCTCGACACCAAGACCGTCGACGGCTGGGACACCTTCACCGGCCGCATGGACGGCCTCGACTCAGGGACCTACACGATCACCGTCTCCGCCGGCGGTGGCCTTTCCACCTCCAAGCAAGTGCCCGTCTTCTAGGAGCGCCGATGACCACCCCCGTCACCGAGCTATTCGCCCGAATCGAGGCGGACGTCCTCACCGTCGACGAGCTCGCCGACCTGCTGCGCTTCACGCCCGAGTCAATCAAGAAGCTGATCCGCTCAGGCGAGCTCCCAGCCCTGCAGCCGGGCCGTGCGTATCGGATCCTCAAGACCGACGCGATCGCGTTCGTCGAACGCAGCTACAGTCCCGCTCGCTAGCGAGCACAGCGCCGCGGCCGCGTAGGGCGCCCGCGAACGGCGAAGGCCCCAGGTCATCAGACCTGGGGCCTTCCTCGTCAAGCCCGGCACGCTCCATGATCGGTGCGCGCTCTACCAGCGCAACCGCGGCTCACTCCGCGGCGGCCGTCCGGCGAGGTTGCTAGCAACCTTCCTCCGGCAACGCCCTACGGGTTGCACCGCCACGACCGAGCCCCGCGCATTACGCCAATGCGCCGGCCCCGCCCGAGGAACGGGCTAGTGCGTGAATGCTCCCGCGCAGTAGACGGTCTTGAAGACGTACGGATCGGAGTCGGCATCCGTTTGCCCCGAGTCCTCGCGCCAGTAGCACCCAACGGTGGCGTACTCGGTGTCGAAAGAACCGAGAATCTGGGCGCGGTGACCACTCGAAGCCATGAACTTCGACACGAGAGCGGGAATCGACTTCCCGCCGCCCACGATGTTGTCGGAACCTGAGTGCCACACCGAGTCCGCCTGGGCCATTTCCTTCGCGTGGGCCATGAGGCTCGACGACTGACCACAGGAGGCAAAGTCCGGTCGTCCATTGTCGTTGCGCGCGTTGTTGAGTCCTGAACAGAACGCGCCTGTGTCTGCGGCGTAGACCTTCGTCTTGGTCCAGGGCTTGAAGTCGTCGTCCTTGGAGCCACCACCCGACGAGCCACCCGACGAGCCGCCAGACGAGCCACCGGATGAACCGCCCGAGGACCCGCCGCCCTTCGTGCCACCGGACCCCTTCGAGCCGCCGGAGCTCTTGGAGCCGCCGGACGAGCTGCCGTCCTTCGCACCGGAGCTCTTGGAGCCTCCGCTCGAGTGGGAGCCCTTTGAGTCGTCGTCCTTGGTGTCAGTCCCCTTGTCGTCGTTCGCTTTGGCGTCCTCTGCGGCCTTGATTTCGGCCACCACGCTCTCAACGATGGCGAGGATGTCCGGGTCGGCTGGTGGGCCCACGGGCAGCATTGCAGGATCGGTTTGCAATGGCACGGCCGGGACCGTCACAGCTGAGGGGGTTGCCGTGACGTTTTCCGGCGCCGACCCGGACGGTGCAGGGTCAGGGAGTGCAGCCGCAGGGCTGCACGCGCTGAGAGTGAGGGCTCCCAACGCCAGCAGTACTACTTTCTTCACAACTGTCCCCTTTCTGCAGTTCCTCTTAGTGTGCCGCAGTAGTGCGACGACCACGAACATGGCGTGCCCCGCTGTGACCCACTCCATATCGCGTGAACCCAGCAAGGGCCACGCCCCCGGCGATTAGCAGGCCGGACAGTGCGACCAGCGTTCGCCAAGAATCATCGGGTCCCGTGTGAGACAACTTGACCGGTACTTCCACCATCGCAGATGGCGTGAGGTACAAGGTCTCTGCTCCCTCGGCACAGGTGCCCTGGAATGCACCGACCCGAGTGGACCCCGGGTAGTGGTGCACGAACATGTAGTAACCGTCGTTGTCGTCGGTCATCTGGATGGGCACCTCGAAGTCGCTCGAGGCGGCCGTATGCGTGCCGTTGAGCGTGTCGACAGTGGTGGACGCCATCAGGTTGTCAGCCGTGCACATCGTGTCCAATTGAGACAGGCTCGACACCTCCGAGTGGTGCACGAAGTACAGATCCACGGTGATGGGCGTCGACTCACCGGGCTGCGCGCCAAAGTCAGCCGGTAACCCGTCGACCATGACCTCGTCGGACAGTGTCATTGTTCCCGCTGGCAGGCCGGAGTCTGGGTCGAATCCAGTCACGAGCGTCTCGACGTGGGCCGCACGCGTGATCGCGAAGCCGTTCCAGCCAAACATGCCCGACTCACCGGGGATCCCGTAGTCGGAGGTGTATGCCTCCATCGTGGCTGACGCCGGCGTTGACACTACCCACGTGTAGTAGCCGGGCACGTCCCCGTGGTCGACGCCTGGCAAGTCGGCGCTGCCACTGCCAGCGCTGTCGAGCGTCACATCCACCGTGGTGGTCCCAACCTCGGTTGCGTCAACCGGCACCGTGCCGGACTGCGTGGGCGCCGAAGTGCCTGCGTCTCGGTACAGCGTGCCCGTCACTGTGACGGTCTCCCCCGGCCGACCGCCGGTGATGTTCACAGAGTCACTGACAGGCGTGCCCGTCGAGAACGTCGACGAGCTGATCGTCGTCGAGATCTCCGGTCGCCAAGCGAGCATCCCTGTCTCGGCTGGGATCCCGTAGTCGGAGGTGTAAGCGTCCATCGTGGCCGTCGCCGGCGTGGACACTACCCACGTGTAGTAGCCCGGCACGTCCCCGTGGTCGACAGCAGGCAGCACCGCGGACGCGTTGCCGTCACCGTCAAACGTCACATCGACCGTCGTGGTCCCAACCGCAGTAGCGTCCCCCGGCACCGCTGCGGACTGTGAGGGCGCCGAGGCGCCCGCGTCCCGGTAAAGGGTGCCCGTCACGGTGATGGTCTCCCCCGGCCGACCACCGACGACTGAGACATTGTCAGAGACGTCGGTCCCCACCTCGAGGGTGCTCGAGCTGATCGTCGTGGCGATCTGTGGCTGCCACGGGAACAGGCCCGTCTCTTCCGCCACTGCGAAGTTCGACGTGTAGGCGAGGTTTGCGTCAGACGCCACGGTCGACACAACCCAGGTGTAGTAGCCCGGAAGCGCGTCACTCGGGATGGTGACCGCAGGCAACGTTCCCGTGCCGTTGCCGGAACCATCTGCCGTGATAGTTGTCGATGACGTACCGGCGACTACGGCGTCGGCCGGGATCTCGGCAGCCTCGATCGGGGCCTCAGCACCCGGGGCGTAGAACAGGGTGCCGTTCACCGTCACCGTCGAACCCGGCTGCGCGCCAGTGAGGTTCACAGAGTCCGACACTGCGTCACCGGGCCGGAACACCCCAGAGCTGATCGTGGTCGAGACGGCCGGCGTCCAGGCCACCAACGAGGTCTCCGAGGCAACCGCGAAGCGACCTGACCAGGCGCCCACGAACTCGTCAGCGGGCGACGTCTCATGCCAAACGTAATAGCCGGGCGCAGTCACCGTTAGCCCAGGAGTCGTGTAAGTACCAGGCTCGGTGACCGTCGTCGTCACCGAGCCCACGACAGGTGCACCAGGAGGCACTGAGTCCTGCTCAGTTGGCTGCGTGGCGAACGGCCCGTACAGCGTCGAGGTAATCACGATCGGGTGGTTCGCAGGAGTCCAAGCGTTGGCGATGAGACTGACGGTCATGTCATCCGTGAGTTCCTCGCCAGGAGTCGCGATTGCAGCGGACGTCTGAGTTTCAACAGAGATCGTGAAAAAGTCCTGGACAGGCTGATCCGACTGCTCGATTGCGCTCAGCGACAAAGTCCTACCGAGGAAGATGTCCTGGCCGGCGGCCTGGGAGTTGCGGCGTACTCCGACTCGCCAGTCGGGGACACCGGTGTAGGTGATCTGCACCCGCACGTTGCCAGATCCCGTAGCCGTGAATCCGGCACTCTGCAGCGCCGTTGTGGACGTGCCGGTGCGGGTCCGGGTTCCGGTGGAGTTCCACACGGCATTGGTGCTCAGAATCTGGGCCGTCCAGCTCACTCCCGGCACTAGGTTGTTGGTGTCTGAATAGAGGCCGATGCCCGTCACGGTGCCGCCATCGCCCGCGCCATTTACCGTGACCGTTAGCCCAGGTGCCGTGTCGTACGGCCCAGCGAAGTCGATCGCGTTGTCCCACATCGTGTCGATCGCCGCGCGGTTGGCAGCTTCGGCACCGGAGTTGGTGTTGAGGTAGTTCTCCCACACGGTCGAGTGCAGGACGTCGAACTTCTCCTTAATGAGCATGGCCACCCGCGACGCCGTGGTGTTCGACGTGGTGTTGCCGTAACGCGCGAGAACGTAACCGATGCGGTTGAGGTTGCGTCCGGTGAGCGTGCGCCCGTCCTGCACCCGGCTCGAGGTGTTCGACTGGTCAAGATTCGTGCCCGACTGCTTCGCCGCCACAATGCCCGATCCGGTCCACAAAGTGTTCGGCGTGCCGAGATCCCACGTGGACGTCCACGAGCCACCGGTAGAGCCGTTGAGCCACACGGTGGAGCCAAAGACACTGTCGGAGAACTCATCGGGTGCATCGGCCCCGGTCTGCGCTGCGCAGTACACGCGAGAACCGCCGACCATGTAGTTGCCGTACCAGGTGGTGCCCACGGTCAGTGAGGCGTTGATGCCGGCGCCCTTGCTGCCGGCGTAAGCGGCCTCAGTTGCCGCCACCGTCACGCTGGATCCGACGAGCAAAACCAGTAGGACGCGCGCCGTAGCGCGCTTGAGCCGCGGTACGCGGCGTTCGTCTCGGGTCGGCGCGGTCGCCGCCCCCCTCAGCTTGGACATCCTCAACCTTTCGTAGTGGGCCCACATTGCGCCGCCACCCTAGGAGGGTGTTCGGACACACCCAGGTATGACGTAACTTCCTGTATACGTGTAATATACAGTCCGAAGGAAAGGGGACAAGATGGCTAAAGTCGTCTTGTGGTCAGGAACGTTAGTGGGCTTCGCAAGCCCAAACGCACGAGTGAGCGCATGAACGCGCTCACCCAAAGAGCGCGTCCTGACGTACTTCGCCTGGTAGCACAGGCAGGCGCGTCCGGTTTGACCGCAAATGACCTAGCTGACAGGCTCGACGCCACGCGTGCGTGGGCTCTCCGAGTTCTTACCGAACTTGAGGCTGTCGGATTTGTCACAGGAACGCCGCCGAAGGGCGAGAGGCAGGCTGGAACGGCCACACGCTTCGTCCTCAGGGCCGACAGAGTCGACGCAGCGGTCAACGAACTACGCGACTGGGTCCAGGGCCGCTAGGGGTGTCAGAGGCGTCCGCAAGGATGCTCCACACCTAGCGAAAGGAGTCGGCCATGGTTATCTTCCGCATCATCAAGGCGATGCTCTGGCTCATCAAGTGACCAGCTGGCTGCGCACGCGCGCTCTACGACGCCGCGGCGCAGCCGGCGAGGTCCTCGAACAGCTCTCGCAACTGCCAACCCACGCCCACCCCTACTACGTCCAGCCCTACCCGTATCAACGCGTCTTCTTCGGTGACGAGTGGGCCGACGTCGACGAGAACGGGCGCGGCACCCGAGACGACGTCCTCGCTGAGCACCTCGCGGACGTGCAGCTCCTCGAGGACCTGAACGTCTATAGCGGCACTCTCACCGACGCTTACACCGGCGCAACCCTTGAGTACCAGCGCGGCCGTGACGAAGAAGACCCTGTGGTAGTCGATCACGTGATCTCACTCTGGGAAGCCTGGGCAACCGGCGCATGGTCATGGACCCCGGCAGAGCGCCGGCTGTTCGCCAACGACCCCGCAAACCTCGTCGCAACCGTCTACTCAGTCAACAAGGACAAGGGCGCCAAGAACGCAGCCAGGTGGCACCCCTCCCCCACTCACCTCGAGCGGGCATTCGTGCAGCGCGTCATCGCGGTCAAGAGCAAGTACCAGCTCGAGATCCACGAAACCGACCGCTCATACCTGGCATCAGTCCTGCATACGTGAAAATTACAGCGACACGCCGCGCGCCTTCCCGCGATGAAACTGTTTCAGGTTCTACGTTGAGCCCATGAGGCACAGCACCAACGGGGGGCGCAAGTCCAAGGGCGCACGCATTTTTCGTGCGGCCCGCTTCCCTGCTGAGTACGACGCGGTGCTCACCGCGGTTGCGGAAGAAGAGGGTCTGGACCTCGGCGAGGTGATCCTCAACGCCTTCGCAGAGAAGTACGGCCTTCCCCCTGTCGCCCAGCCTCGTTCGGCTCTCGAGTTTCAAGAGGAACTGAGGCTAAAGGCCAGCTGATTTGAGAACTACCTAAGCCACGCGGGCTTGCACAGGCCGACGCTGAACCAGTCGGAGAAAGCAAGAACCCCGCTCATAAGGACTGCAATCCTGAGCGGGGTTCCAAAACTGTTAACAAAATGGTAGAGCCCCTCAGGGGTCTCGGTCAAGTGCACCCTGATACCGGCGTGTCCGGTTTGTCGAGTGCGTCGTTCGACGGCGCCTGGATGTACACACGGTTGCTCTCACCGCGGCCCAGCGTACGCATCGCGGAGCGTGACGAGTCGGGCGCAGTCGCGCCCGACAACGCGTACCCGCGCGCCCGCCGGCTGGCCTCGCCGGCGCCGGACGTGCCCTGGACAGTCTTCCTGGCAAACGCTGACCTCGAGTACGCGCTGCTCGGATTCGACTTCGACGCGCGCGGAGACGCCGCGGCGGCCGCCGCCGACGCATGGGCGTTCGTGGCGCTCCTCGAGCGGACCGGCCACCTGCCCTTTGTGCTGTGCGAATCATCCTCGAGCGGCGGCCGGCACGTGTGGCTGCGACCCTCTGCTCCCCTGCCGGCAGCGACAGTCAAGGAGATCGCGGATCTCGCCAAGCGCGTCTACCCCACGCTCGACAAAGCCCCGCTGTCGAACCCCCGCACTGGCGCCCTAAGGCCTCCAGGCAGCCCGCACCGCAACGGATCCGTGTCCACGGTGCTACTGGGCGACCTCGCGGACCTCCAGCAGCCGTCCGCCGAGCTCGCTTCGATCTATGAGCTCCTGCGCGCTCTGCAGGAGCTCGCACCGGGTGGCGCCGCCGACGTACCGGCAGAACACTCCACCGCCATCACTCCCCTGGACGACGACGGCCGCCGCTACCTCACCGGCGGCCGCGTCAAACTCGGAGCCACCGCACAAGGCGCTCTGAGCACACCTCACACGCCCTCAACGGACGCCTCACATGCCCTGTGGCAGGTCCTTCTCGGCGCCGCCCGCGCCCGCTGGCGTTACGACGACGTTCTCGCCCTTCTGCCCACCGCGCCCGGGCTCGAACACGCGCGCACCCAACGTGTTGCCGGCGGCCGCCGACCACGCAGCACAGACGAGGCCCGCACGGTCCTGGCTCGGCACTGGGACCGCGCCGTGTCCTACGCAGCGTCGACCACTCTCGAGAAGGCGCGCAGCGACACCAGCGACCTCGACGAGCGCGTGGCCATCACGACGACGATCGTCGCGTCCGCGATCGCACACGCCGACGCAAGCCCCGGACGCTGGTCGATTAACCCCCTCGATCCGAACGCACGCCGGGACTCCAAGCGCGTCACCGACCGCCTGGTGCTCGACGAGCTCCACCGCCGTGCCCTGGACGGCCTCAGCGCCGAGATCTCGTCCTCCGTCCGCACCCTCGCCCTCCAGCTCACTGTGGGGCGCGAAAGCGTGCGCCAGGCGCTCCACCGGCTCGCCACCGACGGATGGATAGCCCTCGTCGAGAGCGCCCATGACGCGCAGGCCTCCACCTGGTCGATCGACCCGCGAGGCGTTTTCCACAGCAGAGCGTTCGATGCGTGGTCACGAGGGGGCAAAGCCCCCCTTTCGAGTGAGCACATCCGGGCCAACCGCGCCGCGCTGCTTGCTTCCCTGGATTCCAAGCGGTCTGCGGCCACCCACGATCTGTTCACTGCCCACGGCCTTGGAGCTCAAGCAGGTCGGCTTTACGCACACATGGCCGTCTCCCCCACCTCATCGGCATTGGAATGCGCGGGGATGAGCCCTACTGACGCCCTTGCCGCCCTGGAGGCTTTGCAGGCCGCCGGCGTGGTCCGCCGGCGTGAGAAGCGTTGGGAGGTTCGCGGAGTGCATGCCCTAGACCGAGCGGCGGCGCTGCATGGCGTCGCCGGCACCCTCGATGCACGCCGGCACCGGTACAGACTCGAGCAACTCACCTGGAGCTACTGGCTCGCGGAACGCGCGCAACTTACCGAGAACTGGCTTGTACGCGCGCAGAGACCTCGAGTGGCGTCGACACCGAGCACGACGGCGCTGCAGCTGGCGCCATACCCCCGCGACGCGACGGGCCGGCCGTCTTGGCGTCTGGCGATCGCACGTGTCGAGGAGTGCCGCAGCGCATGACTCGTGGGACGGCGTTGGCTCAGAAAATCGGCTTCTCCGGGCCTGAGACGGCCCGAGTGACCTTCCGGTGCGGTCGAGGGCGTCTTGAGGGCCTCACGGGCCGTGTAGAGGCGCTCGTGGCCACGATTGGTCTCGACGTCGATCCCCGCGGTCGCCGCTATGTGCCCTACCCGGCGTATCCTTACGGGTAACCTTACGCGCGTCCTTACGTGTCACTAGTGTGTTGTATGGTGCTGCTGTAAGGCGTCCGTGTAAGGTTACGCACATGGTTACAGCCCTACCTCACGGGTAAGGATTCGCGAAAGGATCGGCTATGGCACTTCGGAACTGCGTTGTAGTGGCACAAGCAAAGGGGGGCGTGGGCAAGACCACGATCGCCACGAACTTGGCCGGCATTTGGGCGGCGCAGGGCTTGCGCGTCCTGCTGTTTGACTTCGATCCTCAAGGCAATTGCGCTCTCGACCTTGGTTACGAACCCCAAGATGGCAAGGCCTTGTTCCAGGCCCTCGCGTCAGGCGGACCGCCGCCTGTCCTTCGCGCCGTGCGCCCCAACCTCGACGTGATTCCCTCCGGCCCGGCGTTGGCCCGCTTCGCGGCCTCACTCATGGGCGAGCCCAATGTCATCGAGGCGATGGCAAGCCAGCTCGTCGACGCGATCGAGCAGGCAGGGGAGTACGACGTCGTCGTGATCGACACCCCACCAGGGGACGTGCAAGCCGGCCAAGCGGCAATGGTCATCGGCAGCCACGTGGTCGCACCAGCTCGAGCGGACGACGCATCCTTGCTCGGCACGATCCAGTTGGCCCAGCGGTACATGTCGGTTCGCCGCATGAACCCTGACGTTCAGTTCGCCGGCGTCGTCCTCTTCGGCATCGGCGCCGGGTCCCGCCGGATCGAGCGCCGTATTCGTGAACAGCTCGAGGCGACACTAGCCGGGGGAGCGCCGGTGCTGACGACTCGGATCCGCGAAGCGAACGGCGCCGCCGTCTACGCCCGCACCAACGGCCGACTGGCCACGGAGATCGTCGACGACGCAGCCGAAGCCACCCGGGAGCGGTTCGTGGCGCTGCGCGAAGGCCGTACTGCAGAATCCCTTCCCAGCAACGCGCCTGGCCTGGCTGCCGACTTCCAGGCGTTGGCCGACGAAGTCGGGCGAACCATGACACTGCCCACGAAGGTCGCATGATGACCGAGCCCGTGACCCCGCGATTCAACGCCATCAATTGGGACGCCGACGCAGACCTCCCATTCACCGACGCGATACCGCTCACGCCGGCAGCAACCCGGCCCGCCGAGAAGCGCAAGCCCTCGAAGCCGGCCGCACAGAAGCCGCGAACAACAGCACCAGTTGTCGACAAGCAGCGCTCTCGGCCTGCACCGACCACGCGCTACGTCTTCATCGGCATCGACCAGCCCACACGCGACGCCGCACCCATCCTCGCGGCCTCCGAACGGCGAACCGTCGGTGACCTCGTTGTTCTGGCCATTCACCACTTCGCAGGGGGCGACGAACCGACCGGCACGCCGCGGGCCGACGTCGACCAGGCGCTTCCACTGAGCACGCCGCGGGCAGTGAGTCACATTCACGACTACCAGGTCCGTGTCACACCCGCGCAGTACGAGTACATCAACGACCAGCGCGCTGCGGCCGGCTACAAGTCGCTGCGGAAGTTCGCCGGCGATGCGCTCATGACGTACATCAACCATCACGCAGCTCAGGAGACAGCATGACCACCAAGACCGAGCTGCTAGCTCGAGCGAACGAGCACTACGAGCTGACCCGCGAGGTCGCCCGGGAGCTCGCCCACGGTGCGGCGCCAGTCCTGCCGGCGCCCATCGTGTACGAACTGGTGGCCGACTTGAAGAACTCTGTCGGCTACACCGCGAAGGAGCTACTGACTCACATCGCGACCGGGCTTGTGCGCTCCCTCGACGCCTACGACGTCACCGACGCCGCGGGGGACCCCCAGGCGAACGCTGTGGCGGCCGCGGACTTCATCAACCGTGCCGCGGATCTCGCAAGCCAGATCGGGCAGTTGCTCGACCAGGCGCAGTCGGCGATAGCCGAACAGGGCTACAAGACGAGCGACTCGTGAAGTACGTCGACATGCCCAAGCGGGACATCGCCGACGCGGCGACGTTCCACCTCATGCTGTTTGACATGGGCCTGCACAATCAACAAGCCGCACGACTGATCGGAGTGCCCGGCCCTCAGAAGGACGCCGAGCGCACCGTCTCGCGATGGCGCGAAGGACTCCACGCTGTGCCCGTCCCGGTGTGGACCATCGTGGCCGAGGCTCACGCATTGTTCGAGGCGAACGCTCAGCGGCTCATTGAAGCGCGACGCGCCGCCGGCGCCGACGCCCCACCACTCGTCACCTACCGAAGCACCAACGCGCTATACGACGCGGTTCCCGAGACATTCGGCCAGTTGCCCGTGCAGTACCACTGGGCGCTCATGCTCCGCGTGTCCAAGGCCACTGGAGCCCGCGTGGAGTACGCAAAGGCAGCGGGGGAGTAGACGGCAGCTGCGCTGCCGGACCCTGCCAGCAGCCCGGGGGTCCAGCGTCACGGGCCGCCTGGCGGCGCGTCAACCCCGGCACGCCGGGGTGCCCACCCTGCGGGTGTGACACGCCTGGTCGACCCGCCCTTCGGTCCCCTATCGGGCGGCCGCCAGGGGAGTGGGTGTGATGTGTCACATTGGCTGGCAATCCTGTATACGTCACGCATACAGTAAGCCGCGTCATAGATGCCTCCCGGGGGTGTCTCACTAGCGGGGGAGCCCGCAAGGACTAGAGGACAACTACATGAGCAAGCTGAGGGAGCAGGCGCAGCGCGCTTGCCCAGGATTCACCCGCATGACCGCACCAACCCACACCCCCCTAATCCGCAGACACCTCAGCGGCCCGAAAGCTCGAGCGGGACTGACCGCATTCGGTCTCGCCGCCGCCAGCGTCGTCCTCGTCCCGGCTGCCGCGATGGCGCAGGAACCCGTCGGCGACATCAGCATCTACAACGCCTGCGTCACCTCCGGCGTGGCATGCGTCGACCACCCGATCGCGAATTACGACTACGTCGCCAGCCCAGACAACCAGTGGGTCACCATCGACGTCCTGGCCAACGACGTCGACCAGCCCTCCCCGGTCGAGCAGATGGCCGGCGGTGACCGACCTCTCACCGTGGTGGGGTTCGGCAACATCGGAGGCGGCCTGAGCTACGTGCCAGCCGACGACTACAACTTCACCGAATACATGCCTCTCGACGCCCGCCTCGAGGACGGTCAGATCCAGCTGCTGCTGCCCCCGATCCCCACCGACCACTTCAAAGCCGGCGTGTGGTTCAACTACGTGGTCGAAGACGCCGAAGGCGATCGCTCAGCCGCCAGCGCGTTCGTCGACGTGACCCGTCCCACCTTCATCGACCCCGGTCTCGTCGACGACACCCTCACCACCGACTACATGACCGAGCGAACCCTCAACGTTCTCGACAACGACACGATCGACCCGTCGATGATCCGCGGATCGATAGCCGCCGACAGCGCCGCGCACGGAACGCTCAGCATCGACCAGGACGGGGTAGTCACCTACCTGCCCGACGAGGGATGGGTGGGGACCGAGACGATCGACTACACCGTCGAGCTCACAGAGATCGTCGAGGGCGAGTGGGACGACGCGCTGCCGGGGCTGCCCCTGGGAGCGAACCTGGGAGAAACCCGTACGTTCTCGGCCACAGCAACGTTACGCACCCTCGCCCCGTCGGCGCCGGCACCAGCTGACGATGCTGCATCCGTCGCGCATGGCGCCAGCGGTGTCGAGATCGACGTCCTCGCCAACGACACCTACCTGCCCGGAACCGCTGTGACCGCCACGGGCGTCACCTGCCCTACGGGTACCGCGACCATCAGCAGCGGGGGAGTGGTGACCTATACGGCCGGCTCCAACTTCGCCGGCGTCGACGCCTGCACCTACACGGTGCATGACACGTTCGGCCAAACGGGCACCGCACGCCTCGACGTCACAGTCGCCGCGGCCGCCGTGGCGCCACCCAGCGAACCTGATCCCGTCGTCGACCCTCCGGTGGTCGTTGACGATCCGCTGCCCGAGGCTTTGTCCAGCACCGGTGCAACGGGCGTCGCAGGCTCTGTGTGGGCCGCTGCCGGCCTGCTGAGCGCCGGCCTGGCTCTCGTTGGGGTTCCTGCCTGGCGACGTCGCAGGCGTGCAAAGGCTCTCGCATGAGAGCCACCCTCACCGCGTGCCTCATCGTCAAGGACGAGGCCAAGGTGATCGAACGAGCACTTGCCTCCGTGGTCGACGTGTGCGACCGGTGGCTCATCATCGACACCGGGTCGACTGACGGCACCCAAGACGTCATCAAGTCGTTCGCGGCCGAGCACGACTGGCCCGGCCTTCTCGTCGAGCGCACCTGGCGAGACTTCGGGCACAACCGCAACGAATTGCTCGAGCTCGCCGACTCGCTGCCGGCGGGGGAGAGGACCGACTGGGTGCTGTACATGGACGCCGACCAGGAAGTCGTCGCCGCCCAGTGCCTCTACGACGAGATCTCCGCAGCCGAACCCAACGTCCCCGGTTTGCTCGTACACACCATCGGACAACCGAGCTACTGGACGCCACGTCTAGTGCGAACCGGCGTCGGCCGTTGGCGTGGCCGGACCCACGAGGTGCTGTGCCTGCCCACCATCGGCGGATCCCACACGGTCGCCGCGCAACCCCGCTCCCTGGCCACCATCACCCACCACAGCGACGGCGGAGCGCGCACCGGCAGGCTCGAGCGCGACGAAGCGTTCCTACGCGCAGACCTCGACGACGCCCTGTCAACTGCCAGTCCGGCGCCAGAGTCGGGCATTGACCCGGTCACGGGAGCCGTCGACGCGCGCCCAGACGAGATCCGCACCCGCTACTACCTCGGCGCCACACTCGCATCCCTCGCGCAGCAAAATCCCGGCGATACTGTCGCTGCCCGGTTCGCCGAGGCGCGCGAGCACCTCGCCATCGTCGCTGAGCAAACCGTTAGCGACGAGCTCGCCTACGTCGCGTTGACGCTGACCGCTTGGACCCACCTGCAGCAAGGCGACACGGCCACGGCCACCGACGCCTATCTCACCGCCGCGAAGCGTCGCCTTGGCCGTTACGAGGCCGCTTTCGAGGCTGTGCGGCTGTTGCGCCGCGATGGCCAAGAGGTCCGTGCAGCAGTAGTTGGCGACCGCTTCCTGCACCGCCCACACCGCCTCTACGACACGTTCGAGGTCTACCCCAACGCCTATCCCGCTCTCGCCCTCGAGGTAGCCGGCGCCGCGCTAACGGTGGGTGACGCCATCACAGCCACGGCGGCGATGCGCTTGGTCAACCCAAGGCACCTCGACGCCCCGCTTGCTGCCATCTGGCAGACCCGCAGCGAAGGACTGAGCGCTCTCCTGCAGCCGGCGTAGTTAGCAACTCGGGACACGTCTCGGCGTTCCCCGTGCGCAATCACAGGTCGAGGGCTACTCTCGAAGCGCGACCCTTGGGCCGTATCTGAATATCGAGGGGTACCACCACGACGCTCGCCGACGCGGCCGCCGCCAGCGCAATCCCAGTGCATGAGATCTACGCGGTGATGCCCTGATGTGCGGTGAGTTCTCTCCCGGGCACCCAGCCCGGCCGAGCCGAACTCTCGAACCTCGAAGGGGGCAGTATGCGCAACCATCGGAAGCCAGCCCACGCCAAAGATTCCGTCGTGCATCTACCCGACGGCACCAGCGTGACGCTCGACCGTCCGTTCTCTGAATACACCATCGAAGAGTTGGCCGCGCTCGGCATCAAGCCGGGGCTTGGTGGTGAAGACCTCATCGCGATGATCTCGCGAGACCCGCAGGACGGGTCACCACGAAAAGAGACTCCATGAACACCACTCGACATCTACGCGTCCTCGCCACAGTGGCCGTCGTCGCACTCGGCGCGGCCCTTACCGTCGCTGCGGCATCCCCGAACCCGTCCGCAGCCGCGGCGCCGAGCCTCACGTCCGGCAGCACTATCTACCTGCCTTCGGGCAAAGCCGTCGTCCTACCCAAAGACTTCGACAAGCTCACGGTTGCCGAGCTCGCCAAACTTGGCGTCGTACCCAACATGAACAATGCGGGCGGTGCAAGCGTCATCGCGCAGCCCACTCCTGTGGTGCAGCCTCAGAGTGCGACCGGTTGCAACAAGCAGGTGTGCATTATGGTCACCGGGAGCGGGCTCCACATTACGAAGTGGCAGTCGACGGGCGCCTCGTCTCCTCCCGTTTGCACCTTCGCGACGTTCTGGCGTAACACCACCATCTTGGCCACCACCCCAGAGATCTGTGGTCCAGAACATACGACCTACCTGGCGACCAAGGCGAACATGCCGATGGACTTCCTCAACGGCACCATTCTGTGCAACTCCTGGGTCAGCATCGCCGGCAAGCCCTGCGAGACAGTCCACTCGTAGTTCCACCTTGCCTCGTTGCGCCCGGCACAGAACTGGGCGCAACGAGGCACCCTTCAACCGCAGATTGTCAGACCTACCTGGTAAAATGGTCCCATCGGCACAGCGCCGACCAGAGCCTCAGGCTCGAACCCGAAGGGACCATCATGACTGTCATTCCCGCGAGACCTCTCGCTTCCCCCAGCGTCGTTGAGCAGCTGCTCGAGGCAGCCGTGTGGACGGCTTTCGCTGGCGCGATCGCACCGTGGTGCATGCTCGTCAGCAACTACGCGTCAACCAGCGTCGACGAGCCGCTGTTGGTGCTCGTCGCCCAAGCGGCGTGGATCTCGGCCGCGACGCGCGCCGTGGTGCTCGTGCGGCACGCGCGACCTCGTGCTGCAGCTGTGCCGGCGGGGATCGCACTGGCCTTGGTAGCCGCTGTGGCGATCGCCACCGCTCGAGGTGATCTGCTGGACGCCTTGCTCACCTACCGGTGGGCGTTCCTTGGCGGACTGGTTGTCGCCGCTGCGATCGGCAGCACGATCCGCGTCGAGGACCTCACATCGTCTTCCGTCCCGTCAGAGCTCATCCCTACACTCCAAGAAGGAGGCACCACCATGACCGAGCAGCACTTCCTCGAGCGAGACGCCGACCTGCTGGACAAGCTGCCGGCGGACCTGCGCCGTGGCCTCGAGTACACCCTCACGTCGCACGCGATCGAGGACATGGAGCCAACCCGAGAGCACACTGCTGCCCTCGTGGACTACACCCTCGGCGAGATCTCCGAGGCGGAGTACCTCGAGCGGCTCGGCATGAGCGACTTGGCGCGCCGCGCGGCCGCCGCTCGAGCAGCAGGGGAGTGAGCGGTGGCCGGGCGGGTTTACGAATGGGACGACTACTTCATCCCTGGCACGGGAGTGCTCAAGAACCTGCCCGGCCTTACCGACTCCGATCAGCTTTACGACTACGAGTACGCGAAGAGCCTGCTGCGCCAACAGCAGATCGAGCTCGGCATCGCGAAGATCCCCGCCACCCTCGACGGTGAGCACCTCCAGGCGCTGCACCGCTACCTCCTGCAAGACGTCTACGAGTGGGCGGGCGAGTTCCGCACGGTCAACATAGTCAACGAGAAGCCACGCGACATGTGGGCCGATCCCAACGTGAAGGAAGTCGGGCACTTCGTTCACCACCAGAACATGCCGCAAGCCCTGAACTTCCTCACGGACATGATCGATGCCACGGACTGGCACCACCTCGACGCCGACCAGATGGCGAGCAAACTGGCCGACGTCCACTCCCACGTCAACATGGCGCACCCGTTCCGCGAGGGCAACGGCCGCGTCACCCGGCTGTTCGTGGAGGCCGTCGCTGACCATGCCGGCTACGACATTCGCGGTCCCTTGCCAGACAAGAAGTCCTACATCCGGGCGGTGATCCTCGCCGACGACAACCAGCCCAGCGCCCTCGAGGCAATTTGGCGATCGCGGATCGCCCCGCTGCCGTCACAGCTCGAAAGGCCGGCGCCACCGCTGCTGGCCGAACGCGTAGCGAGGCTACGAGTGGAAGCGGCGCCACAGATTGCGCCAACGCTGCGGCGCGCTGCCGGCTACTACGGCCCGAGCATCAACTAACTCGACCACCAATTCACCAGGTCCTCCACGGGCGACGTGGGCGAGCCGCGCGCAACTGCGCCTGCGGTCTCGCTGTGTCGGCGGTGGGGGAGTGGTCACCCGGGGTCCCGTCGTCCACGGTGGTCAGCACCGACACCCCTAGAAGTGTCGGGCTGTCCACGGGGGGCGAGGGGTCGCCCTCGCTACCGCGTCTCGTAGCGGCGCAGCAGCTCCACGGCGGCGCCGTAGAGCGCCTTTGTCGGCTCATCGCTCGGCACCGCGAAGGTTACCCATTCGATGAAGGTTTGGCCCTTGTGAAACGACACGTCGATCACGGCGAGCTCTGACCAGTCGACGTTGCAGGGGATCGACAGGTGGTCTCCGCGATACGGGTTGAAGGTGTAGCCGCCGTTTCCGAGGTCGTGGGCGCGGAAATGATGCACGAACGCGAACACTGGGTGGATCTCTCCGGTGGCGAGCTCTTCGAGGTCGAACGGGTTCGCGTACTCGAGGTCATCGCGGCCAGCCGCGCCGGATTTGAGGATCTGGCGCTGCGGCACGCCAAGGTGGGTTACGAGGCTCTCAAAGGCGTCGCGGCCGCGGCCGTCCGCGGGGGTGGGGTCGTTCATGGCGTTCCTTCCGTGCTCGGGTTGGATGGGCGCGGATCCGTGCTCGGGATCTGCGCCCCCAACGCTACCTCGCGTGCCACCACGTGCACGCTCGCGGCACAAGGGAGCCCCCGCCGGCCTCTCGGGGGGTGATGAGGCGCGACGGGGGCGTAGTGCAATCATTCCACGGCCGCACCATGCCGACCAGCACATCTACTCGCAGCGCCGCCGCCTACGGGCTGGGTGCCTGCGTGGGCTGCACGCCGGGGGAGGGGAGCAACTCATCGGGGCAGTCGCCGAGCACGTCGCGCATCGCGTCAAACTCCGCTGTGGTGACCCACGCGCCATACTTGAGCTTCACCGCGACCTGGCGTGCGACATAGGCGCAACGGAACGCTTTGTAGGGCGGCAGCCACGTCGCTGCATCCCCATCGCCCTTCGCCTGGTTAGCGGCGGCATCGACCGCGAGCAGGTTCAGGGGATCGTTCGCGAACGCGACTCGCTTCGCGTAGGACCATTGCTGGGCGCCCTTCTGCCACGCGTCTGACAATGCGACCACGTGGTCGATCTGCACGGTGGTGTCGTCTCCGGGCGTGAAGACGATCTCCGCGCCTGTGTAGGGATCGTCGAGCACGCCGGCGATCACCTTGCAGGGACCCTCGGTGCGGATCTCGCGCAGCTGGGCGCGCAGGACGTCGCTGCGCGTGAAGCAACCGTTGTTGTCGACGTCGACCCAGCCGTCGCCGAACTCATCGCGGGCGTACCCAGTCTTCGGTGCGCGCCCCTTCACCTCGAGGCTACTGATCGCGTCCGCCGCGACGGTGTCGGACAGGGGCCACGTGGACAGCGCTGGCGTGGGGTCCGTGGCCGTCTCATGTGCCTGGGGAGCGGGGGATTGGGTGAGAGGCGTGCAGCCAGCCAGGACCGCGACGAACACCAGCGCCACTGCGCTGCGCTTCGCGCGCCCTGCTCGAGTTACTGGACTCACGACCATGTCCTCCTTGCTCCGTGCACGTTCCGCGCTGGGCAGGAGGTTAGCGGGCGCCACTGACGGCCATCGGGGTAGCGCGTGACCTTAGCGACGGCGCGGCGGCAGGTTGCGCGTAGTGACGCTCTCGATCCACACCGTTGTGCCCTCGAGCACCCATGCGACGCCCACTTCGATGTCGCGACCGCGCAGTGCACGCGTGGTGATTCGCCCGCCCCCCGCAAAGAAGGCGTGTGGCACGCTCAATGGGTCTTCAGCGAGGTCCTCGAGGATGTCATCGATCGCGTCTGCGCAGTCAGGGTCGCGCGCGTCGAGCTCGTTCATGAGCTCGAGTGCTTCATCGCGCAACCGGACGTCTGCCATACCTCCATTGTACACCCATTTTCCCACTTGCCCCCGGGGTGCACTTCCCATTTGTGGGTATAGGCGTTAGGCTAGTACCAACCTCCCGGTCCGCGAAAGGCAAGAACGGACTCGACAAGGGGGAGGCGTATCCCTGGCTAGGTGAGACACATGTATGCAGAACTCGATTCCCGAAAGCGACTGAGCTTGGGCAAGGTGGCAACCGCTCCGGCCTACGTCGTCACCCCTCGGCCCGGCGGCGCAATCCTGCTTGAGCCGGCCGTCGTGATGACTGAAGGTCAGGCAGCGATGCTCGCGGATCCCGACTTCCAGGCGAGCATTGCTCGCGCACGCGCCGAGAACGGCCCCGGGGTCAAGTGGGAAGGCCGGCGCCGACCTCGCCGCGAGGGCCTTACAGACTAGCGTGGCGACACATGCCAGCGCCGAGGTCCTCGCACTAGCGGATCCCGACGTCCAGCGCGCGGTCCGCGCGATCGTCGAGGGCCGCGTCGCACTCGTCACCGCAGACGATCTCCCGTAATCCTCCTCGCCCGCATGCACGGTTGCGGCGCGACCGCAGGCGCGCCGGCCGACCGGGGAACACCCACCTGACATAAGGTGTATTAACGGCATTTACCAGGCGTGATGCGTTATCGGCGTTTCGTATCATGGCTCAGGGCGGCGCCCGTGGCGCTGCGGCACATCGAGCAGGACGCGCGCCAACCGTTCGGCTCGCTCGGCTCGCTCGTCGTGCTCCACGGTGGCGCTCAGCGCGATCACTGCCAATGCGCAGCCAACAAGTACGCGTACGCGTGCGAGCGTCAGAGTGATGAGCGCAGCTCCGATCGTCGCCCAGCTGTGCGACTCCAAGATCGCTTCAAATGCGGCCTCAAGGAAGCCCATGATGCACCTGATTCATGACCGCTCCCGCGCGCGATCTGAATAGGTAACCCGGGTCAATCGAGTTGAGGGTGAGGCGGTGTGTTCTCCAACCAGGGCTGTCATTGCGCGAACCGCGGGGTTCGCAGACGCACGGGCTGGAGTTGGACTGGGCAACGCCTCGGGACCTCCCGGGCCCTCGAGCGAACGTGTCGCCGCCCGGGCGACACTTCGCATGAGACGTTCAGTCCGCGCCTGGCGGACCGTCCGGCAATGCGCCGCCGGTGGCGTCCCAAACATCGGGTACTGGGAAATATTTCCCCAGGGCACCAACTCTACCGCTCGCAGCGGACACCGCCATTGATGACGCGCTGTCATTCGCCGGCGGGCCACACGACTCCAGGCGTACACCCGTTTTCCGGGTGTACCCTGCGTACTGGAGCGCGAGAATGAACGCTCCATAGAGGAGCGAACGATGCCAGCGACAGTCTCGTCAGACGATGGCGCACACATGTGGGTGGAAGCCCCGCCCGCGCGCATGTCGCGGCTCGAACTGCTCTCAACCCGCGAGTACCTAGGTCTCACTCACGCTGCGTTCGCAAAGGTCCTCGAGGTCAACGAGCGCACGGTGCGCTCATGGGAAGGCGGACGTGAGCCAATCCCCGAGCGGATCCGCGCAGCTGTTGGTCGCGCACGCGCATATACGGACCGCACTGTCGACGACCTCGTCGATATGTGCGAGCACCGCGGCGAGAGGCTGCTCGTCGTCTACAGGGACGACGGCGCTTTCAGCGGCGCGCTTCCACTTCACGCGCACCGCGGGTTCACCGCTCGGTGGTGGCGCCAGGTCTCCGCGCGCGCTCAAAACCGTCTCGATGGCGCCACTGTCGTGTCTGCCGAAGAGCACGACGCGCTTGGTGGGGACGCGATCGAGGAGCACGCGTTTGGCGCTCCTCCACGCGACACAGTCCGAGAGGTCCATCCAGTGGAGCTCTGGTCTAGATCATGACCGCAGCTGCGTGGGAAGCGATCGGCTCGGTGGGCGCGTTCCTCATCGCCGCGCTCGTGTACCTGCACCTCATCTCAGTGCGTCCGAAGATTCGGTGCTTCGGCGTAAAGCCTTTTCACAAGCGCGATGGCGTGTGGCACAAGCACGGCTACATCATCTACGTGACCAATACCGGCCGTGCGCCGGCAACGATCATCTCGGCCGGCCTGCGCTCTGGCGACGGGCACACGCACCGCGCCGCGCTGCCGCCGGAGCTCGCAACACAAGGCACCGCGGCAGCCTTCCCTCTCATCGTGCAGCCGGGCGAGATCGCACAGACGTACGTGTCCGAAGACCAGGTCGCCGACGCCACGACCGCGACGTTCGGCGCGCTCGAGTTCCGATGGCGCCGCGGGCGGATAGACAGGCGATTCCACGTCGCGAAGATGCCCGCAGAATCCGACGACGCCACGGCGCCCTTGCCCGACCAACCGGTCGGCCCGTAGCCGCCCTCATGCTCCCCGCGCGGAGCATCGGCCGATCAGTTGAAGCGGCCGGCCGACACCACCAGAAGGCGGCGCCGACCGGCAACGAGGGGCCGGCGTAGCCGACCCCACAGCTCCTCAATGCTGCACGCACCACGTAACCCCCCGACCCCCCATGGACAGCCCGACACCTCGAGAGGGTGTCGGTGCTGACCACCGTGGACGGCGGGACCCACAGTGACCTCCCGCACACCGGCTCCACAGCGCGATCGTGCATGCTGCGCGCACGATCGCGCCCTCGTCGCCCGTGCACGGCATCGTCCGTGTGACGTGCGTAATTTCCCACTAGCGATATCTCGTCGCCGGGCGTAACGTTGGTGGCTTGATGGGGCCAGAGGCCCTCCCAGCACTCGTGACTCGAACGTACTGGAGCCCAAAGCTCGTGCGGGCGGGTTTTTTCATGCCCTCTTGATTGCGTCGACCCTGCGCTGCGCGTTACCCTGGCAGAACCGCCAAAACGCGGTTGCAGTACAGACGTCAAAGGGCCGACACCGCTGACACGGTGCCGGCCCCGCGACAAGAAGGGATCAACGACCGGCATTGCGGTCCTCGACGATCTTGTCTGCTTGATTGCGGGTAAGAGTCTACCAGAGGCTTTCTGGCGAGGGCCATAGGCGCTTTTTTTGCGCCTGCGCCCCAATGTGGTCTGAGGTCCCTTCCCTAGATCGCGCAGCTCGCGCGGGAACGGAGGGTCATATGACCTCCCTCATGCCCGGTCGTTACGGCCGCGGCACGTTCCGGAGCCGGCTCACGCCGGAGCAACTCCGCGCCCTTGCCAAGTTGCTCAAGCAACTTGGCAAGCTCTCCAAGCAGCTCAGGAAGATCATCCTGGGCGTCTTGACCCTGCTGCTCGCCTATCTCGCAGCCCGCCACGGCCTCGCCTAGTGGGCACCAATCGGGGGCGAGCGCCACACAGCGCGGCGCTCGCCCCCTCCACCGTCGGTCGCATCCGCGCGGGCCAGCGTCGCGACCGGCCTGGCGCCGCGTCAACCCCGGCTACGCCGAGGTACCGCCCCTAAGGGGCTTGACTCGACTGGGCACGCTCGCGCTTCGTCCCGTACGCGGATGGCGCCCCGAGGAACGGGCTGGGGCATGGCCATGACAGGGGTTGGGCTTAGTGTCGAGCGGTGCCTATCGACCTGTCCCAGCTGAGCATAGAGCCCATACGAGTGGGCAGAGCACGAGTGCTCCTTGACGGTCACCTCATCGGCTGGGCAATGGTGACCACCTACGACGGCCACCGGCGATGGAGCGTCAGCACCCTCGTGCCCTGGCAACGCACAAGCGCCCCGACCATCCACGCGAACAGCGCCCAAGGTGCCGTCGACGCATGGGCCGAATGGGTCAACCGAACCAACGGAAACCCTGTGGATACCAGGCCCAATGTCAGTGGGCCGTAGTAGAATGAGGGTATCGGCAAACCGCCGACCAGAGCCCCAGGCTCGAACCCGAAAGGAAGCCACATGGCTATCACCGACGCACTGGTCACCATCCCCGTCGACCAACTGCACCCCCACCCCGACAACCCCCGCCTCGACCTCGACGACCGCGACGGACTGACTGCCTCCATCAAGCAGCTCGGAATCCTCGAACCCCTCATCGTCACCCCCGACCCCGAAGGCGGCTACACCATCCTCGCCGGTCACCGCCGCCACGCCAGCGCCATCGACGCCGGTCTGACCGACGTCGACTGCGTCGTCCGCGAAGGCATCGACCCCCTCGCACAAGTCACCGGCATGGTGCACGAGAACCACCACCGCGACGGCCTGACCCCCGCCGAGATGGGACGCGGCGTCCAGCAGATGTTCGCACTCGGAAGCAAGGTCACCCACGTGGCCAAGGGCCTCGGCGTCAGCCAGGCCAAGGTCAAGGACTTCGTCAAGGCCAACGACCTCGCCGCACCCACCAAGGACGCCGTACACGCAGGCACCATCACCCTGGACGCGGCACTCATGCTGGCCGAGTTCGAGAACGACCCCGACCTGTACGACGCTGGCCTCGCAGAACTGCTCAAAGGCCAGAACGCCTCCTGGGTTCGTGACCGCCTCGTCAACGCCGCAACCGCAAAGGCCCGTCAGGCCGAGTTCACCGCCTACGTCGACGCACACCAGGTGCCCATCACCGACGTGGACTCCTACGGCCGCAACGTCGACGTGTTCTATGACGAGGACGCGATCGCGGCGCACATCGGCCTGGACTGCCACGCCGTCAAGTACGACCCGTACGGCACCAATCCGGTCAAGCACCTATGCATCAACGCCCGCGCCCACCGCAAGGACGCCGACGGCAAGGACGTGACCAGCAACGAGGCAGTCGAGACCGCCAAGGAAGCAGAGCGGAAGGCGCGACGCCGCGTGATCGCCAACAACAAGGCGTTCGACGTCGCCAACGCCGCACGCAACGAGTGGCTCGAACAGTTCCTCACCCGCAAGACCATGCCCAAGGGTGCCCTCGCACCCACCGTCGCGTTGCTCACGGCACGGGTGCCAGAGCACTCCGACTACGCCGCCGCGCGCAGTGCCCTCGGCGCCGGTCACGACCTCGCCTCAATCAGCGAGGCCATGCCCAACGACCAGACCGCAACCAAGGCACTCGTCCTCACGCTGGTTCACAACGTCGAGCACGTCAACGGCCTGCGCGAGGTCTGGCGCCGGTCGTCCGAAACGTTCGCGGCGTACCTCACGCTCCTGTCGCAGTGGGGCTACGTCCTGACCCCACCGGAGGCGCTGTACGTCGAACGAGTCACCGCCAACAAGAGCACCAGCGACGTCGACTACCCCACCACCACGCCCGACGCGTGACCGAACGAGGGTGCCCCGCCCAGCGCGGGGCACCCTCGCCACGCACCCCCACCCGACACCGAAGGGCACCCACATGACCCGCCTCGCACCCGACAGCTGCCAACGCTGGGACCGCGGCCGCCACTCGTTCGTCCGCACCTCGGACGGCGGCTTCAACCCCAGCCGCTACCGAGTCGAACCCATCGACGAGCTCACAGCCAAGACCTACGTCACCACCCACCACTACTCCCGCACGTACCCAGCAGCTGCGCGACGCTACGGGCTGTTCCACGACCCCGACGACACCCGAACGCTCGTCGGCGTCGCCGTGTTCGGCATCCCCGCACAAGCACGAGTACTGACCGGACCCTTCCCCCACCTCGAGCCCTACCGCGAGTCCCTCGAACTGTCGCGCTTCGTGCTGCACGGCCCAGCCGGAGGCTCCAACCTCGCACCAGCCAACGCCGAGTCGTGGTTCCTCGCCCGCACGTTTGCTGACCTCGCCGCACACGACGTCCACGGCATCGTGGCGTTCTCCGACCCAGTCCCCCGCATCGTCGACGGCCACGCCCTACTGCCCGGTCACGTCGGCATCATCTACCAGGCATCGAACGCAGTACTCGCAGGCCGGTCGACCGCACGCAGCGTCACCGTGCTGCCCGACGGCACCACCCTGTCCGACCGTGCGATCCAGAAGGTCCGCGCTGACGAGGCCGGCGCCGACTACGTCGCCCGCCGGCTCGTCGCGCTCGGCGCACGGCCGCGACACACCAGCGACGCCGGCGCCACATGGATCCGCGACGCACTCACCGGCATTGGCGCCAGCCGCATCCACCACCCCGGCTGCTACAGGTACCTCATGGCCACCACCACACACGACCGCCGACTCTTGCTCACACACGCGAGCGACCCCTACCCAAAGCCCAACCACTGACGCCACCAGCTCCACGAGCTGGCGCGCCAAAGGACCGCGCCTAGCCGGCGCGCACTGCCTCGACCAGCGCCGCCGGCCAATGCTCACGCGTCGGCCGGCACAAAGCGCTCGTCGAGAGCGTTCCATGACAGCCACACGGTTCGACCGTCGTCGAACTGGACGACCGCCTTGCCCTTGCGCACCTCGAGAACCGTCGCGAACTTCGCGCGTCCAGCCAGTGGCCTCAGAACCATTCCTACGTAGTATTCGAGCCTGCTCACGTGCAGCTCCTTCCATGTCTTTGACACCATCGGTATCCACGGCGCCTCAAACGCCTTCTCTTTCACCATCGGCCATTCACCCCTGCATGTGCTTTGGGGCTAACTGCTAGGGCGAGATCTCCGCCTGCCTACAGGGTCACGAATGGTCACGATTTGGTTACTTGGTCTATGCGGGAGTGGGCCGCGCAGGGTGGTCATGCTCACGCGCAGCGCAAAGACGACAAGCTGGGCGTGCCCCACCTCACGGTGGGACCGGGCTCTACTCGGCCGCGCCGCGGCCTCCCCGAGCCACCCTCCAGGTGTCTCGGCCCTCCGGGTAACGATCCCTCACGCGAACCCCGCGCCTACCGCGCGGTGACACCGCCGGCACACCGCCGGTGGCGTCGAGCTGCACTCGACGTCGGCCGCCGCTACGCGGCACCCCCAACTCCCCCCTCGGCCCGGACCTGTGATTGTCGGCGGAACCTGCCCAGGTCAAATGCGGCCCGATCCACGCGGTCCCTACGCCTACGGCTCCGAGACCGCTACGGGCCTCGCGCGTCTCACGCCGCGCGACTTGACCCAGCCAGAACCCGCCAAGGAACTGCGTTCCGTCCGGGCCGAGGGGGGAACGGCATGGAACAACCCGCACTGCCACCGCTACCGAAAGGCACCACCATGACGCTCGCCACAACCACCACCTGCATCACCCCCGAGCACCCCGCCTGGCCCGCGCCCCTCAACGACCTCGGCGCCGACACCCCCAAAGCGCTCTACGTGCGCGGCAACCCCGACACCCTCGCCCGCTGGGCAGACGCCTACTGCCTCACCGGCGCCCGCGCCTGCACCGCATACGGCCAACACGTCGCCAGCGAACTGGCCGCAGACCTCGCCGACCTAGACATCCCCCTCATCACCGGAGGCGCCTACGGCACCGACGCGGCCGCGATCCGCGGCCACCTGCCCACCCCACAGATCGTGATGCTCGCCAGCGGCCTCGACCGCCTGTACCCCGCAGGGAACACCGACCTCCTGCACCAGGTCCTCACCACCGGCGGAGCGCTCGTCTCCGCGCACGCCGACGGCGCCGCCCCGAGCCGCGACCGCTTCCTCGCCCGCCACGACTACCTCGCCACCGCCCGCGCGACCATCGTCATCGAAGCAGCCTCCCGCTCAGGCGCGCTCACCGTCGCCACCACCGCAGGACGCCTAGGCCGACCCATCGGCGCCGTGCCAGGCCCCGTCACCTCCACCTCATCCGTCGGCACACACAACCTCATCCGCCACGGCGCCCGCATCATCACCAACCGAGACGACCTGGTCGCACTCACCGCCTAGCCCGCCCCGCCCGGACCCCGCCAGGGGTCCGGGCACCCAGCCCAGAAAGGCAGCACCATGAACGACCTCCCCCAACAACTCGACCAGGCCACAGAGGCCACCATCGACGCGATCCGCAAAGAGTGGACCGTGGCGCTAGCCCTCACCCTGGCCGAAGCGCACAAAGCGTGCCCCACCCTCACGCGCCTCTACCTTGAACCATCGGACCAAGGCGAGCACCTCGCGTACGCAGGCGCCGCATGCAACCACAACGACAACGACGACTGCCCCCTGCAACGGTTCGAGTTCGACGAGTTCACCGACCACATGGACCTCAACCACCTCGCATGGGCCATCGCCACACTCGGCGTCCAAGCCCACGTCCACACCGCACGCTGGAGCAGCGACTACGCCGACCTGCCCGCCCTCACCGCCCGCCTCACCAACTGGCAGTAACCCGCCCCCTACCAGGGGCCATGTCACACCCCCGCAGTAGAATTGACCCATCGGCAAACCGCCGACCAGAGCCCCAGGCTCGAACCCGAAAGGCACCACCATGAACGACCTCAACGTCACCGTCACCGGATGGGTCGCTACCGACCCCAAGCAGCACACCGGCACCTCCGGCGAGATCCAGACCACGTTCCGACTCGCCAGCACCTCCCGCTACTACGACCGCGCACAAGGCCGGTGGATCGACCGCGACACCGAATGGTTCACCGTCCGCACGTTCCGCCGCGCCGCCCAACACATCGCCGAATCGATCGCGAAGGGCCAGCCCGTCATCGTCGTGGGTCGCCTCCACAGCAACGAGTGGCACACCGACAGCGGGCAGCGCACCGACCTCGTGATCGACGCGGCAACCATCGGCCACGACCTCACCCGCGGCACCGCCACCTTCCTGCGCGCCATCAGCGACCCAGACGAGGCCCCCATCACCGCCGCCGACATCCCGGACGTCCCCGCCGACACCCACTAACCCGCACGGCCCCGGACCTCCACAGGTCCGGGGCCTGCCTACCTCCCGACTCGAAACGGAACCCCATGAACGACCAACCGCTCTCCGACCACCTCATCAACACCATCGAGGCCGACGTGGCCAACGCGATCCCCACCATCGTTCACATGGCCGCGCTTCTCGGCTCCAACTCCCGGTGGCGCAGCGCAGCCGACTACCTCGAGGAGATCGCCAACATGGTCACCGGCATCGTCACCGAGGCCGGCGCCCCACCCGTCGAGGCAGGCGAAGGCCTGCGCGCAGACGCCGCCCTCGCCTACTGGCGTGCCGTGGCCGACGAGCAAGGCCTCACCTACGACCACGACTTCACGACCACGTGGCCGCACAGCGTCAACGACTGGGAACGCGAAGCCCCCTTCTACCCCGAAGGCGTCTACGTCCCGCAGCTGCGCAGCACCGAGGACACCCCCGTCGAGGACAAGATCATCTACCTGCGCTACACCCTGGGCACCGCCGAATGGCTCATCGCCGAAGTAGACCCCGCCACCGGCGCCGCGTTCGGCTGGGCCGAACTCATCCCCGGCGGCGGGGAATGGGGCCACCTCGACCTCACCGAATTGGAAGCCCTGCTCACCACCCACGGCCTGCCGATCGAACGGGACGTCGAATTCACCGCAACCCGCTTCGCCGACCTGCACTGAGCACGCGCCCGGCCCGCCGCGGAAGGCGGGCCGGGCACCACGAATGCGGCGTGCGCCTAGCCGGCGCACCCAACCCAACCGGACACGGCGCGCAAGGCGCACAACCACTGCGGCCCGTCCACCCACTCGAGGGGCAGGCCGTCGACGAGCGTACGACCTGCCCCTCGAGCGCGCGGCCATGCCGCACGCGTCGGCCCCCCGCAACCCGCTCCCAGCTGCGACGTCACCGCCACCTGCCACACTTGCCCCATGAGCGAGGACCTCACCGAAGAGCAGCGCGTCGCCCGCGCAGCTCAATGGATCCGTGACCAAGTGGCCGCCCACGAAGCCGCTACGCGGCGCCTCGACGAGCAACTGGTCACCAACGGCTGGACGCTCCACATCGACGCGCTCACCAACGCCAACCCCGCCGACGACATCACCGATCCAGAGACCCTCGCCGATGCGCGCGAGGGCATCCTCGCCTGCTACCGCTACGCCATCATCGACGCCACCCATGTGCTCGCTGAGACCTTCACATGGACCGCAGACCGCCCCACGCCAGGCGACCATCCCACGAGTACCGCCAGCGGCGACGACCTACCCCCCGACGTGCTCGCAGACCTCCGCGCCGACCTCGACCTTTAGCGACCTACCAGGGGTCATGTCACACCCCCGCAGTAGAATTGACCCATCGGCACAACGCCGAGCAGAGCCCCAGGCTCGAACCCGAAGGGAACACAGATGGCTACCACCGTCAGCATCGAAGAACTCGCAACACTCCTGCCCACCCTCATCAAGCACCGCCCCCGCCACCAACTCGCTATTGTCCACGTCACCGACACCGCACACGTCGCCGGAGCCAGCATCGTGGCACTCGACGCCCTCGCAGACCCCACGCAGCGCGACCGCTACATCGAGCGCGTCATCCGCGACCTGCCCAGCGACACCACGAGCACCATCGCCATCACGTACACCGGACTGCCACACGCCGTGTTCGCCCCCATCGTCGAGGACGCCCTCGCGAGCATCGCGCGCGCAGTCCCCATCGACGCCCGCCTCATCGTTGCAGGAGGCATCGCCACCGACCTCGACGGCCTCAACGTCCGCGCGCTACCCGGCGCCATCATCGACGCAACCCAACCCCACAGTGCACCGGCGGCCCACACCGTGACTCGCGCGACTCGCCTCTACACCACCGCCACCCAAGACGACGGACTGGCCACCCTCGCCGACGTCACCGCCGCCGTCCTCAACGGCGACGACGTGACGGTCACCGCGCAGACAGCCGCCAACCTAGCCCGACTCGCCAGCACCCTCCACGGCCGCGACGCCCTCCTGCTGTCTCTCACCACGGACAACAGCAACGACCCAGCCATCCGCGCGGTCGCGACCAACCACCCCACCGCCACACAGGCTGCGGCCCGAATCCTCGAGGCGATTCTCGATCCCAACGCCCCACGCCCCGACACCGAGCGCGCACGCCGACACGCGGCCATGCTGTGGCAGGCACTCGCCCTCACAACCGACGTGCCCGCCCGCATCGGCCTGGCGACCGCCCTGGCACACCTCGCATTCACGGTGGACGAAGTCACGACCACCGAACGCATCGCCATCGAGTACCGCCTCGACTACGAAGGCGAACACGCACGAGCCATCAACCTGCTCGGCATCCTCGCGTTCGCCGTCGACCGAGGCATGCGCCCCGGCTGGGCCGACCGATAGCCACCCGGCCTGGCCCGCCCCCGCCGGCGGGCCAGGCGCCGGCGCCGCGACCCGCGCC
>NZ_JASGEO010000009.1:0-17365 GCF_049841215.1 Demequina sp.
ACACCCAAGTTCACCGCGACGGATGGGGCATCACCGTCGATGACAACAACCACGTCTGGTTCACCCCACCCACAACCATCGACCCCCACCAACACCGAATACTCGGCGGCCTCGCAGCCCTCACCGCGTGAGGGCAGCGCAGCATGCGCGGCCACACAGGCACGCCCGGATGCGCGAACAGGGGCGGGAAGCCGCGAGGACTGGATCCCGACGTCAGGCGTTACGGAGGCGCAGCGAGTTGGCAACCACGAACAGTGAGCTCGCACCCATCGCCGCCGAGGCGATCATCGGGTTGAGCACCCCGAACGCTGCGAGCGGAATCGCCGCCACGTTGTACGCAAACGCCCAGAACAGGTTGCCCCTCAGCACGTTAACCGTGCGCCGCGAAAGCCGGATAGCCGCCGGCACGGTGCGTGGGTCGCCGGCAACGATGGTGACATCCGAGGCCTCGCGCGCCACGTCGGCACCCGTCCCTAGCGCAATGCCAAAGTCGGCCGCCGCGAGCGCGGGTGCGTCGTTGACGCCGTCGCCCACCATAGCCACGCGTGCCCGGCCCCCCGCTGCCGACTCTGCCTGGAGCGCCTCGATCACCTCTTGCTTGCCGCCCGGCAACACGCCAGCGACGACGCGATCGATGCCGAGTTGACCCGCAACCGCAGCCGCGGCTCGTTCGTTGTCGCCCGTCAGCAGCACCACCCGGGTGCCCGAAGCGCGCAACTCTGCCACAGCGTCGGCCGCGCCCACTTTGACCGTGTCCGTGAGAGCGATCGCCGCCGCTGCGGCCAAAGGCTGTCGCACCGAGAGCAGGCCGGCCCCAGACGTGGGCGGAATCGCGCCCACAAAGACCACAGTCTCGCCAAGCGACTCGCGCGCATCAGCCCAGGAGGCGAGGTCATCCGGAATGGAGTCGAAGAGCGAGCGAGCGCCCACCGTCACGTCGGTGACCACGTCACCGTCCTTGACAGTGGCGGTAACCCCGCGACCCGGAGTGGAGCGGAAGCCCTTGAGCGGGAGCCGCTCGGAAACATGGGCAGCGATGGCGCGGCCAACCGGGTGCTCCGAGCGGGCCTCCACCGAGGCGGCCGCCACGAGAAGTGCGGCGGGAGCACCGGGCGCGGAGGCGGGAGCACCGGTCGCGGAGGCGGGAGCGCCCGGCGAGGCGTCACCGAGGGACGTCGCGGTGACGGACAGCGACCCCTCGGTGAGGGTGCCCGTCTTGTCGAAGACGACCGTGGTGACGAGGCGGGCGTCCTCGAGCACCTCCGGGCCGCGCACGAGGATGCCCTTGCGTGCACCGCGACCCGTGCCCACCAGGATGGCGAGCGGCGTCGCGAGCCCCAACGCACACGGGCAGCTGATGATGAGCACCGCCACAGCAGCCGTGAACGCCGCGTTGACGTCTCCCGTGGCGAGCAGCCATCCGCCAAGGGTGAGCAAAGAGAGCACGATCACGATGGGCACGAAGACGGACGAGATGCGGTCCGCAAGCCGCTGGGTGCGCGCCCGGCCGCTCAGCGCGCCGTCCACCATGCGCGCCACCTGCGCGAGCATCGTCTCGGCACCGACGCGCGTGGCCTCGACCGTGAGTGAGCCGTCAACCGCGATGGTGCCGCCGATGACCTCGGCCCCCACCCCCGCGTGCAACGGCACCGATTCCCCTGTGACGAGACTCGTGTCCACGCCTGCTTCGCCCTCAATGACAATGCCGTCGGTGGCAATTGCCTCGCCGGGACGCACCACAAACCGCATGCCAGGGTGCAGGTCTTCACGCGGCACGACGCTGCCGTCCTCGAGCGTGGCCGTGGCACTTTGGCGCTGGCTGAGCGCCCGCACGGCGTCTCCGGCGCGAGCGGTGGAGCGGACCTCGATCCACTTGCCCAGCAGGATCAGGGTGACGATCACGGCGCCCGTCTCGAAGTAGACGTGGGCGTCAAGACCCCCAACGAGCACCACCGTGGACCACGTCCACGCCGCCACCGTGCCAAGCGACACCAGCGTGTCCATGTTGACCGCCCGGTGCCGCAGCCCCTTGAGCGTGCTGCGGTGGAAAGGGAGTCCGGAGTAGAAGATCACCGGGGTGGCAAGCGCGAGCGCCACCCACTCCCAGCCCGTGAACTGGAACGCCATGACCATCGAGAGCGCGAGCAAAGGGATCGAGAGCGTAAGGGCAACGAGGAACCGCCGGCGATAGTCAGCGATCCGGGCCGCGTCCGCGTGCATGTGGGCTGAGTGCTCGTCGAACTCGGCGCCGGCGTGGTCGCCTGGGTGGGAACCTGCGACAACGTGGTGGGTGGGCGCCGTAACCGGCGTCAGCACCTCGTACCCAAGCCCCGTGATGGCGGCACGCATCGAGTCCTCGAGCACCTCCACGTCCACTGAGCCGTCCGGGTTCACCGTGGCACGCCGCGTGGCGAGGTTCACCACCGCGTCGTCAACCCCAGGCAGTTGGGACAGCCCCCTCTGGATGTTGGAGGCGCAGCCCGCGCACGTCATTCCTCCCACCGCTAGGTTGATGGGCGTGGGAGCTACCGGGTGTTCGTGCACAGTGGTCATGAGTGCAGGTTAAACGTTACTGCCCACGGGAATGTCAAGACCAAGGACCTGGCACCGGTTGGCGTCGGTGCAATCGGCGGGGTCGAGCGAGTCCGCACGGCGGGACAGCGCCGTCAACTCGGCGCGCGCCGCCAGCAGCGAATCGATCTGCCTGTCGATCTCCTCGAGGTGACGCTCGAGCAGCTCGCGCGTGTGATGGCACGTCCCGCGACCCTGATCCTTCAAGGCGAGGATCGAGCCTGCTTCGGCAAGGGTCAGCCCCGCAGCCTGAGCGTCACGGACAAAGCGAAGCCGGTCCACAGCGTCGGCCGAATATTCGCGATACCCGTTGGCAAGGCGATGCGGCGGCGCAAGCAAACCCAACGTCTCGTAATACCGAACGGTCTTGGCGGTGACGCCGCCGGCGGCGGCAAGTTCTCCGATGCGCATCCTTACATCCTACTGGAATGTTGGCGGGCCTTGTTAGGCTGGCCACATGCGCACCCAACCAAAGAAGCTGGGGCTGCTCGGCGGCATCACCTGGCACTCCTCGATCGACTACGAGCGCGCCCTGAACGAGGGAGTCAACGAGCAGCTCGGCGGCAACAGCAGCGCCGATCTCATCGTCCGCTCCTACGACTTCCAGCAGATTGCGACGGCCCAGAGCACAGGCGACTGGGACGGCCTCGCGGCCACCTTCGCCAACGACGCGCGAAGCCTCGAGGCGGCCGGCGCCCAAGCGCTCCTCATTTGCGCCAACACCATGCACCTCGTGGCACCCCAGGTCCAAGCGGCCGTGAGCATCCCCCTTATCCACATGCTTGACGTCACTGCGGACGCCATCGCCAAAGCGGGCCTCACCACGGTGGCCCTCCTCGGCACCGGCTACACCATGCGCATGCCCTTCTACCGCGACCACATGGCCGCCCGCGGAATCGAGGTCATTGCCCCGGACGAGCCAGACCTCACCGCCGTTCACGACCTCATCTACGAGGAACTCGCCCGCGGCATCATCCGCGACGAGGGACGCGACCTGGTGCTCGGCGTCACCGAACGCCTCCTGGACCGCGGCGCCCAAGGCGTCATCGCCTGCTGCACCGAGATCCCGCTCGTCGTTACCCAGCACGACCTCGACGTTCCCTACTTCGACACCGTCCAACTGCATGTGGCCGCCGCCCTCACGTTCGCCCTCGATGACTAGCCGCGAGCGCCCCACCTTCGTCGACACGCTCGCCGCCTGGTGCGTGGTCCCGTATGACGACCGCCCTCGCACCCCCACCCAAAGGGCCGACGCTCTTGCCAGGCTTGGCATCGATGCCCTCGCCTGGGATTGGCGAGACGAACACGTGGCGCAGTTTGACGCGCAGCTCGACGCCCTCGAAGAGCGCGGATTGGGCCTTGCGGCGATCTGGTCGCCGATCCCTGATGGCAAGCTCAACCCACACCTCGAAGCTCAGGTGCGCACAGCGTCGGGCCGTGGACTGACTCCCCAACTGTGGGCGTGCGCGGAGTTTGGCGCGCCCGGGCCCGTGACCGAAGAGGGGGATGCCGAGCAGTTCGCCGATCGGATAGAGCCGCTGGCAAGGCTCGCGGCAGAAACAGGCATGACGCTCGCCTTCTACAACCACCTGGGGTGGGCCGGCGAGCCGCTCAACCAGATCAGGATCCTGGAGGAGTTGGTCGCCAGGGGCTATGACAACACCGGCCTCGCCTACATGCAGCACCATGGCCATGCGCACGTCGACGGGTTCGCCGCGATGTGGGGCCGGATTCAGCACGCGGTGGTTGCCCTTGGCCTCAATGGCACCCGTGATGGGGCGCACTGGGGCGACGGCAAGGTGCTCCCCTACGGCCACGGCTCGCGGGATCTTGAGCTCGCCAGGGTCATCCACAACTCCGGTTGGCACGGCCTGACCGCGGCCATCGGCCACACCATGGACCCCATGGAAGACCGCATTCAGGACAATCTGGACGGACTCGACTGGATTGCCAGAGCACTTTCCGCGAACATCCCTGAGCCACGCTGGCCGCACTGATACCGTGCGAAGGTGACTGAGGCACAACCACCTCGGATTGTGCAGTTCGGGTGGGATAACAGCAAGGTCCGTTGGTGCGATCGCCCCAACGTCGCAGCCGCGCGCATCGTCGCCTACGACGATCAAGACCGCACCCCTCGCGAGCGCGCCAAGATGCTGCGCCGCCTGGGACTTCGCCACATCGTGTGGGATTGGCGCGACGAGCACGCCGTGCAGTTTGACGCCGAGCTTGACGCCTTGCGCAACGAGGGCGTGAGCCTCACCGGCATCTGGGCTCCCCACCCGCTGCCCGACGCTGGCGAACCTGATCACGACGCTCGCCTTGGGTTCATCAATCCGCACGTTCGCCAGTTTGTGGTGGAGTCCGCTCGGCGCGGGCTGTCACCGGATCTGTGGACCGTGGTGGAGTTTGGCACCGCCGACGGAGTGGCGCTGCACCCCGCCGCGGAACTTGCGCGCGTGTGGCGGGCCGCCGATCACGTTGAGCCCCTTGCACGCCTCGCCCAGGATCACGGCCTGTGCGTGCTCCTCACGAACCACCTCGGCTTCTTTGGGGAACCGCGAAACCTCGCCGCCCTTGTGGAGGCTCTCGCGGAGCGCGGCCTGCGCAATGTGGGCATCGCCTACCAGCAGCAGCACGGCCACGCCCACATTGCGGACTTCGAGACGCACCTTGCCGCGATGATGCCGCACCTTGTGGCGATCGCCCTGAACGGCATGGATCCCGACGCTGTGGAGACGGGGCGCACGATCCTCCCCTATGGCTCCGGCCGGGCCGATCGCAAGCTTGCCCACATTCTTGGCGCCTCTGGCTGGCACGGCCAGCTCGCCGTCCAGGGACATAGCAGGGACGATGCCGAGCTGCGGCTTCAGGACAGCCTCGACGGCCTCGCCTGGGTGGTGGACCGCCAAGACGGAAAGCGCCACCGGCGTCCCGTGCCGCGCATCGCCGCCCCCGCGTTCCCGACGTCCGTAACCATGGCGTCGGGCAGAACCACCCCAGAGCCCATCCACCGAGAGGCGGTTTCCATGCAGGCACCCGATCCCTACAGCGCCGCCACCCACGCCCTGCTCAAGCACCTGGAGGCCGTTGGCTTCCGCGGGGCGCCGCGCAGCTTTGGGTGGGACGCGCAGGGCAGGCACCTCGTGGAATGGGTCAATGGGATCCGCGCGGACCACCCGCAGGCGCCCGACGCCGCGCTTGATCCGGAGCGCATCGGCGCCTTCATGCGTGACATGCACGACGCCCTCGCGAGCTTTGTGCCGCCCGCGGGCGTGGAGTGGTTCCAGGGGCTGCCCGGTCCGGGCACAGAGATGATCATTCACCAAGACATCTCCCCGTCGAACATCGTGGTGGCTCCCGATGGGCGCCTTGTGGCGATTGACTGGGATGCGGCCGCACCCGGGACCAGGCTGTGGGATCTCGCGCATGCCGCACACGCGTTCGCGCCGCTCGCGCGCGGTGGGCTGGATGCCGCCTCCGCCGCGGACCGCTTGCGCCGCTTCGCCGACGGCTACGGCCTGACAGAGGCCCAGCGCGCCGAACTGTTGCCCCTTCTCGCCGCTCGCAGCGAGCGCATGTACGAATACCTGGACGCGATGCGGATCACGGGAGAATCGCCGTGGATCGAGCTGTGGGAGCGCGGCGTCGGGACGGTGTGGAAGTCCGATGCGCAGTGGATCCGCGAGAACGAGCCACACTGGCGCGGCGCGCTCATGGTTGCGTGATTACCAGCCCAAACGCTCCAGAATCTCTGCCGCAGTCGCCATCGGCAACCGCCCCGAATTGGTGACCACAGCGTCGTCCAGTTGTAGCCGCTCAAGCGCCTCGTGGAGCTCCACCGTGCGCGCGTGGCCCCACTGTTGCCATTCGGGCTCGAGGTCGCGGACGAGGATGCGCGCCTTGCGCTCGTCCTCCGGCGCGGTGACGCGGACGATGCGCACCTCAGCGGGGCCCGCATCACTAGCGAACGCGGTGGCGTAGCGGGAGCGGTCCTCGGGGTCCTCGACCACGCGCGCGATCACCATGATCCCGTACCCGGACGCCCTGTACACCGGGGCCACGGCCGCAAGGTTTGCGAACATCAGCGCCTGCCGGAACCGGTCGCCGTCCGGAGCGGGATGCGCCTCGGCAAGGAAGTCTCCGTCGATCTGCGCCGATCTACTGCCGCGCTCTGCGAGAGTGTCAAAAACCGCCGCGGCCGTCTTGGTCTTGCCCGCGCCGATGGACCCGTTGATGACGATGACGCGCGTGGGCAGCTCGCGACCAAAGCAGATGGACTGCTCGTGGTCCTTGTACTCGCCGTACGGGGTGATCCGGTCGTAGCCCAGGCTCGCATACAGACCAAGCGCCTCCGGCTGCTCGGTCCCCGTCTCGAGAACGATGCGCGTGGCGCCCGCCCGCGCCGCCGCGTCCTCGATCGCCGCCATGATGTCGCGCGCGTGCCCTCGCCCGCGCGCGCCCGCGCGCACGTAGAGTCGCTTCACCTCCGCCGAACCCGCGCCGGTGTCAAATGGCGACCACCGCAAGAGCCCCGTTGCTACCGGTTCCCCCTCCTCGGTGACGGCGAGCAGCGAGGTGATGAGAGCGTCGGGCGGCATATCGAGGTAGAAGTGGGCGTCCTCGTCGGGCTCGCCGTAGCGCTCGAAGAGTTCGCGCTGCTGTTCTGCCCACAGCGTCGTTGCCGTGGGGTCGTCGAGGGGGACGGCTTGAATCGTGGCCACGGCTCAACAATAGGGAAGTTACGCGCGGTGCCCGACGTTGTGGCTGGCTATGAGCCATCCTCGCCGCATCGGCTTCTTGAGTTTCGGTTGGTATAGCAGCGCGCCGGGGTCCAAGGTGCGGTCCGCCGCGGAAACGCTGCTCGACACCGTGCGGCTCGCGGAGGCGGCCGAGGACGCGGGGATGGACGGCGCATGGATCCGCGTGCATCACTGGGAGCAGAACCTCACGTCGCCGTTCCCGATTCTGACGGCGATGGGGCGGGCCACCTCTGCTATTGAGCTGGGGACCGGCGTCATCAACATGCGTTACGAGAACCCGCTGTACATGGCGGAGATGGCGGCCACCTCTGATCTGCTTGTTGGCGGGCGGCTGCAGTTGGGGGTGTCTCGAGGTTCACCGGAGATGGCGCTCGACGGTCCCGGCGACTTTGGCTACCCGCTGCCCGACGGCCTGTTGCCGGTGGAAGACGCGGCCGCGCGTATCGCGTTGTTCCGGCGCGCGATCTCCGGCGAAGGGATCGCCGAGCCCGGCGCCCACGCGCATGTGCTCCCCGGCCAGCTGTTGCCCATTCAGCCCCAGTCTCCGGGGCTGAATGGGCGCATTTGGTACGGCGCAGGCAACACCGAGTCCGCGATCCGGGTGGGCGAACTTGGCATGCACCTCATGTCATCGACCCTGGTATTGGAGGCAACGGGCGAGCCATTGGACGTGCTGCAGAGCCGGCAGATCGAAGCCTTCCGCGCTTCCTGGACGAGCGCCGGGCACGAGGGCGAGCCGCGCGTCTCCGTCTCGCGGTCCGTGATGCCGATCGTCGACGACCTCTCCCGCCTCTACTTTGGGCCGTACCTCGAGAAGGAGCGCATGGGCGGCAATCGCGACCAGATCGGTGAGATCGACAACGCCGTTGGCACCTTTGGCAAGACCTACGTTGGCGAGCCGGACAAGCTGATCGAAGAGCTGCGCGCCGACTCCGCCGTCATGTCCTCCGACACCTTGCTCGTGACCGTGCCCTCCCAACTTGGCGCGGACTTCAACCACGGCTCGTTCCAGGCGCTCGCCGCCATCCGGGATGCGCTGAACTAACCGCGGTGCACCGACCCTCGGTGCCCAACCTCGAGCGCGAGAATGACCATCTCCGCGTCAAGGATTTCGCAGATCACTCGGTAGTCGCCAATACGGTAGCGCCACAGACCACCGCGGTCGCCTGTAAGTCCCTTCCCCCGGAGGCGGGGGTCGTCCAGCTCCGCGGCCGCCTCCAAGTAGTCCAGGACTCGTCGCGCCGCTGCTGGATCGAGCTTCGACAACTGCCGACGGGCGTCCTTTGTTATGGCGACGCTATAGGCCAAGTTCGCGCCTCACCTCAGCAGAGGTGTAGCGCGTGCCGTCGTCTCTTTCAAGCGCCGCGATTGCGGTCAGGTAGTCCGCTCGGTCCTCAAGGAACTCCCGGAGTGCCTGCTTCACGTAGTAACTCTTCGTGCGCCCAGTGTCGGCCGCAAGTTGGGTGAGGGCGCGTTCCTGCTCGTCGTCGAGCCTGACGGTGAGGGTCATCGCTCCTCCAAAGTTCGCCTGTATTACAAGTATTACACTGGATCCGATGGCATGCCAGTGCACTCAGGGTAGGCGCGGTCACCGGCGGGCGATCGGTTATCCACAGGCCCGTCCAGCGTTCCGGGCATCCGTGCCACGATGGCGCATGACTCAGCAGACGTGGAACGCTTTGGACGCCTATAACGGCATGATGCGGAGCCTGATCACCCCCGATCTGCTCGCGGCTGGGCTCACCGGATCCGGGGGAAAGTACGAGCTGCCCTGCGAAGGCGCGTGGGCACTAATCGGCTTTCAGAAGTGGAGGCCGGTAACGAAAGCGCGCGTTGCCTTCACGGTCAACCTCTCATACTTCGACCGCGCCGAGTGGAGCGCCAAGCGCGCGGAGAACCAGTGGCTCGGCGACGCCCCCGAACACAACGCGAACTACGTCCTGTGGGGCGAGACGCAGCGTCTCGGCGTCCTCGTGCCCACGCGCCGCGACCACTGGTGGGATCTCACGCTCGGCACGGACGTTGAGCCGCTGGCAAGCGAGGTCATTGAATCTCTGCTGCGCTACGGACTTCCGTGGCTCGAATCGCAAGCAAACGCGACACACTTGAGGCATGGATGAGCGAGCTGGCAACTGGGGACCCGCGGCGCTTGCGGTGATCTCCGGGAGCCTGCTCGCGTGGGGGGCCTTCACTCTGCTGCAGTTCATGGAAGACGACGAACTCGGCGGGTTCTGGGTGCGCCTCGGCGTGGGCATCGCGGTGGCGGCCGTCACCGTGTGGGCGGCCTGGCGACAGCACTGGCTCGCCACCACGTTCCTAGCGCTCGCGTGTTGCATCACTCCCGTTGGCGCCGGCTGGACCTGGGTTCAGCTGCTGTGCATCGCGCTCGCGGTGTGGACCTTCGTGCTCTTCATCGCGGACATCATGCGCGGCCACACCCGCTGACCTGCGGCTGGCCCGCGGGGTCACGCGGCCACGGCGTCACTTGGTGACGATCGCCCCCGTATCCACTGCCTCGAATGCCGAGCCAGGGATCTTCTTGAGGTCGCCGAGCGCGTCGTCGTTCCATCGCGAGTCGTGGGCGCCGCTCACGTACCAGTTGGACCCGTTGTCGGCAACGATCATTCCGTACTTCTTGAGCGCCGCACAGATCACCCGCACCTCTCGCGAATACTTGGCGCAGCTATAGGAGGCCTTGAGCCGGAATCGCGCACCCATCGGCGGGCGGTTGGCGTCCTTTGACGAACTCGCGAAGTGCCGCGCGGGGGAGATGTAGCCCGCTTGTGTCTGCGACACCGTGAAGCGCAACGCGTGGTTGATCTTTCCCGCCTTGACCTCGTCGTAGCGCACCAGTCCGGGGAAGATTGGCAGCCCTGCCGCGTCCGCGCTTGTCCATCCGGCCGGCCGCAGCTTGTTGGACTTGAGGTTGAAGATGGCCCCCGATCCGGCCTTCCACGAGGTGCCCCCGTTGACTTGACGCGCATTGAACAGCTCGTAGAGCGTGCACGTGGACGTGTTCACCACGATGACGTGACGGTCCCCTGTGGACTTGCTCCCTCCCTCGATTGGGGCGTTCTTGGGGATGGGATACGGGCCTTTGTCGGACTCCGACTTGTAGGTGAAGCTCACCGGCACCTTGGGCGTGGAGTTGGTGACCGTGATGTACGGGATGCCAATAGGCGAGCCGGCCCACGACGTGCCGAAGTCGGGGTGCAACTTGGTGTTGGCGCCGATCGTCTTGACCCACGCCGCCGACTTCTTGTGCACCTTCGCCTTGCTGATGTCCTTGTTCCACGCGTTCGACGCCGGAAACACCGTGCACGAGCCGAGCGTGGTGCGAACCGAAGACACCTGTGCCGCCTGGGCTGACGCGGTCGCAACGGTAGCTCCCGCGAGCGCCAGAACGAGGGTCATCACCACAACTATGGGGCGTCGCATAGGGCGAGCGTAGTGAGCGCCGTGGCCCCAAATCACCCGTTTGTGACAATCGCATCATTCGGCTACGAAAGTTGCGCTGGCAGCACCTAGCCCTCGTTCGTCACCACCACGTGGGCTCGCGAGGCAGGATCGCGTTGGGCAACGTAGACGTCGTAACCACCAAAATACCTGGCATGATACGGATCGTCGGGGTCGGCGGGCGCCCCATCTCGCACCACCTGCCGCGCGGCCGAAGCCGCGCGCGAGGCCTCCACGAGAATCACCCAATCCCACAGCCCATCGAGCTCCGGACGTTGCAAGAACGAGCCGTCCACCACCACGGTGACCTCATCGCCAAGGCGCACGCTCGGCTCATCGGTGAGCACAGCGTCGGACTCAAGGTCGTGGTGCCGCAACCGCACCACCCGCGAGCCCTCCGGCCCAAGCGGCCGCAGCAGCTTGTCGCCGAGCGCCACATAGTCGTAAGCGTCCTCGTAGTAGCCGCGCGCGGAGGTGCGCCCTTGCCGGTAGCGCACCGCGCGCTGGTGGTGGAAGTCATCGCCCGACGCTTCCGCGACGTCGCGGCCCATCTCACGGAGGGCGTGGCTCACCAAGGCGCGGAGGGTGGTCTTGCCAACGCCCGTCATGCCGTCGATTGCCACGCGGACGGGGCTGCCGTTGGGTACCGGGATGCCCGCGGCGAGTGAGGCGGCGAGATCGGCGGCGGGGATCCTGCGACTACGCGCAGGATGACCGTTGGCACTCACGCGGTCGCGAGCAGTCCCTTGATCGCCGACGTGAAGAACGCGAGGCCGTCGGTACCGGTACGGCCCGCCGCAGCAGAGTCCGGCCCAAAGCCCGGCTCCACGGCGTGCTCAGGGTGCGGCATGAGGCCCACCACGTTGCCGCGCGCGTTCGTGATGCCAGCAATGTCTCGGCGAGAGCCATTGGGGTTGAAGCCCACATAGCGGAACACCACGCGACCCTCGGCCTCGAGCTCGTCGAGCGTGTGCTCGTCCGCGACGTACTGGCCGTCCTGGTTCTTGAGCGGAATGGTGATCTCCTCACCCGCCCTGAACTCGGTGGTCCACGCCGTGTCCGCATTCTCGACGCGCAGCGTCTGGTCGCGGCAGATGAAGTGCAAGTGCTCGTTCTTGATCATCGAGCCCGGGAGCAGGTGAACCTCGGTGAGCACCTGGAAGCCGTTGCAGATGCCAAGCACCGGCATGCCGCCGTTCGCGGCATCGACAATGGTCTCCATGATGGGCGCAAAGCGCGCGATCGCCCCAGCGCGCAAGTAGTCGCCGTAGGAAAAACCGCCAGGGAGCACCACGGCGTCCACTCCGTCGAGCGAGGGGGAGGCGTGGAACAGCGACACGGCCTCACCGCCGGCAAGCCGCACGGCGCGCAGCGCGTCCCTGTCGTCGAGCGATCCGGGGAAGGTAACTACCCCAACGCGAGCCGTCACAGGGCGGTCACCTCAACAACTGTCACCTCAACAACGTCCTCAATCACCGGGTTGGAGAGCACCTGCGAAGCAGCCGCGCGCACCTTCTCAAGCACAGCGTCGGTCACCTCGCCGTCAACGGTGAGTTCAAAGCGCTTGCCCTGCCGCGCGGACTCGATCCCGTCGAAGCCAAGGCGAGCGAGGGCCGAGCCGACTGCCTTGCCCTGGGGGTCAAGGATCTCGGGCTTGGGCATGACGTGAACGAGGATCGTGGCCATGCGGGAAGTCTACCGGGCGCCTCAAGCACACCCTTCGACGGTCCACGCGGCGTCGGCAGGATCCGGACTGAGGTGGACAACGTAGTCCGTGCCCTTCACGTTGAACGCCTTGGTGTCGCCCTCGCTGTCGACGAGGTACCCAAAGGTGTCGTTCATGTTCATCGCGCCCTCGACGTCCTCCCAGGGCGTGGGCCCACCAAAGGTGGAGTGATCGTCGGTGGCAATCAGTTCGCTGTCCTCATAAATGCCCGTGGGGTAGTACCGGACGCCATCAATCGAGACCTGGGCAACCCGGCAGTGGGTGGGATACGCGAACTCGCGCCCCTCGGGGCGGCCATCGTTGCAGCCAACCAGCAGGAGAATTGCCAGCAACGCCACTGTCAGCCTGCGCATCAGCACACCCAGTTGTACGTCTGCGGCACCAGCGTGAGCCACGTGTCGAGGGCTCCGCTGTCACTCACCCAGTACGCGCGGCCGTCTCGATAGACGTAGAGCGTTCCCACGTCGTCGCCGGGTCCGGGAGCAGCCACGATCCGCACGCCTGTCGCTGCCCCGCGCCCGCCCGACGCTGCGGTGCGGTATTCGGTCACGGCGGCCTGAGCGCTTGGCGTCTCCCAATCGTCGCGGCTGATCGAGTACCAGGTCTTGCCCTCGAACTCGAGCACGTCGTTGCCGCACGCGGGATAGAACTGCACGCCCTCGTGCTTGCTGACATACCCGTTAGGCCCCGGGCCAACGTTGAGGTTGGCCCACACGAGGCCCAGCGCCACCACCAGCAGCACGCCGGCCCCAAGGAGAACCCACCGCAACGTCTTCATGCAATCAGAACGTAGTCACCGCACGGTCCGTTGGGGCCAATACGCTTGGCCCGTGAGTCTCTTCACCTACGATCCCGACACGGTCGACGTCGCGCTCGGCACGCTGCGCACCGTGCTCGAGTACGTGGGTATCGTCGCCTTCGCCGTCTCCGGGGCTGTGGCAGCAGGTAAGAAGCGAATGGACCTCGTGGGCGCCATGGTGCTCGCGTCCGTGGTTGCCGTCGGCGGCGGCACCATGCGCGATCTCTTGCTCAACATCCCCGTGTTCTGGCTTGAGAACCCCATCTTCATTGTGGTGAGCGCCTTCGTCGGCCTCGCCGTGGCGGTGTACGCACGTTGGCATCCGCTCGACAAACTCACGCGCTTCCGCACGGTGCAGATCTCGGATGCCGCCGGGCTTGCTGTCTTCGTTGTGGTGGGCACCGGGATCGCCCTCGATGCGGGCGCCTCGCTCTTCGTGTCCGCGCTACTCGGCGTGGTCACGGGAGTTGGCGGCGGCGTAGTTCGCGATGTGCTCTCCGCCGAGGTGCCGGAGGTGCTGCGCGTGGGCACCCTCTACGCCACCGCAGCGCTTGCCGGTTCCGCCTCGTACGCCCTGCTGCTCTGGGCAGGGGCGTCGCGGCCCGTCGTGTTCTGGGTGCCCATCCTCGTGGTGCTCGTGGTGCGGCTCGGCTCGCTCAAGTTCGGCTGGGGCGTGCCCGTCATCGGCGAGAAGTCGCGCAAGGATTACCGCTAGTTCTTCGCCAGCCTGTCGTAGGCCTCGAGGTACCGCTCGCGCGTCTTCTCAACCACAGCGTCGGGCAGTTGAGGGGGCGCCTCGCCGGAGTTCCTGTCCCAGCCCGACGCTGGAGAAGTCAGCCAGTCCCTCACGTATTGCTTGTCGTAGCTTGGCTGCACATGGCCGGGTTCCCAGAGGTCGGCGGGCCAGAAGCGGCTTGAGTCTGGCGTGAGCACCTCGTCGCCGAGGATGATCGCGCCGGCTTTGTCGCGGCCAAACTCGAATTTGGTGTCCGCGAGGATGATGCCCTTGTCACGAGCGATTTCGTGGGCGCGCTCGTAGAGGCGCAGCGTGAGGTCGCGCAGCACGGTCGCGTCCTCCTCGCCGATCTCGGCGACCACCTTCTCGAAGCTGACGTTCTCGTCGTGGAGGCCCAGTTCCGCCTTGGTGGCCGGCGTGAAGATGGGCTGCGGCAGTCGCGAGCCGTCCACGAGTCCGGGCGGGAGCGGCACCCCGCACACGTCGCCGGTGGCGTTGTACTCCGTGAGGCCAGAGCCCGTGAGGTAGCCGCGCGCCACGCACTCCACGGGGAACATGTCGAGGCGCTGGCACACCATCGCGCGGCCCTGCACCTGCTCTGGGATGGGCGCTTCCACCGTGTGGTTGGGGACGATGTCTTTGATCTGGTCAAACCACCACAGGCTTAGCGCCGTGAGAATTGCCCCCTTACCAGGGATTTCGGTGGGTAGCACCCAGTCGTAAGCACTGATTCGGTCCGACGCTACCACCAGTACCACGTCGCCTCGCGGGTGCGGGGTGCTGGGTTCGTAGAGGTCGCGCACCTTGCCCGAGTAGACGTGCGTCCAGCCATCGAGCACCGGGGCGGCTGGGATGTTCTGGACGCTCATCAGCCCACCGCCTCCGCCGCCTTGAGCGCGATGTCGCTGCGGTGGTGCGAGCCCGGCAGGTCGATCTCAGCCACTCCCGCATACGCGCGATCTCGCGCGGCCGCGAGCCCGTCACCGATGCCAACTACCGACAGCACCCGGCCGCCAGCGGAGACCAAGCCAGCCCCGCCGTCGGGCATAGTCGCCGTGCCAGCGTGGAGAACGTGCACGCCCTCAAGGGCCTCTGCGGCGTCGAGGCCCGCGATGGGGTCGCCGGTCACGGGCGCCTCGGGATAGCCGCTGGACGCGATGACCACCGTGACGGCGGCGTCGTCTCGCCACTGAAGGGCAGGGACGTCCGCGAGGCGACCCTCCGCGGCGGCCAAGAGCACGCCGGCGAGCGGAGTCTCAAGGCGCGCGAGCACCACCTGGGTCTCTGGATCGCCAAAGCGCGCGTTGAACTCGACCACGCGAACGCCCTTGCTCGTGAGCGCGAGGCCGCAGTAGAGCACGCCGACGAACGGCGTTCCGCGCCGCGCCATCTCGTCGACCGTTGGTTGCGCCACATGCTGGACCACGTCCGCGACGAGGCCTGCCGGCGCCCATGGGAGCGGCGTGTACGCGCCCATGCCACCGGTGTTGGGGCCGTCGTCCTTGTCGAAGACGCGCTTGAAGTCTTGGGCGGGCTGCAAAGGCACCACCGTGGAGCCGTCACAGAGGCAGAACAGGCTCACCTCGGGGCCGTCGAGGTAGTCCTCAACCACCACCGTGCCGCCCGCCGCGAGGATCGCCTCGCCATGCCGCAGCGCCTCGGTGAGGTCGTTCGTGACGACCACGCCCTTGCCCGCCGCGAGTCCGTCGTCTTTGACCACGTGGGGGGCGCCGAACTCCTTGAGCGCAGCGGCAAGCTCGTTGATGGTGGTGCACGTGTGGCTCGCCGCGGTGGGCACCTTTGCGGCGGCCATGACATCCTTGGCGAACGCCTTGGAGCCCTCGAGCATCGCGGCAGCGCCCGACGGCCCAAAGACCGGGATTCCCGCGTCCCGTACGGCGTCGGCAACCCCGGCGACGAGGGGCGCCTCCGGCCCGACGATCACCAGGTCTGCCGCGAGGGCGGTTGCCAGGGCGGCCACCTCTGCCGGGCTGTTCTGGTTGCCCTGGTGCAGTGTTGCCAGGCGGCCGATGCCGGGATTGCCAGGCATCGCGTGCAGTTGCGAGACGGCGGGGTCCTGGCTGAGGGACAGGGCCAGCGCATGCTCGCGCGCGCCGGATCCGACGAGGAGGATGATCACGGTGCGAGTCTACTGAGGCGGCCCGCGTGAACCCAGCCCGTCTCCGCGAGCGTAGTGATAACGTTTTCGATTGGGGGGAACGTGCACCGTGCACGCCTCTCACGCGATTCGCAAGGAGGCGAAGATGAAAGCACGAACCCGAGTAGCGATCGCCACGGCCTGTGCCGTTGGCCTACTGGGCGCCGGGGGCTCCAGCAATGCGGCCGATGGCGGCTACATCGACGGGACCGATGGCTGCACGGCCTACTGGATCACCACCGAACACTCGGCCAAGACCGGCAAGACGTCGTTTGACCCGTGCGATTCGCACGCGGTGCGCGGCAAGTTCCAGGGCAACTCCGGTGCCGCCCAGTGGAGCAAATGGGTGGTCAAGACAGGCGACGCTTCGGTGAGCTCGACGTACTGCCGCGTGGACAGCGACCACATTGCGTATGGGTAATCACCTGCGGTGGCTCCCGTTCGGCGCGGCACTGGGTGTGCTCGCGCTGGGCGGGTGCTCAGGGGAGGCGGTGCCCAAGGCGAGCGCGTCATCGGATGTCGACTGGTCTGGGTACTCGCAACTCGTCACCGACACCGTTGGAGACGCGCGCGCCGACGGAGCCTCCGAGGAGCAGCTCGCCACCCTTGAGCGGGTCGCCGACGCTGGCGTCATCGCGTACTCGGATCTCGAGGAGCGGCTGCAGGCCACATTCTCGTGCTTCGACGCGAGCGGCATCCCGTACACGTACGAGCCGCCCGCGGACGGCATCGACTTCCCCGAGGGCATGTACTTCCACGGCGATGCCGAGGGCATGAGCGAAGACCAGTCGCTCGCCGTTGCCGACGAGTGCATCCGCCGCGAGTCCTTCTATGTGGACATGGTGTACCAACTGAGCCCCGGGGTGGGCGCTCGTCGCGCGCGCGAGGAGCAGGCAAACCTGCCGGCGGCGATCGAATGCGTGAAACGGTTGGGAATCGACGTCGGCGACTCGGACACCGTGAGCGAACTCACGGCGGTTGTGGACGAGTCAGGCAACGACGAGGCGTCGGAATGCCTCGTGCCGCCCGAGCAGATGGTGTCGTGGGACTGAGACAGCCCCCGTCCCCGTCCCCCTACCCCGACCCCCACCCCCCCCCCCCACCCCCCCCCCCACCCCCCCCCCAACCCCCACCAAACGACAAAAACCAAATAAAAAAA
>NZ_JASGEO010000010.1:0-287218 GCF_049841215.1 Demequina sp.
ACACCCAAGTTCACCGCGACGGATGGGGCATCACCGTCGATGACAACAACCACGTCTGGTTCACCCCACCCACAACCATCGACCCCCACCAACACCGAATACTCGGCGGCCTCGCAGCCCTCACCGCCTAGGCAGAGGGCCTACAGGCATGTCCAGGCACGGGCGGCGCGGGGTGTGGGGTGCTGGGAGGGCGGTGCGGGGAGGGCGGTGCTGGGAGGGCGGTGCTGGGAGGGCGGTGCGGGGAGGGCGGTGCGGGGAGCGGGGCGCTGGGTGTGGGGTGTGGGATGCGGCGACTACAGCGCGGGGACCCGAGGGCGGGGGTGCGGCGCGGGGAGCGGAGGCTGGAGTGAGCCTCTAGAGCGCCCGCTCGAACTCGCCGACCACCTCGTTGATCGCCGCCGACTCCACGAGGAAGCCGTCGTGCCCCACCGAGCTCGAGACCACGTGAACCCCGCCCGCCTGAGGCAACGCCGCCGCAACCCGTTCCGCGTCCCCCACCGGGTACAGCCGGTCGCTATCCACCGCGATCACCAGCGCCGCGCCCTCGTACCGAGCAAGCGCCCGGTCCACGCCCCCACGGCCACGCCCTATATCGTGACCGTTGATGGCGTGGACCAGGCGCAAGTAGGTGTTGGCGTCGAAGCGTCGAGCCAGCTTCTCGCCATGGTGCTCCAGGTACGACTGCACCTCGTAGACCCCGTCCGGCCGCCGGTCCCGATCAAACCGCCGCCCCAACTCCTCCGCCGAGCGATACGTGACGTGCGCGATCTGCCGCGCAATCCCCAGCCCCACGTGCGGACCCGAGCCAGCCGGAGCGTCGTAGTAGTCGCCGCGCCTGAACCCCGGATCCGCGCGAATCGCCGCCACCTGCGGCACCCCCCACGCCAACTGGTCCGCCGTTGTCGCCGAAGTCGTGCCCAGCACCGCGAGCGCCCCCACTCGCTCCGGATAGGTGGCCGCCCACTCAAGCACCCGCATCCCGCCGAGTGACGGCCCCGCAATCAAACGCCAGCGGTCAATGCCAAGCAGGTCGGCAAGGGCTACCTCCGCGGTCACCAGGTCCCGCACCGACGGCCACGGGAAGCGTGAACCCCAAGGAGTCCCGTCCGGCGCCAACGAGGCGGGTCCAGTTGAGCCCTGGCACCCCCCAATTACGTTGGCGCTCACAATGAAGTGCCGCTCCGGATCCACCGGTTTGCCGGGCCCAATGAGCGGATTCCACCAGCCAGGCGTGGGGTGCCCCAACTCCGCATCCCCATACGCGTGACTGTCGCCCGTGAGCGCGTGCGCGATGTAGACGGCGTTATCCCGAGCCGCGCTCAAGGTGCCCCACGTCTCGTAGGCGAGCACAGCGTCGGGCACAACTGAGCCGTCCTCAAGCCGCAAGTCACCAATGGGCGCAAAGCGGCGGTTTCCCACCGGGTCGCCAGGGCGCCAGGCGCCCGACGCTGGGATGGCTTCCAGCGTCGGTGCAGCCTGGGCGCTTGCTGGCGCTACCGCAGTCACGCGGACGCGCCCTCCAGTTCCTGCTCCGTGGCCGCCGACTTGAGCGCGGCCACGGCGGCGAATCCAGCCTCGAGGTCCGCGAGGATGTCGTCGATGTGCTCGATGCCCACCGCAAGGCGAACCAGCCCAGGGGTGACGCCCGTCGCGGCCTGCTCCTCCGGGGTGAGTTGCGAGTGCGTGGTGGTGGCCGGGTGGATCACGAGCGAGCGGACGTCCCCAATGTTGGCAACCAAGGAGTGAAGCTGCAGCGAGTCGACGAAGGTGCGCCCAGCGTCGGCCCCACCGGCGATCTCAAACGAGAGCACCGAACCAGAGCCCTTGGGTGAGTACTTCTGCTGCAAGTGGTGCCACGGGCTGGACTCGAGGCCGGCGTAGGCGATGGACTCCACCTCCGGGCGCGACTGGAGCCAGGCCACCACCTTCTTGGCGTTCTCCACGTGGCGCTCCACGCGCAAGGAGAGCGTCTCGATGCCCTGCGCGATGAGGAACGCGTTGAACGGCGAGATTGCCGCGCCCGTGTCGCGCAACAACTGCACGCGCGCCTTGAGGATGAACGCGAGGTTCGCCCCAAGCGCAGAGCCGACACCTAGGTCGCGAGCGTAGACCAGCCCGTTGTAGCTCTCATCAGGGGTGTTGTAGTTGGGGAAGCGCTCCGGGTGCTGGGCAAAGTCGAACGTGCCGGCGTCCACGATCACGCCGCCGATCGCCGAGCCGTGGCCGCCCAGATACTTGGTTGCCGAGTGCGTGACGATGTCCGCGCCCCACTTGAAGGGCTGCACCAGGTACGGGGACGCGACCGTGTTGTCCACGATGAGCGGCACGCCCACCTCGTGGGCAACAGCAGCCACTGCCTCGATGTCGAGGAGGTCCTGCTTGGGGTTGGAGATGGACTCGCCAAAGAATGCCTTGGTGTTGGGCCGGGCGGCGGCGCGCCACGAATCGGGGTCATCTGGGTTCTCGACGAACGTGACCTCGATGCCGAACTTGGGCAGCGTGTAGTGGAACAGGTTGTAGGTGCCGCCGTAAAGCGACGGGCTGGAGACAATGTGGTCGCCCGCCTCCGCGAGGTTCTGGATGGCGATGGTGTTGGCCGCGCTGCCGGAGGCCAAGAGCAGGGCCGCGACCCCACCCTCAAGCGCCGCAATGCGGTCCTCGACGGCCTGCTGCGTGGGGTTGCCGATGCGCGTGTAGATGGGGCCCAGCTCCGCGAGTGCGAAGCGTGCCGCCGCCTGGGTGGTGTCCTCGAAGACGAAGGACGTGGTCTGGTAGATGGGGAGGGCGCGCGCGCCCGTGTCGCCGTCAGGTGCCTGGCCGGCATGGATCTGCTGGGTCTCGAACTTCCAGTTGCTGCTCATTGTGGTGGTGCTCCTTAAGGGTGTGATCTGCGGGATTTCTCGACGAGAGGGGGAGTGCAGACCATCACCGGGAGCCGCCACAAGCAGCCCGCGACCTATAGGTCTGCGAGGTGACACGTGGAGTGTGGGCCCGTGATGGGGGAGGTTTGCCTAAGGGCGCCCGTCACGGGCGCACGCCAAACGTGCGCTTGTTAGCGGCACATTCGGTTCAGCACGTTGGCGACTGTAGCCGGATGTCGCAGCGTTTGGCAAGTCCCTCCGAGGGGGTTAGGTTGGACAAAAGCGAGTTTCTGAAAACCCTGGGGAGGGATGATGTCAGCGCAGCCCGGAGAAATCTCACGGCGAAGGGTGCTGGCGGGGGTGGCGTGGACCACGCCCGCCATTGTGTTGGCGGTGAGCGTGCCACGCGCCGCGGCATCTGAAGGTGACAACACACAGGTTGTGGACGTCATCTCCATCTACAACTTCACGGTCAGCGACGGTTACGCGGGGCGCATCGACGCGAATGCCACCTTTGCCACCAACTGGGCCTCTGGCTACCCGGCGAACCTGGGCCCGATTACGTTCACCTATTGGGTGGAAGTCACCGGCACAACAAACTTCACCAGCCCGATGTTCACTGTCGTTGCTACCGGCAACCCGGCGCAGCCTCCGGTTCAGGCCTTCGTCCTCAATTCCGTGGCTCCCGGAACGTACTCCGCGACGCTCCACGTGACCGCGACCGCCTACGACTCGACAACGGACATCACGTATGTCGCAGCGGAAAAGACAACGCCGTCCACCCCGGCCACCTTCACGGTGACGTAACGGGGGCGCAACAGCCAACCACAGCGTCGGGCATATTCCGCGTGTTTGGGGACTCGCTCACACTTGCTGTGGCGGCGCCCTATCCCCCTGTTAGGGTGCGAGTCAACGTCCACTGACTGAGGGGGATCCATGCGTGCAGCGCGCATCCTTGCACCCGTTCTGATCGCCGCGCTGGCGGGCACGGTGTTGGCCGCCCCCGCCCTCGCAGACGACTCCCCAGAGCTCACCGTCACCGGCCTCATTGGCCGCACAGCTGACGTCGAAGGCACGTTCATCGTCGCTGGTAATTCCATGATTTCTATCCAGCCCGACGCTGTGGCTGGGTTGGCGCCCGGAACCGCAGTTGAGGCCTCGCTCGCCATCCCGGCGAAGGTGGCAAAGAGCCTGCGGGTCACGGGTGACGTGGACGCCGAGACAGCCAAAGGCGCCGCCATTGTGGAGGCCGCGGATGCCCCACTCGCCGTCACCGATGTGACCACGCTCGGCCCCACGGCCGCCGCCGCCGTCACGACCACCCACTACATCGACGTGGCGGTCAACATCAATGGCGACGGGGTTGCGCAGCCGAGCGATTCGCGGATCAAGACCGCCATCGCCACCGCGAGCGCGTACTGGAAGGCCAACACCGGCGGCGCGTTCCCCGGGTTCACGGTGCGCACCATCAAGCGGTACTACTCCTCGCTCGCGTGCGGCGCCGACGACGAGCAGTGGGCCGTCGAGGCGGCCAACAAGGTGGGCAGGGACATCGAGCTGTACTTCAGCGACGCGAGCCCCGACCACCTCGTCATGATCGGCGAGTGCCGGCACGATGAGAAGGCCGCGCTGGGCACCATTGGCGACTCGCTGAAGTCGGGCGGCGTGGTGATTGTGCAGGCCGACTTTTACGCCGATCCTGATGCGCCGTACTTCCTTGACGGACTTTTGGTGCACGAGTTGGGCCACAACTTCAGCCTTGACCACGCGAATGCGGTGCTCACGCAAGATTGCGACTTCTCTGACGTTCCCGCCTACACGGCCCTTGGGGACACGTGCGACACGGATGAGTACGGCGACTGGTGGAGCCTCATGGGCTTCACGATGCCCGAGTGGTGGGCTCCGCTTCTCGACATCGCGCGCCGCGACCAGTTGGGCGTTGCGCCGTCTACGATGCTCGCCAAGCACACGGGGCTCAAGACCGCCACGTACACCGTGTATCCGCTGGGTAAGACCTCCGGCAACCGCGGAATCAAGATCACCGCTCCCTCCGGCAAGACCTTCTACGTCGAGTATCGCGACGGCACCGGCGAGAAGGACGCGCTGTACATGGACAACAGCTTCGCGGGCTGCACCACCGGCTTCCAGCCGTCTACCAAGTGCTCGTTCGACGACGGCATCTTCTCCACCGGCCCCGGCGTGCGCGTGCTGTCCGTCGAGGATGACAACCAAACGCGGGTCGAAGCCGTCAACACCCAAACGCAAGAGCCCCGCTGGGCCGAGCAAGCGCTCGACGCCGGCGAATGGTGGCGTTCTGCGGAAGGCGACGTCAACATCTCAATCCTCACAGCGTCGGGCGGGAAGGCCAGCATCGCGGTGACCACGCTCGAGCGGCCTTACCTCACGGTGGAGCCGCATCTCACGAAGCAGGCCGTCGCCGGGCAGGCGGCCACCGTGGTGGTCGACGGCACGTCGGGGGCCACCTACACGTACCGGTGGTTCCGGAGCGGCAAGGAGATCTCGGGAGCCACGGCGGCGAGCTACACGGTGCCCGCTAATACCGCGGGGCAGCCTCTCACCGTGCGCGTTGAGGCGCGCAAACAGGGGTACGCGCCCACGCAGGCCGTGCTGAATGTGCCGGTGTACGCCGGGCTGCCCACCATCACCGGCACCCTGCGCGCCAACGAGGTGCTCACCGCGGTGAAGCCGTCGCACGTGCCCGCGGACGCCACTCTCGCGTACCAGTGGCTCGTCAACGGCACGGACGTTCCGGGCGCCACAGGCGCCACCTTCTCGCCGCTCCCGGCCGACGCTGGGGGCACCGTCTCCGTTCGCGTCGCCGCGACGTGGAGTGGGGGCTCGGACACGGTCACGTCGGATCCGCGCGGACCGATTGCGCTCGCGACCAACTGGTCGTTCGCCGTGGCGCCGTCGGTGAGCGGCACGTTCACGGTGGGCTCCACGCTCACGGCGAGCGCGGGCGGAACATCCCCCGCGTCCACCGGCAACTCGCTCCAGTGGTACCGCGACAACGACGCCATTCCTGGCGCCACCGGCTCCACCTATGTGCTCACCCAAGACGACTACGGCGCCGCCGTGAGCGTCGCCGCCACCCACACACTCGCGGGGTACGTAGCGATCACGCAGCGCTCTGCGGGGTCCGTTGTGGACGGCGGTGTGGCCAACACCTTGGCGCCTTCCTTAGTGGCGCCCGTGCGCGTTGGTGCGCCGGTCGCTGTTGCCGGGCAGTGGGCCCGCAACTTCGCGCTCAGCTACCAGTGGCTGCTCAATGGTGAGCAAATACCAGGGGCGACGGGGGCTACGTACGTGCCCACAGCGTCGGACCTTGGAGGAGCGCTGAGCGTCACCGTGACGGGAACGCACCCCTTGTACGGGGCGTCCGCGCCGCTCACCACGGACGCCGCGATGGTGGAGATTGGCGTGCTGACCGCGCCAACTCCGGTGATTAGCGGTACGGCGCTCGTGGGCAAGACGCTCACCGCGGTGCGCGGCACGTGGACCTCCGGCGCCACGATCAAGTACCAGTGGTACGCCAACGGCGTGGCGATCGGTGGGGCTACCAAGTCCACCTACAAGGTGTCCTCGCTGCGGGCAGGCAAGAAGATCACGGTGCGCGTCACTGGCTCCAAGGCCGGGTACACCACGGCGTCCGTGGTGTCCGCGGCCAAGGGCGTGCCGGTGGTGGGCAAGGTCACCATCAGCGGGCGCGCCAAGGTGGGCTCCACCCTCACCGCGAAGCGCGGCACGTGGCTCTCGGGGACCACGTTCACGTACCAGTGGTACGCGAACGGGGTGGCGATTGGTGGGGCAACGAAGTCCACGTACAAGGTGTCCTCGCTGCGGGCGGGGAAGTACATCACCGTGAAGGTGACCGGCAAGAAGAGCGGCTACACCACGGTATCCAAGACCAGCGCGAAGACCGCGAAGGTGGTGCGGTAGGGGTTGGTGGCGGCTAGAGCTGCTGCTCGAACTCGGCCATGAAGGCGTTGAGCTGGCCCGATTCAACGAGGAAGCCGTCGTGGCCAACCGGGGAGTGGACCACCTTGACGCCGTTGGAGCCGGAGAGTGCCGCGTCCAGGCGCTGCGAGTTCTTGAGCGGGTAGAGGCGATCGCTGTCCACGGCCACCACCAGGGCGGCGTTGGTGTAGCGAGCCAGTGCGGTCTCGACTCCGCCGCGATCCCTGCCCACGTCGTGGGACTGGATGGCCTGGGCTAGGCGGATGTAGGTGTTGGCGTCGAACCTTCTGGCGAGCTTCCTCGCGTGGTGCGCCAAGTAGGACTGCACGGCGAACTGGCCGCCCTTGCCCAGGGGGTCGCCTTCGCCCTGGTAGTTGCGGCCAAACCGGTCCGCAAGCTCGCTCTCGCTGCGGTAGGTGGTGTGCGCGATCATGCGCGCGATCCCCATTCCTACGTGCGGGCCGTCGCCGTCTTGCGCCGCGTAATAGTCGCCGCCGCGGAACTTGGGGTCCGCGGTGATCGCGGCCACTTGGGATGTGGACCAGGCGATCTGGTCTGCCGTGGTGGCGGCCGTGGAACCAACGGGGGCGATGGCGCCTACCCGTTCTGGGTGGGTCACCGCCCATTCGATGGCGCGCATCCCGCCCATCGATGGGCCCGCAATGAGTCGCCAGCGGTCGATGCCAAGGAAGTCCGTGAGCGCCACCTCTGCGGCCACCATGTCGCGCATCGTGACGTAGGGGAAGCGGCTGCCCCAGGGCTGGCCGTCCTCGGGGTGCGGGCTCGCCGGGCCGGTGCTGCCTTGGCAGCCGCCAACGACGTTTGCGCTGACGATGAAGTGCTTTTCTGGGTCGATGGGCTTCCCCGGTCCCACCATCGCGTGCCACCAGCCGCCGGTGTGGTGGCCGGGCTCCGCGGGTCCCCAGACGTGGCTGTCACCCGTGAGGGCGTGGGCCACGTAGATGGCGTTGCTCTTGTCCTTGTTGAGTTCGCCCCAGGTCTCGTAGGCCATCGTCACGCCTGGTAGAACCCCCATTGGATCGGCCTCGAGGGGGAGGTCGCCGAGCGCATAGAACTGCCGGTGCCCAGGGTGGTCGCCCTCGCGCCATGCGGCGCTCGCGGGGATGGGCGCGCCATCGCCGGGGCCTTGGTCAGCGGCCCAGGCGTCGGTCTCGATGCCGTCGTCATCCACGAAGGGAAGCCTAGGGCACACCCGCCCCCCGAATGCCTCTCCACACAACCCGAATGCCTCTCCACACAAGAGTCACTGTTCTGAGGCGCGCTGGGGCGACTCTGAGCGTGGGACGTTGGTGGAACCACGATGTTTGTGTGGAGAGGCATTCGGCGTGTGTGGAGGGGTGATCGGGGCTCAAGGTGCGCCCCCGAAGTGCCGAGGTACGTAGGAGCGGCGCGTGGTGTTTGCCACACCCGCTCGCGACGCCGGACAAACCGGACGTACCATCGCCGGACCAGGAGTTTTATGCGAATCCCCGTCAGTCTTAGCCTCACACGCTCCCGCATCGCCGCGGTCTGCGTGGGAGCGCTCGCGGCCACGGGGGTCGCGCTGGTCGGCGCTGGCGGTGCCTCCGCCGACGGCTACCCCGGCCAAGACGAGATCAACGCCGCGCGCGAAGCCGCCGCCTCGCAGGCCTCTACGGTGAGCGAACTCGACGCCGCCGTCGCCTCGCTCGAGGACGCACTCCACGACGCCGAGGCCGCGCAGTTGCTCGCCGCCGACAAGTACGCGCAAGCGCAGGGCGACCTTGAGGCGGCGCAGGCGAACTTGGTGACAGCGAACAGGCGCGCCGATGAGGCCGACGCTGCACTCGCCGAGGCTCAGTCCAAACTTGCCGTTGTGGCTCAGGCCGCATATCGGGACGGTGGCGACATGGGCCAAGTTGGCGCCGTGGTCAACGCCAACGGGTTTGAGGATGCAATCAACTCCTCGGAGGCGATGAACAGGGCGTCGGACGAGATGGCGACCCTTGTGCAGCGAGTCGAGGCCGCGCAGCTCGTGGCCGACACCATGCGCAAGGCCGCCAACGACGCAGCCACCGCCGCCGCCGACGCCAAGATCGCCGCCGCGGACGCCTATGACGACGCCACCGCCGCGGCGGACGCCGCGGAGCAGGCCGTCAAGGATGCAGACGAGGTGCGCGACGACGCCGTGAACACCCTGGCAGAACTGCGCGGCACTACCGTGGCGCTCGAGAACGCGCGCCAAGATGGCCTCGCCGCAGAGCGCGACAAGAAGCGCCGCGACGACGCGAAGGCCGCGCAGGAAGAGGTGGAGAAGGAGAACGGGGGAAGCTCCAACTCCGGCGGAAGCTCCAACCCCGGCGGGAACTCCAACTCTGGCGGCGACACCAGCACGCCTACCAAGACAGAAGACCCCAAGGCAGAGGACCCCAAGCCGGAACAAACCAAGGATCCCGAGCCAGAGGAAACTGAACAGCCAAAGCCGCCAACAACGTCGGGCGGATGGAAGTCAAGTGCCGCCCAAGGTGAGGCGGCCGTGGCGAAGGCGCTCACGCTGATGGGCAAGCCGTACAAGCTGGGCGGCTCGGGGCCCACGTATTACGACTGCAGCGGGCTCACGATGGTGTCGTGGAAGGCCGCGGGGCTGTCGATTCAGCGCAGCTCGCAGATGCAGTACAACTCCACGAAGCACGTGGCGTTCAGCCAGTTGCGCAAGGGCGACTTGATCTTCTACGGCTCGGACCGGAACCCGTCAAAGATCTATCACGTGGCGATTTACATCGGGAATGGCCTAGTCGCCGAGGCGGCGCGCCCTGGCAAGGACTCGCTGATTCGCGGGTACGACGAGTCGTGGCGAATCGATGACCTGATTCCGGTGGCGGGAAGGCCGTAGCTAGTGCCCCGGCGGGGGCACCAGCGGGTTCATGTGCTCAAACGGCGTCCCAGCGGCGCGAGCGAAGGACGAGCGAATCTCCTCCTCGGCCTCCTCGCGAGACACCCAGTGCGCGCCCTCCACGGACTTGCCGGGCTCAAGGTCCTTGTAGACCTCGAAGAAGTGCTGCACCTCGAGGCGGTGGAAGTCGCTGACGTCGCTGAGCTCTTGGCGCCACGTCTGGCGCTGGTCGCCAACGGGCACGCACAGCACCTTGTCGTCGCCGCCGGCCTCGTCGCGCATGCGGAACATGCCCAGCGCGCGGCAGCGGATCTGGCAGCCCGGGAACGTCGGCTCCTCGAGCAGCACGAGCGCGTCCAGGGGGTCGCCATCCTGGCCTAGGGTGCCGTCGATGAAGCCGTAGTCGTCGGGGTAGCGCGTTGACGTGAAGAGCATCCGGTCCAGGCGGATTCTCCCGGTCTCGTGGTCCACCTCATACTTGTTGCGGCTGCCCTTGGGGATCTCGATAGTGACGTCGAATTCCATGATCAATCCTTGGGATTTAGGTCTTAGGTCCGGGTACTAGTCTGGCGCATGAATGGAGGTACCGCGTGCGGGGCAAAGTTGTGGCTGCGGTGCTGGTGCCGTCGCTGATCGTGGCGGGCGCCACTGGCTACGCGTGGGCCGACGCTACGGACCGCGTCCCCGGCATCCTCACCTCCGCGCCGCTCCCGTCCCCGCAGCCTCCGTTGTTGACGGCCTCACCGCTCGCGGTTGCCTCGCCGTCGCCGGGGCCGGTGGGCGCCTTTTCGTCGTCCGCGCCCTTGCCATCGCCCGACGCTGTGGCGGCTTTGGCGGCACAGTTACGTTCGGATGACCGGACGGGGAAGTCCACGAATGTGTACGTCGCGGATTACACCACTGGGTCCGTTCTCGCCGACCTGGACGGCGACAACCCGCAGGTTCCGGCGTCCACCACCAAGCTGCTCACGGCAGTGGCTGCGCTCGAGGCGTTGGGGCCCGACTACACCTTCGACACCACCGTGGTGTTTGACGGCGCCACCTCCACACTGACGCTCGTTGCCGGCGGCGACCTTATGCTCGCCGCCGGTCACGGCCACTACGGCTCCAAGGTCTACGACTCCGGCGAGCCCCAGGCAAACGGCTGGGCGGGGGTGGCGGATCTCGCAGATCAGATCGCCGACACCGTGCCCGTTGGCCCGGTGACTATTGCCGTGGATACCAGCGATTTCCCTGGCCCGGCCTACCCCGCGTCGTGGCCCGAGTACCCCTTCTACATGGGCTACGCGGGCAAGGTCGAGGGCATCGCCGTGAACGTCGGCAAGAAGAACGGCATCCCCGCCAGCGAGTACGGAGCCCGCGATAAGGAGCCCGCACTGCGCACCCTCAAGGCACTCGGCACCGCGCTTACCAAACTGGGATATGAGGTGACGAACGAGGGGAAGGCGACCGCAGCGTCGGGCAGTACGGAAGTAGCCCGCGTGGAGTCCGCGCCCATGAGCGCGGTGACCACCGAGTTTTTGCGGTACTCCGACAACACGGTGGCCGAGCAGACTGCGCGCGTGCTTGCGCTTGAGGCGGGGCTGGACGCGACGCCCGCGAATGCCGCGACCGTGACGGCCTCCACTTTGGCCGGGATGGGCGTGGATGTGCGCGGTCTCAAGCTGTATGACGGCGCGGGGTTTTCTGATCGCAACCAGGTCTCGCCGGCGACGCTCGTGAGCGCGCTGGTGCAGGCGCGGACCGCTGGTAACACGGCGGGGCTGCTGACGTATTTGCCGCTCGGAGGGCTCGAGGGGACGGTGGCCGTGCGGTTCGAGGGAGCGCCCGCCGCCGGGTTCTTGCGCGCCAAGACGGGCTCGCTCACCGGGGTCACCGCGCTCGCCGGGGTGGTGGTGACGGCCGACGGGCGGCAACTCGCCTTCGCGACGTTGCTCGACGGGATGCCCGCGGGGCAAAAGCGGCCCATCGCCGCCGTCGACGAGTTCGTCAATGCCTTGGCAGAATGTGGGTGTGCAGGATGATCGCGTTGAAGGTGGGGCTGAGGGCGCCGGGAGTGGCGCTGGCGGCTCGAGCGCTGGCGGCCCGAGCGCTGGCGTGAGCGGCCCGCACCCCGCCGTTGCCGCCACCCGCGTGGCCGTGCGCGAGATGCTGTACGGACTGGAGCTTGGGACGCGCGTGTGGGTGGCGTGTTCTGGGGGGCCAGACTCGTTGGCTTTGGCCGCCGCAACCGGCTTCGTGGCTCGTAAAGAGGGGTTTTTCCCTGGCGCGATCGTGGTGGATCACGGGTTGCAACCTGGGTCCGCGGCCATCGCGGAACACGCCGCCGAGCAGGTGCGCAGGGCCGGAATCGCCACCGTGCACATCGAGCGCGTGGTGGTGGGACGCGAGGGCGGGCTCGAGGCGGCGGCGCGCAACGCGCGGTATGCGGCGATTGAGCAGCGCGTCACCGACGAAGGCGGGATCAACCCGCAGATCCTCACCGGTCACACCATGGACGATCAAGCGGAGACTGTGCTGTTGGCGCTGGCGCGGGGGTCTGGCGCCCGGGCGCTGTCAGGGATTCCGGTGCGGCGCGGGCGGATCCTGCGCCCGTTCCTGTCGCTGCGCCGCAAAGACACGGTTGCGGCGTGCCGCGAGCAACGCCTTGACCCGTGGATGGATCCCACGAACGAGCTGGTCGATGGGCCGCGGCGGTCCGCGCTGCGCATGCGCGTGATGCCCGCTTTGGTTGATGTCTTGGGCGAGGGAGTGGTCTCTGGGCTGGCGCGCTCCGCGGCGCTGTTGCAGTCCGATGCCGATGAGTTGGAGCGCCAAGCGCGATCCGCGCTGATCCTGTCCGAGAGCGCCGTCCGCGGCGACGAGTGGCGGTGCGACATGCTCTCCTCGCTGCCCGACGCGATCCGCTCGCGCATGCTCAAGATGCTCGCGGAGAACAAGGGGGCGGGGCCGCTCACGGCGTATCACGTGGCTGCTCTGGATGCGCTCGTCACGTCCTTCCGCGGTCAGGGCCCGGTGTCGCTGCCTGGCGGGTATGAGGCCCGGCGCGAATATGGCAGGCTGGTCATCGCCCCTGTGGACACCGCGGGGAACGCCAAGACTTAACGTCCGTTACTGCCGGAGGATGCGTGGACGCCCAGTTCGACATGGATGACTTTGTGCGAGTGGTTGTGTCCGAGAACCAGATTCGGCACCGGCTCGACGAAATGTCTGTCGCTATCCGTGAGGACTACGCAGGGCATGACCTGTTGCTCGTTGGGGTGCTCAAGGGTGCCGTGATGGTGATGGCGGACCTCGCGCGGCGCATGCCTCCGCACGTGCAGATGGACTGGATGGCCGTTTCTTCGTATGGATCTGGGACCAAGTCGTCTGGCGTGGTACGGATCCTCAAGGACCTCGACACCGACCTCACGGGCCGTCACGTGCTCATCGTCGAGGACATAATTGACTCCGGCGTGACGCTCTCGTGGCTGCTGGGGAACCTGCGCTCCCGTGGTGCCGCGTCCGTGGAGGTGGCCGCGCTGCTGCGCAAGCCCGAGGCCGCCGTGGTCGAGGTGCCCGTCAAGTACGTCGGCTTCGACATCCCGCCCGCGTTCGTCGTTGGCTACGGGCTCGACTACGCGGAGAAGTACCGCACCCTGCCCTTCGTGGCTGAACTGTCGCCAAAGGTGTACAGCTAGGGCAAACCCGGCTCCGCCGTCGGCCCGCGCGTTGCTTGGGTGGCCAACCCCCGGCCGCCCGCGTGCCCGCCCCGTGCCCCCTCCCTGCAAGCTCTCCAACAAGTGTTCGGCGTGTCGCCCGGCGCGTCGCGGAGTGATGCACCCTTCCAACGGCGCGTCGCGCGTGTCGTTGTTGGAGAGCTTGCGGGGCTGGCGAGGCATACGGCCCGACGCTGTGGCTGGGTTATCCACAGGGGTTGCGCGAGCTTAGGTGTGGCCTGGCACGGTTGGCGGGTGGATCCGGTCCAAGCGCTCACCGCTCTAGGCGGTGCTGCGCGCTGGAAAGAGCTCATCGACGCCGGCGTGAGTCAACGAGCTTTGACCCGTTCGACGAGGGAGGGTTCGGTGGTGCGCCGACTCTTTGGCACCTACGCACTTCCGCAAACGCCGGACCCGGTATGGCTCGCGGCCGCGTTTCACGCGAGGCTCTCGTGCGTGTCGCTGTGCGATCGCGTGGAGTTGCCTCTCTTGGACCGTCCGCGCCGGGTTCACCTGTTGGTGCCGGAGTCGCGCGGCCTGCGTAGTGACGACACACGGCCCACGCGCCGGGTGATCGTTCATCGGTCTGACGCGATGTGGGAGAGATCTGAGCTCGAGCCGGTTGCCGCGGCGATTGATCTTGCGGCCGGTTGTGTGAATCGCTACGCGCAACTTGCCGTGCTGGATGCCGCGCTTGAAGTTCGGAAAGTCTTCCCCGGTGACATCCGCGACTTCCGGCACACACCGCCGGACCAGCGTCGCTGGCTCATAGATCACTGCGATTACGAGGCGCAATCAGTAATGGAGTCGTATGCGCGAGTCACGCTAACGGAGGGCGGATTCGCGGTTCGACCGCAGATCGTCGTGGCGGGTCGTGGGCATCGAGATTTGTTGGTCGAGGGCCTGGTCATTGTTGAACTGGACGGCTGGAAGACTCACGGAACGAAAGTGGCATTTCGCGAGGACCGCCTCCGCGACCGCATGGCGATCCACGATGGCAAACTTACGCTCCGGTATACCTACGCCGATCTGTTTGGGCGCCATCCCGTCGACCTTGTGGCGGACGTAAACGCAGCGCTCCGACTCCTACGCAAGTCCGCCTGATACACGAACCCGGCCACACCGTCGGGCCGTGTGCCTCGCTGGCCCCTGCAAGCTCTCCAACAAAGACACGCGCGACACGCCGGCTGTAGGGCCTTCGCGCGGGCGACACGCCGGGCGACACGCCGAAGCCTTGTTGGAGAGCTTGCAGAGGGCGCGGGCGGAGCGCTGTGGCAGCGCCCGGTGACGGGCCGACGGTGTGGCTGGCTTTGGCGTGATCGTGGCGGCGGGATTGCCCTCAGCGAAACCGTTTCCTCCGTATCAGACCCCTCGCGTAGGGTTGGGGCACCATGAAGAACGCCTTTACGTTGCGCCGCATCATCTTGCTCGTGCTCCTCGCGGTGCTCGTTGGCTGGATGCTCAGCGGCCTTTTCAAGCCCCGTGTTGACCGCGTCGACACCTCCGTGGGGTTCGCGATGCTTAAGGCGGGCGCCGTTGAGCAGGCGAAGATGGTGGACGGCGATCAGCGAGTGGTGCTGACCCTCAAGAAGGAGCTGCCGAAGGGTAGCCCTGAAGAGTGGGGCGAGTTGACCCAGGTAGTGCAGTTCTTCTACGTGGCGCCGCAAGGCGCGGACGTGGTGGAGGCTGTTACGGCCGCCGATCCGCCAAAGGGCTATGACTCGGAGATCGCGCGCGGATCCGTGTGGTCCACGCTGCTCCTCACCTTCTTGCCGATTCTTCTGTTGGTTGGCCTGTTCTGGTTCCTCATGTCTTCCATGCAGGGCGGCGGCGGGCGCATCATGCAGTTTGGCCGTAGCCGCGCCACTCTCGTGACTCCTGACACCCCCACGGTGAAGTTCGAGGACGTTGCCGGCGTCGACGAGGCCGTCGAGGAACTGCGGGAGATCGAGGAGTTCCTCGAGAACCCCGCCAAGTTCCAGGCCGTTGGCGCCAAGATCCCCAAGGGCGTGCTGCTCTACGGCCCGCCTGGAACCGGAAAGACGCTGCTCGCGCGCGCCGTCGCAGGCGAGGCGGGCGTGCCGTTCTTCAGCATCAGCGGCTCCGACTTCGTAGAGATGTTCGTTGGCGTTGGCGCCTCGCGCGTCCGCGATCTCTTTGAGCAGGCCAAGAAGAACTCCCCGGCGATCATCTTCGTCGACGAGATCGACGCTGTTGGCCGCCACCGCGGCGCCGGCCTTGGCGGCGGCCACGACGAGCGCGAGCAGACCCTCAACCAGATGCTCGTGGAGATGGACGGCTTCGACGCCCGCACCAACGTCATCATGATCGCGGCCACCAACCGTCCAGACATCCTGGACCCCGCGCTCCTGCGCCCAGGAAGGTTTGACCGCCAGGTGGGCGTGGACGCCCCGGACCTCAAGGGCCGCCAGAAGGTGCTCGAGGTGCACGCCAAGGGCAAGCCCATCGCCCCGGACGTGGATCTGGAGGCCATCGCGCGAAGGACGCCCGGCTTCACGGGAGCGGATCTTGCGAACGTCCTGAACGAGGCCGCGCTCCTCACGGCGAGAAGAGAGAAGCAACAGATCACGAGCAGCGAGATGGACGAGGCTATCGACCGCGTCATCGCCGGCCCCCAGCGCCGCACGCGCGTCATGAACGATCACGACAAGCGCGTCACCGCCTACCACGAGGGCGGACACGCTCTGGTAGCAGCGGCGATGAACCACACGGACCCTGTGACCAAGGTGACGATCCTCCCAAGAGGACGCGCGCTCGGCTACACGATGGTGATGCCGCAAGAGGACCGCTACTCGAAGACGCGAAACCAGCTCCTGGACAACCTCGCGTACTCGATGGGCGGTCGCATCGCGGAAGAACTCGTGTTCGGCGACCCCTCCACGGGCGCCAGCAACGACATCAGCCAGGCCACCGAGATCGCCCGCCAGATGGTCACCGAGTTCGGCATGTCCACCAAGATCGGCTCGGTGCGCCTCACGGGCAGTTCCGGCGAGGTGTTCCTTGGACGCGACATGGGCCACGGCCGCGAGTTCAGCGAGCAAGTGGCGTCCGTGGTTGACCAAGAGGTGCGCGAGCTCATGGACAACGCGCTCGCCGAGGCCACCACGGCCCTCTCGCAGAACCGCGCCGTCCTCGACGCGCTCGCCCTCGAGCTCCTCGACAAAGAGACACTCGGCGAGATCGAGCTCGCCGAGATCTTCAAGGACGTCAAGAAGATCAAGCCGCGCAGCAACTGGTTGAGCGGCGCCTGGATTGAGAAGGCGCCCGCCAAGGCCAAGGCTCCAGCCAAGATCAAAGAGCCCGACGGCGTGGCCAAGGAGGTCTCCGAGGTCCAGGAAGCGGCGGAAGACTCCGCGCCCGTGGAACAGGCCGTAGAGCCCAAGGACGAGGCTTAACGGTCATGGCCGTGGACAAGCCCCGCGTCGAGGCGGCCATTCGCGAGCTCCTCGCCGCGGTGGGCGAGGACCCCGACCGCGACGGCCTCCGCGACACCCCCGCGCGCGTGGCGCGCGCCTACGAGGAGTTCTTCGCGGGTCTCGACCAAGACCCCGCGGAGGTCTTGAGCGCAGTCTTCGAACTGGGCCACGAAGAGATGATCCTGGTCAAGGACATCGAGCTGTACTCGATGTGCGAGCACCACCTCGTGCCCTTCCATGGCGTGGCCCACGTGGCCTACATCCCCGGCGCCGATGGCCGCATCACGGGGCTCAGTAAGCTCGCGCGACTCGTGGATCTCTACGCCAAGCGCCCCCAGGTGCAAGAACGCCTCACCACTCAAGTGGCTGACGCCCTCGTGGAACAACTGGGCGCTCGCGGCGTCATCGTCGTTGTCGAGGCCGAGCACCTGTGCATGTCGATGCGCGGCATCCGCAAGCCCGGCTCGCGCACCGTCACGAGCGCCGTCCGCGGCATTATGCGCGACGGCGCCACCCGCGCGGAGGCCATGAGCCTAATTCTGGGGAAGTGACCCGTGACCCTCGTCATGGGCATCCTCAACGTCACCCCTGACAGTTTCAGCGATGGCGGGCTCTGGCATGGGCCCGACGCTGCGGTCGCCCAAGGCATTCACCTCGCCAACGAGGGGGCCGACATCGTGGACGTGGGCGGCGAGTCCACGCGGCCTGGTGCGGAGCGGGTGCCTGCGGACGAGGAGTTGGCCCGCGTGATCCCCGTGATCCGCGAGCTCGCCGCAGCAGGCATCACCACGAGCATCGACACCATGCGAGCGGCCACCGCTCGCGCGGCCGTCGAGGCGGGCGCCACGATCGTCAACGACGTCAGCGGCGGGCTCGCCGATCCCGCCATGGCCACCACTGTGGCCGGTCTGGACGTGGACTTCATCGCGATGCACTGGCGCGCGCACAGCACCCACATGGACGCCCTCGACGTCTACGACGACGTGGTCGCGGACGTCCACAACGAGCTCGTGCGCCGAGTCCACGCACTGCAGGACGCCGGAATCGCGAATGACCGAATCATCGTGGACCCCGGCCTCGGCTTCTCGAAGGTGGGGGACAGCAACTGGGCGCTCCTCGCGAACCTCGACGTGCTGCGCGGCATGGGCAACCGCATCCTCATCGGAGCCAGCCGCAAGCGGTTCCTCGGGGCGGCCATCGGCCGCCCCGATGCGCCCCCAACGGAACGCGAGGCCGCCACAACCGCTGTTACGGCACTGGCCGCAGCGTCGGGCATATGGGGAATCCGGGTGCACGACGCGCGCGCGGCACGTGACGCCGTGGCCGTCGTGGATGCTTGGCAGAACGCAACATTCGCGCCAGAGTGATGCCATGACACTGAGCGTGGGCGCGTACGTCAAAGGCGGCGTTGAACTGGACCAGATTGCGGTTGAGGGGATTCGCGTCACGGGGTATCACGGCGTGCTCGCCACGGAGCGCGAGAGCGGGCAGCTGTTCATCGCGGACATCGTGGCGCACGTGAGTACGCAAGCGGCGGCCACCACCGATCAGTTGGCGCGCACCGTGAATTACTCGGACCTGGCCGACGCTGTGGCTGAGGTTCTCGCCGGAGACCCCAGTGATCTGTTGGAGACGGTGGCGGAGCACTGCGCGCGGGCCGTGCTCGAGTTTGAGGGCGTGGAGTGCGTGGACGTGGCGATTCACAAGCCGCAAGCGCCGTTGCATGTGGAGTTCGCGGATGTGATTGTGCGGATTCGGCGGGACCTGCGCTCGGGGACGCTGTGGGCGGATAAGCGGATTGGGTCCTCGGCGGGGATGTCCGATGACCCGCTGGAGCAGCCTGCGATCTTCCGCGATGCATTCGACGAGCGGCCGTTCCAGCCGGTGACCGCGTGGATCGCGCTTGGCGGGAATCTTGGCGAGGTGGAGCGCACGCTACGCGCGGCAGTTCGTGAGTTGGATCGTGTGAGCGGGATTCATGTGGTGGCGACGTCGGCGCTGGTGAAGTCCGCGCCTGTTGGCGGCCCAGAGCAGCCCGACTACCTCAACGCCGTGGTGCAGATCGAGACCGCGCTGGCGCCGCGAGAGTTGCTCGCCGCGTGCCAAGGCGTGGAGGTGGTGCATGGGCGCGAACGCTCCGTGGTGAACGGGCCGCGCACCCTTGACCTCGACATCATCTCGATCGCGGGCGTCACCGGCGAGTCCGCCGACCTTGTGCTTCCGCACCCGCGCGCCCACGAGAGGGCGTTCGTGTTGGTTCCCCTTGGTGATGTCGATGCGGATGCGGTGCTGCCGGGGGCGAACGGCGGCGCGGTTTCGGACCTGTTGGCGCGCGTGGACGTGGAGTCGGTGTCCGTCGTGGCCAAGCCGTGGCCCTCCGGCGCGGAGCCCACGCCGCTCGGTACGGACGCCGTGCCTGTCGTCGACGGGCCAGATTTCACGTAACTCATGGAGCATCTCTCGTGGCAGCGCCTTGCGATCATCGCGGGCATCACGCTGGCGATCGCGTGGGTCATAACGCGCATGGCTTTGGGCGATGGCTACACGCCCGCGCTGATTCCGTGGACGCTGCCGGCGATCTGCGTGGTTGGCGCGGTGCTCGCGCTCGTGTTCGCGTGGCCCGTGCGGCAATACCAGCAAGGCAAACGCCCTGGTCTTGATGGGTTGCGGGCGGCGCGGGCCGCGGTGTTTGCGCAAGCGTCCGCATATGCGGGGGTGCTGCTCGCGGGGGGACTGCTTGGCTACGCGGCTGGGCTCGCGGAGTATTGGAGCCACGAGCCGCGGCGCGAGGTGGCGATCTCCGCGCTGATCGCGGCGCTCGGCGCGCTCGCGCTCATGGCGGCCGGCCTCCTCGCCGAGCATTGGTGCCGCACCAAGCCACCTGAGGACCCAAAACCCAGCCCCAGCTAAGGCGGGGTGAGCCGCCTAACGCGGCCACGGCCGCCGGGCAGGCGGCCGACCCACCCCTCCCGCAAGCTCTCCAACAACGACACGCGCGACACGCCGGTTGGAGAACGTCCGGAGCCGCGACACGCCGGGCGACACGCCGAACGCTTGTTGGAGAGCTTGCGGGGCGAGCGCCGATTACCCCTCGCATCGTCCGCTCACCCCTGGTGGCAGACTGAACCCATGACCTGGTACGAGACCGACGCGGACTGGACCTACGCCGACCGCGCCCTCATCACGGCCCGCGTGATCTCGCTGTGGATCTTCATGCTGATCCCCCTCGCGGTGTGCACGGTGCTCGCGATCACCATCAGCCCCGGCTGGTGGGCGGGCGTGGCCGCCGCACTAGCGCTTGGCGCTTGGTTCACCTGGCTCATCTTCCGCAACGTCACCGCCCACGCATGGGCGGAGCGCGAGGACGATCTGATCGTGAAGCGCGGCCGCATGTTCCGCTCGGTCACTGTGGTGCCGTATGGCCGCATGCAGTTTGTGGAGGTGAGCGCTGGGCCGGTTGCCAGGGCGTTCAAGATCGCCACGATCCAGCTCCACACCGCGAGCCCCGGCACCGATGCCACGCTCAGCGGGGTGCGCGCCGCCGACGCCGAGACCCTCCGCGATCGCATGACGGCGCGCGGCGAGGCTCGGCTGGCTGGGCTCTAGGCCGGGCGTCGCTTGTCCATGTCTATCCCAGAGAACCCATCGTTCGCCCCGCGCCCGCTGTATTCGGCGCCGCGCGAGTGGACGCGCGTTCACCCCATCTCGCCGTACCTCGGCAGCGGCCCCATCATCGGCTTCGTCGCGGTCTACTCGCTCGCGCGCTTCTTGCCCTCGTGGGTCGCCGGCGGCAGCGAAGAGTATGAGCTCATCAACAGGATGCCGCTGCTCATGCTCGCGGGCGCGGTGATCCTTATCGTTGCCGCCGTGATCGGCTACGGCCTGCTGAGCTGGCGCCGCAACGAGTACCGCATCGCCGACGACGCCATCTACTACCGCAAGGGCATCGTCTTCAAGCAGCACAAGCAGGCGCGCCTCGATCGCATCGAGGCGGTGGACGTGGTGCAGCCGCTGCTCGCACGCCTGTTTGGCATGGCGCAGCTCAACGTACAGGTGGCGGGCGGCACGGGCTCTGGCATCGACCTCAAGTTCTTGCGGCTCGGCGACGCGGAGGCCCTGCGCAACGAGGTTTTGGCGCTCGCCGCCGGCGCCAAACTGCCCAGCGTGCCCGACGCTGTGGCTGGCTCGAGCGCTTCCCAGCCCCTTGAGATGGCGCCGGCTTCCCTCCGCGATCTCGGTATGAACATCGGCGAGACCCACCCGGTGACGGCGGTCCAGGCCGCGCCGGAACACGGGGTCTACCGCGTTCCCCCGGGCCGTCTCTTCGGGTCCGTGGCGCTCTCGACTCCAACCTTTCTTGTGGCGGCCGGCGCGATTGCGCTCTTGGTGGCCGCGGCGATCTTCGGCTCGGTGGTGGGGGAGCAATTGCTTGCGATGATCGGCACGTCGGTGTTCGCCGTTGTGGGTTTTGTGGTGGCGGTGCTGAGCTACTTCTGGAACCAGATCAATGAGGGCTTCAACTTCACCGCAGCCACCTCCTCTGATGGCCTGCGGCTGCGCCACGGTCTCCTTGAGACCCGTCGTCAGACGGTCACCCCCGGCCGAGTCCAGGCGGTGGTGGTGACCCAGGGCGTGCTGTGGCGCACCAAAGGCTGGTACAAGATCCGCATGAATGTGGCCGGATATCAGGAGGAACAGGCGCGAGTCTCGAACCTGCTGCCCGTGGGCACACTCGATGACGTGCTCCTCGCCCTTCGCCTTGTGCTCCCCGATGTCGCCGACGAGTCGCTTGCCCGCATGGTCCAGGGCCGCGGCGGCGAGGATGACTTCACGCCAAGCCCGCGGCGCGCGCGCCTCCTGGATCCGTTCCAGTGGAACCGCCGCGGCGTGCTCGCTGGCGATCGCGCACTGTTCATCCGCAGTGGGTGGCTCACCCACCAGCTGGCGGTGGTGCCCAATGAGCGCACGCAATCGCTCGGCGTGAGCCAGGGCCCCATCCAGCGCTCCCGCCGGCTCGCCGATCTCACGGTCCACTCCACCCCCGGGCCTGTTCGGCCCGTCGCCGGCAACCTCGACGTCGACGACGCCCTCGCGCTGCTCCACGAGCAGGCGGCGCGCGCCAGGGCCAGCCGCGGTGTGTCCCATGCCTGATAACGCAAGCCGCCTTGCCGTCGGCGTGGTGGGAGCCGGCCGCGTTGGCGCGGTCTTGGCCACCGCCTTGCGCGAGGCGGGGCACCACGTGGTGGGAGCGTCGGGCGTATCCGAGGACTCCGTGAGCCGCATCGAAACGCTGCTCCCCGGGGTGCCGCGACTGGAGCCAGAGGCCGTGGTGCGCGGCGCCGACCTCGTGCTCCTCACCGTCCCCGACGACGCGCTCGAGCCGCTGTGCGCGGGCCTCGCCACCGTCGGCGCGTTCCGCGCGGGGCAGCTGGTGGTGCACACGGCGGGCAGGTTTGGGGTTGGCGTCCTGTCCGACGCTGTGGCGGCCGGGGCGCTGCCGCTCGCCATTCATCCGGCCATGACCTTCACGGGAACGTCGCTCGATAGGGGGAGGCTTGCCGATGCGGTGTTTGCCGTGACCGCCCCCGCGCCGCTGCTGCCCATTGCGCAGGCGCTTGTGGTGGAGATGGGTGGCGAGCCGATCGTGCTCGCCGAGGCGGATCGTGCGGCATATCACGCGGCGATTGTGCATGCGGCGAACCATGCGGTGACGCTTGCGGCGCAGTCGGCTGCGGTGCTCGCGCGGCTGGGTGTTGAGGAGCCCGGGCGGGTGCTCTCTCCCGTGGTGCACGCGTCGATTGAGAACGCGCTCGCGGATGCGCCGGGGTCCGTGTCGTCCCTGACTGGGCCCGTGGTGCGCGGGGATGCGGGGACTGTCGCCGCGCACCTTGGTGCCCTTGCGGCGCTGCCGGACACGCGGTCGGCGTACCGAGCCATGGCGCGCGCCACCGCGGACCTGGCACTCGCGGGGGGCCGGATTGGGCCCGCGCAATACGCGGACCTCATCGCGACCCTCGGCGTGGAGGAGGAGTGATGCGTCTCGTGACAACAGTGGCGGACTTAGGTGCCCCCGTACCTGGGGTGAGGCGCGGGGTGGTGATGACCATGGGTGCGCTGCACGAGGGGCATGAGGCCCTGGTGCGCGCTGCCAGGGCCGAGTGCGACGAGGTGGTGGTGACCATCTTCGTGAACCCGCTGCAGTTCAACGACGCCGCCGATCTGGAGCGCTACCCGCGCACGCTCGACGCGGATCTGGCCCTGCTCGAGCCGCTCGGCGTCGACGTGGTTTTTGCCCCTGCCGGGGACGAGGTGTACCCAGCGGGTGAGCCTGAGGTGACCGTAGCGTCGGGCCGATTGGGCGAGATCTTGGAGGGGGCGCACCGGCCGGGGCACTTCGATGGGATGCTCACCGTGGTGCTCAAACTGCTGCTGATTACCAGGGCTGATGCCGCCTACTTTGGCGAGAAGGACGCGCAGCAGCTGGTGCTCGTGAAGCGGATGGTCGCGGATTTCAACGTGCCCGTTGAGATCGTGGGGGTGCCCACGGTACGCGCTGCGGACGGGCTGGCGCTGTCATCGCGGAACCGGTTCCTCGCGGGGGAAGAGCGCGACGCGGCGCTCGTGTTGCCGCGGGCGCTCGAGGCCGTGGCCGCGCTGTTGCGCGAAGGGCGGCCCGTGGAGGAGGCCGTGGCGACGGGCCGCGCCGTCTTGGCGAGCGAGCCGCGCGTGGTGGTGGACTACCTGGACGTGCTCGAGTCGGGGCCGGACGGCGTCACGATCGCGGCGGCGGTGCGAGTTGGCGAGACCCGGCTGATAGACAACATCCGCACCTAAGCACCCCTCCGTACCTAAACACCCCTCCACACAAGGCGAATAGCTCTCCACACAATGCCGCGATTATCGGGCTTGGACAGCACTCCGTCACGCTCAACACCCGCGCCGCACTGCCACGGTGTGTGGAGAGGCATTCGGGCTGTGTGGAGGGGTGATTCGGCGGGCGCGCTAAGGTCAGCATCATGACCCGCTTTGTGCATCGCCTCACCGCGCCCGCTCCCGGCTGGACCATCTCTGCGGACGTGATCGTGATCGGCTCCGGGATCGCCGGGTTGAGCGCCGCCCTCGAGCTGCGCGAGAAGGTGGACCGCGTGCTCGTGGTCACCAAGGGCGTGCTGAGCAGCGGCAGCACGGTGTGGGCGCAGGGCGGCATTGCGGCGGCGCTTGACCCAGAGGACACGCCCCAAGAGCACCTCGACGACACCCTCGTTGCCGGGGCCGGGCTGTGCAGCGAAGAGGCCGTGCGCGCTCTGGTCACGGAGGGCCCTGACCGCGTCCGCGAGCTCGTGGCTCGCGGCGCCAACTTCGACACCACCCCCGAGGGCGATATCAACCTCACGCGAGAGGGCGGCCACCATCGCGATCGCATCGCCCACGCGGGCGGCGACGCCACGGGCGCGGAGATTAGCCGCGCCCTCGTCGCCCAACTCGAGGCGATCAAGAACGACCCCGGCATCGAGGTCATCGAGCACGCCATGGTGGTGGACATCCTCACCGCCGCCCCCACCAGGGACGGCCGCCCAGGCAAGGTCTGCGGCATCACGCTGCACGTGATCGGGGAGGGCACCCGGGACGGCGTGGGCGCCGCGCTCGCTAAGGCCGTGATCGTGGCCACGGGTGGGATTGGACAGGTGTTCCGCTCGTCCACCAACCCGGCCTCCGCCACCGGCGATGGGATCGCGAGCGCGCTCCGCGCAGGTGCCGCCGTCGCGGACATCGAGTTTGTGCAGTTCCACCCCACGGTGCTGTGGGAGGGTTCTGGCGCTCGCGGGCAACTGCCGCTCATCAGCGAGGCCGTGCGCGGCGAAGGCGCCTACCTCCTCAACGCGGACGGCGACCGTTTCATGGTGGGCCGCCACGAACTCGCCGAGCTCGCCCCGCGCGACGTCGTGAGCCGCAACATCGTGGCGCAGATGAAGGAGGAAGGCTCGGACAACGTCTTCCTCGACTGCCGCCACCTCGGCGGCGCCTTCCTCAAGCAGCGCTTCCCCACCATTTGGGCGCGCCTCGAGGAGCGCGGCATCGACATGGGCCGCGACCTCATCCCGGTGGCGCCCGCGCAGCACTTCCACTCGGGCGGCATCCTCACCGAGCTCAACGGACGTTCCACCCAGCAGGGCCTCTACGCGATCGGCGAAGCCGCCTGCACGGGAGTCCACGGCGCCAACCGCTTGGCATCAAATTCCCTACTAGAGGGCCTAGTTTTCGCCAAACGCGCGGCTACGGACGCCGCCAGTTTGGTGGCCGACGGCGTGCTCACCCAAGCGGAGCCCGTTGAGCGTCCCGCCCCAACAGTGCTCATCCCGGCCACGATGCGCCGCAAGATTCAGTCCATTGCGCACGATGGTGCCGGGCCGGTGCGAGACATGGAAGGCCTTGCCACTGCGGTGTCGCGGCTCGCGAGCATCCGGGCGCGTTTTCACACGACGGAACCCGGCACCGTGGTGCCGCAGGTCGCCGAATGGGAGACGTCGAACGTGCTGGCCACAGCGTCGGTCCTTGCCAGTGCGGCCCTCACGCGAACCGAGACGCGCGGCGGTCACGTGCGCAGCGATTATCCAAGCCAAGACGAGCGCTGGAAGGTGCGGCTCGTGGCCACGTTGGACCCCGACGGGGACCTGCACCTCACGGAAGCGCCCCTGGAACTGGGCTAGCCAGATGGCAAGCCGAGCACCCGCGTATCCGTTCGCCGCGAGGTCCAACGCGTACCTCCAGACGGGGCAGTTCTGGCCCATCACCTTGAGCGACGGGCGCTTTGCCGCGGGCGTGGTCTTGGCCGTGCCCACGAAGGAGCAGGCTCCGCACTTCGCGTTCTCGACCAAGAGCTTCATCGCTGGCGTTCTCGATTGGGTGGGCAGTCGAGAGCCCACCGCGGCCGACCTCGCCGGCGCCCAGCTCCTCACCTGGGGTTCCGCGCACGTGAAGACCATCGGCGTGGACGACGGGCTCATCACCGGCCGCATTGACCACGAGCTGAACCAGATCCGGATGGTCTCGCACACGGCGGGAGGCACGGTGTGGACGTACTCGAACGGGCTTCGTGACGCTCCCGCGACCGACGCCGAGCGCCGCGAGCTACCTGTCATGGGCACGTGGGGCTACCGCGTGGCGAAAATCTCGGCCGAGCGCAGGCTTGTCACAGCACAACGGCGGGCGACCTAAGCCGCCCGCCGCCGTGTGTGAGGAGGGCTCACGGGGTCCCCGCAGGCCCAGCGCCTCCAACACCGAGGGCGCCGCTTTTCACACTAGCCACGCCGCGCGCGGCATTTAGGGACAGAGGTCCCTGTCGCGCCTTGCTCGCTGTTAGCGTGAGTGCGTGACTCCCGCGAAGCCATGGCGTGCCGCCGTGTGGTTGCCAGTCATCGCGGTGCTGGGAGCCGTCGCCTACCTCCTTGTCCCTGCGCTGCCTGGTCTCGCGGACACCACGCGCCCCGTGGCCCACGGCGAGCGCCTCTACGCGACCACGGCGTCCTTCGCTCCGGCCGAAGACTGGACGCTTGACCTCGACAGCGCCGTCTCCAACCGCCCCGAGATCCGCGCTGACGGCGTGGTGGTGCGCCTCAGCGACGGCGTGTGGTTTGGCTCGTCCTCCAACCTCATCGCGCGCATGGGCGAGCTGTTGGAGCAGGCCGGTGCCACCGTAGGGACCCTGCCGGACGCCCCAACAGACGACGCCCTCATCACCACGGACCCCAACGTCACCCCCAACGAGACCATCCCGCGCACCGAGTATTACCTCGACTTCACGATGGGCGAGCAGCGCGGCACACTGCTCGTTGTGCGCCAAGATGCGAGCGTTGCGCTGCTGCGCGTGGTCGGCGAGACGCAAGCCGTCGCGGACCACCAGGTTGAGGTCGACATGATGTTCGCCTCAGTCGACGTGGGGGTGGTGGGCGTGGACGACGTGCCCACAGACCCGCGCCTCACCAAAGACCCCCGCCTCACCAAAGACCCGCGCCTCACCAAAGACCCCCGCCCATGAAAGAGATCACGCGCCGCAGCGCCGCCGTCCGCTGGTGGGATCCGCGTAACGCGGGCTGGTGGCTGCTCATCGTCTTCACCCTGGTAGGTGGCTGGGTGATGGTCTCCTCGCTGGCCCCCGCATTCCAGCGGTACGCCATCACGGGCGCCCTCGCGCTCGTGCTCGGAACACCGATGTTCATCGTGGTGTGGTGGCTTGTCGCGAGCATGCACATCGTTACCAAACCCGCCCCGTCGGCCAAGATCGCGGCCGTCATCTGGGGCGCCGCAGTGGCCACGGGCCTGTTCGCGATCAACGCCAACGGCGCCATCATCCTGATGCTCGCTCAGCACGTCAGCGTGGACTTCGCGAACGACTGGGGCGCCGCCATCGCCGCCCCCCTCACCGAGGAAACGGGCAAGCTGCTCGGAGTCGCCGCGGTAGTGATCGCCGCCCGCTCGTGGTTGCGCGGCCCCATGGACGGGCTGCTGCTCGGCGCTCTCGTTGGCCTTGGCTTCCTCACCGCGGAGAACGTCCTCTACGCCTTCAACGTCACGGTGATGAGCTTTGGCGAGAGCCAGCCCATCTCCACGATCGCCATCTACGTGATCCGCACGGGCCTGTTCTGGCCCATCTCTCACGCGATCTTCACGGCGCTCGCGGGCGCCGGGCTCGGCTTCCTCTTTGGCCGTCCAGCCGCCCGACGCTACGGCTGGGGAATCCTCTCCCTCGCCCTCGCGTATGGCATCCATTTCTTCTGGAACTCCCCGATCCTGCCGGGCATGCTCACGCGCATGGCCTTCGCCGCCGTGGTCCCGTTCGTGCTGTGGCTCGTGGTGCACCTTGCCCGCCGCGCGGAGAGCGGGTGGGTCAACGGCGTTCTCGCCGGCGAGGTGGAGCGCGGCACCATTCCCGCCGAGTGGGTGCAGTGGCTCGGCGGCTCCCTCCACGCGCGCAGGCGCCGCCGCCGCGACCTCGTGCGCCAGTACGGCCCCGCCATTCGTCAGGCAGAACGCACCCATGAGGCCCTGCTCGTTGACCTCGCCGACGCCGTGGACGCGGGCGACGAAGACGCCGCCAACGCGTACCGCGCCCAGGTGAGGTCGTCGCTCGAGGAGGCGCAGCGTCGGGCAGAAGCGGCCGCCCAGGCCGCCGCCGCCCAGCAGCAGGCGTGGGCGGATTATTACCGCCAAGTGGAGGAATACCGGAGGTATTGGGCGGAGCGCGGCTACCGGGTGTAGCCGCCGCGCGCCACAATGGGAGCGTGACCATGCCTGAAGAACTCCCACAGGACGCCCCGCTCAACCCCGAGTTCCTGGAACGCATCGTCGCGACCGCTCTCGACGAAGACCTCGGCCCCGCGCCCGGCCGCGACGTCACTACCCAGGCCACGATCCCGTCGTCCGTCACGGTGGAGGGCGTCTTTCGCGCACGGGCCGACGGCGTGGTTGCGGGCCTCGACGCCGTCACCGAGACGCTGCGCCAGGTGGCGGGGCGGCTTGGCCTCGAGGTGCCGGAGACAACCGAGCGGGTCTTCGATGGCGAGCGCGTTGAGGACGGCGTCATCCTCGTGGAAGTCGAGGGCCCAGGCCACGTGGTGCTCATCGCCGAACGCACGGCGCTGAACTTGGTGAGCAGAGCGTCGGGCATCGCTACCCACACGCAGAAGTGGACGGACGCGCTTGAGGGGACCGGAGCGCGAGTGCTCGACACCCGCAAGACCACCCCCGGGCTGCGCGAGCTGGAGAAGTACGCGGTGCGGTGCGGCGGCGGCGTGAACAAGCGGATGGGGCTGTTCGACTGCGCGATGGTCAAGGACAACCACATCGTGGCAGCGGGAACGGTGACGGCAGCGGTGTTGGCGATTCAGGCGCGCTTCCCCGACGTGCCCATCCAGGTGGAGGTGGAAACCTGGGAGCAGGCTCAAGAGGCGCTCGCGGCGGGCGTGCGCTTCCTCATGCTCGACAACCTCTCCCCGGCCGAGATGACGGAGTTTGTGGAGCGGGTGCGCGGGATGGAGCCGCAGACGGGCAAGGTGTGGCTCGAGGCCACGGGAGGGCTCACGCTCGCGACCGCGCGCGTGGTCGCCGAGACCGGCGTGGACTTCATGTCCGTTGGCGGGCTCACCCACTCGAGCCCCATCCTCGACGTGGCGCTCGATCTGATCTAGGCGCCGGTACCCTTGATGCCGTGACAGACGCCGTGAACGAGACCCCAGAAGCCGACCTGCCAGAGCAGATCCAGGTGCGCATGGACAAGCGCGCCAAGATCCTGGCAAACGGCGGCGAGGCGTACCCGGTTGGCGTGCCGGTTACCGCGCAGATCGCCGACGTGCGCGCCACGTACCAGGGGCTCGAGGACGGCGAAGAGACCACCGACGTGGTTGGCGTTGCCGGCCGCGTGGTCTTCATTCGCAACACCGGAAAGCTGTGCTTCGCCACCATTCAAGACGGCGCAGGCGAGCGCTTGCAGCTCATGCTGTCGCTCGACGCCGTTGGGCCCGACGCTCTGGCCGCCTTTAAGTCCGACGTCGACTTGGGAGACCACCTCTTTGCGGAAGGGCCGGTTGGCAAGTCTCGCCGCGGCGAGGTCTCTGTGTTTGCGCGCACGTGGCAACTGGCCGCGAAGGCGTTGCGCCCCCTGCCCGTGTTGCACAAGGAGCTGAGCGAAGAGTCGCGCGTGCGCCACCGCTACGTTGACCTCATCGCGCGCCCCGTTGCCCGCGACACGCTGCGCCGCCGCGCATCCGTGGTGCGTTCGCTCCGCGAGTCCTTGCACCAGCGCGGATTCATCGAGGTGGAGACCCCGATGCTGCAGACGCAGGCAGGCGGTGCGGCAGCGCGGCCATTCGTCACACATATGAATGCGTTCGATATTGAGCTTTACTTGCGCATTGCGCCGGAACTGTTCTTGAAGCGTGCCGCGGTTGGTGGCGTGGAGAAGGTTTTCGAGATCAACCGCAATTTCCGCAACGAGGGCTCGGATTCCTCGCACTCGCCCGAGTTTTCGATGCTCGAGGCGTATGAAGCGTACGGCGATTACAACACCATGGCCGCGCTCACCAAGGACATCATTCAGCGCTCTGCTCAGGACGTGTTCGGCACCCAGGTGGTGACGCTCGCGGACGGCGAGGAGTATGACCTTGGCGGCGAGTGGGCGGATCTCACGATGTACGGCTCGCTGTCAGAGGCGGTTGGTGAGGAGATCACGCCGGAGACGAGTGTGGAGCGCCTGTTGCAGTTGCTCGAGGCCGCGGACCTCTCGATTGACCCCAAGCGCATCAACCACGGCAAGCTCGTGGAGGTGCTGTGGGAGCACCACGTAGGCGACGCTCTCTACGCGCCCACCTTCGTCCGCGACTTCCCCGTCGAGACCAGCCCGCTCACCCGCGATCACCGCACGCAAGCAGGCGTCGTGGAGAAATGGGACCTCTACGTGCGGGGATTCGAGCTGGCCACAGCGTATTCGGAGCTTGTGGACCCCGTCATTCAGCGCGAGCGCTTTGCCCAGCAGGCTCGCATGGCCGCGCAGGGTGATGACGAGGCCATGAAGCTCGACGAGGACTTCCTCACCGCGATGGAGTACGCGATGCCGCCGTCAGGGGGCATGGGCATGGGCGTTGACCGCCTACTCATGGCGCTCACGGGCCTTGGTATCCGCGAGACCATCCTCTTCCCGCTCGTGAAGCCGGACGAGTCATGAACCTTGGCCCCATCCTGATGAGCGTGCTGCCGTCCGTTGGATTGGCGCTCATCTTTTGGTACGTGATGCGTGCGGTGATTCGCGCGGACCGCCGCGAACGCGCGGAACTCGCCAAGATTGACGCCGAAGAGGCCCGCCGTGCCGCCGCAGAATCCGCAGAAAACGGCTCGAATTCTCCCCTCGCCAATTAGGAATTGACAGTGCGCCAGCCGTGATGGTTAGCATGGCGGTGCGAATCACGCTCCCGGGGGAAATCCGAAAGGCTGTGCAATGGCTCAGAAGGTTCAGGTTGTGCTTGTTGACGACGTCGATGGCGGGGAGGCCGCTGAAACGGTGAGTTTTTCGCTCGACGGCGTTGGCTACGAGATCGACCTCTCTGAGGCCAATGCCTCCGCATTGCGCGACGCGTTTGGCCCGTGGATCGCCGCGGGCCGCCGGGTGAGCGGCCGCCGCTCCGCCGGCCGTGGCCGCGGCCGCGGCTCCTCCGATGCCGGCAAGATCCGCGAGTGGGCCAAGGAGAACGGCTACAAGGTCTCCGAGCGCGGCCGCGTCTCCGCGGAGATCCGTGAGGCGTACGCCAACTCCAAGTGAGCGAGCAGCTCTGGTGGGGCACGTACCCGCCGCTCGGCTTGGGCACTCCCGTTGGCAAGGGGGAGGGCCTTTACCTCCAGCAAGGGCCCGACGCTGCGTTGGCTTTGCCCCTCGACGCGCCCTCGTTTGTGGTTGCGCACCCCTCGCTGCCGCTGCTGTACGTGGTGAGCGAGGCGGCTGAGAGCTCGCTTCATGTGGTGTCCGTTGAGTCGGCGCCGACGGTGCTCGCCACCGTGCCAACCGGAGGCGCGGACGCGTGTCACATCCTGCTCGCGGGAGACGCTTCGGTGGCCTACGTCAGTCACTACAGTTCCGGGGACGTCGCGGTGGTGCAGCTGGGCGCCGACGGGCTGCCGGTGGCCGACGCTCCCCAACAACTCCTTGGGCACGAGGGGAACGGTCCTCGAGAGGACAGGCAAGGGGGCCCGCACGCCCACTCCGCAGGTTTCGCTCCCGGTGGGAAGCACGTGCTCGTCGCGGACCTCGGCACCGACGAGCTGCGGAGGTATCGGGTCGCGGACCGCGGGCTGCTCGAGGCGGACGGAATCGCCGCAACGTTGCCACCCGGTGCCGGCCCGCGCCACTTCGCGGTGCGCGGCGAGAACATCTACGTGGTGTGCGAGCTCGACCACCAGTTGCGCACCTATCGATGGTCTGCAGCGGATGCAGAGGCGGACCTCATCGCGGAGGTGCCCACCACCACCGCGCCTCAGCGCACGGGAAACGACATTAACGACGCGCACGTGGCGCTCGTCGAGGGTGCGGATAGGGACGTGCTGCTCGTGTCTGTTCGCGGAGTCGACGTCATCGCGCTCTTCGATCTCAGTCCTGAGGGCGAGGCCCGCTATCGCACAAGCCTCGACGTTGGCGAGTGGCCCCGCTATTTCGCCGCGATCGGTGACCGGCTGCACGTGGGCTGCGAACGTGGCCACGAGGTGCGGTCCTACGACCTCGCCCAGGTGCTGTCACTGCCCGCTGAAAATAGCGTCGGCGGTATGGCGGCGCTGCCCTACGAGACGGCGACCGTGACAAGCCCAGCTTGCGTCGTTTCCCAGCCCCCTGCCTAGGCGAGGGGTAGGACCAAGGGCGTTAGCGTCGGGCCGCGAAGTGCGCAAGGATGGACGCATGACGTACAAGCTGATCCTGCTCCGCCACGGCGAGAGCGAATGGAACGAGAAGAACCTGTTCACCGGCTGGGTGGACGTGCCGCTTGATGACAAGGGGCGCGCGGAGGCCACGCTTGGCGGCGTGCTCATGAAGGATCAGGGAATCCTTCCCGACGTGGTGCACACCTCGTTGCTGCGCCGCGCCATCATGACGGCCAACCTGTCGCTCGACGCGGCGAACCGCCACTGGATTCCGGTCAAGCGCAACTGGCGTCTCAACGAGCGTCACTACGGCGCGCTGCAGGGCAAGAACAAGGCAGAGACGCTCGCCGAGTTTGGCGAAGAGCAGTTCATGATCTGGCGCCGCTCGTATGATGTGCCGCCGCCGCCCATCGAGGCCGGCTCGCAGTTCGCCCAGGACGGCGACCCCCGCTATGCCGGCATCGAGGTGCCCGCAACCGAGTGCCTCAAGGATGTGCTTGAGCGCGCGCTGCCGTACTGGCACGAGGAGATCGTCCCCGATCTTCGCGAGGGCAAGACGGTGCTCGTTGCCGCGCACGGCAACTCGCTGCGCGCGATCGTGAAGTACCTGGACGGCATCGGCGACGACGAGATCGTTGGCGTCAACATCCCCACGGGTATTCCGCTGTACTACGAGCTCGACGATGACTTCACTCCCGTGGAGCGCGGCGGGCGTTACCTTGATCCCGCGGCTGCGGAAGCGTCGATTGCCGCTGTGGCGAACCAGGGAAAGAAGTAGTCTGTAGGTAAGTGTTCGGTCAGCCTGTCATTGCTGGCCGAAAAAGAAGGCCCCGGGAGCAATCCCGGGGCCTTCGCTTGCGTGTAGGGGCTGAGCACCCCTCCGCGACCCGGTTTAGGCAGCTCACTGGTACTTCTGGCGCGGAATAGGCGCGGTTTAGGCAGCTCACTGGTACTTCTGGCGGGCGTGTGGCGGTTGGCGAGAGTCGCGCGTGGACGCTCTGGGCCGGAAGCGGTGGCGGCGGAATGTACCAGTGAGTTGCCTAAATGCGGCCCCTGCGAGCCGATATGTACGAGTGAGCTGCCTAAACGCCACGGCCGGGCCGAAGCTGTGCTCGGCCCGGCCGTGAAGGCTTGGTTGGGAGGGGGCTAAATCTTCGCGCCTTCGCCGCCGTGATCGCCCGTCACCAAGTACACGATGCGGCGCGAGACGCCAACGGCGTGGTCGCCGAAGCGCTCGTAGTAGCGGGCCATGAGCGCGATGTCGAGCGTGGTCTGCGCGTCGCCGTCGTAGTCATCGGCGAGCAGCGAGGCGTACGCCCTGGTGTGGAGGTCGTCGAGCGTGTCGTCGTCGGAGACGATGCGTGCGGCCGTGTTGAGGTCGCGCGTCTCGAGCAGTTCCGCCACCTCGGCAGCGGCCTGCTTGGAGGCGGCGGCCATGCCTTCCACGATTTCGCGGTGCGTCGCGGGAACCGCGCTTTCCGGGTAGGCGCGGCGCGCGGACTCCGCAATGTGCTGCGCAAGGTCGCCCATGCGCTCAAGCGAGGCAGAGATGCGCAGCGACGCGATGATCGTGCGCAGGTCAAGGCCAACCGGCTGCTGCTGCGCGATGAGCAGCACGCAGCGCTCGTCAACGGTTTCTTCGAGGTCATCCAACTTGGCGTCCGCGGCAATGACAGACTGGGCAAGCTCGATGTTCTCGGTGAGCAGCGCCTCTGATGCATTGGCGATCGCGGTGTGAACCAAGTGGCTCATGGCGATGAGGTCGTCCCGCAGTTCGGACATCTCGGCGGTGAAGATGGTGCGCATGTTTCTCCTTGATGGCGCCCCCGCTTTGGCAGGCACGGCGGCGCACGTGCGTGATGTCCTCAAGTCTGGCACTCTGCCCGCCGCGCCAGACTCGGAACGGAGCCAGAATCGGTGAACATTTGGTGTCCGGCCTGAACATTCGGTGAACACAGGCCCACATAGTTAGGGTGTGCGCATGACGGCCGTAGCGTGGATTCTCGTGGTTGTAGCTATGGGCGTTGGGCTAGGCGCCGGATTGTGGGCCGGGAGGGCGAACGGGCGTTCGCGTGCCACCGGCAACACTCTTGTACCCGCGCGCACCCGCCAGCTCCTCGCAGTCTTCCCGGCAGGGGCGGTGGTGATTCGCCGCGATCGGCGCAGCGCGTACTGCAACAACGCCGCCCTCGCGCTTGGCGTTGCGCGCCCCGACGGAGCCCTGCATCCTGAGCTCGCTCGCCTCGCGGAGATCGCGTGGAACCACAACGAGGTCATTGAAGAGGACATCGAGGTGCAGCGCGGGGTGCTCGCCTCGAGCCGCACGCTCCAGGCGCGCGTGGCCGTCGTCGACGACGAGCTGGTGCTCGCGCTCATCGCCGACCGCACCGAGCAGCAGGCCGCCGAGCAGATGCGCCGCAACTTCGCCATCAACGTCTCTCACGAGCTCAAGACCCCCGTTGGCGCCATTCAGTTGCTTGCGGAATCCGTGGAGGCCGGCGCCGACGATCCCGACATGGTGCTCGCCTTCACTAAGAAGCTCCGCAAGGAGGCCAAGCGCCTCAGCACGCTCATTCAAGAAATCATTGAAATCACCCGTTTGCAGTCCGACGCTGCGGTCATGGACGCTGCGCCGGTGCGGCTTGGGCACGTGGTTGAGGAGGCAGTTGAGGGAACCGCCACGGCCGCGTCGGCGCGCACCATCTCGGTGACGACGGACATCAAAGAAGACGTCACCATCCTTGGCAACGAGGAGCTGCTCGTGATGGCGGTGCGGAACTTGCTCGAGAACGCGATCCAGTACAGCGACCCTGGTAAACGCATCATTGTCTCGGCCGAGGTGGACGGCGAAGTCGCGTCCGTGTCGGTGGTGGATCAGGGCATCGGCATTGCCCCCGCAGAGACAGAACGCATCTTTGAACGCTTCTACCGCGTGGATCCAGCGCGCTCGCGAGAGACCGGCGGCACGGGCCTTGGGCTCAGCATCGTCAAGCACATCGCACTTCGCCACGACGGCAAGGTGGAGGTGTGGAGCACGCCGGGCGTTGGCTCTACCTTCACCCTCAAGCTGCCCGTGAGCGGGCAGGAGGAGGACCACGAATGACAGGCGAACGGGTACTCGTCATCGAGGACGAGGAGTCGTATCGTGACTCCCTCAACTTCCTCTTGGGGCGCGAAGGCTTCACCGTCATGCTCGCGGAGACGGGGCCGCGCGGCGTCGAGGAGTTCGCTCGCCGCGGCGCGGACGTGGTGCTGCTTGACCTCATGCTCCCTGGTATGTCGGGAGCCGAGGTGTTCCGGGTGCTGCGCGAACGCACGGACGTGCCCATCATCATGGTCACCGCCAAGGACGACCAGGTGGACAAGATCATCGGCCTCGAGCTGGGCGCCGACGACTACGTGACAAAGCCCTACTCTGGCCGCGAGCTCGTGGCGCGTATCCGCTCAGTGCTGCGCCGCCAAGCCGCGGGCCTCACAGGGATACCCGACGAACCAACCCGCCTTAGCGTCGGGCCGCTCACCCTGGATGCCGAGCGCCTCACCGTTACCAAGGGCGACGAAGCGATGTCGCTGCCGCCAAAGGAATTCGCGCTGCTCAACCTGCTGGCGCAGAACGCGGGCCGCGTGCTTCCTCGCCACGTGATCATCGAGCGCGTGTGGGGGGCCGACTACTTTGGCGACACCAAGACGCTCGACGTGCACATCAAGCGCCTACGCGCGAGGGTCGAGGACGACCCCGCGGAGCCCACGCTGATCCAGACCGTGCGCGGAGTGGGATACACGTTCGAGGCGTGAGCCGCTTGGGCGTTCACCGAACGTTCACCGAAGGTTCAGATACGGGCACTCGTGACGTTACTTTCGCTCCCTAGCGTGAAGGTATCCGGCAACGAGCCGGTTTCATCATCACGTAAGGACTTCTGACTGTGAAGATCGCCTACCGCGCCGGCGCACTCGCTGCCGCTGCTGTGCTTTCGCTTTCGCTCGCCGCGTGCTCCGCGGACAACGAGCCCACCTCGGGCTCCACGACGGGTGGCGGCGCCACCGACGGCCCCACGGGCCTTTCCGGCACGCTCAACGGCTCCGGCGCGTCCTCGCAGGAGTCGGCAATGGATGCGTGGCGTGCCGCGTTCCAGACGTCGAACGCCGACCTCACGATCAACTACGACCCCGTTGGCTCCGGCGGTGGACGCACGGCGTTCCTCGAGGGTGCCGTGTCGTGGGCGGGCTCCGACTCCGCCCTCGCCGAGGAGGAGTACACCACCGCCGAGGCTCGCTGCGGCGCCGACGGTGCCATCAACCTCCCCGTGTACATCTCCCCGATCGCCGTGGTGTTCAACCTCGAGGGCGTCACCTCGCTCAACCTCGACGCCGCCACGATCTCGCAGATCTTCGACGGCAAGATCACCACGTGGAACGACCCCGCGATCGCCGCGCTCAACGAGGGTGTGACCCTTCCTGACACCGCGATCACGCCGGTGCACCGCTCGGACGACTCGGGTACCACCAAGAACTTCACCGACTACCTGAACAAGGCTTCCGGTGGCGCGTGGAGCTACGACGCTGACGGCGTGTGGCCCATCGACTCCGGCGAGTCCGGTGAGGGCACGTCCGGCCTTATCGACGTGGTGAGCGGCACCCCTGGCACGATCGGCTACGCCGACGCGTCCAAGGCTGGCTCGCTCGGCGTGGTCGCCATCCAGGTTGGCGACACGTTCAACGCCCCGTCCGCAGAGGGTGCCGCCCTCGCGCTGTCGAGCTCCGAGCTCGCGAGCGTGAACGGCGACAACGACCTCGCCTACAAGATTGACCGCAGCACCACCGCAGCGGGCGCCTACCCGCTCATGCTGCTGTCGTACGCGATCGTCTGCCAGGCATACGAGGACGCGACCGAGTCCGCCAACGTGACCGGGTTCCTCTCCTACGTGGCGTCCGCCGAGGGCCAGCAGGCTGCTGCTGCCGCCGCCGGCTCGGCCCCGCTGCCCGCGGACCTTTCCGCGAAGATCGAGACGATCCTCGCCGAGATTGCCGCTGCGTAACACCGCTGATTGGACGGTGGTGGACTCCTCCGCGAGGATGGGTCCACCACCGTTCTTCACGCTCTATTGACGGAGAGTTCGCGTGACGCAAACTTTGGCCGACGAGGCCGCCACCGCACCATCAGCGCCGCTTGAGGCCAGCAGGCCTTCGCGCGCCAACAAGACGTTCGCCGGTCTGTCCACCGGGTCCGCGGTGATCATCCTGATCGTGCTCGCCGCCGTCGCGACCTTCCTCATCCTCGAGGCGTGGCCGGCCATCACCGACGCCGCCACGCTCGACAAGAACGTGAGCTGGATCCGCCCAGAAAAGGGCGAGAGCCTCATCGAGATCATCGGCTACCTCGTCTTTGGCACGCTGCTGATCTCCGCGATTGCCCTCGTCATCGCCACGCCGCTCGCTATCGGCATCGCACTCTTCATCTCGCACTACGCGCCGCGCCGCTTGGCGTCTGGCCTTGGCTACCTCATCGACCTGCTTGCCGCGATCCCGTCCGTGGTCTACGGACTGTGGGGCGCCACGGTGCTGGTGCCCTTCCTCAGGCCGTTCTTCACGTGGCTCACAGAAACCTTTGGGTGGTTCCCGCTGTTCGCCCCCGATCCCGCGACCGGCGCCGCGTCACCAACGGGCCGCGTGGCCCTCGCCGCCGGCATCGTGCTCGCAATCATGATCATCCCCATCATCACCGCGGTCACGCGCGAGGTCTTCTTGCAGACGCCAAAGCTCCACGAAGAGGCCGCCCTCGCCATGGGCGCCACTCGGTGGGAAATGGTGCGCATGGCGGTGTTCCCGTTCGCTCGGTCCGGCATGATCGGCGCCACGATGCTTGGCCTTGGCCGCGCGCTCGGCGAGACCATGGCCGTCTACATGATTCTTTCCGGTGGTCTCACCTTCTCGTTCGGCATCCTGCAGTCGGGCAAGCACGAGACCATCGCCGCGTACATCGCCTCCCAGTTCCCAGAGGCCAACAACTGGGGCGTCAGCGCGCTCATCACCATGGGCCTTGCGCTGTTCGTCATCACGCTGCTAGTCAACATGCTGGCGCGGTGGATCGTCTCGCGTCGCGCCGAGTTTGATGGAGCCAACTGATGACCGCCATTGACAGCACGACGCTGGGGCAGCTCAGCACGTCGCGTCGCCTCAAGAACGGCGCGGCTTCCGTCCTGGTGTACCTGGCTTTTGGCCTCGCCCTTATCCCCCTCGTCTGGCTGTCGTGGACGGTCGTGAGCATGGGCATCGACCGCTTCTTCGTGGACGAGAACGGCGAGCACAACTTCAACCTCGACTTCCTCCAGCAGTCCATGCGCGGAGTGGTGGGTGGAGCCCCCATGGGTGGCGCGCTGCACGCCATCTGGGGCACGGTCCTCATCACGCTCACCACGGCGGTCATCTCGGTGCCCATCGGCATCCTCACGGCCGTCTACCTCGTGGAATACGGCAAGGGGCGCCTCAAGCGGTCGGTGACGTTCTTCGTCGACGTCATGACGGGCATCCCGTCCATCGTGGCCGGTCTGTTCGCCTATGCGCTCGCGGCCATCATCATGGGCCCCGGCACCAAGACGGGCTTCGTTGGTGCCATCGCGCTGTCCGTGCTCATGATTCCCGTGGTGGTGCGCGCCTCAGAAGAGATGCTGCGGCTGGTGCCAAACGAGCTCCGCGAGGCGTCCTATGCGCTCGGCGTTCCCAAGTGGCTCACGGTCATCAAGGTGGTGCTGCGCACCGCGGTTGCGGGCCTTGCGACCGGTGTCACGCTCGCTATCGCTCGCGTCATCGGCGAGACCGCGCCGCTGCTTGTGGCCGTTGGCTTCGCCGATTCCATGAACTTCAACATCTTCGACGGCCGCATGATGACGCTCCCCGTCTACATCGTCTCCGAGTGGCGCAAGGGCGACGCGGTCTGCAACAACCCAGACCCCACGGTCGCGTGCATCCCCGAAATCACCGAGTACCGCGCATGGGCCGCCGCCCTGGTACTCATCCTCATCGTCATGACGCTCAACCTGCTTGCGCGTCTCATCTCTCGCATCTTCGCGCCCAAGACGGGCCGGTAGGCGACACGCACACAAGGCAAAGGTAGAACAGTGTCCAAGCGCATCGACGTCAACAATCTCAACGTCTACTACGGAGACTTCCTAGCCGTTGAGGACGTCTCGCTCGCCATCGAGCCCAAGTCCGTCACGGCCTTCATCGGCCCGTCAGGATGTGGCAAGTCCACGTTCCTGCGCACCCTCAACCGCATGCACGAGGTCATCCCCGGCGCTCGCGTTGAGGGCGAGGTGCTCATGGATGGCGTGAACCTCTACGACTCCGGCATCGACCCCGTTGCCGTGCGTCGCCACGTGGGCATGGTGTTCCAGCGCCCCAACCCGTTCCCCACGATGTCCATCGCGGAGAACGTGCTCGCCGGCTACCGGCTCAACAACAAGCGCGTGTCCAAGGCCGCTGCCGAGGAGCTCGTGGAGACGTCCCTGCGTGGCGCCAACCTCTGGGAAGAGGTCAAAGACCGCCTCGACAAGCCCGGCTCGTCGCTTTCCGGTGGCCAGCAGCAGCGCCTGTGCATCGCCCGCGCCATCGCCATCAAGCCCGACGTCCTCCTCATGGACGAGCCCTGCTCCGCCCTCGACCCCATCTCCACCCTGGCGATCGAGGACCTCATGCAAGAGCTCAAAGAGGACTACACGATCGTCATCGTGACCCACAACATGCAGCAGGCCGCTCGCGTAGCCGACCGCACCGCGTTCTTCAACATCGCGGGCACCGGCAAGCCCGGCAAGCTCATCGAGATGAACGACACCAAGGTCATGTTCTCCTCGCCCTCAGAGAAGGCGACCGAGGACTACATCTCGGGCCGATTCGGGTAACCCAACTCACGCCCCTGCAAGGCCCGGTGTTTCCGCACCACTGGTGTGGGCCGTCGGGCCTTGTGCGTTACTGCCCGACGCTGGGGCCACCCAAGCGCGCAACCTCGCCACAGCGTTGGGCTCCCCGGGGTCGGGCAGCAAGGTTCCTGGGACACCGCAAGCGCCCCTGCGGCAACGGACAGTCCCTAAGGCCGCCTTAGGGACTCCTGGTTGCCGCCAGGGCGCACCCCGCCCGACGCTGGGGTGAGGTTACGCGCTGGGGCTCGCGCTGGGCTCAGGCGAGGTGCTCGGCTCGGGCGAGGCGCTGGGCTCGGGCAGCGGCGGGATCGAGTCGATGACGTTCTGGTACGGGTCGATAGTGCCGTCAACCACGGGCACCTGCGCCTCGATCGCTCCGGCGTCCTCGGTGCCGAACCACACGGTCGCGAGGCCACCGGGCGCTGCGGGCGACGCGCCCTGAACGAGCTCTTGACCCTCACCCGTGCCAAGCACCACCGTGCTCTTCGCGGGAACCTCAACGTTGGTGGCGAGGGTGCCGTCGATGCTGAGCGTCACCTCGAGCTCCTCGGTGCCGCCGTTGTAGATGGAGCCCGTCATGACGGCGGGCGCATCCTTCGCGGTGGTCATCACGAGCACGTTGATGACGCGCGCGTCATCGCCTAGGTCGACGGTGAAGCCGTCGGACGCCTGGTACTCGTTCTGCGAGGTGATGGGGTTGATCGCGGAGCACGCGCTGAGCGCGGCAACGGCCACGGCAACGACGGCCAGGCGTGCGAGGGCGGTGGTCTTCAACGCGGATCCTTCCGGGAACTGAACGGGTCAAGGATACCGGGCCGTACGTGCGGTGAGCCACCAGCGCGCAGGCGCCCGAAGAGCACAAAAAGGGGCCCCTTCTAAAGGCGTTCCGTGCGGTGGTAGAATGGAATCCGCAAAAGAAGGGGCGCACGTCGCATGAATTTTGTCGTCGGGGAAACCGTCGTCTATCCGCACCACGGGGCGGCCACCATCCAAGATATCTTCAAGAGGATGGTTGCGGGCGAAGAAAAGACGTACTTGGAGCTCCGTGTAGCCCAGGGCGACCTCATCATCAAGGTGCCAGCTGAGAACGTTGACCTCGTTGGCGTGCGTGACGTCGTGGACAAGCAGGGCCTCGAGCGGGTCTTCTCCGTGCTGCGTGAGCCGTACGTTGAGGAGCCCACTAACTGGTCTCGCCGTTTCAAGGCGAATGGCGAAAAGCTCGCGTCCGGCGACGTAATTCGTGTTGCCGAAGTTGTGCGTGACCTCAGCCGTCGCGACACCGACAAGGGCCTTAGTGCCGGCGAAAAGCGCATGCTTCTCAAGGCGCGTCAGATTCTCGTGAGCGAACTTGCTCTCGCCGAGAAGAGCGACGAGGCCGCTGCTGGTGTCCGTCTTGATGAGGTCCTCGCCTCGTGACCATCGCGGCGGTTGTCACCGCCGCCGGTCGCGGTACCCGGCTAGGAAGCGCGACCCCCAAAGCCTTGGTGCCCGTTGCCGGGCGCCCTCTCGTTGCGCATGCGCTTGACCGCATCGCGCCGCTCGCATCCCTCATTGTCGTCACCGCCGTCGCCGAAGACATCGACGCCTTCGTTGACGCCGTAGAAGGAAGGGCCGACGTTGTGGCTGGCGGAGACTCCCGGCAAGCCTCCGTTTGGGCTGGGTTGACGGCGCTCGGCGCACGCGGCCTGCAACCCTCAGATGTGGTGCTCGTCCACGATGCCGCGCGCGCCTTCATGCCTACCTCCGCGATGCGCGAGGCGATAGCCGCGGTCGAGGGCGGTGCTGATGCCGCGATCCCCGTGATTCCCGTCGTGGACACCTTGGTCACGGCGCCGCGCGTGGACGACTCCTATGGAGCCCCGGTTGACCGGGATCAGGTGCGGGCGGTGCAAACACCCCAGGTGTTTCGCGCAAGCGCCCTCGTTGCGGCCCATGAGGCCGCCGCGGGGCGCGAGGCCACTGACGATGCGACTCTCGTGCGAGACCTTGGGCTGCGCGTGGTTGCCACCGAGGGCCACCCGTGGGGACTTAAAGTGACTCATGCGGGGGATCTGGCCCTCGCGGCATTCATCGCGGCGAACTCGTAACGACGGAGAACCCATGACGTACCGGACGGGCATCGGCACGGATGTGCACGCGTTCGGCGACTCTCAGGGCCTCGCGCTCGCTGGTCTGCACTGGCCGGATGAGCCCGCTCTCGCTGGCCACTCGGACGGCGACGTAGCCGCCCACGCCGCGTGCGACGCATTGCTCAGCGCGGCCGGGCTCGGGGACCTTGGCCACGTCTTTGGCGTGGATCGGCCGGACGTTGCCGGAGCGTCGGGCGTTTCCTTGCTCGCGGAGGCCGCGCGCATGGTGCGAGCCGACGGCTGGCAGATCGCCAATATCTCCATCCAAGTGATCGGCAACCGACCCAAACTTGCCCCCCGCAGAGGCGAGGCGGAAGCGGCGCTTGGCGCGGCCGTCGGCGCGGCTGTGAGCATTGCTGGCACCACCACCGACGGCCTTGGGCTGACGGGGCGCGGCGAGGGGATCGCGGCCATAGCGTCGGCCCTCGTGTTCCGGGAGCCGAGCCCCCGGTAGCCTTGGCGCGTGAGCCTGCACCTGTTTGACACCGCCACCCGCGAGGAGCGGCCCTTTGTGCCGCTGACCCCCGGTGAGGTGGGCATTTACCTGTGCGGGCCCACGGTGCAAAGCGCGCCGCACATTGGGCACTTGCGCGCCGCGGTCGCGTTTGACGTGCTGCAGCGGTGGCTCGAGCGGTCCGGGTATCACGTGACGATGGTGCGCAACATCACCGACATTGACGACAAGACGCTCGCCAAGGGTGCCGAGGCGGGCGTGCCGTGGTGGGAGTGGGCGCTGCGCTATGAACGCGAATTCCAGGCGGCGTACCGCGCGGTTGGCGTGCGGGAGCCCGCCGCGGAGCCGCGCGCCACCGGGCACATCCCGGAGATCGTGGCCCTGGTCGCGCGCCTTATCGACGCCGGGCACGCGTACGAGAAGGACGGTTCCGTCTACTTCGACGTGCACTCCTTCCCGGAGTACGGCGCGCTCACCAACCAGTCGCTTGGCGATCTTGCGCCGGCCGAGGACTCCCCGGAGGTCGCCAAGCGCGACCCCCGCGACTTCGCGCTGTGGAAGGCGCGCAAGTCCAGTGAGCCCGCGACCGCATCGTGGGATTCGCCATGGGGATTGGGGCGGCCCGGCTGGCACATCGAGTGCTCCGCGATGGCGCAGCGCTACTTGGGCGACGCATTCGACATCCACGGTGGCGGCCTCGACCTACGCTTCCCGCACCACGAGAACGAGCAGGCGCAGTCCCGCGCCGCCGGGTACGGCTTTGCCCAGTTGTGGATGCATTCGGCGTGGGTGACGCAGTCGGGCTCCAAGATGTCGAAGTCCCTGGGAAATGGCCTGCTCGTGTCCGAGGTGCTCGCGTCGTATCCGGCCGCCGCGCTGCGGCTGGCGCTCGCCACGGTGCACTATCGCTCCATGCTCGAGTGGACCGATTCCACTCTCGACGAGGCCCTTGCCCAGTGGGAGCGGTTGTCCGGTTTCGTCACGCGAGCGGGGGAGAAGGTTGGCCAGCCCGACGCTGTGTCTGCTTCCGCGCTCCCGGTCGCTTTTGTCGAGGCCATGGACGATGACCTCGGCGTACCGCGCGCGATGGCCGTGATCCACGAGACGGTGCGCGCGGGCAACGCCGCGCTCACGGCCGGTGACGATGCCGCCGTGACGGTGGCGCTTGGCGAGGCGCGGGCGATGCTCGACGCGCTTGGACTTGACCCGCTGGCGCCGCAGTGGGCGGGTGGTGGCGAGGGGTCGTCAGCGCTGTCCGCGCTTGGCGCGCTGGTTCAGGCCGCCCTTGACGCGCGCGCCGCAGCTCGTGAGGCCCGTGACTGGGCGGCAGCTGATGCGATCAGGGACCGGCTCGCCGCGGCCGGCATCGCGATCGAGGACGCGCCAGACGGCGCCCGCTGGAGCCTCAGCTAGCCTCAGGCACACCCCAGGCACGCCCCAGGCACGCCTCTCTCCAGGTCACCCCTCCACACACGGCGAATGCCCCTCCACACAGATGTGGAACGCCTCGCGCAACACCCCTGGTAGATCGCCTCGACGCATGGGCGCCCTGTCGATTGAGCCGGATTTGTGTGGAGGGGCATTCGCGGTGTGTGGAGAGGCGGCACGGGGGCCCCGGTACCCTTGAGGCATGGCTGGAAACTCGAAGCGCCGCGGCGCAACGCGCAACGCGGGCTCGAAGAAGGGCGCGAGCGTCGGCACCGGCGGCCACGGCCGCAAGGCGCTCGAGGGCAAAGGCCCCACGCCCAGGGCGGAGGATCGCCCCAACCACAAGGCGTACAAGGCCAAGCAACGGGCCGACGCTGCGGCAGCCAAGGCGCCGGCGTCACCTAAGCGGGGGCCACGCGACCGCGCGTCCGGAAACCTTGAACTCATCGTGGGGCGCAACAGCGTGCTCGAGGCGCTGCGGATGGGCCTGCGCGCCAACGTGCTCCACGTGTACAACCGCATCGACGCGGACGAGCGCGTGACGTCGCTCGTGGCGCTCGCGGTTGAGCAAGGCGTTGAGGTGCGCGACGCCACCAAGGCGCGCCTTGACCTCCTTGCAGACGGCCAGACCCACCAGGGCATCGTCCTCGAGGTGCCGCCTTACGCCTACGCGGAACCGGAGGACCTGCTCGAGGCGCCGAGCCCCGTGCGCATCGTGGTGTGCGACCACATCCAGGACCCGCGCAACCTCGGCGCGATCATGCGCTCGGCGGCGGCCTTTGGTGCGAGCGGCATCGTGATTCCTGATCGCCGCGCCGCGGGGGTGACCGTTGCCGCGTGGAAGGTATCTGCGGGCGCCGCGGCACGCATCCCCGTTGCGCGCGCCACCAACCTCACACGCACCATCGAGGACTACAAGAGGGCCGGCCTGTTCGTGGTGGGCCTTGATGCGGGCGGCACCGTGTCGCTTCCGGAGTCCACGCTGCTCGACGGCCCGCTCGTGATCGTGGTCGGCGCCGAGGGCGAGGGCCTTTCGCGACTTGTCCGCGAGGCGTGCGACGAGGTCGCATCCATTCCCATCGCCGCCACCACTGAGAGTCTCAACGCCTCGGTAGCCGCATCGATCGCGCTGTACGCGGCTAACCAAGCCGCCAACCAAGCCGCCAACCAGGCCCGACGCTAAGGCGAGTCCTCTGGCGCTCGCCGCGTGGAGCGTCGGACCACTTCCGGGGCCGGCGGCTCCTCGATGCCTCCCCAGCCGCCAAGGTTGTCTTCGTTTTCCTCTTCTGCAGCCGCGGCGCGCGCCTCAACTTCGGCCGTGAGCGCGGGCAGTTCTGCCGTCATCTCGGCGAGCGAGGTGCCGAGGATCGCCTGCTCGTCTGGGCGATTGGGGAGCACGTTCTTGACGTAGCTCGCGGCCGCAACGGCCATCGGCACGTCGCTGCCCACCTCTTGGGCGAGGAACCAGCGGTGGTCCAGGATCTCGTGGAACACCTGCGCGGGCTCGAGTTTCTTGCGGTACTCGCGGGGCACCGCTCGCACGGTTGGTTCAAAGATCTTCAGCAGCCACTGGTGCGCGGCGTAGCCAACATCGTCGTTCGGGTTGGCGTATGCGCGGTGTTCGTCGAGGTCGTTGAGAAGGCGTCGTGCCTGGTTTTCCTGCACATCGAGGCCCGTGAGGCGCATGAGGCGGCGGCTGTGGTGGCCCGCGTCCACGATCTTTGGGCGGATGGTGAGGGCATTGCCATCGTCCGTCTCACGCATCTCGAGTTCGCCAACGTCGAAGCCCATTTCGTTGAGCTGCTTGACGCGATTGGCGATCTCGAGCGGGATGTTGGAGGTGAGGGTCGCGGACTTGGTGAGCGTGCGCCACAACTCGCGATAGCGCTCCTCGAGGCGATCGGCCACCGCGATGGGATCCACCGATTCATGCAGGCTGCCCTGTGCCTCGAGGTCGAACATCTCGCCGATGATGTTGGTGCGAGCCAGCTCGATGTCGTAGTCCCGCTGGCCCTCCGTGAGGTTGTCGTGAAGGTCGCCGGTCTCGGCGTCCACGAGGTACGCGGTGAACTGCTCTGCGTCGCGACGGAACAGCGCGTTGGACAGCGACACGTCGCCCCAATAGAACCCCAGCAGGTGCAAGCGCACCAGCAGCACGGCGAGGGCATCGAGGAAGCGGTCCACGGTTTCGCCGCGCAGCGACTGCTTGAACAGGGCGCGATATGGGAGCGAGAACTGCAGGTGCTCCGTGACGAGCGCGGCCTCGAGCGGCTTGCCGTCCACCCCTTCGCGCCCGGTCACCACGGCCAGCGGCGTGACGCACGGCGCCCCCGCCTTCTGCAATCGCCGCAGAAGTTTGAACTCGCGCCGCGCGATCATCGGGTTGGTCTCTTTGATGGCGACGACGCGGCCTTCGAGCTTCACAAAGCGCACCACGTGGCGCGAGATGCCGCGCGGCAGCGCCGCGATGTGCTCGGTTGGCCAATGCTCGAGCGGAATCTCCCACGGCAGGCCAATCAGGCCAACATTTGCCGAGCCTTTGATGCTGAGCGCCATGTTCCCAAGCGTAACGGGGAGAGGCGACGCGCCCGCGTTCCTTGCCACAGCGTCGGCCCGACGCAGTGGCGGGGTATGGCGGAACCCTGCAGCTTCGCGCAGGGTTCGGCGGGCAAGCAAAAGGGCGGCCCGGCCGAAGCCGGACCGCCCTTCAGCGGAACAACAGTTACGCGTGCGTGGACGCGTCCGTGATGACGGCGTCCTTGGTGAGGCGCTTGCCCGTGGCGGACGAGAAGGTGTGCTGCTCGCCCTCGCGGATCGTGACCCACACGGTGTCGCCCTTCTTGGGGACGTCGCGGGGGTCGATGCGGACCACCATCTGGGACTCGCCAGCGGAGAAGTGGATCTCCTTGGACTCACCGAACTCGTTCGGCACCGAGCCGTAGACGTACGCGTCGGAGCCGAGCTCCTCGACGATGTCGACCTCGATCGGGATGGCACCCTCAGCGTTGGGGGTAGAGCGGTCGAGCGACTCCGGACGGAAGCCGAGCACAACGGCGTTCTTGTCCTCTGCCTTGAGCGCCGCAATGGCCTCACGGGACAGGTTCACGCGGCCGCGGCCAACCTGAGCCTGACCGTCGAACACCTGGTAGGTGCCCAGGTTCATGGCGGGGGAGCCGATGAAGCCCGCGACGAACACGTTGGCGGGAGCGTCGTACATGTCGCGCGGGGTGCCCACCTGCTGCAGCACGCCGTCCTTGAGGACAGCGATGCGGTCACCCATCGTGAGGGCCTCGACCTGGTCGTGGGTCACGTAGACGGTGGTGGTGCCGAGGCGGCGCTGGAGCGCGGCAATCTGCGTACGCGTCTGCACGCGCAGCTTGGCGTCAAGGTTGGACAGCGGCTCGTCCATGAGGAACACCTGGGGCTGACGCACGATGGCGCGACCCATGGCCACACGCTGGCGCTGACCACCAGAGAGGGCCTTGGGCTTGCGGTCCAGGTACTCGGTGAGGTCGAGGATCTTGGCGGCGGCTTCCACGCGCTGGCGGATCTCGCTCTTCTCAACCTTGGCGATCTTGAGCGCGAAGCCCATGTTGTCCGCAACAGTCATGTGCGGGTACAGCGCGTAGGACTGGAACACCATCGCGATGTCGCGGTCCTTGGGCTGCACGTTGGTGACGTCGCGGTCGCCAACCCAGATGGAGCCCTGGTCCACGTCCTCGAGACCCGCGAGCATGCGGAGCGAGGTGGACTTGCCACATCCGGAGGGGCCGACGAGGACGAGGAATTCGCCGTCGGCGATGTCGAGGTTGAGTGCGTCAACCGCCGGGCGCTCGGTGCCCGGGTAAATACGCGTTGCCTTGTCAAAGGTAACGGTTGCCATTGCTGGTCCCTTCACTGGCAGGTACGTGCCAGACGATCCGTGGTGAAGAGTGCCGCTGTGGTTCCTTGCTAACTCTTTGGTGTCCACATTGACACTGCCCGACGCCGTTGCGACGAACACCGCCATCTTGCCATATCCCGGGTAGGACCAGCGACCCCCGGTAGCGTGGCAGCGTGCGGGGCATCGAACGGCATCCAGGCGACGACGTGGGCGGCTATCGCGTGCTGCGCGCCTTGGGGCGCGGAGGCTCTGGCGCGGTGTACCTGGTGGCCGACGAAGGCGGCGCTGAGGCCGCGCTCAAGTTGGTAGATACGGCCGACGCTGGGGCCAGGTTGCGCTTGTCGCGGGAGGTGGCGGCGCTTCAGTCCTTGCGGCATCCGAGTGTCCCGCGCGTGCTCGATGCGGAGCTCGATGACGAGGACGCCTTCGTGGTCTTCGAGTTCATCGACGGCCCGTCGCTGTCGCAGTTTGTGGCGCGCCAGGGCGCGCTTGCGCCGGGTCAAGTGGCGGAACTCGCGGACGTGCTCGCGGGAGCGCTCACCGCCGTGCACGCCGCTGGGGTGGTGCACCGCGACGTCACGCCGTCCAATGTGCTGCTGGGATCGGGCGGTCCCATGCTCATCGACTTCGGCATCTCTCACCACGCTGAGGACGATCGCCTCACGCGTACGGGCCTCGTGAGCGGCACGGCTGGCTATGTGGCGCCAGAGGTGATCGATGGGGGAGAGCCAACCGCAGCGTCGGACAACTGGGCGCTCGCGGCAACGCTCGCGTTTGCGGCCACCGGGAGAGCCCCGTTTGGCACGGGGATGGGGGCGCTCAGTGCCACCCTTGCTGGCGAGGTGCGGCCCGACGTTCCGCTCGCCTTGGCACGCGCCCTCACCGCCGCGCCGCAGTTCCGGCCGCAGCCGCGAGAGTTGGCGCGGATGCTCGCCGAGGGCGACCAGACGGCCGTGCTCGGCGTGGGCGAGGTGGAGCCGACGCTCGTGGCGCCCGTGGGGTGGGAAGACGAGGCGGCCTTCGGATACTTCGACCGGGCAGACCGCAACGCCGAGGGAGGTGACCTCCACGAGTACGAGCACGAGGACGCGGAGTTCGCAGACGACGAACTTCCCGAACGAGTGTTGCCGCACAGGCGCGGGCTCTTGCTCACGGCGGGAGTGGCGCTCGTTGCTCTCGCCACGGTGGCGCCGATGATCGCCGCCGCGCTCGCGCTGGTTGCCACCGTGGTGGCGCGAGGTGTCGAGTCCGCGGCGCGAGCGGTGTGGCGCTCGCGCGATAGGCGCGGCGTGGAGCAGGGCGGAATCGTGGCACAGGCACTCGCCAGCCCGTGGCATCTGGGACGGGCGCTCGTGCTGACCCTGCCCTCCGCCGCGCTCGCAGCGCTCGCGGTTTACGCCCTTGGGTACGGAGGGCACGCTCTCGCGATGAGCGCGGAGACCGCGGCCGCCTATGTGCTGATGTCGTTCGTGGTGCCGGCAGTGGCCGGACTAGCCTTGCTTGGATGGGGGCCGCGCGGGCGCGAGGCGCGCATCGGAGCTCACATTGTCGCGGCTGGCCTGGCGCCCTCGCGAGGGTGGGCCCTGTTCTGGGGAGCGGTGTTCATCACCGCGGCCATCGCGCTGCTTGGCATTGCCTTCGCGGGAATCGACCAGGTGTGGTGGCCGCTTGGGAAGTACGGCCCATATTGACGGGAACCGCTCGCGGCTAGGATTCGTTACGCGAGCAGCGCCAATAACAGGGAGTTCACATGGCTGTGAAGAAGTCCGAGGTCTTTGAGTGGATCTCCACTGTGGTGCGCCTCGCGATGGCTGGCATTCTGATCGCCGCCGCGATCCCCAAGATTCAGGACATTCCGCAGTCCATCATCGCGGTCCGTGCGTACCGACTGCTGCCAGAGCCCGTGGTGCCGTTCGTTGGCACGATGCTCCCGTTCGTTGAACTGCTGCTGGCTCTGTTCCTGATTCTTGGCCTGTTCACCCGCATCGCGGCCATCGTGTGGCTCGCGATGATGGCGGCGTTCATGTTCGGCGTGATCTGGGCATGGGCCAAGGGCTACTCGATCGACTGCGGGTGCTTTGGTGGCGGCGGTGACGTCGCGGAAGGCACCACCAACTACCCCATGCACATGCTCGAAAGGGTCGGCTTCGTGATCCTCGGTGCATGGCTACTCGTTTACCCCCGCACCAAGTTCAGCCTCGACGGCTGGATGCGTGGCGGCAACTAGACTCAAGCACGTCATTTCTGGAGGGATACATGGCTAGCAAGAACCAAGACGCCAGTGCCGCACGCGCCAACGCGAAGGCCAAGGCGCAGCAGCAGGTGAAGGCCAAGGAGCGCCGCACCACCGTGATCATCATCGCGGTTTCGCTTGTGGTGATCGCCGCGTTCGCGGGCATCGTCTACTTCATCGTGAACTCGGCGAACGTGCCGCCCCTGGCCGAGGCGGGCGGGCCCGCCATCGCCGACGAGACGGGCGGCATTGCGGTTGGCAGTGGTGGAGTGGCCGGTGTAGACGTGCCCACCGATGCGGTGCGCGTGGACGTCTACCTCGACCTCATGTGTCCCGTCTGCAACCAGTTTGAGCAGATCAACGGCGAGGACCTCAACGCTCTGCGCGAGGCCGGAACCATCCAGATGGTCTACCACCCCATCTCGATCCTTGACCGCTACTCGGCGGGCACCAAGTACTCCACGCGTGCGGCGAACGCGCTCGCCGTTGTCGCGGACAAGTCGCCGGAGCAGTTCCTTGGCTTCCTTGACGCGCTGTACGCCAATCAGCCGGCCGAGAACACCACGGGCCTCGACGACGCGACGATCGCCGCGCTCGCGATTGGTGCGGGTGTGCCGTCAGACGTGGCTGAGACCTTCGCGGACGGTGAGTTCACCAAGTGGGTGGCCGCCGCCACGCAGCAGGCCTCCGCGGACGGCATGCAGGGCACGCCTACCGTGATGGTCGATCGCGAGATCCTCGACCAGAACCAGGTGCCGTACTTCCAGGAGGGCGCACTCAAGTCCTTCCTTGAGGAGCAGGCCTCCGCGTAAAGCACGGCTTAGGTCCCAGGCGGTCCGTCTCGCTGCCCGTTAGGGTGGCGAGACGGACCGCCTATCTATAAGGGGGAGAGATGACATCGAAGTCAGATCGCGCGGCGCAGGCTCGCGCACAGGCCAAGGCGAAGGCTCAGGCAGAGGTCAAGGCGAAGGAGCGCCGCACCACCGCCATCGTGATCGCGGTCTCGATCGCCGTCATCGCGGTGTTCGCGGGCGTCGTCTACTTCATCGTCGACACCTCCAAGACGCCAACGCTTGCGGAGGCGCACGCTCCGGCAGGCTCTGACGAGACGGGCGGCATCCTCGTTGGCGCCGCCGGCGGCGAGCTCCGCACGGACATCTACCTGGACTTCTTGTGCCCGTATTGCAAGATCTTTGAAGACACCAACGCTGAGACGCTCACCTCCATGAGCGAAGCCGGCGACGTCTCGATCTACTACCACATGCTCAATGGCCTGGACCCGTACTCGAACGGCACCAAGTACTCGACGCGCACCGCGAACGCAGCCGCCGTGGTCTCGGACCGCTCGCCAGAGCACCTCGCCGACTTCTACGCGATCCTGTTCGCCAACCAGCCCGCGGAGCAGACCCCGGGCCTCACCGATGCGGAGATCGCCAACCTCGCCGTGAGCGTGGGCGTGCCGCAAGAGGTGGCTGACACCTTCGTCGACGGCGAGTTCAACGACTGGGTCAACGCGGCCGCGCAACAGGCGTCCATTGACGGCGTCACCGCCACGCCTACCTTCATGGTCAATCGCGAGCCAGTGAACATCCAAGAAGTGCCGTTCTTGCAAGAGGGCGTACTTGGCCCGTTCCTCGAGTCGCAACTGGCGGGCTAAGCCACCACGCATCCGGCCCGACGCTCGCGCCGGTATTCTTGACCGCGCGCCTTTGGCTGTGGTCAGAGGAGCTCGCTGGCATGGCGCAATTGGTAGCGCACCCGACTTGTAATCGGGCGGTTGCGGGTTCAAGTCCCGCTGCCAGCTCCCAGGCAGCACAAAGGGCCGGCCGCGGTGCCCCACGCTCCGCGACCGGCCCTTTGTGTGTGCTACTTGGTGACCTTAATGGAGGCCCCAGCAGCGGTCTTCGCCGCGTAGTTGGCGTCGCCGGCAAACGCGACAGAGGCGGTCCACGTGCCCTTCGCCAGCTTCGGCACCGCGATCGTCACCACGCCCGACTTCAGCGTTCCCGTGACGGTCTTCTTCGATGAGCCCTTCTTGAGCGTCACCGTGACCTTGCCGCTCGCCTTCGCAAGGCCCGCGGGAGCGCTCACCGTGACCTTGTAGGCGCCGGCCTTAGTGCTGGTTGGGGTCTTCGAGACCGCACCCGCCACCTTCGAGACCGCAGACTTCGAGGACACCACCGAGCCGCCAGCGACCGTCTTGGCCGCGTAGTTGGCATCCCCGGCGTATGCCACGGAGGCCGTCCACGTGCCCGCAGGCAGCTTGGGCAGCGCGATCGTCGCGGTACCGGCCGTGACCGTCCCCGTGGCCGTCTTGGTGGTGGACCCGTTCTTGAGCGTCACCGTGACCGCACCGCTCGCCTTAGCAAGGCCCGACGGCTCGGTCACCGTGACCTTGTAGCTTCCGGCCTTCTGCGGGGTGGGCTTGGTAACAACCGCGCCTGCCGCGGACTTCACGGCTGCCTTGGTGACCGTGAGCGTTCCCGTCTCGGTGAAGCCAAGCAGCTGCGAGTCGGCCGCGTAGGTGATCGTGAAGGGGTGCGAGCCAGCAGGCAGGCCAGGCACCGTGAACTCGGCCGCGTTCTGCGCCACCGTCACCGGGTACTCCGCCCCATTGATGCTGAGCGTTGCCACGCCAGCCGGAACCCTGCCGTACTTGTTGGCAATGGCCAAGGCGACCGTAGCGTCGGCCCCATACACAGCGTCGGGCGCCGTGACCGTGCGCGTGGACTTGACCGCACCCGGAAGCCCGCCAAAGAAGACGTCGAGCTTGTCGAGGGCCTCTTGGGCGAAGGCGACGTTGGCGCGAGCCTGTGCCAGCTGGCTCTGCTCGGCGCTCGTGAGCGTGGACTCGTCCGCGGGGATCGCGAAGTTGAGGCCAATCTGTGCCGACGGCTGCGTGAACCACCAGTTCGTCATGTACTCCTTGAACGTCGCGAGGCCCGTATTGGCGTCCGTGTTCTGCTGAATCCACTGGCGCTTGACCGCGGTTCCGGAGGGGTTGGTGGAGACGCCGCGCTCGTAACCGATGAGGAACGGCACCTGGAGCTTGCGCACCACGTCAGGGAACGCCGACTGGTTGCCGCTTGGGTAGTACGCAACGCGGTTGCCGGAGTTGGGGTCGTATTGCGTGATCAGGTTCGCGAAGTAGGTGCGGACCAGGTCGCCGTAGACGAACGACGGGCGGAAGTTGAAGGTGCTTCCACTCGCGGCGTTGTCACGCACGTGAATGGGGTTGGAGCCACCGTTGCTGCCGTTGGTCTTGCCGCCGTCGAGCACGAGGTCGAAGTTGTAGACGGTGACGTCATTCTCCACGGCCTCTTGGTTGACGAACTTGATCACCGCGCGGGTGTTGGGGCACCACGTGCCGCCAAACAGCAGGGCAAAGTTGGCGCCCTGCTCCTTGATGCTCAGCAGGTGGAGCAACTCGGGGTAGGTGACCTGCTTGACGTTCCAGCCGTCCGCGTTGTCGGAATCGTTGAGGATGTCGCCGCCATAGCGCGCGATGCCCTCAGGGGTGCCGCCGTTCTGGTTCGCCTGGATCTTGTTGTTGGAGTCCTTCCACCAGTAGAACTGGCCGATCGCGTCGATCGCGGCGCCGCCGCCAACGGTTGCGAGTGCGGCCGTCACTCCGGGCTTGGCGTCGGCCACCGTAGAGAGATTGACGAAGTCCGCCACCTTGTCCGCCACGCCGTCAACCGTGCGGTCCTTGTCATAGACAAAGAACACATCATCCGTGGAGCTCACCGCTGGCGTGGCACCGGTGCGCAGGTCCCATGCGGGGTTCACGGAGTCGTTGACCACAGAGTCGTTCGCCGTCACGGTGACCGAGTTGCCGGAGGAGTTAGGCGTGGACTGGATCCCGTTGCCAAGGTACTGGCCGATGACGTTGCGCCAGATGTTCCCAAAGATGGTCTGGGAGGCCGCAGCCAGGTTGATGGTCTCCGGGTTACGAACGTCGAGCTTGCGGTTGGCGTCCGTGTATCCCGTGAGGTTGGGGTCAAACCAGTAGAGCTTGGTGGCTCCCGCCTCGCGAGCCGCGGCGTCTGCCTCTTGCACGCGGGTCTTGAAGTTGGCGTCGTTGGTGGAGCCCACGACGAACGCGAACTGTCCTGGCTGCTGGAGCAGCCACTGGAAACGGTCGTACGTGACGGTTTCCACGATGGACTGGGCCGGGAGGCCGAGCGTGTCCGCCAGATAGGTGGTGTCCTCGGACGTGGCAGCCGCCCGTTCAGGCGCCGCGTATGCCGCGGCCCCGAGGAACGGCGTGGCCGCTACCGCGAGACCCGCCGATGCGGCTGCCAGGCGCCGCACTGTCTTTCCTTGCATCAGAGTTCTTCCTTATGTCTTGGGTGAAAGGGGTGTGCTTCGCCCACCCGCTGAGCTGTGGCGCTCACGGGCGGTGGTGCGGAGCTTTTGCTTGGGGTTAGGGGTCAGCGCATGCTGCGGGCGCTAGACATCACGCCGACCCCCTTGCTGCCTGGGGTGCGCGGCCGCGCCGCACAAACCACGTGGTTCCGTAAGCGAGGCCTCCCGCGGCCGCGAGGCCGCCGAGGATCGCGAGTCCGGCGCCCGCGCCCGCGCTCTCGCCGGGCTCCGACGCGACCACGGCGGCGGAGGCGCTTGGCTGCGCGGTTGGCGACTCGGAGACCAGCTGGGGGAGGGGCGATGCGCTTGGGCTTGCCGAGGCGCTCACGAGCGGCAGTGCCGATGCGGTGGGCGAGACCTCGGTCTCGCTCGTCGTGCCGTCCTTGGTCGTGGAGGTGCCGCCGGACTTCGTGGTCGAGGTGCCGCCGGACTTCGTGGACGACGTCTTGGTGCCCGACGTCTTCGTGCCAGAGGTCTTGCTGCCGCCGGAGCCGCCGCTTGAGGAGGAACCACCGCTCGAGGAGGAGCCTCCGCTTGAGCTCGATCCGCCGCCGGAAGACGAACCCCCGGACGACGAGCCGCCGCTGGATCCCGAACCCGAAGAGTCCTTCTTGGCCAGCCACTCCTTGTAGCCGGTGGCGCGGTCCCATTCGGTCCACGGGATCCAGCTGCCGTCCGCGTAGTAGACGCGGTTCTTGTCGAAGTCGAACCACGCGCCGGGGATGTAGGTGCACTCGTAGTCGTCGTAGCCGGGGAGCGTGTCCTGGCCGTCGACGTACGTCTGGCCGTCGTCCCCCTTCACGGTGATCTTGCTGGGGTTGTCCGCGGGGTTGGTGACGTCGGCGTGTGCAGCCGGCGAGATCCCCAACAGCAGTACTGCGAGGCCCGCGGCGCCTGCCGCGGCGGTGACGATGCGCTTCATGATCAGCTCCTGTTCGCTCCCGCATACGCGGGCTCTTCGGTGGGGATGGGGTTTTCTTGCCCGACGCTTGGCGCGCCTTGGGTGACGGCCGTCGCCTTGGTGAGCGGAGCGTCGGGCAGTGGGGTGACGTCTCCGGTGACCTCGTCAAAGCTGGCGCGCCCGGCGAAAATGTCGTCGTTGAGCAGGCCGGTCTGGCGAGCGACAATCGTGGCGCTCGTGGCCGCGGCCGTGACGTTCGCGGTGGTGCGTGCCATGTCCGCGATCATCGAGATGGGTAGCGTGACGGCGATGAACTCGAGCGGGAGGCCGGCGGCTGCGAGGACCGTTGCGGCGGCAACCGTGGCCGTGCCGGGCACGCCCGCGACTCCGATCGACACCACGGTGGCGAGCAGCGCGAGCACCAGGTAGTCCTGGGCCGTGTAGGGGATGTTGTAGGCGTTGATGCCCCACACCGCCACCAGGACGGGCCAGATGCCGGAGCATCCTGGCATGCCGATCGTGGTGCCGAGGGGCGCAGTGAAGTGCGCCACCTCTGGGTGCACGCCCACGCGCTTGGTGAGCACGCTCGTGGTCACGGGCAGGGTGCCAACGGAGCTTTGCGTGGTGAAAGCCGTGACCTGGGCGGGGAAAATCTTGCGGAAGAACGCCACGGGGGAGACCCGCGCAAAGGTACTCAGTAGCAGGCCGTTCACCACGTAGAGATCCACGAAGCAGACCAGCCACGCCACGGCGAGCAGGCCAATGAGGGACCAGAACTTGTTGGTGAGATTGACCGAGTTGGCGACGATGCCTGCGGTGAGGGCAAGCACGGCGTACGGCGTGAGCTTGATGACGTAGCCAACGGCCTTGTAGATGACGAGGCGCAGGGCCTCGATGCCGGTGCGGAACGGGCGGACGCCCTTGGGGTCCTTGCGTGCCACCGCAAGGTAGGCCACCGCGAGTGCGATCGAGATGATGATGATGGGGATGATGTGGTTGGCCCCCAGATCGCCGATCACATTGACGGGGAAGAAGCCAACGACCACCTCGGTGAAGCTCTGCACCGAGTTCTCGAGTACGTTGAGTTGTTCGCCGCCGAGGCTCTCGTTGACTCCCTTACCCACGCCAACCGAGATGGCGACTCCGAGCGTGAGCACCACCGCGATCGCGTTCGTGAGCAGGAGCCAGCCGAAGCTGCGTGCGCCCACCGTACGGAGCTTCTCGATGCTGCCGAGGGAGACGATCGAGGAAATGATCGAGACCACGACGAGCGGCGCCACCGAGGCAAGCAGCAGGTTGATGTAGATGCGGCCGATGGGCTCGATCCACTCTGCGTGGCCGCGGCCGATGAGGCCGATCACGACGCCAACGCCGAGTGCGCTGAGCGTCAGAAGGCTGAAGTTGAACCGTCTGCGGTTCAAGTAGTAAATGCCGACGTACGCGGCCGCGACGGCGGCGAGCACGGCGAGGGCAGGCCAGTTCACTGGGTTCTCCTTGGGAGTGTGGGGCTTGTGGGGCGGTTGTTCTTAGGGCTGTGTTGCTTAGGGGCTGTAGTGCTTAGGGGCGGCGGTGCGAGGGGGCGCGGCGTTGCGCGGGTGCGTCCGTGGACGCCGGGGCGGCCTACGCCTGCATTCGGCGAGGCGTGATGCGACAGATCGCGGTGCTGGCTGCAGTGGCCATCGCTTCACTTCCCTCGCTCGCGGGCCGGGGCGCTGGGTGCACCTCCGTAACCGATGTCCTATTAATACCATCGGTTTTGTAGGAATTGCAAATGATGTGCGTGAGGTTAGTTGATGCCCCACGTGATGGGGGCGGCTCCTTGGGCCACGAGGGCATCGTTTGCCCTGCTAAAGGGCTTGGAACCAAAGAAACCTCTGCTCGCACTGAGGGGCGAGGGATGGGCACTCTCAATGCGTGGGATGTCTCCGAGTAGCGGCGCTAGCGCCTGCGCATCACGTCCCCACAGGATCGCCACGAGCGGTCCGCCGCGCTGGGCGAGAGCCCTGATCGCGGTCTCGGTGAACTGCTCCCAACCCTTGCCGCGGTGGCTCGCGGGCGCTCCCGGCCGGACGGTGAGCACCCTGTTGAGCAGCATCACGCCCTGTCGTTGCCACGCAGTGAGATCGCCGGTGGCGAGGGCTTCTCCGGTGTCGTCACGGAGCTCCTTCGCCATGTTGAGCAACGAGCGTGGCATGGGGTGTCCGGGAGGAACCGAGAAGCTAAGGCCCACCGGATCCCCGGGGGTGGGGTAGGGGTCTTGGCCAACGATCAGCACGCGCACCTCCGCGAGCGGGGTGGTGAAGGCGCGCAGGATCGCGTCCGAGGCGGGCAAGTAGCCGCGGCCAGCCGCGATCTCCTCGCGCAGGAAGAGCCCAAGCGAAGTGAGCGTTGCCTCCTGGCCGGCCAGAGCGTCGGCCCAATCGGGGGCCACCTGATCACGCCACGAAGCCATGCGGCAACCCTAGCGACGCCCCACACCGATCACCCCTCCACACACACCGATCACCTCTCCACACACGGCGATCACCTCTCCACACACGAGCGACTCTTTCCCGGCGAGTTCATGCGGGGAGTGCCTTCGCGGGGGGCCCGACGGCGGCGGATTGTGTGGAGGGGCATTTCCGGCGTGTGGAGAGGTGATCGGCGTGTGTGGAGGGGCGCGCGGGGGGGAGGGGTCGTCGCCTAAATGACACGGATGTGATTCCCGAGTACGCTGGCGCACAGAAGGGAGGACCATGGACAACGCCGCACGCGCCCTCGCGCCGCACCTGCCCGCTTTGAGCGAGCGCGACGCTGACATCCTCACCTTCGAACGCCAGTGGTGGCGGTACGCGGGAGCCAAGGAAGACTCGATCCGCGAACACTTCTCCATGAGCGCCACCCAGTACTACCAAGTGCTCAACGCCCTCATCGACACCGAGGCCGCGCTCGCGCACGATCCGCTGCTCGTGAAGCGACTGCGTCGCATGCGCACGGCGCGCACGCACGGCCGCGCTCGGCAATGGGCCGACTAACGCGGGGTACGCTTCACCCGTGAGTGACCAGTACGCGCCCGACGAATTCGACGAGATCGCAGCCCACGGTGGCCCCGTTGGAGTGCACCGTGCGCCGCGTCCGTGGTGGTCGCGCCTCGTAGCCCCCGTGCTCGTCTTCCTCATTGCGGGCGCGGTCGCGTACCTCATCGCGTCTTACCTGTGGAACCAAGAGGTCAAGGATCCCGAAGAGCCAACGCCCACCATCACGGAGAGCGTTGAGGAAACGGTGACGCCGTCGCCGACGGCCACTCCTTCTCCCTCCGTGACGCCGTCGCCAACGCCCACTGAGACACAGTCAGTGCAGTTCGACGCCAAGATCGCCGTGCTGAACGGCGCCGGCATTAACGGCCTTGCCGCGGAACAGCAGCAGGTGCTCGAAGACGCCGGATTCACGAAGGTCACCGCGGCGAACCTCAGCGGCTCCAAGCCGGACGACAACGTCGTCGTGTACTCGAACGAGGAACTCAAGGCAACGGCGCAGGAAGTGGCGAAGGCCCTGGGAATCGACGACATCTCCCTCGACGTGCCGCAACAGGATGTGGACGTCGAGGTTCACCTCGTCAGCGACCCCTCGAAGTAGCCGGTTCCGCGGCCCGCGAACGGCGCCCGGTCGCGTTTGCACTCTCACCGGGAGAGTGCCAGAATCGCATTAGCACTCTCACCTCGAGAGTGCTAACCAGACCTCGGCTTTGTGGGTGAGGTGTGGGCTCCGGCGTGACGTGAACGCCGGTCGTCACCACCGTCCGTCGCGGGCACCAGCGAAGCCACCACCTTGAAAGAGGAACCACCCCCATGGCAAAGATCATTGCCTTTGATGAGGAGGCCCGCCGCGGTATGGAGCGGGGCATGAACGCCCTCGCCGACGCGGTCAAGGTCACGCTTGGCCCCAAGGGCCGCAACGTCGTCCTGGAGAAGAAGTGGGGCGCCCCCACCATCACCAACGACGGCGTGTCCATCGCTAAGGAGATCGAGCTGGAGGAGCCGTTCGAGAAGATCGGCGCCGAGCTCGTCAAGGAAGTTGCGAAGAAGACCGACGATGTTGCCGGTGACGGCACCACGACGGCTACCGTGCTGGCCCAGGCGCTCGTGCAGCAGGGTCTGCGCAACGTCGCCGCTGGCGCCAACCCCATCGCCCTCAAGAAGGGCATCGACAAGGCCGTTGAGGCCGTCACCGCCGAGCTGCTCGACGCCGCCAAAGAGGTCGAGACCAAGGAAGAGATCGCTGCTACGGCTGGCATCTCCGCGGGTGACCCCGCCATTGGCGACCTCATCGCCGAGGCGATGGACAAGGTCGGCAAGGAAGGCGTCATCACGGTCGAGGAGTCGTCCGCGCTTGGCCTCGAGCTTGAGCTCACCGAGGGCATGCGCTTCGACAAGGGCTTCCTGTCCGCCTACTTCGTGACCGACCCCGAGCGCCAGGAGGCCGTCCTCGAAGACGCCTACGTGCTGCTCATCGAGTCCAAGGTGTCGTCCGTCAAGGACCTCGTCCCCGTGCTCGAGAAGGTCATGCAGACCGGCAAGCCCCTCGCGATCATCGCGGAGGACGTCGAGTCCGAGGCCCTCGCGACCCTCGTGGTCAACAAGATCCGCGGCACGTTCCGCGCGGTCGCCGTCAAGGCCCCCGGCTTTGGTGACCGTCGCAAGGCGATGCTCCAGGACATGGCGATCCTCACCGGCGGTACGGTCATCTCCGAGTCCGTAGGCCTTTCGCTCGACAACGCCACGCTTGACCTTCTTGGTCAGGCGCGCAAGGTCGTCGTGACCAAGGACGAGACGACTCTCGTCGAGGGCGCAGGCGCCGCGGAGCAGATCGAGGGACGCGTTCGCCAGATCCGTGCCGAGATCGAGAACTCTGACTCCGACTACGACCGCGAGAAGCTCCAGGAGCGCCTCGCCAAGCTCGCTGGCGGCGTTGCCGTCATCAAGGCGGGCGCGGCCACCGAGGTTGAGCTCAAGGAGCGCAAGCACCGCATCGAGGACGCCGTTCGCAACGCGAAGGCTGCCGTCGAGGAGGGCATCGTCGCCGGTGGTGGCGTGGCCCTCATTCAGGCGGGCGCCAAGGCGTTTGGGAAGCTTGAGCTCGAGGGTGACGAGGCCACGGGCGCTCGCATCGTCGAGGTTGCCATCAACGCACCTCTGCGCCAGATCGCCATCAACGCCGGCCTTGAGGGCGGCGTCGTGGTGGAGAAGGTCAAGACGCTTCCAGTTGGTCACGGCCTGAACGCCGCGACCGGCGAGTACGTTGACCTGCTCGCTGCTGGCGTCAACGACCCGGTCAAGGTGACGCGCTCCGCGCTGCAGAACGCCGCGTCCATCGCGGGCCTGTTCCTCACTACCGAGGCCGTCGTTGCCGACAAGCCAGAGCCCGAGCCCGCCATGCCTGCCGGCGGTGGCGACATGGGTGGCATGGGCTTCTAGGTCCACTCTGCTTCACGGCGAAGGCCCCCTCCCATTCGTGGGAGGGGGCCTTTGTTTCCGCCCGACGCTGTTGTCACCTCCGGCGCGTGTCGCTAGGTTTGCGATGTGTCAGGGCTCGCGCGTCGGCTTGGCCTCGGTGATGCCGTCGCGATCGGTCTCGGCTCGATGCTTGGGGCTGGCGTGTTCTCCGCCTTCGCGCCCGCGGCAGCCGTCGCTGGAGCGTGGCTCCTCTGTGGTCTCGCCATCGCGGCGGTGGTGGCTCTGTGCAATGCCACGTCGTCCGCGCAGCTCGCCGCCCAGTTCCCCGAGTCTGGCGGCACTTACGTCTACGGCCGACGCTTGCTCGGCGAGTGGCCGGGCTTTGTCGCGGGATGGTGCTTCGTGGTCGGCAAGACCGCGAGCTGTGCGGCGATGGCGCTCACCGCGGCTGCGTACCTTGCGCCATCCGGCTGGTCCCGGCCGCTCGCGGTCGCTCTCGTGATGGCCGTCACTATCGTGACCAGCCTCGGGGTCAATCGCACAGCTGCGGCCACGAGGATCATCGTCGGCATCGTGCTCGTGGTTCTCGCGCTCGTGCTGGTTGCGGGCGCCCTTTCGCCGCATGTCGACGCTCCGCTCTTAGGCGGCGCACCGCAGGGCGCCTACGGAGTGCTCCAAAGCGCCGGTCTGCTGTTCTTCGCCTTCGCCGGCTACGCGCGTATCGCGACCATGGGTGAGGAGGTGCGCAACCCGGGCCGGACCATTCCGCGCGCCATTCTCATTGCGCTGGCATCTGCCCTCCTCATCTATCTCGCGGTGGCACTTGCCGCACTCGCCACGCTAGGCCCCGCTGCGCTTGGTGCATCTCGCGCGCCACTTGTTGATGTGGCAACGGCTGGGGGTTGGAGCTGGGCGGCGCCTGTCGTGAGCGTGGGTGCGGGCGTGGCCGCCATCGGCGCACTCCTCGCCCTCCTTGCAGGGATCACGCGAACCGGCCTTGCGATGGCCCGAACGGGCGATCTGCCACGAGGGCTCTCGATTGTTCACCCCACGGCCCATGTTCCACGCGTTGCGACGCTCTGGGTTGGCGGCGCCGTGGTGCTGTTAGTTCTCATAGCGGATTTGCGGACCGCAATCGGCTTCTCGTCATTCGGCGTCTTGCTCTACTACCTTGTCGCAAATCTTGCGGCGTTGCGCCAGGACCGTGAGAACCGGCGCTACCCGCGCGCCCTGGCTGTGCTTGGTGTCGTCGGATGCGTGACCCTTGCCGTGACACTCCCCCTATGGTCGATCGGCGCAGCGGCGGTCACCATTGCCGTTGGCGTGGCGATCAGGGTGCTCCGGCTCGGCCGCGCCGCTGCGCAGCCGTGACCCGCAACCCAGACGCCCGCAGCCGCCGAACCAACTCGCGCGAGTCCACAAGCACCGCTCCCTGCTCCAGCAAAGACTCGTAGCGCTCTGCGGGAACGTCGTAGTGATCGCGATCAAAGCCGCGCGACGGTATCCCCGCCGCGGCGGCGAACGCGTGCAACTCGTCGAGCGACGTGTCCGAGACCAGGTGCCCCCACACGCGCCCGTGCGCGGGCCACAGTGGGGGATCGATGAGTACGGTCACCGTCCCATCAAAGCGCACCTGAACTCAAAGCGGGACTACCGCGCAAACATGCGCGCGGCAGTCGCCTCCGCCTCCGCGTACCCAGTGGCGGCCACGGACAGCGCCTCGGTGAGCGACACGAGTGCCGTCTCCACCTGCGCCTGCGCGCCCCTCCACTGCCCAAGCACCCCGGCAAACGCCGCCGACGCCTGGCCCTGCCAACTTCCCTCCAACGCCTGGAGCGTCGCTACGAGCCCCGCAACCTCCGCGCGAATGGTCTCTCCCGACTGGCGCGCCCGCCCTGCCGCCGCCGCAACCTCATCCGAGTCCACGTGATACAGCATGTTGTCCCCTTCCAAATAGGTACGGCGACCGTACGCGCGAACTCAGCCACAGCGTCGGGCAGGAGGGCCAAACTGTGGACAACGCGCCATACCTGCCGGCCTGGGGACGCAGGTGTGGCGCCGGGTAGACTAGGCACGCGCCGAACACGCGGTGCGACGAGTAAACGAGGTTGATGTGCCCACCGGAAAAGTGAAGTGGTTCGACTCCGACAAGGGGTTCGGCTTCATCGCAGGCGACGACGGCGGTGAGGTGTTCCTGCACGCGAGCGCCCTACCCGACGGCGTGACCGCGCCGCGACAGGGCGCCAAGGTCGAGTACTCGATCGCCGATGGCCGCCGTGGCCCCTCCGCGCTCACCGTGACGCTCCTCGAGCCCGTGCAGACGCTTTCGCAGACCATGCGCAAGCCCACCGAGGACATGACGGTCATCGTCGAAGACCTCATCAAGATGCTTGACGGCGTCTCCAACTCGCTCCGCAAGGGCCGCTACCCAGACGGCGACAAGGGCAAGAAGGTCGCCGCCGTGTTGCGCGCGGTGGCCGAGCAGCTGGAGGCGTGATGGCCGACGCCGTGCTCACCGGGGCGATCGACGTCGCCAGGGATGCGGCGATCGAGCTCGCCGAGGATGCCGCCGCGGTTGGCGAGCACCTCGGCTCCGTTGAGGAGGGCGAGCGCGTCGTCTCGCACACGTTTGCGTGCCTGCTCCCCGGTTATCGCGGCTGGGTGTGGACGGTCACGTTGTCGCGCGCGCCGCGAGGCAAGGATGTGAGCGTCGACGAGACGGAGCTGCTGCCCGCCGCGGATGCGCTCCTCGCCCCCGCGTGGATTCCGTGGGCGGAGCGCGTGCGCCCCGGCGATCTCGAGCCGTCGATGGTGCTGCCACTCATCGAGAACGATCCCCGCCTTGTCCCCACCTATGAGGTGAGCAAGGACGAGGACGCGATGCAGATCTGGGAGCTTGGCCTTGGGCGCGAGCGTGTGCTTGGCGCGGAGGGCCGCGATGACGTGGCGTCGCGCTGGTATCGCGGCTCGCACGGCCCAACGGCCGCCCAAGCGGTCGCCTCGGCCGAGCCGTGCCAGACGTGCGCGTTCTACGTGCCGCTCAGCGGAGCCATGCGCCTCGTCTTTGGCGCGTGCACCAACGAGTGGTCGCCCTCAGACGGCAAGGTTGTGAGCGTTGACCACGGCTGTGGCGCGCACTCGCAGACCACCGTGGAGCACGGGCCAACGCAGTGGCCCGCCGCAGACCCCGTTTTTGCGTCCGACGTTGTGGTTGGCTTTGACCTCGGCACGCCCGACGCTGTGGTTGAGCCCGACGCTGTGGTTGAGTCAGACGCTGTGGTTCAGGAAGACGCCCCGGTTGAGTCAGAGGCGCAGCTCGCCGAGCAGCCGCAGGAGCAAGTGCTCGCTTAGCGGAAGTTCTCCGTGGCGTACCAGGTGGTGCCATCGGAAGAGCTCGCGACCCCCGCACCCATCGAAGAGTGGCTGGGGTTCATGAGGTTGAGGCAGTGCCCGTTCGAGTACACAAGGTTCTTGTGCATCTTCGCGATCGCGGTGCTCGCGGAGTAGCCGGCCGAGCTGTACACCACGGCGACGTTTTCGGAGCCGGGGCGGTTGGGGTTGTGGGCCAGACCGTCGATGAGCTTGCCGGTCTTCGCGTCCTTCTTCACCATGCTCTTGGACCACGAGGTGGCGACGGAGGCCATCGAGGAGGACCACGACAGGGGAGCGATGCCCAACTTGGCGCGCTCCTTGTTCACAGCGGAGAGCAGGGCCTTGCCCGTGGAGCCAGAGGCGTTGACGGGGTTGCTTGGGTTGGCGCAGAACTGCTTGTAGGTCTTCGTCGACGCCTTCTTGACGCTCTTCACGGCCTTTGCCTTGGTGACGGTGGCCTTCGACGACGTCTTCGCGGTCTTCGCGGTGGACTTCACTGTCACGATCTTGGCGGCGGGGGCGACCTTTGGCTTGGGCACGGTCACCGTGATCTGCTGCACCGCGGCGTCGAGGTCCACGTCGGTGACAGGGGCGATCACGCCAGGGGTGATGTCTGGGGTGCTGGCAACTGGTGCTCCGGCGCCAGCGGCGTCGGTTGTTGCTTGGGCAGGGTCCACATAGTGGGGGCCCGCGACGAGCATGGTTGCGGCGATGGCCGCGGGGAGGATTCCCAGCAGGATTACCGGAATGCGACGGCGTGGCCGGCGCGGGTCCAGGACATCCTGCTGTTCGGTCATGTCACCAATCTCTCCACTACGAATTCGAGGCAATCGATGAGAGCGGAGACATCGTCCGGATCAACAGCGGGAAACACACCTACACGAATCTGGTTCCTGCCGAGCTTGCGATACGGATCAATGTCCACAATCCCATTGGCCCTCAGGTGTCGGCGCATCTCAGCTGCGTCGACCCCTGAAAGCAGATCCAAAGTAGCGACGACAGGTGACCGATTTATAGGGTTTGTGATGTATGCCTCAGTGTGAGGAAAGTCACTCGCCCACGCGTAAAGTCGGCCCGATGACTCGGCCGTGCGGGCCGCCGCCCACGCCATTCCACCCTGCTCTAGCAGCCACTTCAGCTGCGCGTGCATGAGTACGAGCGTGGCGACGGCTGGGGTGTTGAGCGTCTGGTTCGCGCGCGAGTTCTCCAGGGCGATCGCGAGCGACAGGGTGTCCGGAATGTAGCGACCGCTCGCGGCCACGCGCTCCACCCGCTCCACCGCGGCAGGCGACAGGATCGCGAAGTACAGCCCGCCGTCGGACGCGAAGTTCTTTTGCGGCGCAAAGTAATAGGTGTCGATCTGGCTCAGGTCCACGAGGGTGCCGCCTGCAGCAGAGGTGCCGTCCACTACGGCGAGCGCATCGCCGATCCCGGTTGGCCGTGAGATGTCCGCGATCGCTCCAGTGGAGGTCTCGTTCTGCGGCCAGGCGTAGGTGTCGATGCCGTCCTCGGCCTTGGGAGTGACGACAGAGCCAGCCTCCGCCGTCAACACCGACGACGGTGCCAAGTGCGGCGCGCGCGACGTGGCGGTCGCGAACTTGTTGCCGAACTCGCCAAACGCACAGTGCTGCGCGCGTTCGTCGACGAGCGAGAACGCGGCCGCATCCCAAAACAGCGTGGAGCCGCCGTTGCCGAGGATGACCTCGTGGCCGTCGGGCACCTGGAAGAACTCGGCGAGCATCGCGCGAATCTCGCCGACAATGTTTTTCACGGGCGCCTGCCGGTGCGATGTTCCAAGCACCCCAGGCTGAGCCGCCATGAGCGCGGCCAGCTGGTGGTCGCTCACCTTGGACGGGCCGGAGCCAAACCGGCCGTCTTGGGGCAGCAGGTGCGCGGGGATCTCAATCAGATCGGACATGCCTGACATCGTACGGGCGCGGCCCTGGCATGATTGCTGGGTGATCCGCATCGACCCGCGACTCAAGGCCTTTTCGTGGGGTCAGCATGGATCGATGGCGCGGATCCTGGCGCTTGAAGACCTTGCGGGTCCCGTGGCAGAGGCGTGGTTTGGCGCTCACGAGACAGATCCCTCAGCGCTCCCAGACGGTTCCGACCTGGCGGCCTTCATCGCCGCGGATCCGGAGCGCACCGTTGGCGGTGAGCGCCTTCCTTATCTCTTGAAGATTCTTGCGATCGCCTCTCCACTGTCTATTCAGGTACACCCCACCTTGGACCAGGCCCACGTCGGCTTCGAAGCGGAGGAGGAGCGCGGGGTCGCAATCGACGCCCCTGATCGCACCTTCAGAGATCCGCGCCACAAGCCGGAGCTCATTGTCGCCCTCACGCCGATGCGGCTGCTCGTGGGCCTACGCGACGTCCGCGAACTTGCCGCTGACCTGCGCAAGCTTGGTGCGGACGATCTCGTCGCCCTCGTGGATGGCCGCGAGTCACTCCTTACTTATGTGATGGCCGTGCTTGGCGGCGAGGCGAAGACCGAGGTCCTCGATCGCCTTGCTCACCAGCCGGAGGGCGATAGTGCCCTCGCGCTCGCGGGACGAGCCGCCAGGGCCTTCCCCGGTGACCCCGGTGCGCTCGTCGCGCTTGCGATGAACCCCGTGGTGCTGCAACCGGGCGAGGGCTGTTACGTGCCTCCGCGGGTGATCCACTCGTACCAGTCCGGAATCGGCGTAGAGATTATGGCGAACTCGGACAATGTGGTGCGCGGCGGCCTCACGCCCAAGATGATTGACGTCGCGCGGCTCGAGGCGATTCTCGACGCCCAGCCCGCCGCCCCGCTGCGCCCCGTGGTCGCCCGCGTGGGCTGCGCCACCACGTATGCGGTGCCCGTCGAGGACTTTGCCTTGGTGAGGCTCGAGCGCGGAGCCGCCCACCTCCCCGCCGTCCCCCGCATCGTCCTTGCCTTGGATCCCACCACGGTGACCACAGCGTCGGACAGTATTCAGCTCGATGGCGGTACGGCGGCGTTCGTCCCCCTGTCCGACGGCGTGGCTGAGGTGCGTACGGACGGTGCGGCTTTTGTGGCACTTCCCGGCGGGGGGGCGATGCTCGTCGAACGCTAGGCTCGTGGCATGGCTTCCGTCTCAGTTTTTGGCACCGGATATCTGGGCGCCACGCACGCTGCCGGTATGGCAGAACTCGGTCACGACGTCATTGGCGTGGATGTTGACGAGGCGAAAATCGAGCGGCTTTCGCGCGGCGAAGTGCCGTTCTTTGAGCCCGAGTTGCCGGAGTTGCTGCGCAAGCATGTCGAATCGGGGCGGCTGCGCTTCACCACGGATGCGCGCGAGGCCGTTGACGCGGCTGACATCCACTTCATTGGGGTAGGTACCCCGCAGAAGAAGGGTGACTACGGCGCGGACATGCGGTTTGTGGACGCGGTGATCGACACGATCGCGCCGCTGCTGACGCGACCGTCCGTGATCTTTGGGAAGTCGACCGTTCCGGTGGGTACCGCGGCGCGGCTCGCCGCGCGGGTTCGTGAGCTTGCTCCCGTTGGCGACCAGGCCGAGCTCGCGTGGAACCCCGAGTTCTTGCGAGAAGGCTTCGCGGTGGAAGACACGTTGCGCCCCGATCGCCTTGTGCTTGGCGTGGACCCAGAGCGCCCAGGCAGGGCGGAAGAGGTTGCGCGCGACGTGTACGCAGGAATCCTCGCGAGGGACACGCCGTTCCTGGTAACCGACCTCGCGACGGCGGAGCTCGTGAAGGTCAGCGCCAACGCCTTCCTCGCCACCAAGATCTCCTTTATTAATGCGATCGCCGAGGTGTGCGACGCCACGGGCGCCGACGTGGTGCAGCTCGCGGATGCGATTGGTTACGACGAGCGCATTGGGCGCAAGTTCCTTGGCGCGGGCCTCGGCTTTGGCGGCGGGTGCCTTCCCAAGGACATTCGCGCGTTCATGGCGCGCGCGGGCGAGTTGGGCGTTGACCAGGCGCTGACGTTCTTGCGCGAGGTTGACGCGGTGAACATGCGCAGGCGTGACCACGTGGTGCAGCTCGCCGCGCAGAGCGTTGGCGGTTCCCTGCTTGGTGCCCGCATCGCTGTGTTGGGAGCGGCGTTCAAGCCCAACTCTGACGATGTTCGTGATTCGCCGGCGCTCGACGTAGCGGGGCGCTTGCACCTTGGCGGGGCCGATGTGCGGGTCTATGACCCGCAGGGCATGGCCAACGCGGCGGCGCTGTGGCCCACGTTGACCTACGCGGAGTCGATCGACAGTGCTGTGAAGGACGCCGACCTCGTCATCGTGGCCACGGAGTGGAACGAGTTCCGTACCGCAGACCCAGGGGCGCTCGGAGCTCTGGTGAGCAAGCGTCGGGTTATTGACGGACGAAACTGCTTGCCAGTTGACGCGTGGCGAGACGCCGGCTGGGAGTACACGGGCATGGGGAGGCACGCGGGATGACGGACCTCATCGACACCACCGAGATGTACTTGCGCACCATCTATGAGCTGCGCGAGGACGGGGTGGTGCCCATGAGAGCGCGCATCAGCGAGCACCTTGGCCACGCCGGCCCCACGGTGTCTCAAACCGTGGCGCGCATGGAGCGCGACGGGCTGGTGGTTGTTGACCCTACGGACCGCCACTTGGAGCTCACTGCAGAGGGCGAGTTGATCGCGACGCGGGTGATGCGCAAGCACCGTCTCGCGGAGCGGTTGTTGACCGACGTCATCGGGCTCGAGCTCGCCTTTGTGCATGAGGAAGCGTGCCGCTGGGAGCACGTCATGAGCGAGCGCGTTGAGCGCCGCGTCGTCGAGATGATCGAGGGCCCTCTGGTGTCCCCGTACGGCAATCCCGTACCCGGTCTTGACGACCTGGGGGTGGCACGCGAAACGGCCCAAAACCGGGACGAAGTACCTATCTCTGAAGTTTTTTTTGGAGAAGGCACTGTGGGGGTGGTCACACGGATTGGGGAGACGCCTCAAGCGGAGCCGGAGTTCTTGGCGGAACTCGCCAATTTGGGGGTTCTACCAGGCAATTCTGTATCCGTGCGTGCTGCGACTCGAGGCATTGAGATCACCGGGCCTGGTGGCTCGATGACCATCACCGAGGACGACGGACGGCACGTTTTTGTGGCGCTCGACTGAACATTCGGGCGAATCTTGGGTACCATCGTCGACTAGTAACTACTTGAGGACCATCCTCTTAGGGAGCCCAAACAAGAGGGAACGCGTTGCGGCGGCAACACGTTGAGGCTCCGGAAACATCGACGCGCACAGGGCGCGGAAGGAACGAAAATTTGACTTACGGATACATGCGCGCCAGGACGCGCGCGGTGGCGGCTGCGGCCTCCGCCGCACTGATAGTGGTACCCCTGACCGGCGCCGCGGCGGCTGCACTGGTCACGACGGAGCCGGTCACCCCTGACACGGCAAACGTCATGGCAGCGAACCTTGGCCAGGCGGAAGCCCAGGCTGACGCGCCCACGCAGATCGCGGCTGATGCAGACGCCGACTTCGACGTGGACACGCCAACCGTCAAGGTGAAGAAGAACCCGGTTCCCAAGCCGGTGGTGCGGACCTCGTCCGGCACTGCGGTGGGCAACTCCCGCCCTGTCGTGGCCTCGGCCAGTGTGCAGCAGGCGATCGCGGGCTCTGCGGTTATCGAGTACGCCTCGAAGTTCGTTGGTACCCCCTACCGCTCCGGTGGTAGCACGCCCGCTGGCTTCGACTGCTCCGGCTTCGTCTCGTACGTGTATGCCCACTTCGGCATCTCGTTGCCGCGCTCTTCCGGCGCGTACTGGGGTGTGGGCACGCGCGTGTCGTCCCCCAAGCCCGGAGACATCATCGTCACGTCCGGTCACGTGGCCCTGTATGCGGGCAGCAACCTGCAGATCGACGCGCCGGTTCCCGGCAAGACAATTCAGTTCCGTGCGATCTGGCAGAACAACCCCACTTACATTCGAGTGACGGACTAATAGCCTTATAACGAACACGAGGGGTCCGACCGTTGGGGTCGGACCCCTCGTTTCGTGTTTAGGCTGGTGGCATGCACACCAACCACGTTCCGCGGCTTGGCCGCGACATCTCCGCGATCGGCCTTGGCTGCTGGCAACTGGGTGCCGACTGGGGCGACGTCGCCGACGACACGGCCACCGCAATCCTCGACGCGGCCTATGACGCCGGGGTGACGTTCTTCGACACCGCGGACGTCTATGGCGATGGGCGCTCAGAGCGTTCCGTTGGCGAGTTCCGCGCGCGCCACCCCGAGGTGTTCGTGGCCACCAAGATGGGCCGCCGCGCCTCGCCGCATGAGGCGTCGGAGTACACGCTCGACAACTTCCGCGCATGGACGGACCGCTCGCGCACCAACCTGGGGATGGACACGCTGGACCTGGTGCAGCTGCATTGCCCTCCCACCTCCGTCTACAGCGACCCCGCCACGTATGACGCGCTAGCCGTGCTGGTGGACGAGGGTCGGATAGCGCGCTGGGGTGTCTCTGTGGAAACCTGCGACGAGGCGCTCGAGGCGCTTCGTCACCCCGGGCTGGCCTCGATTCAGATCATCGTCAACCTCTTCCGCCGCAAGCCTCTGGAGCTCGTCACCCAGGCAGCGGCCGACGCTGGGGTCGCCATCATCGCGCGCGTTCCCTTGGCCTCCGGCCTGCTGAGCGGCAAGTACGACGAGCACACCCAGTTCGCCGCGAACGACCACCGGAACTTCAATAGGGATGGTGCGGCCTTCTCCGTGGGCGAGACGTTCAGTGGCGTGCCGTACGACGTTGGCGTGGCCGCGGCGCGCGAGGTCGCGTCGTACACCCCGTCCGGCTGGAGCACCGCGCAGTTCGCGCTCGGCTGGCTCACGCAACAGCCCGGCATTTCCACGGTGATCCCAGGCGCCCGCACGCCCGAGCAAGCCCACGCCAATGCCGCGGCGGCAGAATTGCCAGCCATAGCGTCGGGCACCCTGGACGAGCTTGAGGGGATCTACGACCGCGAGATCAGGGCGCACGTTCACGACGCGTGGTAGCCGGTAACCTTGTAAGGCCCCGGCGCCTGTAGCTCAGGGGATAGAGCACCGCTCTCCTAAAGCGGGTGTCGGCAGTTCGAATCTGCCCAGGCGCACTGTTGTTGGAACGCTTGCGCGGAGCTCGTGGCTCGCGGGCATGGAGTTCGTGGCCCGCGCGCGGAATGTGACGGTCGGATCGCGCGCTGGTCCGTCAGAATCCGCGCCGACGGCTCATCTGACGGTCCGATCCCGCGATGATCCGTCAGTTTCCGCGGGTCGTGGCTACGCTCGGGCCATGAGCGAGGCCGAGGACCGAGAGATCGCGATGGCGTTCCGTGCGTGGATCGACCTGCCGGCCGACGCGTCGCCAGAGCAGATATGGGAGGCGCGGCCCGGGCGTGTGGCTGTCCTCCGCAGGTTGCGGGAGGGTGCCGAACCGATCGACTTCGTCGAGGTGCTGCTGAACTCAGCGACCGATGAACAATCGCTGGCCGTGACCTGTGCGGTCATCAAGGACGGTATTGAGGAGCGCCACCCAGCGACTATCCACGCGATCTTCGAACGGTCCGAGGAGGAGCCCTGGGCCACGTTAAGCCTGCACATGTTTGGCCCGGGGCAATGCGCCGAGGGGCAGGATGAGGCGGGATGGGCGGACCCGCAGATCAATCTTGCGCAGGCCATCGAGGCGTACGTGTGGATGGGTGGTGAACTGGAACCGGGGGAGACCCGCGAGCATCGCTACAGCTTTCTCGTGACTGATCCGCTCTACCGCGCGCTCCATTACCGGAAGATCGATCCCGTACCGCTCCTGGCGCGCCTCCGCCGCGTCGCGCAGAACGACTGGGAGGAGGATCACGTGCTCACCGGAGCATTTGAGGACGTGTGCTACGACCGTCCGGAATTGCGTGAGGGGATCATCGCGATCGCACCCGCCGAGTGGGCTGACCCGCTGCGGAGTCTCGGCTAGCAAGCGGCACCCGGGTGGGTCCGCGCGAGTCTTCCCTGAGGACATGAGGGTCGGAAAACTGCCGAGGACGGCACCCACGTACTCAGGGGACGCACGTGAGCGGAGCGATATCCTGCGTCTTCGCGCCGGATGACGGCGCGGCCGCAGGTAGACAACCCGGCCGCAGGCTGACTCGGCCCTACTCGCCAGACGCGAGCCGCACCCGCAACTGCCGCAGTTGCGCGTAGATCGCCACGGGCACGCGCGGAGAGAACGTCGAGAGGTAGCGCTCGGTGTCGTCGGACTCGGCGAACAACGCCCGTCGATCAACGGACATGAGCTCGCCCCACTCCTCGCCAGACACACCCGCCGATAGGTAGTCGAGCTCGCCCTCGGCCGGAAGGGTGCCGAGGGGCGAGTCGACTCCTGGCGCGGTGCCATCAAGGCGGCCAAGCATCCACGCGAGAACCCGGATGTTCTCGCCGAAGCCCGGCCACAGGAACCGGCCACCGCGACCCTTGCGGAACCAGTTGACCTGGAACACCGCCGGCGGGTTCGCAACCGACGAGCCAACCGCCAGCCAATCCGCCCAATGATCCGCCATGTGGAGGCCGCAGAAGGGGAGCATCGCGAAGGGATCGCGGCGCAGCGCGCCCACGGTTCCCTCGGCCGCCGCCGTCTGCTCCGACGACAGCGTGGCGCCGATGAGCATCCCGTGCTCCCACGAGTTCGCCTGCGCCACGAGCGGCACGTTCGAGGCGCGGCGCCCACCAAACACCACTGCATCGAGAGGCACGCCCTCTGGAGCGTCCCAGTCGTCGGCGATCGTGGGGCAGTTCTGCGCGGCCACCGTGAAGCGCGAGTTGGGGTGCGCCGCGGGCTCCGGGGAGGACGGCGTCCAGTCGCGGCCCTGCCAATCGATGAGGTGGTCAGGGGCCGACGGCGTGAGCCCCTCCCACCACACGTCGCCGTCGTCGGTAAGCGCCACGTTGGTGAAGATCGTGTCCCTGGCCAGCATGTCGATAGCCACCGGGTTGGTCTCGCGAGACGTCCCGGGCGCTACCCCGAAGAAGCCTGCCTCCGGGTTGATCGCCCTCAGCCGACCGTCGGAGCCCGGCCCAATCCACACGATGTCGTCGCCGAGCGTCTCCACCTTCCAGCCGGGAAGCGTGGGCCGCAGCATCGCGAAGTTGGTCTTTCCGCACGCGCTGGGGAACGCCGCCGCAATGTGCCGCGCCGTGCCCTGAGGCGACGTCACCTTGAGCAGCAGCATGTGCGCGGCAAGCCAGCCCTCGTCGTGGCCAAGCGCGCTCGCGATGCGCAACGCGAACGCCTTCTTCGCGAGGATCGCGTTGCCGCCGTAGGCAGAGCCAAACGACCAGATCTCCCGCGTTGCCGGGAACTGCACGATGTATTTGGTGGGGTTGCAGGGCCACGGCACGTCCGTCTCCCCATACCCAAGGGGAGCGCCGACGCTGTGCACGGCGGGCACCCACGCCGCACCTTCCGCGATACGAGAGAGCGCGGGCGCGCCCATGCGCGTCATGATGCCCATCGACACCACCACGTAAGGCGAATCCGTGACTTGCACGCCGTAGCGCGTGAGCGGGCCGCCGACGGGGCCCATCGCGAATGGCACCACGTACATCGTGCGGCCGCGCATCGCCCCTTCAAACAGTGACCGCAGCTCTTCGCGCATCGCGAGAGGCTCGCGCCAGTTGTTGGTGGGGCCCGCGTCTTCCTCGCGCGGCGTGCATACGAACGTGCGGGACTCGACTCGCGCCACGTCTTGCGGGTTGGAGCGCGCGAGGTAGCTGTTGGGGCGGAGGTCGGGGTTGAGCGGGATCAGCGTCCCGGCCTCCACGAGCTCCTCGATGAGGTGACGGCGCTCCGGGAGAGATCCGGAGCACCACACGATGTCTCGCGGCTGGGCGAGGTCCGCAATGCGGTCCACCCATTCGGCAACATCGCGGGGCACGGCGAAGGAACTAGTGACGGGTGGGGCGGTGACGGTCATCGCTGACTCCGGGGGCGTTCGCGGGAAAATCTGGCTACTTCTTCACCGTAAGAGCCTCAACAGCAGCGACACGCACAATCTCGCAGAGAAATTTGGCCGAAATTTCGCTAGCGTGAATCCGTGGAGGATCTCAGCTACGTCGGCAGGCGCATTCGGCACTTCCGTAACGGAGCGGACCTCACGCTCGCGGAGCTCGGCGAGACCGTTGGCGTGGTGCCAAGCCAGCTCTCGCTCATCGAGAACGGGCGCCGTGAGCCACGACTCACCCTGCTCTCCGCCATCGCACGTGCGCTTAACGTCACTGTTGCCGACCTCATTGAGCAAACCCCGCCGTCGGGCAGGGACGCGCTTGAGGTGGAACTGGAGCGTGCCCAGCGCGGCACCACCTATCGCGAACTTGGCCTCCCGGAACTGCGGCCAAGCCGCTCGCTCCCCGACGACGCGCTCACTGCGCTGGTGGGCCTGCACCGCGAACTCGACCGCCGATCACGCCAAGCGATCGCCACGCCAGAGGAGGCTCGCCGCGCCAACACGCGTCAGCGCCTGCGCATGCAAGAACTCAACGACTACCTGCCGGACATCGAGGAGATTGGCGAGGCGGACGTCACCGCCGCCGGCCACGTCTCGGGGGCGCTCACCCACCGCACCGTTGGTGTGATGGCGGAGTCGCTCGGTCTGGAGATTGTGCACGTCGACGACCTCCCACACAGCGCACGTTGCGTCCTAGACCTCGCGAACGGCCGCATCTTCATTCCGCCGGCGTCGATCCCTGGTGGCCACGGCCTGCGCTCGCTCGCGCTTCAAGCGATGGCCCACGTGCGCCTTGGCCACGAGGCGCCAGCGGACTACGAGGACTTCCTGCGCCAGCGGCAAGACGCGAGCTACTACGCCGCCGCATGCCTCATGCCGCGCACCGCAACGGTCGCGTTCCTCACCAAGGCGCGCGACGAGCGCGACATCGCCATCGAGGACCTCCGCGACGCCTTTGGCGTGACCCACGAGGCGGCCGCGCTGCGCTTCAGCAACCTCGCCACCGCGCACTTGGGGATGCGCCTGCATGTGCTGCGTGTGGACGGCGACGGCTCGGTGATCAAGGCGTACGAGAACGACGGCCTGCCCCTTCCCGTTGACGTCACTGGCTCCACGGAGGGCCAGCTCGTGTGCCGCCACTGGAGCGCCCGGCGCGCCTTCGCTCGCCGCGCCCGCACCACCGAGTACTACCAATACACGGACACCCCCGCGGGCACCTTCTTCGAGTCCACCCAAACCGGCGCCACCGACGCGGGTGAGTTCTCGATCACCATCGGCGTGCCGTTCGACGAATCCAAGTACTTCCGCGGGCGCGAGTCACGCGAGCGGGCAGTTTCGCGCTGCCCTGACGCCAGTTGCTGCCGCAGGCCCGACGCTGCGGTCGCCTCTCGCTGGGACGGCAAGGCTTGGGCCAGTCCCCGAGTGCACGCGCACATCTTCTCGCCGCTGCCGCAGGGCACGTACCCGGGCGTCGACGACCGGGAGCTGTATGCCTTTCTCGAGGCGCACGCTCGCGACGCGGACGCGGGCGTACACCCGGGCGACGGAGGCGCGTAAGCCAGCCCCAGCGTCGGGCATACCCTTGAAGCCGTGACCTCCGCCCTCGCCACCCAGCGCAGGGTCTGGGGCATCTACGTGGCGGCCGTGGTGGTCTACTTCGTCGCCGTCACGCACCGCACGGCGCTCGGAGTCGCCGGCGTTGAGGCCCTCGAGAGATTCAACGTGGAGGCCACGGGACTCGCGATCTTGTCCGTGACCCAGGTGGCCACCTATGCGGCGATGCAGATCCCTTCCGGTCATCTGCTTGACCGCTTTGGGCCGCGCACCATGATGACGGCGGGATCGCTCGTGATGGCCGCGGGGCAGTTGCTGCTCGCTTTCAGCGATCACCTGGCGCTCGCGATCGCCGCGCGCATCCTGATTGGCGCGGGCGATGCGCCCATCTTCATTAGCGCGGGCCGCCTCATCGCCCACTGGTTCCCTGCCCGCAGGGTGCCGGTGCTGATGCAAGTGACGGGACTCATCGGCCAGGCGGGTCAGCTTGCCACCGCCATTCCGGTGGCGTGGCTGCTCCACGCGCACGGGTGGGAGGTGACGTTCAGCACGCTCGCGGTGGTGGGCGTGGGCGCTGCTGCGATCGCCTTCACGTGGGTGCGCATGCCGCGGCCGGTGCCCGGGTCGATTGAGCACGAGCGCGATCGTTTCTGGGCGTCCATTCGCCTTGCCACGGAGCATGTGGGCACGCGGCTCGGCTTCTGGAGCCACTTCTTGCCGCCGTTCTCGGCGAACGTGATTGCGCTGTTGTGGGGGGTGCCGTTCTTCGTGACCGCGCAGGGTCTCACGCCCGCGCAAGCGAGTGGCCTGCTCATCGTGCTGACGATTGCGGCGATGATCACCGGCCCCATCGCGGGAGTTCTCACCGCTCGCCACCCGTTGCGGCGCACGTGGATTGTGCTGGGCTCCGCGATCGCGTCCCTTGCCGCATGGATCGTGCTCTTGAGCTTCAGCACGCCGCGGCCCTGGTGGCAGCTGGCGGTGTTCTGCGCTGTGATCGGGATGGGCGGGCCCATCTCTTTGGTTGGCATCGACTTTGCCCGCTCGTTTTCGTCTTCGGAGCGGCTGGGAACGGCCACCGGCTTCGTGAACATCGGTGGCTTCACGTCGACGATCATCGGCGTGCTGCTGGTGGGCGTGGTGTTGCAGGTGGTCTCGCCTCCTGGGGCAACCGAGTACACGCTGAACCAGTACCGCGTGGCGTTCGCCTCGCTGCTGCTGGTGTGGGTTGCTGGCGTGGTGGGGGTACTGCGAAACCGCCGCAAGACCAGGGAGGTTATGGCCGCCGAGGGCGTGGTGGTGCCCCGGATAAGGGACGTGGTGCGGCGCGACACGCCCAAGAATTGACGCCCATCGCGAGCGGCAGCACAATCAGTCCAGCAGTGCGTGTCGTCTGACTAAGTCGGCGCGCACTGTCTTCTTTTTCCCGGCGCCAGCGCGGCCCCGGCGCCCTTGCGCGCCGTTACGCCCACCCACCAACACCCCTGACCACTCAGAGCCACTTTGAGGCGATTGAGACCGGTCAACGTGCCCCTTATTGGTCAGGGCTGTTGCGGGGACCGAGCCCAGCACTACGAGCCGTCGCGTCCCTTCCTTCTCCCGCCCGCGGCGGCGTGGTGACCGTGTGGTCCGCAACCGCCTCGATACCGTAGGGGAGTGGTGGACTACATCGGTCGCGCGCTCGTGGCGGAAGCGTTGCAGGAATGGCGCGATCAGTTGCGCGCCAGCGCCACCGTATCCGCGCTGCGCGACCTCACCTACTCGCGCGCCGACCTCATCGACCTGGCTGGCGCCCACCCCGGCGGCCTCGCCCCCTTTTTCGCCAACCGCCCCACGCTGCTGAGCTCCCTTATCAGGGACGACGAGGCCCGCGTCGCCGCCGAGCACAGGGCCACCGTGATCCGCGCCGCCGCAGATGCAGTGAGGGCCGCCACCGGTGTGTGGACCGCCGCCCTCGTCGTAGGCACCGTCGTCTGGAGCGAGGACGGCCACGCGCGCGAACTGCCGCTCGTAATGCGCCCTGTCATGTGGGACGACGCGCGCGGCAACGACGCGTTCGTGACGATGCTCGACGAGGTCTCGCTCAACCCGGTTTTCGTTTCGGAGTTGCGTGAGCGCGCCCCCCAAAGGGCCGACGCTGTGGTTGACCTGGTACCCAAGGCCGCCGGTGGCTCCGCGTTTGACCCGCGGCCCGTGTGGAACGCGGTGCGCGCTCTTGGTGACGCGTTTGGGCCCGGCTTTGAGGTGCGGGAGCGACTGTTGCTCGGCGCCTTCGACGACCCCGAGCAGCGCCTCGTCGACGATCTTGACGATCTGGGCACGGAGCTTCGCAAGTCCGACATCATCGCCGCCGTTGCCGGCGACCAAGAGGCGATCGGCCGTCTTGCCGTTCCCGTGCCCGCGTTCGCCACGGGAGACAGGGACCCGTTTGCGGAGCGCGGCATCGGCGACCTCGACGATGCTCAGTTTGCGGCGCTCGACGCCGTTGCCACGGGGCGCTCGATGTTCATCCAAGGCGGCCCTGGCTTCGACACCGCGGGCATGGTTGCCGCGATCAGCGCCGATGGCGCCGCGTCCGGCCGGTGCGTGCTCGTGGTCGCAGGCAAGCAGTCGCTGCTGCGCCAGATCACCACGCGGCTCGACCACTCGGGAGCAGGTGACATCGCCGTGGATGGCGCGGCGGACTCGACCGCCCGCTCGCGCCTGCTGAACTCCATCACGATGGGCGGAGTCGATGTCGACGACGCCCAGATTCGCTTTGCCGGCGAGCGCCTGCTGCAGGCGCGCAGGGTGGCGCAATCGCGCTTCGATGCGCTGCACCGCACCCACCGCCCGTGGGACGTGAGCGCATTCGATGCCGTGCAGGCGATCGTGCGTCTCACCTCGACGGAGCCCGCTCCACAGACTCTCGTGAGACTCGACGGCGCCGCTGGCTCTGTCATCGCGGAGCACGGCTTCGCGTCCGTGGCAGACGCGATCGTCAAGCGCCTTGGTGAGCCAGACGAGGTGACCACCGAGACCGCCCCGATCACAACGTCGGGCATTGAACTGGTGCCGTGGTGGTCACCCATCACCGATAACCCAGAGGAAGGCGCGGCGCTCGACGAGGCGCTCGCGACGCTCTTGGTGAGGCACATCCCCAAGATGCGCACCGAGGCCGCGCTCGCGTCCCACGAGACGGGCGTGGACGAGGCAACGTCGCTCGCGCATTGGGCGGACCAGGTGACGCTGTTCACCGACCTTCGCTCCACCCTCGAGATTTTCTCGCCCGCCGTGTTCCATCGCTCGCTCCACGACATCGTCGACGCCACAGCGCCGGCGGGGGAGCGCGAGACGGCGCTCGCGCGTAGAGACCGCCGGGCGCTCGTGCGCCGGGCCGTTGAGCTACTGCGGCCAGGGCGGTCAAAGGCCAACCTGCACGCCGAGCTGGTGGCCGCGAACGACCAGGCGTTGCGCTGGCGGGCCATGGCCTCGTCGGGCGGCTGGCCCGTGGTTCCGGATGACTTCGACATCTTTGGCGACCGCGTGGAGCAGGTGCTGCGGCTGTGGGCGCGCATCGGGGACCCGGTACGGCGCGTCACGGGCCGCGATGACCTCCCAGACCTTCCGTGGGATGACATGACGCGCATCCTCACTGAGCTCGCCGAGGGCATCCCCGGCACCCTCGAGGCCGCGCGCGCCCGCCCCCTTGACCGCGACATCGAGGACGTTGGCCTTGGCGGCCTGCTCGAGGATCTGCGGTCCCGCAACGCCGGCCCTGACCAGGTGCGGCGCGATCTTGAGTTTGCCTGGTGGGCGTCCGCCTATGAGGCCATCCTTGCGGCCGACGACCGGCTCGCCTCCCCGGGTGCGCTTGGGCGTGCGGTGGCTGAGTTCATCGACGCCGACGAAGGCTTCGCCGAGCTTCGCGTTGGGCCGCTCATGCGCGCGGTGGCCGAGCGCCGGCGGGGCGCGATCGCTCGCCACCCCAATGAGGCGCGAGACCTGTTTGCCGCGCTCATGGAGGGCGCGAACTCCTCGTATCGCGGGCTGTGGACCGCGTTTGGGCCCGTGGTTGGCTCGTTGCGGCCCGTGGTGCTCGCCACGGCGGAGCAAGTGGCGCGGATCGTGCCCGCGCAGCGCGTCATCGACACCGTGATCATCGCGGGTGCGGAGTCGCTCGCGCTCGCTGAGACCATTCCCGCAATCGCTCGAGCGCGGCAGGTCATTGTGATTGGCGACGCGGAGGCCGCCACCCGGTCTGCGGTCTCGGTGCTTGCCGCGCTGCTGCCGCGCGTCACCATGCCCGTGGCTCCGCAGCCGCGCGATCCTCGCGTGACGATGGTGCTCGGCACCATGGCATATGGCCGCGTGCTGCAGCCGTTGCCCACGGCGGGGTCCGGTTCGCGGCTTGCGGTCACGGTGCTCGACGCCGTGGGATCGCCCGCCGCAGGTCACGACGCCGTCGAGTCCACGCGCGCCGAGGTCATGGCCGTGCTTGAACTTGTGGACGCCAACGCACGCACGATTCCCCGCCGCTCGCTCGCCATCGTTGCTGGTAATGACGTGCACGCTAACCGTTTGCGCACCGCCATCCAGGAACGGGACGACGCTACGGCTGAGCGGGTTGCCGTGGTCGCCATGGGCGAGGCTGGCGGTATCGATGTTGACGAAGTGATCATTTCGCTAGGGTTCGCGCGTGATCAGCGTGGCGGTTTGCCCGGTGGGCTTGGGGTTCTCGAATCGGATTGGGGCAAGCAAGCGCTCGCCCAAGCGCTCGTGGCTTCACACGCTCGAGTCACGATCGTCACCGCCCTCGATGCCGATCACCTGAGTGACATCGCAGACGGGCTCACGGATCCCGAGGCCATCGATGCGCTGCGCGACCTTGTTGCGCGCGGCGAGACCAACCCCGCCGAGGCCGAGCGGCCAGAGCCTGGCCCGAGCGACTGGTTGCTCACGGACATCGCCACGCGTTTGCGCGCGGAGGGTTACGCGGTGAGGCTGCGCTACGGCGCTGGGGCGGACACCATCGCCCTCGCGGTGGGTGGTCCGCGCGACCGCGGCTATCGCGTGGCGGTTGTCACCGACGAGGCGCAGCCAGGAGTGGCCGTGAGCCTTCGCGATCGGCTGCGCTGGCAAGTCTCGCGGCTCGAGCGCCTTGGGTGGATCGTGGTGCCGCTATGGACGCTCGACGTGTTCACCGATCCCGAGGCGGCGCTCGATGCGATCCGCGGCGCGCTCGATGCCGAGATCGCGGCGCTGACCGCGGCGCTGCCCACCATCGCGATCCCGTTGGTGAAGGGGTCTGCGGAGGATATTGAGGCCGAAGAGGTTTTCGACATTGAAGACCCCGCTGACGAGCCGATGATTGTCGAGGACACTGAGCCTGGGCCGGAGCTCGACGAGGGTCATCCTGCCGCGGCCGAGCCGATCGCAGGACCCACGGAACTAGAGCCTCAGCCGGAGCCTGAAGAGGGTCATCCTGCGGCGGCGGAGCCGATCGCAGGACCTACGGATCCAGAGCCTGAGTCAGATCCAGAGCCTGAGCCAGAGCCAGAGCCAGAGCCGGAGCCAGAACCCGAACCCGCCTCAACCAAACCCAAGCCGCCCACGATGGGATTTGGGGTTCCAAAACTCGCTCAGCCACAGCGCCGGGCCGTGTCGCAAACCCCTCACAAGGGTGTGGACCGTCCGCTCATCCCCACGCGCGCGTGGGAGGACGAGGACGCGAGCTGGGGCGGGCGCGAATCAGGCGGACGAGACGACGAGCTGAAGCGCGACCGTCCGCCGCACTGGGGCCAGGACTAGTCACGAGCTGCACGTTTGCCAAAGGTGCATGCGACTCGGTGTGCCTCACAGAATGGGGTGAGATTCAGCGCGAGGAGTGTGGCGCGGCGGTTAGGAGCGCAACACTTGACCCGATCTGGAATGACGTCCACGAGCCGGAGCAGAATCGCTCGGTTCGAGCTCGGCCCTAAGTGGCTGAGTCGCCGCGCTGGCGCCGTTCGCCCGATGCCAATACGGCAAGCCGGACGATCACGTAAGTGCCCGTCGCAATCGCAATCAGCCACCAGTCAACTCGAAAGGCCGAGAGCGAATCTGGAAGCAGGTTAGTGGCGGTCAGTAGTGCCCCGAGGACGACCGACTCTACGAGCACTCTCATGCCGTTGGTCCTCAACATGAGTACGGCTTCCATGAGACGGGTACACCCGATATGTAGGCGAACTGCATCTCGACACATTTGCCGTTCGCCTTTGCGGAGTTGAAGGTGTTCGCGACTGACGTTACGTATGCCGACGACAGCGCGCCGCACACCATGCCAACGGGCACGCCAATGAAGGGGCTCGCAGTACTTGTGAGCGCGGCCCCAATTATCCCGCAGACGGCCGCACTTATGGCCTTAGCTGTGGTGGCACCAACGCTAGAGGGAGCCAGCCTCTTCACCTCTGCCTTGCTGTACTTGACGTAAACGGCCCAGCCGAGGCTGAAACTGGGATCCGCGACCACCGGGAACGCGGTGGTGTCGGTGAACTCGATGACTTGGGTGAGGGTGGTGCCGTTCACGGTGTAGTGAGTGGGCACCGCGTCGCCGTTCGCGTCCAGGGCCCGTGGTTCGGCGATGGCGAGGGTGATCCTGCCATCCTCTTCAGTAACTACGGCGCCGCCGGTGGCAGTGAGCGACAGCGATGCACCCGCCGCGAGATCGAGGTCGTACGCGCACGTGCTCGGTGCGTCCGCGTTGTCGATCGTGGTGAGGATCTGCACGCTGCCGTCGTCCTTGACCAGCGGGACAGTGGAACTGCCGTTGCCGTTGTCGAAGAACGGTTCACCACTGTTGGCCACAAACTGAGCGTCATCCGCGAACGGCAAGCCGATGCTGAGGTTCTCAGCGCCAGCACCGCTAAGCCTGATGCCTTCTGCAGCGTCCGACGCCACCGTGACATCCACCTGCCCCACGCCTTGCGACTGGTCCACCTCAATCGGTGCTGCCTCCGCAAGCACCGACGGCACAACGTCCGCCACCACGGTGAGCGGATCTACCTCGTCAGCTGACGCTGGCGTCAGCCCAATGAATGACACGAGAGCCGCGCTAGTTAGCACGCCCCCCCTGTCGCACACATGCGCGAGTGCTTCACGAACACCACGCCCCCTATCGTGGCTATCCGCGGAACCCTCCATTGGATCCCCCGGGCCGACCAAAGCCGACAAACGGGACGCTACCACAGCGTCGGGCCGTTATGTCTGGTGCCGCCGGCCGGCCCTGCGACTACGCGCAGGGTGACTCACTAGTCGGAAGAGCCCGACGAGCCGCTCGAGGACGAGGACGCCTTCGCGGGCTTCTCGCGCGAGTCCGTGCGATAGAAGCCGGACCCCTTGAACGTCACGCCAACCGAACCAAAGACCTTGCGGACCTCGCTGCCGCACTCGGGGCACACGGGGGTGGCGGAGTCGTGGATCGACATCACCGCATCAAAGCGGTGTCCGCAGGAGGTGCAGGCGAAAGAGTACGTGGGCACCGGAGGATTCTACCTGGGAAGCGGCGTGTAGCCCTCAGGGGTGATGACGCCGTGCACGCGGACGTCGTGCTCCTCGCGAGGGAGCGGCTCTTCGGCGTCATCGCGAACCTCGCCGGCGAACGTGAGCGCGATGATCGGAACGCCAGGCCGCACGTCCGCGAGCGCGCGGTCGTACCACCCGCCGCCTTGACCAAGGCGCGTGCCCGTTGAGTCCACGGCGAGCGCGGGCACAATCACCACGTCGGCCTCGTCGAGGGCGTCGGCCGCGAGGAACTCGGTGGACGGCTCTGGGGGGCGGCCGGGCGCGCGCTCAATGAGATCCGCCGCCCCCGCATAGACGCCCCAGCCGCGCTGCAATCCGTCCCCAAGCAGAGGAATCAGCACGCGCACACCGCGAGCGTGGAGCGCCTCGATGAGGGGGATCGTGCCGGGCTCGTGGGGCCTAGACGCATAGACCGAGACGCACCGCGCCTCCTTGATCGCGTCCAACTCCAACACTTGGCTGCACAGTGCGTCCGCGTGTTCCGCGAGGCGCCGCTCCGCGCGTTGTTGGCGTTGGCGCCGGATGGAGGCCCGCAGCGCCACTTTGGCTTCGTCGGGTTGCATCGGGGCGGTGTGAACCGTCATGCCGCCATTGTGCCAAAGGAAAGTAAATCTTTCGTCTGCATTCCGGTGAGTCGCTAGGCTCGGCGACATGACGACGGTCGCGCAGCACAGGGCCGCACTCACCGAACTTCTTGGCACCGTTGAGGCGATTGATCTGGCGCTCGGCGACGCGCTGGGCGCGGTCACGGCAGAGGATGTGTCCTCGCCACAGCCGTACCCCGCGATCCCCCAGGCCGCCGCGGATGGCTACGCGATCGCCTCCAACGACGCTCTCCACCCCGTGGCCCTTCCCGTGGCCTATGACGTGGACTCGAGCGAGCGCACACCTCGCGTCTTGGTGCGGGGAACGGCCGTGCGCATCACGTCGGGTTCCCCCATGCCGCGAGGGGCCGACGCTGTGGCAGCTACCGCTGACACGGACGGCGGGGTTGGAACGGTTCAGTTGTCCCGCTCCATCCTGCGCGGAGAGAACGTGCGTCGAGCGGGCTTCGATGCAACCGCGGGCGAGATCATCGTGCCGGCCGGGCGCCGCATTGGCCCTCGCGAACTGGGCCTCATTGCCGCGATTGGCCGAGCCCGCATCAAGGTGCGTCCGGTGCCGCGCGTAGTGGTGGTGGCGATCGGCTCCGAACTGGTGGACGCCAAGGCGGGCGTCGAGGGCGTGCCAGAGGCCAACACCCACATGCTCAGCGCGCTGGTCCAGGACGCGGGCGCGCGTGCCTATCGCGTGGGCGCGCTTCCGGATGATCCGGCTGCTATCGCCGCCGCCCTCGAGGACCAAGTGGTGCGCGCCGACGCGATCATCACCACCGGCGGCCTGTCCGCGAGTGGCTCCGATGCGCTCGTCGACGTCCTCAGCACCATCGGCACCGGCGAACTCGTCGATCTCAACCTGTTGCCGCGCTCGCGTCACGGCATTGGCCGCATCGCGGAAGGCAACACGCCCGTCATCGCCCTGCCGGGTCACCCCGCGAGCGCCCTCATCGCCTTCGAGGCGTACGCGCGGCCCGCGTTGCGCGCCATGAGCGGCTTCACCGAGGTGCAGCGCGTCACCATTCGCGCGGAACTGTCCAAGCCGTGGCCGTCCACTCGCGGCGCGATGGAGGCCGTGCCCGTCACTCTCGAGCTCGACGGCGACGGCATCGTGCGCGCCACTCCGCTTGGTGACGGCAGGGGCGGCGTGTCGCTTGGGGCGCTTGCGAGGTCCGACGGCATCGCCTGGATTGGCGCCGACGTCACCAACGCCGCCGTTGGCGACGAGGTGCGCTGCACCGTCTGGGATCGGTAGGCACGCGCCGTGCGCTTCCCGCTTCCCGTGCTGCGCGACGGTATCGTTGAGGTGCGGCCGCTGCGCCGCACCGACGAGCTGGCCTGGCTCGACGTCCGCGCGGCCAACCGGGGATGGCTCAAGCCGTGGGAGGCGACCATCCCCACCGGCGTCCCCCAAGAGCCGGTGACCTTTCCCGCCTTTGTGCGGCAGGAGCGTCGGGCATGGCGAAAGGGCGAGGCGTTCGGTGCCGTTGTGCTGGTGGACGGGCTGCTCGTTGGCAGGGCGAGCATCGGCGGGATCCGGTGGGGCGCGGAGCGTGGGGGTTCCGTTGGCTACTGGATTTCGCAGGACTATGCCGGCCACGGGTACACACCGCGGGCGGTGCAACTACTCGTCGACTACGGCTTCGCGCAAGGGCTGCACCGGCTCGAGATCGCGGTGCGGCCAGAGAACGAGTCGAGCCTCGCGGTGGTGCGGAAGCTGGGTTTCGCGGACGAGGGGATGCGCCGCTCGTACCTCTTTATTGACGGCGATTGGCGCGATCATCGCGTCTTTGCGCGCACTGCTGACTGACACGCCGCGAATATCCGCGGCTTAGGTGCGCGGCGCCCGTACCGTCATCTCATGGTCCCAGCAGCGCTCCTCGCGATTGTCGGACTCGGCTTGGTTCTCGCGTTCGTCATCCCGCAGCGAATCAAGGAGAGGTCCGATTACGCGCTGGTCCGCACCGAGGATCGCTACTCCGCTCAGATGCGCGTTGTTAAGGCGAGCGCCCGCCGCGTCGAGACCGCGCACTCCCGGCCCTCTTCCGATTCCGGCGAGGTGCCGCTGCTTGTCACTGGGGCCGCCCGCGCGCAGATTGCGGCGCTTGGTGAGGAGCGCATGTCCCGCCCGGCAGGCCCGCTTGAGCGCGCGGCCGTGTCCGCCCAGCGCGAGGCCATCGCGCTTCGCGGCGATCGTGCGGCCGTGATCGCGGATCGCAAGGCCACTGCCCGACGCCGTGCCCGGGTGGCCTCTATCGCTGGCTTTGTCGCGGTGACGGGTTGGGTGCTCGCGGCTGTTACTCCGTTCCCCGCTGTTCTCGCCGCAGTGCTGACCGCGCTGTTTGGTGGCGTGCTCGTTGCGGGGGCGCGTGCCGCGTCTGCGCAGCGCGCAGCCGACGCGCACCTGCACCTTGTTGCGCGTGAGGTTGAGGCTGCGGCCACGGCAACCCAGGCGCTGCGCCGCGTCGCCGCCGAGCGTGCTGCTGGCGTTGACGCCGAGCCGTCAGACCTTGAGACGCAGGCGATCCGCGTGGTCACCGCTGCGGACCTCGCGCCGCTCGCGGTGCCGGCGCCCATCCCCAGCCCGGTACTCCCGTCCGTTGAAGAGCCACCCCACACGTCGGCGACACCCGCCGTGCATCCCGCGTGGCAGGACGATGACGCGAACTGGGCACCGCGTGAACTTCCCGCCCCTGCCTACACGCTCAAGCCCGCGGTGCGGCCACAATCTGCGCGTCCGCTGGACGAGTCCGACTACGCGGGCGCGTCGTACGCCGTGTCCGCGCCCGCACGCGCCGAGCGCCCCGCCGAGCTCGTAGAAGAGGTGACCGCAGCGTCGGACAACCTTGACGCGATCCTCGCGCGCCGCCGCCGCGCCACTGCGTAACCCTCCACGGCCTAACGCGCCACCGCCAAACGCGCCACGGCCTAACGCGCCACCGCCGTATGTGTGTGTCAGCACCACTTTTTCGCGCCCGAACCTCCCTGTGTGTGCGTGAGCGTGGCGGCGGTCGCCGCCCACGCGCTCACGCACACACAGCAGAGGTCAGGGGCGCGAATGTGGTGCTGACACACACATAAGCCGCTAGTCGATGGGGTACGCCACGTAGGCCAACTGGGTTCCGGTGGGGTCCCACGAGTTCACATTGAGCGTGCCCTGGCCGCCGAAGAGGTGCACGAGGTCACGCACCTCCTCGCCAAGCGGCGACGCGGTGCGGATGATCACGTTCAGGTCCGCCGGATGCCCGAGTGTGCCGGGCGGGTAGGAGATGTACGCCATCCGCTCGCCGCCAGGAGTCAGGTGCGGGAACCAGTTCACGCGGTCGTCAAAGGTGAGCTGTGTGACGTCCTCGCCATCTGGGCTCATGCGGAACAGTTGTGCGTGCCCCGGCATGGATGATCCGCGCTCGGAGTTGAAGTAGATCCACTGGCCGTCAGGGGAGAACTCGCTGCCGTCGTGCGGCGCGTCCTCGTCCGTGAGCTGCATATCCGGGCCACCCGCAGAGGGGATGGTGAAGACATTGGTGCGCACCCCGTGGGGCAGGATTTCAAGCCCGATGTACGCGAGCTGAGCGCCATCGGGGCTGATCCCGTGCAGGTAGTAACGGAAGGATGGGCCGCGGTCGTTGCTCACGCGGCGCGGCTCGTGCGCGCCCACCAACGAGACAGCGTAGAGGTGGCCATCATCGCTGCTCACATAGACAGTGGCGCCGTCCGGCGCGAGCACGTGGTCGTTGTTGAGTTCGGCGACGTTGCCAAGGTCAATCTCCGCGAACTCGCCGCTGGCCACGTGTACGCGAAACAGGCGACCGTCGCCGTTGACGATGAGGTGGCGCCCGTCCGGCGTCCAGTTGGGCGCCTCAAAGAGAAGGTCGCGGGACTCCGCCAGGAGCGTGGTCTCGCCGGTGTCCGCGTCCGCGATGAACAGTTGGGCGCGCTGGCCCTGCCGCAAAGTTCGTGCCATAGGCCCGACGCTACAGCGGCTTGCGCTCTTGCGTTCAGTTGTTATAGTTATAGTAGAACAAGAGAGGTAATGATGAACGACGCACGTATCGCTCGCCGCTTCACGATCGTGGGGGTGGTGGTGCCGCTTGCGCTCACGGTGCTCGCGATCGCGGCCCAGTTGATGCTGTTGCCCCACACTCCCGATCCCCTCGCCATTCACTGGGGATCTGGTGGCGTGGACGGCTCCGGGCCGGGCTGGACGTACGTGGTGATCACGGCGGCGATGGGCGCGGGCCTTCCCTTGTGGCTTGGCCTCAGCGCACGGCCGCGGCTCAAGGCGGGCTCGCGCGGATGGTCGTTCCGTTTCCTCTCCGCAATTGCGCTCGGCTTCTCGGTCTTTGGGGCCATCGCGATGACGTGGGCGGTGGCCATGCAGGTGGGCCTCGACTCGTGGACTCAGGCGCCGGACATCGATCCAGCGATCATCACCGGCGCGCTCGTGGGACTCGGTGCCGGGCTCGTGGGCTACGCCGTCCAGCCCAAGCTCGTCACCGTCTTTGAACAGATACCCGCAGCACATGTCAGCGTTGCCGCGGGGGAGCGCGTGGTGTGGCTTGGAGTGGCGAAGGCGGGCAAGGGATCGGTCGCGGCGATCACGTCCGCCGCCGCACTGCTGTTCCTCGGAGCCGTTGCGGCGTGGTTAGGTGGGGCCTTCCCCGTGATGTGGATCCTGCTTGGGGTCGCGCTGCTGGTCACGGCGGCTGGTCTCACCATGATGGAGGCGGACGTGCGCGTGGACGCGAACGGCATCGAGGTGCGCGGGCCCGCAGGATGGCCACGTAGTTCCGTTGCCCTCGACAACGTGGCGAGCGCCACGGCCATCACCGTGGAGGCGCTTGGATCGTTTGGCGGCTGGGGCTGGCGACGCGTCCCGGGTGCGATGGGCGTAATCCTTCGCAGCGGCGAGGCCCTGCGTGTGGAGCGCAAAGAGGGCCACGCTCTCGTGGTCACGGTAGACGACGCCGCCACCGCGGCGGCGTTGCTCACGACCCTCGCTGAGCAGAGGGCTTAGCCATGCTGTTGCGCATCAATCCCGAGTCCCCGGCCCCGCTCTTCGAGCAGGTGGCAGCGGCGGTGCGCGCCCAAATAGCGCAAGGAGACGTGCGCCCTGGGGACCGCCTGCCGCCCGCGAGGGACGTGGCGCAGGGCCTTGGCGTGAACCTGCACACTGTGTTGCACGCCTACCAGGACCTTCGCGATGAGGGCCTCATCGAGTTGCGGCGAGGGCGGGGTGCCGTGGTGACGGATGCCGCGGGCGCCGTGGCGCAGTTGCAGCGTGACATCGCGGAGCTTGGCAGGCGCGCCGCCGCCCTTGGCGTTGCCCCGTCAACGGCGGTGGCGATGCTGCGCGCGTCGATGTGAGTTTCTTGCCGGGCCGTGCGCGGTGGTAATCTTCTTTAGCACTTTGGGGCTATGGCGCAGTTGGTAGCGCGTCTCGTTCGCAATGAGAAGGTCAGGGGTTCGAATCCCCTTAGCTCCACCAATGTGATGAGTCGCGACATAGGTGACAGTCACAGAAGAGAGCCCGGCCATCGGTCGGGCTCTCTTTTTGTGTTGCGCCGGCAGCCGTGGTTGGGATCGATGGTGTGGGTGGAGATGACGTTGCCCGGACGGTAGCAGGCCCGCAGTCGGCACATGTGGTGGCGGCGCTCGCGAACGCTCCTCGATATCGTGAGCGGCTCAACGCATACGTTCATGGCGAAGGTCAGATAGCTCGGCGTAACAGCGAATGTCACCGATGTCGCCCTGTGGAATCCGCGATGAAACGTTCGCTCATTCCGGGGGTGACCAATCCGTGAAAGCGCCTCGCTGACAACCCTTGGGTGCCTCGGCAACTAGCGAACCGTGCTGACGTGTCGAAATGGGCCGCATGATGCGGGGAGCCCGGCGGCATTACCGCCGGGCTCCCTTCCCCCCGTAAGGAGCCTGGGCCCCCCGACGGCCCCAGGCTCCCCTTCTATGTGGGTGGCGGCCACGGCGCCAGCCCAAGCTTGTTGCAGAAGTCGTGATCAGTTGCGGTTGATCCCTCGCGCGGGAAGCCTGCAGAGGCTCCGTTGGGCAACGTGCAGCCCACGAGTGCAGGCACGTCGAAGTTCGCGTTGTTTGGGTCTTCCGGCCGCGCTGCTTGACCGATGACTCCCATTCGCCACATGTCTCCGCACGTGGCCACTGGGTCTACCTCCGCTCGGCCAGAGACCCCGTTGTCATCAACCCACGGAGCCGACCCTGCCTGGGTGTAGTGCGAGTCAAGGCTTGCATGTTCGTAGCAGGTGACCTCGTAGTGGACCTGTTCGGACGTTGCATGGACTACGAGAGCGGCGCCAGTTAGCGCAACTGCGGCGCCGATGGCGGCCGCGATCGCGATCTTTCGGCGGCGTCGCGTTCGCGCTCGAGGTATGGCTGCGGCGAGGTCGGATCGGATGGCGCGTACGCGTCGGATGACTTCCTCGTCACTCAGTAGATCGCTCATGCCTTCACCCCCTCCTCTCCACGTTCGCGTTGAGCCCGGATGCGGGCGCGCGCCCTGCTGATGCGCTTCTTCACCGCGGTGACCTCAAGACCGAGCTCCGTTGCGACGTCGGCGTACGGCTTTTCGTCGACGAGGCACGAGACGACCACTGTGCCCAGATCCGGTGTGAGGTCGGAAATGGCTGCCCAGATCCACTCGACTTGTTCCCGATCCAGAACCGCGTCTTGAGGACCGCGGGCGCCGTCGACGACGTCCATGCCATCGAGCGGCACGTCCCCGCGCCTGAGGTGCTTGCGCGCGAGATTGGCTGCGTGGTTTCTTGCGGTGACGAGCAGCCAGGGCAACACGGAACCGTCGACGAGGCGCACCTCGCGGCGTTTGCGCCACGCCGTCATGAACACGTCTTGGACTAGGTCCTGGGCGTCATCCGCATTCCCGGTCAGTGTGTAGGCATACCTGAACACCGCGTTACCGTGACGCTCAACGAGCACGCCGAAGGCATCGGACTCACCACTCCCGCGGTGACCGATAAGGTCGGCTTCGGACGTCACGTTGTGTCTCCTTCACTAGGAGATGTCGCGAACCGTGAAATCGTGACAACCGGTATCAAATCCCTTGGCAATGCGAAGCCTTAGGCGTGAGCCGCAACGCCAAAGCACGGAACTCAGGGAACGTAAATCTGGTACGAAGAGGCCTGGTCGTTCATCGACCCCATCGAACTCGCACCCGTTGAGGGTCCGTACGTGGATCCGCTGTAGCCGGCGTCGGCCCAGATTTTCACGCGACACGTCCCATAGGCATCGAACGACGACACGCGATCGTTCCAACCAGACGGCATCGACGACCCGTAGTAGTGGAACCCGCTGCACAAGCTCGAGTTCGAGGTTGTGATGTTGTAGCTCGCGCCGCCGTACGCCGCATCTTCGTAGAAGACTGCGAGGATATACGTCGCATAAGGCTCGATGGAGGCGGATCCGCGCGCAGCTCCCGTCGGCGCCACGCCGCTGGCCTCGGCAAAGTCCGCGTACGAGTCAAAGCAAGCGAACGAGCCATCATCAGTGTTGAGCCAGCAAACTGGATTGTCATCGGATTCACCATCGGCTAGCGACGGAGCTGCGCCGATGAGCGCGGCGGCTCCGGCAATAGCTGCGATTGAGATGACGCGTGCAACGGATACGTTGATCAGCTTGTTGGATGGCATGTCTTAGTTCTCTCAGTGGACTCGAGGAAGAGTTAGTTCGGACGTGGACGCTGGAAGTATCCCTCGCGGGAACGTTGCGCCAAGTCCGATCGAGCTGTGACTTCAATCACGCGCGCGGGCTTGCCGAGAGTAAAGAAGATCGGGCGCGCATGTACCACCCGCCGCGGCTCGCTTAGGACGACACGCCGATATCTGCCGATTGGCTGTGCCAAAATCCACGCCGACTTGCAAACCGATGAACCAAGGAGTAGACATCAACCAGCCCACGAGCGTGCGGGGGGTTTGTCGCCGGTGGTATCGGGGTGGCGGTTGGCCGGGGTGGCCAGTACCGCTGTCGCTGCTACACGTCTCGAGGGGTGCTGATTCCTGTGTCCATATTCCGTGAATATTCGCCGATAACGATTTCTTGGACGTGGCCCACGCGGCTGGCCTCGCTCACCGCCGCTTCGGCACTTGTGGTGATAGCGGCGATTTCCGCGGGCCCCGCCGCTGCCGCAGGGACACCCTCCAAGGGCGCCGAAATCGACTGGACACAGCCCGGTGCGTGGAATGGACTGACTGCGCCCGATGCAGTTTCGGCCTCGATGTTTGCTCGCCTGAAGGGCCAAGCGGTCGAGGACCTCTCGCAGCGCACTGAGTCATCACAGACATTTGCGTTGCCTGATGGACAGTGGCGCTCTGACATGTCGATGGGCCCCGAGTGGGTTTCGACGGGTGAAGACCCCACGACGGAAGCCGGATGGAAGCCTCTGGATACCGATCTGGTGCCTTGGACTGACGGTTCGTATCGCCCAGGCGCTCATCCCGCTGCATTGGTGTTCTCAGGAGCCACCGACGGCCCAGCGAAGGTAGTTTCCGGAGTCAATAGCGACGGTGGCCCGTTCGAACTGTGGTGGGACGGCAACCTGCCCGCCCCTGTCGTTGAAGGCGACGCAATCCGCTACGTGGACGTCCGTCCCGACATTGACCTGGTGTTTCTTGTGACCGCAACGGGCTACGAACAGTTCTTCGTCGCCAAGACGCCTGAGGCGCTCGATCACACGAGCGAACTCTCGTTGTCCTTCACAAGCCCAGACGCCCCGCTCAAGGTGAAGTCGGACACCCTGGTCGTAAGTGGCGGTACGGGCGCCGCGGTCGCTGATGTCTCTGGAGTGGCGGTATGGGACGCGGAATCCGACGCAAACCGGATGAACCCGGTCGCGGGCATGGCACCGGACACCAGGTCTGACGAATCGCCCACCTCATCGTCGCCCCAACCGGCGGAGCCTCCATCGACCTCAACGGACCTCAACGCAGCACCCGACGCAACAGCGATCGACGCCGACACCACGGTGAAGGGTGACACAGGCACGCTTTCGATCGACACCGACGATGTCCCTGTGGACTCAGCGACACAGTTCCCAGTAGTTATCGACCCAAGCGTGAACCTCACGCTGTCCTTCGACACCTACGTGTGCAGCATCTGCACCCCCGACCACTCAAGTGACACCGAACTCCTCATCGGCACCCCTGACTCCGGCAACGGAAAATACCGTGCGTTCATGAACGTCAAGGTCTCGCCCGTTATTGGCAAGAAGATCACCGCCGCAACCCTCAAGATGTACGAATTCCACTCCTGGTCGTGTACCGCCAAGTCATGGGAAGTCTGGTCGACCTCCACCACCAGCTCTTCGACGCGCTGGTCAAACATGCCCGCGCTCGGCACAAAGTACGCAACGACGACAGCAACCAAGGGCTACTCCTCGTCCTGCGCCGACGGCACCGTTACCCAGGACGTGACTAGCCTGGTGCAGGCATGGGCGAATTCGACCACCACGACCCGCGGCCTCGCCCTTAAGGCGACCTCCGAGACGGACAACTTTTACTGGAAGCGGTTCTACTCAGGCAACTCGTCATCAAACAAGCCCGTGTTGTCGGTTACATACAACTCGTACCCGTCCACGCCGACTGCCGTAAAGGTTAACGGTGTGTCTCCCGCAGCGGGGACCACGTTCTGCACCAACGACACGACGCCCACGTTTTCCGCTACGGTGTCTGACTCCGACGGTGGCAGTGTCAAGGGCATGTTCGCGCTCAACGGGGGCACGGCAGTTGCAGGTTCAAGCGTGACATCCGGCTCGGCGTCGTCCTACACCCCGAGCGCTCGTGCAAATGGCTCTTCGACCACGGTGAGCGTTGCTGCTAGCGACGGCACCTTGACGTCAAAAGCGTCGATCGCGCCCAGTTGGACGGTCCTTGTCGACACCACCGCTCCCGATCCGGTGGGCTTCACCAGCGCGGCGTTTACGAATGGGCAGTGGAAAGACGTCGCACCTCCTTCCGTCTCCTTGACACTGAAATCCCCAGGCGCCAGCGCCTTCGAATACACCGTGGACAACGGGGCCGCTGCTTCGAAGGGCGCCACGGCAGACACTGCGACACTTGACGACTTGCCGCGCACCGTCGGAAAGCACGTGATCACGGTCGCCGCCAAGGACTGTGCGGGTAACACGTCACCAACTGCAACCTTTACGTACGGCATTGGCTCACTCGCCATTTCTGCACCGCAAAGCGGCCAAGGATCGATCGACCTGATTCACGTCGCGTCGAGCGCGAGCCCGGGCGATCAGGGCAAGGTCGCACGAGCCGTCTATTGGCGCGCCGCGGGAACGTCGGATGCCACCGAGAGCGGTTACGACGCTGCCAACGGGTCGTCAGAAGGGTGGACCTTGGCGACGGACCTAGGTTCAGTTGCGATGAACGTGGACCCGTCCGTGGCAACAGACATTCACCTCAGGTCGTTCCCAATTCCGGCTGGTCAAGCTGGGCCACCGGAAAACATCGACGTCCAGGTTTGCTACTCATACTACGTAGGTTCCGCGACGGTTCCGTACGAAACCAAGTGCACCTGGAACGACGACCCCGCAACTCACCGTACTGTCACGCGGGTTGTGCATGCATTCTACGGATCCTTCCCGACGGCTCCAGCAGGGCCGGGCGACGTCGCATTGACGACCGGCGAACTGTCGGTTGCTTCCACTGACGTGGAAGTCAGAACGCTCAATGACGTTCTGTCGATTGGGCGTGCTTACATGTCCTATGACAGCGATGCGACCTCACCCTTCGGACCGCACTGGCAGGCGTCGTTCGGCAGCGCAGGAGCTACGGACTTTCAGGTGACAGACACCATCAGCGTCGACAAGTCCGTCACGTTCGTGCCGGCGGACGGGACACCGTTGGTTTTCGCTCTGCCGTCTTCGGCAAGCACCTTGAGTCAGGCGCAACTCGCAGTGTGGAGCGGCGACCTCGAGCCTGTGGGCGACGACGCTGTCACATCGGGATACACCGTGGCTCGGGTCCACGACGCGACTGGCGACTATCTAGTGCTCACGGACGACTCATTGGTAGCGACCATCTGGAAGCTCAACTCCGGCGCCTGGCAACCGTCGTCTGTGCGCGTCCGAGCGACCGACTCCACCACCGGCTTCGATTACGAAAATGGGCAGCTTAGGTGGATCATCGCCGCGTACCCCGCGGGTATTCAAGCTGCCGACGGTTCCGCCCCTCCGTGTTCGAAGACTACGCTGGTGCCCGGATGCAGTGCACTTGAACTGTCGTATTACGGATCGACCAACGCGACTGGCGCGTACGAAGGTCGCGTCAGTCAAATCGTCCTTCACTCTTGGAACCCAGGCCGCTCGGGCGGACCTGGTATGGACTCTCAACAGTTGATGGCATACACGTACACGCCCGGTGGGGACCTGGCCACGGTCAAGGATCTTCGCACCGACCTGACGACGACGTACGCGTATTTGGACAGCAACGCGGGACAAGCCATTCGCCCGTTGGCCTCGATCGGAGAGCCGGGTCTCGCACCGTGGCATTTCGAGTACGAGGCGGGCACAGGCCGGTTGTTGAACGTCACACGCGACAATGCTGATGGAACTCCTGGCACATCTACTCTGGCGCATTTCAAGTACGATGTGGCGACCTCCGCGATGCCCAGCGGTGCTCCGGGGATCGTGAATGCGATTAAGTCTTGGGGACAGGACACATGGGGTTTTGACGCGGTACCATCGCTCGGCTTCGCGGTGTACGGGCAGGGGTCGGACTCGACCAGCGACGCCAAAGACGCACAGTGGTTCTTCACCAACGCGTCGGGCGCTCAGGTCAACAAGGCTGTGTACGGCGCGGGGGCTTGGAACTATGAGACCACCCGCTACGACGACGCCGGGAAGACCGTTCTGACCCTTGACAGCGCGGCTACTACGGAGTTGCAAGCACTGTCCCAGCTGAATGGGAACCGCGCGGTCGCGGGCGACCAGGTGATCTCGATGGGTACCGTCATGCGCTACAACGGAGACTATTTCGCGCCATCAGACTATCAATGGGGCACGGATCCCTCTCAGGCGGTTGGCACGGGGGACCTCATCTTGCCTGCAGGGACCGTGCTGACCGATGTTTGGTTGCCGGTCGCAGACGACGCGGGTGCCGGACCGAGCCGCGCCCATGCGCACTACGAATACGACGAGGGTGCGCCCAACGGCGGGCTTGACCCCAACACCGGCGATCCATTTGGTTTGACCACCACCATTACGGTAACGAGGGCCCGCGCCGATACGGGTACATGGGTTGTCTCGACGCCGGTCGCAATTGGCGAGGTCGTACTGTCGCAATCGAAGTTTGGCTACGACCCCGTAATAACTGGCGATCCGTCCGGCTGGACACTTGGCTCGCCAACCACTCGGACGGCAGTAATGGCGAACCCGACTGACAATATTGTCTACAAGGTCCGCTATGACGCGGTCGGCCGCGAGATCGAAACACGCTCGCCGGGCTCGACGGGCAACGATGCCGCTACGCACCAAACTGTCTACTACACTGCGGGAGCCAACGGCGACGACCCCGCGTGCGGTCTGGCCCACCCTGAATGGGCCGGTCTAGAATGTGTTTCGCGCACAGCCGAGACGAACGCGTCCGTTGCCGTGACCCGTACCACTGGATACAGCATGCTGCTTGCGCCGACAGAGGTTACTGAAACGCTCGGCTCAACGATCCGGACCACGAAGTCCACCTATCTAGCAGATGGCCGTCTTGATACGACGAGTGTCGGTATTGGCGCGACGAGCACAACGGCATTGCCGACTACTCAGTCTCTGTATCGAGCGTCTACCGGGCAACCTGTTGGCTCGCAAACTCTTGCGCCCGATGGGCATACCGTCACTGGCTCTGCCACCACGAGTACTGACCTCTGGGGTCGCGTCGTAACGTATTCGGCGTCAAATGGTGACGGCGCGACCTACGTCTATGACGCGAAGGGACACTTGGCGAGCGTGGATGACCATCAGCACAAGGTTTCCTACACCTATGACGGCACTGATGCCCTCGGCAATTCGGAACATCGTGGCCTTGTGACGGGCCTGGTCGTTGATGGGCTTCCTTCGGGCACCGGAAACTTCAGTGGCGCCTACGATGCGGCCGGCAATCTTGTCGTGCAGCAGATGCCGGGCGGCGTGACTCAGGAGTCGACATACTCCATGAGTGGGAACCAAACAAGTTTGATGTATACGGGCGTTGACGAGGACAACGAGACGGTCCCACTTGTCGGCTGGACACAGGACTTCGACCTCTTCAGTCGTGTGGTGCACGAGACGTCCCCGACCGACGCCCAGGGCGTGGATTCGATGGCCGAGTACTTGCGAACGTATTCGTACGACCGCGCGGGCCGTCTAGTCGCAGCGAATGACCGCACCGCGGGACCCGATGGGATTCTGGACGAGGACGGCTCGGATGGCTCCATGACTCCGTGCGCAACGAGAGCGTACGCCTTTGATGCTCGAGGGAATCGACTTTCGCGCACCACTACGACGTCAGGTGCCGACGGGACCTGCGGGACAGGTGGTGTGGCAACCGAACTACACACCTACGACAGTGCTGATCGAATTCAGACCGGGGCGAACAACACAGGCACGTATGTGTACGACGACTTGGGACGCCAGACTACGCTGCCGGGCGGGGACACTCCCGCGGGTGCGGCGGCAGGCAACCTCCAGGTTGCATACTTTGACAACGATCTAGTGAAGTCGCTGACGCAAGATGGTTCAAGCACGTCGTTCGTTCTCGATGCACTTCAGCGCCGCGACGTCGCGACCACCGTCGCAGGTTCAGGCACCACGACCGAAATTCGTCACTACGCGGATACAAGTGACAATCCTGCATGGGTCGCGAGCACTGGACCCGGAAATGTCCTGCATACGAGCTGGTATGGCGAGTCCATCGGTGGTCGTCTTGGGGTAACAGTCACAGACGGCACCGTGAGTTTGTCGATCGCCGGACCCCACGGTTCCACGGCCACGTCCCTTGCGCTTGGAAATGACGGTGCCGTCCTCGAAGTAGGCGGCTACTCCGACTACGACGAGTATGGGCGTGCCATCTCAACCACGTTTGACAATCAAGCCGGCGCGGTTAGGTATGGCTGGCTCGGCGCGCACCAACGCGCGACCGACGGGACGGGTCTCGTGCTCATGGGAGCGAGGCTCTACAACCCCGTTACCGGGCAGTTCACATCGCGAGACCCCATCAAGGGTGGCAACACCGCAGCCTACGCGTACCCACAAGATCCGCTCAATCTCTCCGACCTCACAGGCAAATTCGCGGTACCAGTCTTGGTGGGAGTCGCCGTCATTGACGCGCTTATCTACGCCTTGGCATGGACGGCGCTGATCGTCTCCCTTGCTTGGCTTGCGTATCAGGTATTTGAAGCGGCCAAGAGGATTCCATGGCCGAGGCTCGGTTCGAAGTCCTACCGGTCGAATGTCAACTATCGGATCTATCGAATCTTCAATATTGCATCAGGCAAAGTCTACAAGTGGGGAATTACAAGCGTTGCAGGAAATTCCCGCCCAACTCGTCAATTGCCCAATTGTCTTGCGTATTTTAAGTCGAAATGCACTTACGCTTGGGAGTTGGCTGGCAAGCCTGTTAAGGGATACTACAACGCCAGGCTATGGGAAGCCTCTTTTGTCACCGCCTACTACATAAGGTACAGGAAGTGCCCGCCTGGACAAGAGACCAGTTGCATGTGAGGAGCGATTTTGCCACATCCTGATGATGATGAACAATGGGGCCTTGTCGAGTCGGACGCGAGCAGTGGGGACGCAAGCGGTGCGTATCTCGTCGTTGCCTTGCGCGCGGGCGGCGAGGTGGCAATGCGGGATTTCTGGGTGTGGCTCACTGAGCGAGTGCGCGAATATGCCGACGCTCGGGGTGTGTGCCTGACCGATGGCTTCGCAAGCGAGGCGGTCGAGTTAGTCCTTCGCGGGAGAGCCGCGTTTGAGGCAGCAGTGCGTGTTCCTTCGACGGCTGAGCCGGTGCTTGGTGAAGGCGGGTTCCAGTTTGTAGACGCCTTTAGTGAGGCGTATCGCGATGAGTCCGGATTGTCGTTGCCTGACTTGAACGCGAACATGGTTAGTTCCATTTCGGAGTGGGATCTTCGCATCGCCGGACCGCGCGACTTTCTGCCGTTGGCCGTAGTGGTCGCTATGGATGCAGCATTCGATGCGCTAGAGGCGAGCGCCGAGGTGCGGGCGGGCTTTAGGTTGGCGGGTATTGAATCGGTGGAGGTCTACGGCGGCCTCTCCCACCATCCGGTCAGCGGGGTACGTCTCGAAGCCGGCAAAGGACTCACCACGCTTCGAACACGCAGTGGTCGATTGTTTGGATCGTTCGTATGGTCGACCGCGGAGCTGATGGGTGACGATTTCGACGGCACCGTCGATCGAGTTCGGACGCTCGTAGCCGAGATCGCGGCGCGAGTGCCGAACTTGCCGCACCCACAGGCGCTCGCTCTACTCGATGGGCTTGCGGACAATGGTGTAGACCGAACCGCTTGGTATGTCGGCCCGGACAGCTTGCTTGACACCGTGGACCTGTGCGTGCTCGAGCGTGCAGCTGAGCATGATCCGGAGGCGCCCTGGGCGAGATTGGTGCCGTCACTGGCGGCGACGCCAAGTGATTTAGTTAGTTGGGCGCGATTCGCCGGAACATGTGCCGAGAAGGGCCAGGTGCCCGAACAGGCGGTGTTGGCGATGGTTCGTGTATTGCGCGGAACCCGTGGCGCGACTCCTGAGGACGTTGAAGACGACCTTGCGGCCGCCGCGATCCTTTCCACTTGGCCGTCTCGGGCGGCGAGTCCCAAGGCTTCGGCCGATGGTGGTGGCAGGGGCTTCCTGTAGGTAATTCGGTGTGCTTCATCGGCGTGGCGCGCGACTGCCTCTGAGTCCGGTCTTGTGATACAAAGCGATGCGTTCGACGTGCTTATCGCGGTCGAACGAGCGTGGTTGTCATTGCCATTAGCGCAATCGACAGACTACAAGGTCTCCCGATGGGAGTCCTCTTGTGTTTGTAGCAGGTGCGATGACGTGTGTTGCAGAGGTGGCGCGGGAGTAACCGTTCCTTGTTGAAGTTGGCACGGGCCGGCGTTGGTACAACTATTGTGCGACGTTCCGGTCGAAGGTGACGTGTACCGACAATCTGACCGTGTGATGAAGTCCGAGAGCCCGTTACCCCCGTGCACTCCGTGCACGGTTCACTCGTTTGACGGCACCAGTCGCATTGAGTCGGCGCTGAACCATGCTGACGCTGACCCCAAAATGCGCGGCCGCATCTTCCTTGCTCCAGCCGAGACGAACAATCGAGAGTGTTGCATCCTCTGGTATCAGGAGGACGCCGGCGAGCCACTCCGCCTCATCTTCGACATCCTGATTCCAGTCGCGGCAGCCTTGGTCGTCAAGGGCAGGAGTCGGTGGATGCTGAAGGAGACTGTGGGCAAGTTCGTGTGCGAGATTGCTGTGTTGCCGCACTTGAGCGTGCGAGTCGTTGTGGACGATTGTGCGGCGATGCCCGGCGAACACGGTGGCGGCCGAAAATGATGCTCGCTCACCATTGAGGAGAGCCAGGATCGCGGAACCTTCGCTGGTGAAGCTGCTGACGTCCCAGATGGGGATCTCGAGGTGGTTCGCGAGTTCCCGGGGATCGAGCGGATCCATTGAGCGCAATCCAAGCTCAGCTCGAACATCGTTAGCGAGCGCGTTTGCCTCAGTCTTGAATCCGTAGCGGTACCCCATGTCTAGTCCTTGATGCGAAGCCTTTGGTAAGTCGCTCTCACAAGTTCGTCCAAGGCAGTAGCCGCCTCAGGGCTTAGGTTCTTGTCACTGCGCAAGTACGTCGAGATCATTGCGAGCGGTTCCGCCTCGGGTACGTCTTCATCGCTACGTACGTAGTCGTCCGCGCTCAGGCCAGACCAAGCAGCGAGAGCAGCGAGCCCGTCCACATCAGGCCGACGTCCTTGCGCCATCCGAGTCAATGTCGAGGCGCTCACCCCTGATTCCGCTGCTACCTGCTTCCAGTTCAGTTTTCGTGCCACGCGCACCGAGTCCAGTGCCTCATAGAACACTTCGGCGTCAAACCATGCCTTCTTGTCCATCTCACCTCCAGTGATTGCCATCTTGCAATCGTTCATCTAGTATGCAATACTAGAGTAGCAAGCAATCGTCTAAATTGCAATCAACAAGGAGGTAGACCATGGCCCAGGAAGCCGCAACGAAGCCCCAGAAGAGCTTCGACATCATCGTCAACAAGAAGCACGTCCCAGTGTCGGACCACTCCATGACGGGGCTCGAAATCAAGCAAGCGGCGATCAGCGCTGGCGTTGCAATCGAGCTGAGCTTTCAGCTCGCGGAGATCAAGAACAAGAAGCGCAAGATCATCGGCGACAGCGACACCGTCGGAGTCAAGGAAGGCTCAGAGTTCGTCGCGACGTCGGGTGACGACAACTCGTAGGGGCACGTGATGGCAGTGACACCTGAAATCGAAGCTGCGATCTCAGAGATCAAAGACCAATTTCCTGAAGCGACCATCACCGTCGTCGAGGACGGCGACGGTGGAGCGTATGTGTCGCTTGACCGTGTGCCGCTCGGCGCTCAGTACTCCCAGCGAGAGACCTGGATGAAATTCCAGATCACGGTCACCTACCCGGTCTCCGACGTCTATCCGCAATTCATCGACCCTGCAGTACGCATCGTCGGATCGTCCCATGACGACGACACCCCGATGGGTGAAGGATCCTCGGTGGGAAATTTCAGGTTTGCCAATGAAGAGATCCTTGCGATCCAAATCTCGCGTAGGTCGAACCACCTTGACCCCGCGGTGGACACAGCCGCACTCAAGCTCGCTAAGGTGATGCACTGGTTGGAGACGCGATCATGAGCGTGTCACTACACATTTCCGAAGACCTCGAAGCCGAGCTCCGCGCTCATCTCTTCCCAGGCGACGGCGATGAGCATGGTGCGGTGATTGCCGCTTCGGTGCTCGAGACTGAAAGAGGTGTGCGACTTCTCGCTCACCGTCTATTCCTTGCGGCCGACGGTATCGACTACGTGCCAGGGGAACTTGGTTATCGCATGCTGACCGCTGACTTCGTGATGGATTGCATCCTTGAGTGCGCCGACCTGAAAATGGCCTATCTCGCCGTGCATTGTCACGGCGGTTCCACGACAGTTCGCTTCTCGCAGACCGACATGAACTCGCACGACCGCGGTTATCCCGCACTTCGAGACATTGTCGACGGCCCGCCTGTCGGTGCGCTGGTCTTCGCGAGGGAGGCCGTCGCGGGTGACGTTTGGTTTAGTGACGGGCGGCGCGAACCACTAGACACCATGGTCATCGCGGGCGACACCCTACGAGTGTTGAGGCCGCACCCTGAACCGCTACCTCCGTCGGTCGATGAACGCTTTGACCGTCAGGCGCGACTGTTTGGCGATCGCGGACAACAGATCCTTGGCCGCATGAAGGTCGGTGTCATCGGTGCCGGCGGTGCCGGCTCGATCATCATCGAGCACCTGACGCGACTCGGAGTTCGCGAGGTAGTGATTGTCGATCCGGACCTCATCGAATCATCGAACCTGCCGCGTGTTGTGGGAAGCAAGGTTCGCGATACGCGACCTCTCCTCACCAGTCGGCGCCTTGGGCGGATTGGCAAGTACTTTGAGCGTCTACGGGAAACTAAGGTGCATATCGCCAAGCGTCACGCGCGTGAAGCGAGTTCCACAGTTGTAACGCCGCTCGCCTTGAGCGTCATGGAACCACAAGCAGCGCAACACCTCCTGGACTGCGACTACATCTTCCTCGCCGCAGACTCCATGCAGTCGAGACTCGTCTTCAACGCCATGGTTCACCAATACCTCATTCCAGGGGTACAAATGGGAGTCAAGATTCAAGTAGACAAGACGACAGGCGAAATACTTGATGTCTTTGCCGTACATCGGCCCGTCATACCTGGTAAGGGATGCCTCTACTGCAATGGCCTCATCAACAGCAGCCGTCTCCAGGAAGAAGCTCTCGATCCGGAGGCGCGCCGGCGGCAACGATATGTTGATGAGGACGATGTCCCTGCACCGAGCGTGATCACCATGAACGCGATATCGGCGGCAATGGCCAGCAACGGCTTCTTGATGGCTGTGACGGGACTGCTCGAACGAGTTGAGTTCGGATGGACCAGACATGATCCTCGCACTGGCGAGTACCACCCGGAAGATCCTCGGGCTGACGTGTCGTGCCCCCAATGCTCCGCAGTTGGACGACTGGGGCGGGGGCCAACCATGCGCCTTCCGACCTTCTACCGTGGGTGATGGGCGCGCGAACCGACTCTTGACTCATCCACACCCTCGGCGCACTGTCAGGCGCAGCTATGCCACGCCTCACGGACCAGACCTACCTATCGAACTATGACGCCCTGCGGGACGAGTACTTGCGGGGTGGTCGGTCGTTCGCGGGGCTGGAACCTCATGAGCAGTGGGCGCTGTTCGATTTCTGTCTGCATCACGAGCGGCACAGCCGCGAGGAACTGCTGAACTACCGTCAGGAGATCAGCGCGCTTAACCCGTCGCTTCCGCAGCGGGCCGGCAAGGCATTCCGGCACTGGCAACAGCTCCGAGACGTGAGGGCAGCCAAGAGGGCGCAGGGCGCGCCCGTGAAGCGGCGCAACTCGACGGACTTCACACTTGGTTTCCAAGTTCGAGCGGAGCCGGGCGTACGGCTACTTGCCCGCGCGGTCGTGCAGCTTGCGACGTATCTGGTCGAGCAGGAGAAGGCTCGTGCGGCTGCCGAATCCGAACCCCCAGCGCCCGCAGACGATTCGCAATCGTCTGGGCGTTGAAGCCAAGACGCTCACCTACCTCGACCAACGAGTGGCCGGCCTCAAAGAGGGTTCTTGCCTGCTCTACCTGTGCCGTGGCCATGTTTCACGACCGCTGACGGGCACGTTAAGCCGCGGGACGCGGCCACGGACCGTTCGTGGCGTGGTGCACCACGCCTGATGCCTTGCCGACGTATCTTGATACTAGCCCGCGAACGTTGACCCTTGGCCGAGAAGGGAGTAATATGAGGGGTTAGGAAATTGTAACGATATGAAAGAAGGACGACATGACCCGACTCGAAGAAGATGAATCTTAGTTTACCCAGAGAGAACTAAGAAGTCGCCGAAAGCAACTGAGCTAGAGGCGACTTTTTAGTTGCATTTGGTAGGAAATCACGTCGCCCTGTCGGATGCCACTCAAGTCGACAGTATACATTTTCTCGTTGTGTTTTGATGTTGTTTCTGTCGGTTTGTGGCGAGGGTCTTTAGCGTAAACGACTGGATTTCGGTCCGAAAGCTCTTCGCAGAGTATTACGGTCGACTGAACCCTCTCGACACTTCTACTGAATGTCTTCTTGCGAAGTTCGGGTTCTCCTCCTGCGAAGGAGGCAAACAATCCTGGCCACCTCCAGACAATCCGCACCGTTAGGCGGGAGGCAGGTCCGTATTCGCTCCCCAGATGGATGAATGTGTAGAGCGCGCCGCCGTCGATGTACGGGAAGGTGCCAATATCAACGGCATTTTCTCCACTGTCATCTACGAGAGTCGCAGTCACCTGAATGGACTCAATCGCACGTTCATCTAGTTCGCCGCCGGAAGCCCTAGTTCGCGCCCAGAAAATATCGAGTGGTGCGCTATTACCAACCTGAATACCATAAGTGCGGGTCACTATGGCATCTCCGTTTGCCGCTATCTTGACCTCTTCTTCATGAGAGAAGAAGCTGTAGAGTTCAGGGGTTCGCTTCTGGTGAGCAATAGCACTCATCGCGAGATATCGCGTCGCCACCGAACTCTTCCTTGTCGATTCACGCATTGACTCCAGGTCGGATTCGAGGTCGGCCAGACGTTGAACTGAACGTGCAGATTCTCTTGCGAGGTCATTGCTGCGAAGCCAGAGCGCGACAAGCGTCGCAAAGGCATCGACAATCACGATTACCGCGCAGGAAACGATCACGGGGGTCTGAAGCTGCTTGGGCCGCACGATCACGGCAAGGAAGAAGGCGATAAGGTTGCCGAAACCACCAAATACCGCAAGTCGGTTGCGGATCGGGTGCTCAACGGCCCACTCTCGGTATCTATTCCAGACGCTCCGTAAGCGTTCGATCACCGCTACCCCCAAACCGTGGTTTCGTGCTCCGTTGTTCCACGACAGGATAGTGATACCGTGTGTGAACGGCAATGTTGGCCTTCCTGACGTTGTCGCTAGCAACACCAACTTGTACCCCACCGCGCCGCGCCAGTTTAGCGATGATGGACGCTCAGTGCGGGAAGCGTGGTTGCCATCCGCGACGCCAGTTTGCGGGCAAGAGCGACGGACAGCTCGTTCGCCGCCAAGCGGGACCCCGGACAAGGATGCTGGCGTCTCATTGCACCAGTGGTTCGCTCGCACGCATCAAAGTCGCTCAGCAGATCCCCCATGGGGCTTCCGAGTCCGAACACCCAAAGTCCGCAGTCGATTCGCAATCGTCTGGGCGTTGAAGCCAAGACGCTGGCCCACTTCAACCAACGAGTGGCCAGCCTCATAGAGGGTTCTTGCCTGCTGTACCTGATCCTTCGTCATGTTCCGAGGGCGCTGGGTAACGCCGTGGCGATCAAGGATCGCTACGACCGTGGATCGGTGGAGGCCAAAGGTGCGCGCAACGTCGTTCATCGTGCTTCCTGCCTGGTACGCCCGCACGACCTCTAGTTGCGCCTCGAGTGAGAGGTGGTGCTGGCGTTGGGGCGTCATGGTGACCTCAACCGGGGGAGCGGCTGGCTCCGTGCCGACAGCTAATAGGGGTAACCAATTCTTTGAGTCACACTCTGAGAGGTCCACCATAATGCTAATGGTTATCATTACTATTAGCGCAATCGACAGACTACAAGGACTCCCGATGGGAGTCTTTTTGTGTTTCTAGCAGGCGTGATGCGGTTGGCGTCAAGCGCGCAACAGGAGGAGCGCTTCCCTGTTGGAGCTGGCGGGTGCCGTCGTCGGTACAGCTATTGTGCGACGTTTGTGCCAGGGGTGACGTGTACCGATGGTGTTGTCGATTTGACTACGGACTTTGTGGCTTGACGCTGTCATAATGAGGCTCAGGTAAAGGGGGAAGACTGAAATGACCGACACGCAAGTTGCGGCTGAGGAAGCTGAGGGCGACCAGGGTAACCGGTCTAGTCAAACCATGACAGAGCCAGTCACTGAGTACAGCATCGTGATTCGCAGCTGCAACAGCATCGACGAGGCCACTCTCTCAATCCGAAAGTCGGCGCTGAACATCAAGTACGGCTCCAACGGGGTCGGTAAGAGCACCATCGCCCGAGCGCTCACCCTCAACATGGGTGGTGAGGGTGACTTAACTACACTTCTGCCGTTCAAGCTTCGGGGCGACAAGTCTTCAACCGCTAAGCCTTCGGTTACCGGAGCTGACAATATTCGCACCGTGTTGACCTTTGATGAGGCTTACGTATCTGGCTTCGCTTTTAAGGCGGATGAAGTCGTCCAAGACAGTTTTGAGATCTTCATCAACACCGACGAGTTCCAGGCCGGTCTCCTTGAGATCGAAACTCTCTTCAAGGAGCTCAAGGAGGCGCTGAACGACCAAGCAGAGTTCACTGATGCGATCGGTGATCTCTACACGCTGCACAAAGCCTTCGCGGTCACGAAGACAGGAACACTGTCCCGGGCGTCAACTGGCTTCAAGGCGCTGGCAGTGGGAGGTGCCCTCGCCAACATTCCTGAGCCTCTCGTCGGCTACTCGGGCTTCATCCGGGGTGAGAGCCCAGCCGAGTGGGTTCGCTGGCAAGCAAGCGGCAAGGCATATCTCGACGTCTCAGACAACTGCCCCTTCTGCTCGATTCCAAACGTCGACAAACAGAAGGCTCGCAAGGTCTCGGAGGTCTATGAGTCTGCGCTGGTGAAGAACATGACTGCGCTTCGCAGTGCAATAAGCCGGCTCGGAAAGTACTTCTCTCCGACATCCCTCGCGCTCCTTGAAGAAGTGACGGGATCTCTCGACGACCCGACGGTTGAGCAGTCCGCGTTCCTAGTGGAGCTGCACAACCAGGTCGAGACGTTTCTCAGTAAGCTCACGGCGCTTCGCGAGATGTCCTTCTCGACACTTCGCGATGTGGATGATATCGAGGCCCAACTTGGAACACTCACCATCAACTTGAAATTCTTGGCTCATCTGGACTCCGAGGCGACGCAGACTGTCGTAGACGTAGTCAACGCAAAGGTGACTGATACGCGCACGAAGATCAACGACATCCAGCGTGAGCTCGGAACACAGCGCGCCCGTGTGAAGAAGCTCATTGAGGCGAACCAGCGGTCGATCAATGAGTTCCTGGAGTCCGCTGGGTACCTCTACAAGGTCCGAATCGAGGCCGCCGGAGATTCCTACCGGATGATCCTTGAGCATCGCGACGCAACTGGTCACATCTCCAACGCGGCCACTCACTTGAGCTACGGAGAGCGAAACGCATTCGCGCTCGTCCTGTTCATGCACCAAGTACGCCACGACAAGCCGGACCTCGTTGTCCTGGACGATCCCGTCTCCAGCTTCGACAAGAGCAAGAAGTTCGCCATCTTCCATCGCCTCTTTAAGGGCAGCGAAGGGCTACGGGGCTCAACCACCCTCCTCCTCACTCACGACATCGAACCCGTGATCGACATGCTCGTAACTGGGACGAAGCGACACTTCGAAGGCGCCGAGCCTGTCGCCCACTTTCTGCACTCCAAGATCGGCACGGTCACCGAGCAACCAGTCGCAAGGTCTGATGTTGAGAGCTTCTCGGATATATGTCGACGGAACCTCGAGACTTCCACGAGCGAACTCATTCAGTGCATTTACCTACGCCGCCTCCTGGAGGTGACGGGTGACTCGGACGCCGCCTATGCGGTTCTCTCCAATCTTCTCCACGGTAGAGAGGTGCCTACAGACAAGTTGGGCTCAGCCCTCGAGAGCGGTGTGCTCGAAGAGGCGCGCACGCTGATTACGAAACACATACCTGGTTATGACTACGACCGCATGGTGAAAGACCGGAGGAATTTGCAGGTCTTGCGCCAGCAGTTCGTTGACTCAGACGCCAGCTACGAGCGGCTACAGATCACCCGAATGGTGCTTGAACTTGAGCCAAAGCTTGGGTCGGTGCCTACTGACGACGCGCTGATGAAGTTCATCAATGAGTCGTATCACATCGAAAACGAGTACTTGATGCAACTCGACCCGCGGAAGTTTGACTCGGTCCCCGAGTATGTCCGCGATGCTTGCTCGAAGCTCGTACTGGGCATTCCGGAGACCGCAGCCGAATAGTTCCGGATCTCGACTCGGGGTAACTATTGACCCGCTGAACGACTTGGCGCATAGTCAGGCGCAGCAATGCCACGTCTCACGGATCAGACCTACCTATCAAACTACGACGCCCTTCGGGACGAGTACTTGCGGGGTGGTCGGTCGTTCGCTCTGCTCGAGCCTCAGGAGCAGTGGGCGCTGTTCGACTTCTATCTGCACCATGAGCGGCACGGCCGCGAGGAGCTGTTGATCTACCGCCAGGAGATCACCGCGCTCAACCCGTCGCTGCCGCAGCAGGCTGGCAAGGCCTTCCGGCGCTGGCAACAAGTCAGAGAAACCGCGATCGCCAAAAGGCAGCAGGCGGGGCCGGTGAAGCGGCGCAACTCGACGGACTTCACGCTCGGTTTCCAAGTACGAGCGGAGCCGGACGTGCGGCTTCTCGCCCGCGCGGTCGTGCAGCTTGCGACGTATCTGGTCGAGCAGGAGAAAGCTCGTGCGGCTGCCGAATCCGAACCCCCAGCGCACGTAGACGATTCGCAATCGTCTGGGCGTTGAACCCGAGACGCTCACCTACTTCTACTCGCGAGTGGCCAGCCTCGTAGAGCGTCCTTGCCTGCTCCGCCTGATCCTTCGCCATGTTCCGTGGTCGCTGGGTGACGCCATGGCGCTCGAGGATCGCGACCACCGTTGAGCGGTGGAGCCCAAAGCTGCGTGCGACTTCATTCATCGTCTTGCCAGACGCGTAGGCCGAAACGACCTCCAATTGAGCCTCAGGGGACAGGTGGTGCTGGCGCTGAGGCACCTTGGTGGCCTCAACCGGGGGACAGGCCGGCGCCGCGGCTGGCTGCAACAGGGGTAGCCAATTCTTCGAGTCACACTCTGAGAGGTCCACCAAAGACACCCCGCTCTCCCCACGGAGGGCGGGGTGTTTTCTTTCGCCGGTGCGGGACCTGCCAGGCCGGACATGCCCGTGTGAAGTAGGCAACGCGGGCCTTGAGAAACGTTGCGTGCTCTCATAGCATCGCCGCTGGCGCCTCCCTGCGGTAGCGCTGAGGGCAGGGCGGAAAGAGGGAAACATGCACAGCTCAATCGCAACGTCGCGAGTGGGAGGCGTGCCGCGCATCCTCGCGCGCACGGTCACCATCGCAGTGGTCGCGGCGCTGGTCGCTGCCACCGGTACCGCGGCGCACGCAGACGACCGCACCACCACCGCTACCGCGAGTGTGGAGCCTGGCACGCTGACGGTCGACGTCGCGGGCACGGGCTACGAGGCAGACCTTCCCAATTCGAGCACCGGCCCGGCCGCTGGCGTGTACGTGGCGCTCATCGACGAGGGCGCTGAGGCATCCTCCGTTGGCATGGGCAGCGCCTCGTACGACGCGGCCTTCGTGGCGAACGCGGCCTTGAGCGAGGGGCTCTCCGCGACGCTCACCGCGAGCGCAAGCACTCTCCCCGCAGAGAGCGACTTCGAGGTGCTCGTGTGGTCCGCTCACGGCGTGGCCAACGACGACACCACGGTGGCTCGTGTGCCCGTGGAGATCACCGACACCCAGCGCGCGGAGCTGTTCTCCGCCGCACCAACGGTCGCTGGCATCGCCATGCCCGGCGAGACCCTCACCGCCACGGTCACGGGCGCGTGGGCTGAACTCTTTGACCTCACCTACCAGTGGTTCGCCAATGGCGTGGCGATCGACGATGCCGACGAGCTGACCCTGGCGCTCACCACCGCCCAACTGGACAAGACCATCACCTTCGCCGCCACGGCCACCCCGGAGGAGGGCGACCCGTTCACCGCCACCTCGAACCCCACGGCGAGGGTCTCGCGTGAAACCACTGCCACGGTGGCAAGCGTCACGAGCGGGCTTGTGGTGCACGTAGCTGGCGCAGATTACCTTGCCCCGCTTCCCCCGGGCACCGCCACCCAAAGCGGCCTCTACGCGGCGGTCATCGACGCGAACGCCGAACTCGCTGACATCACCATGGGCAGCGGCGGCCTCGGCACCATCTTTGTTCCCAACGTGGCGCTCGCGGGCGGCCTCAACTCCAACCTCGCGGCGATCCCCGCGAGCTCTCTGCAGGTGGACGGCGACTACGACGTCCTTATCTGGTCCGCTCACGGCAACCCCACCGCGGACACCGTGCTCGCGCGCGTGCCGTTGACGATCACAGACGCACAGCGTGCCGAGCTCTTCGCGGGCCTGCCCACGATCGCAGGTAACGCGATGACGGGCGAGGAGCTCACGGCCGCCCCCGGTGGCACCTGGGGCGAAGCCTTTGAGATCGAGTACCAGTGGTTCGCGGATGGCGTCGCCATCGCCGGCGCCGATGAGGACATCCTCGACCTCGACACCGCGCAACTGGGCAAGGCCATCACGGTCACCACCACGGTGCACCCCGTGGACGGCGCTGCCGTCGCGCGCACCTCTGCCGCCACAGGCCTCGTCACCCGCGGCACCTGGATCGCGGTCACCAACACCGCCAACGGGCTGACGCTCACCGTGACGGGCCGCGACTACAACACCGGCCTCCCGCTCCCCACCAACGGCGAGCCCCCGGCCGGCGTCTATGTTGCCTTGGTGCTGAGCACCACACCAAGTACGTCGGTCACCTCGCTGAACAACAACCTTGACGCCGAGTACCGCACCAACACCCAGAACGCGACCTCGCTCACCACCGTGTTGTCCACCCCCGCGACCTTGCTGAGCGCCTCTGCGAACTACGACATCCTCATCTGGTCCGCGCGGGGCAACCCCACCGCCACCACCGTCATCACCCGCATGCCCGTGACGCTCTCCGCAGATCAGCGCGCACAGATGGTCGCCACCACGCCAACGGTCACCGGCACCCTCCAGGTAGGCCGCACCCTCACCGCCTCTGCGGGAACGTGGGCCAACTCGGCGACGCTCACGTATCAGTGGCTCGCCGACGGCGCAGAGATCTCCGGCGCCACCGGCTCCACCTTTGTGCCCACCAAGGCGCAACTGGGCGCCAAGATCTCCGTCACCGCCACCTCGATTGGTGACCACCCCGTGTCCCGCACCTCGGCGCAGACCGCCGCGATTGGCCGCAAGACCGCGGTGGCGGTGCTCAACACCACTCAGGGCCTCACACTCTTGGTCTCTGGGCAGGACTACACCACCCTTCCCAACGCGAGCAGCGGCCAGCCCGCCGCCGGCGTCTACGCCGTGCTCATCGACGCGGGCACCAACATCTCCGCTGTCACGATCGGCGCCAGCCAAGACGGCGCCACGTTCGTGCCTCTCGCAAGCGTCATCGACGGCGACTTCGTCGCGGGCCTCACCGCATCTCCCGCGCGGCTCCAAGCGGCCAGCAACTACGAGGTCATCGTGTGGAGCGCCCACGGCAGCCCCACCGCCTCCAACCTCCTTGCCCGCATCCCCGTGACCCTCACGGCCGCGCAGCGCTCGGGCATGGTCGCGACCACGCCCACAATCGTGGGCTCCGCGCAGGTGGGCGCGCCGCTGAGCGTGTCCACGGGCACGTGGGCCACCGACGACACGGCGTTCACCTACCAGTGGCTCGTAGACGGCTCGCCCGTCACGGGCGCCACGAACGCCACGTACGTCCCAACGGACGCCGCTATCGGCAAGGTCATCTCGGTGACCGTTACCGGTACCCCCGCGGGCGGCGTTGCTACCTCGCGCACGTCCGCGCCCACGTCCACGGTTCCCGGCGTGCTCGTGGCAGGCACCCCGGCTATCACGGGCACCGCCCAGGTGGGCTCCACGCTCACCGCCACCGCGGGCACCTGGACAGACGGCACCACCGTCACCTTCGAGTGGCTTCGCGACGGCGCGGTCATCAACGGCGCCACCGCCGCCACCTACACCCTGACTCTCGCGGACCAAGGCGCGCTCATCACCGTGCGCGTGGTGGGCAGCAAGGTCAACTTCGCCACAGCGTCGGCCCTTTCCCAGCCAACCACCGCGGTACTTGGCAACCTCACGGATACCCCTGTGCCCACGATCAGCGGCACCGCCCAGGTGGGCAAGGTGCTCACGGCAAGCGCGGGAACATGGGACGCGGGCACCACACTCACGTACCAGTGGTACGCGAACGGCGCCACGATCTCGGGAGCAACGGCGGCCACGTACACGCCAACGTCGGGTGCCTACGCCAAGGTGATCACGGTCAAGGTGACGGGCACCAAGGCCGGTTACGCCACGGTCGCCAAGACGTCGGCAGGCACGGCAACGGTCAAGCTCGGCACGCTGGTGAAGGCGCCAACCCCCACGATCTCCGGCACCGCGAAGGTGGGCTACAAGCTCACCGCCAAGGTGGGCACGTGGGACACCGGCGTCACCAAGACGTACCAGTGGTACGCGAGCGGCAAGGCCATCAAGGGCGCCACCAAGTCCACGTACACGATCTCGAAGTCCTACAAAGGCAAGACCATCACGGTCAAGGTCACGGGCAAGAAGAGCGGCTACACCTCGGTGGCAAAGACCTCCAAGGCCACGGCAAAGGTCCGGTAACTTTCGCTCCCGCCACGGCCCGACGCTCACCCACCGTGGGCGGCGAGGCGCGGTTTCGCGTAGGTCGGCTAGGATTTTGGGGTTGCCTCACGCCAAAGGTCACAGTTTCCTAAGGACTTTGGCGGGGTGGGAACCTTCGGGGACGTTCATCGGTTAGCCCCGTGTGGCCCTGCCAGGGCCTGAACACATCACTATCTGAGAGATTTTCGCGTGAAGACCAAGTTGTCCGTGTCCATTGCCGCCGCGGCCGTTGCTGCGCTCGTGCTCGCAGGCTGCTCCTCCGCTGACGGCGACGCGTCGCCCTCGGCAACCGCATCCTCCGGGGACGCCGCGCAGGCGCAGGCAAACGCCGCCCTCGAGAAGGTCGAGTGGAGCGAAGACGCCGACGGCGTGCCTTCGCTGACCTTTGACCAGCCATTCTCCGTGGACACCACCGCGGTCCGCCTCATCAACGAGGGCGACGGCGATCCCATCGCCGAAGGCGACATCGCGCAGCTCGACTACACGATCACGTCCGGCGAGGACGGCAGCATCGCGTACTCGACGTACGCGAACGGAACTCCTGAGGCCGTGTCGCTCGTGGAGGGCCAGATTGACCCCTTGCTCATCGAGCTGCTCGATGGCGCCAAGGTGGGCACCGACTTCCTCTACGCAGCCGTTGACGCCTCCACCGACCCCGCGAGCACGGTCATCATGGCCGTCACCGTATCCGGCGTCGTCACCCCGCTCGACCGTGCCACCGGCGAGGCCGTGACGCCTCCCGCTGGCCTTCCCGTGGTCACGCTCGACGCCGACGGCAAGCCGTCCGTCGAGATCCCCGACACCGACCAGCCCACCGAGTTCGTTGCGCAGCCTCTCATCAAGGGCGACGGCGACGTGGTGGAAGAGGGCGACAACATCACCGTGAACTACAGCGGCTGGCTGTGGGACGGCACCCAGTTCGACTCCTCGTGGGAGCGAGGCAGCACCTTCACCACGGTGCTCTCCGACTCCTCCCTCATCGAGGGTTGGGTCAAGGGGCTCGCCGGCCAGACCGTTGGCTCCCAGGTGCTCCTGGTGATTCCGTCTGACCTCGCGTATGGGGACGAGGACTCCTCGGACGGCACCATCCCCGGTGGCTCCACCCTGGTGTTCGTGGTGGACATCCTCGCGACGTCCTAACCAACCCGTAGTGCGCAACGGCGCCGGCCCCCGACAGGGGACCGGCGCCGTTTGGCGTGCTGGGGGCCTAAGCCGTCCGCAGCGTCGGGCAGGCGCTACTTGCGCCAGAACTGCCAGCGAGCGTGCTCGCGAACGTCTACATCGGCGTCGTGACCGTCGCCAAGCTCCGGCCCGTCGAGGTCTTCGATGACCACCGCGTAGGTGCGGCCCGCGTTCTTGACGACAGCCGTGATCAGGGCGGCAATGGGGAGCGCCATGAAGGCGCCCATGGGGCCGGCGATCGCGCCGCCGGCCATAGCGCCGCCGAATGCGACGGCGCCGTTGAGCTCCATCGTCTGTGAGGAGAAGCGCGGGCTGAGCCAGTAGTTCTCGATCTGCTGGTAGATCAGCACCCATACCAAGAACAGCACCGCGGGTACGAGGCCCTGCACGGCGAGCATCAACAAGATGGGGATCGCGGCGCCGATGTAGGTGCCGATGAACGGGATGAACTCGCTCACGAAGCCCATGAACAGCGCCATGGGAATCGCATACACGAGCGGCATTCCGAGGATCACCATGACGACGAAGCCGAGGCTGCCGTTGACGATCATGAGCAACAAGCGCGAGTAGAAGTAGCCGCCGGTCTGCTCGATGGATTGGTCGGTGATCCAGCCGAACACGCGCTGGCGTTCCGGCGTCATGCGAGACGCGAGCGCTGCGCGAATGCGGGGGAAGTCCGCCGCAATGTAGAAGGTGAACGCGGCAATGGTGAAGACGTCAAAGATGAAGCCGATGCCGCTCGTCACCAGCCCAAAGGCGTTGCCAGCCCACGAGCCAAGGTGGGCGAGGAACTCGTCCGCGCTGTCTTGCACGCCGGGGCTGGTGATGACCGCACCGCCAAAGGTGTCCGTTGTCCAGGCGTTGAGATCCGCTATCCACCCGGACATACTCTCTTGGACCTGGTCAGCGAACTCCACGATGGCGGGGATCAGCACCGCCACAAGCAGAATCACGGTCACCGCGGCCATGAGATACACGATCCCCACCGCGGCCCCGCGCCGCATCCCGTACTTGCGGTGCAGCGAGTTCACGCCGGGCACGATGGCGAGCGCAAAGAACGTCGAGATCACGAGGATTCCCAGCAGGTGCCGCAACTGCAGCACCATCAGCACCCCAAGTGCGGTGAGGGCCCCCACCACCACGATGCGGCGCAACACCATCCACGTGAAGTGGCTGTACCAGGCGGCGTGCTCGGGTTCGCTGATCTTCTTGTCGGACACCCACAGGCGCGCGGCGAGTGCGACTTCCGTGGGGACCTCGTCCTGCTCCTCGGTCTTGTCGCTCATCGCCGCGCCCTTGGGCCCCGGCCTACGCCGCGGCCTTGGCGTCCTTGCCAAAGGTGAAGGCGCGCACTACGCCGACCACGCCGAGGATGCACAGCGTGATGCCCGCGAGCATTGCGAACGCAAGAGCGGTGATGCCGGGCCACGCGAGCACCACGATGCCCGCGAGGATCGAGAAAATGCCGAACGCGACTCCCCAGCCGCCGCCGTTTCCGCGGCCAGATTCCACGAACGCCATGATGCCGTCCACGATCCAGCCGATGCCGAGCGCGATCACCGCGATGAGCACAAGTACGGCCGCGGAGGCGTCAAGGTTGCGCATCACGATGATGCCCGCGGCCAACACGATGAGGCCAAGCAGAAGGCCAAGGATGCGGTGACCTGCGCTCAGTCCACGGCTGAAGATCGACAGCGCAAGGCGCGCAATGCCAGCGATGACGAAGTAGATACCCACGAGTGCGGCGGCCACAACGACGGTGCGGCCGGGCCACACGAGTAGTGCGATTCCTAGCCCAAGCGCCAGGATGCCAACGAGCCCAAAGGCCGCGCGGACGGCGTTGATCGCGCTCTTGTCGAGGGACGCGGCGTCGAGCTCAAAGACATCGACGCTCACGGTGTTTGTGCTGGCCATGGGATTCCTCCTACCTGAGCCCGCGCTCCAGCGCGCGGGTCTTCAGCACAAACGCTAGCGGCTTTTGCCGCGTTAGCCGGTAGGCAACGGCCCGACGCTGTGGCTGGTACTGCGACTACGCGCAGCATGACGCGACTACACGCAGCATGACGCACTACGCAGTGACCGGCAGGTTCTCGTTGACGAGCGAGTAGAGATCCTTGGGGTTGGTTGGGGCGACGAGGAGGTCGACGTCCGCGACGTCGGCATCGAGCGTGTCCCTGAGGTAGCACAGCGCGGAGAAGTCCTCGATGGCGAATCCCACGGAATCGAAAACCGTGATCTCTTCGTCCGAGAGCCTTCCCGCTGCCTCGCGGCGAACCACGCGCCACAGCTCGGTGACCTCGTGGCCCTCTGGGAGGTGCTGAATCTCGCCCTCAATGCGGGTCTGCGGCTCGTACTCCACGAAGATGCGAGCGCGACGCAGGATGCTCGTCTCGAGCTCCGTCTTCCCCGGGCAGTCTCCACCGATCGCGTTGATGTGCATGCCTGGGGTGACCATGGCGTTGGTCAGAACGGTCGCGAGCGTCTTGTCCGCGGTGCAGGTGGTGACGATGTCGGCGCCCTGGGTGGCGTCCGCGGCGCTCGAGGCGACACGCACGTCGAAGCCCAAGCCCGTGAGATTGCGCTCCGCCTTGACGAGCGCCTCCGGATCCGTGTCCCACAGCGCGAGGTCGTTGATGCCAAGTAGCGCGCGGAACCCGAGCGACTGGAACTCCGACTGGCTGCCGGTGCCGATCAGCGCCATGCGCCGTGCGTCGCGGCGTGCAAGGTGCTTGGCAGCCATCGCCGAGGTGGCTGCGGTGCGCAGCGCGGTGAGCATGGTCATCTCGCTGATGAGCAGCGGGTAGCCGGTCTCAACGTCGGAGAGGATGCCAAGCGCCACCACGGTCTGCAGGCCGCGGCTGGGGTTAATCGGGTGGCCATTGACGTACTTGACGCCGTAGAGCTCGCCGTTGGAGGTAGGCATGAGTTCGATGACGCCATTGGGGGAGTGGTCGGCGACGCGGGGGCGCTTGTCGAACTTCTCCCAGTTGGCGAAGTCGGCCTCTACCTGGGCGGCCATGCCCGCGATGCGTGCCTCGGCGCCGGACGAGGCGATCCACCGCGCCATGCGCGGAACGTCAACAACGTGGACCATGTCAGTCTCCTTCGTTCTCGGAGAAGCGCAGCGCGAGCGTGCAGCACTTGACGCCGCCGCCGCCCTTGAGCAGCTCAGAGAGGTTCACACCAACGGGGTTGAAGCCGCGCTCGCGCAGTGCCTCGGCGAAGCGTTCCGCGCGCGCGGGCATGATGACGTCGCGGCCGTTGCTGACGATATTGAGGCCAAGCATCGCGGCCTCGTCCTCGTCCACGATGATCGCGTTGGGGTAGCGGCGCTCGAGTTCCGCGCGGGCGTCGGGGGAGAAGGCGCTCGGGAGATAGGCGATCTGCTCGTGGCCAGGGCGGGCATCAAGCACCGCGAGCGCGGTGTCGAGGTGGTAGTACTCGGGGCGCGCGAGCACGAGCGTCACAACCTCGCGGTTGAACACCTCTGCGAGCTCGCGGTGGCTCGCGAGTGTGGAGCGGAACCCGGTGCCGGCGAGGATGACGTCGCCCACCACGAGGAAGTCACCTTCGCCCTCGTTGACCGCGGTTGCCTCAACCACGCGGAAGCCGTGGTCGCGGAGCCACGCGGCGTACGCGTCGCCCTCAGGCTGACGCTCAGGGAAGCGGAATGACGCGGTGTAGGCGATGGAATCCACCACGGTGGCGCCGTTTGCCGCATAGACCATGTCAGGCAACCCCTCGACGGGATCGATTTCGTGCACGACAATGCCTAGGTCGGTGTACGTGTTCCTGAGTTCGTTCCATTGCTCGACGGCTAGCGCGGTGTCCGTGGGGACCGTGGGGTCCATCCACGGATTGATCGCGTAGAGGACGTCGAAGTACCTGGGGCTGCACATGAGCACGGTGGTGGGAACCGGCGTGCGCTCAGCGGTGGCGGTAGCGATACCGGTGGCAAGGGCCGACGATGAGGCGGCATGGGCGTCAATGGCGTGGGGACTCGTCATGGGCCAAGCATGACAGCGAATCCATGCAAGGTGTTGTCCAATTGTTGGCGATTATTGTGAAGTTTGCTACCCTGGCGCAAGATTCAGGTGTTGGTGGCGAAAGAGAGGCACGCAATGAGCGTTGACGAACTCGACCGCAGGCTCATCGAATTGTTGCGTGGCGATGGCCGCGCCACCTTCGCGGACCTGGGCCAGCGCGTGGGGCTTTCGGCCTCCGCAGTGAAGCGTCGCGTGGACCGCCTCGTGGCCACCGGAGTCATCCGCGGGTTCGGCGTCGTGGTGGATCCGGACGTGGACGGACGCGATACCGAGGCTTACGTTGAGCTCTTCTGCCGCGGCACTGTGGCGCCCGGTGAGCTCACCCGAATCCTCGTTGAGATCCCCGATGTCGTCGAGGCGTGGACCGTCACGGGCAACGCGGATGCCATTGTGCGGATTCGTGCGCGCGACATCGCGAGCCTCGAGATCGCCCTCGAGCGAGTGCGGCTCGCCCCCCAAGTGGACTCCACGCGGTCAGCAATCGTGCTGTCGCGGCTCATCGAGCGCAGGGACTCGTAGTTCCCGCCCCCCCATCTCACCTGAATGTGTGTCTCAGGTACAGATCCTGGAGTGCCGCCGCTCCTATGTGTGTCTCAGGTACATCCGACTCCTGCGATCCTGCGCGCGAGCTCTCGCCAGCGAAACGTACCTCAGCGACATCCAGGAGAGGTGATCGTGCAGAATCCGTACCTGAGCGCACACCTGGGTTCGCGCGTGTGCCAGCGCCCGCCTAGATCCACCCGATCTTGAACCGGTCCCCAAACGTGATGTTGGGGATCCACATGTGCATCTGCCAGTACTCATACGGAATGGGCGTCCCCGTCCACAACGGCAAGAAGAACCCGGCGAAGATCAAGCACACGCCAAGGAACGCACTCACCGCCATGACCCCGCCACGCGAGTAGCGAGCGGCGCCCTCCCTGCCGGCCAGAGCGTCGGGCAGTGCTATTCGTCTGAGCGCCCAGGTGAGCGTCAGGATCAGGAACGGCGCGAACGCCACGGAGTAGAACGTGAAGATTGTGCGGTACGAGTACGGCAACCACACCGCCCACCCCGCGAGCACGCCGATCGAGACCGTGAGCGCCATGAGGTCGAGGTGGCGCACCACGCGCCAGAGCGCGAACACCAAGGCGGCCGCGGCGGCCCACCAGATGAACGGGTGGCCAAGTGCGGTCACGGCGCTCACGCAGCGCGAGGCGCCGCAGTCCACGCCGTCGACATCGCGGAAGTGGAACGCCGTTGGGCGCAACTGCAGCAGCCACGTGTACGGGCTGGACTGGTAGTTGTGCGGGGACACGAGCGAGGTGTGGAAGTCCCACATCTGGCGGTGATAGTGCGCGAGCGAGCGCAGCGGCTCGGGGAGCCACATCACGCCCTCGCCGGGATGATCCTGAGCCCAGTTGCGTGCCCACGAGCCGCTCGTCGCAAACCAGTTCCACCAGGTGGCGATGTACACCGCGAGCATGAGGGCGATGGACCCGATCGCGGTGGGAATCGCCCGCACGCCAGCGCCGAGGAACCAGCGCTCGAATCCTGCGCGGCGCCTGTCCGCCCAATCGAAGATGACGGACAGGATGAGGAACGCTGCCGCGAAGTACATTCCGGACCACTTGGTGCCGATCGCGAGCCCAAGCATCACCACGGCGAGCCAGCGCCACCAGTGAATGCCGGTGCGGGGTCCCCAACCGGGAATGGGTTCGTAGGGATCCAGGCCAAGCCGTTGCCGTTCCGCTGCTGCTGTGGCGAACACCCGCCGTTTCATCCGTGCGCGATCCGCGAGGATCAGGGCGAATGCCGCGGTCACGAAGAACGCGAGGAAGTTGTCCAGCAGTGCTGTGCGGGACAGCACAATCGACATGCCGTCGATCGCGATGAGGATGCCGGCGACGCCTCCCCACAGCGTGGAGCGGAACAGGTGGCGCGCGATCAGCGCAACGATGATGCACGTGGCAACGCCAAGGATCGCGGTGCTGAACCGCCACCCAAAGGGGTTGTTGCCAAACGTCTTCATACCAGCGGCGATGAGGAGCTTGCCCACCATGGGGTGAACCACGAAGTCCCCCGTGCTTGCGAGGCCCGAATAGTCGCCCTGCTCGTACCAGTCGTTGTCCCCGGTCCAGTCGGCCTCGTAGCCGTAGTGGAGCAGCGAATAAGCGCCGCGCACGTAGAAGACCTCGTCGAACACGAGCGCCCTGGGGAAGGACAGTCCGCCAAAGCGAAGCACCGCTGCGACCACGCCAACGATCGACACCATGATCGTCACGCGCCAACGCCACAGCCACTCCCAGCGCGTAGCGTCCGTATTCAGCACATGCGAAGCCTAATGCGCGCATGTGTCACGCTTGCCACATGACAGGACGCATCGTGGTGGCGGGAACGCCCATCGGCAACCTCGGCGATGCGTCCGACCGCTTGCGGGATGCGCTCTCAGCCGCCGACATCGTGGCGGCAGAGGACACGCGCCGCACCCTCGATTTGGCGCGTGGGCTTGGCATCACGATCGGCGGGCGCCTCGTTGCGCTGCACGATCACAACGAGCGCTCGCGGGCCGACGCCGTGGTCGCCGAAGCCGCTGGCGGCGCCTTTGTCTTGCTTGTGTCCGACGCTGGCATGCCTACCGTGTCGGACCCAGGTTTTCGCGTGGTTGAGGCCGCGGTTGCGGCTGGCGTGGAGGTCACGGTGCTGCCAGGACCGAGCGCGGTGCTCGCCGCGCTGGCCGTGAGTGGGCTTCCCACGGATCGCTTCACCTTCGAGGGGTTCCTGCCGCGTAAGGCCGGTGAGCGCTCGCGAGCGCTCACCGCGCTCGCGAGCGAGCCGCGCACCCTGATCTTCTTTGAGGCGCCGCACCGGCTCGCGGAGTCACTCGACGCGATGGTCGCGGCATTTGGCGCCGGGCGCCGCGCCGCCGTGAGCCGCGAGCTCACCAAGACCTTTGAGGAGACCAAACGCGGCACTCTCGCAGACCTTGCCGCGTGGGCCGCGGACGGCGTGAAGGGAGAGATCGTCGTGTGTGTTGCTGGCGCAACCCCCACCGCCCTCAGCCTTGACGACGCCCTTGCCGAGGCCGTCGGGCGGGTGAAAACCGGCGAGCGCGCCAAGGAGGTGGCGGCCGATCTTGCCCCGCTTGCTGGGGTGCCGGCGCGCGAGCTCTATGCGGCGATCGTGGCGGCAAAGGGCCGCGAATGAGCGGAGTGTGGCGGTGGTTTGCTGCGGGGTTGCTTGCCGTGGGATGCGCGGTGGCCGGGGTGTTTGTGGCGTCACTCGTGCAGCCGCGGGACCAGGCAACACCCCAGGCAAAGCCCGTGATTGTGGCCGTAACCACCACCGCCACGGCACGGCCGAGCGCGTCGCCGGCACCCGTGGTGTCCGCACCGGGGCTCAACCTCTCCGAGCATTCGATCGACGATCCAACGTCCGTGTGGGTGGTGGTGAACAAGCTGCGTCCGCTCGATCCGCTCGAGTTCTCGCCCGATGACCTCACCAACCTCTCCGTGCCAGGCGGCGGGCAGCTCACCTCCGAGGCGGCGAAGGCGCTCACGAAGATGTACGCGGCTGCGCGCGACGATGGCGCGGGATTTGGCGCGTCGACGGCGTACCGCTCGTACAACTTCCAGAAGGGGCTGTTCGCTCAGTACGTGGCCTCGGACGGGGTAACAAAGGCGGAGACGTTCTCCGCGCGGGCCGGATTCTCTGAGCACCAGACGGGCCTCGCGCTCGACATCTACGACCTCTCCGCAGGGTGTGGCCTCAAGAAGTGCTTCGCGGATACCAAGGCGGGCAAGTGGCTCGTGAAGCACGCCGCCGACTACGGGTTCATCGAGCGCTACCAAGACGGCCAGACGGACATCACGGGCTACAAGTGGGAGCCGTGGCACTGGCGATACGTCGGCGTGGACTTGGCGCAGTACATGAGGGACCAGGACATTGCGACCCTCGAGGAGGTCTTTGACCTCCCGGCAGCCCCGGACTACGACTAACCCCCTGAGCACCCCTCCACACAACGCGAATGCCTCTCCACACAAACAGGCGAGTCTCGACGAGTTTGTGTGCTCAACGGAACTACGGCGAGTCGCTGACTGACAAGTTTTGTGTGGAGAGGCATTCGCGTTGTGTGGAGAGGCGATCGCGGCGCGGGGGTGGCCTTGGCGTCTGGTCGCCGAGCACGCGGCCCTAGGATTGTGCGCATGTCCCGCATCCTCTCTGCTGTTGCGTGGCCGTATGCGAACGGCCCACGGCACATCGGTCACGTCGCCGGATTCGGCGTTCCCTCCGACGTTTTCAGCAGGTACATGCGCATGGCGGGCCACGACGTTCTCATGGTGTCCGGCACCGACGAGCACGGCACGCCCATCCTGGTGCAGGCCGAGAACGAGGGAGTGAGCCCCCAAGAACTCGCGGACCGCTACAACCGCGTGATCGTCGAGGACCTCACCGCGCTCGGCCTTAGCTACGACCTCTTCACCCGCACCACCACCGGCAACCACTACAAGGTGGCGCAAGACCTGTTCAAGGCGGTGCACGCCAACGGCTACATGGTGGTGCAGACCACCCGCTCTGCGATCTCTCCCAGTACGGGAAGGACGCTCCCGGACCGCTACATCGAGGGCACGTGCCCCATCTGCGGCTACGACGGCGCTCGCGGCGACCAGTGCGACAACTGCGGCAACCAGCTAGACCCGATCGACCTCAAAAACCCGCGCAGCCGCATCAACGGCGAGACTCCGCAGTTCGTGGATCAGGAGCACTTCTTCCTTGACCTGCCGGCGCTCGCCCCGGCGATCGCTGACTGGCTCGGCGCGCGCGACGGCTGGCGCCCCAACGTCCTCAACTTCTCGCGCAACCTGCTCGCGGACGTGCGCCCACGCGCCATGACCCGCGACATCGACTGGGGAATCCCCGTGCCGCTCGAGGGTTGGGAGGACAACCCCAACAAGCGCCTTTACGTGTGGTTCGACGCCGTGATCGGCTACCTGAGCGCATCGATCGAGTGGGCGCGCCGCTCGGGAGAGCCCGACGCGTGGCGCGAGTGGTGGAACAACCCGGAGTCCAAGTCCTACTACTTCATGGGCAAGGACAACATCACGTTCCACTCGCAGATCTGGCCGGGCGAACTCATCGCGGCGAACGGCCGCGGATCCCGCGGAGGTGGCTTAAGCGAGTTCAAGGAGCTCAACCTTCCAACAGAGGTGGTCTCGAGCGAGTTCCTCACCATGGAGTCTGCCAAGTTCTCCTCGAGCCGCGGCCACGTCATCTACGTGCGTGACATGCTCTCCCGCTACCAGCCGGACGCCCTCCGCTACTTCATTGCGGTGGCCGGCCCTGAAACGAGCGACGCCGACTTCACGTGGAGCGAGTTCAAGCGCCGCACCAACGATGAGCTCGTCGCGGGCTGGGGCAACCTCGTCAACCGCACGGCCTCGCTGCTGCACAAGAACGTGGGCACGGTGCCTGCCCTGGAGAATCTGACGGACCAGGACAGGGCCGCGCTCGCCGCCTCCGAGCAAGGCTTCGCCACGGTGGGCGCCTTGGTGGGGAGCCAGCGCCAGCGCCACGGAGTGGCCGAGGCGATGCGCGTGGTTGGCGACGCCAACAAGTACCTCGCGGACACCGCTCCCTGGAAGCTCAAGACCGAGGACCCTGAGCGCATGCGCACGGTGCTCGCCGTCGCCACCCAGCTCGTGAGCGACGCCAACACCATGCTCGCCCCGTTCCTCCCACACAGCGCTCAGCGCGTCCACGAGGCGATCGGCGGCACGGGCGAGATCGCTCCCATGCCGCAAATGACGGACGTCGACGACCTTGACCTCGAGGGCCGCCGCTACCCGATCATCCACGGCGATTACTCCGCGCAGCACGGCACATGGGGCCGCCGCCCCATCGCCACCGGCGCCGAGGTTCCCGCCCCAAGCCCCGTGTTCACCAAACTCGACGACGACATCGTGGAGGCTGAACTCGAGCGCATGGCGAGCGAGTAGGCAAAGCCAGCCATGCCGTCGGGCGAATGGGCGCCTGCCCCGGAGCCGCTACCGGCGCCGGTGGTAGACAACCACACCCACCTGGACTGGGAGCAGGCGGAGAACCCCCGCACCACCGCGCAGCTGCTGCGGGAAGCGGCCGACGCTGGGGTCACCAAAGTGGTGCAGATCGGTTGCGATGTGGGGGCTGCCCGGTGGACCGTGGCGGCGATCGACGAGCATCCGGCGATGGTTGGGGGAGTGGCGCTGCACCCAAACGACGCGGCGCGGCATGCGCTCGGCACGCACGCCTCGGGGCTGACGTACGAGGACGCATTCGCGCAGATCGCCGAGCTTGCTCGCCACCCACGGATCAGGGTGATTGGCGAGACGGGGCTTGACCGATTCCGCACCGGGTCGGAGGGGATTGAGGCTCAGGAACGAGCCTTCCGCGATCACCTGGCGCTTGCCCGCGAGCTGGACCTGCCCGTGCAGATTCACGATCGCGACGCCCACGCGGACGTGCTGCGCGTGGTGGACGCGGACACGGCCCCGCGCGCCGTGATCATGCACTGTTTCAGCGGTGACGCGGGCTTTGCGCGAGAGTGCCTCGACCGCGGCTGGTACCTGAGTTTCGCGGGGACGGTGACGTTCAAGAACGCGCCCGGGTTGCGCGAGGCGGCGGCGCTGACGCCGCGGGACAGGCTGCTCGTGGAGACCGACGCGCCGTTCCTCACGCCCCACCCGCACCGCGGTGCGGTGAACGCTCCGGCGCAGGTTGCCACCACCGTGCGGACGCTCGCGCAGGCCCGTGGGGACGATTTGGACGCCCTGTGCGTTGATATTGCGGCCAACTCGGAGTCCCTCTATGGGCCCTGGTAAGTAGGTGCGCAGGTGTGGTTGATGCCACATTTGGGACCTCTTCAGTTGGCGCCACCCCCCACCGATGTGAGATAAAGACAACTGGATTACGCGCGCGCGACTGGCGAGGTCGCGCGCCAACGTGAGGAACCACTTGAGCTACCGACGCACTGCGCCAATGCCTGGCGGCCGCCGTGACCGGCGTCACAGGGACGTTGCGCGCAACCGCCTGACGCGCCAACTCGGCGTGACGTTCGCCGTTGTGGCGTTCGCTGCGGGTTCGTTCGCGTCTGCGGCCGCGGACACCATCACGGGCTCGGCGAAGCAGGCCCAGGCGTCCACCGACCAGCTGGTGAACAAGGTAGCCGCCGAGGACGTCGATGTCACCACGGCGACGGTGACCGAAGAGGTCACCCTCAAGCCGGATGAGGTGGTCAAGAAGGATCCCACCGCGTTCAAGGGCGAGAAGAAGGTGCTCGAAGAGGGCGAGGCCGGCTCCCAGTTGGTCACCTACACGGTCACCTACGAGGACGGCGTTGAGGTTGCGCGCGAGCAAGAGCTCTCCGTGGTGGTGGAGCCTGCCACAGACAAGGTGATTTCCGTGGGAACACTGGTAATCCCCAAGACCACCGCCGCGCAGCAGGGCACCAACCGCGCCCTCGGCAAGCAAATGGCAGAGGACATCTACGGCTGGTCAGGCGACCAGTGGGCGTGCCTCGACAACCTGTGGAAGCGCGAGTCCGGCTGGCGCACCACCGCGGGCAACAAGTCCTCCGGCGCCTACGGCATCCCCCAGGCCCTCCCCGGCTCCAAGATGGCCAAGTACGGCGACGACTGGCGCACCAACCCCGCCACCCAGATCGAGTGGGGCCTCGCCTACGTCAAGGGCCGCTACGGCACCCCGTGCGGAGCCTGGCAGCACTTCCTCGACAAGAACTGGTACTGATCCTTGGTTGACCTTCTAGGTCCCACCGACATTCGCACGCTCGCCGAGTCGCTCGGCACCTCACCCACCAAACGCTGGGGCCAAAACTTCGTCGTCGACGCCGGCACCGTGCGGCGCATCGTGCGCATCGCTGGGGTGCAGCGGCCCGACGCTGGGGCTGAGCGGGCTTCCGTCGTTGAGGTAGGGCCAGGGCTGGGTTCGTTGACGCTCGCGTTGCTGGAAGCGGGCGCAGTGGTTACGGCCGTGGAGATTGATCCGAAGCTCGCGGCGGCCCTGCCGTCGACGGTGGCCGCGCGCGCTCCCGAAGATGCCGAACGGCTCACGGTGATCCACGCGGACGCGCTCACCGTGACCTCGCTCGATCCTCCGCCGTCGCTGCTCGTTGCCAACCTCCCGTACAACGTGTCCGTGCCGGTCATCCTGCACTTCCTCGAGACGTTCCCGACTCTGGAGCGCGTGCTGGTGATGGTGCAGTCAGAGGTCGCCGATCGTCTTGCCGCCCCTCCCGGATCTCGTACCTACGGCATCCCCTCGGCGAAGGCCGCCTGGTACTGCTCCGTGCGCAAGGCCGGAGAGGTGGGCCGCGCGGTGTTCTGGCCCGTGCCGCGCGTGGACAGTTCTCTTGTGCTGATGGAGCGCCGCAACCCGCCCGCCACCTCTGTCCCGCGCGAGCGGGTGTTCGCTGTGGTGGATGCGGCGTTCGCGCAGCGCCGGAAGGCGCTGCGCGGGGCACTCGCCGGGGTGTTTGGCTCACCCGCCGCGGCGGAGGCCGCGCTGCTGGCGTGTGGCTTTGATCCGCTGATCCGTGGCGAGCAGCTGCGGATCGAGGACTTTGCCGCCATCGCCGCCCATCTGCCAGGCTGAACCCATGAACGCAGAGCCCACTCCCCGTGAAGTCACGGTCAGGGCGCCTGCCAAGGTCAACCTGCAACTCGCCGTGGGTCCCGTCCACGAAGACGGCTACCACCCTCTCGCCACCGTGTTTCAAGCCGTAGATCTCTACGAGCTGGTGACCGCCCGCTCACGGGAAGACGGGCGCTTTACGGTGACCACAGGGTCGGGCAATGGCATTGACGTGAGCGGGGTGCCAGCCGACGACAGCAACCTCGCCATCCGTGCTGCGAGGGCCGTGGCGGAGGCGTACGGGCTCGACGAGGGCGCGGACCTCACCGTGGTCAAGGGCATTCCGGTGGCCGGAGGGATGGCCGGCGGCAGCGCTGATGCCGCAGCGGCGCTTGTGGCGTGCGCGGAGCTGTGGGAAACGGGCGCCTCGCGGCAGGAGCTCGCCGACATTGCGGCCACGCTCGGTTCCGATGTGCCCTTCGCGCTCGCCGGTCACACGGCTGTGGGGCTTGGGCGCGGCGATCGGCTCTCGCCCGCGATGACGCACGGGACGTTCCACTGGGTGTTCGCGACGCAGCGCCTTGGGCTGTCCACGAGAGCGGTCTATGAGGAGTTCGACGCCTACAGCGCGAACCTCGTCTTCCCCATGGGTGACCCCATCATCAGCGATTTCGTGATGCAGGCGCTCATCGCGGGCGATCCCAACGCGCTTGGGGCGGCGCTGATCAACGACCTGCAGGTGCCCGCGATTGGGCTGGCGCCGCATCTTCAAGACGTGATTGACGCGGCCGTAGCGGCCGACGCCTGCGGCGCGATCGTGTCCGGGTCCGGGCCCACCGTGGCGGCCCTTGCGCGCAACGCGCAACACGCGCTCGCGATTGCCGCGCACCTACGGGCGCTTGGCGTGGCAGATCAGGTGATCACTGCGTCCGGCCCGGCGCCGGGCGCCACAGTGCTCGCCTAACCCGATCACCCCTCCACACACGCGAAGTGCCCCTCCACACAAAGTGGGTCGAAATGACCCGAATCCGGGCCTCGGGGGCACGAAATCAGGGACTTTGTGTGGAGAGGCGATCGCGATGTGTGGAGGGGTGATCGGGGTGAGCTACTTCTCTTGAGCTTTGAGCGCGTCGCGGATTTCCGTGAGGAGCTCGATCTCCGTGGGGGAGACTGCCTCATCGGGGGCGGGCTCGTCCTTCGCCCGGCGCTCTGCGAGCTTGTTGAGCGGCGTGATCACGAGGAAGTAGATCACGGCAGCAACGGCAAGGAAGTAGATGAGTGCGTTGAGCACGAGGCCGATGCTGAAGTCCGCATTGTTGATGGTGAATGCACCCACCTTGGACAGATCGGTCTTGCCAAAGATCGCGGCGATAAGCGGGTTGATGAGCCCCTCAACAACCGAGTTGATGACCGCGGTGAACGCCGCACCAATGACGACCGCGACGGCCAGGTCAACAACGTTGCCGCGAGTGATGAAGTCTTTGAAGCCCTTGATCAAGGCGTTCTCCTCTCGAAGGCGCCCCAGCGGCGCCACACGAGCAGGCTAGCCGTCCTCGGGCTCCTCTGACAGGTCCGCGCCCTGCTCCTCGGGCATGACAGGGCTCTTCTCCATCGTCGACAGCCCGTTCCACGCAAGGTTCACCACGTGCGCGGCAACCACTTCCTTTGCTGGCTCGCGCACCTCGGCCCAGTGCTGGCCGGTGAGGGCCACCATCCCCACAAGCATCCGTGAGTAGATGGGCGCCACTGACGGATCAAGCCGACGGCGGCGGAACTGGGCGGCAAGCAAGCCTTCTACTTGGGTCGCCACATCACCGATGAGTGACGAGAACGTGCCAGTTGCCTGCGCCACGGGCGAATCGCGCACCAGAATGCGGAAGCCGTCAGGCGAACTCTCGATGTACTCAAACAGTTGCAGCGCCGCCCTCTCCACCATCTGGCGAGGGTGCGACGAGGTTGATAGCGCGTCGGTCAGAGCTCCCAACAGAGCGGACACCTCGCGGTCAACGATCACCGCGTAGATTCCCTCTTTTCCTCCAAAGTGTTCGTAGACCACGGGCTTGGAGACGTCGGCACGGGCGGCGATCTCCTCCACGGAAACGGACTCGAAGCCCTTCTCGGCGAACAGTGCGCGAGCGACGTCCAGCAACTGCTCCCGCCGCTCGCGAGCGGTCATGCGGGAGCGCGGAACGCGGCGCTGCTCAGTGGTCACGGTCTTAGTCTGCCGTGAATACTGGCAGACTTGCGCGCAGGCGCCGCCAACTGTGCGGCTACCTTCCGCTCTGGTGTAACGGCAGCATGCAGGCCTTTGGAGCCTTGCGGTACAGGTTCGAATCCTGTGGGCGGAGCGCTCCGGCGCCTCACGTGCCGCGTCTAGAATGGCGCTACAGCCAAGCACCGAGTTAACAGCGCACCGCAAGGGAGGACCGTGAGCGGTCAGCAGATTTCCGCCGTGATCATTCTCGCGGCGGGAGCGGGCACTCGGATGAACTCCGCGACTCCCAAGGTGCTGCACTCGATCGCCGGGCGCTCCCTGTTGCACCACGCGGTTGTTGCCGCAAACCACCTCGAGCCGAACCGCCTCGTCGTTGTGGTCCGCCACGAACGCGACGCGGTAGCCGCGGAGGCGACCGCTGTGTCGCCGGGCGTGCTCATCGCAGATCAAGACGACATCCCTGGCACGGGCCGCGCGGTGTATTGCGGGCTCAGCGTTCTCGATGCCACGGCGATGGCGGGCGTCGTCGCCGCGGGCACCACGGGTGCCCCTGCTCGCGATGTCAAGGCCGAGGGCATCGTCCTCGTCACGTCCGCCGACGTCCCGCTCGTCACCGGCGACCTGCTCGCGGCCCTCACAGCCGGCCACGGCGAAGGCGGCAACGCCGTCACGATGCTCACCGCTCGCGTGCCCAATCCCGGCGCCTACGGCCGCATCATCCGCGGCACCGATGGCGAGGTGCTCCGCATCGTCGAGGCCAAGGACGCCTCCGACGCGGAACTTGCGATCGACGAGATCAACGCCGGCATCTACGCCTTCGACGCCCACGCGCTGCGCACCGCGCTCGCGAGCGTTGGCCGGGACAACGCGCAGCGCGAGATGTACCTCACGGACGTGGTGGAGATTGTGCGGGAGGCAGGTGGGCGCGTTGGCGCCTTCGTAGCGCCTGACGCTGCGGCCACCGAAGGCGTCAACGATCGGGTTCAGCTCGCCGCGGCTGCCGCCACGCTCAACCGCGGCATCCTCGAGAAGTGGATGCGTGAAGGCGTCACGATCGTCGACCCCACCACCACGTGGATCGACGCCGACGTCACGCTCGAGCCCGACTCGGTGGTCTACCCAGGCACCCAACTGCTTGGTGCCACGTCGATTGCCACTGGCGCCAGCGTCGGGCCGGATACCACCCTCAAGGACGTTGAGGTGCGCGCCAATGCCAGGGTGATCCGCACCCATGGCGAGCTCGCCGTGATTGGCGAGGGCGCCACGGTGGGTCCGTTCTCGTACTTGCGGCCGGGCACAGTGCTTGGTGCGGACGGCAAGATTGGCGCGTTCGTGGAGACCAAGAACGCGATGATCGGCGCGCACACCAAGGTGCCGCACCTCAGCTACGTTGGCGACGCGACCATCGGCGAGCACACCAATATTGGCGCGGCCACGATCTTTGTGAACTACGACGGCGTGGGCAAGGCGCAGACGTCCGTGGGCAGCCACGTGCGAATCGGCTCCGACAACACGCTTATCGCGCCGCTGACAGTTGGCGATGGCGCCTACACGGGCGCGGGCGCGATCATCCGCAAGGACGTGCCGCCAGGCGCGATGGCTCGCAACTCGGCCCCCCAGCAGACCGTTGAGGGCTGGGTCGAGGCGCGCAGGCCGGGAACTGCGTCTGCGCAGGCCGCCCGCGCCGCACACGAACGTGACTCCTCCGCCGCCACCAAGGGAGACGCATGAACGCCGTAATCTCGAGCCCGAGTGAGCGCCAACTGGTGCTTGTTGCAGGGCGTGCCCACCCAGAGCTCGCGGAGGCGGTGGCGAAGGGTCTGGATATCGACCTGCTGCCAACCACCGCGTACACGTTCGCGAACGGCGAGCTGTACGTGCGCTTTGGGGAGAGCGTGCGCGGCACGGACTGCTTTGTGTTGCAGTCGCACGCGGCGCCCATCAACGAGGCGATCATGGAGCAGCTCATCATGGTGGACGCGCTCAAGCGCGCCTCTGCCCGCTCCATCACGGCGATCATGCCGTGCTACGGCTATGCGCGGCAGGACAAGAAGCACAAGGGCCGCGAGCCCATCAGCGCGCGCCTCATGGCGGACCTGTTCAAGACCGCGGGCGCCAACCGGATCATGTCGGTTGACCTGCACACGTCGCAGATCCAGGGCTTCTTCGACGGTCCCGTGGACCACCTGTGGGCGATGCCGATGCTCGCGCAGTATGTGCGCTCTCGCGTGGATCCTGGCAACCTCACGATCGTGTCCCCGGACGCGGGGCGCGTGCGCCTCGCGGACCAGTGGTCTGACCACATGGGGGCCCCGCTCGCGATCATCCACAAGCGCCGCGACCCCTCTGTGCCCAACCAGGTGAAGGTGCACGAGCTGGTTGGCCAGGTCGAGGGCCGTACGTGTGTGCTGGTAGACGACATGATCGACACCGGCGGCACCATCGTTCAGGCCGCGGAGGCGCTGTTCGAGAACGGGGCCAAGGACGTCATCGTGGCGTCAACGCACGGGCTTTTGTCTGGCCCCGCCGTGGATCGCTTGCGCGACTCCCGCATCTCCGAGGTCATCATCACGGACACCCTGCCCATCGACGACGACAAGCGCTTTGACACGCTCACTGTGCTGTCGATCGCCCCCCTCATCGCTCGCGCGGTGAAGGAGGTCTTCGACGACGGCTCGGTGACGAGCCTGTTCAACGGGAACGTGTAGGCCTCACGCGCACTCGTACGGGTTGTTCCTGGCCGCGCCCGACAGGGCCACGATCCAGCGCCCGTCATCGAGCTGGAACTCGATCACGGAGCGCGCCTCAAGGAACTCCTCATAGGTGTACGGGTAGTTGGGCGCATCGCCTTCGAGATCCCACGAGCTGTCTCGCATCGTCGTATATACCGACTCTGCCACCGCGTTCCCGCCGGCCTTCGGCAGGTAGGCGACCCGGCCGTCGGACGTCTTTCCCGCCGCCACCCAATCGGCTTCCTTGCGCGCGGGGTCCTCGGTGACAGCGAGTGGGTAGCAGCGCTGCTCCGCGGAGAGCCAGCGGTCGGGGCAGGCGCCCTCTCCCCAGTCGGCGCAGGCAATGGGGTCGTACAGCTCGACGGGAGCGCCGTCGTCCCACGCGAACCCGGCGGCGTCCAACCCGGAGATGCCTTCCTCGAGCAGCCGCACGTACGAGCCGAAGGGCGTGCGGATCGCGTAGTCGTACGCTGCGAGCGCGGTCACGGCCGGAGTGCCATACGCCCTCACAAGAGCCGATTGCGAATTGCCGAGCGATGCGTCGTCAACCGCATCTGCCCACGGGTTGGTGGAGTAGTCGGGGTCTTGCGTCACCAGATCGGTCCACGCGCTCGCGTCGCCCAGCGGGGCGTCGGTGCCGATTGCCACCGTCTGGCCGCCCACGGTCATCACCTGCGAGGGCAGGGCAAGGGAGTCGTAGAACGTGTCGGCGTCGAGCTGCACATCGGAACCAAAGAAGTCCTCGGGGATCTGCGAGCACAACTCACCCTCGATCGGCATGGGGCACTCGATCACTCGCGCCTCGTTGCCCTCAAACTCGATGAGCGCCGCGATGGGGCGGCCTCCCGAGAACCATTCGTAGTACCTCGGCGCCACGGCCACAATGTCCGCGCCGTCGTGACTGCCCACCTTCGCAAGCACCCAGTACTCGTCGTCCACCACGTCCAGGTCCGTCACGAACTCCGTTGGCGTAGCCCAGGTCTCGCCGGTCCGCGGGTTCGCGGCCAAGTCAAGCCGCTCGGCATCGCTCGCCGAGGTGAGCCGCTCGATAGGCCCCTGCGGCGTAGGCGTCACGCTCGGGCTGGCGCTGTCGCTGCCCGACGGCGTGGCTGAGGGGCTCGGCGACGTCGCCGGGCCCACGGTGAGGGCCGAGTACCCGGCCCACGCTCCCGTTGCCACGGCCACGGCGGCCACTGTGGCGGCGGCACCCACGAAGGTGGCTCGCACTGCTCGCTTGCGCTTGATGGTTCCCGCAGCGGAGCCAAGGTCAAACTCGTCGGTGTTGCGCAGAGACTGCGCGAGGTTGGCGTTGCGGTGCTGGAGCACGTCGCGGATGTCGCTCATCGCGCTCCTCCTTCCGTGGTGGTCACTGGGGCAAGCGAGTTGTCGTCTGGGGTGGTGGTGCCTAGCCGCGCATTGAGCACTGCGAGGCCGTCCGCGACGTAGCGCTTGACGGTGCCCTCGCTCAGCCCAAGGACGTGCGCGGTCTCGCGGATCGAGAGGTCTTCCATGTACCGAAGCACCACGCATGCACGAACCCGCGGGGCCAACGAAGCCAACGCCGCGTCAACCTGCGCGTCGGCCCCCAACCCGGCCGTAGCGTCGGGCATGACGGGGGCGAGAGCCGCCCGCTGCTCCGCAGAGCGCCGTGCCGAATCTTTGCGCACGGAGTCGATGTAGCGCGTGGCAATCGCCCTGCGCACGTACTGCTCCGCTTGTGCCACGCTCGCGAAGCCGCGGCCGCGAGAGAAGGTCGCGATGACCGCCTCTTGGACCAGGTCGTCGGCTGCGCTGGGGCCCGCGAGCATCGTGGCGAACGCGAGCAGCCTGCCGCTGCGCTGCGTTGCCAGCTCGTTGAGCATTGGTTCCCAAGCCATGTCTGCCCTTCCTCGTTGTGCCCCTATGACGCAGGAACCCTCCAAAAAGGTTGGGGTGATTCTCGCAAGCAGTTACCGGTATACTTTTCAGGTTCCTCGGCGAGGCGGGGTCTCACGACCTTTGCGTTATCGACGCGGCGGATGCGAGAGTGCCTGCCTTGCCCTGGACCCCATCCGTCTATTACGAGGAGAACTCAGATGTCTGACGCTCTGACGCTCGCCGCCGAGGCGCGCACCGAGTTCGGCAAGGGCTTTGCGCGTCGCGCGCGTGCCGCCGGCAAGATTCCCGCGGTCATCTACGGCCACGGCACGGACCCCGTGCACGTCACCCTTCCCGCGCACGACACCGCGATGGCGCTCAAGCACCCCAACGCGCTGCTCACGATCGAGCTCGGCAAGGACTCGCAGCTCGCGATCGCCAAGGACGTGCAGCGTGACCCGGTCAAGCGCATCATCGAGCACATCGACCTCATCATCGTGAAGAAGGGCGAGAAGATCACCGTTGACGTGCCGCTGCACGTTGTTGGCGAGTCCGCCCCCGGCACCATCCACATCCAGGACCACACCACGCTGCAGGTCATCGCCGAAGCCACCCACATCCCCGAGGGCTTCGAGGCGAACATCGAGGGTCTCGAGGAGGGTCACAACCTCACCGCTGGCCAGATCGAGCTGCCCAAGGGCGTTGAGCTCGTCACCGACCCCGACGCGATCGTTGTGAACATCGCCGTGCCACGTGCGGCTGTTGCCGACGAGGCCGAGGAGGCTGCCGCTGAGGGTGGCGCCGCCGCCGAGGGCGAAGCCGCCGAGGCTGCCGAGGCTCCCGAGGCCTCCGAGTAACTGTTCCGATGTTCGCCCGGCTCGCCGCTCGTTGGCGGGCCGGGCGTTCGTCTGTCCGGGAAGATGTCAGCGTGAGTCGCATCGTCGTAGGCCTGGGAAACCCGGGCGAGGAATACGCGGGGACCCGCCACAACGTCGGCCAGATGGTCGCCGACGAGCTGGCGCGCCGCGGCGGCGCCGCGCTCAAGCCACAGAGCAAGACGCGCACGCGCAACGCGACGGTGCGGGTTGGTGGTTCCGGCGTGGTTGTCGCCGTGCCGATGTCGTACATGAACCTCTCCGGCGGTCCCGTGTCTTCGCTCGCCAAGTACCAATCCGTGGCGCCCGAGGACGTGATTGTCATCCACGACGAGCTCGATATCCCCTTTGGCACCGTGCGCCTCAAGCGCGGCGGCGGCTCCGGTGGGCACAACGGGCTCAAGGACATCACCAAGGCGCTCGGAACCCCCGATTACGTGCGGGTTCGCGTGGGGATTGGGCGGCCGCCTGGGTCCATGGACGCCGCGACGTATGTGCTCAAGCCCTTTAGTTCGGTGGAGCGCAAGGAGCTGGATCTGCTGATCGTGGATGCCGCCGATGCGGTGGAGTCCGTGCTTGAACTGGGACTCGAGGCCGCGCAGCAGCGCTGGCACAGCCCGTCCTGAGCCCGCCGCATCCCACCCCGCACCGCAACGCGCCTAAGCCCCACCCGCCGAATGGGTCGTGAGTCCGGTTATGGGCTCGAATAGCCGGACTCACGACCCATTCGGGGAGGGAGCGGGCCGGCGGCGGGCCGGGCAGCACACCGCCCGACGCTCACTCACCTATGCGTGACGCGTGCCAGGAAGTCTCTGGTCTCGGCATGCACGGGGTCGCCAAAGACCTGTTCCGGCGGTCCCTCTTCGAGGATCACGCCGTGATGCATAAAGACCACGCGGTCCGCGACGGAGCGTGCGAAAGACATCTCGTGGGTCGCCATGAGCATGGTGGAGCCCTCGGCCTTGAGTTCGCGCACCAGGTCAAGCACCTCGCCCACCAGTTGGGGATCGAGCGCTGAGGTGATCTCGTCGAGCAGCAGCAACTCGGGGTCCGTGAGGATCGCGCGTGCGATCGCGACCCGCTGCTGCTGGCCCCCGGACAAGCGATCAGGGAACTCGTCTAGCTTCTCCCCAAGCCCAAACCTCTGAAGGAGGGTGGCCGCCTTGGCGCGCGCAGCATCGGGCTCCATGCCGTGTACCTTGCGCGCGGCCAAGGTGACGTTGTCCACTACCTTCATGTGGGGGAAAAGGTTGAAGTGCTGGAAGACCACGCCGATTCGCGCCCGCACGGTGTCCGCCTTGATGCGGGGGTCCGTGATGTCGTCGCCGCCAAGCATGATGCGGCCGTCGTCGACGCGCTCGATGAGGTTGACGACGCGCATCAGCGTTGACTTGCCGGAGCCCGAGGCGCCGATGAGGGCGACGACGTCGTGTTGGTTGAGCGTCAGGTCCACGCCGCGCAGCACGTGGTTGTCGCCGAAGAACTTGTGGACGCCCTCCACCTGCAGCACGTTCATACGGTGCCCGAGTTCTGCTCGCGCCCTGCCATGCGGGCGCTCACGCGGTCGGTGAGGCGAATCATGGGGAAGGAGATCGCCACAAACAGCAGCGCGGCCACCACGTAGGGCGTGAAGTTGTAGGTGACGCTCGTTGCGATCTGGGCCGCGCGCACGGCGTCCACAGCACCAAGCACCGAGATGAGGCCCACGTCTTTCTGCATCGACACGAAGTCGTTCATGAGGGCAGGGGTCACTTTGCGCAGGCCCTGAGGGATGACCACGAGGCGAAGAGTTTGTGCGTGCGACAGCCCGAGCGAACGCGCGGCGATGCGCTGCGACGGGTGCACCGCCTCCATGCCGGCGCGCAACACCTCGCTCACGTACGCCGAGTACGTGAGGACGATTGCGATGGTGCCCCACACGTAGTTGGGTAGTCGCGGAAAGATCCCAAGGGCGGGAATGCCGAGGCCCACGAGGTACAGCACGATGATGAGCGGCACGCCACGAAAGAGGTCGGTGTAGGCGGCTGCGAGGGCACGCACGGGGAAGAAGATAGGGCCGCGTAGCGAACGCAGCACGGCGAGCAGGGTGCCGAAGATCGCGACCCCGATGGATGCGAAGAACAGCACCTGGATGTTGAGCCACAGTCCCTTGAGGATCGCGCCAAAGTACTTGGTGCCGATCTCGACGTTGAAGAACTGCGACTTGACCGCGTCCCACCCGGGGGAGTTGATGAGCGCAATCGCGATGATCGCCGCGAACACTAAGGTGGAGGCGATAGACACCAGCACCGATCGCCGCAGCGACTTCTTGCGATAACGCCGACGGTCGAGCTCGAGAGCGCTGGGCTCCCAAGTCTCGACCGTCGGCATATCAGTAATTTACGGGCTACTGCAGAACGGGGACGTTCTCAGCGTTGTTGAGCCACTGCTCTTCGAGCGCCGCGAGCGTGCCATCGGCGGTGAGCGCGTCGACTGCCGCGGTGACGGCTGCGGTGAGAGGCGAGTCCTTCGCGAGGAGCAGGCCATACTGGTCGCCGCCCTCGGTCGAGTCGGGCAGTTGGCCAATGATCTTGCCGCCATCGAGCACCGCGTCGCGCAGGTAGAACGCGCTTGGCAAGTCGATCACCAAGGCGTCGATCTGGCCGGCCGTCAGAGCGGCGACCACGTCGTCGTTGGTGTTGAACACCTGCACGTGGTCCTCGCCAAGCTGAGCGACGGCCGTGGTGTACGAGGTGCTACCGGTGGACACGCCAACCGTGAGGTCGGTGAGGTCCGCGATGGACGCGGCCCCTGCGGCCTTGGAGCCCTCGGTGGTGAGGACGGCCTGGCTGGTCGTGTAGTACGGGCTCGAGAAGTCAACGGCCGCCTTGCGGTCCTCGGTGATCGAGAACTGCTGGATGTTGAAGTCCCAGTCCTTGGGGCCAGGGGCGATAGCGGACTCAAAGGGGGTGCGCACCCACACCACGTCTTCCTTGGCGAAGCCGAGCTCCTCGGCAACCGCGTAAGCCACGGCGGCCTCGAAGCCCTCGCCGGATTCGGGTGCGTCGTTCAGCACCCAGGGGGAGAACGCGGGCTCGCCGGTGGCGATCGTGAGCTTGCCTTCGGTGAAGGTTTCGAGCGCAGGAGCGGCATCGCCAGAGGTGGTGGGCGCTGCGCTGGTCGTCTCGTCGTCCGACGACGAGCAGCCGGTCAGGGCCATGGCAGCCACGGCGACGACAACGGCCGCGCCGCGGAATTTCTTTGACAGAGACATAGTTATTCCTAGTGAATTGATGGACTTTGACGCGAATGCGGCTACGCCAGTATATGGGCTACGCGAGGCGCCAATCAGCGAAGTCGAATCCGGGGCTCACCATGCAGCTCACGAGGCACTCCTCTGCTCCCGCTAGACGCGCGGCCTGCCACGTGTTGGCGGGCACCAAACAGGCGGGCACCTCGCCTTCGGCGACCTTGCCGCCTAGGCGCACAAGCGTCGGGTTGCCCGACGGGCCAGTTGAGTCTCCCCCCAGCGCCAGTTCGAGCGTGCCCGGGCCGTGCCACAGCCAGAGTTCATCGCTCGTGACCACGTGCCACGCGGACTCGTCCCCGGGGGTGAGCAGGTAGTGGATGCACGTGGCGGTGGGGCGCTCGCCGGCGTCGGTGGCCACACCAAGGCGAGACGTGTAGATACGGCGGAACCAGCCACCCTCCGGGTGTGGCTCGAGGCCCAGCGACGCGGCGGTCTCCGGGATTACCACGCATCCTCCCTGGCATACAGCGCCTTTCCGCCAACGATCGTGGCGGCGGCGCGGCCCTCTCCGTGCCTCACGAGTTCGTCGATTGCCGCGCCGGGCGTGGTGACGGGGACGTCGAACAGCGCCAGATCCGCCCGAGCGCCCACAGCGAGGTACCCGGTGCGGTCCCGCCCAAGGTGCAGCCCCATCGCGCGCGCCCCGCCAAGCGTTGCGGCGGCGAGCAAGCGCTCGGCGAGGTCGGCGCGGTGGTAACCCTGCCGTCGGGCAATCTCAAAGAGCGCAGCGACGTCACCCAGCAGGTCGAGCGACGGCGACGAGGCGAGCGAATCGGTGCCCACGGAGATGAAGCTGCCCTCCTCGAGATACGCGGCAACGGGGGGCTCGCCAAGGCCGATGATGTCGTTTGAGCGCGGGCACAGCGCCACCGCGGAGCCGCGCGCGCGCAAGATCGCGCGATCGCTCGCGGACAGGTAGACGCCGTGGGCGATGTGGCAATCGGGGCCGAGCACGCCAAGGTGATCCACGTACTCCGTGGCCGACGTGCCGTAGCCGGCGTCGCGCAATTCGCGCAGGCTCCCAACGCCCTTGCCGTGCCAGGGATCGGGGTGCGTGTGCTCGAGCTCCTGCTCGATCGCGTGCTCGCCCAAGTGGATGTGGATGCGCGAGCCGCGCTCGCGGACGATGTCCGGGATGTCGAGCAGCGGCACGATCTCCAGGGAGTACGGAGCGTGTGGCGACAGGCCGGTGCCGGGCGTCGCGGGGAGCGCATCGAGGGCGGCCTCGACCTCCGCGCGGCCACGAAGCATCCACGCGTCATTGGTCCAGTCCATGACCTCCCAGTAGGCGATGCCGTGCAAGCCGGCGTCGTGCAGTGCGCTCGCTGCGGCGGGGTCCGTGACCACGTCTGCGGCCGCCGTGGTGCCGGCGGCGAGCAGTTGGGTGGCGCCGTCCGCGGCCGCCTTGCGCCAGTCAGAACCGCGCTCATAGACGGGGTTGAAGGCCTTGGCCCAGTCGGGAAAGCCCTGGTAGCGGCCCTGTCCAACCTCGCCCATGTGCGAGTACTGCAGGTGCGTGTGGGCGTTGACGAGTCCCGGCGTGAGGACGCCGCGCCATTGCCGTTCCTCGAACGCGAGCCCCCGCTCGGCGAGCGTCGCGGCCACCCAGCGGCGATCGCCAACGTGCAGGATGCGCCCGCCCTTGACGGCGACAGCGCCATCGGGAATGGGCGGCGCGGTCACCGGAACCACGAGCGCTGCCGTGTAGAGGGTGACGGTCATCGGTACCTCGCAGAACGCCAGTCGGCATCGCTGCCCGACGCTGGGGCCGGGGCGGCATTGATCTCGCGGGCGGCGAGGGCGGCATTTGCGACCGCGGCCACGTAATCGTTGGGGATGGGGTGCACGCCAATTCCTGGCCGTTCCTTGAGGAGAAACTCAAGTCCCGCGAGCTGCGTAGCGAAGCTCAGGTCCATGATCTCGATGGGGTTGCCCTCGGCCGCGGTGATGTTGATGCAGCCGCCGCGGTCGAGCACCAGGGTGTCGCCGAGGCGATCAAGGTGTGGCGCGACGGGCTCGAACTCCGCGCCGTCCAGCGCGATCTCGTGGGGCACGCCTCCCGCCACCGCAACGGCTCTAGCGATCCGCACCATGCGCTCCGTCACGGTGCCGCGCACGCCCGTGGCGGAGACCACGAGGGCGTCCTGAGCCAGGAGGTTCGCGTAGCCCACGTCGTAGCCGTCATGAATCGCGAGTAGCGAGCGCACCGGATCCTGTTCGGCGACGCGGACGGTCGCGCCAAGCGCTCGCAAGTGTGCGGCAACGCCCTGACCTACGGGCCCGTACCCAATGACGAGTGCGGGCTGATCGCGCACCGTGATTCCTGCGCCGTCCAGCACGTCCGCGATCGCAAAGACGCACGACTGCCCGGTGCCGTAGCGGTTGTCGAAGCTCGTCTTGGTCTCGGCGTCATTGACCGCCACAACTGGGGTCTTGAGAAGGCCCAGCGAGTCCATCGCGCGTAGCGGCCGTAGCCCGCTCGTGGTTTCTTCGCACGCCCCAATCCAGCGTTCCACCTGCTCCGGAGCGGATTCATGGGCCAGGCGGATGAGGTGGGAGCCGTCATCCATCACCACGTCAAAGCCGCGGCTAAGCCACGCAAGCGCGGCGGCGCGTTCCGCCTCGCCTGCGAGCGAGGCGTCGGCGTCCACGGCGATGCCGCGCTCGCGGAGTGCCTCGGCCACCTGGGGGTCTGTCTCGTCAGGGTGGGCGTAAACGGCGACGTCGGCTCCCGCGCTCGCGAGCAGCAACGCGAGGTTCGCGGTCTTGGGTTCGAGCATCATCGCCACGCCAATGCTGAGCCCGCTGAGGTCAAGTCCGTCCGCGATCGCCCGCGCGGCGGGCATATGGTCTCCGGCGAAGTCGATGCGCCCAGCCGCGTCGCCGCGGTCGGGGATCGGCACCCCATCGAGCAACACGCCGTCCCCGAACTCGATCATGCCCGGCGCCTCCTGGCCAGCTCCAAGCTCCCGGCACCCCAATGCCACGAGGAGCCCGCGCAGGGAGGTGCCCACAGCGTCGGGCCGGGTGACGCGGAAGGGCCGGCCAGCGAGCTGGAGGTTGGTGCGGCGGGCGAAGTCGCGGACCAGGCTCTCCGCCTCATCGAACGCGCTCGCCATGCCCCAAGTCTAGGAGCGCCCACCGAAGCAGCCACGCCGCCGCAACCCACCCACCGGGTTTAGGCACCTCAGTGCTACCAGTTGGCGCGATACGCCCTGGTCTAGGCAGCTCAGTGGTACTCGGTGTTCGCGACTCGCGATGGCAACACTCGCGCGGTGTCCGCGTGCGAGTACCACTGAGCTGCCTAGATGAAGCCAAATTTCTCCATCTGGTAGGTGTGAGCTGCCTAAACCAGGTGGAGGCGGGGGTGAGGGGTGCGGGGACCGGTGTCGGCGGTGGCGATTAGGATGGCCGTGCCGGTTTTTCCGGATTTTTGGCATGCCCCGGAGGCTTTGGATGACGCAGCCCGTGAACGAGGAACGCCGCCCTCTCGCGGCCCTGCTAGCGACCCTGCCGAACCCTCGCGCCGAACACATCGTGGCCCCTGCGGTCGCGGCGGCCCCACTCATTGCCGCGGCCGCCGGCGGCGCGCCCATCGTCGCCGTGGTGGCCACCTCAAACGATGCGGAGACGCTCGAGGCCTCCCTTGCCGCCTATCTAGACCCCGCCACGGTGGCGCGGTTCCCCTCGTGGGAGACCTTGCCGCATGAGCGCCTCAGCCCGCGCTCGGACACCGTTGCGCAGCGCGTCGCCACCCTGCGGCGACTGGTCCACCCAGATACCGCGGCCGCCGAGGCTGGGCTCGCGCCGCTGCAGGTAGTGGTGGCGCCGTTGAGAGCGGTGCTACAGCCGCTCGTCCCTGGCCTCGCGGACCTGACCCCCGTGCGCCTCGCGGTGGGGGACCGCGTGGACCTCACGGAGCTCGCGGCCAACCTAGCGGGTGCCGCGTACACGCGCGTGGACATGGTGGAGCGCAGGGGAGAGTTCGCGGTGCGCGGCGGCATCGTCGACGTGTTCGCGCCCACGGATCCGCACCCCATTCGCATCGAGTTCTTCGGCGACGAGGTGGATTCGCTGCGGTCCTTCTCGATCGCTGATCAGCGCTCGCTCGCGCCCGTGCCGGTGCTGTGGGCCCCGCCGTGCCGCGAGCTGCTGCTGACGGCAGAGGTGCGTGGCCGCGCGCAGGCCCTCATTCCCGATGCCCCCGCCGCCGCAGACATCCTCACGCGCATCGCGGACGGTCACGCCGTGGAGGGCATGGAGTCGCTCATCCCCGTGCTCGTTGACCACCTCGACCTCCTGCCGAGCGTTCTGCCTGCTACCACCCGCTTTGTTGCGGTTGAGCCGGAGCGCCTTGCCCGGCGGGCGGACGATCTTGCCAGGACGGCCGCAGAGTTCCTTTCCGCGGCCTGGGTCAGCGCCGCGGCCGGCGCCGAGTCCCCGTTGGAACCCTCTGACGGATCCTTCGCTGCCCTCGCGGACGTGCAGGACCACGCATCCGAGCGCGGCATGTCGTGGCAGACCATCGGCCCCTTCGGCGGCGGCGAGGAGGCAGGCTTCGCGGTTCTCGACGACGCTCGCGGCCGGCTCGAGGCCGCGCTGCGCGACCTCGCCACCCGGCTCGCGGACGGCTGGCGCGTCGTCGTCACTGCGGCGGGCACGGGCTCCGCCGCTCGCCTCGCCGAGCAATGTGCCCAGGTGGGCCTTGCCGCACAGGTGGTACCCAGCGTCGGGCCTGCCCCCATGCCCGACGGCGTGGTCCAGATAGTGCCCCACGTCACCGGGCGCGGCTTCCAGCTTCCCGGCGCGAAGCTGCTCATCGTCAACGAGTCCGACCTCACCGGCCGGGCAGCCACCGCCGCCGGTCCCAAGGTGGCCGTGCCGAGCAAGCGCCGCAATGTGGTGGACCCCCTGCAGTTGCGCCCCGGCGACTTCGTGGTGCATGAGACACACGGCATTGGCCGCTTCGTGGAACTCACCAAGCGCACCGTGCGCGGCACGGAGCGCGAATACCTCGTCATCGAGTACGCGGCGAGCAAGCGTGGGGGCCCGGGTGACCGGCTCAGCGTCCCCACGGATCAACTGGATCTGGTGACCAAGTACGTGGGAGGCGAGGCGCCGTCGGTGAGCCGCATGGGCGGCGCCGATTGGGCCAAGACCAAGGGCCGCGCGCGCAAGGCGGTCAAGGAGATCGCGAGCGAACTCATTCGCCTGTACAGCGCGCGCATGGCGACGAAGGGCCGCGAGTTTGGGCCGGACACGCCGTGGCAGCGAGAGCTAGAGGAGGCGTTCGCTTTCGTCGAGACGCCGGACCAGCTCAGCACCATCGACGAGGTCAAGGGGGACATGGAGAAGCCCATCCCCATGGACCGCCTGATTTGCGGCGATGTGGGCTTTGGCAAGACGGAGATCGCGGTGCGCGCGGCGTTCAAGGCCATTCAGGATGGCACCCAGGTGGCGATCCTGTGCCCAACGACGCTGCTGGTAAAGCAGCACTTTGACACGTTCAGCGATCGCTTTGGACCGTTCCCCGTGAAGGTCGCAGCGCTGTCCCGATTCCAGACGGACGCCGAGGCCAAGCAGGTGGTCGAGGGCCTCGCGGACGGCACCATCGACCTCGTGATCGGCACCCACCGCATCCTCACTGGTCAGGTGCGGTTCAAGAACCTTGGCCTCGTGATCATCGACGAGGAACAGCGGTTTGGCGTGGAGCACAAGGAGACGCTCAAGGCGCTGCGCACCGACGTGGACGTCCTCGCGATGTCGGCGACACCCATCCCCAGAACCCTCGAGATGGCCATCACGGGAATCCGCGAGATGTCGACGCTCGCCACCCCGCCGGAGGACCGCCACCCCATCCTCACGTACGTGGGCCCGCACGAGGACGCCCAGGTGGCCGCAGCCATCCGCCGCGAGCTCTTGCGCGACGGTCAGGTCTTCTACATCCACAACTCGGTGAAGACCATTACGCGCGCGGCCCTGAAGATCGGTGAGCTGGTGCCGGAGGCGCGCGTTGCCGTGGCCCACGGCCAGATGAGCGAGAAGCAACTTGAACAGGTCATCGTGGACTACTACGAGAAGCGCTACGACGTTCTTGTGTGCACCACGATCGTGGAGACGGGCCTCGACATCTCCAACGCAAACACCCTCATCGTGGAGCGCTCTGACACGTTTGGGCTCTCACAGCTGCACCAGCTGCGCGGCCGCGTTGGGCGTGGGCGCGAGCGCGCCTACGCGTACTTCCTGTACCCGCCGGATCGCTCGCTCACCGAGACGGCCCACGATCGCCTGCAGACCATCGCGGCCCACACCGACCTTGGCGCGGGAGCCGCCGTGGCGATGAAGGACCTGGAAATCAGGGGAGCGGGCAACCTGCTGGGTTCCGAACAGTCAGGTCACATCGAGGGCGTTGGCTTTGACCTCTACATCCGCATGGTGGGAGAGGCTGTTGCGGACTTCCGCGGCGAGGGCGAGCCCGAACGCGCCCCCATGACCGTGGATCTGCCGATCGATGCGCACATCCCGGAGGAATACATCGAGCACGAGCGCCTTCGCTTGGAGGCGTACAGAAAGATCGCTGACGCTGCAGACGGCCACACGCTCGCAGCGGTCCGCGAAGAGCTCGCCGACCGCTACGGGAGCCTGCCAGAGGTGGTGGAGAACCTTCTCGCGGTCGCCACCCTGCGGATCGAGTTGCGCGCGCACGGCATCCACGACGTTGTCAGCCAAGGCACCCACGTGCGCTTCTCGCCGGTGGAGTTGCCGGACTCGGCCGCGATGCGCGTGGGCCGCCTCTACCCAGGCACCCACATCAAGCCCGCCGTGCGGCAGGTGCTGATCCCCGCGCCCAAGACCTCGCGGGTTGGTGGGAGCGCGGTAGAGGGCTTGCCCGTTCTCGAGTGGGTACGCGGCGTCATCGCCGCGATGTGGCCCGATTAGGATGTGACCCATGCGATTTACGCGCGCAGCCCTCGTGGGCGCGGCCCTCATCACTGTCACGCTCACGGCGTGTGCCCCTCCGGGACAGGACGGCGCCCCTGGCGTCGCGGCGACCTACGAGGACGTCACCGTCACCAACGCGAACATCGACCAGATCTACCAGGCCTGGCTTGACGACACCAAAGGCACCGACGTCGCCAACCGTCGTCAGATTCTGACGATCGAACTGCTCAAGGAAGACCTCCTGGCGAAGTGCAAGGAGCTTGGCTATCCCGTGACGTGGTCGCTCGCCGAGTCCCAGGCGGATCAATGGATCGCCTTCAAGGGTCAGCAGGGGGAGCCAAGCGACGACATGATCGCGGCCACCCAGGGAATCCTTGCGCTGTACGTGGTGGTGAATGTCGATCCCACGTTCGAGACGCTCACCGAGATCTCGGACAAGGTTGAGGCCGAGGCGGACGTGAGCCCGCGCAGCGGCGACTACTCAACGTCCACGCTCATCGCGTCCGTGCAGGCCGCCATGCAGTCCGCAGAGAACCAGCAGCTTGGCACCCAGTTCAGCTTCGTCGAGTACCAGAACGTGAACGCCTTCGCGGACACGGAACGCCCGTGGTTTGACCGCGGCACCTCGGCGTCCTAAGGCGAGCACTACCCCGCTCGTGGGGGACTTTCGTCGCGGCGCACCGTCGGTTCGGCATGACTAGACTCGAATCGGAATCCCCACCAACAACCCAAGGAGCATCATGGCCAGCATCGAGGCCGTAGGCGCCCGCGAAATTCTTGACTCGCGCGGCAATCCCACCGTTGAGGTTGAGGTAGCCCTGGAGGACGGCACGTTCGCGCGTGCGGCGGTCCCGTCCGGCGCCTCCACCGGAGCATTTGAGGCCGTTGAGCGTCGCGATGGCGACAAGGGCCGTTACCTTGGCAAGGGCGTTGAGGGCGCGGTTGACGCGGTCATCGACGTCATCGCCCCCGAGGTCGTTGGCCTCGACGCCACCGACCAGCGCCTCGTCGACAAGATCATGATCGAGCTCGACGGCACCGACAACAAGGGCAAGTTGGGCGCGAACGCGATCCTCGGTGTGTCGCTCGCCGTGGCCAAGGCCGCCGCGGACAGCGCCGACCTCGCCCTGTACAAGTACATCGGTGGACCCAACGCCCACGTGCTTCCCGTGCCGATGATGAACATCCTTAACGGCGGTTCGCACGCGGACTCCAACGTGGACGTCCAGGAGTTCATGATCGCCCCCGTTGGCGCGCAGAACTTCCGTGAGGCACTGCGCACCGGTGCCGAGGTGTACCACGCTCTCAAGGCGGTGCTCAAGGAGCGCGGGCTTTCCACGGGTCTTGGCGACGAGGGCGGCTTCGCGCCCAACCTCGACTCTAACCGCGAGGCGCTTGATCTCATTCTTGTTGCCATCGAGAAGGCCGGCTTCACCCCTGGTGAGGACCTCGCGCTCGCGATGGACGTGGCGTCCACCGAGTTCTTCAAGGACGGTGCGTACCAGTTCGAGGGTCGCCCCCACACCGGCGAAGAGATGATTCGCTACTACGAGGCGCTCGTGAACGACTACCCGATCGTCTCCATCGAGGACCCGCTGTCCGAAGACGAGTGGGGCGACTGGAGCCAGCTGGTTGCCGACATCGGCGACAAGGTGCAGATTGTGGGCGACGACCTCTTCGTCACCAACCCTGTGCGCCTGCAGAAGGGCATCGACGAGAAGGCGGCCAACTCGCTGCTCGTCAAGGTGAACCAGATTGGCTCGCTCTCCGAGACTTCCGACGCCGTGGCCCTCGCCCAGCGCGCTGGCTTCACCGCGATGGTTTCCCACCGTTCAGGTGAGACCGAGGACACCACGATCGCTGACCTGTCCGTCGCCTACAACGCGGGTCAGATCAAGACGGGTGCCCCCGCCCGCGGCGAGCGCATCAACAAGTACAACCAGCTGCTTCGCATTGAAGAGGACCTGGACGACGCCGCCGTCTACGCCGGCAAGTCCGCGTTCCCCCGCAAGTACGGGAAGTAATTTCCAGACTCGCGGTTAGCAACGCCTAAGAAGGGCGCGGCTCGCCGGGACAATGAGGGCATGTCTGCCCCCAAGCGTCCTGGTGCGCCGCGCCCTTCGGCGTCTCGCGGCACCGCAAACGACGCCGCCCGCCGCCCGGGTGCGCCCGTGCGCAAGGTGACGCCTGGGCGAGCGCCGACCACGCCGTCGGCCGGTGTGCCAAAGCCTGCCCGACGCTCCGGCCAGGCTCCCGCGAAGACTCGCCCTGGGGGGCCTTCCGGGCCCGGCAGGACCACGCCGCAGGCGAAGCCGCGGATAGAGGCGGTTGGCGCGCGCGGCTCCCTGCTTGGTGCGCTGAGCTGGCGCACGGGGGTGCTGGCGATCGTGGTGGTGCTCGCGCTTGCGGTGCTGCTGCCCTCGCTGCGCGTGTACTTCAACCAGCAAGAGAATCTGCGTCAGTTGCGCGCCGAGCGCGACCAGGCCCAACAGCAGGTGGATGACCTTACGGACGACGTTGCCAGGTGGGACGATCCCGCGTACGTGGTGGCCCAGGCGCGAGAGCGTCTGGCCTACGTCTTCCCTGGTGAGACGCCATACCGCGTGGTGGATCCAGAGCTGGTGCAGGACGCCAAGGAGCCTGCGTCGGGGGCCATCAAGGACGTCGATACCACTGCGGTCAAGCCCTGGTACAACACGCTGTGGGACTCGATTGAGGTGGCGGGCAATGGCACCGACGACGGCAGCGCGCCCACGGCGACTCCTGAGCCTGCCCCGTAACTCCTCGTCGTAGACTTCCTTGGTGCCTTTGACGCCAGCTACGGATGCCGACCTCGCCACGTTGCACGCCCAACTTGGCCGCGAGCCGCGCGGGGTGCTCGCGATTGCCGCCCGATGCGTGTGCGGCAATCCGGTGGTGGTCCGCACCGCGCCAAGGCTTCCCGATGGGACGCCCTTTCCCACCCAGTACTACTTGACGCATCCGGGAGCGGTGGCGGCGGTGTCGACGCTCGAAGCGACCGGAACCATGGCGGCGATGCAAGAGCGCCTCGCCGACGATCCCGACCTTGCGGCCGCGTACGCCGCGGCCCACGAGCGCTACCTCGAGGAGCGCTACGAGTTAGGTGACGTGCCAGAGATTCACGGCATCAGCGCTGGAGGAATGCCCAATCGGGTGAAGTGCCTGCACGTGCTCGTTGGACACGCTCTCGCCGCGGGGCCCGGAGTCAACCCGTTCGGTGACCAGGCCCTGGATCTCATTCGCGACGAATGGCGCCAGGACCGCTGCACATGCGATGCGCCCGGAGCGGCGGAGTGACCCGCGTGGCCGCGATCGATTGCGGCACCAACTCCATCCGCCTGCTCGTTGCCGACGTCGCTGACGGCCGCCTCACCGACCTCACGCGAGAGATGCGTGTCGTCAAGCTGGGTCAGGGCGTGGACAAGACCGGCGAGTTTGCGGCCGAGGCGCTCGAGCGCACGTTCGCGGCGCTCGACGACTATGCGGACACGATCCGCTCCCTGGGGGCTGAGCGCGTCCGCTTCGTCGCGACCTCCGCTACCAGGGATGCGCGCAATCGCGAGGTGTTCCTCGAGGGAGTGCGGTCGCGGCTTGGCGTGACACCAGAGGTGATCAGCGGCCACGAAGAGGCGTCGCTCAGTTTCCGCGGCGTGGTGTCATCCGTGGTGGGCGCCCCCGGGCCGTACCTGGTGGTGGACCTCGGCGGCGGCTCTACCGAGCTCGCGCTCGGCAGCGGCGACCTCGAGGCCGCCTACTCGATGGACGTTGGCTGTGTGCGCCTCACCGAGCGGCACTTGACGGCCAACCCGCCCTCCCCGCAGCAGCGGGCCGACGCTGTGGCCGACGTTCGCGCAGCGCTCGCCGTGGCCTCGGCAACAGTGCCGATTGGCGAGGCCGCAACGCTCATTGGGGTCGCGGGTTCCATCACGACGGTCACGGCGAACGCGCTTGGGCTGCCTCGGTATGAGCCTGAGGCGATTCACGGATCGGTACTCTCAGTTGAGGCCGTGGTGGCGTCATGCAATCAGCTCATCGCGGCCACCTACGAGGAGCGCGCCGCTCTGCCGTTCATGCACCCCGGCCGCGTGGAGGCGATCGGCGCGGGCGCCCTGGTGTGGCGAGAAGTGGTGACGGCTGTTGCCGAGGCGACCGAAGCGTCGGGCAGGCCTATTGCTACGGTGACCACGAGCGAACACGACATCCTCGACGGCATCGCCCTGTCAATCGCTGACTAGGCTAGGCACGCCCCCGTAGCCCAATTGGCAGAGGCAGCCGACTTAAAATCGGTCCAGTGCGGGTTCGAGCCCCGCCGGGGGCACCAATGACGGCCCAAAGGCCCGACGTTGCGGCTCGTGCGCGCCGGTAGACTTTCCGCATCCCATACAAGGAGGCACAGTGGCCAGCCCAGTATTCAGCTCCGGCAAGGAATTCCAGCCGAACGCGCGCTTTGAGCAGATGAACCAGCCCGTCTCGGCGGACCAGCTGCAGGCGCAGTTTGACTTGCCTTCGGCAACGCCAGAGCAGACCAACCGCATGACGTACGAGGGCGTGGTGTCCAAGACCGCGATCATTGCGGTGGGCGCCTTCATCGCGGCTGTGCCCGGGTACCTGATTCCCAACGTCCTGGCGATGTACGCGTCTGCGCTCGTGGCCTTCGTGGTGAGCCTCGTCATCATCTTCCGCAAGAAGAACAGCCCCGCGCTCATCGCGATCTACGCGGTGACGGAGGGCTACTTCCTCGGTGCGCTGACCACGTTCATCGAGACCCGCTTTGAGGTTCCCGGAGCTGGGCTGCAGGCGCTCGTGGCAACGTTCGCCACCTTCGCCGTTGTGCTCGCGCTTTACCGTTCCGGCAAGGTGCGCTACACGTCAAAGATGCGCCGCTTCCTCATGATCAGTGGACTCGCGTACCTGGTATTCAGCCTGTTCAACCTTGGCTACATGATCTTTGGAAGCTCCGGCAGCGCGTGGGGCCTTCGCACCGATGTGATGGTTGGCCCGGTTCCGCTTGGCGTGGTCATCGGTATCGCCGCCGTGCTCATTGCGTGCGTCTCCCTCATCGCTGACTTCGACTTCATCGACAACGCGGTCAAGAACGGTGCGCCAAAGGAGATCGAGTGGAAGGCCGCGTTTGGCCTCATCCTCACGCTCGTGTGGCTGTACATCGAGTTCTTGCGCATCATCGCCATCCTCTTTGGCCGCCGCTAGCGATGTCTCCAGAACGCCCAGGCATCTCCCCGGCAGACGATCCTTACGAGTTCGACTGGCCGGATGACGCCAAGGAGGAGCGGGCCGCGCTCCGCGAGGCGGAGGCCAAGAAGACCCACGTCAATCCGGCACCGCTGCTGCTAAGTGCCGCTGTGATTGGCACGGGCACGGTGCTGATGTTCGTGCTGCCCGTGTCCATCCTCGCGGGCTCGCTCACGTTCTTCATCGCGATGACCGCTCCCATCGTGCTTGGCGGGCTCGTGGTGGCGCTCTTGCCCGCGGTGCTCCTGCAGCGCGCGTCAGCCGGATGGCGACGCGGCCTTCCCGAGGTGGCCTTCCTGGCGCTTGGTTTCACCATTGGCATGGCGTGGACCTGGGTGGTGATGACATATTTCAACGCCCCACAGCCCGACGTTGTGCGCACCTCTGTCTTCATGGGCACCGCAGTTGCCGCCGCCTTCTTTGCGGCTCGCGGTTGGGCGGAGAACTTCCGGCACATGCCCCGTTACGTCTACACGGCAGCCGGAGTCATCGGCCTGCTCGTGGTAGCGAGCATCATCAACTACATCCTGTTTGCGATTGGCTAACCTTCATGGCCCTGTTTGACCTGCCCCTCGACGACCTGCGTACCTACCGCCCAGAGGTGGCCGAGCCCAACGACTTCGACGACTTCTGGAGCGGCACGCTGGCTCAGGCGCGCGCGTTCGGCGGGGAGGTCTCCCTGGAGCCCGTGACCCCGGGGCTGCCCAACGTTGAGGTCTTCGACATGACGTACCCGGGCTTCAACGGGGAGCCGATCAAGGCCTGGTACTCGCGTCCTGCGAGTGCCACGGGAAACGTGCCGGTGGTGGTGCAGTTCCACGGCTACGGCGGTGGCAGGGGGGTGGCGTTCGAGAACACCTTCTGGCCAAGCGCCGGCTACGCGCACGTTGTGATGGACAACCGCGGCCAGGGCTCGTCGTGGGGAAACGGCGGAGGCACCCCTGACCAAGGCCCCGCAGGCAAGTCGATCCCTGGCTTCATGACGCGCGGAGTCGAGGACCCTCACACGTACTACTACCGTCGGCTCTTCACGGACGCCGTCCGGTGCATCGACGCGGCGCGAACCCTTCCCGGCGTGGACGCATCGCAGACGTTCGCCCTTGGTGGCTCGCAGGGCGGCGCGTCCACCCTTGCCGTGGCGGGGCTCGTCGATGACCTCGTTGGCGTGGCACCAGACGTGCCCTTCATGTGCCACTTTGGCCGCGCCGTGACAATCACCGATGCGGACCCGTTCGCAGAGATCCGCCGCTACCTCGCGGTGCACCGCAGCGACATCGAGCAGACCATGCACACGCTCAGCTACTTCGACGGCGTGAACTTTGCGAAGCGCGCCAACGCCCCTGCGCTGTTCAGCGTGGCGCTCATGGATGAGATCTGCCCGCCGTCAACGGTCTTTGCCGCCTTCAACGCCTACGCGGGCGGGGCCAAGGACATCGATGTGTACCACTTCAACGGTCACGAGGGCGGGCAGGGTCACCAGGGCTACAAGCAGTGGCGGTTCGTGAGCAATCTCACCCGCTGACGTAGCGGAGTGAGTGGCGTCGCCGCCACTAAAATGATCCCGGTGCAGGGGGAGCACTCACTCACAGCTGAGGAGACCCATGCGCGACACGTGCATCATCGGCGCAGGCCCCGCGGGCCTTGCCGCCGCCCGTGCTCTCAAAGAGCGCGGCCTTCCCTACACCCACATCGAGCGCAACGAAGGCGTTGGCGGCTTGTGGGACATCAACGCGCCAGGCTCGCCCATGTACGAGTCCGCCCACTTCATCTCGTCGAAGACGCTCAGCGGTTTCACCGGCTTTCCCATGCCGGAGGACTACCCGGACTACCCCAGCTACAAGCAGATCTACGCGTACATCAACTCATTCGCGGATCACTACGGCCTGCGGGACGCGATCGAGTTCAACACCGAGGTTGCCAACGTCGAGAAGCTCGACGACGGCGGGTTCCGCGTAACCCGTGCCAATGGCCAGGCGAGCGAGCACGATCAGGTGATCGTAGCGTCGGGCGTGCAGTGGTACCCCAATATCCCTGAAATCCCTGGTAACTACACGGGCGAGGTGCGCCACACGGTGAGCTTCCGCGCCCCAACCGAGTTCACCAACCACCGCGTGCTGGTGGTGGGCGCGGGTAACTCGGGCTGCGACATCGCGTGCGACGCCGCCCGCCACGCGGATGAGGCGTACATCTCCGTGCGCCGCGGCTACTGGTTCATCCCCAAGCACATCTTCGGCAAGCCCGCGGACGTGTTCGCGGATGAGGGCCCCACGTTGCCGATGTGGCTCGAGCAGAAGGTGTTTGGCGGCATGCTGCGCGTCATGAACGGCGACATGCGCCGCCTTGGCCTGCCCAAGCCGGACCACAAGCTCTTCGAGACGCACCCCATCCTCAACACCCAGCTGCTGCACTACTTGCAGCACGGCGACGTCATCGCCAAGCCGGGCATCGAGTCCGCAGAGGGCACCACGGTGACGTTCACGGACGGCACCTCGGTGGATGTCGACATGATCATGCTGGCCACCGGGTACATCCACAAGGTGCCGTTTGCGCAGGGCCTCATGGGATCCGAGCAGCACCCGCTCATGTACATGACCGCGTTCTCCCGGACGCCCGGCCTGTACGGCGTGGGCTTCGTCGAGACCAACGGTGCCGCGTATGTGCTGATGTCACAGCTCAGCGCCATGATCGCGTCGCACATTGACGACAAGACCAAGCGGCCGGAGAAGTGGGCCGAGTTCGAGCAGCGCATCCAGACGGATACCCCGGACCTCTCCCGCGGCATCAAGTTCGTGGACTCGCCGCGCCACCAGGGCTACGTCGACGGCGTCGCCATCACCAAGTACATCAAGAAGACGGCCAAGCAGTTCGCGTGGGACGTGCCGTGAGTTCTGCGGCTCTAGATCTGACGGACCGGGTCGTCGTCGTCACCGGGGGCGGGGGAGGGATTGGGTCCGCGTTTGCGCGGTTGGCTGCCGATCGCGGCGCTCGCCTTGTGCTCGTTGACATCCGGCCCGACGCTGCGGGCAAGGTCGTCGCCGACCTCCCGGGCGGCCCGCATTCAGTGCTTGTTGGTGACCTGACGTCGCGAGCGGACGTGGAGCGAATCCTGGCGGCTGTTGAGGCCGAGCATGGGCGCATCGACGTGCTCGTCAATAACGCGGGCATGACGTCCGCGGAGCGCTTTGACGAGCGGTCCGTGGAGTCCATCGAGCTCGAGCTCAACGTCAACCTCTACGCGCCGCTCATGCTGACGCGCCTGGCAGTTGACCTGTTGCGCGCTTCTGATGACCCACGCGTTGTCTCCACCGTCTCGCTTGGCGGCATTTTCCCGCTTGGCGAAACGCCCATCTACACGGCGTCCAAGTTTGGGCTGCGTGGCGCGATGCTGTCGATCGCGCTGGATCTGCGGACCAAGGGCATCCTCGCCGGCTCCGTTCTCCCGTCAGCGACCGATACCCGCATGCTGCGCCAAGAGGCCCTGGACGGTGGCAACGCGCTGCAGTTCCAGGACCCGCCACAGTCGCCAGAGCAGGTCGCCCGCGCCATGATGAAGGTGCTCGACAAGAAGCGCATCGAGGTCTACCCGCGCGTGTCAGAGTCCTGGCTCGTGAAGACCGCGATGCTCATGCCGAATGCGCTGCCGCGCCTCATGCCGCTGTTCCGCGGCAAGGGCGAGCGGGGACAAGCCAAGTACATCCAGCAACTCCGCGACCGCGGCCTCATCGAGACCATCGACGGAGTGGACCGGCTCACGGAGCAGTAGGCGCTCCCGCGCGCGTCGCGAGGTCGGCTTCCGCGGCGTGCCGCGCCGAGTGCGAGCTCTGAGTGCCTGAGTGCTGGAATCGCGATCAGAACCGACACTGAGGCACTCAGGGGATGCTCAACGCTGCGGCCCGCGAGGTGCGGCCGGCAGTGCCCGCGCACTGCCGGCGCGCGCTCGCGGCCCGCAGTGCGCGGTTACGCGTAACTGACCTGGCAGAACCCGTGATTGCAGTAGCCGCCTGGATTCTTGTACAGGTACCCCTGGTGGTAGTCCTCGGCGTAATAGAACTGACCGTCCCCGGCCCCAGCCACAGGCAGAATCTGCGTCGAAATGGTGCCGTACCCGCCGTCGGCCAGCTTGGCCTGATACTGGTCCCTGCTCGCCAAAGCCGCCGCCAACTGGGCCTCCGTGGAGGTGAAGATCGCCGAGCGGTACTGCGTCCCAATGTCCCCGCCTTGACGGTTGGGGGTGGTGGGGTCGTGGTTCTCCCAGAACGCCGCGAGCAGCGTCTCGAGGCCAACAACGGAGGGGTCGTAGACCACTTGCACCGTCTCCGTGTGGCCCGTCTGGGCCGTGCAGGTCTCGACGTAGGTGGGGTTGGGGGTCCAGCCGCCCATGTAGCCAACGGCGGTCACGTACACGCCGGGGATCTGCCAGAAGATCCGCTCGGCGCCCCAGAAGCAGCCCATCGCGAAGTAGATGACCTCGCTGCCCGCGGGGTACGGCCCGCGCAACGGCGTCCCGAGCACCACGTGGTTGGGCGCGATCTCCATGACCTCCGAGCGGCCACGCATCGCGTCCTCGCGCGTGACCATCACCTGCTTGTCAACACCAATACCGAACATGGGTTACTCCCTTCGCCGTGTGGGAAACGCGCGCGCACGCGGCAATGTTCCGCTGACGGCCCGACGGCGGCGTTAGGCTCGCGATATGGTTCGCCTCTCTCTCAGGCCCAGTAAGAAGTCGGTTGATGGCGCCGATGGCGCACCCGCCGGATCCATCCCCTACGGCTTTGTGCTGACCGCGGCGTGGGCGTGGCGGCTCATCGCCATTGGCATTGTTGCGCTGGCCGCGTTGAGCCTGTTCGCAACCCTGTCCACGATCCTCATGCCGATGATCATCGCGCTCATCATCGCGGCTCCGCTTGAGCACCTGGTGACGCGCATGGAGAAGCATCACATCCCGCGCGGAGCGGGCGCGGCGATCGTGATTCTGACGCTCGTGGTCCTTGTGCTTGGGCTCTTGGTGGCCGCGGGCGGCACTATCGCCGCGGGCTTCGAGGACCTGCGGGTGCAGGCCGTGGAGGGCTTCAACACGTTCCTTGACTGGCTCGTCAAGGGCCCGTTCCACGTTGACCCCACGCAGATCACCGAGTGGCAGCAGAAGGCGCAGGACTTCCTCACCAAGAACTGGCTTGGGGTGGCGAATGGCGCATTGTCCGTTACCGGGACCATCGGTGCGGTGTTCGCCGGTGCGGTGATCGCGCTGCTCTCGCTGTTCTTCTTCCTCAAGGATGGCCGCCTCATGTGGCTGTGGGGGGTGAAGCACACCACCGGCGACAACGCGGACCGCGTGGACAACGCCGGCACCGCCGCGTGGGGCACACTCGGTCGCTACGCCCGCACCAGCGCGTTCGTCGCGATGATCGACGCGGTGGGAATTGGCATCGGCGCGTGGATTCTTGGGCTGCCGCTCGTCATCCCCATTGCCATCCTGGTATTCCTCTTCTCCTTTGTGCCGATGTTCGGTGCCGCCATTTCAGGCGCCATCGCGGTGCTCATCGCGCTTGTGGACGGCGACTGGGTGAAGGCGCTCATCATGCTCGGCATAGTCATCCTGGTGCAACAGCTCGAGGGCTCCATCCTGTACCCGCTGATGTTTGGCAAGGCCGCCTCGCTGCATCCCATGGTGATCCTGTTGTCCGTCTCCGCCGGAACGCTCCTCGCGGGCTTCATCGGCGCGGTCATCGCGGTGCCGTTCATCTCGTTCATCACGACGTTCATCACCAAGTTGCGGGACCCTGACGCCCCAGCGCCCGGCGAGGAAGAGGAAGACGGAGAGTCGCTCGCCATCGCGCCCGCGTAATGGAGTGCGCCTACTACCAGGCGGGACGGTGCAGGTCGTGCACCATCATCGAGTTGACCCACCCCCAGCAGGTCGCGCGCAAGGTGGCGCACTGCACGTCTCTCTTGCCTTCTGGAATCACGTGGCTTGAGCCCGTCGTTGGGCCGGAACGCGGGTTTCGCACCAAGGCCAAGATGGTGGTTGGCGGCTCCGTTGACAGCCCGACGCTGGGGATACTTTCGCCCGACGGCACCGGAGTGGACCTCGCCGAGTGCCCGCTGTATCCTGGCTCCCTTTCCGTCGCCTTCGCGCCCCTCAGTGAGTTTGTGACGCGCGCTCGGCTCGAGCCGTACTCGGTGGCTGAGCGGCGCGGAGAGCTCAAGAACATGATCATCACGGCGGCGCCTAGCGGTGAGCTCATGGTGCGGTTTGTGCTGCGGTCCACCGAGTCGCTCGCGCGCATCCGTAAGCATCTGCCGTGGTTGCAGGAGCGGTTACCGCAGTTGGCCGTCGCCTCCGTGAACCTGCTCCCAGAGCATCGCGCTGTGGTGGAGGGCGAGACCGAGATTCTGTTGACCGACGCGTCCTCGCTCACGATGGCCGTCAACGGCATCGATCTGCACCTCCAGCCGCAGAGCTTCTTTCAGACCAACACCGACGTGGCGACCGCGTTGTACCGACAGGCGAGGGAGTGGGTGCAGGCGGTGGCGCCGGCCTCCGTGTGGGACCTCTATTGCGGGGTTGGCGGGTTCGCGCTGCACGTGACGGCGCCCGGCCGCACCGTCACAGGCGTGGAGGTGGCCGAGGCCGCCGTGGAGTCGGCGCGGCTGTCTGCGGCGGCCCTGGGTGTGGACGCGGAGTTCATCGCCCCCGAGTTCATCGCGGCCGACGCGACCCAGTGGGCGCTTGCCCAGGCTGCCGCTCCAGAGCTGGTGATCGTCAACCCACCCCGCCGGGGCATTGGTGAGGCGCTCGCGGACTGGTTGGAAGCGTCGGGCGTGCCGACTGTTGTGTACTCAAGCTGCAACTCCGAGAGCCTCGCGAGAGACCTGGCGCGGATGCCGTCGCTGCGGCCGACTCGTGGCAGGGTGCTCGACATGTTCCCGCATACGGAGCACTACGAGGTGGCGGTGCTGTTGCACCGCATGTGACGGGGGTCGAGATGATGATCTGCGGTCCACTCTCCGGTGCGCTTGCCCAACTCTTGCGGGCCGATTTAGCTGCGTGTACGTTGGCCTCATGGCCATGGCCATGGCCATGGCACCGCGCCACGCTTCGCGAGCAGGCGGAGGGACGTCTCGATTCGCACGAAGTAGTGCCTCCGTGTTCACCGGGTTGGTGGTGTTTGTGGCTAGTGCGTCGCTCGCGTTGGCGGATACCAGTTACGGAAACTGGAAGTCATTTAACGCCGGGAGCACCGGTGCAACCGTGCGCGCTCGCAATTACGTGGTTTCCGACACGAGCGCGCACACGTTTCGCGCATACACAATAGTTACGCGACTTCCCTACACGTCGGCGACAGTGCCAGCTTACGGTGCCGGCGCCAACGCCGAGCTCCGCGACTACTACGGCACCCTCATGGCCGCGACAACCTGGAGTTACAACGTGGGTCCAATCCCCGGCGGCACGTCGACAGTCGTTCTGAGTTTCACGGCAGCGGCGTACACGAGCCAGGCCACCGCTGCGCATTCCGACGGTGAGGCGCGTGGGGCGAAGTCAAGTGGCTCTGGCTACACAACCTACGTTCTTGACCGGAGCGGCAATGTGGCGAATTACTAGGGGGGTGGCGGACTGTGCGAGTCTCACGTGACGTGAGTCGGCTTCCTCTTGCGATGGCGCTCCTGGGGGCCATGGCGGGCGTGGCAGCCGCGTTTGTCGGAGGAACGAGTGGGGGCGAGCAGCGGGTGGAGAGTTCTGCGGTGGTGCAGAGCGCTAGTGACCGCCACGTCGTGTCGAACACACCAAGCGGGTCCCCAGAGGAGCATGAACTCATTCCGGTGATCAACGATGATGGTGCGCTCGCGTACGTATGGGCAGACGAACTTGCCGCGGCGTCGGGAGGTGCCGTTGCATCTCCTGAAGAAGCGCGGCGTTGGATGGACCATATCGCTGATCTGCGCGCGAGTGGTGTTACCGAGATCTTGATCCCGGCCTACTCCGCCGATGGAACCACGGTGACAGGGCAGTTCGCCATCGCGATTGCGGACCCCGGCGGCCTTTCTGACATCTCCGATGATGAACTCAAGGAAGTCTTCGCGGACGATCCGGAGATTCTCGAAGAGTTGCTCGCGCAAAAACACGCGAGTGACTGATTACGGTTGAAACGGCTCCGCGGCGAGCACCTTGACGGCGATCTCGTTGCCGTTGGGTGCGGTGTAGGAGGTCTCGTCGCCAACGGCCTTGCCCAGCAGTGCGGCGCCAAGCGGCGACTGCGCGCTGAAGACATCGAGGTCCGTGCCTTCCGCGATCTCGCGCGAGCCAACGAGGAAGCGCATCTCGCGCCCCGCCACGGACGCGGTCACGACGGAGCCGGAAGCAATTGTGCCGTCGGACTCGGGGGCCTCGCCAACCACGGCCGTGCGCAGGATGCTGCGCAACTGCTCGATGCGCGCCTCTTGCTTCGCCTGCTCCTCGCGGGCGGCGTGGTAGCCACCGTTTTCCTTGAGGTCACCCTCTTGGCGGCGCTCGTCAATCTCCTTGGCGATGGCGGCGCGCCCAACGTTGACAAGGTGGTCGTACTCGGCCTGGAGACGGTCGAACGCCTCCTGGGTCAGCCACTGGCCAGCGGTCTCGGTCACGGTGTTACTCCTCGTAGGTGAAGCGGCAAGGGTACCAAGCGGCGTTGCGTGGCCCAAAGCGCGTGCGCTGCAGTGTGACTCAGTCGGCAGCTTCGCAGTACTTGACGAGAGCCGTGGTGGCCTCCTCGGTGGTGACGATGGAAGCGGTGATGCGCTGCTCGTTTCCGTCCGCGCGCTTCACGAGAACGTCGGCAACGCCCACCTCCGCGAAGCGCGAGTTGAGGGCGCGCAGGTGGCAGATGGCGTCCGAGTCCTTGTAGAGGAACACATTGAACGTGGCCTCCGCCTTAGTGGGGGAGTCAATCTGGAAGCCCACGTCGCTCCACCGCACGGGATCCTGCGCGGCCTGCCAGCCAAACCAACTCGCGATGAGCGCCAGCACCCCTACGCCCGCCCAGCCCCAGACCTTTGCGCGGCGGGACACGCGCGGTGGCGAGACGTCCGCCTCGTCCTCCACAGCGTCGGGCAGGGGGCCCGGGTCCTCAGGGGTGCTCATGCTGAGGCAGGATAGTCGCTGGAAAGGAGAGCGGATGACCTCGACGTTCAGTGGCGGGCCAGGGTTCCTTGCGTTTGTGGTGACCTTTGGGCTGGTCGTGGCCGGAGTGCTGCTGTTCCGCTCCCTCAGCAAGCATCTGAGGAAGGTGCGGACTCATCCGCCAGAGGACGCCGCGGCGTCACGCGGCGTTGAAGAGGACGATGGCACACGCGATGAAGTGGCAGACGAACCCGGCGATCGTTAGCGCGTGAAAGATCTCGTGGAAGCCAAAGTAGCGCTCTGATCCGCGCGGCCATTTGGTGCCATAGATGACGGCGCCAACGGTGTAGCACAGGCCGCCAACGGCCACGAGGATCACGACGGCCAGGCCACCCGCCTCGTAGAACGGCTTGATGTAGCCGATCGCCACCCAGCCGAGCACCACGTACATGGGCGTGTAGAGCCATCGCGGGGCGCCTACCCACAGCACGCGGAACAGCACGCCAAGGATCGCTCCGCCCCACACCAGGCACAGCACCACCACGCGTTGCGTTCCCTCGAGCAGGAGCACCACGAGCGGCGTATACGTTCCCGCAATGATGATGAAGATATTGGCGTGGTCCATGCGCCGCAGCACGGCCTTTGTCTTTGGCGACCAGTTGCCGCGGTGGTACACCGCGCTGGTGCCGAAGAGCAGCACCGCGGACAGCGTAAAGATGGCCGCAGACACGCGGCCGGCAAGGGTGGGGGCGAAGACAACGAGCGCCATGCCCGCGACGAGCGCGAGCGGGGCGGCACCAAGGTGCAGCCAGCCTCGCATCAGCGGCTTTGCGGGGTCCGGGAGGTTCTCAGCCATGAACCTACGATACCGTAGGTTAGCCTGGCGGGCGGTAGCGTTGGCGCGAATGCGGGGGCGAGCCGAAGGGACGTGGCGTGGGAATCAGCTCGGTTCTCTATCCGCTGTATGAGCGCCGCCTCACGCGCGCTATCCGCAAGGGTGGGTCCGTTCCTCGTCACGTTGGCGTGATCCTCGACGGCAACCGGCGCTGGGCTCGCCAGGCGGGCGCGTCGACTGCCACCGGGCATCAGAAGGGCGCGGACAAAATCACCGAGGTTTTGGAGTGGTCCGCGGAGTCCGGCGTGGAGGTGGTGACGCTGTGGATGCTGTCCACGGACAACCTGTCGCGCGACCCCGGTGAGCTAACTGCCCTCCTCGACATCATCTGTTCGGCCGTTGAGACCCTCGCCGCCGATGGCCGCTGGAGGCTTCAGCATGTCGGCGACGCTTCCCTCCTCCCGCCCGACGCTGCGGCCAGGATTGCGCGAGCCGTCGCCAGCACTGCCTCGGCTGGGTACCTCCATGTGAATGTGGCCGTTGGGTACGGCGGGCGTCACGAGATTGCTGATGCGGTGCGCGCGTACTTGCGGAGCGAGGCGGCCTCTGGTGCCTCCTTGGAGCAGGTGGCGAGCTCGTTGTCCGTGGAGACGATCGCTGAACACCTTTACACGAAGGGCCAGCCGGATCCGGACCTGGTCATCCGCACCTCTGGAGAGCAGCGGCTTGGCGGGTTCCTGCTGTGGCAGTCCGCGCACTCGGAGTTCTACTTCTGCGAGGCGTACTGGCCCGACTTCCGGCACGTCGACTTCCTGCGCGCCCTGCGCGACTACGCCCAGCGCGAGAGGCGACTGGGGCGCTAGGCGAGATTGGCGTCGGGCCGGCCGCGTCTGCACCCCGCCCAACCGGAGCGACAGAATCCCGGCTGATCCCTCTGGTTCGCCCATGCCCGACGCTGTGGCCGGCTTGCGTACGACACTCCCGGGCTCGTGGGGCCAGGTGAAGAGTGTGTTACGCGCGGCGTGTCGCTTGCGGGGTGGGAGTGGCACGCGCTTACCGTCGGCCTTGTGGTTAGCGCACGACGCCGGACCTACCTGGTCTTGGCCTGACAGATCGCCGTAGGGCGTCTGGCGCCCTGCGGCCTCAACCGCTGGGAGCCCCGCGTGACCGACACCGCAAGCACCACCGCCCCTGACCTCGCAACCGACGGCGCCGTCGCCGTCAAGACCTACGTGCTCGACACGTCGGTGCTGCTGAGCGATCCGCGGGCGATCAAGCGATTTGCCGAGCACTCCGTGGTGCTTCCGGTTGTGGTGATCACGGAACTTGAGGCGAAACGCCATCACCCCGAGCTGGGTTACTTCGCCCGCAGCGCCCTGAGGATGCTCGATGACCTGCGGGTGGTTCACGGCAAGCTCGACGAGCCCGTCTCCGTCAACGAGACCGGCGGCACCGTGCGCGTGGAACTCAACCACACGGATCAAGAGGTGCTCCCGAGCGGATTCCGCCTTGGCGACAACGACACCCGCATTCTCGCGGTGGCCGCGAACCTCGCCGCTGAGGGCCACGACGTCACGGTCGTCTCCAAGGATCTCCCGATGCGCGTCAAGGCGTCCGCCTTGGGCATCGAGGCCGAGGAGTACCGCGCGGAGCTGGCCGTGGATTCCGGCTGGACCGGCATGCGCGAGATTCAGCTCACGGACGAGCAGATGTCGTCGCTGTGGGAGCACGAGTCCCTGCCCACTCTCACGGCAGCTGAATGCGGCGAAGACCTCAAGGCCCTCCCGGTCCACACCGGGCTGGTGATCCACTCCGGGCGAGGGAGCGCGCTTGGCCGCGTCACCGACTCCGGCGAGGTCCGGCTGGTGCGCGGAGACCAGGAGGTCTTTGGCGTTCACGGCCGCAGCGCGGAGCAGCGCATCGCGATTGACCTGCTCCTCGACGAGTCCGTTGGGATCGTCTCGATGGGTGGCCGCGCGGGAACCGGTAAGTCGGCGCTTGCGCTCTGCGCCGGTCTCGAGGCCGTGATGGAGCGCCGTCAACACAAGAAGATCATGGTGTTCCGGCCGCTCTACGCCGTGGGCGGCCAGGAGCTTGGCTACCTTCCGGGCGACGCCGCCGAGAAGATGAACCCGTGGGCGCAGGCCGTCTTCGACACCCTTGGCGCGATGGTCAGCGGCGAGGTCGTGGAAGAGGTCATGGCGCGCGGCATGCTCGAGGTGCTCCCGCTCACCCACATTCGCGGTCGCTCGCTTCACGACGCGTTCGTGATCGTTGACGAGGCTCAGTCCCTTGAGCGCAACGTGCTGCTCACGATGCTGAGCCGCATTGGCCAGGACTCGCGCGTGATCCTCACGCACGACGTGGCGCAGCGTGACAACCTCCGCGTTGGCCGCCACGACGGCATCGCGGCGGTCATCGAGGCCCTCAAGGGCCACCCGCTCTTCGCGCACGTGACACTCGAGCGCAGCGAGCGCTCCGCTGTCGCGGCGCTCGTCACGGACATGCTCGAGCGGCTGGATCTGTAGTCCTCACTCCCCGGATTGGGTGCTGAGTACCCATTCGGGGAGGGGGAGAGCGGCGGCCCGACGCTGGGGCTGGCTAGTCCTCGACGCTTGCGTGGTCCACGGGGCACGCGTCATCGGGGACGGCAACGTCGATGCCGTAGAGCGCACGGATAGCGGCCAAGTACCGCTCCTGCTCGCCGGCTACGGCGTGCTCGCGGGCCCGCACGGTCGGCACGTGCAGCAGGGTCTTCGCGAAGTGACGCAGCGCGTGCTCCGCGGCGTCGGCGCGGGCAACGGTGTCAGCGTCGGCTCCGGGCGCGGGACGCAGGCGCGCCACCTCGCGTTCCAAGAGCCCAAACACGTGCTCGCGCAGCGCCACCACGGCCGGGTCCAACGTACGTGAGGCGTCGTCGAATCGCGCCACGGCGTGGGCAACGATCGCGCGCGCGGCCTCGACAGCAGTCACGGACTCCTCGGGAGCCTGCGCGCCAACGGACACAAGATCCACAACGTGCACGCCGGGCAGCGAGCGAACATCGAAGTCCACATCCCGCTCGAGCGACAGATCAATGACGGTGAGCGGCGAGGAGACCCCCGATCGAGCCAGAGCAACATCCGCAGCGGAAAGCACCAGTCCCTCACCACCAGAACACGCGAGCACCACGTCGGCGGCGCGCACGGCACCGGCCAAGTCCTCGGCACCAAGCGCCTCAAGCCCATGTGCCGCCGCGAACTCCAAAGCCCGCCCGCTCGGCGAGAACACCCCAACCACGGACGCCCCGCGCCCTTGCATCGCCCCTACCGCAGCGTCGGCCAGGCCACCGGTACCAATGACCAAGACGCGGGCGCCCGCCCAGGTGACCGTGGCGTCGGCCAGATCCAGCGCGACGGAAACCACAGAGCGGCCGGACGTTCCAAGCCCCGTAGAGGAGGCGACGACGCGCGACGTGCGCAGCGCGGACTGGAAGAGCTTGTCGAGTTGCGGAGTGAGCACTCCACCCGCGCGCGCGTCCGCGTGGGCGCGGCGCACCTGGCCGGAGATCTCGCGCTCGCCAACGACCATGGACTCAAGCCCCGTGGCTACGGATAAGAGGTGGCGCACGGCGTCATCGCCCTCGAAGGTCTCGAGGGCCGCGGAAATCTCGGAAGGCGTCAGGGGAGAGCGGGTAGCAATCGAGGACACCAGCGCGGCACGCGCGGCCTCGGCATCGACGGCCTCGAGGTACACCTCAAAGCGATTGCACGTGGGAAGCACCACGGCACCGGAGACGACGGGAGAGGCCACAACCGCGGCGCCAAGGGCGTCCGCCCCCACACTCAACTGTTCCAGCAGTGCGAGGTCGCGGTTGCGGTGAGAGGCCACAAAGCTGACGAGCACCACCCCTCCATTCTGACACGCGCGTGGAACCAGGCAGAATCGGACACATGCCTCAGTCCCAACTGATCGACGGCCACCCCCTGCTCACCGGCGCTGTCGCGGACTCGCCACTGCTCGCCGCCTACCGCGGGGACGTGCCGAGCCGACGCCCCGTGTGGTTCATGCGCCAGGCCGGACGTTCCCTCCCCGAGTACCGCGAGACCCGCGCGGGCACGGACATGCTCGACGCGTGCCTCACCCCAGAACTCGCCGCGGAGATCACGCTTCAGCCGGTCCGACGCTATGGCGTGGACGCCGCGATTTTCTTCAGTGACATTGTGGTTCCGTTGAAGCTGGCCGGGTTGGAAGTGAGTATTCAGCCTGGTATTGGGCCGGTTTTTGCGCGGCCTATCCGCACGATGGCCGACGTCGAGGCGCTCCCGGAGCTCGACGAGGACTTCATACGCGCCCTCACGCCTGTAGCGCAGGCCGTGGCGCTCACCACGGCGCAATTGGGTGGCACGCCACTCATTGGCTTCGCCGGTGCTCCGTTCACGCTCGCCGCGTACATGGTGGAGGGCAAGGCGTCTCGCGACCACTTGGGCGCGCGTCGCCTCATGGCGGAAGCGCCCGACGTGTGGGCGGGGTTGGCAGCCTGGGTGGCCGAGGTGTCTGGCTGGTTCTTGCGCACCCAGGTGCTTGCTGGGGCGTCGGCCGTGCAGCTCTTTGACTCGTGGGCCGGCTCGCTCAGCACCGCCGATTACGAAAAGTTCTGTCAAGCGGCCTCCGCGCGCGTCTTTGAGCTCGTCTCAGACCTTCCCGTGCCGCGCGTCCACTTTGCAGCGAATGGCGCCCACCTGCTCGCGCCCATGGCGGCCACTGGCGCCACCGTGATGGGAGTGGACTATCGGCTCCCGCTCGATGAGGCGGTGCTTGAGGTGGGTCACCTGCCGCTCCAGGGCAACATCAATCCCGCGTACCTGACTGCACCATGGGAGACCCTGCGCGAGCACGTGGACGATGTCCTCATGCGTGGCGCCCACGCGAGTGGTCACGTCGTGAACCTCGGCCACGGCGTGCCGCCGGACACCGATCCGGATGTGTTGCAGCGCATCGTGGATCACGTCCACGACGCGCCCGTCGCGTAACAATGGCTTTATGCGTTCGGTAGTCATCGGCTCTGGCCCCGCGGGGCTCATCGCCGCGCGGGACCTGCTCGCTCGCGGCGATGCCGTGACGGTGCTCGAGGCCACGGACACCGTTGGCGGACGGGTGACATCCCTCGAACTGGACGGCCTCACCCTTGACGCCGGAGCCGAGTCTTTCGCCACTCGTAGCGGCGCGGTGGCGACCCTGTGCGCGGACCTGGGCCTCAGCGTCGGGCCGCCTGCCGCAACCCCCGCCTGGGTGGTGGGTCCAGGGCGTGCGTACCAACTACCGGCGACGGGCTGGCTCGGCATCCCCACTCGGCCGCTCGACAAGGACGTGCGCAAGATCATCGGCTCGAGCGCGGCCGTGCACGCCTCGCTGGAGCCGCACCGGCCGCTTGGCGAGATCCCCGACGACATCACCGTAGGCGCCCTGGTGCGCGCGCGGCTTGGCGATGAAATCGCTGAGTCCCTGGTAGCGCCGGTGTTGCAGGGTGTCTACTCGCGGCACATCGACGCGCTCCAGCTCGCGGACATCTCCCCAACGCTGCCCGCCGAGCTGCGCGAGGCAGGCTCTCTGCTGAAGCTCGCGGAGGTCAAGCGTGCGCTCTCGCCCGCCGGATCCGCCGTGCTGGGGGTGGAAGGCGGAATGTGGCGGCTCACGAGCGCCCTCGCCGAGGCGATTCGCGACGGCGGCGGTTCGATCGTCACGCAGGCGGCCGCGGACAAGCTCTCCTACGAGGACGGCGCCTGGCGCGTGGATGCCGGCGGGGGCAGGGTGGTGGGCGATCGCGTGGTTCTCGCCACGCCCCTGCCCGACGCTTCCCTCCTTGTGCCAGGGCTCCCGGCTTTTGAGCCGCGCAAGGTGGCGGTGGTCACCTTGGTACTCAACGCACCTGAGCTAGATGGGGCGCCCCGCGGCACCGGCGTGCTCGCGGTCGACGGGGTGACGGGTGCGAAGGCGCTCACGCATTCCACGGCGAAGTGGCCGTGGCTGGCACGGATGGCCAAGGGCAGGCACGTGGTGCGGATGTCCTATGCGCTCGAGAACCTGCCCGCGGATCTGGATGCTGGAGCGCTCGCGGACGCATCGCGGCTACTGGGCGTGGAGTTGAGTGCCGCGAACCTGCGCGGATCCGCGGCGCGCATCTGGACTGATGCGGCACCCGTTGCCGTCGAGGACGTCAACCCGCAGCCCGGCCTGTACCTGGTAGGCAGCGCTGCGGGGCTCACCGGCTTGGCGAACATCGCCGCAGCGCCCGCTCCCTGGGACTAGGCGGCGCCCACCGGGGTGAGGGTGCGCACCCCGTCCCGCCACGTGAGCCATCCGCCGTCGAGATTGACCGCGTCGTAACCCCGTTGGCGTAGCAATCGGGTTGCCGTGTGGCCGCGCTGCCCCACTTGGCAGTGCACCACGATCGTGCCGCTCGTGGGCAGTTCGTCGTGCCGCACGCGCAACTCGTCGAGGGGGATGTTGACCGCGCCGTCCACGGCGCCGCGAGCGTGCTCGGCGGGGGAGCGGACGTCGATGATGGCGGCGGCGTTGAGCCCGGCGAGGTCGTGCCACTGAATGGCTGGCGTGAGGCCGTCGCTGAGGTTCTCGGCGACGTAGCCGAGCATGTTCACGGGATCCTTCGCACTGCCGAACTCGGGAGAGTAGGCGAGTTCAAGGTCCGCGAGCTCGCTCGCGGTGATGCCGCCGGCCATCGCCGTGGCGATGACGTCAATGCGCTTGTCCACCCCCGCCCCGCCAACGGCCTGGGCGCCCAGGATGCGGTTGGTAGCCGGATCAACGATCAGCTTGATGGCCATCTGTTGCGCGCCGGGAAAGTAGCCCGCGTGGTCCATGGGGTGTGTGTGGATCACGCGCACCTCACGCCCCGCGGCGCGAAGAACGCGCTCGCTGTGACCCGCCATGGCCGCCACCTTTCCGAACACGGACACGATCGCCGTGCCTGTGCTTGGGCGACCCTTGGTCGGTAGACCGGCAATTGCGTCCGCGATGCGGCGGCCGTGCCGGTTGGCGAGGTTGGCAAGCGGGATGTTCCGGGAGTTGCCGGTGAGCGCGTCGCGCTTTGCCGCGGCATCACCTGCGGCGTAGACGCTGGGCGCACTTGTGCGGCCGTCCTCGTCTGTGAGGATGGCACCTTGAGGGCTGAGGGCGAGCCCGGCGTTGGCCGCCAACTGTGAATCGGGGCGCACGCCGATCGCGGCCACGACCACGTCGGCGTCGACGAACAGCTCGTCAGCATCGCTCGTGGTCACGTGCACACCGGAAGCGTCGATCGATTGCGCGCGTGCACCCGTAAGCACCCGCACGCCGTTGGCTTCGAGGGCGTCCTGAATCCTGACCGCCATCTCCGCGTCGAGCGCGCCAAGCACCTGCGGAGCGAGCTCCACCACCGTGACCGCAAGGCCTCGGCGCGCGACGTTCTCGGCCACCTCCAACCCAACGAAACCGGCGCCAATGACCACGGCCGTGCGGGACCCGGCCACAGCGTCGGCCAGGCGATCGGCATCGCCAACGTCTCTCAGCGTGAGGGCTCTTTCGGCGCCAGGGATGTCGGGGACGACGGGGCGCGCGCCGGGCGTGAGCACCAGGTTGTCGAAGGACTCGAGATACTCGCCGTCGGGTCCGTGGACGGCCACCGTCTTGGCGAACGTGTCGATGGCGGTGACGCGAGAGTTCACGCGGACGTCGAGGTTGAAGCGCTCGTGGAGGGACGCCGGGGTCTGCAGCAAGAGCGCGGAGCGCTCCGAAATCACGCCGCCCACGTAGTACGGCAGGCCGCAGTTGGCGAAGGAGACATGCTCGCCGGCCTCGAGGACAACGATGTGGGCGTGCTCGTCGAGACGGCGCAGGCGCGTCGCGGCGCTCATGCCTGCTGCCACTGCCCCAACAATCACTGTCTTGGCCATCGAAACCTCCGTGGTGTTTGCTTTGCGGATACCCCCAGGGGTATTATTATGGCACACGTCATTGACGCTGACGACGGACCAACGACCCAACGAGGAGAACTCATGTGCTCACCCATCACCTGCCGCGTGTGCGGCAAGACCACCTGGACCGGGTGCGGTCAGCACGTGGACTCTGTCAAAAAGCAGGTCCCGGCGGGCCAGTGGTGTGAGGGCCACGGTAATCAGGAGCAGGGCCGTAGCCTGTTCTCATGGCTCCGCGGGTCATAGCCCCCGCACTGCGAAAGGCGCACGCATGACAGACCCCAACACCTCGGCAATCAACCGGCTCAAGCGCGCTCGCGGGCAGCTTGACGGCGTGATCCGCATGCTCGAAGAGGGCGCCGATTGCGAGGCGTCTGTGACGCAGCTTGCCGCCGTGTCCAAGGCGCTGGACCGGGCGGGATTTCTCATCATTTCCCAGGGTCTTCGCGAGTGCCTCGACGCCCCAGAGGGTGACCCTCGCCGCGGCAACCTGGACCGCCTGGAGAGGGTCTTCCTGTCCCTCGCGTAGGCGCTCGCGTAGCGATTTCGCGATAGTAGTTCGCAGGGCCACACTGGAACCATGACGGATCAGCCCCATGGCTTCACCCTGTTCAGCGTCCTTGACGGACTCCTTCACGCGCCAGATGACGAACTCGCGGAGATCTGCGAGCACTTCGATCACGCCGTGGAGGAACTCGCAGAACACGAGGTCACGTTGCGCGGCATCTACGATGTGAGCGGCATGCGCGCGGACGGCACCGTGATGCTGTGGCTACACGGTCCGCGCCTTGAGGACCTGCAATTGGCGCTGCGCGAACTGCGCGCCACTGAGTTGCTCGCGGACACCAAGCTCACGTGGTCCGCGGCGGGCGTGCACCGCCCCGCCGAGTTCAATAAGGCCCACGTACCAGGCTTCTTGCGCGGGGAGGCCGCGCGCGACTGGCTCACGGTCTATCCGTTTGTACGCTCGTATGACTGGTACCTGCTCCCCGAGGAGGAGCGCTCAAAGATGCTCCGAGAACACGGCATGAAGGGCGCCGCGTTCAAGGGAGTCGTGGCCAACACGGTCTCCGCGTTCGCGCTCGGCGACTACGAGTGGCTGTTGCCCATGGAGGCCGATGATGTTACGGAACTCGTCGACATGATGCGCGACCTCCGCTACACCGAGGCCCGCCTCTACGTGCGCGAGGAGCTGCCGTTCTACACGGGCCGCCGCGTCACCACTGCAGAGGCCGTGGAGGTGCTCGCGTCGTGACCGCAGAGGTGAGTGGCGGCGTGAAGCCGCTCGCAGCGTCGGACCGCGTTCTTGCTCCCGCGCCCTATGACTGCATCCTGCTCGCCGGCTTTGGCGGGCCAGAGGGCCAAGACGACGTCATCCCGTACCTGCGCAACGTGACCCGTGGCCGCGGCATCCCCGACGAGCGGCTCGAGGAAGTGGCGCACCACTATCGCCACTTTGGCGGCATCAGCCCCATCAACGATCAGAACCGCGCCCTCAAGGCGGCGCTCGAGGCGGAGATCGCCGCACGCGGGCTCGGTTTGCCTGTCTACTGGGGAAACCGCTTCTGGGCGCCCTACTTTGCGGACGCCCTGCGCGAGCTCCACGCCGACGGCCACCGCCGGGTTCTCGTGCTCGTCACCACGGCCTTCTCCTCCTACAGCGGCTGCCGCGCCTATCGCGAGGACCTCGCTACCGCGCTCGAAGAGACCGGTCTGGGCGGCGAGCTCGTTCTCGACAAGGTGCGCCAGTACTTTGACCACCCCGGTTTCGTTGGCCCCAACGTGGAGTTCGTCTTGGGTGGCCTCCGCGAACTGGCCGACGCTGGGCATGGCTCACACCCCTATGTCATGTTTTCGACGCACTCGATTCCCACGGCGGCGGCCGACGTCTCGGGTCCGCGCGAGGCGCTCCCGGGCGGCGAACCCGTGCCGCTTGGCGACGGCGGCGGTTGGTACGGCGCTCAGCAGCGCGCGGTGTGCGAGCTCATCATGGAGGCCGTCGCCGAGGAGTACGGCGAGGTGCCGTGGTCGCTCGTGTTCCAGTCGCGATCGGGTCCGCCAACGCAGCCGTGGCTAGAGCCGGACATCAACGACGCGATTGAGGCCCTGCCGGAAGACGTATCCGGCCTGGTAGTCAGCGCGATCGGCTTCGTGAGCGACCACATGGAGGTGCTGTGGGACCTCGACAATGAGGCGCTCGAGACCGCAGAAGGGCGCAACCTGCCGATGGTGCGCGTGCCCACCGTTGGCGTGGACCCCGACTTCGTGAGCGGCCTCATCGACCTCGTCCAAGAGCGGACGGACGGCACTGAGCGCCAAGCCCTCACCGAACTTGGCCCGTGGCAAGACGTGTGCCCAACCGACTGCTGCCTCGGCCGCACGCCAAAGGCGACGATCGCGTCCTGCTAAGCCCTAGCGTCGGGCCTATTACGCAACGATCGTGTTGCGTAATCCGCGAGTGACCACGTAGCCTAGGGGCAATCACTCGAACGGAGCTCTCCATGACGCTGTCGCGCCAGACAGTCCACGGCCTCGCGGCCCTCTGCGGCGGCATCCCCGACCTCACGTTCACGGTGTCCACTTCGTCCGGCGGCGATCTCTGGGTTGCCGAGCACCCCGACGCCCAACTGTGCGTGCACGCGTTCCGCCAGGCCATCCAGGAGTGGCCAAAGTCGCAGTGCCACGAGCCGTGCATCGAGAACGTGATGTTCGACGAGTTCGACGAGTTGGGTGGCGTGCTGAGCCGCGTGGGCGAGCGCTGGTTTGTCTCGCTCCTCACGGCAGACGCAACCGCCGCGTGCCTGCGCACGTGCGCCGACATCGACAACAGCATCGACGCGCTTGTGCGCGAAGACCTTGAGTTCAACGTCTCCGTGGTGCGGCTATCGATGCGCGAGCCCAACGAGGCCGTGCTCGACGACGCTGCCATTGCAGGCTACGCGGCGTGCCTCACCGAGGAACTCACGCGCGCAAGCACGCGCGCGGCGTAGCCCTCAAGACTCCGCGGCCTCCTTGAAGGCCTTTCGGGGCTCGGCGAGCCGTCCCATCGACACCAGGTCTCGCCGGAAGAACAGCGCCGTGGTCCAGTCAAGGATCACGCGCGCCTTGCGGTTGAAGCTGGGGATTTGCAACATGTGATACGTCCGGTGAGCGAACCACGCGGGCCACCCGCGCAACTTAACACCCATGATCTGAGCCACGCCCTTGTTGAGCCCGAGCGACGCCACGGTCCCCAAGTGCCGGTGGCGATACTCCTTGAGTTCGCGGCCCTCGATCGCGGCGGCGAGGTTCTTGCCCAGCAGCCGCGCTTGCCGCACCGCGTGCTGCGCGCTCGGCGCGCACCACGCTTGTTGACCATCAGCACCGTCGCCCTTCACCAGGTCGGGTACCTGAGCACAATCCCCGGCGGCCCACGCGCCCTCGGTGACCGTGCCGTCGGGCTTTGCTACCTGCAGGGTTGGCAAGGCGTTGACGTGACCCTTTGGCCCCTTGGGGAGGTCCGACGCTGCGATAAGGGGGTTTGGCTTCACACCGGCCGTCCACACAACTGTGTCCGCGTCGAACTCCTGACCGTCGCTTAAGCGGATGCGGCCGTCCACGCAACTCTCGAGGCGCGTGGACAAGTAGATCTCCATGCCGCGCTTGCTGAGCACGTCGAGGGTGTAGCCGCCCATCTCGTGGCCCATCTCGGGGAGGATGCGGGTGGCGGCCTCGACCATGACGAAGCGGAGATCGGCAGGGGAGAGCTCTGGGTAGTAGCGGAGGGCGGCACGGGCCATGTCCTCTGTCTCCGCGAAGGCCTCGATGCCCGCGAAGCCGCCCCCGACGAACACGAAGGTGAGGAGCTTGCGGCGCGCGTGCGCGTCGTGCGTGGTTGCGGCCCGTGCGATCCGGCCCAGCACAATGTTGCGCAGGTTGATCGCCTCTTCCACCCATTTGAAGCCAAGTCCCATCTCCGCGAGGCCCGGGATGGGAAGCGTGCGGGGGATGGCGCCGAGCGCTACGACGATGTGGTCGTACTCGAGAGTGAGCTTCTCGCCGAAGTCCGTCTCTGCCGTGACCTTGCGGGCCTTGTGGGAAATCTTGGTGGCCTTGGCCTGGATCACCTTGACGCCCTTGAGCGTACGGCGCAGCGGAACCACCACGTGGCGTGCCTCGATTGACCCCGCCGCGGCCTCGGGAAGGAACGGCTGGTAGGTCATGTAGGGGCGGCGGTCAAGGACGGTGATCTCGACGTCCTTCGCGTGCTTGCGCAACGATAGGGCGCTGTACAGGCCAACGTAGCCGCCGCCAAGAATGAGGACCCGCGTGCTCAAAGCAACCATCTCCTGGGGTTAGTGCAACTGTTTAGTGCAACCGCGGGACGACGGCCGGTGTTCCTGACTAATTCTCCCCGACCATGGTGGTCACGTCTAGGAGCGCATCGAGCTGCTCCACCGTGATCTCACCGCGCTCCACGAAGCCAAGGTCGATGGTCGCCTCGCGCACCGTGAGCCCGGCCCTGACCGCATGCTTGGCGATCTTGGCGGCGTTCTCGTAGCCGATGACCCGGTTGAGCGGCGTGACAATCGACGGGCTCGCCTCCGCGAGGAAGCGCGCGCGCTCCACGTTGGCCGTGATGCCGTCCACGGTCTTGACGGCAAGCACCTCCGAGGCGTTCGCGAGCAGCCGCATCGACTCGAGCACGCCGAGCGCCATGACGGGAATCTGCACGTTGAGCTCGAACGCCCCGGATGCTCCCGCCCACGCCACCGTCGCGTCGTTCCCGATCACGCGAGCGCACACCATGAGCACGGCCTCGGGGACAACCGGGTTGACCTTGCCGGGCATGATGCTTGAGCCCGGCTGGAGGTCCGGAAGCGCGATCTCGCCAAGGCCCGTGTTGGGGCCGGAGCCCATCCAGCGCAGGTCGTTGCAGATCTTGGTGAGGCTCACCGCGATCACCTTGAGCGCGCCGCTGACCTCCACAAGCCCGTCGCGCGCGGACTGCGCCTCGAAGTGGTCGCGCGCCTCGGTGATCGGCAGCCCCGTGTCCTCCGCGAGCAGCTCGATGACCCGCTGCGGGAACCCGGCCGGGGTGTTGATGCCGGTGCCAACGGCCGTGCCGCCGAGTGGCACCTCGGCCACGCGGGGGAGCGCCGCCTCGAGGCGCTCGATGCCATAGCGGATGGCGGCCGCGTAGCCGCCGAACTCCTGACCGAGCGTCACGGGAGTTGCATCCATGAGGTGAGTGCGGCCGCTCTTGTAGACCTGAGCAAACTCGCCGGCCTTTGCCTCCAGGGACGAGGCGAGCAGCGTGAGCTTGGGGATCAGGTCGCCTACCAGGGCCGACGCCGCGGCCACGTGCACCGATGTGGGGAACACATCGTTCGAGGACTGCGACGCATTCACGTGGTCGTTGGGGTGCACGTCTCGCCCAAGCGAGCGCGTCGCGAGCGTCGCGATGACCTCATTCGTGTTCATGTTCGACGACGTCCCTGACCCCGTCTGGAAGATGTCGATGGGGAAGTGCGCGTCGTGCGCACCAGAGGCAACCTCGTCCGCAGCGGCGACAACAGCGTCGGCCACCTCCTGGTCAAGCACCCCAAGCTCCGCGTTCGCGCGAGCGGCCGCCTTCTTGATGCGCGCGAGCGCCTCAATGTGGCGACGCTCAAGCGTGATGCCGCTGATGGGGAAGTTCTCCACGGCGCGCTGCGTCTGCGCGCGGTACAGGGCGTCCGCAGGCACGCGGACCTCGCCCATCGTGTCGTGTTCGATGCGGTAATCGGTCATGCGCCCATTGTGTCAGCGCTGGTGACGCCCCACTGGCCCCATCCCCGCCGTATGTGTGCGTCAGAACCACTTTCTGCGGTCTGAACTGTCCTGCGTGTGCGTGCGCGTGCGGCGTTCGCGCTGAGCCACACGCAGCGCAATTGGCACCACAAGAAGTGGTGCTGACGCACACATAAGGCCCGACGCTACGGCTGGGTGTCCTCTGGCGGCACGTCGAGCTCGGCGGATCCGGGAGGGTTGGCCCCAGGGCGCGAGACGGTGATGGCCGCGATCCGCGCACAACGTTCGAGGATCGCGGCGATCGCCTCGTCGGAGAGCGCGCGCAGTTCCGCACGGCGAGAGGCGCCGAGTACTCCCGCGCTCCACAGCCCGTCGATGAGCCCGCCCATAAACGAATCGCCGGCACCAACGGTGTCCGCGACCTCAACGGACGGAGCCTCAACGGACACCGTGCGGTCGCCGGGCAGGAACGCGGTAGCCCCTGAGCCGCCGCGCGTCACCACCACAAACGCGGGGCCAAGCTCGAGCCAACCGCGCGCCACCGCATCCACGTCCCACGTGCTCGCGAGCCACTCGAGGTCCTCATCGGACACCTTGACCACGTCGGCGAGTGCCACCATCTCCTCGATCGCGCCCGTAGCCTCCTCAGGCGAACCCATTAAGGACGGCCGCGCGTTGGGGTCGTACGTCACGGTTGCGGTGTCCCGCACGGACGCGACGATGCGGCGCACGTCGGCCGCGCCGGGGGTCAGCACCGCTGCAATCGAGCCCGTGTGCACCACGAGAGGCTCCGGCCTCGGCGCCGCCGAGTCAGCTACCGCCCACTCAAGCTCAAACTCGTACGTCGCCGCCCCAGACGCATCCAGGTGCGCGGTGGCCACGGAGGTGTGCGGGGCTCCTAGGGAGCCATCAGCGAGAGACACCTGAGACGCCGCGAGGTGCTCGCGGACAAGGCCACCGTTGTCGTCATCGGCCAGGTAGGCGAGCAGTTCGACGTCCCGCCCAAGCCGCCCAAGCCCAATGGCTACATTGGCGGGCGAACCGCCTGGGTGAGCGTCCGTCGTCCCGTCTTGGCGCACCACCACGTCTACCAGGGCCTCGCCAATGACGAGCGCGTGCCCGCTCACTCGTCATCCTCCGCTGCAGTGGCGTCATCGCCACGGTCCGCAGCGATCCGCTCGCGTGCTCCCTCGAGGATTTCTTGGCACCGCGCGGCGAGCTTTTCGCCCCGCTCCCAGAGGTCCAGGGACTCGTCGAGGGTGACGTTTCCCTCCTCAAGGCGCGAGACGATCGTGAGAAGTTCGTCACGCGCGGCCTCAAAACTGTAGGCAGCAATGTCTTTCTCTGGCACGATCCTCAAACTACAGCGTCATAACCAGGACGTTGGTCCCTCTCAAGGGGTGCAACGGTTTTTTGGCCACAATGGAGTGATCATCATGTTTTCAGAGAACTACTCTCGTCAGACGGCTCTCGCAGGCGTTAACAAGGTTCTCGCCGCCGACCTCACGGACAACGAGCTCGCAACGCTCGCCCGCTCCGAGGAGGCCAAGGTGCGTGCCGCAGTTGCCGAGCGCCCCAACACCCCGCTCACGTCGCTTCTGCTCCTTGCGCAGGACGTGGCGCCCGCGGTTCGCGCTGGGGTTGCCCGCAACCCCCGTCCCGACATGCCGGTCGAGCTGCGCCAGGACCTCGCGAAGGACAAGTCCTCCGAGGTTGTGTACGCGGTCATCGACAACCCCGCAACGCCTGACTCGATCCTGAGCAAGTTCACGCGTTCCTTCCACCGTGACTACGCGATCGCGGCCAAGGAGGCCCTGAACACGCGCAAGACGGCGGCTCGGGCAGGCGTGGAGCTCAACGTTTCGGTGGTTCAGCCTCGCTAATGTGCCCGACGCTGGGCTGGCTTAGCGGCCCTTCTTGACGGCACGTGCGGCGAGTTCGCCGCGCGCTAGCCGGAGGCGCAAAGGCGCACCTTCGGCTACGTCAGCTGGGTCTCTGAGTACCGCACCCGATGCGTCCTGCACCACGGCGAAGCCGCGCTCCAAGGTTGCCTGAGGGCTGAGCGCGCGGAGCGTTGCCACCGTTTCTCGAACTCGCGCGTCGGCCGCGGCGAGCACCCCAACCAACGCCCTGCCGGAACGTTCGTGGAGTGTTGCGACCGCGTCCGCAAACGGTGCGAGGAGGGCGGCGGGACGCGCGAGCACCGGGCGAGAGCGCAACGAGTGAAGCTCCCGAGTCCCGCGCTCTACATAGGCCAGAACAGATCGCGCCATGGACTCGCGAGCCCATTCGATGCCCGCGAGCTCTTGGGCGGCGTCCGGAACGATGCGCTTGCCGGCATCGGTTGGCGTGGAGGCGCGGTAGTCCGCCACCAGATCCAGCAGCGGGCTGTCCTTCTCGTGGCCAATCGCGCTGACGAGCGGCGTCTCACACGCCGCAGCCACGCGCACGAGGGTCTCGTCGCTGAAGGGGAGCAGGTCCTCGAAGGAGCCGCCACCCCGCGCCACCACAATGACGTCCACCTCAGGGTTCGCGTCGAGCTCGCGGATGGCCGCGGTGGTCTCCGGAACGCACCGCGCGCCCTGCACCGTCACGCGCCGGATCACGAACTGCACCGCGGGCCAGCGGCGCTGGGCGTTCTCCACCACATCGTGTTCCGCGTCGCCCTGGTTGGCACAGATGAGGCCAACGAGGCGCGGCACAAAGGGCAGCGGCACCTTTCGTTCCGGCGCGAACAGGCCCTCTTCGGCGAGTGCCTCTTTGAGTGCCTCGATGCGCGCAAGGAGGTCGCCGATGCCAACCGTGGCGATCTCTTTGGTGTCCATCGTGAGCGAACCATCGCGCTGGTACCAGGTGGGACGTGCATACAGCACCACTCGGGAACCGTCGGTCACGTCCGGCCCCAAGGCATCGAACTGGGACCCCTGCACCGTGGCGCGAAGTGACATGTTCTGCTCGGTATCCCGCAGGGTCACGAACACGAGGTGCTTCCAGCGCCGCACGTTGAGCAGCTGCCCCTCCACCCACACCGGCGACATCTTGGAGATGTAGTCACCAATCTTGGGGCTGAGGTGTCGCACGGGCCAGGGCCGCTCGCGGGTCGTTTCCGAAGCCGTGGCGGGGAGACTGGCCGACGCTTCGGGGAGTGGGGCACCAGCGTCGGGCAGGGTCATGGTCACCAGGGTGCCACGTAGAATGGGGACCATGGCGACCGACAAGCGTGTGCTGCTCGCCGCCCCCCGTGGATATTGCGCAGGGGTGGATCGCGCCGTCATTGCGGTGGAGAAGGCGCTCGAGCTGCATGGCGCTCCGATCTATGTGCGCAAGGAGATCGTCCACAACAAGTTTGTGGTGGAGACGCTGAGCGAACGTGGCGCGATCTTTGTGAACGAAACCGACGAGGTGCCCGAAGGGGCCCGCGTGGTGTTCAGCGCTCACGGCGTTTCGCCGGCGGTGCGCGAAGCGGCCGACTCTCGAAACCTGCTGACGATCGATGCCACGTGTCCCTTGGTCACCAAGGTGCACAAGGAGGCGGTGCGCTTCGCTCGCGAGGACCAGACCATCCTGCTCATTGGCCACACGGGCCACGAGGAGGTGGAGGGCACGGCGGGTGAGGCCCCAGAGCACACGATCATCGTGAACTCGCCGGACGACGTCGATGGGATCGAGGTGCCGGATCCCGAGAACGTGGTGTGGCTCTCGCAGACCACGCTGAGCGTGGACGAGACCATGGAGACCGTGCGCCGCTTGCGTGAGCGCTTCCCCGCACTGCAGGATCCGCCAAGCGACGACATTTGTTACGCCACCCAGAACCGTCAGGTGGCGGTGAAGAAGCTCGCCCCCGAGTGCGACCTGGTGATCGTCGTTGGCTCTGCGAACTCCTCGAACTCTGTGCGGCTTGTGGAGGTAGCGTTGCAGTCGGGGGCGCGGACTTCGCACCGCATCGATCGCGCAACCGAGCTTCAAGAGGAGTGGTTTGAGGGCGTGACGACCGTTGGTGTGACGTCTGGTGCCTCGGTCCCTGAGATTTTGGTGCGGGACCTGCTGGATGCGCTCGCAGAGCGCGGCTACGCCTCCGTCGAAGAGGTGCGCACGGCCACCGAGGACCTCATGTTCTCGTTGCCGCGCGAGATCCGCGCCGACATGAAGGCCCGCGCCGCGTCCTAACTGTCATCCTGCGGCCGCGCATCTGTCATCCTGCGGCGGCGAAGCGGATCGCAGGATCCCTATAGGTACGTCAGGTCCGGTTTTCGCCTATCTAGGTCTCCTGTAGGTGCGCCAGATCCTCGTCGTCATCGGCTGGCGCCAGTTCGGCCGCCGTGATCGCGCGAGTTTCGCCATCGATCACCTGCACCTCGATCTCCTTCTCGATCCCCTGCAGTGACGCAAACCGCCGTGCCTGAGGCAGCACCTGGCGCTCCATTGACCCGATGGTGTCGTTATACGCGCTCGAGGCCCTATCGATGGCGGCCCCCACTTTGGCAAGGTGCGCGCCCATCGTCGATAGTCGCTTGTAGAGCTCCCGTCCGTTCTCGAGCACATCCTGGGCGTTCTTGGCGAGCGCCTCAGCGCGCCACGTGTGCGCGACCGTTCGCAGCATCGCGACGAGCACGGTGGGCGTCGCGATGATGACGCCGCTCTCGTACGCGTCGGTGAGCAGGTTGGGGTCATGCTCGGTTGCCACCTGCAGGAAGGACTCTGCAGGCAGGAACAACACGGAGAAGTCCACATCTGAGCCGAACTGCTCGCGATACGCCTTGGAACTGAGTTCCTTGACGCGCTGCCGAACGTTACGCACGTGCCGCGCCGCGTGTTCCTCCGCGTGCTCCGGATCCGTGTCGATGTCCAGCAGCGCGTCGAGCGGGGTCTTCGCATCGACGATGATCTTGCGACCACCGGACAGGGTCACGATCATGTCGGGCCGTAACCGATTGCCATCGGCCGTGGTGTCCGAACTCTGCTCCGCGAAGTCCACGCCGTTGACGAGTCCCGCCACCTCAACCACCCGACGCAGGTGGAGTTCGCCCCAGCGTCCGCGCACCTCTGGGCGGCGCAGCGCCGAGCGCAGGCTCTCCGTGGACTTCCCAAGTGACTCCGTGGAATCGAGCATGCGTCGGATCTGCTCAGAAAGTTGCGCTTGCGACTCCGCCCGCGCCTTGTCGGCCTCCGTGGTCTGCCGCTTGACCTCATCGAGCGCAACCTTCATTGGCTCCACCAACTGCTTGACGGACTGTTCGCGCTTCTCAAGCTCCACCTTGTTGGCCTCGTTGGCGCGCGTGAACCGCTCGTCGGCGCGAGCGAGGAACTCGCGCGACTGCGCCTCGAGAGCTTGGGCGCTCAGGGCCTTGAACTCGGTCTTCAACGCCTCGTGGTCGGCACGCACTTGGGAGACGTACCGCTCATGCTCGGCCCTCAGTTCTTGCTCTCGCCTGTCCGACGCTGCGGTGACCTCTGCGGCACGAGCCGCCTCAGCGTCGGCCCGTGCTTGGGCAACCGAGGCGTCGGCGTGGGCCTTCGACAGGGCCCCCGCGCCGGCGTTTCGCGCCACCAAAAACCCGATTGTCAAGCCCACCGCGAGGGCCACAAAACCGATGATTGCCTCTGTCATGGGGAAAGCCTTTCATGGGGGTCTGACACGATCGTGCGTGGCAACCCTCGCAGACGCGGGATTGTTGTGGCGTGGGTCACATTTCGTCTGACTCGACGCGAACTCGTGACCACGCGTAATGTGATTGTTACCTAAGGTTTCATACCATTCAGGTACTACGGGGAAACTCCCCGGGGTTCACGCGCGTCTTGGCAGGGTGTCAACAAGACACAGAGGACGCGTGACCGACAGGAAGGAGTCGAGTATGAAGCTCGGCGCTTTGAGCAAGGGAGCAGTCGTCGCGACAGTCGCGGCTCTGTCCCTGGCAGCTTGCTCTGCACAGACGGGAGTGGTCGAGAACACCACGATGTCCGTCGCATGGAACCAGCCGTTGTATTCGTTCAACCAGAACACGACGACCGGTAACGCGACGGCCAACGCGATCGTCCTCAACCTGACCCAGCAGGGCTTCAACTACTACGACAACGAGTTCACGCTTCAGAAGAACACGGACTTCGGTACGTACGAGAAGGTCTCCGACGACCCGCTGACGGTGAAGTACACCATCAACGAGGGCGTTACCTGGTCTGACGGTGTCGCTGTTGACGCCGCCGACCTTCTGCTCAACTGGGCCGGCCTTTCTGGCTCGCTCAACGAGGGCGAGCCCGCGTACGACGAAGAGACCGGTGTTCTCATCCCTGGTTCCAACGTCTGGTTCGACTCCGTTGCCATCGGCACCGGCATCGAGCAGGTGACGCAGGTTCCTGAGGTCGGCGACGACGGCCGCTCCATCACCCTCGTGTACGACACCCCTCAGGTTGACTGGGAGCTGCTCTTCACGGGTGTTGGCGTTCCCGCACACGTGGTCGCCAAGCACGGTCTGAACATCTCGGACCCCGCTGAGGCCAAGAAGGCCGTCCTTGACGCAATCCAGAACAAGGACACCGCCAAGCTGAAGCCCCTCGCGGACTTCTGGAGCATCGGCTTCGACGCCGTTGAGATGCCCACTGGCGACAAGGCTGACATCACGCTCGGCAACGGTGCCTACACGGTCACCGACTTCAAGAAGGACGAGTACATCACGCTCACCGCGCGTACCGACGACTACAAGGCTGGCCCCCAGCCCTCCGTCGAGACCGTGACGGTCCGCTTCATTCCCGACGCCATGGCCTCGGTGACCGCCCTGCAGAACGGCGAGGTCGCAGTGACCCAGCCGCAGGCCACCACCGACGTCCTCGACGCCGCGAAGAAGATCGACGGCGTGAGCATCATCCAGCAGGAAGAGTGGACCTACGAGCACCTTGACCTGGTGTTCAACAACGGTGGTCCGTTCGACCCCGCAACCTACGGTGGCGACGAGGCAAAGGCCCTGGCTGTGCGCCAGGCGTTCCTCACCGCGATCGACACGCAGGAAGTGGTGGACAAGCTGATCCTCCCGCTCAACCCGGACGCGAAGCCGCTCGGCTCGCAGCTGTTCCTCCCGGGTGCTGAGAGCTACGACGCCTCTGCCGAGGCCAATGGCTCCGCAGCGTTCGGTAAGGGTGACGCTGAGGCCGCCAAGAAGATCCTCGCGGACGCCGGCGTTACCACGCCGATCGACGTGAACTTCCTCTACGGCAAGTCCAACACCCGCCGTGCGCAGGAGTACGCGCTGTACGCCGCACAGGTCGAGAAGGCTGGCTTCAACCTGATCGACGGTGGCGACGACAACTGGGGCGCCCTCCTGGGCTCCGGCACCTACGACGCTTCGCTGTTCGCATGGCAGTCGACGTCCACGGGTGTGACCAGCTCGCGTGCAACCTTCGACACCGAGGGTGGCAACAACTTCACTGGTTACTCCAACACTGACTCGGACAAGCTGTGGGCGGAGCTCTCCTCCACCTTCGACGCTGACCGTCAGCAGGAGATCCTCAAGACCATCGACAAGTCGCTGTACGCAGACGCGTACGGTGTGTCGGTGTTCGCGTTCCCGCAGATCACGGCGTACAACAGCGAGCTCGAGGGCATTTCGTCCTCCGGCCTGTCGCCGACGTTCTTCTGGAACTACTGGGACTGGAAGGCCCCGGTCAAGGAATAACTGACCGTTAGGCCATGATGGTGTGGGGCCGTCGCCTTCGCGGCGGCGGCCCCACACCGTCCCTTTCATCGGAAACTACATGCTTCGGTTCATTTCGCGCCGTCTTCTTACGGCCATCGGTGTGCTCTTCGCAGCCACCTACCTGTTCTTCATCCTCGCGGCCAACGCTGGTGACCCGCTTGAGGACCTCAGGGCTTCAACCCAGCCCAATCGTGACTATCTGATCGAGCAGCGCACTGAGCAGCTGCACCTCGACGTCAACCCGTTCATCCGGTACTTCTACTGGCTCGCTGACGCGGTCAAAGGCGACCTCGGCAACGACTACAAGACCGGCCAGCCCGTCACCACAATGGTGGGCGACGCGATGGGGCAGACCATCAAGCTCGTCGGCTTCGCCTCCGTGGCGGCCATCGTGCTCGGTGTTCTCGTCGGCATCATCTCCGCCCTTCGTCAGTACTCGGGCTTTGACTACGGCATCACGTTGATGACGTTCCTCATGTACTCGCTGCCGTCCTTCTGGGTTGCCGTGCTCCTCAAGCAGTGGGGCGCCATCGGCTTCAACGACTTCTTAGCGGACCCCGTGATATCACCGGGGGCGCTGATACTCATAGGCCTTGTCATGGGCGTCATCGTGGGCGCTGCCCTCGGTGGCGAGTGGAAGCGTCGCCTGATGTTTGGTGGCATTGCCGCCGTCATGACGGCAGGCATCCTCGGCATCATGTCTGCCACCGGATGGTTCACGGACCCGGGCCTTGGCCCTGTCGTGATCCTGTTCCTTGGCCTTGGTGTCGCGTACATCGCCGTCTTCTTGGTGACGGGCCTTAACAACCGTCGCGCGCTGTACACCGCCCTCACCGTGGTGGTGCTTGGCGTCATCGCGTGGTTCCCGATGGCTGCGGACCAACTCAATGGCGCCTTCGCCTACACGGGCTTCTGGGCCGCTATCGGCTTCTTCTTTGGCTTCGTGGCCCTCGGCATCGTCGTTGGCCTGCTGTTCAAGGGGCCCGACAAGTGGATCAGCGCCCGCGTGGGCGGCATCGTCGGTGGATTCATGTACGTGTTCATTTGGCTTGACTACCTCATGAGCTGGTGGGAGAAGTACTCGAACACGTCCGCGATCAACGGCCGCCCCATCGCCACCGTCGGCTCGTCCACTCCTGAGCTTGCTGGCTCGGGCTACTGGATCGGCACCATCGACACGTTCACGCACATGGTGCTGCCGATCTCCGCGCTCATCCTGATCTCGTTCGCCGGCTACACGCGGTACATGCGTGGATCGATGCTCGAGGTGATGAACCTTGACTACATCCGCACCGCGCGCGCCAAGGGCATGCCGGAGCGGACCGTGGTCATGCGCCACGGCTTCCGCAATGCGCTGATCCCCATCGCCACGATCATTCCGCTTGACCTTGCCGCCCTCTTCGGTGGCGCGATCATCACGGAAACGGTCTTCGGCTGGAACGGCATGGGTCGCCTCTTCGTGGACGCCCTCAACACGGTCAATGTGAACGTGCTGATGGGTTACTTCCTTGTGACGGGCATCCTGCTGCTGATCGGCAACATCATCGCCGACGTCCTGTACGTCGTGCTTGACCCGCGAATCCGGGTGGAATCATGACAAGTAACAATCCCAATCCCGGACCCGAGGTGGCATTCAAGCTTGCCGCTAATGCGAAAGAGACCGAAGGTCTCTCGCTTGGCAAGATTGTGTGGGGCCGCTTCGTGCGGCACAAGGCGGCCATGGTGTCCGCCGTGGTGCTCGCGGTGACCATCGTCGTGGTGCTCAGCTCGATCGGCGTTGGCCCCATTCCCGGCTGGTGGCGTTGGGGTCCCACGGACATTGATCCCACCATCGTGAACGGTGGACGGCCAACGATGGCCTGGGACGGACTGTTCCCCACGTTTGGTGAGCACCCATTTGGCCAGGACCAGATCGGCCGCGACGTGTTCGCGCGCACCATGCAGGGCGCTCAAGTCTCGCTGCTCGTGATGTTCCTCATGGGCATCATCGCCACGGCTGTTGGTGTGGCGATCGGCGCGTTCTCCGGCTTCTACCGCGGCCGCACGGACTTCACGCTGCAGCGCGTGACCGAGGTATTCATCGCGATCCCCACGATCGTCGTGACCGCTGTCATCGGCCACAAGTACGGCGCCGACAACCCCGCGCTGTTCGGCATCGTCCTTGGACTGCTGCTGTGGCCAGGCCTCGCGCGCCTCGTGCGCGCCGAGTACCTGTCACTTCGCGAACGCGAGTTCGTCGACGCGGCCCGTGTGGCCGGCGCTAGCGACCGCGCGGTGATGTTCAAGCACATCCTGCCCAACGCGATCGGTGTGGTCATCGTCAACGCCACGCTCTTGATGGCGACGGCGACCATCCTTGAGGCGGCACTGTCCTTCCTCGGATTCGGTATCCAGCCCCCCAACGTGTCCCTTGGTCAGCTCATCAACGAGTACCAGACGTCGTTCTCCACGCGTCCTTGGCTCTTCTGGTGGCCCGGCATTTTCATCATCATCTTTGCCCTCACCATCAACCTCATCGGTGATGGTCTGCGCGACGCGTTTGACCCGCGTCAGCGCAGGGTTCCCAAGACCAGGGAGATGAACAAGAAGGCCGTCACCAAGGCCGAGACGGAGGTGGCACAGTGAGCCCCCGCAAGGTAAAGACTCAGCCCGACGCTACGGTCACCTCGGCAGAAGAGGTCACCACAGCGTCGGACAGTGCCGAGGTGATTGGCGGCGAGGTGACGCCGAGCGCGGTTCCCGAGGCTGGTGAGGTTCCCGTCATCGGTGCGTCGCACGCGGTGGAGGTTGGCGACGTCGTTCTCGACGTCGAGGAGCTCAACGTCGACTTCTACGTGGACGGCACCTGGGTGCCCGCGGCGATTGACGTCACCTACCAGGTCAAGGCCGGCGAGGTCGTGGCGATCGTGGGTGAGTCGGGCTCCGGCAAGACGCAGTCCTCGATGTCGATCATCGGCCTGCTTCCCCGCAACGGCCGTGCCTCCGGCTCGGCGAAGTTGCGTGGGCGGGAGCTCGTTGGACTGCCGCAGCGCAAGCTGACGTCGGTTCGCGGGCCCGAGGTGGGTGTCATCTTCCAGGAGCCCATGACGGCCATGAACCCCGTGCTCACGGTGGGTTTCCAGATTGTCGAGGTGCTTCGTGAGCACACCGGCATGCGGCCAGAGGACGCGAAAGAGCGTGCCATCGAGTTGCTTCGCCTGGTGGAGATTCCCGAGCCGGAGCGCCGGTTCGACTCGTACCCCCACCAACTCTCTGGTGGTCAGCGTCAGCGTGCGATGATCGCGCAGGCGCTCGCCTGCGACCCCGCGCTGCTGTTCGCGGACGAGCCCACCACCGCGCTTGACGTGACGGTGCAGGCGGAGATCCTCAACCTGATTCGCGACCTCAAGTCCCGCATCAACGCTGGCATCGTGCTGATTACGCACGACATGGGTGTTGTCGCGGACATGTCGGACCGCATCATCGTGATGAAGGATGGGCGGATCGTCGAAGAGGGCACCTCGAGCGACATCTTCACCAAGCCCCAGCACGAGTACACGAAGGCGCTGCTCGCGGCGGTCCCGCACCTTGGCTCCACGCTCAAGGACAAGGACCCCAACCGCGTCCCCAAGAAGGCCGTGGCGGTATTCGAGGCCAAGGGTCTCGTCATCGACTACCCCAAGCAGGGGCGCACTCCCGCGTTCCGTGCGGTCAAGGGCATCGACCTCGTCATCAAGGAAGGCGAGATCGTCTCCCTGGTTGGCGAGTCAGGCTCCGGCAAGACCACGGTTGGCCGCGCAGCGGTTGGCCTGCTGCCGGTGGCTGAGGGCGAGCTGAACGTCGTCGGTACCGACATGAAGGACATCTCGCGTCATGACCTCGCGGAACTGCGCAAGAAGTTCTCCATCGTGTTCCAGGACCCGGGTTCGTCGCTCAACCCGCGCTGGCCTATCGGCCAGTCCATTGCGGAGCCGATGCAGCTTGCCGGGTGGGAGAAGGACCGCCGCACTGCGCGCGTGTCCGAGCTCATGGACCAGGTGGAGTTGCCGCGCGCGTTCCGCAACCGGTACCCGCACGAGTTGTCCGGTGGTCAGCGCCAGCGCGTGGGCATCGCCCGTGCCCTGGCGCTTGAGCCGACGTTGCTCATCGCAGACGAGCCCACGTCTGCACTCGACGTGTCGGTGCAGGCGCGTGTGCTGGAGATCTTCACGGATCTGCAGCGCAAGCATGGCTTTGGCTGCCTGTTCGTGAGCCACGACCTTGCGGTGGTGGAGCAGCTCTCGGACCGCATCGCGGTGATGAAGGATGGCCTCATCGTGGAGCAGGGCCTCACGGCGGACATCATTCAGAACCCCAAGGATCCGTACACGCAGAAGCTCATCGCGGCTGTTCCAGTTCCGGATCCTGCGGAGCAGGAGCGCAGGCGCGCTGCGGCGAACGCTTAGTCTGCAATGTGACAGAGCCCCGGAGCTTCGGCTCCGGGGCTCTTCGCTTGCCGTGAGAGCCAACGCGGCTCCCTATAGGTACACGAGGTCCGTTTTTCGCGGTTCCCTGGCTCCTGGCGGTACCTCAGGTCCGCACTTACTCGTCGTCCGATCCGAACGGCTCGTACTCCATGGCCTGACCGGGCAGCCCGATTGGGGGAATCGTCACGCCCTCGACCTTCGCCTCGCCCGCTTCGCCGTCACCCGCGATCGGCGCCGGCGCGGGCAGGATCTTCTCGCGTGCCTGCTGCTCGTGCGCGTGCTCGGCACCGCCACCAAAGATGTTCGACAGTTCGCTCATGCCCTCACCGTACGCGAGGGGCGCTTGGTGGGGAAGGTGAGCGGAGCGTCGGGCCGGTACCCGCGCCCGCCGTGGAAGACCGCAGCATCCGCGAAACTGCCGAGTGATCGCAGGGACCCTGCGCCCCCTGAGTGCCTCGCGGTCGGATTCGCAAGAGATCCAGCACTCAGGAACTCAGGGGAAGAGATGGGTGGGTGGGGCGGCCCGCGCGGCATGACCGCGCAGGGTGACAACGGTAGAATTGCGGCCCGTGGCTCTCACTATTGGAATCGTCGGTCTGCCAAACGTTGGCAAGTCCACCCTGTTCAACGCGCTGACCCGTGCGGAGGTGCTCGCGGCGAACTACCCGTTCGCGACGATCGAACCGAACGTTGGCGTCGTTCCCCTGCCCGACGCTCGGTTGGGTCAGTTGGCCGAGGTCGTCCACTCTGAGCGTGAGGTCCCGGCGACTGTGTCCTTCGTGGACATCGCTGGCATCGTGAAGGGCGCCTCCGAGGGGGAGGGGCTCGGCAACGCGTTCCTCGCCAACATTCGCGAGGCGGACGCCATCTGCCAGGTAACGCGCGCGTTTGAAGACCCCGACGTGGTGCACGTGGACGGTCGCGTAGACGCCGCCTCAGACATCGAGACGATCAACACGGAGCTCATCCTCGCGGACCTGCAGACCATCGAGAAGGTGATCGTGCGCCTTGAGAAGGAGGCACGGGTCAAGAAGGGCGAGGCCATCGCGCAGCTCGCGGCGGCACAGACCGTGAAGGGGATCCTCGAGAGCGGCACCGCAGTCTCCGCGGGTGCTGCGGCAGCCAAGCTGGAGCTCGCGGACATCCGTGAGTTCAACCTCTTGACCGCCAAGCCGTTCATCTACGTGTTCAACACGGACGACGCTGGGCTCGTTGACGCCGACCGCAAGGCCGCGCTCGCTGCGCAGGTGGCGCCCGCGGAGGCGATCTTCCTTGACGCGAAGTTCGAGGCGGAACTGGTTGACCTCACCGAAGACGAGGCGCGCGAGATGCTCGAGGCCAACGGTCAGACGGAGTCCGGGCTGGACCAGCTGGCACGCGTTGGCTTTGACACGCTTGGCCTGCAGACGTACCTCACCGCCGGGCCCAAGGAGGCGCGCGCGTGGACCATCCGCAAGGGCGCCACGGCGCCCCAGGCAGCCGGCGTGATTCACACCGACTTTGAGCGAGGCTTCATCAAGGCCGAAGTGGTGCACTTCCAGGACCTGCTTGATGCCGGGTCGATGGCCGCGGCTAAGGCAGCAGGCAAGCTGCGCATCGAGGGCAAGGACTACGTGATGCACGACGGCGACGTCGTGGAGTTTAGGTTCAACGTCTAGGAGCGCTAGTCGGTCCAAGCACTCCAGCCCTTGGCCCAAAAGATGGGATGCCAACCTAGTTCGACCCAGTTTCTCGGCGCCTCGTCAACGTGAAGCACGGCGACCGCAGTGACGTCCGCAATGTTCCAGGTCATTGCGTTGAACTCCGATGCCGTGTCATCGATATCCTCTTCGCACTCGGAGTCGACCCCCTGGCTCACGATGAAGTGTAGGTAGACCTCGCTGCCGTGTAACTCCACGAAGACTGCGCGAATGGCGGGATGCAAGTTCCCTATTGATGCCTGCACGGCCGTCAGCATGACCAAGTTGCGGCGGTCCAGTTCGTTCATCTGCTCGGGAGTCAGATCCGGGTTGTAGTACTGGTGCACGTCCGCAAGCCTAGAGCGCGGGTCTCCGCCACCGACTATCCACAGCTTGCCGTATCTCTTACCGCGCGACGTCGCGATCGATCATCATCGTGGGATGAGCATGGTCGAGACCAATGTAACGCGTTGCGTTATTAACGAATGGCGTTATACTCGATGAGTGGAATTCGGTCGTTCGGTGATCGCGACACCGAGCGAGTGTGGCTCCGGCAGCCCTCGAAGCGGATCGATCCTAGGATCCACAAGGCGGCGAACAGGAAGTTGCACATGCTCAGTGCAGCGACATCGCTCGACGCACTGCGAGTGCCGCCGGGCAACCACCTGGAGGCGCTCAAGGGGGATCGCACTGGCCAGCACAGCATTCGCATCAACGACCAGTGGAGGATCTGCTTCCGCTGGACAGAGGCGGGGGCCGATGAGGTACAGATTGTGGACTACCACTGAGGAGGGACGATGGCCCAGAAGCTGTATCCGCCGATCCACCCTGGCGAGATCCTCATGGAGGACTTCATCGACGGCTTCGGCATCACTCAGAACAAGCTCGCCGTGTCGATCAGGGTGCCGCCCCGCCGGATCAATGAGATCGTGCACGGCAAGCGCGCCATCACCGCCGACACGGCGCTGCGCTTGGGACGCTACTTTGGCGTTGACCCCCAGTTCTGGCTGAATCTGCAAACGCAATACGACCTTGAGTTGGCGCGCGACCGCCTCGTCGATCAGGTGGCCGCGATCACTCCGCTGAGGGTTGCATGACGCACATCCCGTGGGCCGCCCATCGGGACGAACCCGTGCCTCACGCAGTCGAGCGCCTGTTGGCGACCGTTCGGGAGTGGTTTGGCCGACCGGAGTCGAACGCCGAGTACATCGAAGCCGCGCGCTCCATAGAGACCTGGACGGTGCGCGACGCCCAAGGCGAGGTCGTTGGCGTGCTCCTGGTAGACCGGCACTTCGCTCATGTGGCCGAGGTCCATCTCATCGTCGTCGAGCGGACCCTCCAGGGGCGGGGAGTGGGAAAGGCGCTGGTCGCGGCGCTCGAACAGGACGCGCGCGAGCGTGGCGTCGCGCGGCTTGAGGTGAAGACGCTCGGCGCATCGGATTCCAACCCCGAGTACGCGCGCACCAGACAGTTCCACGAGTCGGTCGGGTTCCTGCCGCTCGAAGAGACCGAGCTCTGGGGTGAGGACACGCCGTGCCTCATCATGGTCAAGCCCCTTGCTGCCCTGTGAAGAGTGCGCAGGCGCCCTAATGTAGGTACGTACCTACATTAGGTGGTGACCCGATGCAAACGATCTCCTCGCGAGACTTCAACCGCGACGTCAGCGCTGCCAAGCGCGCTGCTGGCGATGGTCCGGTTTTCATTACCGACCGAGGGGAGCCGGCGTTCGTACTCCTCACGGTCCAGGAGTATCGACGTCGTGAGGGGTCCGGCGCGTCGCTCGTGACGCGGCTGAGCATGCCCGACGACATTGAGATCGAGTTCGAGCCCGCTGACCTTCACGCCCAGATTCCCGAATTGTGAGCTACCTACTCGACACCAACGTCGTCAGCGAGCTTCGCAAGCCCTTCGCGCGCTCCGACGCACATGTGCGGGGCTGGGTGTCCGAACGTCACCCTGACGAGCTCTACCTCGCCGCAATGACGATCTTCCAGGTGGAGCTCGGCATCGCCCGAGTGGAGCGTCGCGACAGTGCACTGGGATTGCGCCTGCGCGCGTGGCTTGAGGATGACCTGATCGATGCTTTCGCGGGCCGCATTTTGCCCATTGACACCGCTGTGGCACGGCGCGCCGCGCGGCTCCACGTTCCGGATCCGCGTCCGGAGAGAGATGCGCTCATCGCTGCCACGGCTCTGGTCAACGGCCTCACGGTAGTCACTCGCAACAGCGGTGACTTCGACCCGATGGGCGTCGCCGTAGTCAACCCCTGGGGCTAGGCGGCGCGCCCACAATTGAGAGATTTGCCCTAAATGTTGCGACAAGCGAAGCGCTTCGATAGTTTCGGAGCGGGCCGGGGGCGGCCCTCAGCAAACACAAGGGAGTGTGGGCAGTGAGACTTCGTGCAGGATCCAGAACGACGGGGATGGTCGCGGCACTCGCACTTCCTCTTGCAGTACTCGCGGTTGCAACGCCTGCCGACGCGGGCACGCGAAAGGCAACCACACCGTCGGGCAGCGACTACGAGTGGTCAAACGTCGCCATCAGCGGCGGCGGCTACGTGCCCGGCATCATCTACAACCAGACGGAACCGGGCCTTGTCTACGCGCGCACCGACATTGGTGGCGCCTATCGGCTGGATCGGGACTCCGACGAGTGGGTGCCGCTGCTTGACCACATTGGCTGGGACGAGTGGAACCGCCTCGGCGTGCTGAGTCTCGCCACCGACCCTGTGGACACCGCCAACGTCTACGCGGCCGTGGGCATGTACACGAACGACTGGGACCCCAACAACGGCGCGATTCTGCGCTCTCGCGACTACGGCGAGACCTGGAATGCGACCGCTCTGCCCTTCAAGGTGGGCGGCAACATGCCTGGCAGAGGCATTGGCGAGCGCCTACAGATCGATCCCAACGATAACGACATCCTCTACTTTGGTGCAGAGCAGGGTGAGGGCCTGTGGCGCTCCACGGACGCCGGTGTCACGTGGTCCCATGTGGCCAGCTTGCCCAACGTGGGCGATTTTGTGCCCGACGCTGGCTCAGACAACTCGTACCTCACCTCGAACTTGGGCGTGCTGTGGACCGCGTTCGACAAGGCTTCGTCGACGGCCGGTGACCCAACGCAAACGATCTTCACCGCGGTCGCCGACACGAGCGACATCCTCTACCGCTCGGACGATGCGGGCGCCACGTGGACGGCCGTCGAGGGTGCGCCTACCGGCTTCCTTCCCCACGACGGAGTGATCGCGGGCCGTTACCTGTACATCGCGACGTCCAACACCTCTGGCCCGTACGACGGCTCTGACGGGGAGGTGTGGCGCTACGGCATCGACGACGGCACCTGGACCAACATCACCCCGCCCCAACGCCCCGTGGGCGTGGACTTCGGCTTCAGCGGGCTCACGGTGGATGCGTCCAATCCTGACACGATCATGGTGGCGTCGCAGATCCAGTGGTGGCCGGACGTGCTGATCTTCCGTTCCACCGACGGCGGCGCCACGTGGACGTCCATCTGGGACTACGACTGGTCTCAGTCCAACCCCTTCGTGGTGCGCTACTCGCAGAATATCGACGAGGTGCCGTGGCTTGCGTTCGGCAAGCAGCCGGGCCCGCCTCAGATGTGGGTGGAGCCCGCGCCTAAGGTGGGTTGGATGGTCTCTGCCCTCGAGATCAACCCGTTCGATTCCACCGAGATGATGTACGGCACCGGCGCCACGATCTACCGCTCGAGCGACCTCACCAACTGGGATGAGCCAGGCGGCGTCATCCACATCACCCCCGAGGCCACCGGAATCGAGGAGACGGCCATCCAGGACCTTGTGGCGCCTGCTGGAGACGTGGACCTGGTGTCCGCGATGCTCGACCTCGGCGGCTTCGTTCACGACGACATCGCCACCGTGGTCAACACCTTCCAGGATCCGTACTTCGGCGGCGCCACGAGCGTCGACGCAGCAGGCTTGGACGCATCCACGCTGGTACGTGCGGGCACCGACGGCTCAGGCGCGATCGTCGCCGCGACCTCTCACGACTCCGGTCACACGTGGGCGACTTCGCCCGCGGCCACCGGCGCGAGCGGCTCCGGCACCATCGCGGTTGGCGCCGACGGCACGCACGTCATCTGGGCTCCCGCTGGGGCCACGGCCCGGTACTCGGCCGACGGCGGGGTCACCTGGGCGGACACCTCCGGTTTGCCTCACAACGCCAGGGTCGAGGCCGACCGTGTGGACTCCACGCGGCTCTACGCGTTCGCTGCGGGCACTTTCTATCGCTCCACAGACGGCGGCGCCACCTTCACCACGGTGAGCACTGGCAAACTCCCCGCCGAGGGGCCGGTGCGGTTCGCCGCGATGCCCGGAACCATCGGCGAGCTGTGGCTCGCGGGCGGCGAAGACGAGGGCGCGTACGGCATGTGGCGCTCCCCCGACGGCGGTGCCACGTGGACCAAGGTCAAGGGCTTCGACGAGGCCGACACGGTCGGGTTCGGCAAGGCCGCGCCCGGAGCCACCACGGCGGCGATCTATACGGCGGCCGAGCGCAACGGCCAGCGCGGCGTCTACCGCTCGATCGATGGCGGCACCACCTGGACGCGCATCAACGACGATGAGCACCAGTGGGGCTGGATCGGCGCTGACATCGAGGGAGACCCTGACGTCTTTGGTCGCGTCTACATCGCCACCAACGGCCGCGGCATCGTCGTGGGCGACGACTCGGCGGCAACCGCGCCCTCCGTATGGAAGTCCTCCACGGTCTACACCGAAGGCGAGGTTGTCACCTACGGCGGCAAGGTCTGGGTGGCCACGTGGTGGACGCAGAACCAACGGCCGGGCGACGTCTGGGGGCCGTGGCAAGAGATCGCCGCGGAGCCGCCTGGGGTTGCGATCTGGACTCCAAGCCGCCTCTTCGACACCGGTGACATCGTTACGCACGACGGTCACCTATGGCGCTCCAAGTGGTGGACCCGCAACCAAGCACCCGGCGCCTCCCAGTGGGGCCCGTGGGAACAGATCGGCTAGCGACGGGACGGGCGTCGCGCGAGAAAGATGCGCGGCGCCCTGCCCCCGGCCATGATGGACGCATGCCTCGCCGCCCCTCCCCGCTGGACGGCGAGCGCCCAACCCGGGCCGATCTCGCCCGCTTTGCCACCGACGACCCCAACGCGATCGACGACGTCCTCCCAGCGTCGGGCAGGCTGAAGCTACTCATCGTTGGCATCAATCCGGGCCTGTGGACTGCTGCTGTCAACGCGCCGTTCGCGCGGCCGGGGAACCGCTTCTGGCCCTCTCTGCACAGAGCGGGCCTCACGGAGCACGAGATTGACGCGTCGCGCGGCCTTCGCGACGAGGACGAGCGCCACCTTGCGGAGCGCGGCATCGGCATCACCAACCTCGTGGGCCGCGCCACCGCTCGCGCAGACGAACTCAGCTCCGCGGAGCTGCGCGAGGGCGGCGCGAACCTCGTGACGCGCGTGCGCGAGCTGCAACCACGCGTCGTCGCGATCGCCGGCATCACTGCCTTCCGCACGGCATATGGACTCCCCAAAGCGTCGCTTGGCTTGCAGCCGCCCGACGCTGTGGCCGGGTGGCCGCCCCACGTCGCCTTGTTCGTGGTGCCGCAACCAAGCGGACTCAACGCCCACGAGAGCATCGACACGCTCGCGGCGCGGTGGTCTGAGGTGTGGGCGGAGGCATCATCTGACGTGTGAACCACCACGCGTTCCTCGACATCCGGGTGTTTCCGTGGCGCGTCAAGACGCGCGTGATGGATGCGGACAAACTGCGGAACGAGGTCACCAATACGTCCGCAACGTACGGTGATGGGCTTGCGGACTTCTTCATAGGCCTTGGCCTGTGGATCTTCATTCTCATCGCCGCACCGGTGATTGTGCTGGTGCTCGCGGGGCTGCTGTTCTCGGTGGAGTTGCCGATTGCGGCGGCGCTTGCGGCACTTCTCTTGATCGCCCGCTTCGTTGGCGTCATCCCGTGGCACGTCATCGTTCATGACAACGCCACGGGCGAAGAGCGGGTGGAATCCACGCGCAGCATCCTGACGGCCGTGCGAATGGTGCGGGAGCTCAACCTAGACAGCAAGGTGCGCGTCCGCTGGCGGTGGTGGTGACGTGGCGGGCGCGGCATCGCGCGGTCTGAGAGGCTTAAGTCGTGACCGATCCGCGCGAGATATTCCGGAGCCTCCCGTTCCCGTTTGAGAACGACCAGTTCCCGCAGGGCCTAGGGGGCGTGGTCCAGAACACCGTGCTCAGCGGGCTTGAACCCGCTCGCGAGGTGGTCCACACCGAGGCCGGTGAATGGCTCGTTGGCGACGGCGTCAACGACCCCAACCTTCCCGGCGCATGCACGGTGACGCACCTTGCACATGCGATAGAGCGCAACGGCGCAATTGCCGAGCTCGCCACGATGCCGCCCGGGTTCATGGCGCGCCGCACCGGTCCTGGCAGTGAATGGCGCACCGAGCCGCTCGAGTGGCTCGACGACTAACTCACCAGCCGAATGCCCCTCCACACACGCCGGGTGCTGCTCCACACAAAATGAGGGATGGCGGTCCCATCCGGCTAAGTCCAGGGCATCTACCAGGGCAAACGTGAGGTCGTCTCACTGACTGTGTGGAGAGGCATTCGCCGTGTGTGGAGAGGTGTTCGCGGGGCTAGGCTCCAATCGCCTTCTTCAGCATCGCGGTGATCGCCTTCTCCTCTGCGGCACCGATTCCCGTCACTGCATACGACGTGGGCCAGAACGTTCCGTCATCGAGCGCGGCGTTCTCCTCGAATCCGAGCGTGCAATAGCGGCTCTTGAACTTGGCGGCTGGCTTGAAGAACACCACCACCTTGCCGTCACGCTTGTACGCGGGCATGCCGTACCAGGTCGCGGGCGCGAGCATCGGCGCGGCCGCGAGCACCAGGTCATGCACCTTCTGAGCGAGTTCCCGCTCACTCGCTGGCATCGCGGCGATCGCGTCGGCGACGGCCGCGGCGTCGGCCGCAGCGGCGTCGGCTTGCTTGGCCCGCTTCGCCTCCGCAACGGCGGCCTTCATCGCCTCCTTCTCATCGTCGCTGAACGCTGCACTTGCTTTCGAGGTAGCCATGCCCCCACCCTAGGCGCATGCCCTGGCTCATGCCCGCGGAGTCCGCTCCGCACTCGCGCACATGGATGGTCTTCCCATGCGCAGGCCCGACGCTGGGGTCCAGTGAGGCCGAACGCGCGGCCGGGTATGGGGCGTGGGTTTCGGTAGCGCGCGTGGTCGCCGAGTTTGAGCCCGTCACCATGGTGGTTGACCCGAGCGAGACCGCTCGGGCGCGGGACATGCTTGGCAGCGACATCGAACTGCTCGAGGCGCCCGTCGACGAGTTCTGGGCACGCGACGTTGGCCCCACCTTCGTGGTGGACGGGCCGCGACTGGGTGCCGTCGACTGGGTCTTCAACGGATGGGGCGCCAACGAGTGGGCGCAGTGGGACAAGTCGGCCGTGTTGGGGCGCCTCATCGCTGAGGCGGCAGGCGCCGAGCTAATCTCGAGCGACCTCGTCAACGAGGGCGGCGGCATTCACGTTGACGGCGGTGGGACGGTGTTGCTCACGGAGACGGTGCAATTGGGACAGAGGCGCAACCCCGCGTGGACCCCTCAGCGGGTGGAGAGCGAGCTCGCGCGCACCATCGGTGCCACTCGTGCGATCTGGCTGCCACGCGGCCTCACAAGGGACTACGACGACTTCGGCACGAGCGGCCACGTGGACATCGTCGCGTGTTTCGCGGACGCGGGAGGCGTGCTGCTGCATTCCCAAGAAAACCCGGAGCATCCGGACTACGAGGTGAGCCTCGACCTAGTAGAACTACTCAAGTCTGTGGGGCTCGACGTGATCCCGCTCCCAGCACCCGCCACGCTAAGCGACGTGCACGGCTTCGTCGACTACTCCTACGTCAATCACTATGTCGTCAATGGGGGAGTGATCGCGTGTGGCTTTGGTGAAGACGCGGCAGACGCGAGGGCCAGGGAGATCCTTGCCGCCGCCTACCCGGGGCGCGACGTGGTCACCGTCGATGCACGCGAGATCTTCGCTCGCGGCGGCGGCATTCACTGCATCACGCAGCAACAGCCCGCGGTGTCGGCATGACGTTCGACGTCGTTGAGGCCACGATTGCCGAGCTCAGGCACGCGCTCGAGTCAGGCGCGGCAACGGCCCTGGAGTTAGTGGAGGCGTACCTCGGCCGCATCGACGCCTACGACGGAGAGCTCAACTCCATCGTGGTTCGCAACCCCAGCGCACGGGATGAGGCTGCGGCGTCCGATGCGCGAAGGGCGGCGGGGAACAGCTGGGGCCCTCTTGAGGGCATCCCTTACACGGCCAAAGACTCATACCTAGTAGCGGGACTCACTGCCGCGGCGGGCTCGCCGGCCTTCGCGGACCTCGTGGCCCAACGCGACGCCTTCACGATCGAGCGCCTGCGTGCGGCGGGCGCCATCTGCCTTGGCCTCACCAATATGCCGCCTATGGCCAACGGCGGAATGCAGCGCGGCCTTTATGGGCGCGCGGAGAGCCCGTATAACGCGCAGTACCTCACGGCCCCCTTCGCCTCGGGATCGAGCAACGGCTCTGGCACCGCCACCGCCGCGAGTTTCGCGGCCTTTGGACTCGGCGAAGAGACGTGGTCCTCTGGCCGAGGGCCGGCGAGCAACAACGCACTGTGCGCCTACACGCCAAGCCGTGGAGTGATCTCCACGCGCGGGAACTGGCCCTTGGTCCCCACCATGGACGTGGTCGTGCCTCACGCCCGCACCATGGCCGACCTTCTCGAAGTCCTCGACGCCATCGTCGCCGACGACCCCGAGACCAGGGGAGATCTGTGGCGCGCCCAGCCGTGGGTGCCCATCCCGAGCCCCTCCGAGGTGCGGCCCACGAACTACCGGGCCCTAGCGTCGGGCAGCCTTGCGGGCAAGCGGCTTGGGGTCCCACGCATGTATCTGGGCACGGATGAGGACGCGGGAACGGGAATCGGCATTGGTGGCCCTACAGGGCAGCGGATTGTGCCGAATCCGGACGTGACTGCCCTATGGGAGGCTGCCCGCGCGGACCTCGAGGCCGCGGGCGCCACCGTCATCGAAACGGACTTCCCGGTCATCACCAACTACGAAGGTGACCGTGCAGGAGCGCCAACCATTCGCACTAGGGGGCTCGTGACGCCCGAGTTCCTGGCCGAAGAGATCGGAGCCTTAAGCGCTTGGGCTTGGGAGGACTTCCTCGCAGCTAATGGCGACCCCGCGCTCAACACTCTCGCGAACGTAGATGGCGTCACGATCTTCCCGCCGCCGCCGGGCGCGCTGCCGCATCGCTACACGGGCTTCGACGACGACATCGCCGAGTATCCGGGGATGGTGCGCGCAGGGTTGCCGCGAGCGCTCGGCGACTTTGCGCATCTGCCCGACGGCCTGGCTGGGTTGGAGCGCACCCGTCGCCTTGACCTCGAGGAGTGGATGGACGGCGTTGGGTTGGATGCGGTCGTGTTCCCCGCCGTCGCCGACGTGGGTCGCGCAGACATGGACGTCAACGAGTCCTCCGCGGACGAGGGCTGGCGCAACGGCGTGTGGGTGGCGAACGGCAACCTTGCGATCCGGCACCTGGGAATCCCCACGGTGACAGTTCCCATGGGGACGATGGTTGGCAACGGCATGCCCGTGGGGCTGACCTTCGCGGGCCGCGCCTACGACGACAACGCACTGCTGGCGCTCGCGGCGGCATTCGAGGCGACCGGGCTGCGCCGTGGCACCCCGAGGCGTACGGAGCCGCCGCTCACGCCTCGGCTAGCTCTTGCGGAGCGTGCTCTCCCTCGACAGACCGAGGCGGGTTAAGTACCAGCACGACCACGATCGCCACGACGACGAGTGTGGTGATCGCGATGGGGATCGGAATCAGCGGATCCACGAGCACCACCAATGCGCCAAGAGGCACCGCCGTGTTCACGAGCCGGTTCGCGTGGGGGCGAATCACGATCCACCACACGGCGGCGATGAACACTGCCACGGGCACGGTCACGCATAGCGACGCGACAACATCGCTTAGCTCGCTGTGACCGGTGAGCACATCGATCTCCACCTCGATTCCGGCGGACAGGGCGCCGGCGGCGGCGAAGATGATGTAGTGCCCGTAGCCGTAACGTAGCGACTGGCGCAGGCCTCCGATGCGCTCGTGGTGCGGCGCCCAGAAGTAGATCCACCACAGGCTTGCCGTCACCACAAGAGCCAGCACAGCGAGAGGGACAAGTTCACCGATCTCCGTCTCATCATGCCGGGCCGTGATGATCGCGTTCGCAGATGCCAGCAGGCTCTCGCCCAGCACGATGATCGTGAACAGCCCGTAGCGCTCGGTGATGTGGTGTGGGTGCCATGGGGTCTGGTTTCGGCGCTCCGCAACTACGGGAATTGCTAACTCCGCCCCGATCAAGGCGAGCAAAGCCGCCGTCTTCACCACGCCGTCGGGCAGTGCGAGCCACGCAACCCACGCCACCTGCAGCCCCGCGATGCCCCACGCGTAAATCTGGGTGGTGCGCCTGGCCTCGCCTGCGCCGTGGGAGGCGCGCAGCCATTGCGCCACCATCGCCACGCGCATGAGCACATAGCCCGCGATCATGATCGCGAAATCGTCGTTCTCGAAAGCGTCGCCGATGCCCGCGGCGAGCGTCAGCACTCCCGCCATCTGCACCACGGTTACGGTCCGGTAGAGCCAGTCGTCAGTGTCGAACGAGGTGGCGAACCAGGTGAAGTTCATCCACGCCCACCAGATGGCAAAGAACACCACCAGATACGACGTGACGCCGTGCCAGAAGTGCGCCTCGCTCAGCGCGTGGTGCAGGTTCACGGCCGCGATACTCACCGCGATCACGAAGACGAGGTCAAAGAACAGTTCAAGCGGAGTGGCGGCGCGGCCCTCTTCTTCGCTGTCGCGCGGACGCATGGGGATGAGCCGCCAGCGGCCCGACGGCGTGGCTAGGTTTGCGCTCATGTCCCGATAGTAGGGCTCGGCTAAGCGTCCTCGGCCTGGCGGGCGCGGAAGGCTATCTGGGCCGCGCGGTTGGTGCACGTCACGGTGCAGTACTTCTTGGAGCGGTTGCGTGACATGTCGAAGACCACGCCTTCGCAGTCGTCCATGCCGCAATGGGAGAAGCGGCTCATCTCGTCCGCGCGGATCACGTCGATCATCGCCATCGCGGATTCCACGAGGATGCGCTCCGCGATAGGGCGGTCATCGGAGGTGGCGTGGATGTGCCAATCGACATCTCCGTGGCGCACGAGCTGGGGGAGCGCGTGCTGCTCTTCAAGGATGCGATTGACGATGGGGACGGCCTCGTCGCGCGTGGCGAGGAACAGTTCTCGCAACTGCGCGCGGATCGCACGAACGGGCTCAAGGTCTCTGTTTGTGGGTGCCGGGCCGGTGTAGCCGAAGCCGCTGAAATAGCTGCGGAGTTCGCCCAGAGTGGTCATCGTGTCGGGCTCAAGTTCCGAGTTCGACAAGAACACGGCAGACTCGAGAGCCTCCACGGTGTCATGTGCGAACGTCATTTTGACACATTACCACGTTTCCGATATCGTAATGAGTCATGAGCACGATGACTAATGACGCACCTACGGCGACCGCGGGGGCCGCGGCACCCAACTCTCGCCTCGCGTCTGGCATCGGTTTCGCCCTTCTCGCGGCCATGTCCTTTGGCGTCTCCGGCTCGCTCGCCAAGGGCCTCATGGACCTCGGCTGGACTGCAGGCTCTGCCGTGCTGTTGCGCGTGACGATCGCCGCCCTCGTGCTCGCCGTGCCAGGTGCCATGGCGCTGAGGGGACGGTGGCACCTGCTTGCCCGTAGCGTCGGGCCCATCGTTGCCTACGGCCTCTTCGCCGTTGCCGGCGCGCAATTGTTCTACTTCATGGCAGTGCAGACGCTCGACGTCTCCATCGCGATGCTCATCGAGTACCTCGCGCCCGTTGCCGTGGTGCTGTACCTATGGGTGCGCAAGGGGCAGAAGCCCACGCGCTTCACCGCCATTGGCGCGGTCATCGCGGCGTTTGGCCTGGTGCTGCTCATCAATGTCTTTGGCGGCGCACAGATCAGCTTGTCTGGTATCGGCTGGGCGCTCGGCGCGATGGTTGGCGCCACGGTGTATTTCATCGTCTCCGCCGACGACTCCAACCCGCTGCCTCCCATCACGCTCGCGGCGTCGGGCCTTGCCGTGGCCGCGGTGGCCCTTGGCCTCGCCGCTCTTGTTGGCTTCCTGCCCATGGGCTTTGGGGCCGGCGACGTGCAGTTCCAGAGCTTCGCGATTCCGGCGTGGCTCGCGGTTGGCCTGCTGGGCGTGGTCACCGCTGCGATCGCCTACGTGGCGGGCATCGCCGCCACTCGGCGCCTTGGGGCGCGCCTCGGATCCTTCGTGGCGCTCACCGAGGTGCTCGCGGCAGCGGTGTTCGCGTGGGTGTTGCTCGGTCAGGCTCCCGCGGCCATTCAGATGCTGGGTGCCGCGCTCGTGCTCGCCGGCGTCGTTGTGGTCAAGCTGGGCGAGCCTCCGATGGAGCCCAACGAGATCACCGTGGAGCCGCTCCCGGTTCCTCGTCGCGACGAGTTGCAGGAGCCCGTCGCCGTATAGGACCTCGCCTTTCCGCCGGACGTGCCGGCCCCGTCGTAGCCGCCGCCTACCTGCCAGAGGTGGCGCTCCGGGACTCGCCGAATCCCCGAGTCCGGCGGAAGGGCGAAATGCGCCGTCGAGCAGACGTGAGATTCGTCACTCCAATACCTGGGTTGTCCGATATCGCCAGGTAGATTTGGGTTCGAGGGGCGGATGCACCGAGGGAAGTGCAGACGCAAGCTGAGGAGATCTAGGATGCGCGGTTCCATCACGCGTGCGTTCGCGCGCCCGCGGTACGCGGCACTCGTGATCGTCGCGCTGCTGGCTGGCGTGCTCGCTCCCGTCGCCCTTCCCGTCGCGCCGGCCGACGCTGTGGCCGCCACCGCGGGCGCCGCTAGATTCCCTCAGGTCCAGTGGATTAGCTGGGGCGACAACGGGGAAACGCTCGCGCCAAACGCAAGCGGTGACATCATCGCCACGGAAACCATCACGATTGGCGCTCACCAGATCGTGGTGACGTGCACCATCGACAATCTCGCTCGACCGCGCGGCACTGATCAAACTGCTAACGGGACCCGTCCCGCGCAGCCCGGCGAGCCGTGGCTTGACGCCTACGCCTCCGGCACGTGGCGCGGCGACGGCTTTGATGAGCTGTACAACATCGGCGGTACCGGAACCAACAACACCTTGGTCGCCGGCGTCCGCAATCACCACAACGCGAACACCATCACGTTCGACTTCTCGTGTGGTGCCGAACTGGTGGTGGGGAGTTCGCGCACCACGGTGCCGCTTGCCGGTCTGGTGATGGCCAGCGCGGAGTCGTCGGTCAACAACGGCTCCTTCCAGGAGTACATCGGTGCCACCATCTCGAGCGCGGGCACGTGGCGAATCCTCGACCGGACCCGCGGAACGTCCTGCACCCAGGACAACTACGCGCAGCGCACCTCGCCCACCGCTTCGACGAGCAGGTTGGTGCTGCAGGGCGCGGCGAACACCACGTGCGAAGACAACACCGCGGCGGTTCTGCCGAATGCCATGTCGGTGGCGTTCATGGATGGCGTGTCATCCGCAACGAACGTGACGCTCGCTGGTCGTGGAAACGAGGCGATCGCGCTCGGTGTTCTGCTCAATCTCGACTTCGGCGACGCTCCGTCCTCGTACGGTGTTGCCGGTGCCGTGAGCCAGTCAGGGTTCACCGGTGGCACTGTTCCCGCCTACAGCGGCTCTGGGACGGGCACCGGTGTGTTCTCGAGTGGCTTCACGCTCGCGACCCAGGGCCAGCCGACAATGCGCCTTGGCTCTGCCGTGGACTTCGAAGCCGCCTCACAGTTCAGTGCCACCGCCAACGGCGATGACAACACCGGCACCGACGATGAGGACGGCGTCACGCTCGCGTCCTCATATACGGCAACCCCCGGCAGTACGGTGACCGTCTCAGGGATACAGTGCAGTACGAGTACCTCCCAGGCGGCGTACGTCGCCGGATGGATCGACTTCAACGCCAACGGCGTGTTTGACGCGGGGGAGAAGTCCACCACCAGCCCCGCCTGTCCTAGCGGCGGTGGCACGGTATCGCTATCCTTCACGGCCCCGTCCAGTGCGCCAGCGCTCGCAGTCCAGCCTTCGTTCGCGCGCTTCCGCATTGCGCCCACCACCGCAGAACTTCAGGCCACCGGCTACGCAGGCGGCGGTGAGGTGGAGGACTACCCCATCACGATGTCGTGGCCGGAGAAGCCCGCGATCGACGTGACGAAGACTCGCGTCGGCACCGTCCCCACGAAGGCCGGTGACACGGTCACGTGGAACGTTCTGATCACGAACACCGGCAACACGCCGCTCTCAAGCGTGGCGGTCACCGACGCGTTCGTGGGCGCGTCCGCCATCTCGGCGTGTGGGTTCCCCACCACCCTTGCGGTGGGCGCCTCCGCCAACTGCAATGTCTCCCATGTCATGACGCAAGCGGAGGTCAACGCGGGCTCGGTCACGAACACCGCGTCCGCGACCGGTGTGTCGCCAAAGAACGTCTCGGCGACGGACTCCGACACCAACACCGTGACGATCGTGCCAGCTCCCGACCTCACGATCACCAAGACGCCCATCGCGGGCACGTCGCCCTCCCACGTTGGCGATCCGGTGCAGTGGACGGTCACGGTTACCAACTCCGGCAACGTCACGCTCACCGACGTCAAGGCCACGGAGCAGTTGTCCGGCGCCACCCTGCCGACGACGGGATGCCCGCTCGTCGCGGGAGTGACGCTCGCGCCCAACGCGTCCGCCTCGTGCGTCGTCTCCTACTCCGCGACGCAAGCTGACCTCGATGCCGGTTCCGTGACCAACACCGTTCAGGCCACGGGCAAGCCGCCAACGGGAGCGAATGTCACCAAGACCACCACCTCGACCGTGGCGACCACCCAATCGCCCGCCCTCACCGTGACGAAGACCCCGGTATCCGGAGTGTCTCCGTCGCACGTGGGTGACCCCGTGCAGTGGACGGTCACGGTGACGAACTCCGGCAACGTCACGCTCACTGGGGTCAAGGCCGTTGAGCAACTCGCTGGCGCCACCCTACCGAGCACGGGGTGCTCTCTCGTTGCCGGTGTGACGCTCGCGCCCGCCGCCTCAGCATCGTGCGTGGTCTCCTACTCGGCCACCCAGGCCGATCTCAACGCCGGATCGATCACCAACACCGTGCAGGCCACCGGCAACCCGCCAACTGGCGCCGCGATCACGAAGACCGCCACGTCGACCGTGACCACCACCCAGTCGCCGGCACTGTCTGTGACGAAGGTCAAGAAGTCGGGCACGCCCACCAAGGCCGGTGACCCTGTGGTGTGGACCGTGACGGTCACCAACAGCGGCAACGTGACCCTGACGAACGTGACCGTGACGGACGCCCTCGCGGGAGCGACCGTGGTCACACCGTGCGCCTTCTCCTCCGCAATCGCGTCGATGGCTCCCAGCGCGAGCGTGTCCTGTGACGTCTCCTACTCGGTGACTCAAGCGAACGTTGACACGGGGTCGGTCACGAACTCGGCGACCGCTACGGGCACTCCTCCCACGGGACCCAACGTCACGGCGACGGGTTCCAACACCGTGGCCATTTCGCCGTCTGCCGCGATCGACGTCACAAAGGTGAAGAAGTCTGGAACGCCTACGGCCGCGGGTGACCCTGTGGTGTGGACCGTCACGGTGAGGAACACCGGCAATGTGACGCTGACAAATGTCACGGTGACGGACGCTCTCGCGGGCGCCACGCTCGTGACGCCGTGCGCCTTCTCCTCAGCGATCGCGTCCCTAGCGCCCAACGCCACCGCGTCGTGCGATGTCTCCTACGCGGTCACGCAAGCGAACGTGGACGCGGGATCAGTCACCAACTCGGTGTCCGCTTCAGGCGAGCCCCCAACGGGTGCCAACGTCACCGACTCAGACTCGAACTCGGTCACGATCGCGCCCGCCGCAGCCATCGACATCACCAAGGTGAAGAAGTCCGGCACGCCGAGCAACGCGGGCGATCCCGTGGTGTGGACCCTCACGGTGCGGAACACGGGCAACGTGACACTCACGAATGTCACGGTCACCGATGCTCTTGCTGGTGCCACGTTCGTGACGCCGTGCGCCTTGTCGTCCGCGATCGCCTCTCTCGCGCCCAACGCCACCGCAACCTGTGATGTCTCGTACGCGGTGACGCAAGCCAACATCAACGCCGGCTCTGTCACCAACTCCGCCACCGCAACCGGCACTCCGCCCACCGGGGCCAACGTGACGGACACGGACTCGAGCGCAGTCTCTATCGCCCGTACCTCGGGCATTGACGTGACGAAGGTCAAGAAGTCGGGCACTCCAGCCAAGGCGGGCGACCCCGTGGTGTGGACCGTCACCGTGAGGAACACCGGCAACGTCACGCTCTCCAACGTCACCGTCACGGATGCCCTTGCCGGTGCCACGCTCGTGACGCCGTGCGCCTTCTCGTCGCCGATCGCCTCGCTCGCGCCGGGCGCCTCCGCCTCGTGCGACGTCAGCTACGCGGTCACGCAGGCCAATGTTGACGCGGGCACGGTCACGAACTCGGCGAGCGCCTCGGGCACGCCACCCACTGGCCCGGCCGCTACGGACTCGGACTCCAACACCGTCACTATCGCGCCCGCCGCCGCGATTGACGTGACGAAGGTCAAGAAGTCGGGAACGCCCACCAAGGCGGGTGACCCCGTGGTGTGGACAGTCACCGCGCGCAATAGCGGGAACGTCACCCTCACCAACGTGAACGTCACCGATTCGCTGCTCGGTGCCTCGCTTGTGGCGCCGTGCCCGTTCTCTTCCACCGTCGCTTCGCTTGCGCCAGGGGTCTCGCTGTCCTGTGACGTCTCGTACTCGGTGACCCAGGCGAACGTGAACGCGGGAGGCGTGACGAACTCCGCGTCGGCCGTGGGCACGCCCCCCACCGGAGCGAACGTCACAGACAGTGACTCGAACGCGGTCACCATCGCCCCCGTTGCGACCATCGACGTGACGAAGGTCAAGAAGTCGGGTACGCCCACCAAGGCTGGCGATCCCGTGGTGTGGACGGTCACGGTGACCAACACGGGCAACGTGACCCTCACCAACGTCGCGGTGAGCGATGCGCTGTCCGGAGCCACCCTCGTGACGCCGTGCGCCTTCTCCTCTGCGATTGCGTCGATGGCACCGGGTGCGTCCGTCGCGTGTGACGTCAACTACTCGGTCACGCAGGCCAACGTCAACGCGGGAGGTGTCACCAACTCCGCCACGGCCACCGGTACGCCTCCAACGGGTGCCAATGTCTCTGACACAGACTCCAACACCGTCACGATTGCCTCAGCAGCGAGCATCGGCGTCACCAAGGTCAAGAAGTCGGGCACGCCCACCAAGGCCGGCGACCCGGTGGTGTGGACCGTTACGGTCACCAACACGGGCAACGTGACTCTGACCAACGTCGCGGTGACCGACGCTCTCGCCGGTGCCACGCTCGTCACCCCATGTGGCTTCTCGTCCCCCATCGCATCCTTGGCGCCCGCCGCCTCAGCGTCGTGCGATGTCACCTACGCCGTGACCCAAGCGAACGTGAACGCCGGATCCGTTACCAACTCCGCGACGGCAACGGGCACGCCTCCCAGCGGGCCCACGGTGACGGGGGCGGGCTCCAACACCGTCACCATCGCCTCGGCCCCCGCTATCGACCTCACCAAGGTGAAGAAGTCGGGCACGCCAACCAAGGCCGGCGACCCCGTGGTGTGGACAGTCACGATCACCAACACTGGAAACGTCACGCTTTCGAACGTCACCGTCACGGACGCGCTCGCCGGCGCCACCCTCGTCACCCCGTGTGCGTTCTCGTCCCCGATCGCGTCGCTCGCGCCCGGCGCAAGCGCCTCGTGCGACGTGAGCTACGCGGTGACCCAGGCAAACGTCAACGCCGGCGGCGTCACCAACTCCGCCTCGGTCACCGGCGCGCCGCCAACGGGCGCGAACGTCACGGATTCGGACTCGAATGTCGTCACGATCACGCGAGTCGCCGCCATTGATGTGGCCAAGGTCAAGAAGTCGGGAACCCCCACCAAGGCGGGTGACCCCGTGGTGTGGACCGTAAGTGTCACCAACACCGGCAACGTCACCCTGGCCGACGTCACCGTGAGCGACGCACTCCTTGGCGCGACGCTCGTGGCTCCCTGCCCGTTCTCGTCCACCGTGGCCTCGCTAGCGCCCGGCACAACGCTGACGTGCGACGTCTCGTACGCCGTGACGCAAGCCAACGTGAACGCGGGCGGCGTGACCAACTCCGCCACAGCGTCGGGCACCACCCCCACGGGCGGCAGCGTCACTGACACGGACGCCAACACGGTCTCGATCGCGCCGGCTGCAGCCATCGACGTGACGAAGGTCAAGAAGTCGGGAACGCCGACCAAGGCCGGTGACCCCGTGGTGTGGACCGTAAGCGTCACCAACACCGGCAACGTGACGCTCACGAATGTCACGGTTACCGACGTGCTCGCGGGCGCCAGCTTCGTGTCGCCATGCCCGTTCTCCGCGGCAATCGCTTCGCTCGCCCCTGGTGTCACCCTGACGTGCGATGTCTCGTACGCGGTGACGCAAGCGAACGTCGACGCAGGGTCTGTCGCGAACTCCGCGAGCGCCGTTGGCACGCCGCCAACGGGCCCCAATGTCAGCGACTCGGATGCGAACACCGTGCCCATCGGCGCGACCGCGGGCATCGATGTCACCAAGGTGAAGAAGTCGGGCACACCCACCAAGGCGGGTGACCCCGTGGTGTGGACCGTGACGGTCCGCAACACTGGCGCCCTCACCCTTACCAACGTCACGGTGAGCGACGCGCTCGCGGGCGCCACGCTCGTGACCCCGTGCGGCTTCTCGTCGCCCATTGCGTCGCTTGCCCCCAACGCGTCTGTCTCGTGCGATGTCTCCTACGCGGTAACTCAGGCCAACGTGAACGCGGGATCCGTCATCAACTCCGCCACCGCCACGGGCACGCCGCCTACGGGGCCGGCCGTCACCGACACCGGCTCCGACACGGTGACCATCGCCCAGAGCCCCGCTCTTGACGTCACAAAGGTCAAGAAGTCGGGCACGCCCACCAAGGCAGGCGACCCCGTGGTGTGGACCGTGAGTGTGCGCAACTCCGGCAACGTGACCCTCACCAACGTGACCGTGACCGACGCGCTCGCGGGCGCCACCTTTGTCTCGCCGTGTCCCTTCTCGTCGGCCGTGAGCTCCCTTGCTCCCGGGGCAACGTTGACCTGCGACGTCTCATACTCCGTGACGCAGGCGAACGTGAACGCGGGCGGTGTCACAAACTCGGCGAGCGCCATCGGCACGCCTCCCACGGGCCCCAACGTCACGGACAGCGAATCGAACACGGTCACCATTGCCGCGTCCGCCGCGATTGGCCTCACCAAGGTGAAGAAGTCGGGAACGCCCGCGCAGGCAGGTGACCCTGTGGTGTGGACCGTGACGGTCACCAACACCGGCAACGTGACCCTGACCAACGTCACGGTGACCGACGCTCTCGCCGGTGCCACGCTCGTCACTCCGTGCGTGTTCTCGTCCGCGATCGCCTCTCTCGCTCCCGGTGCTTCGGCGACCTGCGACGTCTCCTACGCCGTGACCCAAGCCAACGTGAACGCTGGTGGTGTGACCAACTCGGCCACAGCGTCGGGCACCCCGCCCACTGGACCCGCGGTCACGGATACGGACGCGAACACCGTTGCGATCGCCCAGTCCGCGGCGATCGAACTCACCAAGGTGAAGAAGTCGGGTACGCCAACGAACGCGGGTGACCCCGTGGTGTGGACGGTCACCGTCACCAACACAGGCAACGTCACGCTCACCAATGTCACGGTGGCCGACGCGCTGCCGGGCGCCACTCTGGTGGCGCCGTGCGCGTTCTCCACGGCGATCGCGAGCCTGGCACCTAACGCGTCGGCAAGCTGCGACGTCACGTATGCCGTGACGCAGGCAAATGTTGACACTGGGGGCGTGACCAACTCGGCCACCGCCACGGGCGTTCCCCCCACGGGCCCCAACGTCACGGACACCGACTCCAACACGGTCACGATCGCTCCCACGGCACACCTCGATGTCACCAAGGTGAAGAAGTCCGGGACGCCAACGAAGGCCGGCGACACGGTGGTGTGGACCGTCACGGTGGCGAACACCGGAAACGTGACGCTCACCAACGTCACGGTGACCGACGCTCTGGCCGGCGCCGCGCTCGTCACGCCTTGTGCGTTCGCTACACCCCTTGCCTCGCTCGCTCCGGCGGCGAGCGTCTCGTGCGATGTGACCTACGCGGTGACGCAGGCGAACGTGAATGCGGGTGGCGCGACGAACTCGGCGAGCGCCGTCGGCACTCCGCCAACCGGCGCAAACGTCACGGACAGCGACTCGAACACCGTGACAATCGCGCGGTCGCCCGCCATCGACCTGACCAAGGTGAAGAAGTCGGGCACCCCCACCAAGGCCGGTGACCCGGTGGTGTGGACCGTCACGGTTACCAACACGGGCAATGTGACGCTCACCAACGTCACCGTGACGGACGCGCTCGCGGGCGCCGCCATCGTCACTCCATGTGGCTTCTCGTCGCCCATCTCCACGTTGCTGCCGGGCGGCTCCGTGACCTGCGACGTCGCCTTCGCGGTCACCCAGGCACATGTGAACGCGGGAGCGGTCACCAACTCCGCCTCCGTCGTGGGCACGCCGCCCACCGGCGCGAACGTCACGGACAGCGATACCAGCACCGTGCCGATCGCCACCGCCGCTGCCATCGATGTGACGAAGGTCAAGAAGTCTGGCGTGCCCACTAAGGCGGGCGACCCTGTGGTGTGGACCATGACGGTCAGTAACACGGGAACGGTCACCCTCACGAACGTCACGGTGACCGACGCTCTGGCTGGCGCCGCATTCGTGTCGCCGTGCAGCTTCTCCAGCACGATCGCCTCGCTTGCGCCGGGTGCTTCGCTCTCGTGCGATGTGTCCTACGCCGTCACGCAGGCGAACGTCAACGCGGGTGGCGTGACGAACTCGGCAACCGCCACCGGCACGCCGCCAACCGGCGCCAACGTCACGGACACCGCCGCGGATACCGTCGCGATCACCCCGGCTGCTGGCATCGACGTTACGAAGGCAAAGAAGTCCGGCTCGCCGACGAAGGCGGGTGATCCCGTGGTGTGGACCGTGACGGTCACCAACACGGGCAATGTCACGCTCTCGAACGTCACCGTGACGGACGCTCTCTCCGGTGCCACCTTGGTGACGCCGTGCGACTTCTCGTCCCCCATGGCAGCGCTCGCACCCAACGCGTCCGTCTCGTGCGACGTCACCTATGCGGTCACGCAGGCCAATGTGAACGCGGGCGGCGTGACCAACTCGGCGAGCGCTACCGGCGCCCCTCCCACCGGGCCAATCGTGACGGACTCCGACTCGAACGTGGTGCCGATCGGTGCGGCGCCCGCGGTCGACGTGACGAAGGTCCACAAGTCGGGAACGCCAACTAAGGCGGGCGATCCCGTGGTGTGGACCGTCACGGTGCGCAACTCTGGCAACGTGACTCTCACCAACGTCACGGTGACCGACGCCCTCGCGGGCGCCACGCTCGTGACACCGTGTGGCTTCTCCTCGCCCATCTCCTCGCTCGCTCCCAACGCGGCCGTCTCGTGCGATGTCACCTACGCGGCGACCCAAGCCAACGTCGACGCCGGTAGCGTGACCAACTCGGCAGCCGCCACCGGCACCCCGCCAACGGGCGCTAATGTGACGGACTCGGATGCGAACACCGTCACCATCACGCCAACCGCAGCGATTGATGTCACGAAGGTCAAGAAGTCCGGCTCCCCGGTGAACGCAGGGGACACCGTGGTGTGGACCGTCACCGTGCGCAACACGGGCACGTCCACGCTCACGAACGTGACCGTGACTGATGCTCTCGCGGGCGCCACGCTGGTGACGCCGTGCGGCTTCTCGTCGCCCATCTCCTCGCTGGCTCCCAACGCGTCAGTGGCGTGCGACGTGACCTACGCGGTGACTCAAGCCAATGTGAACGCAGGCGGCGTCACCAACACGGCCACAGCGTCGGGCACCCCTCCAACGGGACCCAACGTCACCGATTCCGATTCGCACACCGTGACGATTGCCTCGCAGGCGGCTATCGACGTGACGAAGGTGAAGAAGTCGGGCACCCCAACGAAGGCGGGTGACCCCGTGGAATGGACCGTGACGGTCACCAACACGGGCAACGTCGCGCTGTCCAATGTCACCGTGACCGACGCCCTTCCCGGCGCCAGCTTCATTGCCCCGTGCTCGTTCTCTTCGGTCATCGGATCGCTCGCGCCCAGCGCGTCGCTCACGTGCGACGTCAGCTACTCGGTGACTCAGGCGAACGTGAACGCGGGAGGTGTCACCAACTCCGCTACGGCAACCGGCACGCCGCCCACCGGGCCGGCAGTGAGCGACACTGACTCCAATGCCGTGACCATCGCCGCCTCGCCTGCGCTCGAGGTCACGAAGGTGAAGAAGTCGGGCACGCCCACCAAGGCGGGCGACCCAGTCGTGTGGACCGTGACGGTCACCAACACCGGCAACGTCACGCTCACGGACGTCACGGTGGCCGACGCTCTGGCTGGCGCCGCGCTCGTCTCGCCGTGTGCATTCGCCACGCCGATCGCCTCACTAGCTCCGTCGGCCGCTGCCAGCTGCGACGTCACCTATTCCGTGACGCAGGCCAACGTGAACGCGGGATCGGTTACCAACGCGGCATCCGCCGTTGGCACGGCCCCCACCGGCCCCAACGTCACCGACGCGGACTCGAACACCGTCACCATTGAGCCGTCGGCGAGCATCGATGTCATCAAGGTGAAGAAGTCGGGCACGCCAACGAAGGCTGGCGACCCCGTGGTGTGGACCGTCACGGTCACGAACACGGGCAACGTCACCCTCACCGATGTCACGGTCACGGATGCGCTCGCGGGCGCCACGATCGTCACCCCGTGCGGTTTCTCGTCCCCGATCGCCTCGCTCGCTCCCAACGCGGCAGTCTCGTGTGACGTGTCGTACGCGGTGACGCAAGCCAATGTGAACGCGGGTGGTGTGACCAACTCCGCCACCGCTACCGGCACGCCTCCCACCGGCGCGAACGTCACGGACACGGGCTCGCACACCGTAACGATCGCCGCCGACCCAAGCCTTGACGTGACGAAGGTGAAGAAGTCCGGAACGCCAACCAAGGCTGGTGACCCGGTGGTGTGGACCGTCACAGTCACGAACACGGGCAATGTCACCCTCACCAATGTGACGGTCACGGATGCGCTCGCGGGTGCCACGCTCGTGACCCCATGCGGCTTCTCGTCGCCCATTGCGTCACTTGCCCCCAACGCGTCCGTTTCGTGCGATGTGAGCTACGCCGTAACGCAGGCCAACGTGAACGCGGGTACAGTCACGAACTCCGCGAGCGCCAGCGGTACGCCTCCCACTGGCCCCGCCGTCACGGACTCCGGCTCCAACACGGTGACCATCACGTCCTCTGCCGCGATTGGCATCACCAAAGTCAAGAAGTCGGGCACTCCCACGAAGGCTGGGGACCCTGTGGTGTGGACCGTCACGGTCACCAACACGGGCACTGTAACCCTGAGTAACGTCACCGTCTCGGATGCCTTGGCTGGCGCGACTCTGGTGGCACCGTGCGCCTTCTCGTCGGCGATCTCCTCGCTCGCGCCTGGCGCCTCTGCAACGTGCGATGTGAGCTACTCGGTGACGCAGGCGAACTCGAACGCGGGCTCCGTCACGAACTCCGCGACGGCCACCGGCACGCCTCCCACCGGGCCGGCCGTGAGCGACACGGACTCCAACACCGTCACCATCGCACCCGCTGCCGCAGTAGGCATCACCAAGGTGAGGAAGTCTGGAACGCCAACGAAGGCGGGTGACCCCGTGGTGTGGACCGTCACGGTCACCAACACGGGCAACGTCACCCTCACCAACGTCACGGTCACGGACGCTCTCGCGGGCGCCACGATCGTCACTCCGTGTGACTTCTCGTCTCCGATCGCGTCGCTCGCACCTGGTGCCTCCGCAGCATGCGATGTTTCCTACTCGGTCACTCAAGCGAATGTGAACGCTGGCGGCGTGACCAACTCGGCCACAGCGTCGGGCACCCCGCCAACTGGGCCCAACGTCACCGACACCGCCACGAACACCGTGACGATCACGGCAGCCGCAGCCATCGACGTAACGAAGGTGAAGAAGTCTGGCTCGCCAGCGAAGGCCGGTGACCCCGTGGTGTGGACCGTTACGGTCACGAACACGGGCAACGTCACCCTCACGGACGTCACGGTTGCGGACGCTCTCGCGGGCGCCACGATCGTCACGCCGTGCGCGTTCTCCACGCCCATCGCTAGCCTGGCGCCGAACGCCTCGGTGAGCTGCGACGTCAGCTACGCGGTCACCCAGGCGAACGTCAATGCAGGTGGTGTGACCAACTCGGCGAGCGCCACCGGCACGCCTCCCACCGGAGCACACGTCACGGACAGCGACTCCAACACGGTCACGATCTCGCCGTCCGCGAGCATCGATGTCACGAAGGTGAAGAAGTCTGGGACGCCAGCGAAGGCAGGCGACCCCGTGGTGTGGACGGTCACCGTGACCAACACGGGCAACGTCACTCTCACCAATGTCACGGTGAGCGATGCTCTCGCGGGTGCCTCGCTTGTGACGCCGTGCGCCTTCTCCACGGCCATCGCAAGCCTCGCGCCGAACGCGTCGGCGAGCTGCGACGTGAACTACGCCGTGACGCAGGCGAACGTCAATGCAGGCGGCGTCACCAACTCCGCATCCGCCGTGGGCAGCCCTCCCACCGGCCCCAACGTGACGGATAGCGACTCCAACACCGTCACTATCGCCGCGTCCCCTGCGATCGAACTCACCAAGGTCAAGAAGTCGGGCACACCCACCAAGGCAGGCGACTCCGTGGTGTGGACCGTGAGCGTCACCAACACGGGCAATGTCACGCTCACCAACGTCACGGTGACCGACGCTCTGGCTGGCGCCACGCTCGTCTCGCCGTGCACATTCGCCACGCCCATCGCGAGCCTGGCCCCGGCGGCGACCGTCACGTGCGATGTCACCTACGCGGTGACCCAGGCGAACGTGAACGCGGGCGGTGTCACGAACACGGCATCCGTCGTGGGCATGCCGCCCACCGGCGCCGATGTCACGGACGCGGACTCCACCACGGTCACCATCGCGGCAGCCCCGGCTATTGACATCACGAAGGTGAAGAAGTCGGGCACGCCTGCGAAGGCGGGTGACCCCGTGGTGTGGACCGTCACGGTCACCAACACGGGCAACGTGACGCTCACGAACGTCACGGTGGCCGACGCTCTGGCTGGCGCCGCGTTCGTCTCGCCCTGTGATTTCGCTTCGCCGATCGCCTCGCTGGCCCCAGCGCAGACGGTGACGTGCGACGTCACCTACTCCGTGACGCAGGCGAACGTCAACGCCGGCGGAGTCACTAACTCCGCCACGGCAACCGGCACGCCTCCAACCGGGGCGGCCGTGAGCGACACGGATTCGAACGCCGTCACAATCACGCCCGCTGCTGGCATCGACGTGACCAAGGTGAAGAAGTCTGGGACGCCAACGAAGGCGGGTGATCCCGTGGTGTGGACCGTGACGGTCACCAACACCGGCAACGTCACGCTGTCTAGCGTCATCGTGACGGATGCGCTCATTGGCGCTTCGCTTGTCTCTCCGTGCCCCTTCGCAACCCCCATCGCGTCGCTCGCGCCCGGCGCGTCGCTCACGTGCGATGTCACGTACGCGGTGACGCAAACGAACGTGGACGCCGGCGCGGTCACGAACTCCGTGAGCGCCACGGGCACGCCGCCCACCGGCCCCACCGTGACCGACGCGGACGCGAACACCGTTCCCATTGGTGTGACGCCCGGCATTGACGTCACGAAGGTGAGGAAGTCCGGGGCGCCCACCAAGGCGGGCGACTCGGTGGTGTGGACCGTCACGGTGACCAACACCGGCACCGTGACGCTGACCAACGTGAGCGTTACGGATGCCCTCGCGGGCGCCACGCTCGTGACGCCATGTGGCTTCGCGTCTCCGATCGCCACGCTCGCGCCCAGTGCCTCCGTCTCTTGCGACGTAAGCTACGCGGTCACGCAGGCCAATGTGGACGCGGGCGCGGTGACGAACTCCGCCACCGCCACGGGCACGCCTCCCACCGGCCCTGTGGTGACCGACACGGACTCCAACACCGTGACGATCACGCCTTCCGCAAGCATCGACGTCACGAAGGTCAAGAAGTCGGGTACGCCCACCAAGGCGGGTGACCCCGTGGTGTGGACGGTCACGGTCACCAACACCGGTAGCGTCACCCTCGCGAACGTTACGGTGACCGACGCTCTGGCTGGCGCCGCGTTCGTCTCGCCGTGCCCCTTGTCGTCGACGGTTGCGTCGCTCGCTCCGGGCGCGAGCCTCTCGTGCGACGTCTCCTACTCGGTGACGCAGGCCAACGTGAACGCGGGTGGCGTCACGAACTCCGCGAGCGCCACCGGCACGCCCCCCACGGGCCCCAATGTCAGCGACAGCGACGCGAACGCGGTGACGATCACCCCCGCTGCGGCGATCGACGTGGTCAAGGTCAAGAAGTCGGGCACGCCAACCAAGGCCGGTGACCCTGTGGTCTGGACCGTGAGCGTCACCAACACCGGCAACGTCACCTTGACGGACGTCACCGTGGCCGACGCTCTGGCTGACGCCGCGTTCGTCTCGCCGTGTGACTTCGAGACGCCGATCGCCTCGCTGGCCCCAGCGCAGACGGTGACGTGCGACGTCACCTACTCGGTGACGCAGGCCAACGTGAATGCGGGTGGTGTCACCAACACCGCCACGGCCACCGGCACGCCCCCCACGGGCCCCAATGTCACCGACACCTCGAACAACTTTGTGGGCATCGGTGCCGCCGCTGGCATCAGCGTGACGAAGGTCAAGAAGTCCGGCACCCCCACCAAGGCGGGCGACCCCGTGGTGTGGACCGTCACCGTGACCAACACGGGCAACGTGTCCCTCGCGAACGTCGTGATGACTGAGGGACTCGCTGGTGTGGCCATCCCCGTGGGCTGCGCGTTCGCGGCGCCCATCGCCTCGCTCGCGCCCAACGCCTCCGTCTCGTGCGACGTGAGCTACGCGGTGACGCAGGCCAACGTCAACGCTGGCGCGGTCACCAACACCGTGTCGGCAGTCGGCGCGCCCCCCACCGGCCCCACCGTGACGGATGACGACTCCAACACCGTCACCATCGCAGGCACCTCTGCCATCGACGTCACCAAGGTGAAGAAGTCTGGGACACCTGCGAAGGCCGGCGACCCCGTGGTGTGGACCGTCACTGTCACCAACACCGGCACCGTCACCCTCTCGAACGTGACTGTGACCGACGCGCTCGCGGGCGCCACGTTCGTGACGCCGTGCGCGTTCGCCAACCCCATCGCCAGCTTGGCCCCCAACGCCTCCGCCTCGTGTGATGTCACGTACGCCGTGACCCAAGCGAACGTAAACGCGGGCGGCGTGACAAACTCCGCCACGGCGTCGGGCACTCCGCCTACTGGCCCCGCGGTTACTGACACCGCCACGGACTCCGTGACTATCGCCTCGGCGCCCGCACTTGAGGTGACGAAGGTAAAGAAGTCGGGAGCGCCCACGAAGGCGGGCGACCCCGTGGTGTGGACCGTGACGGTGGCCAACACTGGCAACGTGACCTTGACCAACGTGGCGGTGACGGATGCGCTCGCCGGCGTGGTCATTGACTCCGCCTGTGGCTTCGCTGACCCCATCCCCACGCTTGCCCCCAACGCCTCCGTGACGTGTGACGTCTCCTACGCCGTCACCCAGGCAAACGTGAACACGGGCTCCGTGACCAACTCCGCGAGCGCCACGGGCACCCCGCCAACCGGCGCGAATGTCACGGACAGCGACTCCAACGCCGTGACGATCACCCCTGTCGCCGCGATTGACATCACCAAGACCAAGAAGTCGGGCACGCCCACAAAGGCGGGCGACGCTGTGGTGTGGACCGTCACGGTCACCAACACGGGAACAGTCACCCTCACGGATGTCACGGTGGCCGACGCTCTGGCTGGCGCTGCGTTCGTCTCGCCGTGCGGTTTCGCTGACCCGATCTCGTCGCTCGCGCCTGGCGCGACGGTGACCTGCGACGTCACCTACGAGGTAACCCAGGCGAACGTCAACGCTGGCACGGTGACCAACTCCGCCACCGCAAGTGGCACGCCGCCCACCGGGCCGGCAGTGAGCGAAGCCGCGTCGAGCACGGTGCCGATCGGAACGAGCGCCGGCATCGAACTCACCAAGGTCAAGAAGTCGGGAACACCCACCAAGGCCGGCGACCCCGTGGTCTGGACGGTGACAATCGAGAACACGGGCACGGTGACCCTCACGGACGTCACTGTGACCGACGCTCTTGCTGGTGCCGTGTTCGTCTCGCCGTGTGCTTTCGCTTCGGCGATGCCCTCCCTGGCACCGGGCGCGACCGCCTCGTGCGACGTGAGCTACGCGGTGACGCAGGCCAAGGTCAACGCTGGCTCCGTCACGAACACCGCTTCCGTCACGGGCACGCCTCCCACCGGCCCCAATGTGACGGACTCGGACTCCAACACCGTGACCATCGCCGCCGCGGCTGCGCTGGAGGTCACCAAGGCGAAGAAGTCGGGGTCGCCTGCGAAGGCAGGCGACCCCGTGGTCTGGACCGTAAGCGTCACCAACACGGGCAACGTCACCTTGACGGACGTCACGGTGACCGACGCTCTGGCCGGCGCCGCGTTCGTCTCGCCGTGTGACTTCGAGACGCCGATCGCCTCGCTGGCCCCTGCAGCGTCGGCAACGTGCGACGTCACCTATGACGTGACACAGGCAAACGTCAACGCGGGCTCCGTCACGAACTCCGCGACCGCAACGGGCACCCCGCCAACGGGCGCCAACGTGACGGATACCGACACCAACACGGTCTTCATCGCGGCCGCCCCGGCGATCGAGCTCACGAAGGTCAAGAAGTCCGGCGTCCCCGCCGCCACTGGTGACCCCGTGGTGTGGACCATCACCGTCAAGAACACCGGAAACGTGACGCTGACCAACGTGTCCGTTGTGGATGCGCTGCCCGGCGTGGAGGTTCCCGCTGACTGCGGCTTCGCAAGCGCGATTCCGGCCTTGGCGCCCAACGAGTCGGTGGCGTGTGACGTCTCGTATACGGTGACCCAGGCGAACGTCAACAACGGTGAAGTGACCAACTCGGCCACGGCAACCGGCACGCCGCCCACCGGCCCCGCCGTGACGGACACGGACTCCAACACCGTGACCATCGCGCGCTCCGCGGGCATCGAGGTCACGAAGGCGAAGAAGTCCGGCACGCCCACCAAGGCGGGCGACCCCGTGGTGTGGACCGTCAGGGTGGAAAACACCGGAAACGTGGCTCTCACCAATGTCACGGTGACCGATGCCCTCGCGGACGCGAGCTTTGAGTCGCCCTGCGCGTTCACGGGCACCATCGCCACTCTCTTGCCTGGCGCATCCGTGGCGTGCGATGTCACCTACGACGTCACGCAGGCCAACGTGAACGCGGGAGGAGTCACCAACTCGGCGAGCGTGTCTGGCACGCCGCCCACCGGCCCCGCCATCACCGACACGGACAGCAACACGGTGACGATCGCTGCTGACCCCGAGCTCACGGTGACAAAGGTCAAGAAGTCGGGCGCGCCCACGAAGGCGGGCGACGTCGTGGAGTGGACCGTCACGGTGGAGAACACCGGCAACGTGACGCTCACCAACGTGACCGTCACCGACGCACTCGCGGGCGCCGCCTTCGTGGCTCCGTGTGACTTCGCAACGCCACTTGCGGAACTCGCACCCGCTGAAACCGTCTCGTGCGACGTGACGTACGCCGTGACGCAAGCGAATGTTGAGGCGGGCTCCGTGACCAACTCGGCCACTGCGTCGGGCAAGCCGCCGGTAGGCGACACGGTGACTGACACCGATACCAACACTGTGACGATCACTCCGGAGATTCCCCCGATCGCCGCGGACGACGATGTCGACTCCACCACGGGCGGCACGCCCATCACGCGCGCCTCGGACGAGGGTGTTCTCGGCAACGACTCCGGCACGGGCATCACGGTCATCGGCCACACTGACCCCACCCCAGCGCAAGGCAGCCTCACGATTGCGCCTGACGGCGGCTACACGTTCACGCCGGTGCTTGGTTTCCACGGCGTTGTGGTGGTCACGTACACGATCGAGGATGAGTACGACCAGACCACGTCCGCGACTCTCACCATTACCGTTGGCGACGACCTCCCGCTGGTTGTGACGACCCAGCCTCGGCCCATGTGCGTTGGCGACATGCCCTACCTCGATTGGAGCCTCGCGCTCCCTGAGGGCTTCCCCAGCCAGGGCGCCACGCCGCTCACCGTCACGTTCCTCAACCCTGATGAGGATGGCGACGACTATGTGGTGACGGGTCTCCCGCTCACCGGGTCGCTGTTGTGGCCGGGCGCGTCCGACGAGACACCAAAGCAGTGGCCCGGTTGGGAGCGCCTCGAGAACGGCACCTACGTCGAGACCGACGGCAACTACGCCTGGACTCGCGCTGGCGTGGAGGTGCAGTTCAAGGTCAACCCGCAGGTGACGATCACGGTCGCATACCCAGAGGCCTCGAGCGTCTGCGCCAACCCGCCGGAGCCGCAGTCGCCGCCGAAGCCCCCCACGGCCACGCACGATGACGCGACCACCACCGGTGGCGTGCCCATCACCGTCGACGCGACCCACGGTGTGCTCAGCAATGACAGCGGTGACGAGATCAAGGTCACCGACTACACGCAGCCGGACCCGGCGAAGGGCAGCATCGTTCTGAACCCCGACGGTTCGTTCACCTTCACCCCGGTGCCCGGGTTCCACGGCACCGTGGAGATCCCGTACACGATCGAGGATGAGGACGGCGACGAGGCGAACGCGGTTCTCACGATTGTGGTGACAGAGGATCTGCCTCTCGTGGTGAAGACGCGGCCCCACGCGCTGTGCCAGGCGGACGTTCCGTACCTCGATTGGGACCTCGCGCTTCCTGCAGGCTTCCCCAGCCAAGGTGCGAACCCGCTCACCATCACGTTCGTGAACCCAGATCCGGACGGCGAGGACTACGTGGTGACGGGCCTGCCACTCGAGGGCACCATGCTGTGGCCAGGAGCCTCTGCCGACGATCCCCAGCAGTGGCCTGGGTGGATGCAGCTCGAGGACGGCACGTATGTGGAGACTGACGGCAACTTCGCGTGGACGCGCGACGGAGTAGAGGTGATCTTCAAGGTCAACCCCGAGGTCACCGTCATCGTCCAGTACCCGCAGGCAACGGCGCTGTGCGCCAACCCGCCTGCGGAGGACGCAGATCCCGACGTCCCCGACGTCCCCGACCACTTGTCCCACACCGGTGCCACGGTGATGGCGCTCATCCCGTGGGCGGCCGCGTTCGTCATCGCAGGCTTCTTCATCATGTTCGTGACGCGCAGGCGCCGCGACGAGGAGGACGCCGCCTAACCTGGTGGCATGGCTTCACTCGGCACCAGTTTTGGCACGGCAGCGGCTGACTACGAGCGGGGACGGCCCGGGTATCTGCCCGACGCTGTGGCATGGCTTCTCGCGGGCGTCACCGGGGTCGTTGCCGACGTCGGCGCGGGCACGGGCAAGCTGACCGCCGAGATCGTGGCCCAGGGGTTCCAGGTCACGGCTATCGATCCCGACGAGGGCATGCTCGCCGCCTTGGCCGATCACCTCCCGCAGGTGCCGCGCGCTGTCGGTACAGCGGAGTCGCTTCCGCTCGCGGACGGCTCGTGTGGGGCCGTGACCTTGGGGCAGGCGTGGCATTGGGTTGACGTTTCCCGCGCGAGCGCGGAAATCGCGCGCGTGCTCGTGCCCGGGGGAGTGCTTGGCCTCATCTGGAACGTGCGCGACGAGTCCGTGCCATGGGTGGCTGCGCTCGGCGCGGCCATGGGAGCCTCGGCGGCGGAGTCGCTGATCTCGTCCGATGACGTCGACGTCGCGGCCCCTTTTGGTGAGGTCGAGGAGCGCATCTGGCACTGGCAGAAGTCCATGTCGCGCAACGACATCCGCGCCATGGTGCGTTCACGTAGCTACTACATCGCGGGTGATGAGGGTTTCAAGCGGCGCGTCGATGGTGACGTGGACACCGTGCTCGGGACGCTCGCCGACGGACCAATCCAGATGCCCTACGCAACGCACGCGTACAGGGCGCTGCGCCCATAGAACTACCGTCCGTAGCGTCGGGCCGGTAGAATGGACTGCTGGCAACCGCCGCCAACCCCCTGAAAAACGAAACGAGTCCTCGCATGCCCTTGCGCTCAGACCTGCGCAATGTCGCAATCGTCGCCCACGTTGACCACGGAAAGACCACGCTTGTGGACGCCATGCTGTGGCAGGGCGGCGCCTTCGGCGAGCACGCCCACGTGAACGAACGTGCCATGGACTCCGGCGACCTTGAGCGCGAAAAGGGCATCACGATTCTCGCCAAGAACACCGCTATCCGGTACACCGGCAAGGCGGCGGCCGACGGCGGGGTCACCATCAACGTCATCGACACCCCTGGTCACGCCGACTTTGGCGGCGAGGTGGAGCGCGGCCTGTCCATGGTGGACGGCGTAGTGCTGCTCGTCGATGCGTCCGAGGGACCGCTGCCGCAGACGCGCTTTGTGCTGCGCAAGGCGCTCGCCGCGCACCTGCCCGTCATCATCGTGGTGAACAAGGTGGACCGCCCCGACAGCCGCATCGCCGAGGTTGTTGAAGAGACCCACGACCTTCTGCTTGGCCTCGCGAGCGACCTCCACGACGAGGTTCCTGACCTCGACGTCGACGCGCTGCTTGAGGTCCCCGTCATCTACGCGTCCGCGAAGGCGGGCATCGCCTCGCTCAAAGAGCCCGCGGACGGCACACTTCCCGACGGTGAGAACCTCGAGCCCCTGTTCGAGACGATCATGGAGCGCATCCCCGCCCCGTCGTATGAGGAGGGCCACCCGCTGCAGGCGCACGTGACCAACCTCGACGCCTCCCCGTTCCTTGGCCGCCTTGCGCTGCTGCGCGTCTATAACGGCGAGATCCGCAAGGGCCAGCAGGTGGCGTGGGTGCGCGCGGATGGCACCACCAAGCAGGTGAAGATCACCGAACTGCTCGAGACCAAGGGTCTGGAGCGCGTCCCCGCTGAGTCCGCGGGCCCGGGTGACATCGTTGCCGTCGCCGGCATCGAGGACATCACCATCGGCGAGACGCTCACCGATCTCGACGACCCCCGCCCGCTCCCGCTCATCACGGTGGATGACCCTGCTATCTCGGTCACGATCGGCATCAACACGTCCCCGCTCGCCGGCCGCGTGAAGGGTGCCAAGGTCACCGCGCGCCAGGTGAAGGACCGCCTCGACCGCGAGCTCATCGGTAACGTCTCGCTGCGCGTGCTGCCCACGGAGCGCCCCGACTCGTGGGAGGTGCAGGGCCGCGGCGAGCTCGCGCTCGCGATCCTCGTGGAGCAGATGCGTCGCGAGGGCTTCGAACTCACCGTTGGCAAGCCGCAGGTGGTCACCAAGACCGTCGACGGCAAGGTTCATGAGCCCATGGAGCACATGACGATCGACGTTCCAGAGGAGCACCTCGGCGCCGTCACGCAGCTCCTCGCGGGCCGCCGCGGCCGCATGGAGTCGATGTCCAACCACGGCACCGGCTGGGTGCGCATGGAGTTCATCGTCCCTGCTCGTGGCCTCATCGGCTTCCGCTCCACCTTCCTCACGGATACCCGCGGAACGGGCATCGCGAGCTCCATCGCGCACGGCTACGAGCCGTGGGCGGGCGCGATCGAGTACCGCAGCTCCGGTTCGCTCGTCGCCGACCGTCAGGGTGTGGTCACGAGCAACGCGCTCACCGAGCTCGTGCAGCGCGGAACCTTCTTCGTGAGCCCCGCAGACGATGTCTACGAGGGCATGGTCATCGGCGAAAACAACCGTGGCGAAGACATGGACCTGAACATCACCAAGGAGAAGAAGCTCAACAACATTCGCTCGTCCACGAGCGAAGAGCTGGAGCGCATGGCGCCTCCGCGCAAGCTGACGCTTGAGGAGTCGCTCGAGTTCGCCAACGACGACGAGTGCGTCGAGGTGACCCCGGAAAAGGTGCGTATCCGCAAGGTGATCCTCAACCAGACGGACCGCGCGCGCGCCGCAAGCCGCGCCAAGCGCCAGGACGCGGCCGCCAAGTAGCGCCAACCAAGCCGCCCGGCGCGCACGTCGCCTGGCGGGTTGGGGCAAGCGCCTCGCCTATTCTTGACCGCATGCGCCGCGCCATCGAGATAGTCGTTTCGGCCATCCTTGGCGCCGTGGTTGCGGTGGTTGGTGCGATCGCGCACCGGAGCATTCCACCGCTCGGCGTGATCCTCAGCATCGCCTTGGTTCTTGCCGCCATGATCTTCGTTCGCACGTGGGGCGGGTGGATTGGGGTGCTCGCGTTCGCCGTGCCCTTTGTGATCCTCACCATCGTGTTCAGCAGGCCCGGCCCAGGTGGGTCGTTGCTCGTCGCGGGTGACGGGCTTGGCTACAGCTGGCTGTGGGGAGGCTCGGCTGCTGTGATCGTGGCGTGCCTGCTTCCGCCGCGACTTCTTGGGGCGTCCAAAGCGCCCGCGCTAACGCCGGCCGCCGGCGAGGGGGAGGCGACGAGTGTCCAAGGCCCGTGACTCGCAGCGCGCGCAGTTTGAGCGTGAGGTAGCCGCCCGGCGCAACTCGCCAGCCCACCGTGGGTTGCGCAAGCGCGCCCAGTCGCGTTCGGCGTTAGGCGATATGCCCGACGCTGTGGTCGCCGAGGCCGTCGAGGCGCCTGTGGAGGTGCTTGAGGAGGCGGTCGTCACCGCTGAGGTGCCGCAGCCTGAGCCTGAGCCTGAGCCTGAGCCAGAGCCAGAGCCAGAGCCGGCTCCGGTCCCTGTCCGCACCTCTCTGGTCACGCCAGTTGTAGCCCCCGATCCAGAGCCCGTGCTCGCGGAGCCCGCAGACGCGCCCACCGAGGTGCTCGAGCCGGTGGCGGTCTCTCCCTACGCGGTTGAGGCGCCAGCGGCCGCTCCGCTCACGGAGCCCACGCCAACAGAGGCCTTCGCGGCGGTGGTTGCCGGTCCGGTTGAGAAGAAGAAGCGACGGGGTTGGGTCACTGCCCTCGTCATCTTGCTTCTCATCGCGGTCGCCTACCTGGTGGCGGCGTTCCTGCTGCGTGACACGGTTCCTACGGGGACCACCATCGAGGGCGTGCCGGCAGGGGACACGGTTGGTGAGGCGAGGAAGACCGCCACGGAACTCGCGGCCGTCGCGAACAGCACCCCGGTGACCCTCACGGCAGGTGACAACAGCACCGAACTTGAGCCAGCGTCGGCCGGTTTGAGCGTAGACGTGGACGCCACGGTGGCGAACGCGGGCGGCTTCACCTTGGATCCCACCGCGTTGTGGAACCGGGTGCGCGGTGAAGGAACCGATCACGACGTTGTGGTGGTGGTTGACGACGCGGCGTTCTCCGCGGCGATCGACGCCGCGGCGGATGCGCTGGATTCCACGGCCGCCGACGCAAGCGTCGCGATCGACGGCACCACAGCGGTGGTCACGGACGGCAGCCAAAGCGTTGCGGTGGACCGCGACGCGGCTCACGACGACGTGCTCGACGCCTGGCCAACCAAGCAGCCCATCGAGGTCACGGCTACGGTCGAGGAGCCCCAAATCACCACGCGTCAGGCGCAGGCGCTTGCTGCCGGCCTCAATGCGCACGTGTTCGCAGGGCCAACGTCGCTCACGGGAGACAACGGCAACGTGGTCATCCCCGCAGCTAGGGTGGCGGGCAACTCGACGGTAGGTGCCGTGGACGGTGCGCTGCAATGGCAGGTTGACGGCGCGGCGCTTTCCGAGTGGATGCTCGGAAAGTACCCCAAGCTTGAGAACGATCCGGTGGACGCGTCGTACACGTTCACCTCGGCGCACAAGCTCAAAGTCACCGAGGGCGAGCCGGGCCGCGTGCTTGACGTCGAAAGCGTTGGCGATGCGGTGGTTGCGGCGGGGAAGTCCACGTCACGGTCCGCCCCCATCCCGTACATCGAGACGCCGCCGGATGTCACCGCAGAAGAGCTTCCCACGCAAGACTTCACGGACAGGGTGTCGCACTTCCGCACCCCCCTCACGCCCGAGCCGATCCGCACGCGCAACCTGGCGCGTGCCGCGGAGTTGGTTACGGGCACCATCGTGAAGCCGGGGGAGCGCTTCAATCTGACGGACACGATTGGCCCCATCACTAAGCAGAACGGCTACTACGACGCGCACGTCATCGTGAACGGCGTGCTCACCACCGGCATCGGCGGCGGTCTGTCGCAGATGGCCACCACCACCTTCAACGCGGGCTACTTCGCGGGCTATGACGACATCGAGCACCGCCCCCACTCAGTATGGTTCCCGCGCTATCCCGCGGGGCGCGAGAGCACGGTGGTGAACGGTTCCATCAACGTCGTCTTCGAAAACACCACCCCGTACGCGATGATCATGAACTCGTACGTCTCTGGCGGGTACCTTAACGTCGACATCTGGTCAACGCCGTACTACACCGTGAAGACCAAGGCATCGGACAAAACCAACATCCGCCAGCCGGGCGTCACCGAGTCCAGCGCAGAAAACTGCGAGGCGAAGGGCAAGGGGGAGCCGGGCTTCACCATCACCAATACGCGCTGGGTGTACTTGGGAGACGAACTCAAGGAGAAGCGCTCGTGGACGTGGACGTACCGGCCCGACAACGCCATTAAGTGCGTTGGCTGACCTTCGATATGATGGCGGTGGCCGTTGGCTCAAGGCCAACCCCAATTCGAGGAGACCGTAAGTGACGTACGTCATCGCCCTGCCCTGTGTGGACGTCAAGGACAAGGCATGCATCGACGAGTGTCCCGTGGACTGCATCTACGAGGGCGAGCGTTCGTTGTACATCCACCCAGACGAGTGTGTGGACTGTGGCGCGTGCGAGCCCGTGTGCCCCGTCGAGGCGATCTACTACGAGGACGACGTCCCCGACAAGTGGGCCGAGTTTTACACCGCGAACGTCGAGTTCTTCTCCGAGATCGGTTCGCCTGGCGGTGCCGCCAAGATGGGTCTCATCGAGCACGATCACGACATCATCAAGGCGCTTCCACTCCAGAGCCACGAGTAGGCCATGGGCCTCAAGCCCGCCGCTCTCCCGGACTTTCCCTGGGACTCGCTGACCCCGTATCGCGCGCGAGCCACGCAGCACCCAGATGGCCTCGTGGACCTCTCCGTTGGCACCCCTGTAGACCCCACGCCTGTGGTGGTCCAGGAGGCCTTACGTGCCGCTGCGAATTCGCCTGGCTATCCCACGACGCACGGCACGGCCGCGCTCAGGGAGGCCGTGGTCGCCTGGTTTGCCCGACGCCGTGGCGTGGAGGGCCTTGATCCTTCAGCAGTCTTGCCGACGGTGGGGTCCAAGGAGCTCGTCGCGCTCGCTCCCGCTTTGCTTGGTTTTGGCGCGGGCGACGTCATCGTTCACCCGACCGTTGCGTACCCCACCTACGACGTGGGGGCGCGGCTCGCGGGAGCCACACCTTTGCCGTCGGACGTCCCCGCGGAATGGGTGGACGTTGCCGGCGTGAAACTCGTGTGGGTCAACTCGCCGTCCAATCCCACGGGTGCCGTGGCGAGCCGCGAACAACTCGCTGCGATGGTGGACGCGGCGCGCTCAATCGGCGCCGTGGTGTTCTCCGACGAGTGCTACGCGGAACTCACCTGGGACGGCTCCGGAACGGCGCCGTCCATCCTGGACCCTGAAGTGTGTGGCGGCTCTACCGACGGGGTCGTGGCGGTCTACTCGCTGTCCAAGCAGTCCAACCTTGCGGGCTATCGCGCGGCCTTCGCCGCGGGCGACGCGGGGGTGATCTCGCGACTCCTCGAGGTGCGCAAGCATGCGGGTTTCATTGTCCCGGGCCCCGTCCAAGCGGCGATGGCTGCAGCGCTCGGTGATGACGCGCACGTGGCGACCCAGCGCGAACTGTACGCACGCAGGCGGGCGACCCTAGCGTCGGGCCTGGAAAAGGTGGGCTTTCGCATCGACCACTCGAGTGCGGGCCTGTATCTGTGGTCTACTCGCGGTGAGGACTGTTGGGACACCATCGCGTGGCTCGCGGAGCTGGGTATCGTGGCCGCGCCCGGCGCTTTCTATGGGGACGCGGGCGCCAAGCACGTGCGAATCGCACTTACCGCTACCGACGAGCGGGTGCTGGCCGCGTCTTTGCGGCTCACCAACGCCAGGTAAACTAACCACAAATTCAGCGTCAGGTAGGCCGGGAGGTTGCATGGGCACCGTGGTTGATGCTCGACTCACCGTCGACGGCAGCACAAAGGAACTCGGGCTTGAGCGCGCCACCGTTGGCAACGACGGCATCGCAATCACCACGCTGCTTCGCGACACCGGTCTGGTGACCGTTGACCCGGGCTTCATGAACACGTCATCGTGCGAGAGTTCGATCACCTACATCGATGGCGACGCGGGCATCCTGCGCTATCGCGGGTACCCCATCGAGCAGCTCGCGGAGCACTCCACCTTCCTCGAGGTCGCGTACCTGCTGATTCACGGCGAACTGCCAACCGTTGACCAGCTGCAGGCGTTCAACAACCGCGTTGCGCGGCACATGCACGTGCACTCGGGAATCAAGGCCTTCCTTGAGGCGTTCCCACGCGACGCCCACCCCATGGCGATCCTCTCGGGAGCCATCAGCGCGCTGTCCACGTTCTACCCGGAATCCGTTGGGCAAGACGAGCACGCCATCGAGCTCGCCACCGTGCTGCTGCTCGCGAAGACCGCAACGGTCATCGCTTACCTGCAGCGCCGCCAGACGGGCCGCGACCTCATCGAGCCCATCGCGGGCGGCCACTACGTCACCGAGTTCTTGCGCATTGGCTTCTCTAACGACGCGGGCGCGCTCGATGTTGACCCCGTGGTGCGCCGCGCGCTCGACCTCCTGCTGATCCTCCACGCGGACCACGAGCAGAACTGCTCCACCTCCACCGTGCGCATCGTCGGTTCTTCGCACGCGAACATCTACGCATCTGTAGCCGCAGGCGTCGGCGCCCTTTCTGGGCCCCTGCACGGCGGCGCCAACGAGGCGGCGCTGCGCATGTTCGACGAGATCAAGGCGTCCGGCGACACCGTTGAGCAGTTCGTTGCCAAGGTCAAGGACAAGGCGGAGGGTGCCCGCCTGATGGGCTTTGGCCACCGCGTCTACAAGTCCTACGACCCCCGCGGTGCCGTGGTGAAGAAGGTCGCGGACCAGGTGCTCGATCACCTCGGCGCGGACGGTGAGACGTTCGAGATGGCCAAGCGGCTCGAGGCGATCGCCCTCAGTGACGAGTACTTCATCGAGCGCAAGCTCTACCCCAACGTGGACTTCTACACGGGCCTGCTGTACTCGGCGATGGGCTTCCCCACGTCGATGTTCACCCCGCTGTTCGCACTAGGGCGCATGCCAGGGTGGATCGCGCATTACCGCGAGATGCTGCGCGACCCCCGCACCAAGATCGGCCGCCCGCGTCAGATCTACGTGGGTGAAGTGGAGCGCGACTACGTGGCGCTCGCCGACCGCGACGAATGACCCCCGTCACCCTGCGGCACCCGCGCGCTACGAGGCAGTCGCTGCTCATGGGAGCGTTGGCGCTCATCACGAGCTTCCTGGCGCTCCTAGGGCTCGTCAGTTATGACGGCGCGCTCAAGCTGTTCGCGTTGGTGCTCGCCATTCCCGCGCTGTTCTTTGGTTACATGAGCATTCGCACTGCGACCCTGCGCGTGCGCCTCGACGCCGACGGAGTGTGGGAGCCCAACCCGTTCCGCCTCACGTACGTCACCCCGTGGAGCGACATTCGCCAGGTGCGCAAGTCGCTATCGCAAGGCCGCGTGCGCTTCGTTGGGGTGCAGATGGTCTACCGCGACGGGGTTGAGCGCGACATCGTCGCGCTCAAGATGCAGTCGGGCGCGGCCGGGTCCGAGGACACGGTAGACGGCTGGGTGGAGGCCATTCGCGCCGCCAAAGTGGAAGCAACGCGCTAACCCAGCCACGCCGTCGGGCCTGCTAATCCGTGGGAACGGACGTCACAACGCCAATCAGCACGCCATCGAACTCATCGATGCCGGTATTGGGGCTCACGCCCTGCTCGCGCAACCACTGGGTGTCTCCAAGGCGCACGGACGCGATGGACTGCTCGGCAGCCACGGCGACCCCCCAGTTCGCCAACCCGTCGAGTTCCTTAGGCTCGCCAGAGGTGGCCTGAATACCCAGCAGCGTTGCCTTGTCATTCTTCGCGAGCACGGCAACCGTGTACGCGTCGTCGCCAAAGTCCTTCGAGATGCGCTCCGCAAGCGCCGCGGCGGTGTTCGGTTCGGTGACGGCCGCGAGGTCGCAATCCACCGCCGCAAACGGGGTGTCGCCGCGAATGGCCTCCGCCCACGCGGCGCCCTCGTCCGCGTGGTCCTGGTACGCCTCGGGGAAGCCACTGCGCTGCACGGCCTGCGCGGCATCGGTGACGCGCATGTCCTCCCAGCCGTCGGTCTTCTTGAGGCGCCAGTAGAACGCGAGCGACGCGTAGTGGGGGTCCGTGACCTCCTCGATCGTTCCCCAGCCCTGCGAGGGGCGCTGCTGAAACAGCCCAAGGGAGTCGCGGTCTCCGTAGTCGAGGTTGCGCAGGCCCGATTCCTGAATGGCCGTTGCCACTCCGATCGTGGAGGCGTAGGTGCTGAGCCCGCGCCGGTGCCCAACGGCCGCCACGAGCGCCGCGTTGTTCGCGGCCTCAGAGGTGCGCGCGTACGTCTCGCCTTCAGCGTCTGTCACGAAGCACAGGTCGTCATGCGTGACGGGCTCGTTGGTGGAGACGAAGTAGGCGGTGGCGATCACGGCGCCAAGCGCAGCGCCGCCAAAGACGACCCCGGCCCAGAACCCTCCCGAGCGGGACATCAGTTCGCGTGCAGCGCCGCGTTGAGTTCTACGCCAACACCCTGACGCTGCACGGCCTCGAGCGCGCCGGACTGCGAATTGCGACGGAAGAGGATGCCGTCAAGGCCCGCGAGCTCGCGCGCCTTGACGATGCGCGGCGTGCCGTCGTCATTGCTCTGACCGACGAGCAGCACCTTGGCTCCAGCCGTGACGTACAGGCCGGCCTCCACGACGCAATCGTTGCCAAGCGGAATGCCGAGGCCGGAGTTCGCACCTAGCAGCGAGCGCTCGCCGATCGAGATGACCTCTTTGCCACCGCCGCTGAGCGTGCCCATGATGGAGGCGCCGCCGCCAACATCCGACCCGTCGCCAACGACAACGCCGGCGCTGATGCGTCCCTCGACCATGCTCACGCCGAGCGTGCCCGCGTTGTAATTCACAAAGCCCTCGTGCATGACCGTCGTCCCAGGCGCGAGGTGGGCGCCCAACCGCACGCGGTCAGCGTCGGCGATGCGCACACCGCTCGGCACCACGTAGTCCACCATGCGCGGGAACTTGTCCACACCGAACACCGTCACGTGGTGGCCGGCCGCGCGCAGGCGCGCGCGCACCTCTTCGAAGCCTTCCACTGCGCACGGCCCGGCGGAGGTCCACACCACGTTTGCCAGGGCAGCGAAGATGCCGTCGAGATTGACCGTGCGCGGCGCGGCCAGGCGATGGCTCAGCAGGTGCAGCCGCAAGTAGGCGTCCGACGCCGTGGCGGGGGCCTCGTCAAGGTCCACCTGGGTGAAGACCACCTCCACGCGCACTCGCCGGAGTTCGTCGACGTGCGCGTGCAGGGCGTCGGGTGCGGCGTGACCGGGCTCCGGCTCGCCAAGCGCGGGGGACGGGTACCAGGTGTCGAGCACGGTGCCGTCTGCGGCAATCGTGGCAAGGCCGTAGCCAAAGGCGGAGCGGGTCATGGCGTCCATGGTACGGGGCGGGTGCCGCTGGCTGGATAGGCTGGCCACCATGCAGCTGGACCCGTTCGCCCCGGTAGCAGAGCTCACGCGCCAGCTCATCGACATCCCCTCTGTGAGCGGTGATGAGATGGCAATCGCCGACGCCGTGGAGGCCGCCCTCTCGGCGTCCCCGCATCTCGAGGTGCTACGCGACGGCAACGCTGTGGTGGCTCGCACATCACTTGGCCGCGCGCGCCGCGTCATAATCGCCGGTCACCTCGACACCGTGCCCATCAAGGACAACGTGCCGTCGACGCTCAGCGACGATGGCACCGAGATCGTTGGTCGCGGTTCTGTGGACATGAAGGCTGGCGTCGCCGTGGCGTTGTCGCTCGCGGTCGAACTCACAGATCCCGTGCACGACGTCACTTGGGTTTTCTACGACCTCGAAGAGGTGGAGGCCACACGCAACGGCCTCGGACGAGTCTCGCGCAATCACCCCGAGTGGCTCGAGGGTCACTTCGCAATCCTTGGCGAGCCGACGTCTGGCGTCATCGAAGGCGGATGCAACGGCACCCTGCGCGCCGACGTGCGCATCGGGGGCGTCGCGGCGCATTCGGCGCGATCGTGGAAGGGCGTCAACGCCATTCATGGCGCCGCACCGCTGCTCGCGACGCTCGCGACGTACACGGCAGAGACGCTCACGGTCGACGGCCTGGACTACCGAGAGGGGCTCAACGCCGTTGGCATCCGCGGCGGGATCGCCGGCAACGTGGTGCCCGACGAATGCGTCGTGACCGTCAACTACCGCTTCGCGCCAGCGTGGTCCATTGAGGAGGCCCAAGACCGCCTCAAGCACATCGTGGCCGGCGCCGGCCTTGCCGACTGGGACCTCACCTTCACCGACCTGTCGCCCGGCGCCCGCCCTGGCCTCGACGACGCGCTCGCTGCCGACTTTGTACGCGCGGTCACCACAGCGTCGGGCAGCGAACCGCGCGCAAAGCTGGGCTGGACGGACGTCGCTCGCTTTGGAGAACTGGGGATACCGGCCGTCAACTTTGGCCCCGGCGACCCCGAGCGCGCGCATGCCGATGACGAGCGCTGCCCCATCAGCGATATCGAGACGTGCCGGGCCGCGCTCGCGGCGTGGCTTACCTAAGGAGCTGTGATGCCCGCTTACCGCAAGGGCCCCGTGATCCTGCGAGGCAAGAACGTTCCCAAGCAGTCCACCACAGGCGCACTGCTGAAGGACCAGCAGAATGCCGACTGGCTGCACGACGACCCCTGGCGCGTGTTGCGCATCCAGTCCGAGTTCGTTGAAGGCTTTGGCGCGCTCGCGGAACTGGGGCCGGCGATCTCCGTGTTCGGCTCCGCGCGCACCAACCGCGGAACCAAGGAATACGAGGCTGGGCGCGAGATAGGGCGGCTCCTCGCCGAGGCGGGCTTCGCGACCATCACGGGCGGTGGGCCAGGCGTCATGGAGGCGGCCAACAGGGGTGCCTCAGACGCAGGCGGAGTCTCCGTTGGTCTCGGCATCGAGTTGCCGCACGAGCAGGGCGTCAACAAGTTCGTGAACCTCGGCATCAACTTCCGGTACTTCTTTGCGCGCAAGACGTGCTTTGTGAAGTACTCGCAGGGGTTCATCGTGCTGCCGGGCGGGTTCGGCACGTTTGACGAGCTCTTCGAAGCGCTGACCCTTGTGCAGACGCGCACCATCACGCGTTTTCCGATCGTGCTGTTCGGGCATGAGTACTGGGATGGCCTTGTCGAGTGGTTGCGCTCCACGGTGGAACCTCACGGGAAGATTTCGGGCCCAGATCTGGACCTTTTCGCCGTCACCGACGATCCCGTGGAGGCCGTCAAGCTCGCCACGACGCCCGCGGCCACAGAGCCAGAGGGAGAACCCTCCCACGCCCAAAGCTGAAACACCCCTCCACACACGGCGAATGCCTCTCCACACAGAATCGGTGCCCGGGGGGACAGTCTGTGCGTGAGGGTGGGTGAAGGTGCGGAAGCGGACGCCCGTTTGTGTGGAGAGGCATTCGCCGTGTGTGGAGAGGCGTTCGGGGGGAGGGTCGACGCCGCGGCCGGCTGCGTGCCCCGTGTCGGTTTGCTCACTACAGACGGTGTGGCTGGGCAAGGGGATTTTTGGGGCCGCGCTACCGGCGGTAGAATGATGGTCACTGCGCGCGAACAGCGTGCCTACCCGCGAGGAGATCACAATGGCTGCGATGAAGCCCCGCACCGGAGACGGCCCCATGGAGGTCGTGAAGGAGGGCCGCAGTTACGTGATGCGCGTGCCGCTTGAGGGCGGAGGCCGCCTCGTTGTGGAGATCACTGCCGACGAGGTTAAGGAACTCGGCGACGCCCTGCACGGTGCGCTGAACCCGCCCGCCTAAGGACGGCCCGCCTCGGAATCGCTCCGCTACGCGGTTCTGAGCGCCACCAAGAGCCCATCTCCCGCGTTAAGCAGCACCGGCTCCAGGTTCTCATTCTCTTTCACGGCCTTGAGGGTGGAGCGCACCGCGGTGGTGTCCGGATCCCGCTGAGCCGGATCCGCAACGCGAGAGTGCCACAGCGAGTTGTCGATAGCGATGAGCCCGCCAACGCGCACCAAGCGCAGTGCTTGCTCCAAGTACTGCGGGTACTCCTTCTTGCGCGCATCGATGAGTACCAAGTCATAGGCGCCGTCCGCGAGGCGCGGCAATACGTCAAGGGCGCGTCCGGTGATCATTCGCGCCTGCTCGGCGGCGAACCCCGCCGCGGCGAGAGTGGCCTTGGCTGCCTTCTGGTTCTCAGGTTCCACGTCGATCGTGGTGACCACAGCGTCGGCGGTCATGCCGCGAAGCAAATAGATCAGGGACACCCCAGCTCCCGTGCCAATCTCGACGGCCGTGCGCGCCCCAAGCGCGGCGGCGAAGAGTTGCAGCGCACGGCCCGCCCCTGGCAGAACCGGCACGCACCCCAGCTGGTCTGCGGCGTCACGTGCGGCCAACAGCACCTTGTCCTCAGGGACGAAATCCTCTGCGTAAGCCCAGTTAGCAGCATCGGCGCTCATAGCGGCCTCCTTCATGAGCATGGTATCGGTCACACTCGGGCGAGGGGGGTGCCGCTCCGCAGCAAAACATGGGAACATGGATGAACACCCATCCGTTCTCACGCCGTGGAGGAGGCAGCATGACGACGTCCGTCGCGAATGATTCTGCGACCGCCGCGACTGAGGCGACTCTCCCTACGGATCTGACGTGGGAGAACATCGTTGAGCAGCACTCGGCTCGCGTCTACCGTCTGGCGTATCACCTGACGGGCAACCAGCATGACGCCGAGGATCTCACCCAGGATGTCTTCATCCGGGTCTTCAACTCGCTCAGCCAGTACAAGCCTGGAACTTTCGAAGGCTGGCTCCACCGCATCACCACGAACCTCTTCTTGGACCGCATGCGCCGTAAGAAGCGCATCAGGTTCGACTTCATGGCGGACGACGACGCGGCTGTGCCCACGTCGGACAGCTTTGATCGTCACGAGCGTTCGGGTCAGCCGGAGGACGCCTTCGACATGTCGCACCTTGGTGACGACATCGTCCAGGCTCTCGCCGAGCTTCCCCCGGAGTACCGCGCAGCCGTTGTGCTGAGCGACATCGAGGGTCTCTCGTACGAGGAGATCGCCGCCACTCTTGGTATCAAGATGGGCACCGTTCGTTCCCGCCTTTCCCGCGCCCGTGCAAAGCTGCGTGAGTCTTTGGCTCACCGCGCGCCGGTGCGGGAGGACGTGTGACGGACAAGCACCTCGGCGATCGCATTCACGACCTCCTCGACGGTCGGCTCAGCCCTCAGGACACGTCCGTAGCGATGTCGCACCTCGCCGCGTGCGATGAGTGCAACGAGCGCTGGCAAGAGCTGCGCACCGCGCGCGAAGCCCTCAACTCTTCCTCCGCGGGCATCGACATGCGCTTTGCGCAGATGCTCCTGGACAAGGACCGCATGGCGCAGATCGCCAAAGGCGAGTCCAAGCACGTAGCGCGAGCGGCCAAGGGCCGCGACAAGCGCCCAGCAACGATTGCCGCCTCGGCGGCGGTCATCCTCGGATTTACGGTGGTCGCGGCGTATCTGGCGGGGGCGCCAGACACCGTTGACGCCAACCTTGTGGCGATGGCCGATTCCGGCGATCGCAGCACAGCGGTCTTGGACGTCCAGGGTATGGACAACGAAGACCTCACCAATTGGGTCCAACCGGACTGGCAGGCCAGTGGACTCATTCCCGTCGATGCGAAGGTGGTGCGTCATGGCGACGCGGAGATCCTCGTCGCATCGCTGCTCGTTGGACTCGATCCCGTCGTGATCGTCGAGCAGCGGGGACGTCTTTCGGATGCCGTGGTGGACCAAGCTCCCCGCGTCTCTCTCGACGACTTCGACATTTACGTGGTGAGCACCGCCCCTGTGCAGGTGCTGTGGCAGTCGGGATCGGTGGTGATTGGGGCCACGTGCACGTGCGCGCTCGACACTCTCGCGATCGCTGCCGCCGCGTTTCCTGAGGCCGGCGAACCCGGCGTCATGGATCAAATTGGCACCGGTTTTGGCGTCTTTGGTGATGCCCTCACCGGTCATTGAGCCCCAAGTAAAGGATTCTCATGTCTGACAACCCGTTCGCCTCGCCGGAGGACCTCTCCGCGCAGGGCGCCGGCACTCCTGCCGTGCCGCAGTCACCGAATACGGTGATCACCCAGGAACTTCCTGACACCGGCATTGCCACCCCCGTAACGCCCACCCAGGCACGGCCCGACGCTGTGGTTGCCTTCCCCATCGCGGAGCCTCTGGCTCCGGCGGCCACCCCGCCTGCGCGTGCCCGGCTAGGCGCTGGTGCGGTTGCCGCAATCGCGGGTGGTGCGCTGATTCTTGGTGCGCTTGGCGGCTTTGGCGCCGCCTTCGCGTACGACCAGGTCACGGAGGACTCCGCGCAGACGTCAGGCACGTCCGTGCTGCCGGCAGCAGACTCGAGCGGTTCGCGCCAACTTGAGGACGGCTCTGTGGCGCAGGTTGCCGCGGCCGTGCTGCCCTCCGTCGTGTCGATCGAGGCGTCATCCGCGGATGGACGCGCGTCAACGGGATCCGGATTCGTGGTGCGTGAGGACGGCTACATCGTCACCAACAACCACGTGGTTGAGGGTGCGGATGGCTCCATCAAGGTGCTGTTCGAGGACGGCACCATCGTGGACGCCTCCGTGGTGGGCACCACCGCGGACTACGACCTCGCGGTGCTGAAGATTGACAAGACCGGCCTCACCCCGCTCACCCTCGCCGACTCGGACCAGGTTGTGGTTGGCGATCCCGTGATCGCGATCGGTTCGCCCCTTGGCCTCGACTCCACCGTGACCACGGGCATCGTCTCGTCGCTGCACCGTCCGGTGACCACGTCGTCCGAATCTGGAGACAGCTCCTCCTTCATGGACGCAATTCAGACGGACGCCGCCATCAACCCTGGTAACTCCGGTGGTCCCCTTATCGACTCTGCTGGTCAGGTAATCGGCATCAACTCCGCGATCGCGTCCACCGCCACGAGCGGCACCCAGGCGGGTTCCGTTGGCCTTGGCTTCGCCATTCCCTCCAACCAGGTGCGCCGCACCGTTGAGGAGCTCATCGCGACCGGTACCGCGACGTACCCCGTGATCGGCGTGATGGTTGACGGGACCAACCAGGATGAGGGTGTCCTCGTGGCCACCGAGGTTGACGGCCAGCCAGGTGTTGTCCCCGGTGGACCTGCCGATGAGGCTGGAATCAAGGGCGGAGACATCATCACGGCCATCGACGGGCGGGCCATTACCCGCTCCGACGACCTCGTGGTGGCGATCCGCGCCAAGGCCCCCGGCGACACCGTGACCCTTACCGTCAAGCGAGACGGCAAGGAGCAAGACATCACAGTCACGCTCGCGTCCAACACCGACGTCAGCTTTGGCGACGAGGACTCCGAGCAGCAGCCAGCCCCCAACGACGACGACAGCAACTAACGGCGCCGTCGCGAAATGACGGCACAATAGAGCCATGTTTGGCATCAACCCAGGGGAGTTTGCGCTCCTCGCGCTCGTGGCGGTAATCGTCATCGGTCCCGAGCGTCTGCCTGCCTACTCGCGGCAACTCCGCGAGTGGGTGGTCAGGGGTCGCCAGATCTGGGCTCAGGGGAAGCAGCAGATTCAGGCGGAGGTCGGAGACGACATCGACTGGAAGTCGCTTGACCCCCGTCAGTACGACCCTCGCCGCATCGTTCGCGAGGCGCTCTACGAGCCGCTCCCGGCGCCGGGCTCCGCAGCACCTGCGAGCCCGGCGCAGGCGGGTGAGCCAGCCCGCGCCCCGTTCGACGACGACGCAACGTAGCCGCTAAGCCAGTCAGACCGTCGGCCCCCTGCGTTGACAAACAAGGGTGTGAGTGACGAGTGTGACGCATGTGACAGGCCTGCGGCCGTCACCGCGTCACTTCAGTCACTCCCGTCACACGCACCCTTGTTTGTCTCCCGCGTTGGGCATCCCCGGCGACCTGGAAGAATGGCCAGCATGACTCAGCGCGTCTTCTCGGCCATGCAGCCGACCAGTGACTCTCTTCAGCTTGGCAACTACCTTGGCGCGCTGCTGCAGTGGGTGGAGTTGCAAGACGGGCGAGAGGCGATCTACTCGGTGGTGGACCTGCACTCGCTGACGCTTGCTCCAGATCCGGCGGTGCTCACGCGCCGTACTCGCGTCACGGCAGCGCAGTTCCTGGCCGCCGGTGTTGATCCCGAGCGCTCGGTGCTGTTCGTGCAGTCCCATGTGCATGAGCACGCTGAACTTGCATGGATCCTCTCGACGTTCACGGGCATGGGTGAGGCCGGCCGTATGACCCAGTTCAAGGACAAGTCCGCGCAAGTGGGAGAGTCCGGAACAAACGTTGGCCTGTTCACGTACCCCGTGCTCATGGCCGCCGACATCCTGTTGTACGACACCAACCTGGTGCCCGTTGGCGAGGACCAGCGCCAGCACCTTGAGTTGTCGAGGGACCTCGCGCAGCGCCTCAACGCGCGCCTTGGCGAGGGCACGGTGGTGGTCCCCGAGCCGTACATCACCAAGGACACGGGCAAGATCTACGACCTCCAGGAGCCCACCAAGAAGATGTCCAAGTCGTTCTCGAGCCCGCGCGGCATCATCGAGATCCTCGAGGACCCCAAGGTGGTGGCGAAGAACATCAAGTCGGCTGCGACGGACTCAGACGCGGTGATCGCGTTCGATCCCGAGAACAAGGCGGGCGTCTCGAACCTGCTGACGATCTACTCCGCTCTCACGGGGCGCGCGATCCCCGACATCGTCGCCGAGTACGAAGGAAAGATGTACGGCCACCTCAAGGGCGACCTCGCGGAGCTTGTGGTTGAGGCGCTTACGCCGGTGCGCGAGCGCACCCTCGACTGGGTGGAGTCGCCAGACCGGCTCGACGCCGTGCTCGCCGAGGGCGCTGCCAAAGCCTCCGCCATTGCCAAGGTGACGCTTGGCCGGATCTACGACAGCGTCGGGCTGCTGCCCAAGCGAGGGTAAGCGCATGGGGGAGCGCACGGAGAAAGCGAAGGCCGCGGCGAGCGGACGGTTCGCGTACTTCAAGGCGCTCGCCGAGTGGGTTCAGGACCGGCCCGTTGGCGTTGCGGGAACGCGTTACGTGCGCCAGAACGGCAATGTACTTGCCGGCGGTATCGCGTACTACTCGCTCGCGTCGATTGCCGCTGCGGTGGTGCTTGGCGTGACGATTGCGAGCCTCGCGATCTTCAACTCGCCCGACTTCCGCGAGAAGGTGCTCGACTACGTGGGGCAGTCGATTCCGGGACTCTTCCCCGACGGTGACCAGCCGGGGCTCATCGATCCCGACTCGATCGAGGCCTCGAGCATCAGCGGCATCGTGGGTGTGATCGCGTTCTTCATCCTGGTCTACACAGCGACGCGATATATGCGTGGCCTGCGCGCTGGCGTGCGCACCATGCTCGGCGACGCGGCCGGAAAGAAGATCCCTGGGACGCTGCGCGACATCATCGTGTTGTTTGCTCTCGTCGTCATCGCGGTCATCGGTACGGCGCTGCAGATTATCGCGGTGAACTTCGCGTCGTTTGTCTCCGGTCTGTTCGGTGACGACGTGGTGAGCACGTGGGTCGTGAGCCTCGCCGCGTTCGTCGTCGGTTTCCTCATGGACTGCGTCTTCGTCGCGCTCGTGCTGCTGGTGCTTGGAAGGGCGCAGAGTTCTCGGCGGGTCATGGTGCCCACGATCCTCATGGCTGGCTTCGCCTTCGCCGTGCTGCAGGCGGCCTCCGGACTGCTGGTGGAATCCGCGTCGAACAACTCGGTGCTCGCTCCCTTCGCGGCGATCATCGCCCTCATGCTTTTTGTGGACCTCACGGCGCGCACGCTGCTGATCGCTGCGGCGTGGATTGGCGCGGTGGCCGAGCACGACGCGCGACTGGCTGCCGGCGAGGTGCTTCCGCCGCGGCCCACCGCCGAGTCTGTTCGCGAGGCGGAGCCCGTCCGCGACGAGTAGGTGGCACCCGCGAGTTCCCTCTCGCGCGCAGGTTTAAGGCGCGCGCAACCGCGAGTTCACTTGAAGTTTCCCTGGGATCGGCAGAGTCGGTGACGCCGACATCAACCCCATGACCCAAGGGACACAACGTGGTTTCCAAGCGCCTTGCTTTGCCCGCCTTTGTCGCCGCCGCAGCTGTCGTAGCCAGCGGCCTTACAGGGGTGGCGTTGGTGCCACCGGCCGACGCTGCGGTTGACTCGTCCTCCACGCCGGCTTTGGTGAAGATCACCGAGTTCACGTACAAGTACACGGCGGGCACGGAGAACGAGTTCGTCGAGCTCACCAACGTGGGCGCGGGCACCCTCAACCTCACCGGCTGGGTCTTGACCGATAACCACCGCGCGCTCACCGGGGACTCGTCGGTGTCGCTGTCTGCGGTCACGTCCATCGCGGCTGGCGAGTCCATCGTTGTGTCGTCGCAGGCACCCGCCGACTTCCGCACGTTGTGGGGGCTGCCGGAGAGCGTCCAGGTGGTCCAAGAGCAGAACGGCATTGGCTTCGGCAGCGCGGACTCGATCGCGCTGTACGACGCGCAGGGCAACCTTGCGGACCTTGTCGACTACACGGGCGTGAGCGCCAACAAGAGCTACTACGCACCCAAGGCGTGGCTGGGAGCCAACTCCTTCAGCCACTGGGTGCAGTACCAGGCGTCGGACGTACCGGCCTCGGCCACCTCTCCGGCCGGGTTTGCCGCAGTGATCGGAACGCCAGGCACCACGGCAACTAACCAGTACTCGTACTCTCTCGCCGGCACCGGTGCGTCGACATGCCAACCCGAGGCAGCGTCGGGCACAGGGACGGCGACCACCCCCGGAACCTCCGCATGGCCGGGAAGCGCAACCGTGACGCCCGCGGATGCCGCGTGCTCGTGGCTCGCGACGAACGGCCCTGAAGGGCGCGACATCTCCGCGCTGGTGTTCGACAACCAGACGGCCGACGGCTCGGTGCTGTACTCGGTGAAGAACAAGTCCAAGCTGTTCCGGATGACCAAGACCGATGGCATCTGGCACAGCGACGGCGAGAGCGCGGACAACTGGGCCGATGGCAAGGAAATCCGCTTTGGAGCAGGGGTGACGTCCAACAGTGTCACGGTGACTCAGCCCGACACAGAAGGCCTCACGCAGGGTCCAGACGGCACGCTCTACGTCACCACCGAGCGTGCGAACGACGCCAACAAGTACAGCCTCAACTCCGTGCTCGCGTTCGATCCCACGGACGACTCGAGCACGCTGACCCCCACGCGCATGTGGGACCTGCGCGCGGATTTCGCCTCGCTGTTCACCGCATCCGCGGAGGGCACGGGCGGCAACAAGGACGACGCCAACCTTGGCTTCGAAGGCATCACCTACGTGCCCGACACCTACCTGCTGGCCAACAGCTTCTACGACCAGAAGAAGGCCAAGCGCTACAACCCTGCCGATTACCCGCTGCACGGCGAGGGACTGTTCTTCCTCGGCCTCGAGAAGAACGGTCACATCTACGCGTACGCGCTCAACTCGGACGGCACGTTCTCTCGCGTGGCCGACATCGCGGGCAACACCCCCAACGTGCACGACCTTCAGTTTGACCCGGTCAAGCGCGGCATCTGGGCGCTGTGCGACAACACGTGCAACGTGACGCAAACCTTCTACACGGTCAACGGCTCCACCACCGCAGGGCTGACGGCCGCGGCCGCCTACAACCGCCCCGCGGGCCTGCCGAACGTCAACATCGAGGGCTTCGCGATCTCGGCCGTGGCGGGCTCTGGCGCCACCCGTGAGGTGGTGTGGGCGGACGACGGCATCTTCCCGTTCGGCCACGCGCTGTACTCGGGATCGATCGACAACACCATTGACCTCAACCTGGTGAACCTCAACGACTTCCACGGCCGTATCGACTCCAACACCGTGGGGTGGGCCGGGTATGTGCAGACGTTGGCGAGCAACGCGCCCGAGGGCCGCTCGCTCATCCTCTCCGCTGGCGACAACATCTCGGCGAGTCTCTACGCATCCGCGAGCCAGCACGACAACCCGTCGATCGACGTCCTCAACCAGGTGGGCGTGGACGCGTCGTCGCTGGGTAACCACGAGCTGGACCAGGGCCTCGGCGACCTCCAGGCAATCGTCAACGGCACCGGAGTTCACGCGGGCCACGCCGCGGAATTCCCGTTCCTCGGCGCCAACGTGGTGCTCGCCGGCACCACGGAACAGCCGGAGGGCGTCGAGGCCTCCGAGCGGTTCGTGATCGACGGCGTCAAGATCTCGGTGATCGGCGCCGTGACGCAAGAGACGCCAGCGCTCGTGAGCCCTGCTGGCGTCGCGGACCTTGAGTTCCTCACGCCATGGGAGGGCATCAACGCGGAGGTGGCACGTCTCAAAGCAGACGACCCCGCGGACGTCTACATCGCGGTCATCCACGAGGGGCCCATCGACGGCTCCGCGACGCTCGAAAGCCAGACCACGGCGTCGCCCGTCTTTGGCCACATCGTCAACGACATTGACCCCGCGGTGTCGGCGCTCATCCTTGGGCACACGCACCAGGTCAACGCGTGGGACGCGCTTAACCCGGGCGCTCCGGCGGGCCAGGCCACCACGCGGCCCGTCATCCAGACGGGCAGCTATGGGGCGAACATCGGCAACATCGTGCTCTCCGTAGACCCCACCACCAAGAAGGTGGTCAGCTACACGCAGAAGAACGTCAACCTGCTCAACAGCACCCCGGCCAAGACGTACACGGTGCCCGACAGCTACTTCACGTCTCGTTACCCAGCGGTGGCGCAGGTGAAGTCCACGGTTGACGCGGCACTGGCTGCGGCTGCGGTGAGCGGCAATGTCATCAGCGGCAAGATCACGCAAACCATCTCCCGCGGCGGCGTCTCCGGCGGCACCTACACGGGCCCCGGCGACACGTACACGGGTGGCGCCGGCGATGACCGCTCCACGGAATCGGCAACCGGCACGCTCATCGCTGACGCGCTGCGCGACAAAGTCACCGACTACCTGCGGGAGAGCGACGCCACCGCCAAGGCGGACATCGGCATCGTCAACCCCGGCGGTATCCGTGCGGCGCTCGCGTTCGCGAAGGACACGAACAACGCCAACGAAACCGCGGACGGCATGGTCAGCGTCGCGGAGCTCAACGCGGTGCTGCCGTTCGTCAACAACCTCTACACGTCCACGGTGACGGGCGAGGTGCTCAAGAAGATCCTCGAGCAGCAGTGGCAGCGCACCACCGACGACCAGTCCCAGTGGTCCAACTCCGCAACGATCCCCAGCCGCTCGTACCTGCAACTGGGGCTCTCGGACAACGCCAGCTACACCTTTGACCCTTCGCGCCCAGAGGGCGACCGCATCACCGGAATCTGGATCGACGGCGACCTCGTCACCGACGACCAGACCATCACGGTGGCCACGTTCTCCTTCCTCGCGGCGGGAGGCGACAACTTCCGCGCCTTCAAGCAGGGCACGTCCGCGGACACGGGACTCGTCGACTACCAGGCGTGGATCCAGTACTTCGAGGACCACTCAGGGGACAACGGCGGTGCCGGAGTTGCTCCGGACTTCTCCCGCCGCTCCGTCGGCATCACGGGACTCGATTCCACCTACGGGAGTGGCGACGCCGTGAACTTCACGCTCGGCGCGCCGATCTCGGCCACCGCGGGCGAGGGCAAGGGAACGCTCGACATGCACGCCACCGGCGCACCCAAGGCGACCACCGTCTCGGTGAGCTTTGTTCCCGAGTCCGGCCCCGCCGTCGGGCTGGGAACGGCCGCCGTCGATGCCAACGGAACCGCGGCCGTGAGCTTCACGGCGCCTACCCTCGCGACCGCCGCCACGGGCGTGCTCGAACTGACGGTCGCTCCCACCAACACGGTGGTGCGCGTGCCCGTCACGTTCGGTCCGGGCGAGCTCACCACGGCCGTTCCCGCGATCGCGGGTACGGCCAAGGTGGGCAGCACGCTCACCGCGTCCTCCGATGACTGGGGCCCTGCGCCTGTGGACGTTGTGTACGAGTGGTACGCGGGCGGCACCAAGGTAGGCACAGGGCCGACGCTCGAACTCACCGCGGCCCTCGTGGGCGAGGAGGTCATCGTCAAGGCCACCGGCACCAAGACGGGTTTCGCCACGGCGAGCACCACCTCCGCTGCCATCACCGTCCAGGGCGGCACCATCACCACGGCCACGCCCACTATTGCGGGCACGGCGAAGGTGGGGTCCACGCTCACCGCGAAGGCGGGCATGTGGCAGCCGAGCGGCGTGCGCTTCGCGTACCAGTGGTTCGCGAACGGCGTGGCGATCGCCGGGGCTACGGGCTCCACGTTCGTGCCCACCTCCGCGCAGTACGGCAAGCAGGTCACCGTGGAGGTGACGGGCTTCAAGGCGGGCTACGTGGCGCTGGCGAAGACGTCCTCGTCCGTGAAGATCGCGGCAGGCACCATCACGCCTGCTACTCCGCGGATTTCCGGAACCGCGCGGGTTGGCTCCACGCTCAAGGTTTCTGTGGGCTCGTGGAAGCCCAGTGGGATCACGTACAAGTACCAGTGGTACGTGAGCGGCAAGCCAGTTCCCGGGGCCACCAAGTCCACGTACAAGATCACCTCGGGTGCTCGCGGCAAGACCATCACGGTCAAGGTGACGGGCTCCAAGGCGGGCTACACCACGGTCGCCAAGAGCTCGGCGGCCACGTCCAAGGTGAGGTAAGCGCGCACGGTCACCTCAGCGTCGGGCAACTTGCTACTGCCCGACGCTGTGGTTGCGTTTGCCGGGGCCCTATCCCGGGCGGGTGTCGACCACGGGTGCGGACTCCGGTCCGTGCAGCGGAAACTGACGGATCGCGCGCGCGATCGACCGTTGCGATCCGCGATCTCACGGAATTTGACGGATCCAGCCCAACGACGTCCGTCGTGCCGTGCGTAGTCGCGGTGTCGAGACCCTGCGACTGGGCGCAGGGTGACTGGGCGCGCACGGTGACAGAGCGCGCGTGGCCCCTAGATCTCCCCGGTCGTGAGCGCCTTCTTGACCTCGGAGATCGCCTTGGTGACCTCGATGCCGCGCGGGCACGCCTCGGTGCAGTTGAACGCGGTGCGGCACTTCCACACGCCGGCCTTGTCGTTGAGGATCTCGAGGCGGTCCCACTGGCCCTCGTCGCGGCTGTCGAAGATGAAGCGGTGGGCGCCCACGATCGCCTGCGGGCCAAAGTACTGGCCGTCGGTCCAGAACACCGGGCATGACGTGGTGCAGGCCGCGCACAGGATGCACTTGGTGGTGTCGTCGAAGCGAGCGCGCTGCTCAGGGGACTGCAGCCGCTCGCGCTCGGGCGCGGGCCCGCTCGTGATGAGGAACGGCATGATGTCGCGATAGGAGGCGAAGAACGGCTCCATGTCCACAATCAAGTCCTTCTCAACGGGCAGGCCCGCGATGGGCTCCACCGTGATGGGCCGCGCGGGGTTGAGGTCCTTGAGCAGCGTCTTGCACGCGAGTCGGTTCTTGCCGTTGATGCGCATCGCGTCAGAGCCACACACTCCATGCGCGCACGAGCGCCTGAAGGCCAAAGACCCGTCCCGCTCCCACTTGATCTTGTGGAGCGCGTCCAGCACGCGATCCGTGGCGTGCATGGTCAGCGTGAACTGCGACCAGTACTCCTCGCCTGGCGCCGAGTCCGGAGTCCCCTCCGGATCCACGCGGCGAATGCGGATGGTGACGTCGATCGTGGGCACCACGCCGGTCTCGGCGGGGGAGTCTGCTACCGCAGTCATCAGTACTTCCTCTCCATCGGCTGGTACTTGGTCACCGTCACGGGCTTGTAGTCGAGGCGCACCCCGTCCGCGCCCGAGTACGCCATGGTGTGCACCATGAACTTCTCGTCGTCGCGCGTGGGGAAGTCCTCGCGGTAGTGGCCACCGCGGCTCTCCTCACGAGCGAGCGCGCCCGCCACCACCACCTCGGCAAGGTCCAGCAGGAAGCCGAGCTCCATCGCCTCGAGCAGGTCCGTGTTGTAGCGGCTGCCGCGGTCGTGGATAGCGATGTTCTGGTACCGCTTGCGCAGCTCTGCCACCACGCCGGTTGCCTCTTCGAGCGAGGCGGCGTCGCGGAACACCTGGCAGTTGCGGTCCATCGTCTCTTGGAGCGCCTTGCGCAGTTCGGCGATGCGCTCGCCTCCCGTGGTGCCAACGGTGGCCTTCAACTGCCCGACGGTGGCGGCAAGGGCCTCTGCCGCGTCACCGGGGAGCTGGGGAGCCTCGGCGATCGAGTTGGCGTAGTCCGCGGCGGCGATGCCGGCGCGGCGGCCGAACACGTTGATGTCGAGCAGCGAGTTGGTGCCGAGGCGGTTGGCGCCGTGCACGGAGACGCACGCGCACTCTCCGGCGGCATAAAGCCCCTTCACCACGTCCGTGTTGTTGCGCAGCACCTCGCCCTTGACGTTGGTGGGGATACCGCCCATCGCGTAGTGCGCCGTGGGGTAGACGGGAACCGGCTCGGTGTACGGCTCCACGCCAAGGTACGTGCGAGCGAACTCCGTGATGTCGGGGAGCTTCTCGTCGATGTGCGCTGGCTCAAGGTGCGTGAGGTCAAGCAGCACGTAGTCCTTGTGGGGGCCTGCACCACGGCCCTCTCGCACCTCGTTCGCCATGGCGCGCGCGACCATGTCGCGAGGAGCCAGGTCCTTGATGGTGGGCGCGTAGCGCTCCATGAAGCGCTCGCCCTCCGAGTTGCGCAGGATGCCGCCCTCGCCGCGTGCCGCCTCGGAGAGCAAAATGCCCAAGCCAGCCAAACCCGTCGGGTGAAATTGGAAGAACTCCATGTCCTCAAGCGGAAGCCCGGCGCGCAGCGCGATCGCCATGCCGTCGCCCGTGAGCGTGTGCGCGTTGGACGTGGTCTTGAAGACCTTGCCCGCGCCGCCCGTGGCGAAGATGACGGACTTGGCTCGGAACGTGTGGATGGTGCCGGTGGACAGTTCAAGGGCGACAACGCCCGCCACCGAGACCTCTTCGCCGGGTGCCGCTGCCTGCGGGTCTTCGGTGAGGATGAGGTCAAGCACGTAGTACTCGTTGAAGAACTCCACCTCTTGCTTGATGCACTGCTGGTAGAGCGTCTGCAGAATCATGTGACCCGTGCGGTCCGCCGAATAGCAGGCACGACGCACCGGCGCTTGGCCGTGTTCGCGGGTGTGGCCGCCGAACCGGCGCTGGTCGATGTGGCCGTCTTCCGTGCGGTTGAACGGCAGGCCCATCTTCTCGAGGTCGAGCACGGCGTCCACAGCCTCGGTGCAGAGGATCTCCGCGGCGTCCTGGTCAACCAGGTAGTCGCCGCCCTTGATGGTGTCGAAGACGTGCCACTCGATGTTGTCGGTCTCGACGTTGCCCAGTGCCGCCGCCATGCCGCCTTGCGCCGCACCGGTGTGAGAGCGCGTGGGGTACAGCTTGGTGAGGCACGCGGTCTTGGCGCGCTGAGAGGACTCAAGGGCCGCCCGCATTCCTGCGCCGCCGGCCCCCACGATCACCACGTCAAACTCGTGCTCTGTCATAGAAGGCAGTCCTTACAGGTCGGCGCAGAAGCTGGGCAGGATGGACGGGTCCACCCCGGTGGGGCAGGGGTCAAAGGTGAAGATCACGAGCGTGCCGAGGATCGCGAGCGCCACCACAGAAAGCCGCAGCGACCAGTGCAGCACCTTGGGCATGATCCGGCCGTGCGAGTAGTCGTCGACGATCATGCGCATGCCGTTGTAGCCGTGCGCGAGCGCGAGGATCAGCAGCGCGAAGTCCCACCAGCGCCACAGCGGTGCGGCCCACTTGCCTGCCACAAAGCCAAAGTCGATCTGGCTTACTCCGTCGCCGGTCATGAGGTTCACGAACAGGTGGGTGAAGATGAGCACGATGAGCACGAGGCCCGAGATGCGCTGGAAGACCCACGACCACCGCTGCACCTTGCCGATGGTGCGGCGGGAAGGGATCGGGGTCAGGGCCGGAGCCGCGGTAGCCATCACTCGCCCCCAAACACGGACATGAGGTGGCGCGGCAAGAAGCCGGCCATCATCACCACGAAGATGCCCCACACAAACCAGGACAACAGCCGCTGGTGGCGCAGCGCCCACGTCCAGCGGTCTACGAGGATGATCCGCACGCCGTTGAACGCGTGCAGGATGATCGCGGCCACAAGCCCCGCCTCGACGATGCCGTAGATGGGGGAGTGGTACGAGGCGATCACCGAGTTGTAGGCCTCGGGGTCGATGCGCACTAGAGAAGTGTCCAGGATGTGGATCAGCAAGAAGAAGAAGATCGCGATTCCGGTGGTCCGGTGGACCACCCACATCCACATGCCTTCGCGGCCGCGGTAGAGCGTCGGCAACGACGGCACTTTGTCTCCTTACAGGCGTGATCCCCTCGATAAGCATCATAATCTGGTCGCCATGAGCGAAACGCCCATCGACGACTTCACCGCCATCGTTCCCGCAGGGGGCGTGGGCTCCCGGTTGTGGCCCCTCTCGCGGCCTGACCGGCCCAAGTTCCTCCTCGACCTCCTTGGGACAGGCAGCACCCTCATTCAAGAGACGCTCTCGCGCTTGGCCCCGTTGACGCCCGACGTTGTGGTGGTCACGGGCGCCAAGCACGCCTCCGCGGTGCTCGCCCAGGCGCCGGAGTTGCCTGATACCAACCTGCTCGCGGAGCCCAGCCCTCGCGACTCGATGGCGGCCATCGCGCTCGCGGCCGCCGTGGTGGAGCATCGCCACGGCCCACGGCTCGTGGGCTCGTTCGCCGCCGACCACGTGATTGGCGACCCCGTGAGCTTCCGAGAGGCCGTCCGCACGGCCGTCGGGCCTGCGCGCGACGGCTATGTGGTGACCATCGGCATTGAGCCAACCGAACCGTCCACCGCGTTCGGCTACATCGAACAAGGAGTTGAGCACTCGCCGGGAGTGATGCGCGTTCGCGCCTTCACGGAGAAGCCGGACGCGGCAACCGCGCGCCGCATGCTCGCGGACGGCGGCTACGTATGGAACGCGGGAATGTTCGTGGTACGCACCGACGTGCTGCTTGGGCACCTCGCCACCCTCTTGCCAGCGCTCGAAGCCGGCGTGCGCGAGATTGCGGCCGCATGGGACACGGGCGGGCGCGGCGAGGTCATGGACCGCGTATGGCCCACCCTGCAGAAGATCGCCATCGATCACGCCATCGCGGAACCCGTCGCGGCCCAAGGAGGCGTGGCCGTGGTTCCCTCGGCCTTCGACTGGCACGACGTCGGCGACTTCGCGACCCTCGCAGAGCTCACCTCCGCGGACGCTGACGGCGTGGTGCGCATCGACTCCACGGCAGATATTCGCGCCATTCAGTCCGACGGCGTGGTCGCCATTGGTGCCACGCGCACCATCGCGGTGGTGGGCCTTGACGACGTTGTGGTGGTGGAGACGCCGGAGGCAATCTTGGTGGTGAGCAAAGCGCATGCCCAAGCGGTCAAGGACGCCGGTACCCCAGCGTCGGGCAGCGTTTTGTAGCCTTTTCGCAACATCCCCGGCGAGAAGACGCAACAAAGCCTCGCTAGAGTGGAATCACCCACTGCCCGTAACATCGGGCCCTATCAGTGAGGAACTCACTCATGAAGAACACGATTCGCTTCGGCGCCCTTGCGGCCGTCACGGCGCTCGCGCTTGCCGCGTGCTCCAGCGCGCCCGAGGAGACCGAGACGAGCAACACCGCGGCCCCCACCAACACGGCCACTCCCATTGACTACAAGGCCTGCATGGTGTCTGACGCCGGTGGCTTCGACGACAAGTCGTTCAACCAGGCGGGCTTCGAGGGCCTGCAGTCGGTGTCCAACGACCTTGGCGTTGAGATGGCTACCGCTGAGTCCACCGACGGTGCCGACTACGAGACCAACATCAACGCGATGGTGTCCGCAAACTGCGACCTCATCATCACGGTTGGCTTCCTCCTTGCTGACGCGACCGCGGCCGCCGCGACCGCGAACCCTGACACCAACTTCGCGATCATCGACTTCGCGTACGACCCGCCAATGGAGAACGTGAAGGGCCTCACCTTCGAGACCGACGAGGCAGCGTTCCTCGCTGGTTACGCCGCTGCAGGCTCCACGCAGACCGGCACCGTGGCAACGTTTGGTGGCATGAACATCCCCACCGTGACGATCTTCATGGACGGCTTCCTTGCCGGCGTGAACTACTACAACACCGAGAACGGCGCGTCCGTCAAGGTGCTCGGCTGGGACGGCAAGAACGGCTCGTTCACTGACGACTTCGACGACCAGACCAAGGGCCAGAACCTTGCTCAGGGCTTCATCGACCAGGGTGCGGACGTCATCATGCCCGTCGCTGGCCCGGTTGGCCTTGGTGCCGCTGCAGCCGCCAAGGCTGCTGGCAACACCTGGATCATCGGTGTTGACTCCGACTGGACGCAGACCACCGACTACAGCGACATCATCCTGACGTCGGTCATGAAGCTCATGGGACCCGCCGTGTACGACGTTGTCGCCGAGGCGGCTACCGGTGCGGGCTTCTCGAACGAGAACTACGTTGGCACCCTTGAGAACGGCGGAGTGGGCCTTGGCCCGAGCGCTTCCGTTGTTCCTGCTGAGGTTGTCACCAAGCTCGACGAGCTCAAGGCTGGCATCATCGACGGCTCGATTTCCGTCAAGCTCTCCTAAGCACTGGTCGGCCCCCAGGGGCTGACCCAATGGGGCGCGCTGCGTGGACGCGGCGCGCCCCTAGTGCTTGGATAAGAGTGTTCAGTTGGCGTAGCAAAGGAGCGGGCGTGAAACTCGAACTCAGGGGGATTACCAAGCGTTTCGGTGACTTCACCGCGAACGATTCCATCGATCTGGTGATTGAACCCGGGACAGTGCACGCGCTGTTGGGGGAGAACGGCGCGGGCAAGTCGACGCTCATGAATGTGCTGTTTGGGCTCTACGACCCCGACGGCGGCGAGATCCTCATCGACGACAAGCCCGTGACCTTCGTAGGCCCCGGCGATGCGATGGCCGCCGGCATCGCGATGGTTCACCAGCACTTCATGCTGGTTCACCCCTTCACGGTTGCCGAGAACGTGATGCTCGGTCACGAACAGGTCAAGGGGCCGTTCCGCCTGCTCGACATCAACGCCGCCCGCGACAAGGTGCGCGAGATTTCCGCGCGGTTCGGCTTCAACGTGGATCCCGACGCCGTTATCGAAGACCTCCCCGTTGGCGCTCAGCAGCGGGTAGAGATCATCAAGGCGCTGTCCCAACGCGCAGAGGTGCTCATCCTCGATGAACCCACCGCTGTGCTGACTCCGCAAGAAACCGATGAGCTGCTCGAGATCGTGCGCCAGCTGCGCGACTCCGGTACCGCCGTGGTGCTCATCACCCACAAGCTTCGCGAAGTCCAGGCCATCGCGGACACGATCACCGTGATTCGCCGCGGCAAGGTGGTCGGCACTGCGCTCCCCACCGCGTCTCGCGAAGAGCTCGCCTCCCTCATGGTGGGACGCGCCGTCACCATGACGGTGGACAAAGAGCCGGCGACCCCAGGCGATGTGGTGCTCTCCGTTGACGGACTGTCCGTTGTTGACGACCTTGGCGTGGTGCAGCTCAACGGAGTGTCGTTCGACGTACGCGCGGGCGAGATCCTCGCGATCGCGGGTGTGCAGGGCAACGGCCAGACCGAACTCACGGAGGCGCTGCTTGGCGCGGTGACCCCGGTGGCGGGCAGCGCGACCCTCGACGGCAAGAAGATCACGGGGCTGCCCATCAAGAAGGTGCTCGAGTCCGGTCTTGGGTTTGTGCCAGAGGACCGCACGGAAGACGGCCTCGTGGCCACCTTCACAATTGCGAACAACCTCATCCTCGACCTCTATGACAAGGACCCGTATTCAAAGGCGGGCGCGCTCAAGCCTGCGGTGGTCGAAGAGTCGGCGAACAAGGCCGTGGAGCAGTTTGATATCCGCACCACCTCGGTGTTCCTCACGGCCGGTTCGCTGTCCGGCGGCAACCAGCAGAAGGTGGTGCTCGCGCGTGAGCTGTCGCGGCCGCTCAAGCTGCTGATCGCCTCCAACCCCACACGCGGCCTAGACGTGGGCTCTATCGAGTTTGTGCACAAACGGATCATCCAAGAGCGCGATTCGGGCGCGGCAGTGCTCATCGTGAGCGCCGAGCTCGACGAAGTGGCCGCCCTCGCGGATCGCATCGCGGTCATGTACCACGGCGAGATCGTTGGCATCGTTCCGCCCGACACCAGCAGAGAAGATCTTGGCCTCATGATGGCCGGTGCACACAAAGAGGAGAGTGCCGCATGAGCGAGCAGACCCCTGCTCCCGGCGAGTCCGTGGCCGCGGCCTCCATCGCGGAGTCGCCAAAGACCGAGCCGTCCGCGGAGCGCCCCTCCGGCCGTTCGGTGATGCGCGAGATCGTGGAGAGTTCCACGCTCGTCGTGATCCTCGCCGTGATCGCATCCCTGATTCTTAGCGGCGTGCTGATCCTGTTCGCGGACCCGGAGTTCCGGGCGGCGCTGCAGTACTTCTTCTCGCGCCCGGCCGACACGTTCCAGGCGGCTGCGGACGCGCTCGGATCCGCCTATAGCGCCATCTGGCAGGGAGCCGTCTTCAACAGCGGCGGCGATACCTTTGCCAAGAAGATCGCCCCCTTCATGCAGACGCTCACGATGGCGACGCCGCTCATCTTCGCGGGTCTTGGCATCGGCATCGGCTTCCGCGCGGGGCTGTTCAACATCGGTGCCCAGGGCCAGATCATGATCGGTGCCACGCTCGGTGCCGTTGTTGGCTTCATGTGGCACTTGCCGTTCCCGCTGCACCTCATCCTCGCGGTGATCGGATGTGCGCTTGGTGGCGCCATCTGGGGGTTCATCCCCGGCTGGCTCAAGGCCAAGACCGGCGCCCATGAGGTGATCACCACGATCATGCTCAACTACATCGCGCTCAACCTCGTTGGCTGGCTCCTCACCCTCGAATCCATGCAGCGCGAGGGCAGTGACAACCCGCAATCGCCGGTGCTCGACGACTCTGCGCTGTATCCCAAGCTGTTCGGAGACCAGTTCCAGTTGCACTGGGGCTTTGTGCTCGCGCTGCTCGCAGCGGGCTTCTCGTGGTGGCTCATGGAGCGATCCACGCTTGGCTTCCAGTTCCGCGCCGTGGGGGCCAACCCGTCGGCCGCCCGTACCGCAGGTATGAAGGTCTCCACCGTCACCATCCTCGTCATGGTGGTTGCCGGTGCGATGTCCGGACTTGCGGGTTCCGCCCAGATTCTCGGCACGCAACCTTCGCTCACCGTGGGAATCGCGGGCTCGATCGGCTTCGACGCGATCACAGTGGCGTTGCTTGGCGCCTCGAGACCCCTGGGCATCGTGATGGCCGCAACCCTGTTTGGCGGGCTCAAGGCCGCCGGGCCAACGCTGCAGGTGCAGGCGGGGCTACCTATTGACATCGTGCTCGTGATTCAGTCGCTCATCGTGCTGTTCATCGCGGCCCCGCCGCTCGTGAGATTCCTGTTCCGATTGCCCACGCCGCACAAGGTGAAGGAGGTCGTGGCATGACCGCCGTCGCAACCCCTGCCCCGGCAGTGGCAGCCCCAAGCCTCCAGACCGCCAAGCACTGGGGTATCCCCATCACGCTGGGCGTGATTGGCATCCTGTCCCTCGTCTTCTTCGGCTTCGGCACGGAAGGCGGAACGGAGACCACCTTCGCGTTCTCGCGCCCGGGGGACTTCTTCCAGATTCCCATCTGGCACGTGCCCTCCCAGGTCACCGCGATCACGCTGTCCGTCATCGCGCTTGGCCTTGCCGGCTACTCGGCGTGGTGCGTGCAGACAGCACGGAAGTTCCCTTGGTGGGCCGCGGTCATCTACGGCACCGCCGTGCTCTTTGCGCTGCTCACGTGGGCTGGGGCGGGCAAGACCGACACCAGCATCAACGTCACGGGCCTGCTCACCGCCGCCGTGGTGCTGTCCGTTCCGCTGGTCTTTGGATCCCTCTCCGGCCTCATCTGCGAGCGCTCCGGCGTCATCAACATCGCCATTGAGGGCCAGCTGCTCGCGGGTGCCTTCACCGCGGCGGTCGTCGCCTCTGCCGTAGGCAACGCCTACGTTGGCCTCATCGCGGCGCCCATCGCCGGCGCCCTTGTTGGAGCGATCCTGTCGCTCTTCGCGGTCAAGTACTGGGTCAACCAGATCGTCGTTGGTGTGGTGCTCAACGTGCTTGTGGTTGGTATCACCAACTTCCTGTTCAGCACGCTCTTGCGCGAGAACACGGCGCTCAACCAGAACATGCCGCTCGCGAAGCTGCCCATCCCGCTGCTGTCCAAGATTCCCGTGGTTGGCCCCACCCTGTTCAACGCGACGATCCTCGTTTACATCATGTACGTGACCGTTGCGGTGCTCGCCGTGATGCTCTTCCGTTCGCGCTGGGGCCTCAGGGTCCGCGCGGTTGGCGAGCACCCCAAGGCCGCGGACACCGTGGGTATCAAGGTGAACCGCACGCGAGTGCGCAACACCATCCTTGGCGGTGCGGTTGCGGGTCTCGGCGGTGCGTACTTCACGGTGGCGGCAGGTCTCGCATTCGGAAAGGAAATGACGAGCGGCGCGGGCTTCATCGCCCTCGCCGCGATGATCCTTGGCCGTTGGCGCCCCGTTGGAGCCCTTGCCGCGGCCCTGCTCTTTGGGTTCGCGAACTCGCTCAAGGACCAGCTGGGCATCATCGGCTCGAGCATCCCGTCCCAGTTCCTCGCGATGCTGCCCTACCTTGCCACCATCCTTGCCGTTGCCGGCTTCGTGGGCCACGCCCGCCCGCCGGCCTCAGAAGGCATCCCGTACAAGAAATGAGCGACATCGATTGGGAGGCCCTGCGCCATGCGGCGCGGGCCGCAAGCGAGCGTGCCTACGTGCCGTACTCCCACTTCCCCGTGGGAGTCGCGGCGCTCACCGACACCGGCCAGATCGTCACGGGCGCGAACGTCGAGAACGCGAGCTTTGGCCTCACGCTGTGTGCGGAGTGCGCGCTGGTCTCCAAGCTCCACACGGACGGGCTCGGCACTCGCCTCATCGCGTTTGCGTGCGTGGACGGCAACGGCGCCCCGCTGTCCCCGTGCGGCAGGTGCCGCCAGTTGCTCTTTGAGCACGGTGGCCCTGGGCTCATCCTCGATGGGCCCGACGGCCCTGTCACCATGAGCGAGATTCTCCCCTGGGCGTTTGGCCCAGAGAACTTGGAGGAGTCATGAGCGAGCCGTTCGACGCCGTGCAGGTGATCGTCGCCAAGCGCGACGGCAAGGTCATTCCGGATCCTCAGATCGACTGGGTCGTTGACGCCTATACCAGGGGTGTTGTCGCCGACGAGCAAATGAGCTCGCTGGCCATGGCGATCCTGCAGCGCGGAATGACGCGCGGCGAGATCGCGCGGTGGACGCAAGCGATGATCAACACCGGCGTGCGGCTGGACTTCTCCGGACTTGGCAAGGCCACGGCGGACAAGCACTCCACCGGCGGGGTGGGAGACAAGATCACGTTGCCGTTGGCTCCACTCGTCGCCTCGTTCGGCGTGGCCGTTCCGCAACTGAGCGGGCGCGGCCTTGGCCACACGGGCGGAACCCTCGACAAGCTCGAGTCCCTCGCGGGGTGGCGCGCGGATGTCTCCAACGAGGACATGCACGCGCAACTCAAAGACGTGGGCGCGGTCATCTGCGCCGCGGGGACCCAGCTGGCCCCAGCAGACAAGAAGCTTTACGCGCTGCGCGATGTCACCGGAACCGTGGAGTCCATCCCCATGATCGCCGCCTCCGTGATGTCCAAGAAGATCGCCGAGGGCACGGGGGTGCTCGTGCTCGACGTGAAGGTGGGCAGCGGGGCGTTCATGAAGGATCTTGACCAGGCGCGTGAACTTGCACGCACCATGGTCGATCTCGGGACCGATGCCGGAGTGGTGACCTCCGCGCTGCTTACGGACATGTCGACGCCGCTCGGCCTCGCGATCGGCAACGCCAACGAGGTGGCCGAGTCCATCGAGGTGCTTGCAGGGGGCGGCCCCGCGGACGTGGTGGAGCTCACTGTCGCTCTTGCTCGCGAGATGCTCGCGGGCGCCGGGCTCCGCGACGTTGACCCCGCGGACGCCCTCAAGGACGGCAGCGCCATGGACTCGTGGCGGCGCATGATCGCCGCGCAGGGTGGAGACCCAGACACCCCCCTTACGCTGTCTCCCCTCACGGAGGAGGTGCGCGCAGAGGCGGATGGCTACGTCACTCGGCTCGACGCGCTGGGCGCAGGGATAGCGGCCTGGCGCTTGGGAGCGGGTCGCGAACGGCAGGGTGCTCCCGTGGTGTTCGGTGCGGGCATCATGCTCAACAAGCAGCTTGGCGATCCGGTGCGCAAGGGCGACGTCATCATGACCCTCTACGCCGAGACGCCGGAGCGCATGTCCCGTGGTCTGAGCGCGCTCGGTGAAGCCTGCGATGGCGCTGGCACCATCGAGGTGGGCGACTCACCCGTGGAGCGCACCCTGTTCTTGGACTCGGTGGGAACCCGCTCTTGAGTCCAGGCTGGAACATCACTGCGGTCGCCGCACACGTCTCAGACGCGTTCGGCGGGAGGCGGCGGTGGACCTCCGCCGCCTCTGTCGCGCGGGCTTCCGGCCTAGCGCAACGCGGAGAGCGCCCCCAAGACGATATCTTCGCGCGCGTCTTCGAGCGCCGCCTCGCCACCGCAAACGCGGCGGACCGCAAGGCCTTCGAGAGCGCGCTCGCGGAGGTGGGCGTAGACCGCGCGGTCGTGGAGCGCGCGGCCGCATCGTGGGCCCCCGTGGCCGCGGTGGCGGGCCTCGCCGCCAAGTGGAACGGCCTGCCCGCCCCAGCCAGGGCCTTGGTGAGGTCGCCTATCAAGGCGGGAAGCGTCGGGCCGGTGAAATGGGGCACAACTCACGCCGTGCAGGTGGACCAGACCACGTGCGGCGCCGCGAGCATGACGATGATGGCGATGATCACCGACCCCTTCGTGGCGCTATGGGTGGCCACCGGGCAAGTAGTGGGGGACTACATGCCGCCCGAGGTGCTGCGGGTGGAGGTGAACGGCTTCAGGGCGCACACCGTCACCGAGCGCTGGAACGCGCTGCAGCGCGCAACGCACCTGGCAACCACCCAATCTGCGGTGGGGCCGCTGCCGTGGCCGCGGGCGCTGGGGACGCCGCCGTGGCGCGTCGACAACGTGACGCGGTGTGCGGGGCTGAGGATGCGCGGTTTCGTGATCGACGACGGGGTGCCTGGGGACTTGGCGGCGGGGCTCGCGCATGCGTCGGCGGCGCTGCGGGACGGGATCCCCGTGACCGCATACGTTGGCGGCGATGTCTCGCTCGGCTTGGAGGCGGCCGTGCCGCGGCATGTGGTGCTGCTTGTTGGGCGTGATGGCGACGCGTTGCGGATCTACGAGCCGGGCTCCGGTGCGGTGCACGCGGTGCCGGTGGAGGCGCTGTCGCCGCCGCACGGAAAACTTGCCGCGCTCGGTCATTGGACGCGGCTGGTGTGGCTCGTGCTGCCGTCGCCGCGGGCGTGAGGCGTCAGGCGCGCAGCACCTTCTCCATCTTCTTGCCCTTGTAGAGCTCGTCCACGAGCTTGTCGAGGTAGCGGATCTTCTGCATGAGCGGATCGTCGATTTCCTCGACGCGCATGCCGCAGATGACGCCGGTGATCTCGCTCGCTTTGGGGTTGAGGTGGGCCGTGGCGAAGAAGTCCTCGAAGGTGGTGTCGTCTTTGAGGTGGGCCTCAAGTTGGGCCTCGTTGAACCCCGTGAGCCACTCGATGATCTCGTTGAGTTCCGCGGTGGTGTGGCCCTTGCGCTCGAGCTTGGTCACGTAGAGGGGATACACCTTCGCTACGGGCATCGCGAAGATCTTCTGGGAGCGGTCAGCCATTTCCACAGCCTAACTCTTGCGGTGCCCAACACCCCTGACCACTTTGGGGGTGTGTGATCGCTCCCACGCCCGCAGAACCCACGGAAAGTGGTCAGGAGTGTTGCGGGGCTAGCCTTGGAGCATGACCCTCACCCACGACCAGATCGTCGCCCTGCCCAAGGTTCTCTTGCACGACCACCTCGACGGAGGGTTGCGCCCCGCAACCGTCATTGAGCTCGCCGCCGAGATCGGCCACGAGTTGCCCTCCACGGATCCTGCAGAACTGCAGCGGATCTTCACCGAGAACGCCAACTCCGGGGACCTGGTGCGCTACCTCGAGGCGTTCGCGCACACCACAGCCGTGATGCAAAGCGAGGCGAACCTGCGCCGCGTGGCTCGTGAGGCCGTGGTGGATCTTGCTCGCGACGGCGTCATCTACGCCGAGCTTCGTTACGCGCCGGAGCAGCATCTAGCAGGTGGTTTGTCGCTGCAACAGGTTGTTGAGGCCGTGCAGGCCGGTATCGAGGACGGCATCGCGGCCGCGGCCGAAGAGGGCTTTGGGATCCGTGCGGCGGCCCTGCTATGCGCCATGCGCCACCTTGACCGGTCGCTCGAGATCGCCCAGTTGGCCCTCGACAACCGCGGCGAGAACTGCGTGGGCTTCGACATCGCCGGCCCCGAGCTCGGCTTCCCTCCTTCGCAGCACCGCGAAGCCTTCCAGCTGCTTCGCGAAGCACTCGTGCCCGTCACGATTCACGCAGGAGAGGCTGACGGCGCGGCGAGTTGCGGAGAGGCGCTTGGCCTGGGCTCTGCTCGCCGCTTGGGGCATGGCGTGCGCATTTGGGAGGACATCGCGGACTTCGGCACGGACGACGCTGTGCTTGGCGTGATCGCTCAGGACGCGTTGGACCGGCAGATCGCGCTCGAGTGCAGCCCCACGTCGAACGTGCACACGGCGGCGGCCCGCTCGATTGCCGAGCACCCCATTCACGGGTTGCGGGATCTCGGCTTCGCGGTGACCATCAACACCGACAACCGCTTGGTCTCCAACGTCTCGGTGAGCGGCGAGTTTGAGGCGCTCCAGGGGGCCGGTTGGACCCGCGAGGACTTCCTCGAGGCCACGCTCACGGCGGCGTGGTCGGCGTTCTTGCCGTACGACGAGCGCGGAGACCTCGCGGAGACGATCCTCGAGGCGTACGAAGCGCTGTAGACCGGATCGCCCCTCCACACACGGCGATCACCCCTCCACACACGAGGGACTGACTCGGGGTACTCTCACGCACCCCTGAGCGTGTGTCTCCGCCCGGAACGCCTCGCTTGTGTGGAGAGGCATTCGCGTTGTGTGGAGAGGTGATCACGAGGAGGGGGTCAGTGGGTCAGTTTGAGGCCCACGACGCACGCGACAATCCCCAGGATGAGTGCGATGCGCAACAGGCTCACCGGCTCGGCGCCGGTCGCCATCGCGTAGCCCACCGTGAGCGCCGCGCCAATGCCCACCCACACGGCGTAGGCGGTGCCGACCGGGAGTTCGCGCATCGCAAAGGCGAGCCCAGCCATCGACAGCACCAACCCGCCGACAAACACGGCGATCGGGACTGGTTTGGTGAACCCCTCAGTGCGGCCTAGCGCGGTGGCCCACACGGCTTCGAGGACTCCGGAAAGGATGAGGATGATCCACGGCATGACGTACTCCAAAGAGCGTCGTCTTGTCGCGTTCCGGGTACGTCGCACTCGTCCGGTGGCCGGGAATCGGCCTGACCTCAAGGGTCTCACACCTGGCGCGCAAGGGGCGCGAGTGTGACCCATCTGGCCACGCCCAACGTGCGAGCGGCATAGGCTGTAGGGATGACGAGTTGCCGAGGACCGTCGGGGCTGGCACTGCCGCCAACGACGCACGAGCGACACAAGGAGGCACAGTGACAGGCGCACCCACATCCAGCGCGGCAGACCATGCCCTCCTCGCGCCAACTGCGCGAGCCGCAGAGGTCATTGGCGGCGACCTCACGGAGAAGAGCCTGCGGGTTTACCTCGAGGGTCTGCCTGGCGTGGACGCTGTTGGCCTGCAGGCGCGAGCGGCCTCGCTCGGCACGCGGTCCATCAAGACCACCTCGAAGGCCTGGGCGCTCGACGCGACCATCCGGATGATCGACCTCACGACGCTCGAAGGCGCCGACACCCCCGGCAAGGTCCAGTCACTTGTTGCGAAGGCACTCACCCCAGACCCCTCGGACCTCACCACCCCGCGCGTGGCGGCCGTATGCGTCTACGGCGACATGGTGCCGCACGCGGTGGCGGCCCTTGGCCCCAACAGTGGGGTCAACGTGGCCGCCGTGGCGACCGCGTTCCCCAGCGGTCGTGCCGCGCTGGCGATCAAGCTGGCGGACACTCGCGACGCGGTAGCGGCCGGCGCGGATGAGATCGACATGGTCATCGACAGGGGCGCCTTCCTCGCGGGCAACTACGGCCTCGTATTCGACGAGATCGTCGCCGTGAAGGAAGCCTGCAAGCGCGAGGACGGAACCTACGCCCACCTCAAGGTGATCCTCGAGACCGGCGAGCTCGTGACGTATGACAACGTGCTGAAGGCGTCGTGGTTGTCCATCCTCGCTGGAGGCGACTTCATCAAGACCTCCACGGGCAAGGTGCCCTCTGCCGCCACGCTTCCCGTCACGCTGCTCATGCTGCAGGTGGTGCGCGACTGGCACCGCCTCACGGGCGAGCGCATCGGGGTGAAACCCGCCGGCGGCATCAAGACCTCGAAGGACGCCATCAAGTACCTCGTGACGGTGGCAGAGACGGTTGGCGAGGAGTGGCTAGACCCGCACCTGTTCCGGTTCGGTGCCTCGAGCCTTCTCAATGACGTCTTGCTCCAGCGTCAGAAGCTTGCAACCGGCCGCTACAGCGGCCCCGACTACGTAACGGTGGACTAGAGCCCATGCCTGAATCCAAGACCCGCTTCCTGGACTACGCGCCGGCCCCTGAGTCGGCATCGATCCTGAACATTCGCGACAGCTATGGGCTGTTCATCGACGGCGACTTTGTGCCCGGCAACGGCAAGGCCTTCCCCACCATCTCGCCGGCGACGGAGAAGAAGATCACCGAGGTCGCCTACGCCGACGCCGCGGACGTCGACAAGGCGGTTGCGGCTGCGCGCAAGGCCTTCAACCGTTCGTGGTCCACTCTCAGCGGCGCCGATCGCGGCAAGTACCTGTTCCGCATCGCTCGCCTCGTCCAAGAGCGCGCCCGCGAGCTCGCGGTGGCAGAGACCCTCGACAACGGCAAGCCCATCAAGGAAAGCCGCGACGTCGACATCCCGCTCGTCGCCGCGTGGTTCTTCTATTACGCGGGGTGGGCGGACAAGCTCGATCACGCGGGGCTCGGCCCCAACCCCCGGGCGCTCGGCGTGGCCGCGCAGCTCGTGCCCTGGAACTTCCCGTTGCTCATGCTCGCGTGGAAGATTGCCCCGGCGCTCGCGGCGGGCAACACCGTGGTGATCAAGCCGGCGGAGACCACGCCACTGTCCGCGCTGATCTTCGCTGAGATCCTGCAGCAAGCGGACCTGCCTCCCGGCGTCGTCAACATCATCAACGGCGGCGGCGACACCGGCGCGGCCCTCGTCAATCACCCAGACGTCAACAAGGTGGCCTTCACCGGCTCCACGCCGGTTGGCCGCATCATCGCGAAGTCCACGGCGGGTTCCGGAAAGAGCCTCACGCTCGAGCTCGGCGGTAAGGCAGCGAACATCGTGTTCGACGACGCGCCGCTAGACCAGGCCGTCGAGGGGATCGTCAACGGCATCTTCTTCAACCAGGGCCACGTGTGCTGCGCGGGCTCTCGCCTGCTGGTTCAAGAGAACATCGAGGCCGAGGTCATCGAGCGCCTCAAGGACCGCCTGTCCACCCTGCGACTCGGCGATCCGCTGGACAAGAACACCGACATCGGCGCGATCAACTCGAAGGCTCAGCTGGAGCGCATCCGCGAACTCTCGGACATTGGAGAGCAAGAGGGCGCAACCCGCTGGAGTGCCCCGTGCGAGATTCCCACGAAGGGGTTCTGGTTCGCTCCCACGATCTTCACGGGAGTGGAGACGAGCCACCGTATCGCCCGCGAGGAGATCTTTGGCCCCGTGCTCAGCGTGATGACGTTCCGCACTCCCGCGGAGGCGATCGCCAAGGCGAACAACACGCCATTTGGGCTTTCGGCTGGAGTGTGGAGCGACAAGGGCTCCAAGATCCTCGCGGTTGCGGACAAGCTCCGCGCGGGCGTGGTCTGGGCCAACACGTACAACCGCTTTGACCCCGCGTCGCCCTTTGGCGGCTACAAGGAATCCGGGTATGGCAGGGAAGGTGGCAGGCACGGACTTGCCGCCTACCTTGCCAGCGCAACCACAGCGTCGGGCACGGGCAACACCGCCACGAGGAAGGCAGCACAATGAGCCATCTCCCCATCCCCAAGACGTACAAGCTGTATATCGGCGGCGCCTTCCCACGTAGCGAATCCGGCCGCGTGTATGAGGTGACGAGCGCCAAGGGCGAGTTCCTCGCCAACGCCGCGAAGGCCTCTCGCAAGGATGCGAGGGACGCCGTGGTGGCCGCCCGCGCGGCCTTCGCTGGCTGGTCTGGCGCCACCGCCTACAACCGCGGCCAGGTGCTGTATCGCATCGCCGAACTCCTTGAGGGCCGCTCCGCGCAGTTCGTCGAGGAGTTGCGCCTCACGGACGGCCTCACGGCCGCCGCAGCTCAGCGCCAGGTAGAGACCGCCATCGACACGTGGGTCTGGTACGCCGGGTGGGCGGACAAGTACGTGCAAGTGGCGGGCAACGGCAACGCCGTGAGCGGCCCGTACTTCAACATTTCCACCCCAGAGCCGACGGGTGTGGTCGCCGTGATCGCCCCGCAGGCTCAGGGTCTGCTCGGGTTGGTAAGCGTCATCGCGCCGGTTCTCGTGAGCGGCAACACCGCGGTGGTGGTGGCGAGCGAGACGTCCCCGCTAAGCGCCATCACGCTGTCGGAGGTGCTGGCCACGAGCGACGTTCCGGGCGGCGTGGTCAACGTGCTCACGGGCTCCGCGGCGGAGATTGCACCGTGGCTCGCGGGTCACGCGGATGTCAACGCGCTCGACCTCGCTGGCGCTGAGGCGCTTGACTGGGTGGACCTGCAGGTCACCGCGGCCGACACCCTCAAGCGCGTTCTCCCGCCGGAGCCCGGCATCCCAGCGGCAACGCTCGATCGCATCACGTTCTTCACCGAGACCAAGACGGTGTGGCACACCAAGGCGCTGATCTGACGATCTAGACCCCTAGGGCGCCCTTCACATCTGCCTCGAGCGCCGCCATGGCGTCTTCGGCCTCCGCACGCGCACTCGCGACGTCGCCCTCGGCGACGGGCACGATCACCTCGAGGTATGCCTTGACCTTGGGTTCGGTTCCGGAGGGGCGGATGATGACGCGGGCTCCGCTTTCGGTCGCCAGGTGCAGGCCCGACGTTGGCAACAGTCCCGCGAACCCCTCGCCCATGTCGTCGGTTGCGGTCACGGCGTGGCCGCCAAGGGTCTCCGGTGGTGAGGCCAAGAGGCGCGCCATTGTGGCTGGTATTTCGGCGAGGTCGGCGTAGCGCACCGCCACTTGGCGCGTCAGGTAGACGCCGTAGGAGCGCGCGAGGTCGTCGATGGCGTCGGCGAGGGTGCGCCCCTGCGCCTTGAGGTCCGCGACCAGCACGGCCATCATCGTGCCGGCGCTGATCCCGTCCTTGTCGCGCACGTGCGCGGGGTCAACGCAGTACCCAATCGCCTCCTCGTACCCGTAGACGAGCCCGGGCACGCGCGCGAGCCACTTAAAGCCCGTGAGGGTGTTGACGTGGCTGTGGCCGTGGTGCTCCGCGATGGCCTTGAGTTGGCGTGACGACACAATCGAGTTCGCGAACACCTGCGAGCCAGGGGCCATGCGCAGCAGTGCGCGATGGGCCGCGATCTTCTCGCCAAGCAGCGAGCCGACGACATCGCCGTGCAGCATGCGCCATTCGCCGTCGATGACCGTGGCGACGGCGCACCGGTCCGCGTCTGGATCGTTCGCGATGACAACATCGGCCCCCGCCTCGCGGGCCAGCGCGATCGACAGGTCGATCGCGCCCTTCTCCTCGGGGTTGGGGAAGGCAACGGTGGGGAAGTTGGGATCCGGCACTGCCTGTTCCGCCACCTCGTGCACGTCGGTGAAACCGGCTTCCGCGAGCGCGCGCTGCATGCACTCGGAGCCCACACCGTGCATCGAGGTGATGACCACGCGTGTGTTGGCGCGCCGCCCGTCGGCGTCGGGGCCAAGCGCGGCGGCCGCGTGAACAAATTCGTCCACCACGGAGTCGGGGATGATCTCCCAGCCGCCTTCAGCGCGCGGCACGTCGAGCACGGACTCCACGGCCGCAATGCGCGACGCGATCTCCGCGTCGTACGGGGGCACGATCTGCGCTCCCTGCCCCGAGTCCGTGACGGCGCGTCCGCCCAGGTACACCTTGTAGCCGTTGTCTCGCGGAGGGTTGTGGGAGGCCGTCACCATGACGCCGGCATCGGCATCGAGCGCTCGCGTCGCATACGCGAGCATGGGGGTGGGAAGCATGCGCGGCATGAGCTTGGCGCGGTGACCCGCGGCCACCATGACGGCCGCGGTGTCGTTGGCGAAGTCCACCGATCCGTGGCGCCCGTCAAAGCCAATAACCACCAACGACGGCCCGACGCTGTCGCTGAGATAGCGCGCAAGGCCGGCTGCCGCGCGGATCACCACGGCGCGGTTCATGCGGTTGGGTCCGGCGCCCACGGCGCCCCGAAGCCCTGCCGTGCCGAACTCCAACGTGCCGCGGAAGCGGTCCTCGATGTCCGCCAAGGCCGCCGCATCGCCGCCCTCGGCGGCGGCAATGACCACCTCAAGCTCCGCGCGAGTGGCGGCATCGGGGTCATCCGCAACCCAGCGTCGGGCCGTATCAAGGAGCGTGGTCACGAGAGCCTGGCCACAATGTCGGCGAGCAGGCGGGAGATGCGGGGGCCGGATTCGCGGCCAACGTCGAGCACCTCGCCGTGGTGGAGCGCCTCGCCGCCGATTCCGGCGCCCAGATTGGTGACAAGCGAGAGGCCGAGCACCTCCATCCCGCGCTCGCGCGCGGCGATGACCTCGAGGGCCGTGGACATGCCGATGAGGTCCGCACCCCAGCGCGTGGCCATCTGCACTTCTGCGGGCGTCTCGTACTGGGGGCCGGTGAACTGGATGTAGACGCCCTCTGGGAGTGTGGGATCAATCTCATGTGCCAGGGCCCGGAGCCGCGGCGAATAGGCCTGCGTGAGGTCAACAAAGGTGGCGCCCTCGAGCGGGGTGGCGCCTGTGAAATTGATGTGGTCGCTGATGAGCACAACGGAGCCGGGGCCAACCTCGGGGCGCGAGGAACCGCAGCCGTTCGTCACCACCAAAGTGGTGCATCCTGCGGCGGCGGCCATGCGCACACCATGGGCCACCTTTGCGGCGTCTCGTACCTGGTAGAAGTGCTGTCGGGCACCAAGAACGAGCACGTGCTTGCCGCTTGGGGTGCGGATGGAGCGCATGAGGGAGGAGTGCCCGGCGACTGCGTGGGCGTCGTATCCGGGGATCTCGCTGGCCTCGATTGACGCGACCTCCTCGCCGATGAGATCCGCTGCTCCACCCCAACCGGAGCCGAGAATCAGAGCGATGTCGTGGTGTTCTACACCGGTTGCGGACGCGAGGACGGCGGCGGCCTCCGCCGCGGCATTGAGGGCGGTATCCATACGGTTAACACTATCCCCGGCGAACACAGCCTGCCGGTGAGTCCGTCACAATGGAGGTATGACCTCACGCGTAGTGATCGTCGGGGGAGGACCTGGCGGCTACGAGGCGGCACTCGTCGCCCGTAAGGCGGGAGCCGAGGTGACGCTCATTGAGCGTCAGGGCCTCGGTGGCAACGCCGTCCTCACCGATGTTGTCCCCTCAAAGACCATCATCGCCACCGCGGAGTGGCTCACCATTGCGGGCCGCGCCCCCGAGCTTGGCATCGCGGATTCCGAAGGCACCGCCGACCGCTTGCGCTCTCGCGTGGACATGCACGCGGTTAACGAGCGCATCCGCAAGCTGGTGCTCAAGCAGTCGCACGACATCTCGCTGCGCATGGCAAAGAACGACATCCAGGTGGTCCAGGGAGCAGGCCGGCTCGTGTCGCCAACCCGCGTGGCCACTGACGCGGACGAGTTCGAGGCCGACGCTGTGTTGCTTGCGCTTGGGGCGTCGCCGCGCGTGATCCCTGGTTCCGAGCCGGACGGCGAGCGCATCCTCACGTGGACCCAGTTGTACGACCTCACCGAAATCCCCGAGCACCTCATCGTGGTGGGCTCTGGAGTCACCGGAGCAGAGTTTGCCGGCGCCTATAACCTGCTGGGCTCGCGGGTGACGCTCGTGTCTTCCGGCGATCGCGTGCTCGCGTCCCAGGACCCCGAGGCGTCCTCGCTCATCACCGAGGTGTTCGCGCGGCGCGGCATGACCGTGCTTGGGCGCGCTCGCGCCGAGAAGGTCGTCAACCAGGGCGACTCCGTGGTGGTGTTCCTCGAGGACGGCCGCGTTGTTGAGGGCTCTCACTGCCTCATGGCCGTTGGCTCGGTGCCCAATACCAGCGACGTTGGCCTGGCCGACGCTGGGGTTGAGGTGGATTCGCGCGGCTACATCACCGTGGATAGGGTTTCGCGCACGTCCGCGCGAGGCGTCTACGCGGCGGGGGACTGCACCGGGGTGCTGCCGCTCGCGTCCGTCGCCGCGACGCAGGGTCGCATCGCGATGGCGCACGCGCTCGGCGATGCGGTGGCGCCGATCGAACTCAAGACCGTGGCGCAGAACGTGTTCACCGCCCCCGAGATCGCGTCCGTGGGCGCTACCGAGAACCAGCTCAAGGAGCGCGGCATCTTCTACCAGGTGTCTCGCTTGGATTTGGCGCGCAACCCGCGCGCGAAGATGCTGGGCATCGACGAGGGCTTCGTGAAGATCTTTGGTCACACCGTGACCGGGCAGGTGCTTGGTGCGGTGATCGTGGGGTCTAGGGCGTCGGAGCACATCTTCCCGCTCGCTCTCGCAGTGGCGCAGCACCTCACTGTTGACGACATTGCGGCCGCGTTCACGGTGTATCCGTCACTGAGTGGCACCGTGGCCGAGGCAGCGCGTCGCCTGCACAACATGACGGATCCCGGGACGCACTGAGTCTCGCGGGTTCTCACTGGGTCTCACTCGGCTCCACTCGGCCTCACTCGCTCTCGCCTCGCGCACCGCCCGCGGATTCTGACGGATCACTTCCTGGGTAGTCCGTCGCTTTCCGCGAAAACACGGAATCTGACGGACCGCATGCGATGCCGCCCGTCAGATTCCGTGTAACGGGTTAGTCCTTCGTGGATCGGAACATCGTTGACGCTTGCACGATCATCGTGAGCACGATGCACACGCCGAGCACCACGAGAGACCACCACCACGCGAAGATGATCGCGAGCGCCACGCCCGCGCCGATCCCGGCGACCCAGATCGCTCCGGAGTACATCCCAAAGCGCGCGGCGGCGTTAGGGTCGCTCCACTGAGCTCCGCCCTGGTGCGCGCTGTAGTCGGCACCCAGCTCGCGCACCCAGGCCTTGTGGCGGTTGGTCTGGGTGGCGCCCAGCCACGAGAACAGCCCGATGCTCACGAGCGCCAGCACGCCGCCCGCGATCGCGAGGGCCACCGCGGAGGTGTCCACCGCGAACGCCCCAAACGCAGCCAGCGCCGCGACACCTGCGAACGTCGCGAGACCCCACAGCGCCGCACGGCCAAGCGGCATCGCGTAGTTGCTCGTGGTCTCTTGGCGGAGCGAGTCAGCGGTGATGAAGCCCAGCAGGGCCGCACCCGCCAACCCAAGGGCGAGCACCGTGCGCGCCTCACCGCCCACAACCTCGAACGCGGCGAGCACGGCAAGCACCACGGCCGCGGTTGCGGCCACACTCAGCAGCGTCACACGCACCACAAAGCCGGGATTGGGCCGCACCTTGTTACGTGCGTGAAGATCAGCGGCGTTCGGCGCTTTGCCAGCCCGAGCGTCGGGCATACCAGGCGCGACGGGAGCGCCGAGCAGATCCTCAACCGAACCTAACTCGTCGATTGCCTGGCGAGCCGCGTCGGCAGGGGAGGCGCCTGCGGCCTCGAGTTCTTCCGTGCGAGCCATGACATTGGCGCGCACCTCTTCCTTGAGCTCGCGAACCTCCGGCGACATGGTGACGCCGTCGAAGGCCTCGTCTAGGAGGCGATGGATGTGGGTGTTCATGCTGGGTCCTTGACGTCTAGAAGGGTGTCGATGATGCGGCGCGTGGCCACCCACGCGGCGACGCGGGCCTTGTACACGGCGCGGCCGGCGTCGGTGATGCGGTAGTACTTGCGCCTGCCGCCCTGGGACTCGTCACCCCAGTACGACTCCACGAGGCCGTCCTTCTCGAGGCGGCGGTACGTGGCGTAGAGGGTGGCTTCCTTGATCTCGTGATCGCCGCCTGCGGCGTCGCGAATGGCCTTGTGGATCTCGAATCCGTAAGAGTCACCGCGACGCAGCACGCCGAGCACGATGGTGTCGGTGTTGCCGCGGAGCAAGTCCGCGGCGAATGCGTCAGTTTCTGTCACATCAGGTACTGTATCAGATGAAGTACCTAACCACGCAAGCCCGACGGTGTGGCCGGGTTTGGTGCGTTCGTTGCGTCGCGCACGCCACGGTTCCTGACGGGCGAATGTGCGGAACGTCCGTCAGATTGGGTGCGGGCACGGAAACTGACGGGCGATTCACGTGGACGTCCGTTGGAATCGGTCTCCCCCGTGCGCTACTCGAACAGCGCCTGTCCCACGTACTCTCCGGGGCCGATGCCACCGGGCACGGCGAACAGCGCCGAGCCCGTGGTGTGGAGGTACTCCACCGTCATGCGATCGGACTTCGACAACCGCTCTTGCACCGGCACAAACTGCGTGCGGGGATCGCGCACGTATGCAAGGAAGAACAGCCCGGCATCGAGCCGCCCCAACGAGTCCGCGCCGTCCGTGAAGTTGTAGCCGCGTCGCAGCATCGCCATCCCGTCATTCGCATCGGGGTGCGAGAGCGCCACATGTGAGTCGACAGGGATCAGCGGAGTGCCGTCGCCGCCTGCACGCGTGAAGTCCGGCTCCGTGAACTCGCCGCCTCCGCTGAGGGGAGAGCCGGAGCCCTTGGTGCGCCCAATGGAGTTCTCTTGCTCTTGCAGCGACGTGCGGTCCCAGATCTCCGCGCGGATGCGAATCCGCCTGGCTACCAGGTAGGACCCAGTGGCCATCCACGCGGCACCGTCACCAGCGTCGGCCCACACAAAGCGGTCGATGTCCGCCGTCTGCTCCGCGCGGAGGTTGCGCGTGCCGTCCTTGAAGCCCATCAGGTTGCGGGGCGTGGTCTGCGCCTGCGTGGTCGATGACGTGCGCCCAAAGCCCAGTTGCGTCCAACGTATTGCCGCGGTCCCGAACGCGATGCGAGACAGGTTGCGGATCGCGTGCACCGCCACCTGGGGGTCGTCGGCGCACGCCTGAATGCAGAGGTCGCCGCCCACGAACGCGTCGTCGAGCACGTCCCCGCTGAAGTGCGGAAGGTCGATGAGCTGCTCTGGCCGCTTGGACGCCAGGCCAAAGCGGTCATCAAACAGCCCCGGCCCAAAGCCAAAGGTGATCGTGAGACCTGAGGCGGCGAGCCCCAGCGCCTCGCCCGTGTCATCCGGCGGTGCCACGTAGGATCCGCCCGTGGCGCCGGAACCCAGCTCGCCTCCGGCCATGAGCCGCTCGGCCGCCTCCGTCCATGCCTTGAGCAGCGCGATCACGTCCTCGCGGGAGGAGGTGGTGAGGTCGTACGCGGCGAAGTGGAGCCGGTCCTGCTGCGGCGTGACGATGCCGCTCTGGTGAGGCCCGCGGAAGTCATATGACCGCAAGGTCAGTGAGGACGACGTCTCTCGTCCAAAGGCAAATCCCCCGGCGCCAGCCACCGCAGCGACGCCCACGGCCGCGGCACTCGCCCCCAACACTGCCCGACGCGAGGGCCCCTTTGGCGACGGCGTCGCCTGAGGTTCGTCAGCGTCGGGCAGTGTCACGGGAGTTACAGTACGGCGGCTGCCGTGAGCTGGGAGAGCGGCTCGCTCAGCGCGTTGACCGCGTCAGAGAGCTCCTTGACCTGGTCCGGGGTGAGGTCCGTGTAGAGCACAAAGCCCTCGTCGATGGAGCCGTACTGCGCGAGCAGTGCGTTGAGGTCATCGAAGCGAGTGTCAAGCGTGTTGACGAGGTCAGGATCCGTCTCGTTGACCACGTCGCGCAGCACGCCGAACGCCACGAGCGCTCCGTCCACGTTGGCCTGGAAGTCCCACAGGTCCGTGTGCGACCAGATCTCCTCTTCGCCCGTCACCTTGCCTGCGGCGACCTCGTCCAGGAGCCCCACGGCGCCGTTGCCGATCTGCGAGGCGTCGAGCGTGAAGTCCTCGGCGTTCACCTCGTCTGAGAGGGTCGCGATGTTCGCCTTGAGGTCATCTGCTAGGAACTTCTGCTCTGCTGCCGTGAGTTCGTAGCCCTCTGCCGGGGGCCACAGGTGCTTCTCGATGCGGTGCCAGCCGGTCCATTCGTCACCCTCGGCGAGGTCCGCCTCGCGAGCATCGGTCTTGGGGTCAAGATCGCCAAAGGACTCGGCAACGGGCTCGATGCGCTCCCAGTGCACGCGCGCGTCCGCGTAGAGCTCGCGGGCCTTGTCGTAGTCGCCGGACTCGTAGGCGGCGACGAACTCGTCGGTCTTCTGCACGAGCGTCTGCACCTGGTCGCGCACGTACAGGATGTACTGGTCGCCAGCCGCGGCGAGCTGCTCCTCGCGGTCGCCCGTTGGCGCCACCGTGGAATCGGAGGGCGTCACGGTGAACGCCGCCTGAATGCCGTCTCCCACCATGCCCGGCTTGCATGCCGTGAGGTAGTTGCCCTCGGGCACTCGCACCACCAGATCCCGCGTGATACCAGGGCCGATGTTCTCAACCTCGGAGATGATGCGCAGGCCGTCGTCCGCGAGCAGGTAGAACTCGGTGACGTCCTCGCCGTCGTTGGTGACGTGGAACACCACGGGGCCGGCGGCGGCCGTGTCCGTGGCCACCTTGCACTCGTCCGCGGTGGAGCTTACCGCGATGCCCTCGGAGCTGTCCGAGTCGTTGGGAACGCACGCGGCCAGCGCGAGCGCGGAGATGGCGGCGAGGGCCGCCGCGGATACGGGGGTACGGAATCGCATCAGTTTCCTTGGGGTTGGACGCTCTCGCGAGCGTCGGTGGTAGCAGGGCCCGACGCTGGGGACACGGCAGCGTCTGGCCTCTTCTTTGGTGCGCCAAAGGCTTGGCGAACGAACAGGAACATCACGGGCACGAGGTACGCGAAGTACGCGACGGCCTCGAGCACGGTGGTGGCGGGGGAGAAGTTGAAGATCGCCTTGAGGATGGTGCCGTGGATCGAGCTTGGCGGTATCGCCGCGGTCACGTCCCAGGCGAGGTTGTGCAGGCCAGGCAGGATGCCAGCCTCTTGAAGGTCGTGCACGCGGTATGCGAGCACCCCGGCCGCGACCACCACCAGGAACACGCCCGTCCACTGGAAGAACACGCGCAGGTTGAGTTTGATGGCGCCGCGATAGATGAGGACGCCAAGCAGCACGGCCGTGGCGAGGCCAAGCGTGGCGCCGATGACGGGGCCCGCCGTGGTGCCCGCGCTCTGGATTCCGGCCCACAGGAACAGCGCGGTCTCAAGACCCTCGCGACCAACGGCGAGCAGCGCCATCGTGACGACCGCGCCGGAGCCAACCGAGATCGCGCGCTCCATCGAGCCCTCGAGTTCGCCCTTGAGGAAGCGGGCGTTCTTGCCCATCCAGAAGATCATCCACGTGATGAGGCCAACCGCGACGATGCTGAGGGTTCCGCCGATCGCCTCTTGCGCCTCAAAACTCAGGCCCTGAGGGCCAAGCGTGAGCAGCGCCCCAAACGCGAGCGACAGCACAACCGCGATCCCGACGCCGATCCACACGCGGCTCAGCAGGTGGCGACGTTCGGTGCGCACAAGGTACGCCACGAGAATGCCGACCACGAGTGAGGCCTCAAGGCCCTCTCGCAGGCCGATGAGGTAGTTGGCGAACATGCGGCGGCTTTCCCTGGTGGGGATGGGATGGCGGCGCGGCAATGCGCCTTGGAGAGCCTAGGACCGCCGTGGCGGATTGCGCAAGGGACTAGTTGCGTTATTCGGCGGATGCGGCGGATTCAGCCGCGTCAACGTCCGCGATATCGCAGATAGCGGTGCCCGCGCTCACCCCGGCACCCACGTCGAGCGTGAGGCCGCGGATGACGCCAGCCTTGTGAGCGATGAGGGGCTGCTCCATCTTCATTGCTTCGAGCACCACCACGAGGTCGCCCTCGGCGACCTCCGCCCCCTCGGCAACGGCTACCTTGACGATCGTGCCTTGCATGGGGGAGGTGAGGGTAGTGCCACTTGCCGCTCGCACGGGGCCGCCGGAGCGTCGGGCCTGCCGACGTACGGGGCCACCCGCGCGAGACCTACCGGCTTGCGCCAAAGCCGCCGGGAGCACAACCTCAAGGCGCTTGCCGCCAACCTCGACGATGACGCGCTCGGTGGCGGGCTCTTCAACGGCCTCCGCGGCGGGACCGCTGGACCCAAGGGTTGCGACCGTGTCCGCGAACTCCGACTCGATCCACGTGGTGTAGACGCCAAAGTGGCCGTCTGCGGCCACGTACTCGGGCGCCTCGAGCACCGCCCGGTGGAACGGAACTACCGTGGGGATGCCCTCAATCTCGAGCTCTGCTAGCGCGCGGCGCGCCCGCTGAATCGCTTGCTCGCGTGTGGCGCCCGTGACGATGAGCTTGGCGATCATCGAGTCGAAGTTGCCGCTCACGGTGTCGCCCTCGACCACGCCGGCGTCCACACGAACGCCGGGGCCGCTGGGGAAGTTCAGCGTGCGGATGGTGCCGGGGGCCGGCATGAAGTTCGCCGCAGGGTCCTCGCCGTTGATGCGGAACTCGATCGAGTGGCCGCGCGCGGGCTGTGGAATGGTGACGGGCTCGCCCGCCGCGATGCGGAACTGCTCGCGCACCAGGTCCAGCCCGGTGACCTCTTCAGTGACTGGGTGCTCCACCTGGAGGCGCGTGTTGACCTCAAGGAAGCTGATGGTGCCGTCCACGCCAACGAGGAACTCACACGTGCCCGCGCCCTCGTAAGCGGCCTCCTTGAGGATGGCTTTGCTCGCCTCGACGAGGCGCGCGTTCTGCTCGTCGGTGAGGAACGGCGCCGGGGCCTCTTCGACGAGCTTCTGGTGCCGGCGCTGCAGCGAGCAGTCACGCGTGGAGACCACCACGACGGTGCCGTGCCGGTCCGCGAGGCACTGCGTCTCAACGTGCCGTGGGCGGTCGAGAAATCGCTCAACGAAGCACTCACCGCGCCCAAACGCGGCCACTGCCTCACGGGTCGCGGAATCGAAAAGCTCCGGAATCTCCTCGAGCGTGCGGGCCACCTTGAGCCCGCGCCCGCCGCCGCCGAACGCCGCCTTGATGGCCACGGGCAAGCCGTGTTCTTGGGCGAAGGCGACAACCTCGTGGGCGCTCTCAACGGGGTCCGGTGTGCCCGGAACGAGGGGAGCCCCTGCGCGCTGCGCGATGTGGCGCGCGCTCACCTTGTCGCCGAGCGCCTCGATGGCTGCGGGGCTGGGGCCGATCCACACGAGGCCAGCGTCGATGACCGCCTGCGCGAACTCCGCGTTCTCGGCGAGGAAGCCGTAGCCGGGGTGGACTGCCTCTGCCCCCGCGCGCCGTGCGACGTCGATGATCTTGGCGATGTCCAGGTATGTCTCGCGTGCCGTTGCGCCGCCAAGAGCGAACGCCTCATCGGCGAGCCGTACGTGCGGGGCGTCGCGGTCGGGGTCGGCGTAGACGGCAACGGAGCGCAATCCCGCGTCCTTGCAGGCGCGGATGATGCGAACTGCGATTTCCCCACGGTTGGCAATGAGCACGGATGAGAAGGCAGTCACCGGAAAACGGTAGCGCGGGCCTTGCGCGGCTCCCTAACCGGCCCACTGGGGTTGTGCGAAGTTTGCGCGGCGGCACCATCCCTTTGGCCCCTGTTTGTAGAAAGGCCACAAAAACACTGCCCGACGCCGTGGCTGGGTGGGTGCTGGTTGTTGCGGTTCTACAAAGGGCGGCTATGCGCGCAGATCGTGGAACGCTACGCCAAACTCGCTCAGCAGGTGCCGCAGCAGGGGCAGGCTCACTCCGACCACACCGTGGTAGTCGCCGTCGATAGCCTCGACGTACGGCCCGCCGAGACCGTCAACCGTGAAGGCGCCTGCCACGTTGAGGGGCTCTCCCGTGGCGACGTAGGCGCTGATCTCTTCGTCTGTGAGGTCTGCGAAGTGCACCGTCGTGGAGCTGGTGGCCCCGGTCTGCTTCGCGGCGCGTCCGTTCCGCGCGTCCACGAGCCAATGGCCCGTGTGGAGCACGCCGGTGCTGCCGCGCATCTGGCGCCAGCGCACGATGGCGGTCCCGGCGTTCCCCGGCTTGCCGAGGATCTCGCCACCGAACTCGAGCATCGAGTCGCACCCGAGCACGAGCGCATTCGGCGCGTGCTTGGCAACCACCTCCTCGGCCTTGGCGCGCGCCAGGGCGAGCACAGCGTCGGCCGGGCCGGTGCCATCCGGGAGTGAGGCGAGCACCGCGTCCTCGTCCACGTGGGAGACGATCACGCGAGGTTCCACGCCTGCGCTGCGGAGCGTGGACAGGCGCGCGGGCGACTGGGAGGCGAGAACGAGGGGGACGGGCATGCCGACGAGCCTAACCGCGCTGGCCCTACGCTCCTATTGGTGCGTGAGGCCCGGTTTTCGCACGAGTCGTGCTCCTAAAGGTGCGTGAGGTCCGGATATCTGGCTTGGGCTACTCCGCTGGGTGCGGCAGGTCTGGGCAGGCGCGAGCACCGGGGGTGAGGCGCCGCGCGTCTCGCGCTGACGCACACACAGGAGCGGCAAGGCCCGGGAAAGTGGTGCTGACGCACACATTGCGCGGGGGTCAGGCGTACTGCTTGGCCTGCAGGGCGTAGAGCTCGGCGTAGAGCCCAGCCTGGGCCACGAGTTCGTCGTGGGAGCCCGACTCGACGATGCGGCCGTCGCCCACCACCAGGATCGTGTCCGCCATGCGCACCGTTGAGAAGCGGTGCGAGACGAGCACGGTGATCGCGCCCGTGCGCTGCGCCACGCGGCGAGCCCCCAGCGCGTACTGCTCAAAGAGGTTGTGCTCCGCTTGCGCGTCGAGGGCAGAGGTGGGTTCGTCGAGCAAGAGCAGCAGCGGCGATTCGCGCATCATGGCGCGCCCCAGGGCTAGCTTCTGCCACTGGCCACCGCTGAGGTCGGTGCCGCCCACGTTGGACTTGCCCAGTTGGGTCTGCAGGCCGTCGGTGAGGCGCCGCATGACGTCCTCCGCACGGGCGCGCGCGAGGGCGTCCGCCACCGCCTCGGGATCGTCGACGCGGGGAAGGTCGCCGAGCCCCACCGTGTTCTGCGCCGAGAACTCGAACTTGGCGAAGTCTTGAAAGCCAGCGGAGATGCGCTCTCGCCACTCGGTGACGGGCATGCGTGACAGGCCCGTGCCGTCCACCGTGATCTGGCCGGAGTCGGGGTCGTAGAAGCGGCACAGGAGCTTGATGAGCGTGGACTTACCTGCGCCGTTCTCGCCCACGATAGCCACGGTGGCACCTGCGGGAATGGTGAGATCAACGTGGCTGAGCACGGGCTCCTCGGTGCCCGGGTAGGTGAAGGTGACGTCTCGCAGTTCGATCCCCGAGGTCAGTGTCTGCGGAACGACGGCATCCGCGGGCTCGCCCTGTTGCCCAGCGACGACTCCGCGAATCCACCGGATCTCCGTGAACAGCGAGGCCGTGCGCTGTAGGCCCTGGAGCATCGCCACAGCGGAGGTGACCTGCGCGTTGACCTGTGCGGCGAGCGTGATCACCATGAGGACGTCGCCCACGGTGGCATGCCCGTTGATGGCATCGCGGACAACGAGGAGCGTGGCGCCCACGTACGCGATGGCGAAGAACACCTGCCCGATGGTGCGCAGCACGGTGGCCTTGTACTCGCCGCGCATCTCAAGTCGAGAGACCTCGCTCCAGGCCCGACGCTGGCGTTCCCGAACCTCGCTCTCAAGGCCGCACGTGCGCACCTCTTTGACGGGGCCGGGCTCGCTCAGGAGCGAGAACAGGTGGTTTGCCTGGCGCGTTGCGGGCGCGCCTTTGGCGCGCCCCTCCTTGGCGACGGCCTCCGCTTTCCGGCCAAGCAGCAGCGGCGGAATGGCGCACACGGGCAGCAGGAGCAGCCAGGGCGAGAGCGTCGCAAGCAGGATGCCCGTGACCACGAGCGCTACAACGATCGCGACGCCGCCATAGAGCGACGCGACGGTGTTCCAGGCCGCACGATCGGTTTCTCGCCGAATGTAGGCGACGCGATCCGCGTAGTCGGCGCGCTCGTGGTGTTCAAGGCCAACGGAGCCGTTGGACAGCGCGGCGACGTCCCGCTCGATGAGGGCGGCCGCGTCTTCCGCGGTCTTGAAGTAGAAGATGTGGGCGAAGTGGCCGGCGGTGAGGCCAAGCACAGACAGCACGGCAACCCACACGGCCGCGATGACTGCGGCGCGCGCCTCTCCCGCAATCGCGTTGTCCACGATCCCGCGTAAGCCCACGGCGGCAAGCGGCATCGCAAGGGGCGCCACGAGCATGAGCCCAAAGCCCAGAACGAAGTTGAGTTTTCCCGCGCGCCAGGCCACCCGCAGGATGTCTGTCATTCCCTTCAGGAGTTCCATTACGCCCCCTCCATGACCGCGGCGTCGGCATCGTCGTCCGCGCCGAGGCCCTCGCGGAAGCGGCGGGCCTGGAGCTCAAACAGGCGCCGGTAGCGAGAATCAGACGCGGTGAGCTCGTCGTGAGACCCCTGTTCCACCACGCGACCCTCCTCGACAACGATGATGTGGTCCGCGCGACGCACGGAGGAGAAGCGGTGCGAGATCAGCACGGTCGTGAGTCCGGCCGTGAGTTCGATGAACTGCTCAAAGAACTCCGCCTCGGCGCGCACGTCGAGGGCCGCAGTCGGCTCGTCGAGCACGAGCACGCGCGCTCCCTTGTCCACGGCATAGAGGGACCGCGCGATTGCGACGCGCTGCCACTGGCCGCCGCTGAGGTCAATGCCGTCCTCGTACGCGCGGGCGAGGATCGTGTCCAGGCCAAGCGGAGCGTCGGACAGGGTCTCAAGCATTCCGGTCTTTGCTGCTGCGGCCTCTACCGCAGCCCTATCGGCGGGATCGAACGCCGCACCCATCGCGATGTTGTCCGCAGCAGTGAACTCGTAGCGGACGAAGTCTTGGAACACCACGGACAGCGTGCGCCGCCACTCGACGACGTCAAGCTCGGCAATATCGATGCCGTCCACGTAAATAGCACCGCTCGTGGGTTCGTACAGGCGCGCGAGGAGCTTCATGAGGGTGGTCTTCCCCGCGCCGTTGACGCCAACGATGGCGGTGGTGAGTCCCGCCCTGAGCGTGAGGTTGAGCCCGGAGAACACCGGCCGGGCGGCTCCCGGGTAGCTGAAGTGGAGGTCGCGGAACTCGATGCTCTGGATTGGCGCGCCAGGCGGGACCGGCGCTGATCCGCGCGGTGCGGTGTCCCGCTCTTTGACCTCTCGCTGCACCTCGCGAATGGCGCTGAGCGCGTTCATCCCAAACTGCGTGGACGTGTCTGACTCCGGGAAGTCGCGCCCCATCATGAGCAGCCCAATGAGCGCCTGCAGGCCAAGCGTGAGCTCGCCGATGGTCATGGTGCCAAGCGTGAGTTCGCCGGGATCGCTCCCCGTCCCCGCCGCCTGAGCAGTCAGTGCCACAAGCGCCCACACGGTGGCTACCAGGCCGATTGCCGCATAGACGAGGTACGGCTTGAAGTAGATGCGCCTGCGCTCGCGATCGGTGGGGTCGGCGAACTCGTGGAACGCCTTCTCGTGACCCTTACTGATCCACGGCATGGTGCCGAACACGCGGATCTCCTTGGAGGCGGTTGGGCCCATGGCGATATCGCGGAAGTAGATGAGGCGCCTTCGCAAGTGGCCGTTAGTGCGCCACAGCACCGAGTACGCCCGCAGCCCGCCCCGGTTTCCGGTGCGCAGCACCATCACCGCCACGATCATGGCGAGCGCAATCCACGCGCCAAGCAGGATCCACACGATGACGAAGGTGGCGATCATCTGCACGTAGCGCGCCACCAGGAACAGCATCCCCGCGACCGCATTGCCCGGCGTGTGGAAGTTGTTCTCGAACCGCATGCGTGCCTCGGAGAACGTGGCGAGCACCTCGCCGTCCTCGAGCGCGCCGATGCCCACGGACGCCGTCACGGCCTCCACGGCCTCGTCGCGAATGCGGCCGTCAACCGCGCGCTGAATCGACAACCCGATCATCTGCTGCACCGGGGCGAGCAATTGCTGCAGCAAGAATGCCCCCGCCGCGATGAGGAACAGCCGCACCACAGTGTCGTACTCGTCAGAGGATGTGCCGCCGTCAACGGCTGCGGGGACGTGCCCGATCATCGCGGACGTTGCCACCATGAACACGATGGGCAAGCCGCCAAGAATCAGCCCAACACCGGCCAGTGCCACCACGCGCCCCCACCCCGCGAGCGGCATGATCTGCCAGATGCGCAGGCGCGCGACTATGGCCTCTTCCTTGTAGCGACGCCACCATGCGCGAAACGTTTCGGACACAGGGTCACCTTAGCGGACGGCCCTGACACGGGAACCAAGCCCTAGACCCCGTCGATCGTCGAGCAGGCCCCAGCCACATCGTCGGGCAGAAGCGCCGTCAAGAAGGCGATGGCCTCCGCTTGCTTGCCCGCAGGAATCCTGCTGAGCAGCACCTCACGCATGACGGCATCGTGGGCCTCGCGAGCGTCGGCCATGGCTTTGGCGCCGGCAGGGGTGAGCACGGCCCAGGAGGCGCGGCGGTCGCTATCGCAGGCCCGACGCTCCACGAGTCCAGCCTCTTCAAGGCGGGTTATCGCGTGGCTGAGTCGGGAGAGCGAGGAGTCCGCGGCGCGCGCGACGTCCGCGAGCTGTACCTGGCCGGTGGGGTTCTTGGCGAGGGTGTCGAGCAGCATGAACTGGAAGCGAGACAGGCCGGTGGCGGCGCGCATGCGCTCGTCGATCATGCCGGGCACGGTGGTGAGCAGGGCGTTGTAGCGCGCCCAGAGGATGCGCTCCTGCTCGGTAGTGGCCACGGTCTCCATCGCACTATTCTATCATTTGAAGGTTCAAGTAACCAGGGGTCATCCCTGCGGATCGCGCCCGCGCGCCAGATCGAGCATCGCCTTGCCAGTGGCGCCCAACTCCCGCACGTGCCCGCGGATCGTGTGCTCCGTGAGGATCACCGGCGGGTACGCGCCTTGCGCGTCCAGTCCTAGGCGCTCGCAGAGCCACACCGCGCGCGGTAAGTGAAATTCCTGCGTCGCCACGATGACGGAACGCATCCCGTACTCGTCGCGCGCGCGGATGCAACTTGAATACGTATCGACGCCAAGCGGGTCCTCGATGATGTGCTCGCTCGGCACGCCCGCCGCCTCGGCGACCCGCCGCATCACCGGCGGCTCCCCGTAACCGCTCGAGTCCTCGCCCGCCCCGCTCATGATGATGCGATCCACGAGCCCCATCCGGTACAGCCGCACTCCCGTGACCACGCGCTCCCTGAGGAATCTGCTGGGGCGTCCATCCGCCCATACGCGCGCGCCAAGTACCAGCGCCGCCTCGGCATGGTGAAAACGGCCCGACGCTATGGGCCGGCGAGCGCCGATCGTCGCCAAACGTGCGGTTGCGGCGGGGGTCAGGACGGCAAGGGCGGCCGCGCCGAGCGTGCCCGCAGCTGCAAACGCTGGTGTCTTGCTCACAACGTCGACCCTACGTCGCTCACGGCTCGCGGCCGCTCACCACGTCCATCCAGGCCTTCGCGGCCGCCGGAACTTCGCGGAGGTTGCCCACCACGGTTCCCTTGCGCAGGGTGATCGGCGGGAACGCGCCCTGAGCGTCGAGGCCCGCTCGCTTGCATAGCCACGTGGCGCGCGACACGTGGAACTCCTGGGTGGTGACGATCACCGTGTCTGCGCCGAACTCGTCTCGCGCGCGCACGCATGATGAGTACGTATCGACGCCAAGGGGATCCTCGACGATCGCTTCCGCGGGCACGCCCATCCCCTCAGCGAGGGACCGCATCACCGTGGGCTCGCCGTGGCCGCTCGAGTCGTTGCCGTCGCCGCTCATGATGATGCGGTCAACGATGCCGCGTTCGTAGAGCTCCACTCCCGCGGTCACGCGCTCCAGCAAGAACGGAGAGGGGCTGCCGTCCGGGTAGACGCGGGCGCCCAAGACCAGGGCGGCATCTGCGTGATCAAGATTGCCCCCAACCGGCCCTACGTCGGTCCAGGTGAGCGCGCGGATGAGCGTCCACGGCAGTAGCGCCACAATGAAGAGCGCCACGAGGATCGCAGTGATCCAGCGGCGCCGAGCGGTCTTGCGCACCTGCGCAGGCGCTACCTCAACGAGTTCCGCCACGCCGTTTCCCCCCGTCCAAGCGGCAGCATGAGCCGCCGCCCGCGCATCGTGCGCGTCCTGTCCATCCACGCGGACGCAGGGTGGCCCGGTGCGTCGTGTTCGAGCCCCGTGGACGCCACCGCGACTACCCCGGCGAGCAGCGCCGCGAGCTCCTCCTCGTCAACGGAACCACGCACAATCTTGAGCGCGGCCGCTGCGGCGAGCAGGCCGTCGGGCCCTTCCGGCGCCGAGGTCATAGCGGGATGTTTCCGTGCTTCTTGGGCGGCAGGGAGGCGCGCTTGGTGCGCAGGGCACGCAGGGCGCGAACCACTTGCGCGCGAGTCTCGGAGGGCTCGATGACGGCGTCAACGTAGCCGCGGTCGGCGGCGTCGTAGGGGTTGACGATGGCCTCTTCGTACTCGGAGACGAGTTCGGCGCGGCGGGCCTCGACGTCGCCGCCCTCGTCGGCCACGGCCGCCAGAGCACGCCGCTGCAGGATGTTGACCGCGCCCCCGGCGCCCATGACCGCGATCTGCGCGGTGGGCCACGCGAGGTTGACGTCCGCGCCCAACTGCTTGGACGCCATCACGATGTACGCGCCGCCGTACGCCTTGCGTGTGATCACGGTGACGAGCGGCACCGTGGCCTCCGCGTACGCGTAGATGAGCTTGGCGCCGCGGCGGATGATGCCCTGGTACTCCTGGTCCGTTCCGGGAAGGAAGCCGGGCACGTCCACAAAGGTGAGCACGGGGATGTTGAAGGCGTCGCACGTGCGCACAAAGCGCGCGGCCTTCTCCGCGGCCGCGATGTCGAGCGTGCCGGCCATGGACAGCGGCTGGTTCGCGACGATGCCAACGGAGGATCCCTCCACGTGCCCAAAGCCCACCACCACGTTGGGGGCGAAGAGCGGCTGCACCTCAAAGAAGTCGCCCTCATCGAGCACCGCGGAAATGACGGTCTTCATGTCGTAGGGCTGGTTGTCGCTGTCGGGGATGAGGGTGTTGAGCGCCTGGTCATCCTCGGTGAGTGCGAGGTCGGCCTCGCCGCCCCATGCCGGCGGGTCGCTCAGGTTGTTCTGGGGGAGGAACTGCAGCAGGTGCTGCACGTACTCGATCGCGTCGTCCTCGTCCGCGGCCAGGTAGTGCGCCACTCCGGACTTCACGTTGTGCGTTTGCCCGCCGCCCAACTCCTCAAACGTCACCTCTTCGCCGGTGACCGCCTTAATGACGTCAGGGCCGGTGATGAACATCTGCGACGTGCCGTCCGCCATGACGATGAAGTCGGTGAGGGCGGGGGAGTAGACGGCGCCGCCTGCAGACGGCCCAAGAATGATCGAGATCTGCGGGATCACGCCGGATGCCGCCACGTTGCGCCGAAAGATCTCGGCGAACTGCGTGAGCGCGGCCACGCCTTCCTGAATGCGCGCGCCCCCGCCGTCTGAGATGCCGATCAACGGCACGCCCGTGCGCAACGCAAAGTCCTGAATCTTCGCGATCTTCTGCCCGTGCACCTCGCCTAGCGAGCCGCCGAACACCGTGAAGTCTTGGCTATAGACGGCCACCTGGCGGCCGTCGATGGTGCCGTAGCCCGTCACCACGCCGTCGCCAAACGGACGGTTCTTCTCGAGCCCAAAGTTCTGGCTGCGGTGCCGCGTTAGGCGGTCGAGCTCCACGAACGAGCCTTCATCCAGCAGCGCGTCGACGCGCTCGCGGGCGGTCTTCTTTCCGCGGGCGTGCTGCTTGTCTTGAGCGGTGGCCTCCGGGGTGGTCACGGCGGCATCGGTCTTGGCGCGCAGCTGGTCTAGCGCTGCGGCGGTGGTCTTGCGGGGTTCGGACACGTCACTCCCTTTGTGGCTGGCAGATAGCCTAGCCCCGTGACCCACGCCACGCCCGCAGCGATTGCGGCTTCTCGCGCGCCACTTGAGCGCGCGGACTTCGAGGACGTCGTTGGCGACGGCCGCCCGTTGTCACGGCTGGAGATCGTTGCCACCTCCGCGTCCACAAACACCGCGCTCGTGGGTTTGGTCACCAGCCAGCCCGACGGGTGGGGCGCCTTGAGCGGTTACGTCGCCGACCATCAGACGGCTGGGCGGGGCCGCGCGGGCCGCTCGTGGGCCACGCCTGCGCGCGCGGCACTCACCGGTTCGTATGTGTTGAGGCCCGCCGTTTCCCGTGCGGAATATGGCTGGGCTCCCCTTGTTGTGGGCCTGGCAACGGTGCGCGCGCTGCGCCGGATGGGCGTTGGCGCATTCCTCAAGTGGCCCAACGATGTGGTCGTGGAACACGGCGCGCGAGACATCCCCGAGTGGGGTCGCTGGCGCAAGGTCGTGGGCATCCTGTGCGAGGCGGTCCCCGATCAGGACGCCATCGTCGCTGGTATTGGCATCAATGTGTCTCAGGATGCGTCCGAGCTGCCCGTACCTCACGCCGCGTCGCTCGCCACCCTTGGTGCGGCTTCACTGGACCGCGTGGCGCTTCTGCGTGCGCTTGTGGCCGAGCTGCGCGACGCCGTCGCCGCGTGGGAACGCGGCGACGACATTCCGGCGCTCGTGACTGCCGCGTGCGCCACGATTGGCTGGGACGTGGCCGTGGATGTGCCCGCCGGTCCTAACGCAAGCACCTCCCCAGTGACGGGAACGGCGATAGGGCTGACAGCGTCGGGCGGGCTACTCGTAAGGACAGCGAACGGCGACCAAGAGGTGCTGGCCGGCGACGTGAGGGTGAGGCGCGCATGATCGGGGAGCCGGGAAGTGTTGGGCGCGCGATCCTTGGGTGGCGGGCCACGGCGAGCGCGATGCTACCCATCTGGATTGGGCTGGTGTTCCTGTCGCCCTCGGCGTCCCGCAGCAACGAGGGCTTTGAGGATCTCGCGTTCCTGCTGCTGATGCTCATCACCTATTGCCTTGGGGTGCTGGTGGTGGTTCCCGCGTTCGCGTTCACCATTGGGCGGTGGTCGGATCGCCGCACGGCGCCTCGTGGGCTGCGGGCCTCCTTGATTCCGTTCGGCATCTACGGCTTTGGGTTTGGCCTGATGCTGGCGCTGCTACTTGGGGTGAGCGGGCTGACTCCCGTTGGGGTTCTTGCGGTGATCGTTGCGCCCACGCTCGCCGCGGTGCTGGGGAGGCTACTCGTGGAGTTGCGCGGGCGGCTGTGGAACTACGTGCTGTGGGGCACGTTTGGCGTTGCGGTGGCCGTGGCGCTTGCGCTGATCCTGACGGCGGTCACGAACCGCTGAGCGCCCTCACGCGGGCTCGATGAGATCCGCGTCGTTGTTGCGGACATTGCCCACGCGCTTGTCCACGGCATGCCACGTGAGCTCCGGCGCGGGGGCGTCAATGACCGCGAAGAGGTCGTCCGGGGACGATTCTGGATCCAGCCACACGTCCACATCTTCGGTGGTCAGCATCACGGGTTCGCGATCGTGGATCTGCTTCATCTCGCCGCGCGCCTCCGTGGTGACGATCGAGAAGGTGACGAGCCAGGGATCGTCTTTCGATGGCCGCCACACCTCGGTGAGGCCAGCGAAGGCGAGCGGGGAACCGTCGGCCGGGTGGATGAACTGTGGCGTCTTCGCGCCATCCACCACCTGCCACTCAAAATAGCCATTGGCAGGAACGATGCACCGTCGTTTGGCGAACGCGTTCTTGAAGGTGGGCTTCTCCGCAACTGTTTCCGCGCGCGCGTTGAACGCGCGCACACCCACCGCGGGGTCTTTTGCCCAGCCAGGCACCAAACCCCACTTGGCAAGCTCGGCCTCCCGGCCGTCGGGCCGTTGCCGAATGATGACGCCTTGCTGCATAGGCCCCAGGTTGAAGTTGGGCGGGAGCAGGCGAACGTCATCCGCAATGGTGGCGATGGCGAAGGCGTCGATGAGTTCTTGCTCGGTGAGGAAGTTCGCGTAGCGGCCGCACATGGGTTCATCGTGACACAGGCGTGTGACACCGCGCGGGACTGAGTTATCCACAACTGGGGTTGCGGGGATACCGACGTGCCACTACTTTCGGCGCATGGGGGGAGACCCAGTAGTTACCGTCGAGACCCGCGTCCGCGAAGAGATTCGCAAGCGCGGGGTAGATCCTGTGCGCGATGCCCACGTGGTGCGCGGGCTCGTCGATGAGGTGCTTGCGGAGTGGGATAAGCAAGCGCTCGCTGGCACCGTGACGCCGGTTGCCGATAGGGCCGACGCTGTGCGCACCGTGCTCTCGAATGTGTCAGGTTTGGGGCCGCTTCAGCAGTACCTGGACGATCCGGAGATCGAGGAGATCTGGATCAATAGGCCCAGTCAGGTGTTTGTGGCGAGGCGCGGAGTGAGCGAGCTGACCCCCACCATCCTCACCGACGGCCAAGTGCGGGACCTGGTAGAGCACATGCTCAAGCTGTCCGGTCGTCGCCTGGATCTGAGCAGTCCCTTCGTCGATGCCTCGCTGCCTGGTGGCGAGCGGCTCCACGCGGTGATCCCTGATGTCACTCGCGAACACTGGAGCGTCAACATCCGCAAGTACGTGGCGCGCGCGCAGAACGTGGGCGATCTGGTGGCGCTCGGCACGCTCACCGAGCAGGCCGCGCGGTTCCTCGACGCCGCCGTGGTGTGCGGACTGAACGTGCTCATAGCAGGGGGAACGCAGGCCGGGAAGTCCACCACGTTGGGCGCGTTGGCCGGGTCCATTCCTGCGCGGGAGCGCATCATCACGTGTGAAGAAGTCTTTGAACTGAGTCTCACCCACCGCGATGTTGTTGGGCTTCAATGCCGCCAACCGTCTCTCGAGGGCACGGGAGAAATCGGCCTGCGGCGCCTCGTGAAAGAGGCGCTTCGCATGCGGCCAAGCCGCATCATCATCGGTGAGGTGCGAGAAGCGGAGAGTTTGGACATGCTCATCGCGCTCAACGCCGGAATCCCCGGCATGTGCACGGTGCACGCGAACTCAGCTCGCGACGCCGTGGTGAAGATGTGCACGCTGCCGCTGCTCGCGGGAGAGAACGTCTCCGATCGCTTCGTCGTGCCCACGGTCGCGTCCGCTATCGACCTCGTTGTGCATCTGGCCGTAGATGCGCGAGGCCGCCGCCGTGCCACCGAGATCGTCGCCGTTCCAGGCCGCGTGGAGTCCGGAGTTGTGGAGTTGGAACAGCTCTTCATCAACCGAGGCAACGGACTGCAGCGTGCGGACGGCTACCCGCCCCACCAAGAGCGTTTCGCACGCAATGGCTACCGCCTCGCCGAGCTATTGGCCGCGTGACATGGCGCTCCTCCTTGGCCTGACCCTGGGACTGGGGCTCTTCCTCGTGTGGACGGCCTTCTGGTTGCCCTCACCAGCGTCCTCGCGCCGCGCGGACGGCTGGCACGGCCGCACCCAGGATCGCCTTACGCGCGCGGGAGCGCCTGGAGTGACGCCAGGTGCTCTCGTGACCGTCGCAGTTGTTGGCGCGCTCGTCGTGTTCCTCGTCATTGCGGGTCTTACCCGCTCGCCGGTAGTCGCCGCGTGCTTCGCAGTCATGACGGCGCGGGCACCGTTCGCGTTGGTCGCCTCTCGCTCCCGGGCGCGCGTTCGCATCACTCGCGCCGCATGGCCCGACGCTGTAGACCACTTGGCAGGGGGGATTCGGGCTGGTCTTTCGTTGCCTCATGCAGTTTCCCAGTTGGGGACGCGGGGACCGGAGGAGTTGCGGCCCGCTTTCCTTGCCTTCGCGGAGGACTTCCGCGCCACGGGACGCTTTGGCGACTCTCTCGACGCGCTCAAGGACCGCCTCGCCGATCCTGTCGCGGATCGCATCGTTGAGGCGCTCAGGGTCACGCGCGAAGTGGGCGGCACGGATGTTGGCACGATGCTGCGCACGCTGAGCGAGTTCCTGCGCGATGACGCGCGCACGCGCGGCGAACTTGAGGCGCGCCAGAGTTGGACGGTCAATGCCGCTCGTTTGGCCGTCGCTGCACCATGGGTAGTGCTCGGCGTGCTGGCGACGCGGCCAGGTGGTGTTGACGCGTACAACTCGCCGGCTGGTGCGATGGTGCTCGCGCTCGGTGCGATCGCATCGGTCATTGCGTACCGACTGATGGTGACCATCGGCAGGCTCCCGGACGAGGCGCGGGTGTTGCGATGATGCCCTTCGCGTTTCTTGCTGCCTTCGCGCTCGCCGTGGGTATAGGGCTCGTGATGTCGTGGGTCTTCGCTCGACGTCCAAGCCTCGACGCGCGGCTCGCGCCATACGTGAGACCAGCGGATGGGCGCGCCTGGTCGGAGCACAACGCAGGGTCCAGGTTCACAGTCGCAAGACTCGCGGCTCCCGTGGTGCGGGACGCCAGTCGCGTGCTCGAACGATGGGGCTCGAGCGCCAAGGACGTGCGGTTGCGGCTGGACCGTTCCGGCTCGCGGCTCACCGTCGAGCAGTTCCGGTCGCAACAGGTGGCGTGGGGCGCCGTTGGGCTCGGGATTGGGTTCGCCGCCGCCACCACGATGCGGATCGCCAGGGGAGCGCCGCTCGTTACGCTGCTCATTCTTGTGGCGATCTGTGCACTCGGCGCCGCGCTGGCGAGGGACGCGTGGCTCACGCGCGCGGCCAACAAGCGCACCGCGCTCATTGTGTCTGAACTTCCTACGATCGCGGATCTACTCGCGCTCTCAGTTGCCGCGGGTGAGGGGGCGCGGGCCGCGATGGAACGTGTCGCGCGCACCACCCACGGTGCGCTTCCTGAGGAACTGCGGCGAGCGCTCGCGGACGCACGGGCCGGTGAGCCGCTCAGCAGGGCCCTTCAGGACATGGCGGTGCGGACGGGTGCGCAGCCGCTACGACGATTCGTAGACGGAATCGTGGCCGCCCTTGACCTCGGCACGCCGCTTGCCGCTGTCTTGCGCGCGCAGGCACACGATGCGCGCGTGGCTGGGCGCGAACAGCTCATGGAGCAGGGAGGAAAGCGCGAGATCGTGATGCTCGTGCCGGTGGTCTTCCTGATCCTGCCCGTGACCATCGTTTTTGCCACTTACCCAGGACTGATAGCCATTCGGCTCACAGGTTGACACCAGGAGGGGACACTATGAACAGTGCCAGGAAACTACTGAAAGATGACCGCGGCGACGTGCCTGGATGGGTGCTCATCACGCTGATGACGGCAGGCCTTGTTGCCGCGATCTGGGCCCTCGCGGGCCCGGCGCTCGCCGATGTCTTTGAAACTGCGATCAGTTCCGTCACGGGCGGCTGACGCGGGCAGTGCCGTCGTCGAGTTCGTTCTCGTCGGCGCGCTCCTCGTCCTGCTCGCGGCAGGGCTCTTTCAGCTTGCCCTGACGTTGCACGTGCGCAACATTCTGCTCTCGTCTGCCTCGGAAGGCGCGCATGTGGGCGCGCTCGCGGACCTCTCGCCGGCCGACGGCGCGGCACGGGCGTCCGACCTCGCACGGGCGGCGCTTGGAGGGCTCGATGTGGTTGGCTCCGCGCGAGCCGTCCCCACGGCAGGTGGGGAGGTTGTCGAGGTCACTCTCGCTGCGCCGGTCCCGGTGCTGGGACTGTGGGGGGCGGGGTCGATGAGTGTCACAGCGCATGCGATCGAAGAGGCAGGGGATGAGTAGGGACTGGCGCTCCGACGACGGCAGCGCCGTGGTCGAGTTCGTGTTCCTGTCGATCGTTCTGATGATCCCGATCGTGTATCTGGTGTTGTGCCTTGGGGCGGTCCAGTCCGCAGCCTTCGCGGCCGAGGCGGTGGCCCGTGACGCCAGCCGTGCGGCGGTGGTTGGGGGTGTGGACGCGTTGCGAGAGGGGGCCAGCTACTCGCGAGCGGAGGAGACGGGTCGTGAGCGAGCGTCTGCGGTTGCTCAGACCACGCTTGAGGACTTTCACTTGGTCTCGGACGACGTGGACATGGACCTGCGATGCACGGGCTCGCCGTGTCTGGAGCCGGGTTCAGACGTAGAGGTGAGCGTGACGGTCCACGTGTCGCTGCCGGGACTTGGGGCTCTGCTTCCTGGCGCAGTGGTGTCGGTCGACTCGCAGGGCACATCCCCGGTCGATGGGTACCTCCCATGAGCCGTGTGCGCATCAAGGACGACGAGGGCACGATCATGTTGCTCACGCTCGGCTTCGTGGTGCTCGCACTGCTGATCATCCTGGTGATCTCCGCGGCCACCCAGGTGCATCTGCAGCGGATGCGGCTCACCCATGTGGCAGATGAGGTGGCGCTCGACGCCGCAGACGCCCTTGACGTCGCTAGCTACTACGAGGGCTCGGTGGCGCAGCCAACCGATGACGGGGTGATCGTCCTGGCGAACGCACAGGTCGCGCGGATCGCGGAAGAGCGCGTCGGCGAAGCCGCGGCGCGAGCGGGTCTGCCCCTGGTAGAGGTTGTGGAGGCGACCACGAGCGACGACTTCACCGCTACCGTCACCGTGCAGACGGTGGTGCACCCACTGTTCGGTGTGGACGCGCTCCTGCCGTTCGTGGACGGCGTGACGCTCACGGCGACGTCGAGCGCCAGAGCCTATTGAGCGTCGGGGCGGCAGCGCCAGTGAGCCCCGGACCGTAACCCCCAGTTCGTAACCCCCAGTTCGTAACCCCCAGTTCGGAACCCCCAGTTCGGAACCCCCAGTTCGGAAGCAACCGTGGCCGAATGCGCGCTGGCGGTACGTGAGGCGTCGCATAGGGGCCTTACGACGCGCTGGGTGCCGCCACGACGCACTGTACTTGG
>NZ_JASGEO010000011.1:0-154500 GCF_049841215.1 Demequina sp.
CACTCCCAAGACGACCTCGACTACGTCGCAGACCAAATGAACCGCAGACCCCGCAAACGCCTCGACTTCGCCACCCCCTACGAGACAATGCAAGAGACCCTGTTGCAATGACCCATTGAATCCGCCGGCCCAATAGGCAGATTCATGGCCCATTCGAGGGGGCACCTCACGTGGCGCCCAGTGGAGCGGGTGACGGGAATCGAACCCGCGTGATCAGTTTGGAAGACTGAGGCTCTACCATTGAGCTACACCCGCACTGCTGATGACTCAGCGCGTACTAGAGTAGCGGAGCCTGCCGGTGGCAGGTGTCACGGGGTGTAGCGCAGCTTGGTAGCGCGCCTGCTTTGGGAGCAGGAGATCGCAGGTTCAAATCCTGTCACCCCGACGAGTGAGCGAGCGCCGAAAGCCGAACGGCTTTCGAGCGCGAGCGAGCGAGGAAGGGGTTGAGGAGCGCCGCAGGCGCGACGATCACCCCGACGAAGTCCCCAGGCGCGACGATCACCCCGACGAAGTCCCGGCGCGCCGAACGCCTCCGGCCTTCGCCCCGGTGCGACACCCACCTAGAACGCAATCCTCACCACGCGACGCCGTTTCGACGGCTCGTGCACCACCTCGAACCCTGCGTCGAGGAACGCACCGAGCGGACCCACGAACACCTCGCCCCATGTGATCGCGGAGTCTCCCCACGTCACGATGGGGTAGCCCTCAAGGATCTTCGCGCCGCGCTCTCGAGCGAACGGCACGGTCGCCGCGCACAGCGGGTGTGTGAGCCCTAGCCCTTGAAACTCCTTGCGCACGCGAAAGCACGTGACGGCCCACACGTCGGGGTCCCCGCGGTCCTGTGTACGGCCCTTCCACACGGTCGCGGTGGGCTCGTTGATGTGGAAGATCCGGTAGTTCACGCGCGGCTCCACGGCCACCCACCCAGCCGGCTCATCGTCCAGGTAGAGCACGAGGCCAGAAGTCTCCACAGCGTCGGGCTGTCCGCAGTTCGTCTGGTCCCTGAGCGCCTCCGCGCGCGCCTCCCACGGCTGGGGCGCGTATCCCGCCTGGCCCATCTTGTAGCGCTGGCACTGGCAGCGGTGAGGGTACCCGCGCTCGCCGAAGATCAACTGCAGGTCTTCCCAGGACGCCTCGTTGGCGGGGACTACGCGCTCGGCCATGTCGCCAGGCTATGCCCGACGCTATGGCCGGCTCGGGCTCAATCGCTCAGTTGGCAACGGGAACAGGCGGCACCGGCCGCTCGCGGAACGTGCGCGCCACCGTGAGGATGCCGAGGATGAGCGCCGCGGGAACGAGCAGCGCCACGCGCCACGTGGTCGCGTCCGCGATGATTCCCGTGGCTGCGGAGCCCACCACCACACCCACGTAGTTGAAGAGGTTGAGGCGGGACACGATCTCGTCGATCTGCTCTGGTGCGAGGTCGCCAGACGCGGAGAACGCGAGCGGCACCAGCACGCCAAGGCCAAGACCAACCACCGCGAAGCCGCCAACCGCGAGCCACGCAACGGGCGCTACCGCGGCCACCGCAAATCCTGCGGTCGCGAGGATCACCGCGAACACCACCACAAACACGCGGCCAACGGCCGCGACGATCCGGTCGCCGATGATCCGTGCAACGAGCACTGTTCCCTGGTACGCGGCATACCCAAGCGGCAGCACCGCCGCGGACGCCATGAACGTCTTGTCCAGGTACACGGGGCTCCACGTGCTGACTACGCCGTCGCCCACGTAGACCACCAGGATTACGAGGCCAAAGAGCGTGAGGCCGCGCCAGGGCAGCGTGGGCTTCGCCGACTCCGGCACACCAACCTCGGGATCGCGAACCAACCCACGCCGCAGCCCAGGCAGTGCGGCAACGGCAACCACGGCGCCCACGAGGAACGCCGTCTCGAACGGTGCGCCGGTGCCGTTAATGCCCGCCACCAGCAGTGCTCCCGTGATCGCGGCCGCAGTCTGGAACGCATAGAAGGTGGTGAAGATGGGGCGTCCGTAGGCGCGCTGCACCGTGAGGCCCTGCATGCCGTTTCCAGCATCGCCAAGGCCAACTCCCAGCCCGAACAGCGCGTACACGGGGAAGAGCGCCGCGTACGGCAGGTTGATCATCGCGAGCAGCAGCGCCGTCGCCTGGATCGCGAAGGCGGGAAGCAGCAGGAACGCGGAGCCTTTGCGCAGCGCGATCGACCCACCAAGCAAAGACCCGATCGCGGCGAATACCAGCACCGACAGCACCACAAACGACACCTGAGTGTCGTCGATCCCCGTGCGATCCTCTAGCCCCGGCAGGTTCGTCAGCACGAGCGCCTGCAGCAACCCCTGCACAACGAACCCAAGCGTTGCCCACGTGCGGGCCCTGGTGAGCACAGCGTCGGCCATCAAACCTCCATGGTTGGCACGGTGCGCTCACTGTAGCGCCGGTTACCTTCGCATACGGCCCGACGCTCGCTCACCCGGGTGCGGGAGCCTCACCGTTGCGGGTAGAATCGCGGGGTTGCCCGTGGCACCACCATGCACAGCGGGACCCATCCATCATCAGGAGAATGCAGTGACCAGCGCCCTCGAGCAGATCGACGCCACGACCGTCAAGCTGACGGTCACCCTCACGGAAGAGGACATTGCGCCCGTTATGGCGCACGCCTACGAGCACGTTGGCTCGCAGGTGCAGATTCCCGGATTCCGCAAGGGCAAGGTGCCGCCGAAGATTCTTGAGCAGCGCGTGGGCAAGGGTGCGATCATCGAGCACGCCGTGAACGACGGCCTGCCTGGCTGGTACTCGGAGGCCGTGCAGGAGCAGGGCATCCGCCCCTACGGCCAGCCCGAGGTTGAGGTTGTGAAGATCCCGGGTATCGAGGCTGGGGATGAAGGCATCGAGTTCACCGCCACCGTTGAGGTGCGCCCAGAGGTGACGCTTCCCGCCGCGGACTCGCTCACCATCACGGTGGCGCCTGCGGAGATCACCGACGAAGACGTGGACGCGCGCCTCACGGCGCTGCGCGAGCGCTTCGGCACCCTCGTTGGCGTTGACCGCCCGGCGGCCGAGGGCGACTTCGTGACGCTCGACCTGTCCGCTGTGGTGGACGGTACGGACGTGGACGCGGTGCAGGGCACCTCGTACCAGGTGGGCGCCGGCAACATGCTTGAGGGTCTCGACGAGGTCATCACCGGCCTCTCGGCCGGCGAGGAGACCACCTACGAGGGTCCGCTCGCCGCGGGCGACCACGCAGGTGAGAAGGCCACGATCACGGTCAAGGTCACCGCGGTGAAGGAGCGCCAGCTCCCCGACGCCGACGACGACTTTGCCCAGCTTGCCTCGGAGTTCGACACCATCAACGAGCTCAAGGAGGACCTGCGCGAGCAGGCCGGCCGCATCAAGACCAACAACCAGGCCATGGAGGCCCGCGAGAAGCTGCTCGAGGCGCTGACCGAGGCCACCGACTTCGAGCTTCCTAAGAAGGTCATCGAGTCCGAGGTGCACACGCACCTCGAGAACGAGAACCGCCTTGAGGACGACGAGCACCGCGCAGAGGTCACCGAAGAGGCGGGCAAGGCGCTGCGCGTGCAGATCCTGCTTGACCAGCTCGCGGACGACTTCGACATCGAGGTGGAGCAGTCCGAGCTTCTCGACTACCTGCTGAATGCATCGCGCCAGTACAACGCGGACCCCGCTCAGTTCATCGAGCAGGTGGAGAAGGCCGGCCAGATCCCCGCGATGGTCGCCGAGGTAGCACGTTCCAAGGCCACCGCGTACGCCCTGCGTCGCGCCACTGTGGTGGACGAGAAGGGTGCTGCAGTTGACCTCACGCCGGTCATCGGATCCATCGAGGACGAGGTTGCTTCGGACGAGGTTGCCGAGGACTAACTTTTCACGCAAGAAAGAGGGGCGTCACCGGATCGGTGACGCCCCTCTTTGCGTATGCGCGATGCGCTAGCTCGTGGAACTGGCGATAGCGGCGATGATGATGATTCCGAAGAACAGCACCAGGAACGCGAGTTCGATGTAGCCGATGATGAGGCCCGCGAGACCGAGTCCCTTGAGGTCGGCCTTGCCCTCGTTCGCGGCCTTGACGCCCAAGTGGCCAAAGATGATCGGCACGATAACCATGCCGAGCAACGCGGTCACGAGCGCCACGATGTTCATCCAGGTGTTGGGCGTGGGGTTTGGCGCGCCATACGCCTGCGGGGGAGCGGGCGGAGCGGCGTAGGGCGCCGGCGCCGCGACGGGCTGGGCGGGGAACACCGGAGCGTCCGCGACGACGGGCTCTGGCACAACCTCCTCGGCGACCTCCGGCTCGGGCGTCGTCGGGGTGTTTTCATCTGATGTGGTCATGATGATTCCTTTCTAGCTACTCAAGTGAGCCTGAGGTCGCGGCCCAAATGATGAATCCGAAGTAGGCGATGATTCCCACCACCGACAGATAGCCGAGCACGAGTCCGGCAATAGCTGCTCCTCGCGCGTCCGCCTCGCCGCGCTTCGACGCGCTGAGGCCCATGTGCCCAAAGACGATGGCGGCGATGCCGGAGATGCACGTGAAGATCGCCGCGATGCCGCACCCAAGCGCCACCCAGTTCATCCAGGTCTTTGGCTTGGACTGGCCCGGGTAGTAGCCAGGCGGAGGCGGGGCGTAACCGGGTTGCGGATAACCGGGCGGGGGATAGCCGGGCGGCGGGTACCCAGGCTGGGCCGCCGGTTGGAGAACCCCGGGTTGCACCACGCCCGGCTGCGCAGGCTGCTGTTGCGGGTACTGCTGTGGTGGGTACTGCTGCTGCGGGTATTGCTGCGGAGGCTGATACTGCGCGGGCGCTCCCTGGGGCGCGGGCGCCGCGTTCGGCGCCGGAGGCGGCGGAGGTTGCGGCGTCGGCTGAGCCGGCTGCATGCCCTCCGAGCCTTTGGGAAGGAACGGGTCGTCACTCATCTTTACCCCCAACCAAGGTGGCGCGTTTCGCCTGACTTGACTCTAGCGTCGGGCCTAGAAGGCGACGAACAGGATCGCGCACGCAACAGCGACAAACACGATTGCGGCGAACGCCCCCGCGACGATGAGCGCGAGCTTTCCCCACGACGTGGGCACCCAAGGATGCTCGCGCTCCGTCTGCTCGTTCCAGGAGTCGAAACGCGTGGTGCGGCTCGACATCGCGGACGCGAACCGTTCGGCATGGCTGACCTGGTCCGGATCGGACGGTGGATCGGTGTTCTTGTCCGCGCCTGCCACGGGTTGCTCCTTCGTCGAGGTACTGCTGGCGACTCTAGCTTCGCCGTTCTCCCAGTAGCGAAAACGGGCCGCAAACGGCATAGGCGAGGCAGCGTCGGGCGTTAGGGTCACACGTGACGAAAGGACGCGACGTGAGTGATTTCACCGCACGAGGCGAGGGCCCCGGAATGGGTCTCAACGACTCGATCTTCAACCGCCTGCTGCGCGAGCGGATCATCTGGCTAGGCGACGAGGTGCGCGACGACAACGCGAACGCCATCTGCGCCCAGATGATGCTGCTTGCTGCGGAGGACCCGGACAAGGACATCTACCTGTACATCAACAGCCCCGGCGGCTCCATCACCGCGGGCATGGCGATCTACGACACCATGCAGTACATCAAGCCCGACGTCGCCACCGTCGCGATGGGCATGGCGGCGTCGATGGGGCAGTTCCTGCTCTCATCCGGTGCGCCAGGCAAGCGCTACGCGACGCCGCACGCGCGGGTCATGATGCACCAGCCCTCCGGCGGCATCTACGGAACCGCAACGGACATCCGGATTAACGCGGAACTCATCATGCACATGAAGAAGGTGCTGGGAGAGCTGACGGCCGCGCAGACCGGCAAGAGCATCGAGCAGATCACCAAGGACGCGGACCGCGACCGCTGGTTCACGGCCGACGAGGCGCTCGAATACGGATTCGTTGACAAGGTCATCAAGCACGCTGCCGAGGCCGGCGACGTGTCGCAGGGAGGTAAGGCATGAGCGAGCTCTACCAGGCCATTCAGGCCGCTGGGCGTACCGCGGGATCGTTCGAGTCGCGATACATCCTCCCCCAGTTCGAGGAGCGCACGGCCTACGGCTTCAAGCGCCAAGACCCCTATGCCAAGTTGTTCGAGGACCGCATCGTGTTCCTTGGCGTGCAGATCGATGACGCGTCCGCGGACGACGTCATGGCGCAGCTGCTGGTGCTCGAGTCCCAGGACCCTGACCGCCTCATCAAGATCTACATCAACAGCCCCGGTGGCTCGCAGACCGCGCTGACCGCGATCTACGACACCATGCAGTACATCAAGCCAGAGATCCAGACGGTGTGCCTTGGGCAGGCGGCCTCTGCGGCGGCCGTGCTGCTCGCGGCGGGAACGCCGGGCAAGCGCCTCGCGCTGCCCAACGCTCGCGTGATGATCCACCAGCCGCGCATTGAGGGCGGGTCTCGGGCGCAGGCCTCGGACATCGAGATCTACGCGGAAGAGATCCTGCGCATGCGCGAGTGGCTCGAGAACACGCTCGCGTTCCACTCTGGCCAGACGCCGGAGAAGGTGCGCGAGGACATCGAGCGCGACACCTTCCTGTCCGCCGCCGAGGCCAAGGAGTACGGCCTCGTCGACGACGTCCTGGAATCTCGCAAGGGCGCCGCGATGGTGGAGGGCGTCAAGTAGCCAACTGATGCAAAAGGCGAGGCCCGACGCTGTGGTGACCATAGCGTCGGGCCTCACCTTTTGGGCGAGTCGCCAGGTGCGTGTCAGGGAGTCTCTGTACGCTGGAAAGACTTGGGAAGGAGCCTTGAATGGCGCGACCAGCCGACTCCGGCGATCTGCTGAAGTGCACGTTCTGCGGAAAGACGCAGAAGCAGGTGCGCAAGCTCATCGCAGGCCCCGCCGTGTACATCTGCGACGAGTGCATCGGGCTGTGCAACGAGATCCTTGACGAGGAGCTTGCCGAGGCGGTGGAGCAAGAGTTGGTTGAGCTGCCAAAGCCGCGCGAGATCTTTGACTTCCTTGAGCAGTACATAGTTGGGCAGGACGCGGCCAAGCGAGCATTGGCCGTGGCCGTCTACAACCACTACAAGCGGGTTCGTGCGGGGGAGACCAAGTCACTTCCGGATGCCGAGGCGGTGGACATCGCCAAGTCCAACGTGTTGTTCATTGGGCCAACGGGATGCGGCAAGACGTACCTTGCGCAGACGCTGGCTCGGATGCTCAATGTGCCGTTTGCGATCGCGGACGCGACCGCGCTCACCGAGGCCGGCTATGTGGGCGAGGACGTGGAGAACATCCTGCTCAAGCTGCTACAGGCCGCGGACTATGACGTCGAGAAGGCGCAGCGCGGCATCATCTACATCGACGAGATCGACAAGGTCGCCCGCAAGGCGGAGAACCCGTCGATTACCAGGGACGTGAGCGGCGAGGGTGTGCAGCAGGCGCTGCTCAAGATCCTTGAGGGATCCGTGGCGTCGGTGCCCCCGCAGGGAGGTCGCAAGCACCCACACCAAGAGTTCATCCAGATCGACACCACCAACGTGCTGTTCATCCTTGGTGGTGCGTTCGCCGGCCTCGAGGAGATCATCTCCTCGCGCGTTGGGCGCAAGGGCATTGGCTTTGGCGCCACGCTCAAGGAGGCGGACAACTCGGACCTGTTCGCGCAGGTGACGCCAGCGGACCTTCACAAGTTTGGGCTCATTCCTGAGTTCATCGGCCGCATGCCGGTGATCGCCACGGTGTCGCCGCTTGATGTGGACGCGATGGTCTCGATCCTCACCACTCCAAAGAACGCCCTGGTGAAGCAATACCAGCGGATGTTCGAGCTCGACGGCGTGGAGCTCGAGTTTGAGCCGGATGCGATCGATGCCGTGGCCGAGCAGGCGCTTGACCGCGGCACGGGTGCGCGCGGGCTCCGGGCGATCCTCGAAGAGGTTCTGCAGGGCGCGATGTTCGAGGTGCCCGGCCGCGACGACGTCTCTCGAGTGGTGGTGACGCGCGAGGCGGTTGTTGATCGCGCTGAGCCGGTCTTCTACCCGGCCGCGCGCGAAGCCGGCGCGGCCTAGCCGCCCGCCGGGCGCCGCCCATCCTGCGACCTCCTACGGGTGCACCAGGTCCGCTTCTGGCACATGGTTGACTCCCGCGGGTACCTTGGGTCCGCCAGCGACCCGCGTCCCCAGATCCGGGGTACATGGGCTTTGTCCACAGTCGAGTCACTCATGGCCAACGCGAATGCCCATTTGCGAGTTGGTTTGGTCCATGACCTCGACTCGCTCGGACACCGTCTCCCTCGACGACTTTCTACGTGACTGCACCGACGCGACTCGGGGGAGAGACCTGCGTGCGCGATACGGCGGGAGTGCGATCAAGCGCGCCGTTGCTAGAGGCGACCTCGTCCGAATACTGCCCGACGTGTACGCCACGCAACTTCACGCGCGCTCGTTTCACGTACGAGCTCGCGCCGCCGCGCTATGGTCAGGCGGCGTCATTTCGGGCGCGGCCGCACTGTTCGCTTGGGGACTGCTAACCGAACCACCACATGTGATCGAAGTGGTGGTCCCCCACGGGATCAATCCGAGACCCAGACCCGGCTTCGCCGTCAGGCGATCGACCATCGATCTGCCCGGAACGGTTCGCCAGGGGCTTCCGGTGCTGACTCCGGCGGCGGCCGTGGTCCTTGGCTACGGACAATTGCCCAAGAGCACCCGGGCCGAGGTGTTCTACACCGCCGTCCGGCGACGTCTAGTGAGTGTCACACAACTTGAAACGATGGTCGCGTTAGCGCCGAGGATCAAAGGTCGCCGGAGCCTCGAACGTAGTATTCGAGCGGCTAGCGCGGGGGCTCAGAGCTGGCTCGAAGAGCGGGCGCTGCGCAAGGTCTTCAATACCGCCGAGTTTGCGCGATTCAAACCGCAGCACGAGATAGTGATCGAGGGGAACCAATTCTTCCTCGACCTCTTTGATCCCGCGACCAAGACCTGCCTGGAGTTTGACGGGCGGAAGGGGCACCTGAACGAGTTCCGCCAGAAGAACATCACCCGAGACTGCTGGGTTGCGTCGGAGGGAATCGTCACCTTGAGGTTCAGCTACGAGGACCTCACAGAGCGCCCGGAGTGGTGTCGGCAGATTGTTCGCGAGGTGCTCCGCGTGCGCGAGGCACAGTTCGGTGCCCGCACCTGGACCTGAGGCACCCACAAGAGACATGCAAGTCCCGAAGCCGGACCTGACGTACCCGCAGGGCGCCCGCGTGGGGGTGGGGCGTGGGGTGGGGCCCGGGTTGGGCGCCGGTGGGGCTACTCCGCCAGGATGGCCGCGGTTGCCACGGGCTCTGGAACGTCCGCGCCCACGAGGTCCAACGACTCAACGCGCCCTGCGGACATCACATCCCCGCGCGCGGACACCACGAGCGACACAGCATCCTGGGGCACCTGCAGCGTCACGGACGTGATGACCGTGCGCTGCGACACCTTCGCCTCAGACTTCACCTTGCGCAGCGCCGCCAGCGCGCCACCGGCGGCAGCGAGCGTGGCCGCGCCCTCGCCCGGCACGCCGGACGGCCAGGCTGAGCGGTGCACCGAACCCTCGCGGTACCAGGACCACACCTCCTCGGTGGCGAACGGCAGCACGGGGGCAAGCAGGGCAAGGAACGTGTCCAGCGCGCGCACCAGCGTGGCACGGGCCGACGCTGCGCCGCCTGAGCACTCGGCGAACGGATCGATCGCCTCACCTGGGGCAGCGCCGTCGTACGCGCGCTCTTTTACAAGCTCCACATAGTCGTCGCAGAAGGTCCAGAACAGCGATTCGGTCACCTCGAGTGCCCGCGTGTGGTCGTACGCCTCGAGCGCCGCGGTGGCGGTGGCGACCACGGAATCCAAAGCACCGAGCATCGCCTCGTCGAGGGGCTCGGTCACGGAGAAGCCGCGCACCAACTCGGCCGCACGCACGCCATCCTCAAGGGTTGCCGCAGAGCCAACGCCCGTGGCGCCCAAGACGAACTTGGACGCGTTGAGCACCTTCATCGCGAGGCGGCGCCCCACCTTCATCTGCCCCTCGTCAAAGGCGGCGTCGGTACCAAGGCGGGCGGAGGCGGCCCAGTACCGCACCGCGTCCGAGCCGTGCGTCTCGAGCAGCCCCATGGGCGTCACGACGTTGCCCTTGGACTTGGACATCTTCTTGCGGTCGGGGTCCAGGATCCAGCCGGAGATCGCTGCATGCTTCCACGGCAGCTCGCCGTGCTCGAGGTGCGAGCGCACCACCGAGGAGAACAGCCACGTGCGGATGATGTCCTGACCCTGAGGCCGCAGGTCCATGGGGAACGTGCGGGAGAACAGGTCCGCGTCCCCACGCCAGCCGCACACGATCTGCGGGGTCAGAGAAGACGTGGCCCACGTGTCCATGATGTCGGCGTCGCCAACGAAGCCGCCCGCCACCCCGCGCTGAGCCTCCACAAAACCGGGAGCAGGCTCGGCAGACGGGTCAACAGGCAGCGCGTCCTCGGCAGGAACGATCGGCGAGTCCCACACGGGCTCGCCATCAGCGCCCACCGGGTACCAGACGGGCACGGGCACACCAAAGAACCGCTGGCGCGAGATCAGCCAGTCGCCCGTGAGCCCGCCCACCCAGTTCTCGTACCTCTTGCCCATGTGCGAGGGCACAAAGTCGAGCGCCTCGCCGCGCTCAAGCAATTCAGAACGCAAGGAAGAGTCGCGCCCACCATTGGAGATGTACCACTGGCGAGACGTCACGATCTCGAGCGGCCTGTCGCCCTTTTCATAGAACTTCACGGGGTGCGTGACGGGCTTGATGTCGCCAACCAGATCCCCGGACTCGCGCAACAGTTCCACGATCCGCTGCTGTGCCGCAAACACAGTCTTACCAGCGATTTCGGCGTACGCAGCGAGTCCCGCACGCGAAGAGATAGCCGAAGGCGCCTCCTCCAGAATGCGACCATCGCGCCCAAGAATCGCGCGCGTAGGCAGCTGCAGTTCGCGCCACCAGATGACGTCGGTGACGTCACCAAACGTACAGATCATCGCGATGCCGGAGCCCTTGTCCGGGGAGGCAAGCGGGTGGGCCACCACGGGCACGGACACCCCAAACAGCGGCGTCACCACGGACGTGCCAAACAGCTCCTGATACCGCGCGTCATCCGGGTGCGCAACGAGAGCCACGCAGGCTGCCAGCAACTCCGGACGGGTGGTCTCAATGAAAACTGGGGAACCGCCGTCGGGCCGTGCAAAGCCAACCCGGTGGTAGGCGCCCGGGCGCTCGCGATCCTCGAGCTCCGCCTGCGCAACGGCCGTGCGGAAGGTGATGTCCCACAGCGTGGGCGCCTCCGCCTGGTAGGCCTCGCCGCGCGCCAAGTTGCGCAAGAATGCCTGCTGGGCCACCGCAATGGAGGACGGCGAAATCGTCTGATACGTGCGCGACCAGTCAACGGACAGGCCAAGGTGGCGCCACAGCGCCTCGAACTTCTCCTCGTCCTCCGCGGTGAGGCGCTCGCACAGCTCAACGAAGTTGCGACGTGAGATCGGCACCTGGTCGGCGGGCTTGACCTCTTTGCCTTCGGTGCCCTGATGCGGCGGCTCAAAGTCGGCAACGTACGGCAGCGTGGGGTCGCAGCGCACTCCGTAATAGTTCTGCACGCGGCGCTCGGTGGGCAGGCCGTTGTCGTCCCACCCCATGGGGTAGAACACCTCGCGGCCGCACATGCGCTGGTAGCGCGCCACCACGTCGGTGTGGGTGTACGAAAACACGTGACCCACGTGCAGCGAACCGGAGACGGTGGGCGGCGGGGTGTCGATTGAGTAGATCTCTTCGCGCGTCTTGGTGCGGTCGAACGCGTACGTGCCCTGCTGCTCCCATACGTCGGCCCAACGGTCTTCGAGTCCGTCGACAGTGGCCTTCTCGGGGATGCGTGCAGTCATGGCGGACATTCTCTCAGAACTTGGCATAGGCCCGACGCTGTGCACGGCCACGCGAAAATCTTCCGCCTTGCGCGGAATGGCTTTGGCCTGCCTGGGCGTTGTCAGTCCCGTCACCTAAGGTGGCCTAAGTCCGCCAGGGTCGGCGGCACACCTTATCCCCGGGAGGTCCGCCCATGGCGGAGTCAGTTCTGCCTGCGTCCGTGAACGCAGACTCCAACCGTTGGCGCATGCTCGCCGTGATCGCGGTTGCTCAGCTCATGATCGTGCTTGACGGCTCGATCGTGAACGTTGCGCTGCCGCACATGCAGCAAGACCTCGGCATCTCCGACGCCAACCGCCAGTGGGTGGTGACCGCGTACATCCTCACCTTCGGCTCGCTGCTCCTCCTCGGTGGACGTATCGCCGACTACTGGGGCCGCAAGCGCGCATTCGTGGTGGGTCTCATCGGTTTCGCGTTCGCCTCCGCTCTCGGCGGCTTCGCGCCGTCCCAGGGCTACCTGTTTGCCGCCCGCGGTCTGCAAGGCATCTTCGCCGCGCTGCTCGCTCCCGCGGCGCTGTCCCTCGTGACGGTCGCATTCACTGAGCCCAAGGAGCGCGCCAAGGCGTTCGGTGTGTTCGGTGCGCTCTCCGGCGCCGGCGCGGCCATCGGTCTGATCCTCGGCGGCCTGCTCACGGACAACTTTGGGTGGGAATGGGTGATGTGGGTCAACGTGCCCATCGCCGCGATTACCGCCGTCTTCGCCGTGATCATCGTTCACGAGTCCAAGGCAGGCGGGCACCCGCACTTCGACATTCCCGGCGCGCTACTCGCCACGTTTGGCCTGCTCGCGCTCGTCTACGGCTTCACGCGCGTTTCCGAGGTGGAGCACGGATGGGCGGACCCAAGCGTGATTGCGCTCTTGGCCGCGGCGGCGATTCTGCTCGTTGGGTTCGTGCTCATGGAGCGCCGCAGCCCCAACCCGCTGCTGCCGCTGCGGATCCCGCTTGACCGCGTGCGTGGTGGCTCCTACCTCACGTTCCTCGTGGTGGGCGCGGGCCTCACGGCGATGTTCCTGTTCCTCGGCTTCTACCTGCAGATCGTGCTCGGCTACTCGGCGCTCAAGGCAGGCATGCACTTCTTGCCGTTCTCCGTGGTCATCATCCTCACGGCAGGCGTGGTGGCCCGCGTGCTTCCCAAGGTGGGCCCGCGCCCGCTGATGGTTGCGGGACTGCTGATCGCGGCCGTCGGCATGCTGCTATTGCTGCGCACGACGCCCGAGGACCAGTACTGGACCCACGTGTTCCCGTCGATGGTGATCATCCCCCTGGGTATGGCGTTCGTGTTCATCCCCACGTCCTCCACGGCGCTCATCGGCGTCGAGGCGCGGGATGCTGGAGTGGCGTCCGCGCTGCTCAACACGTCGCAGCAGGTTGGTGGCTCCATTGGCCTCGCGCTGCTCAGCACGCTCGCTCTCACGGCGCAGGCCAACTCGATCGACGAGCTTGGCCTCACCGCGGACGGCTACCCACATCCTGAGTCGCTCGTCGCTGGCTATCACGTGGGCTACCTGTGGGGTGCGGTGCTGCTCGTGATCGGCGCGCTCATCGCGTTCGCGCTGGTCCGCGTGAAGCGGCACGAGTTCCACGCCTCCGCCGAGGATGAGGCCCCTGCGTTGGCTATCTAGCGTTTCGCCGCGCACAGGCGGCGGCAACGGACTAGCGTTCAGCACATGATCCGATTCCTGATTCGCCTCGCCATCAACCTTGTCGTCGCCGCTCTCGCGTTGTGGGTCACCTCCGTGATCCTCGAAGACTTCAACGTCACGTTGCAGGGACTCGTCGTCGCCGCGGTGATCTTTGCGCTTCTGCAAGCCGTGCTCGCGCCGTTCGTCTTCAATATGGCGCGCAAGTATGCCGACTTCCTGCTCGGCGGCGTTGGGCTCGTCTCAACGTTCCTCGCGCTGTGGATCACCACGCTCATCACGGGTGAGGACGGCCTTGAGATCTCGAGCATCGCCGGCTGGATCGTGGGCACGCTGCTCGTGTGGCTTATCACGGCGCTGGGCGGCTGGGCCCTTGGCCTTATCTTCCTCAAGAAGCGCGCGGAAAACCGCTGATTTTGCTCGCGAGAACCGGCCCCGTGCACACCGCGCGGGGCCGTTTTCCTTGCCCGACGCTGGGGCCAAGATTTTGGTGACAGCCCAGTTTCGTAATTGGTAGGATTGCGGCCATGACTGTGACTGAGGAGCAGACCGGAATTGCCGCTCGACTGCGAGAGGCCACCGCCCCAGAGCACCGCGACACCGAGACCCGCGGCTTCATCACCCGCCTCATGGGTGGCGAGCTGGATCTGGCCGCGTACACCGCATACCTGGCTCAGTACGCCTACGTTTACCGCGCGCTCGAGGCGCGCGTGCCCCTCGCTTCAGACCCCGAGTTCCTCAAGGACGCGGGGCTCATCCGCACGCCCTCCATCGCGAGCGACCTCGCCAACCTCGGCGCCCCAGACTGGGAGCAGACACACCCTGCGCTGCCCGCCACCGCCGCGTACGTGGCGCATCTCGAGTCACTCGATCGCGATGATGTGCCGCGCTACGTGGCGCATCACTACACGCGCTACCTTGGCGACCTGAGCGGCGGCCAGGCCATCGCCGCGCTCGTGGCGCGCCACTACGGCGCCACCGACGATCAGCTCGCGTTCTACCGTTTTGAGACCATCGACTCCCCGGTGCGCTACAAGCGCGCCTACCGCGACGGCCTCGACGGCCTCGACTTCGACGAGGACCAGACGCAGGTGCTCTTCGCCGAGGCGAAGAAGTCGTTCGTCTTCAACGGCGCGATCTTCGAGGCGCTCGGCGCCTCGATCGCCGAGTGAGGCTCCGCGCCACCGCAGCGCTGACAGTCCTCGCGGCGCTCGCTCTCAGCGCGTGCGGCATCTCGATGACGCCGTCGGACAAGCCGACGACGTCCGCCCCCACCTCGAGCGAGACCACCGCCCCGGCCACGCCCCTTGACCAACTGGACTTTCTCGCCGATCCCAGCAACTACCAGGGCCCTTCCACGGCGACCCTGCACATCGACGGCCTCCAAGCCCCAGCGTCGGCCCCTGCGCAAAGCCTTCCCGTGACGGTGACAAGCCACGACCGCTCGGGCGACCAAATGGTGACCGTCACCGACACGAGCCGCATCGTCGCCGTCGACATCGCGGGATCCATTGGCGACACGATCTGGGCGCTTGGGCTCAGCGACCTCGTCGTGGGGCGCGACGTCGCGGCTAGCTTCCCCGGCTCCGAAGACGTGCCCGTGGTGACAGGCAACGGCCACTCCATCAGCGCGGAGGCGGTGCTCGCGCTCGGTCCCACGATCGTCATCACGGACGGTTCCGTTGGCCCCACGAGCGCCATCGACCAGCTTCGCGACGTTGGCGTAACCGTGGTTTACGTGGACAACGTCAGCAGCTTTGACGGCGCGGCCCAGTTGGCGCGGGACGTTGCCCACGTGCTTGGGGTGCCCGACGCGGGGGAGACCGTGGCGCAGAGCCTCACCGAGCAGGTGGACCAGGTTCGCGCGCAGATAGCGCAGATCGCGCCGGCAGAGGGCGACAAGCTGCGCATGGTGTTCCTGTACTTGCGCGGCTCGGCGAGCGTGTACTACCTCTTTGGCGCGGAGTCCGGAGCGGACCAGCTCATCGCGGCGCTTGGGGGAGTGGACGCGGCCGCCGAGACGGGCATCAAGGGAACCCAACCGCTCACCGATGAGGCGATGCTCGCGGCCGATCCCGACGTGTTGCTCGTCATGACAGACGGCATCGAGAGCGTAGGCGGCGTGGACGGGCTCACCGAGACGTGGCCCGCCATCGCGCTCACCACCGCAGGGAAGAACAAGCGCGTGGTCGACATGGCGGACACGCTCATCCTGTCTTTTGGCCCCAAGTCGGCAGCAGTGCTCGATGGTCTTGCCCGTGCCATTTACGCCCCGGACGCTCCGTAAGCCATGGCTCCCGCCGCTCGCCGCAACCGAATCGCCATCGCTACCGCGGTGCTCGCGATCGCGCTCGTGATTGGGGTGGTGATCAGCGCGGCCATCGGCCAGTTCCCCGTGGCCGTCACCGAGGTTCTTGGTTCGCTCCTCAATCGCGTGGGCCTGCACACGTCGTGGGCGCCCGTTGAGGAGCTCAAGGATCAGGCACTGTGGCAGATTCGCTTCCCGCGCATCGCGATGGCCGTGCTCGTGGGCGCGGCGCTTGCGATCGCCGGTTGCGTGATGCAGGCGATCTTTGGCAATCCGCTCGCGGAGCCCGGCGTGGTAGGCGTGTCGAGCGGTGCAGCGCTTGGCGCCGCGTTCGCGATCGCGCTTGGCGTGACCTTCGCGGGGGCCGCCGGGGTTGCGGTGTTCGCGTTTGCCGGCGGGGTCGCGGCCACGCTGCTCGTGTACGTGACGGCAAGGGCCAACGGCCGCACCGAGGTGGTCACGCTGCTGCTCACGGGCATCGCGATCAACGCGTTTGCGGGCGCGGGGCTCGCGCTCATGATCTTCATGGCGGACACGGCCTCGCGAGAGCAGATCATCTTCTGGCAGCTCGGCTCGCTCAACGGCTCGCGGTGGAGCGAGGTGGCGGTGGTTGCGCTGCTTGGCACGGCTGCTGCGGTGGTCGCCTTCGCAAGCGCCCGACGCTATGACCTCCTTGCGCTTGGGGAGCGCACCGCCGCACACCTTGGGGTGCGCGTCGAGCGGCTGCGGGTGGTGTCGATCGTGGTCGTGGCCGTGCTCACGGGTGCAGCTGTTGCCTACGTGGGCATCATCGCCTTTGTTGGCTTGGTGGTGCCGCACGCGCTGCGCATGATCATGGGTCCCGGTCACCGCGCCTTGTTGCCAGCGAGTGCGCTTGGCGGCGCGGTGCTGCTCGTCTTCGCGGACGTCATCGCGCGCACCGCAGTCACGGGTGCGGAACTGCCCATCGGGCTCATCACGTCGCTCATCGGTGGCCCGTTCTTCTTTTACCTGCTGCGCCGCACGCGTACCAGCCAAGGGGGCTGGGCATGAGCGCGCCCAAGCTAACCCCAGCTCCAGCCCTCGCGGCCAGGGAAGCCAGCTACAGCGTCGGGCAGGCCGTGCTTGTCGATGGCGTGACGCTCGAGGTGAACCACGGCGAGCTCGTTGCGCTCGTGGGGCCGAACGGGGCGGGGAAGTCGACGCTGCTGAGCCTGCTCACCGGCGAGCGGGTGCCGTCCGCGGGCAGCACCGAACTTGAGGGCACGCCGCTGCGCGGGTGGAACCACAAGGACCTGGCGCGGCGCCGTGCGGTGCTGACGCAAGAGAACCACGTGGCGTTCTCGTTCCGCGTGAGCGAAGTGGTGGAGATGGGTAGGGCCCCGTGGAGGGGCACAGAAGCCGATTCCGACGACGAGTTCGCGATCGCCGACGCCATGGCCCGCACCGACGTGACGCACCTGGCAGAGCGGGTGTTTAGTTCGCTCAGTGGGGGAGAGAAGGCCCGGGCCTCGCTCGCACGTGTGCTAGCCCAGCGCGCCCCCATCATTTTGCTCGACGAGCCAACCGCCGCCCTGGATCTGCGCCACCAAGAGGAGGTGCTCACTCTTGCACGAGAACTCGCGAGGGAGGGAGCGGCCGTGGTTGTGGTGGTCCACGACCTGTCGCTCGCGGGCGCCTATGCGGACCGTGTGGCCGTGATGGATCGCGGGCAGCTCGTGATCGCTGGCGCCCCGCGCGAGGTGCTGACAGCGGAACTGATCTCTCGCGTCTACGGCACGCCCGTGCGCATCGTGAGCGACCCCGTCACGGGTAACCCCGTGGTGGTCCCAGAGCGCTCCTAGCGCTCTCGTCCTCAGGCGCCCAGAGTCACCACCCCGACAAAAGCGAAGGCGGGCCGGCTTGCGCCGACCCGCCTCGCTTTGGTGTGCTCCGCTACGCCATCGTGTCCCTTCTCCGGCGGGCGAGCACGATGGTCACGGCAATGGCCGCGACCACGATTGCGGCGAGGGCCCACCAGATCCACGATGAGCCGTTGGGCTCGCTCACTCCCTGCGCCGCCTCGGCAGTGGGGGAGGGCTCTGGGGTAGCCGAGACGCTCGGCTCCTCGGTGGGGGCAGCGCCCGCGAGAACCGCGAGGCAGCCATCGGCGCCCGTGGCGGTGAGCGTGATGGGGTCAAGCTCCTCGCCCTGCGGGTAGGTGCCGAACGCCTCTGCGCCCTCCGCGGTGAGCGTCGCCGGGACGTCGGTGAAGGTCACCACGTCGCCGTCAACGGTGGGCGTGACGCTCGTGAGGTCGATGCTGGCGAAGCGCACGCCCGTGGCGGACACCTCCTCGCCCTCCTGCGTGACGCCGGTGACGTCGAGCACCAGGTAGGCGCCGTCCGCGCTGAGCTCCACCACAGGGTTGGAGATCGTCGTGTCGAGAGCGCCCTCGTGGCCCGTGAACTCGATGGAGCCGGTGAAGGCCACCGAGCCGATGCCCGTTGCGGGGTCAACCGCTCCAGAGCCGGCCGACCAGGTGAAGATTCCGGCGTTGTCCTCGACGCCCGTGACGGTCCACTCGCCGTTAGCGATCGTGGAGTCGATGTACGCGCGGAAGGACTCCTTGAAGCCCCACGTGAGCGTTGCCGGGTCAACGAGGCACATGCCCTCGAGCGACGCCCGCTCCGGAATGTTGAGCACGATGCCCTTGGCCGTGTCGCCGCTAAAGAACACGAGCGTGTGTTGCCCGCTCAGCGACGCGGGAAGGGAACCCGTCCACGTGGCGGTGCCCCCAGCGTCGGCCGTCACGGTGCCAAGCACCGTTGGCGAGGAGTAAATGACCACCGTCACCGAGGCGCCGGGCTCGAAGCCGGGGATCGAGATGGTGACCTGCTCGCCTGCGAGGAGCGAGGTCAGGGACTCGTCGTCGAGCTCGATGCCGGTGGTGGCGGGGGGCTCCGACGGGATCTCGGAGCCGGCGGTGTCGCCGTCACCGGTGGCCGTGGCGACCACCTTGGTGCCGCCGCCCGACGGCGTGGTTGCGCCAGCCCCGAACGTCACCGTGACGGGGTCAAGCGCCTTGCCAGCGGAGTAGTAGCCGTCGAACGCGGTAGCTCCGGCCGCGGTGAGCGTGGCAGGCACGCCTGAGTAGCGCGTGGCGCCATCGAACGTGGACTTGGTGCCGCCCGCGAGGTTGAGCGTGGCGAACGTGACGCGCTTACCGTTGACCGTGAGTTCGAGCTTGGCGGTGCTCTTGGAGGTGAGCGTCACCGACGGCTGCGAGAAGGTTAGGTCAAGCGCGCCGTGGTGGCCCGTGAAGCGAGCCGAACCGGCGTAGTTGGCCGTTCCGGAGCCCTTCTTCGCGTCGACCGTGCCGGACTTCTGCACGAACGTGAAGCTGGAGCCCGAGTAGTTCGCGCCCGTCACCGAGATCGCACCCTGCGCGATGGGGCCGGTGACGTAGTTGCGCCAATCGGAGTCGATGCCCCACGTGAGGCGACCAACCACCGTGGTGGTGTCGGGCACCTCGGGCTTGGGCGTCACCGAGGGCTCTGGAGAGGGCTCCGGGGTGACCGAAGGCTCCGGCTCGGGATCTACCGGGGGCTGGGTGTGCGTGAGCGTGAACCCGCCGCCAAGTTCCGTTTCGCTCACCACGGGGAAGGAGAACGTCACGGGTGCGAGAGCGGTGCCAGCCGCGTACGTGAACACCGCAGAGCCGGCCGCCGTCAAGGTGGCGGGCACGTTCGCAAAGGTGACCACGCCGTCGGCCACCGTGCCGGTGACGCCGTTGAGGTTGAGCGTGGCAACCGTGACCGTCTCGCCGTTGAGCGTGGCGTTGAGCTGGCCGATGGTGGCGCCGGTCTGCTTCACGGTGGGGTTGTCGAGCGCCACGCTGAAGTGGTGCGTGGCGTGTGCATAGGTCACGCCGCCGGAGTAGTCGACGTCATCCGTGCTCACCGCGTCGTTGGGGAACGACGTGACCGTGCCGTTGTCGGTGGCACCGTCGCGCGGGGTGATGTCGGTGACGTAGCCGCGCCAGCTGGCGAGGAACGCCCAGTCAAGCTGCCCGACGCTGGGTTCAGGGGTGACCGACGGCTCCGGGGAGGTGGTGGGCTCGGGAGACGTGGTGGGCTCGGGGCTCACCGAGGGCTCCGGGCTGGTGGTGGGCTCAGGTGCGGCCTTCCACGTCACCGGCGTGTACGTCTCGAACGGGGCATAGACGGCGCCGGATCCGGGGTAGGTGTAGATGCCCCAGTTGCCGGTCTCATTGATGACCGTCCCCTTGCCCACCGTGATGGTGGTGGTGAAGGTGCCGTTCGCGTCGATGGCGACGTAGGGGTCACCGCTCGCGTCCGCGGCGGCGACAGCCCACTTCTGCACCGCTACGCGGCGCGTGGAGCTGGCGGCGCTTTCCGAGGGCTTCCACGTGGAGTCGAAGTTGCCGAGCACCACGTACGCGCCGCCGAACTTTCCGGCGAGCGGCGGGCGCGTGCCCGACGTCGTGGTGCCGTTGGGCACAAAGTTCTTGCCCGTAATGGTGATCTCGTCGCCGGCCTCGAGGTCCGCGGTCTTGGATACCGTGATGGTGGGCTTGAAGGTGACCGGGGTGTAGGTCTCGAACTCCGCGTAGGCGGCGCCGGAGCCGGAGTACGTGTACACGCCCCAGTTTCCGGACTCGTTGGTCACGGAGCCCTTAGCCACCACCAGCTGCGTGGTGAAGTTGCCGTAGGCGTCGATGGCGACGTAGGGGTCGCCGGTGGCGTCTGCAGCGGCGACGGCCCACTTCTGCACGGCGACTCGACGTGTGGTGCTCGCGGCGGCCGCCGAGGGCTTCCAGGACGAGTCAAAGTTGCCGAGCACCACGTACGCGCCCGAGAACTTGCCCGCGAGCGGCGGGCGCGTGCCCGTGGTTGCGGGGGCGTTGGGCAGGAAGTTCTGGCCCGTGACGGTGATGACGTCACCGTTCTCGAGGCTTGCGGTCTTGGAGACCGTCACCGAGGGCTTGAACGAGATGGGCGTGTAGGTCTCGAAGCCCGCGTACGTGGCTCCGGAACCGGGGTAGGTGTAGATGCCCCAGTTGCCGGACTCGTTGACGACGGCTCCCTTGCTCACGGTGATCTGAGCGGTGAACGTGCCGTTGGCGTCGATCGCGACGTAGGGGTCACCGGTGGCATCTGCCGCGCCAACCGCCCACTTCTGGATCGCCACGCGGCGCGTGGAGCTGGCTGCACTCTCCGAGGGCTTCCACGTGGAGTCGAAGTTGCCGAGCACCACGTAGGCGCCAGCGAACTTGCCCGCGAGCGGCGGGCGCGTTCCGGTGGTGGCGGGGGCGCGGGGGCCAAAGTTCTGGCCGGTGACCGTGATGACCTCCCCGTTGGCAAGGCTCGTGGTCTTGGACACGGACACGACCGGCTTGAACGTGACGGGCGTGTAGGTCTCGAAGGCGGCGTACGTGGCTCCGGAACCCGCGTAGGTGTAGATGCCCCAGTTGCCGGTCTCGTTCGTCACCGTGCCCTTTGCCACCACGATCGTCGTGGTGAAGTTGCCGTAGGCGTCGATGGCGACGTAGGGGTCGCCGGTGGCGTCTGCAGCGGCGACGGCCCACTTCTGCACCGCTACACGGCGCGTGGAGCTGGCTGCGCTTTCCGAGGGCTTCCACGTGGAGTCGAAGTTGCCGAGCACCACGTAGGCGCCTGCGAATTTGCCTGCCATGGGCGGGCGAACCCCGTTTGTAGCAGGGGCGTTAGGCGTGAAGCCGGTGCCGGTGATCGTGAGGACGTCGCCCGCAACAAGGTCAGCGGTCTTCGAGACCGTGATAGTGGGGGTCGCGGGAACCTCTGGCTCCTCGGTGGGCTCAGGGGTGACGGAAGGCTCGGGGGTCACTGACGGTTCTGGGGTCACGGAGGGCTCAGGGGTGACCGACGGCTCCGGGGTGACCGACGGCTCCGGCTCGGTCTGCGGCACCACGAACCCGCCGCCCGCGTTCTCGCCGCTGAGCTTGGTGAAGGACACGGTGATGGGGTCCATCGCGGTGCCAGACGGGTACGTCGCCACCGCGGTGGTGAGCACCACGGGGATGTTGCGGAATGTGACCACGTCACCGGAGACCTCGGGCTCGATGCCTTCGAGGTTCAGCGATGCGATGGCGCCGCTCGTGGGGGCGCCGGGTGTGAGGGTGGTGTCAACTGACAGGGTTCCGGTGGTGCCAGAAACGCTGATCGACGGGTTCGACACCGTGAACACGAAATGACCCTGCGGCTGCGTGAAGGTCGCGGTGCCCTGGAAGGACACAGCAGACGTGGTGACGCTGGCCTCGGGGAAAGACGTAACGGAGCCGTTGTCCGAGGCGCCCGCGGAGCCCACGGGATTGCCCGCGTAACCGCGGAAGGAGGTCTTGAAGCCCCATTGCAGTGCGCCCGCTCCATCCGCGCGAGCGGGAAGGGCCACCATCACGGTGGAGACGATCAGGGCAATGAGTGCGAGTGCAATGCCGGCCGTACGAGGGCGCGACAGGGCAAGGCGCGAGGTCACAGAGGACTCCCTTGGTGTAGTCAGGTGGGGCGCATACTAGGCGCGATGCCCGCTACGCCGCGGGACTAAGGTCACCCTAACCAACTAGTGAAATTAACGCAACGTCACTGTTGCGTTAATGACTCACCGCCCGGCGTTACGGCGTCGATCATGATATCCGCGACCTCGTGCACGCCCACGATGACGCGGTCGGCACCGCGCTCCTTGAGGTACGTGACGTCGGCGTCCCTGATGCCGCGCGCGAGGATCACGATCGACGGGTTGAGCGCCTTGGCGGTGTCGATGATCGCGCCCGCGTTGAGTGGATCGGGGATGGCGATGATGAGCGCCTCCGCAGACTCCACTCCGGCGGCACGCTGCGCGGACTTGCGCACGGCATTGCCGAGCACCGCGTCGTGACCCTCGTCGCGAATCGCCTGCACGCGCGTCTCGTCGTCCTCGATCACGGTGATGTCGACGTCGGAGTCCCACAGGGCGCGCGAGACGCGCGCCCCTACCCGTCCGTACCCCACGACAACGACGCTGGCAACGCCACTTTCCCCAGCGTCGGACTCTTGGGAAGCCCGGTAGGCGCGAGACGCCCACGCGAAGAGCGCGGGGTTGAGGACGATCGAAATGATGGCGCCCGCCAGCACGAGCGACTGGGCGTCCGAATCAAGGATGTGGAGTTCCTCGCCCATGGTCATGAGGATGAAGGAGAACTCGCCGATCTGCGCGAGTGCGGCGGCAATGACGAGCGACATGGACCGCGAGTACCGCAAGAGCCGCACCAGGCCATACGCCACCCAGAACTTGCCGACGACGATGACGAGCACCGTCGCGACCACCGCGAGCGGGCGCTCGAGGAGGATGTGCCAGTCAAAGAGCATGCCTACGGACACGAAGAACAGCACGGCGAAGGCGTCGCGCATGGGGAGCGAATCATCGGCGGCGCGGTGGGCCAGCTCCGATTCCTTGAGGATCATGCCGGCGAAGAACGCGCCGAGCGCGAAGCTCACGTCGAAGAGGTAGGCGGCGCCCACTGCGACGCCGATGCCGAGGGCGAGCACGCCAAGGGTGAAGAGCTCGCGGGAGCCGGTGGCGGCCACCTTGGCGAGCAACCATGGGACCACGCGGCGACCAACGATGATCATGAGCGCAACAAACGCGCTGACCCGCGCGAGCGTCCACAGCAGTTCTTGGCCCAGTTTGCCGGGATCGCTCGCGTCCGCGGCGATCACGGGAACCGCCACCAGGGCGATGACCATCGCGAGGTCCTCGACGATGAGCCAGCCAACGGCGATGTGGCCGCCGCGAGTGTCGAGCAGTTGGCGCTCCTCGAGTGCTCGCAAGAGCACCACCGTGGATGCGACGGAGAGCGCGAGGCCGAAGAGCAGGGACGATCCCACGTTCCAGCCCAGTATCAGGCCAAGCCCGGTGCCGAGCGCCGTGGCGAACAGCATCTGGCTGATGGCGCCGGGAAGTGCCACGCGCCGTACGGCGAGCAGGTCCTTGATGGAGAAGTGCAGGCCAACGCCAAACATCAGCAGGATTACGCCGATCTCCGCCAATTGCGCTGCTATTTCCCCGTCAGCGACGTACCCGGCGGTGTACGGGCCGACGACGATTCCGGCCGCGAGGTAGCCAACAATCGGCGAGAGATTGAGCTTCTGCGCCCCGAAGCCGAGGGCGAAGGCCATCACCAGGCCCACCGCAATGGTCATCAGCAGGGGCGCGTGGTGCAACATCTGCCAATCCTACCGGGCGGGGCGGGGCCAAAACCGGCCCGTTTTTCCGCGTCTGGCGGACATCCGGCCGCCAGGACAGCCACCAACCCGAATCACCCCTCCACACACGGCGAATGCCTCTCCACACAACCAGAGTGATTCACCCGCCCGCCTGTGCGGGAACAGGTCCTGATTCCGGCCGCACACGGCCGTTTTGTGTGGAGAGGCATTCGCCCTGTGTGGAGAGGTGTCAGTTGTCTTGGGCTGCGATCCTGGCGTCGAACTCGTCGTGCTCGGCCTGGACGGCCGCGGCGACGGCCTCGGAGTCCGCGTCGGTCCAGCCCTCAATATTGAACACTCCCGCCCACGCGTCCGTGTAGTCGTGCACGGCGTACTCGTGGCCAAAGCCCTGCGGAGCACCTCCCGCGCCTGCGAGGTCCATGGCCCCCTGCCAGAACGACACGATCGGCACCCACGTCATCTCGTCTGAGACGTCGGGGGCACGCTCGCCCTCCTTGAGCCAATCGGGCTCGCGATACAGGAGCGTGGGGGAGAACCACACCACGCCGTCGGTCCCGTGCTGCAGGTAGACGAGCCGCGTGTTAGGTCCCCAGACGCCTTCGTCGCGCTTGAGTAGGTCGTCTTGAGCGGTGAATCTGACCGTGCGCCCCTCGTTGTACCAGGGGTTCCAGGCGGGGGTGCCCTCGTCCCTGTCATCGGTGATCTGGGTGTGCAGCGGGTTGAGGAACGGCGGACCTGCCATGAGGGCACCATCGAACGGGGCGTTGACGATGTCGACGTCGGTGAGTACCCCTTCAACGCCGAACGAGCCGAGCGACAGCCCAAAGAGGTACAGCTTGGGCCTCGAGTCTTCCGGCAACGTCACCCAGTAGTCGTGGATGGTGGTGAACATTGTCACCGCGGTCTCTTTGGTGATCGCGGAGTCCGCGAACAGCGAGATCCAGCTGGGAAGGTAGGAGTACTGCATGCCGGCGATCGCGTTGTCTCCGTTGAACATGTAGTCGATGGGGTCCACGGCGTTGGGGTCAAGCCAGCCCGTGCCGGTGGTCGAGCCGATGATGATGGCCTTCCGATCGAAGGCGCCGGTGCGCTTAAGTTCCTCGAGTAGAAGATCCGCTCGCTCCTGCACCGTCTCGCCAGATTTGAGCCCCACGTAGACGCGAATGGGCTCCATGGCGCCGCCGCCACTCACCGCGTTGATGTCCTCTACCTTTGGCGTGCGGCTGATGAAGTCCCGGCCCTGGCGGCCAAGGTCGTCCCACGCCACGACGGAGCCTGGACCCCCCGAGTGGTACTGGTCTGTTGGCTGGGTAGCGAACGGCTTGTCGCCGCTGTCCCTCGTGGAGAAGATCGCGTTCGCGCCCCAGAAGAACGCGTCAAGAATGGCGCCGGAGAGCAGTCCCCAGATCAGCAGGCCCATGACGATCGCGTTGAGCGTGAGCGCGAACCGTCGCGGCAGCCACCGGTTGATCTTCTCTCCGCTCCACCGGAACAGCGTGCGGAACGCCCTGCCCGCGGCCAGTAGCAGCCAAAACGTCACCGCCCCAACAAGAAGAATGGTGGGCCATACCAGGGGAGACATGGCCTCCATGCCCATCAATTCGCGAGTCTGGTTCTGCCACCCAACGTACTTCCAGATCGCGTAGCCAAGCACAATGGCAAGGGTGGCGGTGAGCGAAAGCAGGGTCCAGCGTCGGACCTTTCCGTGCGGAACGGGTCCTTGAACGTAGTGCCAAATGCCCACGAATGAGCACGCGAGGCCGTATCCGATGACCGCAGTGAGGCCCGTGATGATGCCCTGTACAACGCCGGAGCGCGGCAGCAGCGACGGCACCAGTGAGGCGCTGAAGAACAGGAGTGCGCCAACGAGCCCCCAGCGGTTGTACGTGAGCTCGAACGCGTGGGGAGGGCGCCTCTCCGTTCGGCCCCTTTGGTCCGACGCTGCAAGCAGTTTGCGTCGCCTGGTTTCGGTGGTCTCGGTGACGGTCATGGTGCCTCCTCTATGCGCAGATTAGCGGGAGCGCCGACGTTCGACGGCGCGCGCCACGAGTGCGATGCCGGTCATGGTGACGACGGCCGCGAACACGACGATTGCGGAGCGCCAGCCGAACGCGGGATCGAGGAAGTTGCGGTTGGTCATGGTGGGCATGGGGGAGGAGCTAGGCCCGTCGGGAATGACCAGGTTGTCGGGGAGGGCTGCCGAGACCGCGAGTGCGACGGCGAGCACGGCGGCGGTGACGCCTATCACCACCGCGACCACTACGCGAGTCCTCACGCTCCCGAGACTACTGGGGGGCGTGCCAGGAGATTTGACATCACGACGCCATATACCTAATCTCTAGCGAACCCATAGGAAATAAGTCCTGGGCCAAACCAATGGAGAGAGCGATGAACAAGAAGGCACGAGCAGGGTGGTTGGCAGGTGTAGCGGTGGTCGTATCGATGGGCCTCGCGGCCTGCAGCTCGGCCTCAGATGAGACAAGCGGTGCGCCAGATGGCGGCGGCGAGACGTCTCTTTCGCTCGTAGGTTTCGCGGTACCAAAGGCAGCGAACAACGCTATCCAGAAGCTGTGGGCTGAGACGCCAGAAGGCAAAGGCGTGACGTGGGTTGAGTCCTATGGTGCTTCCGGCGACCAGAGCCGCGCCGTTGAGGCGGGCCTCGAGGCCGATTACGTGCACTTCTCGCTCGAGGGTGACGTGACGCGGCTCGTGGACGCCGGCCTCGTTGACCCGTCGTGGAACGCAGGCGAGACCGGCGGCATCGTGTCGTCGTCCGTGGTGGTGTTCGTTGTCCGCGAGGGCAACCCCAAGAACATCCAGGACTGGGATGACCTGGTCGCCGACGGCGTCGAGATCGTGACGCCCAACCCCGGCTCTTCCGGTTCCGCGCGGTGGAACATCCTTGCCGGCTGGGGCGACGTGATCGCCAACGGCGGCTCCGAGGATGACGCGATCGCCTACACCACGGAGCTGTTCAACAACATCGTGGCCCTGCCCGGCTCTGGCCGTGACGCCACGTCGGCGTTCCTCGCAGGAACCGGTGACGTGCTCCTCAGCTACGAGAACGAGGCAATCCTCGCTCGACAGCAGGGAGAAAAGATCGACTACGTGCTGCCGGCTACGACGCTGCGCATCGACAACCCCGGTGCGGTGCTCAAGGACGCGGACCCCAAGGCCTCTGAGTGGCTGAAGTTCCTCTTCACGCCCGAGGCTCAGGCGGAGTTTGGCAAGCTGGGGTTCCGCCCGGTGATCGATGGTGTCGATGTTGGAGAGGTTGAGGGCGCGAATGATCCCGCGAACCCGTTCCCCGCTCCCACGACGCTGCTGAACATCAACGACGACTTTGGTGGGTGGTCAGAGGCCAATCCCAAGTTCTTCGATGAAGAGAACGGCATCATCACCAAGATCCAGATCGAGACAGGCAAGTCGAGTTGACACAAATAGTCGATACACCGACTGACTCAGGGCCGGACCGCGATGTGCGGTCCGGCCCTCGGGTCGTTTTCTACCGTCCTCGCTCCACGCTGACGAAGGGCTCGGGGCTGGCCCTTGGCGTTGCCGTCACGTGGTTCTCGATCCTCGTGCTCATCCCGTTGGCTGCGGTGATTGCGACGGCGCTCGCGGGCGGGTGGTCCGGCTTCTGGTCTACTCTCACGAATGCCCAGACGCAGGCGGCGATCCTGCTGACCCTTGGCCAGGCGGCAGCCGTGACCGTGGTGAATGTGGTGATCGGCACGGTCATCGCGTGGGTGCTTGTGCGAGACTCGTTCCCGGGCAAGCGGCTTATGGAGATCATCATCGATGTGCCGTTTGCTCTGCCCACGATCGTGGCCGGCCTTGTGCTGCTTGGCCTGTACGGGCCGCGCAGCCCCATTGGCTGGGACGTGGCGAACACGCGCACTGCGGTGTTCTTGGCATTCGCCTTCGTGACGCTGCCTTTTGTGGTGCGAGCCGTGCAGCCGGTGCTCGAGGAGCTGGACCCGGAGGTGGAGCAGGCGGCACGGTCCCTGGGTGCCTCTGGGCGGCAGACGCTCACCCGCGTGATCCTGCCCGCGCTCACGCCTGCCATCGCGGCGGGCGCTGCGTTGTCATTCGCGCGCGCGGTGTCTGAGTACGGATCCCTCGTGCTCATCAGCGGAAACCTCGCGCTGCGCACCGAGGTCACGAGCGTGCGCATCCTCACCTATGTGGAAGGTGGTCAACCCGCCCAGGCGGCGGTGGTTGCCACCGTCATTTTGGTAGTAGCGCTACTCGTTATCGTGGCGCTTGACCTGCTGCAGCGGCGGGTGAGCCGCCGTGGCTAAGGCAGTGGTTGGCGCGCGCGGGGCCACCAAGCACGTGGCGCGCTGGGTGGCGATCCTGTACGTGGCGCTCCTCGTCGCGTGGCCCGTTGCGCTGGTGTTCTGGAATACCTTTGCCGACGGCCTGCAACCCGTAATCGAGACCTTCACCGATCCGCTGGTGCTGAACTCACTGCGCCTGACGGCTATCGCGGCGGCGTGGTCCGTGGTGCTCAACGTGTTGTTTGGTGTCACCGTCTCGATCCTGCTGGTGCGCTACGAGTTCCCTGGAAAGAGGCTGCTCAACGCGCTGGTTGACCTGCCGCTATCCGTTTCACCTATCGTCGTCGGCCTGTCCATCGTGCTGGTGTACTCCACCACTACGGGGTGGTTTGGCGAGCCGCTCGCGTCCGCGGGAATCAAGGTGCTGTTCTCCACCCCCGCGATCGTGCTGGCAACCACCTTCGTGGCGATGCCGCTCGTCATCAGGGAGCTGGTGCCCGTGCTGCAAGAGGTGGGCACGGACCAAGAGCAGGCCGCCCGCTCGCTCGGCGCCAACTTCCCGCAGACCTTCCGCCGCATCACGTTGCCGGCGATCCGCTGGGGACTGCTCTACGGCGTGGTGTTGTGCCTCGCGCGGTCCATCGGCGAGTTTGGCGCCGTCAAGGTGGTCAGCGGAAACCTCATCGGCCAGACCCAAACCGCAACGCTCATGGTTGAGCAGTTGTATTACGACTTTGACCAAGAGAAGGCGTTCGCCATCGCGAGCCTCCTCGCCGTAATTTCCATCATCACCATCGTCACCGTGAGCCTGTTGCGCTCACGCGCAGAATCCCGGAGGGACTCGTGAGTATCGAGATAGAAGGGGTGGGCAAGAAGTTCGGGTCGTTCGTTGCGCTCGAAGACGTCAACGTCTCCATCCCCACCGGCCAACTGACGGCGCTGCTGGGGCCGTCCGGCGGCGGAAAGTCCACCCTGCTGCGCATCATCGCCGGTCTTGAGGATGCCGACGAGGGGCGCGTCTTCATCGAAGGCACCGAGGCCACCAACCTCCCGCCGCAGAAGCGCAACGTGGGTTTCGTCTTCCAGCACTACGCCGCCTTCAAGCACATGAGCGTGGCGAAGAACGTGGCCTTTGGGCTGGAAATCCGCAAGCGTCCGCGCGACGAGATCAACGAGCGCGTTGACGAGCTGTTGCGATTGGTTCATCTGCAACAGTTCGCCCACCGGTTGCCGTCCCAGCTGAGTGGCGGGCAGCGCCAGCGCATGGCGCTGGCGCGAGCTCTGGCCGTGGAACCTTCAGTGCTGCTGCTCGACGAGCCGTTTGGGGCCCTGGATGCCCAGGTGCGCAAGGAGCTTCGCCAGTGGCTGCGCCGCCTCCACGACGAGGTCCACGTCACCACCGTGTTCGTGACTCACGATCAAGAGGAGGCCCTGGAGGTCGCAGATGACATCGTGGTCATCAACCAAGGCCGCGTGGAGCAATCCGGCACTCCGGACCAGATTTACGACGCCCCAGCAAGCGAGTTCGTGATGCGCTTCCTCGGCCCCACCACCGAGTTCGGTGGCTCCGTAGTCCGCCCCCACGACCTCGATGTCTTCTCCATCGCGGTTCGCGACTCCACCAAGGCGGAGGTCACCGACGTGCAGCGAGTGGGGCACGAGGTGAGGCTTACGGCGAAGCCAGGCGGGCCGTCGGGCAGTGAAGAGACCACGGTGAGCCTCACGCGCGCCCATTTCCGCGACCTCGAGGTGGGCGTTGGCGACACGGTGTGGTTGCGGCTCGCGGAGGGTGCCTCGCAGATCGCGCAGGCCGAACCCGCTACCCAAGCGGCCCGATAGGATTACCGCATGCACGTTTCAGCCAAAGGCGACTACGCCGCGCGCGCCGTCACGTACCTCGCGGGCGTGTACCCGGAGCGGGCGTCCGCCCAGGTGATCGCGGATTCGTATGAACTGCCGCGGAAGTTCCTCGAGGCCGTACTCGCGGACCTACGCAGGGCGGCGATTGTCACCGCCACGCGCGGCGCCGACGGCGGATACGCGTTGCGCCGAAGCCCGGCTGAGATCACCGTTGGCGAGGTGCTGCGCGCCATCGACGGGCCACTTGCCGACGTCCACGGCCTGCGCCCAGACGAGGTCACCTACCCGCCCGCCCTTCAGCACCTGCAAGAGGTATGGGTGGCGGCGCGGTCTGCCGTGCGCTCCGTGTTCGACGAGGTGACGCTTGATCAACTCGTGACAGGGGAGTTCCCAGAGGCGATCCGGGTCTTGTATGACAACGACGACGCCTGGACCCCCCGCCTTGGCCCGCAACAGCCCACGATCCCGCGCGGAGCCGATCCGGAGTGGCGGATCTAGGACGCCTGCACGCGTCCCTACCCCGTCACGCGCTGACCCTTGACCGTCACCTCGTACCGGAAGATCTGGTTGTCTCCAGACGCCGGATCCGGGAAGTCCCGCCGCACCAAGAACCCGGAGTACGTGGTCCCGCGCAACAGGTTGTCCAGCGTGACCGTGACATTCGCGGGCACCACCCAACGCTCCGCCGCGCGCCACTCGCACGTGGGGGACGTGGGGTAGTAGATCAGGTCGCTGAACACGTTGATTGCGCTCGCGATCTCGTACTCCCGCGCCAGCGGCACCTCGCCCAACCCGGCCTCGGAATCCCTAGACGTCACGCCCGGCCCAAAGCAGCGGTCGCGCTGCCAGTACCCAAATGACGGATACAGCGCCTCTCCAGCCACCGTGATCTCCGAGTCGCGCACCATGAAGGCCGCGTCCTCATACCCAGACCTCTCGATCCGCACGTACGTCTTGACCGCGATCATCGCCTGCGGCGTCGTCACGGCGCCATCCCACCACATGACGTCGGCCGCGACGCCGCCCGCGCCAGGCGGGGCCGCGACGGTCGTCGAGCCATCCGCCGTGGCACGCACAATCACGTCGTAGTGGGTGCCGGGGCAGAGGTTGCGGAACGTCACGGGAGCGCTCCACACCCCGTTGCCCGACGCTCGTGCAGTGCCGCTCACCGCGGCACTTGTCGCGGTCCCGGCATAGCACGGCCCCACGGCTTCTGCGGTGAAGGTCACCTGGCGGTCGAACCCGAGCGTGGTCGCGAGCTGGGCGGTGAATCCGTCGGCGCTCAGCGTTCCCGTGAGGCGCGCCAGTTCGTCGAACTGGGGAGCGTCCGGCACCACCGCGTCGCGGTCCTGTGCCGCGACACCTGACACCGTCCACGCCGCCCTGCCGCTTCCGCCGCCGGGCTCCCACGTCACGTCGATCGTTGCGCGTGCCCCGGCGGTGCGCCGCCTCAGGTCGCAGTCATCCGCAACGGAGTCGGGGCACTGATCCTGGCCCAGTCCCGGAAGGAACGCGGTGTAGGTGCGCGGCTCTGGCTGCGGGCACGCGCCGGTGCACGAGAGCCCGCCCAACAGCAGTCGCGTAGTGGAGTCCGCGTCTTCACTCGTGCCTGCGTCGGACCGCCACCAGGTGCCGATCTCGATCGCGATGTTCTGCCCACCAAGGCGGCACAGCGTGGTGTCCACCGGTGTCACGGTGGGGGTGTCGGAGACCTCGCCCCTCACCGTGATGTAGGAGCTTGGCCCGCAGTACGAGCCGGACTGGCCCGTGGCGCGGATGTTCACAAATCCGGGGCGATACGTGGTGAGCTCGCGCACGGTCACTGCCGCAACCCAGCTGTCGGGAGCCGCCGCAGAGGCGAACTGGGTGCGCTCCGGCACGTCAGCGTCCCAACTTGGGTCGCCCCCCGCGAACGTCATCCCGCACACTCCGGCCTGCGTTCCTCCTGGTACATACAGCAGTGCGGACGTCACGCGGGTAAATGCGTCGTTGATGTTCGCGGCCCGCAGCGCCGTCGCCGAGACCAAAGAGGTGTGGGTGCGCACATCCTCGCGAAGTGCCGGCACCGTCTCCGAGCGAGCGTCCGCGCACGAGGCGGCCCCGCCGTCGGCCAGTGCAAAGCCCTTGATAATCACGGACTCCGTTGGCGTGTGCCCCACGCCCACCCACAGCCAGTTGGAGCCGAGCGGCACCACCGTCATCGCGGGTTGCTCTGGGCGGCCGCGAGAGTCGAAGGTGAACGGCCAGGCCGAGGAGATGGAGCTCATCGATGCCGCGATCGCGCTGCCCGCATAGTCGCCCGCTACCAGCTCGCCTGTGGCGCCGCAGTGGACCACCTCGCCCGTGGCAAACGAACGCTCCGGCTCGAGCACCGCAGACTGCACGTTCGACGGGTCATCCGTTGGCCAATAGGTGACGGTCACCGTGGCCTCCGAGGTGGTCATCGCGCCAAGCCGCAGGCGGTTCTCGCCGGGATCGGTGGCGGGACACCAGATGCTGCTGCCCTGGTCCGCGCCCGTGACCGGATCCGCGACGGCCCACACCCGCAGCGTCTCGTCGTGCTCGAGCGAAAGCAGCGTCGCGGTCACGCCCTCGGGGCACGTCTCGGCAGTGTCGCCCGCGTCCACGGCGCACGGATCGCTCGCCGGCATGCCCGACGCTGTGGGCGCCGGGGTTGGCACCGTCGCCTCGTCGCTTGGTTCTGTGAGCGGCAGGCCCGCGCTGGAGTCGAGGGAGGCGGCAGCCTCGAGGATGGCGGGGGATAGCTGGAACTCGGGAAGGTCCCCTCCGGACTCTGTGGTGATGACTGTGACGGGCGCCGTGCCGGTGGCGGGTGAGAGGTCTTCGGCCGCTGCTGACAGGGCCGCTTCGCCCACGGCAACCGGCCGCAGCACCGAGGCCTGTTCCGTGGTGCTCGCCGGAATTGCGATGGGCTCGTCCACAGGGAGAGCGTCTGGCGTCATCGCGTTCGCTACCAGGAAGGACGTGGCGAAGAGGACTACGGCCGTGCCAGCGGTGACGAGGATGCGGGTTGGTGTCTTCATGATCATCCGAAGCAGTTGGAGCTAGACGACTCCAGCCCAGGCGAGTTGTGGCTTTGGGTGTTGTTCGAGGTGTCCTTTGCCGTCACCTTGAGTACAACCGTGACGTCGTCGACTCCATGACGCTGAACGGTGAACGTGTACTTTGACCCGGACTTGGTGGGTCCGCTGATCTCGATTCCGGGCGCGGTTGAGGTTGCCGTGACGCTCTTGACCTTCACGTTGTCCCTAACGGTGACGGTGTACTTCGCGACGAATGGGCCATCGCCCCCAACCTCGGGAGTGCATAGCCTTGCCACGTTCCAGGATCCGTTGCTGAAGGTCGGCTTCTTGGTGTCCTTGGGCTTCTCAGGCTCTGGCTCAGGCTCCGGCTCGGGCTCGTCGGTCTCGGTGGGCTTGGGTTCCGGCTTGGTGGTCTCGCTGGGCTCGGCACTCGGCTCGGCGCTGGACGATGGCGATGGGGTGACGCTCGGCGATGCGCTGGGGATGGGCGAGGTGGCCTCGTCGCAGCCGCCCACGGGGAGCGCGCTGACGCTCTCGTCGGGGATGGCGTAGCCAGCGGACACCCACACCACGGAACCCAATGCGCCCGGATCGCGCACCGCGAGGTAGGCGCCGTCATCGGTGCGCTGAACCGCGAGAACCCGTGCGCCAGGATCAAGTTGCGTGGTGGACGCCCCGCCGGGGCATGCCGCGGCCGGAATGGCGCCATTACCAGGCAAGGCGACGAAAACGGCGTCGGTGCCTCCAGCGTCGGCCCCCCATGCCTGGTTGGCCCACACGCCGCCGCCAATCGCCACCAAGCCCACCACAGCGGGCACCACCCACGCCGAGAACCCAGCTGCACCCCCACCGGCCGCACCACCGGCAGAACCGAGCGCGGCGGCCTTGGCGGCCACAGCGTCGGCCACGCCTGCGGTGTCACCGGGCTCGGCGAGCCGGCCGAGCGACTCGCGCAACGTGTCGTCGAGGTCAGTCATCGCTGGCCTCCTTTCCTAGCGCCGCGGCAAGTGAGGCGCGGGCGCGGTGAAGCTGGGTCTTGACGGTGCCGGTTGACACCCCAAGCGCGCCCGCGATCGTGTCCACCGAGTGGTCCATGAGGTAGTGGAGGATGCAGATGTCGCGCTGGCGCTCCGGAAGCGCGCGGATCGCGGCGGCGACGTCAAGGTCCAGCGCGGACAGCTCGTCCGCGACGTCCTCGCGCGGCGACGGCATGCGGCCAAGTGCCCGCTGTTCGGCACCGCGACGGCGCTGCACGTCTCGCAGCTTGTTGGTGGCCACCACGGTGATGTAGGCGGCGATGTTGTCCGGCTCACGGCGGGGCGGATTGGCGATGAGGCCAACCAGTGCGTCCTGCACGGCATCGGGGGCGGCGTCGTGGTCGCCCGTGGTGAGGCGAACCGCGGCGACGACGCGCGGATACTCCGAGGCGACGAAGGCCTCGAGGTCAATCCGGGTAGCAGTTGCCACGCTCATATCCCCACGACGAAAAGGGGACGGTCGCGGGTTGACATCCCCAGCTGAAAACGAGGGTAGCGGTGCGCGGGCTGCTGCGCTCGGGCAAGAGCGCTAGGCCAAGGCGGGCACCACGTCGGTCTTGGAGAAGTCGTCCCCCACGAACAGCAGTGGTTCGTCCAAGGACGTCGCAAGCGCGTAGCTGAAGCAGTCGCCAAAGTTGAGGCGCGCGGGGTGGCCGGAGCCCTGCCCAAAGTCTTTGAATGCGCGATCGGCGATGGCCGCCTGGGCTGCAGTGAAGTCGACAATGGAGATGTTGTATCCCCGGAGCACGCGCTCAGCACGTGATTGGGCCACGGGATCTAGGGTTCGTCTCAGTACGGCGGTCAGTTCCACGCGCGTTGCGGCCGACATGACCATTGAGTCGGCGTACTCCAAGCACTCCTTGACTGCCGTTGCCGACGGTTCCTCCCGGAGAATCGCGATGACCCCAGATGTGTCGATCACCATACGGGTAGACCATTCGCGTCGTACATGTCGTCTTGAGCGGTGCGCAGCGCCTCACGCTCCCCAGGGGTGAGGCTTTCGTGCAGTTCGGCGAGGACGGGCTCCACGAGCGAGCGGCGACGCTGAGCTCTCGCTTCACGCGCGTCTTGCGAGTCATGCAGTTCGCGCAAGCGTGCCTCAAGCGCCTCTTCAATCGCGCTAGTAAGCGTCAGCCCGCGTACCTCGGCGAGTTCACGCGCGAGCGCTACGGTGCGCTCATTCTTGATATTGATGGCCACGGGTAGAAGTCTACCTTGGGCAAGGTAGAAAGGGTAGAAGCACCAAGACCAATACGGCCCGACGCTACGGCGGCTACCACCCCCGGCTCGCGATACGTTGTGGGCATGAAGCGAGAGACGGTGGCGGAGCACATCGTCGACGTCTTCGTCTACGTGGTGGTGCTCAACCTCGCCGCGCAGTTTGCGCCCAAGGTGATCACCGAAACCTTCTTGATGTCGCTCCTGGTAGCGGTGCTGCTGAAGCTGGTGCTCGAGGTGGTGGTGCTATTCAAGAAGCGCGCGCTCGCGCGAGTAGGGGGCGCCCCCACCCGCGCGGGCAAGGCCATCGGTGTGCTCACCCTGGTGGTGTTGATACCCGGCGCCAAGTTTGTGGTGCTGTGGCTCGTCGATGTGCTGTTCGGCGACGCCGTGAGCCTCGGCGGCTTCTGGCTGGTGACGGGGCTGATCATCACGCTCATGGCCGCGCGGGCGGGCGTGCGATGGCTGCTAACAAAAACTTGAGCCCCATCCACTCAAGTCTTATAATTGCGTCACGGAGCACACTCTGTTGTGCTTCGCCCGGAGGGTGAGCGCCCTCCGCGGCCACACGACTAAAGGAGGTCAGAGATGACTCGCGATGTACTGCGCCGTCCCGTTCCGGCCACTTCACCGTGGCAGAGTGATTTTCACCGCATCATGACCCAGTTCTTCGCGGACGAAGAGGCGCCGCTTACTGGAGCTTTCGCCCCTGCGCTGGACGTGGAGGAGACCGACGAAGGCTTCACGCTTCACGTGGAGCTCCCGGGTATTAGTCCGGACGACGTCAATCTGTCGATCGAGGAGAACGTGCTTACCATCGCAGGTGAGCGTGCCTTCTACTCGGACAAGACGACTGACGGATTCCGCAGGGTCGAGCGCCGGTTTGGGACGTTCCACCGCTCGGTACGGCTGCCGGACCGGGTTGACCCCGACGCCGTGACCGCAGCGTATGCGGACGGTATCGTCACCGTTACCGTCCCTAAGGCGGAGTCTGCGAAACCGCGACGCATCCAGGTGGAGGCTAAGTAGCCCGCTGTCGAGTGCGGCCGTCGAGAGGCGGCCGCACTCGGCGTGTGCGCACTCGACATCATGTGGTCGCTGTTGGCCTCGTCACGCAAAGTGGATTAGCGCGACCTTCGCGGGATAGCGTGTCTCGCGTGCGAGGGACCACGTGACGGAGAACAACAACGGGCCGACGCCGGGGCAACTTCCCTCTGCAGGTTGGCTTCCCGATCCCGCACGCACCGACCTGGAACGCTACTGGGATGGCAGCGCGTGGACGGGCCACGTGCGGGCCCGCTATATGGGCTATGGGCCTTCGGCACCCATCTACACGCAGCCCGCGAAGAAGCGTCGCGGCGGCCTGCGCGCCCTCGTGCTCACGGCCATCTTGGTGGCCCTTGTGGCCGTTGCCGGGCACCAGGGGATTCTGCCGGAGTGGGTGCCGTTCCGGGCCGCCCTTGTGGGCGGCCCGCCACCAACCCCGGAGGTGGCGTACCCCGTGATGGGGTCAGACGATCTGGTGAAGTACCTGGCAGCAAGCATGATTGACCAGAAGAAGTCCATTGATGTGACCTACTGGGCGAACGCCGAAGGAGTGGGCAGGGACGGCGTCTTCGACGCGGTCTCTGAGGCGGCGATCCAGAACCCGTATCTCTTTGTCCGCGGCTGGACGTACGTGACCTCGCTGTCCGGGGTGACCCTGCAGCCCGACTACGTGTATCCCAGAGCCGAGGCGCGCGAAAGGCAAGACGAGACGGCGGCTGCCGTGGCCGTCGGGCTGGAAGAGCTGGACCTGAGCCAAACCTCAAGCGACGCGGACAAGGCGCGCGCCATCCACGACTACGTGGCGAGCGTGGCCACCTATGACTACGAGGCGGCCGACGCGATTGGCGAGGGCGAGACGGACTCGACGCAAGTGGACCAGTCGCAAGAGGCGTACGGGATCCTCGTGGCGGGAACGGCCGTGTGCAACGGGTATGCGCAGGCGTTCCAGGCCCTCGCCTACGAGGTGGGGCTGCCCACCGTGGTGGTGACAGGCGAGGCCAACAGCGGGCTCACCGTGGGCGCGCACGCGTGGAACCGCGTGCTCGTGGACGGCGAATGGGACGTGGTGGACGTGACGTGGGACGACGTCGACGGCAGTTACGTGCGCCAGGACTATTTCCTGGTGCCGCCAGGAGATGAGAAGCTGGACTCGCGCACCCCTGACAAGGAATGGGTCGTGGACTCGGAGGCCGCCAACTACGGCGGATAGCAGGGGTGCGGCCCTAGATTGGGGCCATGACCACGCACGTGCTGGCGATAGACCAGGGGACCACGTCCACGCGCGCCATGATCTTCTCGCGTGACGGTTCCGTGGTGGCCAGTGCCCAGAAGGAGCACCGGCAGTTCACCCCTCACCCCGGCTGGGTGGAGCACGATCCGCTTGAGATATGGGACAACACTCGCGCGGTGATCGCCGAGGCGCTCTCCGCGGCCTCGCTCACCCACCGCGACATCGCGGCCGCAGGCATCACCAACCAGCGCGAGACCACGATCATCTGGTCCCGCGTCACCGGCGAGCCCGTCTATCCGGCGATCGTGTGGCAAGACACGCGCTCGCAAGACATCGTGGATCGCCTCGCACAGCCCGACGGCGTTGACCGGTTCCGCTCCACCACCGGTTTGCCTCTGGCCACCTACTTTGCTGGGACCAAGATCGCGTGGATCCTCGAGAACGTTGAGAGCGCGAGGGCGCGGGCCGAGGCGGGGGAGTTGCTGTTCGGCACCATCGACACGTGGCTGCTGTGGAACCTGACGGGCGGCGTGGACGGCGGGATGCACGTCACCGACGTCACGAATGCGTCCCGGACGCTGCTCATGGACTTGGAGACGTTGGAGTGGGCGCCGGAGCTGCTGGCGGCGTTCGACGTTCCGCGGGCGCTGCTGCCCACGATCCAGTCTTCATCCCAGGTATATGGGCATGCGAGCCCTCGCACCATGCTGGACGGAGTGCCGATCGCGGGCATCCTCGGCGATCAGCAGGCGGCCACGTTTGGCCAGGCCGCGTTCGACGTTGGCGACACCAAGTGCACCTACGGCACGGGCAACTTTGTGCTCGTCACCACGGGCGAGCGCGTGGTGCGGTCATCGCACGGACTGATCTCCACCGTGGGCTACAAACTGGGCGACGCTCCCGCCGTCTACGCCCTCGAGGGCTCCGTTGCCGTCACCGGATCCCTGGTGCAGTGGCTGCGCGACAACCTGGGCGCGATCACGTCGGCGCCAGACATCGAACGCGTCGCCGCCACCGTCGCCGACAACGGCGGGGTCTATTTTGTGCCGGCTTTTTCTGGCCTGTTCGCTCCGTACTGGAGGCCCGACGCTAGGGGCGCCTTGGTAGGCCTCACCCACTTCGCGAATCGTGGGCATTTGGCGAGGGCCGTACTCGAGGCGACCGCCTACCAAACTGCCGACGTGCTCGAGGCGGTGGCGGCGGATGTGGGGACGCGGCCGTCGGGCCTACGGGTGGACGGTGGCATGACGGCCAACGGGCTGCTGATGCAGTTTCAGGCGGACCTGCTGGGGATCGACGTGGTGCGGCCGCGCGTGCCGGAGACCACGGCGCTTGGCGCGGCCTATGCGGCGGGCCTGGCCGTGGGGTACTGGGGGTCGCTCGACGAGGTGCGCGCCAACTGGCGCGAGGCGGAGCGATGGTCGCCGACGATGCGGCGCGACGAAGCGGAGCGGCTGCTGCGCAACTGGCGCAAGGCTGTTGACAAGACGCTGGGGTGGGTGGACGAGGACGTGAGGTAGGGGCTGACGGGTGCGGCGCGGACTCGACCCGTACGATCGTGACCATGACTCTGCAGTGGCTCCCCGGCGATTTTGCTCACCCCCTGCGCGTCGAGGTGGCGCCCGGCGTCCACGTTCGCCCCATCTCGCCCGATGACACCGAGATCGACATGGTCGCCGTGATGGGGAACCGGGAGATGCTGTGGGCCAAGTATGGCGAGGAGTGGGGCTGGCCGCCCGAGGACATGACCGCGGACGAAGACCGCGCGGACCTCGACCGCCACGCACGCGAGATGGTCACGCACGAGTCGTTCAACTACGCGATCATGCCCGAGGACGAGAGCGCCATCTGGGGCTGCATCTACATTGACCCGCCGGAGCTGGACGTGGAGGCAGTGCCGCTCGAGGCAGAGGTCTCGTGGTGGGTTGTCGCCGAAGCGCCGACTGGGGTGGCCGACGCTTTGGCGGCTTTCGTGCCCGCTTGGCTTGAGCGTGACTGGCCCTTTGAGCAGGTGCGATACCCGTTTGGTGAGGTTCGCTGAGAGTTCGGCGGGTTGAGCGCTCAAGGCGACCACAGCGTCGGGCGGGCTGTGGCTGTTTCGCTGTTTTAAGGATTCCTAAAACAGCCAAACAGCACTAGGCCTCCCCGCGCCGCCGGTCATCGTTGCCGGCGGCGCGGCCGCGAGGGCTAGGCAGCCCTAGTTGCCCTTCACATTCACGAGCTGGTGCAGCGTGTGCCGGATCTCCACCAGGTCAGACGCATCCGCCATGACCTGGTCGATGTCCTTGTACGCCGCGGGGATCTCGTCGATGAAGGCCTCGGAGTCCCGGTACTCGATGCCCACCATCGACGCCCGCAGATCGTCAATCGTGAACGTTGCCCGAGCCCGGTTCCGCGAGTACTCACGCCCCGCCCCGTGAGGCGAGGAGTTCAGGGCCAAGGCGTTGCCCAGCCCCTGAACCACGTAGCTCGCAGTACCCATGGACCCCGGGATGAGGCCCCACTCGCCCTCGCGGGCCGAGATGGCGCCCTTCCGGGACAGCCACACGTCCTTGCCCCAGTGCTTCTCCTGCTGGGTGAAGTTGTGGTGGCAGTTGATCCGCATGGCCTCGTCCACGTGGACCTCGGAACCCGTAGCAGCAGTCATCCACCGCTCGAACTGGTCCACGACCCGGTCCATCATCTCCTCCCGGTTTGCCAGGGCAAACGCCTGGGCCCAGGTGAGGTCGGCGATGTACTCGTCGAACTCCTCCGTGCCCTCCACGAGGTAGGCGAGGTCCCTGTCAGGCAGCGTGATCCAGTACCGGCTCATCACCGTGTGCGCCACGGCGATGTGGTACGTCGCGAGCCGGTTTCCCACGCCCCGGGACCCGGAGTGCAGGAAGAACCAGATCCGGTCCTGCTCGTCGGCGCTCACCTCGATGAAGTGGTTGCCGGAGCCGAGCGAACCGAGCTGCATCGGCCACGAGCCGCTGAGCTTGTTGATCCGTGCCAGCTGCTCGGGGGTGGTCGCCGCCTCCAATGCGGCAACCCGGGCCTCGGCGCTCTCGCGCAGCTTCCGGTTCCGTCCGCCGGCGCTCAGGGGGATCGCCCGCTCGATCTGCTCGCGCAGCTCGGCGAGGTTCTTCCCCTCGAGGTCGGCCTTCGTGAACTGGCTCAGCACCGCGATCATGCCGCACCCGATGTCCACGCCAACGGCGGCCGGAATGATGGCTCCCAAGGTGGGAATCACCGAGCCGACCGTTGCGCCCTTACCCAAGTGAGCGTCGGGCATGAGGGCGAGGTGGGGGTAGACGAACGGCATGGACGAGGTGGTGACCGCCTGCTCCTTGGTCTGAGGGTCCAGGATGGACGCCCAGTTCAGAAGCCGAGCGTTCAGCTTCTCCATTGGTCTTTCCTTTCTGTGAGTTGGTGTGGTGTTCTCGTGGCGAGCAGGCGTGCGCGCGCACGAATGTGCAGCTTGAGTCTTGGTTGGCCGTAACGGCCCGACGCTGGCTGCACTCCCCGCGTTCGTGTGCGGGGAATCCTGTGGCCCGGTGGGGCGAGGAAGTGTGCTGGCTTAGCGCTGGGGGTGCGTTAGGCGACCGAGTTCGCTGGCTTTGCGCTCATTGACCTGGGTCAACTCAAAGCCCCACAAATCGAACTGCGGGTAGGCAGGCAGCAGTGGGCGCCTTGTGATCGGATCTATGGCCTTGATCACGGCGACTCCTTTCCTGCTGCTCTTGGTGTTGGCCGGAACTGTTCCGGCGCACGAGCATGGGACCGTACTCCTGTTTGGCGGGGAGGGCAAGGCTTCGCGCCGTGGGGCGTGTCTGAAGCAGGCGCTACGTTGTGGACATGACCGTCACACCGCGCGAACTTGCGCAGCAACTAGGCGTTGACCAGAAACGCATCCGTCGCGTCCTCCGGAAGCTATTTCGGCCCAATGGCGAGAACTCGCATGCTCGCTGGATTCTCGATGACGAAATGGTTGACCTCGTACGCAAGGAGTTAGGGAAGTGAGCGACACCCGAGACACCGCCAAGCGGAAGTACTACGCATCATTCGAAGCCGCGTTGGCGGACTCGAATGTGCCGCTTGAGAACGTTGATATTGCGCGACAGGTGGCAGCAGCGATTCCTCACGACACGGTCTACATCCCCCAACAGACCAAGGCGTATGTCGCACTTCGAACTGCTAGCGAACGCAGACTCTCCGCCACCATCTTGGCGGGCCACGCGTGGGTTCGGTCTGATCTCGCGCCCTTGCTCGGCGATCTTGCCGAGCATCAGGGCAATTGGTGGGGTGTTCCGTTCCCAGTGCGTCGCGAAGTCGAACGCGGTAGCGCGCGCGGAGCCGTGAGTCTCGCCGCACCAGTTTGCGGTGATTGCTTTGTCCAGTTGCCGGTGACAGGTATCTGCGACAACTGCGATGGCTAGGCCGATCCCTGCCGCGGCAGAGACACTGATCGGGTATCAAGCGCGAGTCGAGTGGATGGGTCGCGAGATCCTCACGCTTGCCGATCTGTGGCCCCGTGAGGTGAGGGCCGCCATCGTGGGCCTCAACCCGGCTCCGCCAAGCGTTGCGGCAGGGCACTATTACCAGGGCAGACTGGGTCTGCCGCAGATGCGGCGCCTGGCTGCGGTCGGCGTATTTGACCTGGCGGATGACGCGCGGACGTATGAGGTTCAAGCCCTCAATGCTGGCGTGGGGCTTACCGACCTCGTCAAGCGACCAACGGTGGGCGAAAAGGATCTGGCTCCCGCGGAGATCGAATACGGACGCGCGATCTTGCTGGAGAAGCTCGCCGTTCACCGGCCTCCAGTCGTGATCTGCGTTTTCCGCCACGTTGTGCGCGCCCTGCTTGGGGCAGAGGGTGCGCCGGGGATCCAACCGAACTCGACGCCCTGGGGCGGAAGCGTCTTTCGCATGCCCGGGCCGTTTTCCCCGAAGGAGGCGGTGGCGCCGGTTATGGCAGAACTCCGCGAGGTTCTCAGCCATCCATAGTCGCGCAGCATCCGGCTTTGCTCGCGCGACCGGTCGACCGCGCGTGATTATTTGGCGGCAAGGAGCTTAATGACCCGACTCCCAGACCTGGCGTTGGCGGAGCAGGGCGAAGACGGCGTTGATGGTGGGCTGGTCGACCACTCCCTCGCTCAGGGCGATCGCCTCGACGACATAAGCGGTCCGGTCTACGACGACGTCTTCTGGCTCGCGGACCACGTGGAAGTCGCTGTAGCTCGTGAGGTCGAGGGCGACGGCGGGATGCACGGGTACGTCGAAACCGTGCGCCTTCAAGACGCGGGATACGTACGCCGCCTCCCGGCGGGCGGCAGGCACGTGGTCAACGAAGGAGCGGCCGACGCTCATGCGATCGCCGATCACCTTGATTGGGAGGTTGCCGTGGGCCTTGGCATTGACTGTCCACACGCCGCCGGAACCGATGAGGAGGTGGTCGATGTCGGCGCGGCCGCCGTAGAGCGGTATGGCGTGGAGAACGCCCCAGCCGCGCTTGTGTAGTTCGTTGAGCTTGACGCCAATGCGGAGTTCTCCGGTGTTGCCCTTGAGGTACTGATCTCGCTGGTAAACGGCGTTCTCGCGCATGTCGTAGATAGTCCGAATGTCTTCGTCGAGAGCGTCGATTTCTGCCTGCCAGGCAGCGGCGAGAGCCTTGGTGTTGTGGCCCGGGATGTGGGTGGCGAGGTCGTCGGCGGGGTAGAAGAGCGCCCAAGCGGTAAACGCGGCCTCGACGCGCGCCTCGCTGCCCGGGATCTGGATGGTGGTCTCGCCGGTGGCTGTGTCCGCCCAGCCGTAGGTGAGCCCTTCTGAGTCTTCGACGTACAGGCGGTCCATGGCTCCCTTGCGATATCGACGCACCCTTGGGAGTTCCACGGAGACAGCATCGGCCCCGTGGATGCGCGCTTCAAGCGAGTGTGGCGAGGTTCACGTGACTAGAACTCTTCGAGCTTGCTGACGCGCGTGATAGTTGACGCGAGCTCGGCAAACGTCACTGCCTCACCGAAGGGAGATCCGATCAAAGCGGCAACACCAATTGAATGCTGGCTGCGCTCACGCGCGTTGAGCCAACTCGTAGGAACCACCCAAAACGACCACTGGGTTAGGTCCAGGGGATTCAGCGTCCCTTGATCGAGGTGATGAAGGAGCGCGAAGACCCAAACCTGAGAACGTCGGCTCACCACGGGTGTCTCGCCGAGGACGACGGTGGGGCTCGCTGTGGGTCTCACCAGAAAGTTGATCCTAGACAGCGCTCTCTGGTCCCATGCTTGGAGGTACGCGGCGGACTTGACCTCGATGGTGACGCCCGCTGGGTCGACTACGTCGTACGGTGCCCACGGATCTCTAGGTACCGTCGTCGAGCCCACTGCGAGCGCGACCAGGTACTCGGCCAGCACACCACGTGAGACATTCCCTACGAGGTCCGAGTTCGCCCATCGCCAGTAGTCGAGAACGGTCGCGGCCTGGTCCGCAGTGCCCTGGAATTGTTCGTCGCCCCCGAGGGGACGTACAGGGATCGCGGGGTACGGCGGTGGCAAGTCAGGCCCGGGGGTCATCTTCGACGACAGTCCAGACCTGTGTCAGAGGGATCGCGTCACGAATCGCGGCCGGCAAATCCGAATACACGGAGATGAGTTCGCGGATGAGGTCGTCCGCATCCCAGAGGCGGATCTGGAAGAACGTCCTGCGCTCCTCGAGTCTCACCGTTCTCCTATAGCCGCCCCACGCCACGAAAAGACCGTGCGTCGCGCCATGCGAATGCATCGTGCCCTGGAGATCGCGAAGCATTGGCGCGTCGGCCTCGCCGGTCTTGACCTGAACGCAAATGCGCGGCTCGCCGAAGCCCATCGGGGGTGCGCCAGCGAGAATATCCACGCCGCCATCCGGGCCCGCGGGCGAGACGATCGTGTGGTACCCGCTCGCCTGCAAGACTGCATTGACGAGGGCAGTGAGCTCGTGGCCAGCGAAGTTGCGCGAAATGATCGATGCGATTCGGTCTCGTCCATATTGCTCGAGGTCGAAGGAAACCGCCGGATCGGTGTCATCGTCTGGCGCCTCCGACACCCTTCCAGGGACGCTCGGAGCCTCGCCCATACCGGGGTCGGGTTGTCCGGCCATAATCCGCGCGATTCGCTTGTCCGCGTCGTTTCGCTGTACTTGGCAGACCGTCAAGAATGCACCGAGCGTGTAGAGGAGATCTTGTCCGAAAGCATTGCGCGGCACGGCGTCGCGGACCCAGCGCACACGCCGACGGTGCCTGACACCAGGAGCGGCATTCGGGTCGTACTCGTAGTCGCCAACCACTTCTCCGAGTGCTACGGCGGCAACTGATCGCAGCGGCAGAGTGACGGTGTCGCCCTTCTGGATCTTGTGCACGAACGTCCAAACTTGGTTCGCATGTGTACGCACCGCGGCCTCGTTCGAGTGGCCTGCGTCGCGCAGCGCCTGACTCAGTTCGGCTTTTGACGTGAACTGTCGGAGATCCGGCAACTCGTGCCAGCCGATCACGGCGTATCCACTCTCGAGTGCAAAGTCCTCGTTAGCCCCGTCGCGCCCAGCGCGTACAAGCCAGGTAGCCATCACCCCTCCTAGGTCTCGCTAGCACCTTAGCGCCCGCGCGATGCAGCTGACTGGGAGGCGCGAGGATCGGTTGAAGTTACTTCACCTGATCTGGACTTCCTGCAGGTCAACGTCTCAGTGAGCCGACCGCAGCGCCCTTACCCAGGTGAGCGTCGGGCATGAGGGCGAGGTGGGGGTAGATGAACGGCATGGACGAGGTGGTGACCGCCTGCTCCTTGGTCTGGGGGTCCAGGATGGACGCCCAGTTCAGAAGCCGAGCGTTCAGCTTCTCCATGAGAGTTTCCTTTCTGTGAGTGGTGGTGTGGTGGGGGTGTCGTGCTCGGTTCCGTTGGGGGAGCCGGCCCGACGCCGTGGCGAGCAGGCGTGCGCGCGCACGGGTGTGCGGGGTCGCTTTTGGCTGCAAATAGCAGGGGTGACGGCGCCCCACTCCCACGGGTGGTGTGGGAATTCTGGTGGCGGGGTCTAGTGCTTGCGCAGCTCTAGGTAGGCCCTGGGTTCTGGCCGCAAGCAGCTATCCAGGGCAGGCAGAAGCGGGCGCTGCGTGTTGGCGGTCGCTTTGGCGAGGGTGCTAAACACGTGCGGCTCCTTTCTTCTGCTCGTTGTGCGGTTCCGGGAGATTCGGCGCACGAGCATGGGACCGTACACCCTGGTAGCGGGGGAGGGCAAGGGTTGTGGGTGTGTCCGGAGCACCTTCGCGCAAGGCTGCGACTCCATCCGTCCAGAAGAATCCGCGTGGCGTCGAAGTCAGCCCTGGGTCGGGCGCGCAGTTGCGGGTCGGACCGTGCTGGGGGTATCACGATGTTTGCTGGTAAGCGGCCGTATAGTGACCGTTGTCGGCAAACAAGTTCGACGTTAGCACTTGCGAGGTCACCAGCGCCTCGATGCGCTAGTTGTAGATCGACTGGGCAATACTGCGTGAAAGGCGGCGGCCTCGATGGCTCCTACTCTCTATCGCGATACCGGGTACTCGCTAAACCACCTTGTTGGCGACATCGAACACGGCAACATTGCTCTGCCGGACATACAGCGACCATTTGTTTGGTCCTCGGCAAAGACACGGGATCTCTTCGATTCGCTCTATCGGGGCTACCCCGTCGGAACGCTCATGTTCTGGGAAACGGGCGCTGAGGTTGGCACGCGACAAGTTGGTGGGGGCGACAGTGACAAGGTCGCGAAGTTGCTTATCGTCGACGGACAGCAACGTCTCACGTCGTTGTATGCGGTGTTGACGGGTACCTCTGTACTTACGAAGTCCTTCGAGGAGAAGCACATTAGGGTCGCCTTTCGTCCCGCGGACGAAACGTTCGAAGTGACGGATGCGGCGATCGAGAAGGATCCAGAGTTCCTGCCTGATATCACTGCGCTGTGGCGCGACGGGTATCGCCCGACAATCAGGAAGTTCTTCTCGCGACTTGCGGACAGTCGCCGCACAGATCTCTCTCAGGAGGAAGAGGACACGCTTGAAGACAGGATCGACCGCGTCTACGACCTGCAGAACTTCAGGTTTCAGGTCATCGAGTTGAACGCAGGCGCGGACGAGGAGCAAGTCGCGGACGTCTTTGTTCGGATCAATTCCGAAGGCGTGCAACTCAAGCAGTCCGACTTCATTCTGACCCTCATGTCCGTTCACTGGGAAGCGGGGCGGAGGGAACTTGAGCACTTCTGCAGAAGCGCGGTTGACCCTGCCGTTCAAGGAGCGTCGTCGAAAAACCCCTTCATTGATCCGAGCCCGGACCAACTCCTCCGCGCGAGTGTCGGACTCGCCTTCCGTCGCGGTCGACTTCAACATGTGTACAACATCTTGCGCGGCAAGGACCTCGAGTCGGGAGACGTGTCCGCTGAGCGTCGTGCCGACCAGTTTGCGGAACTTGCGCGCGCTCAAGCCGAGGTGGTGGACCTATCGAACTGGCACGAGTTCTTGAAGTGCTTGACTTACGCCGGTTTCCGCACACGCCGAATGCTGACGTCGGAGAACGCTCTCATCTACACGTACGTTCTTTGGCTCATCGGCAAGCGCGACTTCGGCTTGGACCGCAAGGTGCTTCGGTCTGTCATCGCGCGATGGTTCTTCATGGCGCACACGACGGGCCGCTACACGTCTTCGCCCGAGAGCGCGATCGAAGCAGATCTTGGTCGAATCGCGGATCTAGAGCCGGGTGACGCCGACGCGTTCTGTGACGAGCTCGACCGAATCGTGCGCTCGAATTTCACTGGAGACTACTGGGAGATCTCCTTGCCGAACCGCCTGGACACGTCGTCAGCGCGGTCGCCGGTCCTGTTCGCATACTGGGCGGCCCTGAATCTTCTGGATGCGGAGCTCTTGTTCAGCGACCTCCGCATTCGCGAGATCCTCGACCCGAGCCTCGCGGCTCCGCGTTCGATCGAACGGCATCACCTCTTCCCCAAGGCGCACCTCGCAGGTGTAGGGATCAAGAACTCGAGGCAAGTCAATGCGATCGCAAACATGGCGTTCCTCGACTGGCCAGACAACTTGGAGATCAGTTCGAACGACCCCAAGGACTACTGGCCCGTCCTAGTGGATGCGCTCGATCCCGAGCGCCTCAAGAGGCAGGCGTATTGGCACGCGCTGCCAGTTGGCTGGGAGCAACTCGACTATCCGACGTTCCTCGAACGCAGACGCGGACTCATAGCGAAGGTCGTCAGGGATGGCTTCGCGCGACTGCAGGAGGGCGCGGCCGCGGCCGTGGGGGGCACAACACTCGGTGACATGCTCGCTGTCGGAGAGTCGCAAACCGTCGAGTACAAGTCGACCGCACGTTGGAACGTTCGCGCTGGCGTGGCTGACAAAAGGATGGAGCACGTGATCACGAAGACGGTCTGTGGGTTCCTCAATGCCGAAGGCGGAACGCTCCTCATCGGTGTTGATGACGATGCGCACGTCCTCGGGCTCGACGACGACTTCAAAACGCTGGGCGCGAAGGGGAACCGAGACGGATTCGAACTATTCCTTCGGCAACTCCTCGATAGCAACTTGTCAATCCAGACCGCTGGCGTCGTGCGCATTCGCTTCGAACGGGCTGGCGACGCGGACGTGTGCGTGGTTGCTGCCGCTGCTGCAGGCAAGCCGGTATTCGCGAAAGCATTCGAGGGAGGGGCCGGCGCTACCGAATTTTGGGTCCGGATAGGCAATGCAACCAAACAGCTGCACGGCGATGACATGGTTGGCTACCAGGGAGAACACTGGGGCTGAGGAGCGCCGAGTGGTGCGCCGTCGAAAGTAGCCGGGCTCTCTCAGGACTCGCACATATCGCGGCGAGTGCCGATACCTCACAACGCAGCGCGTCGCGCTAGGGGCCGTGTGCCGGTCCAACGGGATTCGGCCACGTCCGAGGGCGGTGCGATCGCCCGAGTGGGGACGCCTTGCAGGCGCCCTGGCTACCTTGGACTTGTTCCGACGACCACACTGTCTGGTTCGCCTGCGGGAGGTGATGCGCCGCGGCGGCACCGCGTTCGCGAGCTCGATCTGCACTTGGAAGTGCCAGAATTCATTGGCATGAGCGAGAGCCACGACGCCGAGACTCCTGGCGACGACAAAGACCAAGACTCGGCGGCGGCGGAACGCGCGTACCACCAGGCGTCCCGTGAGTGGCGTGCATCGCTCATCGACGTCAGCGCAAACAACAGGCTCCTCTACTTTCGACCGACTCAGTCCACGCTGAGCTTGAGGGACGTGCCACGCGGTGCGCTGGACAAACTTCTGACCGGAAGTACGGTGCGACTCTCCGAGCTGTTCCCGGACCCTTCGCGTCTTGAGACGGCCCAGAGAGCTTGCAAGTTGCTTGCGCAGAAGCAGCGCGAGGCTCGCGAAGAGTACGGCGTGTCGGTGGCGTATCTGGCGGTGGGTCTAGCGTCGTGGGACCCGGTTGCAAGCGATGCGATCGTTGCTGCAGAGTCCGAGGATCTGGACCAGCCCAAGCGCGCCATTGGAGCCCGGCGGCCACAAGCCCCGGTGTTCATGCGACCCGTTGAGGTGGCGGTTCGGCGTGGCGCTCAGACTGCTTGGGAGCTGACGCTCGATGATGACTTCCAACTGAACGGCGTCTTCCAGCACGTCATGAACGCTGACCGCGTGAGGCTTCCAGAGGACGACGATTTTGGACTGGGGGCGGGGTCTCTCGGCGAGATCTCCCAGGCGTTGGGGAGCGTCCAGCGCGCCTGCGCGGACATTAGCGACTTCGAGGTCGCCGACGACCTGATCCTCGGTGCCTTCAGTTACCTCAAGCAGCCGATGGTGAGCGATGTGGACGACATCACCGCCATTGCGGTGTCGGATCTTGTCGCAGCACTCGCAGGAGACCGCGAGGCAGCCACGCGGGTGCGGGCTCAGGTGGGCGACGTGAGCGAGCGGCAGCCGGACTACGCGCCCGTGGACTCCGAGTTCTTGGTGGTCGACGCCGATGCAAGCCAAAGCTACGTGGTCAATGCAACCCTCGCGGGTCGCAACCTCGTTGTCCAAGGACCTCCGGGAACCGGCAAGAGCCAAACGATCGCCAACCTCATCGCTGGCCTCGTAGCGTCGGGCAAATCTGTGCTCTTTGTCGCCCAGAAACGAGCGGCGATCTCCGCAGTGCTCGACCGCTTGGATCACGTGGGCCTGGCGCACCTCATCCTCGACATGTTCGCGTCGACTGGTTCACGCCGCTACATCGCGGAGCAGCTGCAGCGCGTCCTGGAACACCAACGGACCGTGGGAGTACCGGATGTCGCAGCCCTCGAGTGGGCGCTTGATGCTTCGCGTCGGCGTCTGGTTGAGCACCACGATGCTCTCCACTCGCCCACGCATGCATGGGGCTTGTCTATTCACGACCTCCGCGTGCGGAGCAGCGCCGTTCCCGTGGGTGCGCGGGTGCACCTACGCCTCCCGTCATCGCTCTTTGACCAGTGGGAGCCAACATCGCTCAATGAGTACGAGCAAGCGGTGGATGAGCTTGCGCGGATCGGGTACTTCTCGCCCGGCTGGCAAAGACCGGGAGGGTGGCGGCCGCACACTTTGGCCACCACTGAGCACCTGGTGTGGGCCGACGGTGTGGTTCAGCGGGTTGGCTCTGTTGAGTTGCCGCGCATCACCCAAGACCTGGCTAGGTGCGCGTCGGCGTTGTGCTTTGAGACGCCCACTACGTGGGACGAGGCGCGCGGTCTTGTGGCGCTCAATGAGCAGTTGCAGGGGCTAGTCGCCGCGGCTCCCGCGCTGTACTCGCCGCAGGTCTCCGACGCTGTTGTGGCCCGGTACGCGGCGGCCTCTGACAAGGCTCTTGGCCGACGCCTGGGTGCGGATCTATCGTGGCGAGAGCGGCGCGCTGCCCGCAAGGAGTGCGCGGCGCTCGTCGCTGGGCCAGGCTTGCACGACCCGCGCCGACTGGCGGTGGCGGCGTACGAGCACCGCGCTCGCGGCGCAAGCACAGGCGCGATCCCTACGCCGATCGCTGTGCAGGGGCTCGCTGAGGCAATCCAGAACACGATCGAGGCCTTGACGCAGCTGGAGCCTTACGTGGCTCGGCCACTGGCCACCGTTCCCATCGCTGAGATCGGGCCGATCTTGAAGGAACTCCAGCAGGATCAGCGGCGGCTGCAAATGCCGCGTGCGAATGAGTTGGCTTTGCGGCTGGGGCAGGCGGGTCTGCAACCGCTAGTTGACCTGCTTGTGCGGAGCGGGCGCGAGGAGGATGCGCCTGGGGCCGTCGCACCGAATGCGGTTGCCCCCAGCGCCACTCTCCGGTGGGTGGTGTTGCGGTCCATCCTCGATGCCGCGCAGGTGGCGGACTACCGCATCGGCGCGTCAACTGGTGCCGCGCTGAACGCGGCCACCGCCGAGTTTCAGGCAAACGACCACGAGCACCTCGCCGCAAATGTGGCGCGCATCAAGCGCGCGCAAGCGGAGCGCCTTAAGGCGGCGTTTGACACTTATCCCGAGGAGCATCAGGTGCTCAAGGCGGAAGTCTCGAGAAAGCGCAACTTCCGTCCGATCAGGCGGTTGTTCACTGATGCGCCGCATGTGCTGCAGGCGGCTAAGCCCGTGTGGGCGATGAGCCCGTTGCAGGTCTCGCGCTTCCTCCCGCTGGAGCAGTGCTTCGACGTGGTCATCTTTGATGAAGCGAGCCAGGTGCGCCCGGCGGATGCGATCCCGTCTCTTATTCGTGGGCGACAGGCCGTTGTTGCGGGTGACACCAGGCAGTTGCCGCCTACGGAGTTCTTCGCGAAAGTGCTCGAGGAGTCCGAAGTCTCGCTTGACGAAGTCGACGACGAGTCGATGGATCTCGACGCCGCGCCATCCGCGGCCGCACCGCGCGTCAACGCTGAGAGCTTCACTCGGGACGCGGAGAGCATCCTCTTTGCGATGGACCGCCTCTTGGCTGGGCAGTCGCGGCGGTTGCTGTGGCATTACCGTTCGCGCGATGAGCGGCTGATCTCGGTCTCCAACGCGGGCGTCTACGACCACTCCTTGACCACGTTCCCGGCGGCGGACGCCACCGACGTGGTGCGGCACGTGGTGGTGCCCTATTCGCCGGGGGTCAAAGGCACCGCGAACAGTCCCGATGCCGAGGTGCGCGCCGTCGTGGACCTTGTCAAGGAGCACCTGGTTGCGTACCCGGATCAATCTCTGGGGGTGATCACGTTTGGCGTTGCTCATCAGCGCCGAATCGAAGACGCCCTTGAGGCCGCAGCGACGCAAGACGTCACGCTGCGCACCTTCCTAGACAGTGATGGACACGAAGACTTCTTCGTCAAGTCGATCGAGCGTGTTCAAGGCGATGAGCGTGACCGCGTGATCCTCACCATGGGTTACGGCAAGGGCGCGGATGGCCGCGTGCGCCTGTTCTGGGGTCCGCTCCTGAAGGAGGGCGGCGAGCGGCGGCTCAACGTGGCAATCAGCAGAGCTCGCCGGCACATGACGCTCGTCACGAGCTTTGATGCTGATGACATTGCTCCCGACGCGCATCCGTCTGCGGGCTTCCGGCTCATGGTGCAGTATGTGCGGTTCATGGCCAGCGGAGGTCGCGACCTCACCACGCTGCCCACCCGAGAAGTGGAGCTCAACGCGTTCGAGGTAGACGTGCGAGATCGGCTCCAGGCGGTGGGGCTCCAACTGGACTGCCAGGTGGGGGTAGCGGGATACCGCATCGACTTTGCAGTGAGGCATCCAGAGAAGCCTGGTCGCCACGTGCTCGCGATCGAAGCCGACGGCGCGTCCTACCACTCCGGCCACATCGCGCGCGAGCGCGACCGACTGCGGCAGACCCTTCTGGAGTCTCGAGGGTGGAAGTTTGTGCGCATCTGGAGCACAGACTGGTTCAACGACGCGGATGCGGAGGTAGAGCGCGTGCGCCAAGAGTTCCTGCGCACGATGCGGGAACTCGAGACCGACGAGGCGATCGAAGACGACGCGCCGGACGTGGAGCCCGCGAAGTGGCACTCCGCGGTCGCTGACGCGCCTATCGAAAAGCCATCCGTGTACCCGGGTTTGCCCATCGGCGAGTACGACCACGCCGAGTTGGTGTCGCTGGTCCGCTACGTGCGCCGAGACCGGGTGCTGCGCAGTCGCGACGCGGAATTTGACCTACTGATGGCGGAACTGGGGTTTGCCCGAAAGGGAAACCGCATTGTTGCCGCACTGACCGCGGCGCTCGAAGATCCCGCGGCCATCGTCCAGTAGCTGGACTGTGGCATTGCTCACGGAGGATCCCAGGAATCCGGGTGACGCGAATAGTATGCCGGCATGTTCACGCTGGAGTCGGCCAGAGGCAAGGTCGTGGCGGTTGAACGAGTCGTCGTTGTTGCGTCGGTGGCTGCCGCATTGCTATCCCTTGGCGGGTGTACCCAAGGTGCAACGAACGCCCCGCCCCAAGTCAGTTGTGACGACGTCGTGGCGAGCGTGATCCAGCGCGAGCGTACGAACGACACATCCGGCCGAATCAACACCGAGATTCAGTGGCTCGCCGACCACTGCAGTGAGGGGTACGACATCGCGGTGGGCTACATCTCGGAGAGCGGGATGGCAAGAAGCGAGCTGGGCCCGAATGCCTGTCAGTTCTTGCTTGACCATGACTTCCATCCGACGGCAGTTGAGATGCTGAGTCAGGACGGCCTTTGCATCGAAGACTCGGCAGATGCCGATGCGGGAGTTGACTGGCGCCACGCTGCCAGTGGTGGCGAAGTGTGGCCCGACGGCGGCGTAGCCTGGAACGAGGCAGTCAACTACGTCGGGACCAACAAGCGGGTTTGCGGTCCCCTCGTGAGCATCCGGGGTTCGAATGACGATGTCTTCCTGAACATCGGCCACGACTTCGACAACCCGAATCGCTTCATCATCGTTCTGTGGGACGTCGGCGAGCTGGTGTCGGTCATCGATGCGGGTACCACAGTATGTGCCAGCGGCGTCATCGAACTTTATGAGGGAGCCGCAGAGATTCAGTTGCGGGACGCGGGCGAGGTCGAAATCTGGCGGTGACTGACCTGTGGGGCGGATCTGCGGCTCGGCCTCGCCGGTCTAGTGCGGTTTGCCGCAAACGTACCGGCGGCGGGGGAGCGTTGGTGGTGATGCCCGGGGGCGATTCTCGTTGGTCTGTGAGTTCTCACCGAGCGCGCAGATCCGGACGCCACCGTGTCACCACCCGCGCGTATGGTGCGGCGCATGATCTCTACCAACGAGTCCGAGGGTGGCACTCAGTCAGCTCCGCTCGAGATTCCGCTCGCGCCGACGCTGTTCGAGTTGCTTGTGCGGTTTATGCGCGATCAGGACTCCGACCTCCGTCTGCTCGCGCTTGCAGTCGAACACGCCGAGGACGACGAGTCGCGCTTGCGGCGCATCGCCAGTGAACTGGTGAAACGCTTTCCAAGCTCCGATCCCGAGGTGATGCTGGACTTTGCGCGACGAGGAAGTGACCTGATCAGAGCCCACTTTGCTGCGACGAACGCAGCGAGTGGTTCGCTCGACGGCGCGCAAAGCAGCGCGGCGGAACTCGCCTCGGAAATCGCCGCGAACGACGAGCCTGAGGCTCTTGCGGGAGCCCTGCTTCGCGCGTGCCTGGACGATGCCGACTTGCGGCGCATGACGAACGTGATCCTCGTCACGACGATTGCGACCTTCGAAGGCTGGCTCCTGGCGCTGTCTCGGCTGATCGTGTGGGCTGACCCGGACTCGTTCACGGCGGGCCAACGGCTCGCGTCACCACTTGTCTCGTCGCTGAGGGTTGATCTGGATGCCGAGACGGATGAGGCGATTGAGAAGTCACTCAAGCGCGCATTGCGCGGCAGTTGGCCATCCTGGGAGAAGCTGTTCGCGAGGTTCCCGGCTCCACTGCCTCCGCAGTCAGCTTTGCTGCGCAGCGCGTTTGACGCGCGCAACGACATCGTGCACCGCGGTGGAGCCATCGATGCCGTCGCCGACTCCGGAGACAGCGTGCAGTTGGGAGTATCGGTCGCTGCGGGCGACGTCCGGGCGGTTGCTGACGAGTTGCTTCTGGTCGCGGCCAGGTTGACGTTTGCGCTGCTAGGCGAGACTAGCGGTAGCGGGTCTGAGAATAGCGGCGCGCGCCTGGTGAACCTGCGTTACGAGTTGCTGCTGCGTGAGAGATTCGAGTGTGTGGCACAGTCTGAGGAGTTGGACCCCGTGGTCGCCTTCGGGAGTTCGCGCGCGCGGCTCAATGCCGATGTCAACCGCTGGATTGCGCTGCAGCGGCTGGGTCGGAAGTCTGCATACATGCGCCAGGTCCGAACCCTGGATCGGGACTTTCCGGAATCCATCTACACCGTTGCGCGATTGATGCTGAGTGGGCAGGTCCGTGAGGCGCGTCGGTTGTCTCTGCGCTTACGCGCGGCGGGCCTCATCTCCGAGCGCGAGTGGCAGACGTGGCCGCTGCTCGACGACATTCGAACGGTGGCGTGAACAGACTCGCCCTCGGTTCGGCCGCGACTACCAAACGATCGTCGCGCCGACGTCCGTGAGAACGCCAACACCGCTAACGTGATCGCCAGAGGGCGACGTCCACTACTTTCATCGAGGAACGTGACAATGACACCCACCACAAGCGAAGCCCAGCGCGCGGAACTCCACAAGACGATCTGGCGCATCGCGAACGACCTCCGCGGCAGCGTGGACGGTTGGGACTTCAAGGCTTACGTGCTTGGCATGCTCTTCTACCGGTTCATCTCCGAGAACCTCACCGCCTACATCAACAATGGCGAGCACGAGGCGGGCGATCCCAACTTCGACTACGCGCAGTTGCCCGACGCTGCGGCTGAGTTCGGTCGCAAAGAGACGGTTGCGGAGAAGGGCTTTTACATCCTTCCTTCAGACCTGTTTCAGAACGTGCGACGCGACGCAGCGAACGACCCGAACCTCAATGAGACCCTGGAAAGGGTGTTCAAGGACATCGAAGGATCGGCGCTCGGCACTGATAGCGAAGGCGACCTCAAGGGCCTCTTCGACGACCTCGACGTGAACAGTTCCAAGCTCGGCAACACCGTCGCCAAGCGCAACGAGAAACTCGTGAAGCTCCTCGACGCGATCGGCGACCTGCCGCTGGGGAACTTTGATGACCACTCCATCGATCTCTTCGGCGATGCCTACGAGTACCTCATGCAGATGTACGCCTCACAGGCCGGCAAATCCGGTGGTGAGTACTACACACCGCAGGAGGTCTCGGAGGTCCTCGCCCGCATCAGCGTCGCGGGCAAGAAGCGCGTCAACAAGGTCTACGACCCAGCCGCAGGATCAGGCTCGCTACTGCTGAAGTTCGCCAAGGTACTCGGCAAGGAGAACGTCGGCGGATTCTTCGGCCAGGAGATCAACCTGACCACTTACAACCTCGCGCGCATCAACATGTTCCTGCACGACGTGAACTACGAGAAGTTCAACATCGCGCACGGCGACACCTTGCTGGATCCACAGCACTGGGACGACGAACCGTTCGAGGCGATCGTGTCTAACCCGCCCTACTCGATCAAGTGGGAGGGCGACGCGAACCCGCTGCTGATCAACGACGAGCGCTTCGCTCCCGCTGGTGTGCTGGCACCGAAGTCGAAGGCTGACCTCGCCTTCACGATGCACATCCTTTCGTGGCTGGCAGTAAACGGGACGGCAGCGATCGTCGAGTTCCCGGGCGTGCTCTACCGCGGCGGCGCGGAAGCCAAGATCCGCAAGTACCTGATCGACAACAACTACGTCGACGCCGTGATCCAACTGCCGCCGGACCTGTTCTTCGGCACCACCATCGCGACCTGCATCATCGTCCTCAAGAAATCCAAGACCGACAACGCGGTCCTGTTCGTCAACGCGTCCGATGAGTTCAAGCGAACCGGCAACAAGAACAAGCTCACTCCAGACAACCAGCAGAACATCCTGCTCGCACTCGAAAACCGCGTCGATGAAGACCACGCCGTCAAGCTCGTGTCCAACGCAGACATTGCCGCCAACGATTACAACATCGCCGTCTCGTCATACGTGGAGGCTGAAGACACCCGCGAAACCGTCGACATTGCCGAACTCAACGCCGAGATCGCGCGCATCGTCGCCCGACAGGCTGAGCTCCGCACATCGATCGACGCGATCGTTGCCGACCTGGAGAGCTCCAAGTGAGTCGGCTGTCCGTGCTCATCGACGAGCTCTGCCCAGACGGTGTTGAGTACCGGACACTCGCTTCGCTTGGCCGGCGGAACAAAGGCACCGCCATAACGGCCTCAAAGATGAAGGTTCTCGCATTGACGCCTGGTCCGATCCGCGTCTTCGCCGGGGGCCAAACGATCGCGGACGTTGCGGAAGACGCTGTCCCCGCGAAGGACGTCGTCCGCGTTCCAAGCATCATCGTGAAATCACGTGGGCATATCGGATTCACCTATTACACCGACCCGTTCACCCACAAGTCCGAACTCTGGTCCTACACCCTCGACCATGCCGATATCGATCAGAAGTTCGTGTACTACTACTTGCTCACCCGCGTAGGTGCGCTTCAAGAGCTTGCACGTGCTACGTCAGTGAAACTCCCGCAGTTGAGCGTGCGAGACACCGATGGGCTGCGCATCCCCGTGCCGCCTCTCGAAGTGCAGCGCGAGATCGTGCGAATCTTGGATCAGTTCACTCAGCTGGAGGCGGAGCTGAAGGCGGAGCTGAAGGCTCGCACGCGCCAGTACGACCACTACCGCCAGGAAGCGCTTCAACCCGGCACTGACGCGCGCTGGTCGACGCTTGGTGCGATCTCAACCCGCACTTCGTCAGGCGGTACCCCACGTGCGGGGAGTGCCAAGTACTACGAGAACGGGATCATCCCGTGGCTCCGTACCAGTGAGGTGCGTTTCGGTGAAGTCTGGGAGACCGAAGTCAAGATCACGCAGGCGGCACTCGACGAGACTTCTGCGAAGTGGATTCCGGAGAACTGCGTGATCATCGCAATTTCCGGTGCGACCGCAGGTCGATCGGCGGTCAACAAGATTCCGCTCACGACAAACCAGCACTGCTGCAACCTCGAGATCGACCCCGAGCAGGCCGACTACAGGTACGTCTTCTACTGGGTTGCGGCGAACTACGAGAAGCTGAAGGCTCTCGGACGCGGCGCTCGTGCAGACCTCAACTCGGCGCTCATTAAGGCGTTCGAGATCCCGCTCCCCCCGCTGCCTGAGCAACGCGAGATCGTTGCTCTGCTTGAGAAGTTCGACTCCTTGGTGAACGGCATGACTATTGGCCTTCCGGCTGAGATCGCCGCCCGTCGTAGGCAATACGAGCACTATCGCGACAGGCTGTTGACCTTCGAGGAGGCCGCGGCATGAGCGAGGCCCTTCCGCACAAGTACGATCCGATCGCGGTCTCGGCCGAGAGCACAGTCGTTGCCGAGTACGTTCCGGATGCAGCGTCTCAGGCTGCATATCAGTCGGAGTCTGCTCTCGAGCAGGAACTGATCCGTCTCCTCGAGTCCCAGGCTTACGAGTACCTCCCGGTCACGTCGGAGGAGCAACTCGTCGCCAACTTGCGCGTCCAGCTCGAGGTGCTTAACGGCATCACGTTCACCGATCTCGAGTGGGAACGGTTCTTCACCACGAGCGTGGCCGCCAAGAACGACGGCATCGTCGAGAAGACGGTCCGCATCCAGGAGGACCACGTCCAGGTCCTCAAGCGTGACGATGGTTCGACGAAGAACATCACTTTGCTGGACAAGAAGAACATCCACAACAACCGCCTCCAGGTGATCAACCAGTACGAGATCGACCGGGGCGAGGGCGGCGCGAACTACGCCAACCGCTACGACGTGACGGTCCTAGTCAACGGACTGCCGATGGTCCACATCGAGCTCAAGCGCCGCGGCGTCGACATCCGTGAGGCGTTCAACCAGATCAACCGCTACCAGCGCGACAGCTTCTGGGCTGGCTCGGGTCTTTTCGAGTACGTCCAGCTGTTCGTGATCTCCAACGGCACGTTGACGAAGTACTACTCCAACACCACTCGCAGCGCGCACCTGAAAGAGGCGGCCAAGCCGGGAAAGGGTCGCAAGACCAGCAACAGCTTCGAGTTCACGTCGTGGTGGGCAGACGCTCAGAACAAGCCGATCACCGATCTGACCTCGTTCGCGAAGACGTTCTTCGCCAAGCACACCCTGCTGAACATCCTCACGCGCTACTGCGTTCTCACAGCCGACCGGCTACTGCTGGTGATGCGGCCGTATCAGATCGTCGCGACCGAGCGGATCTTGCAGCGCATCGACATCTCGATCACGCGCGGCAACGACAAGCCCCTCGGCACGACCGCGGCCGGCGGATACGTGTGGCACACCACCGGCTCAGGCAAGACCCTTACGTCGTTCAAGACCGCTCAGCTCGCGTCGAAGATGGACAGCGTCAACAAGGTGCTGTTCGTCGTGGACCGCAAAGACCTCGACTACCAGACCATGCGCGAGTACGACCGTTTCGAGAAGGGTTCGGCCAACTCGAACACCTCGACGGCGGTGTTGAAAAAGCAGCTCGAGGACCCAAACGCGCGGATCATCATCACCACGATCCAGAAGCTCGCGAACTTCATCGCCGCAAACAAGGGCCACGAGATCTACTCAGGTCACATCGTCCTGATCTTCGACGAGTGCCACCGCTCCCAGTTCGGAGACATGCACTCAGCGATCACGAAGGCGTTCAAGCGCTACAACCTGTTCGGCTTCACCGGCACGCCGATCTTCGCCGTGAATGCTGGCTCGGGCGGCAACCCGCAGCTGAAGACCACCGAGCAGGCCTTCGGTGACAAGCTCCACACCTACACGATCGTGAACGCCATCACGGACAAGAACGTGCTGCCGTTCCGCATCGACTACGTCAACACCATCAAGGTCGGAAACGTCAAAGACGCCCAGGTCTCGGCCATCGATGCCGAACGCGCCCTGCTCGACCCCAAGCGCATCAGCGACATCGTCACTTACACATTGACCCACTTCGAGCAGAAGACCAAGCGGTCCTCGAGCTACGAGCACTCAGTCGTGACGAACGTGCATGAGTCCACCCGCGCCCGGCGTCAGGCCGAAGCGATCCGTGAACGCAAGCGTGTCCGAGGCTTCAACGCCATCTTCGCCACCGCCTCGATCGAAGCCGCGACCCGCTACTACTTCGCGTTCCACGAGGCCCAGAGGCACCTTCCCGAGGCCCAGCGGCTCAAGATCGGCATGATCTACTCCTACGGAGCCAACGACGCAGTCGACGACACCACCCTCGATGACGAGGCGTTTGACACCGACCGGCTCAGCAACGACGCGCGCACCCAGCTCGAGATCGCGATCGCCGACTACAACGAGATGTTTGGCACGAGCTATGACACGAGCGCCGACAAGTTCGGCAACTACTACAAGGACCTCTCCCAGCGGCTGAAGAACCGTGAGCTCGACATGGTCATCGTGGTCAACATGTTCCTCACCGGCTTCGACGCCACCACGCTGAACACCCTGTGGGTCGACAAGAATCTGCGCGCCCACGGCCTGATCCAGGCGTGTTCGCGCACCAACCGCATCCTCAACTCCGTCAAGACCTACGGCAACATCGTCGCCTTCCGCGACCTCGAAGAAGAGACCAACAAGGCTCTCGAGCTGTTCGGCAACAAGGACGCGCGCGGCATCGTGCTCCTCAAGCCGTACGGCGACTACTACGCCGACTATGCCGAGAAGGTCACCGAACTCCTCGACCGCTTCCCGCTCGGCCAGCAGATCATCGGCGAGGCCGCACAGAAGGACTTCATCGCCCTGTTCGGTGCGATCCTGCGCCTGACGAACATCCTGACCTCGTTCGACGACTTCGCCGGCAACGAGATCCTCACCGACCGCCAAGCCCAGGACTTCCGAAGCGTCTACCTCGACCTCTACGCCGAGTTCCGCGACAAGGACAAGGCCGACAAGGAAGCGATCAACGACGACATCGTCTTCGAGATCGAGCTGATCAAGCAGGTCGAGATCAACGTCGACTACATCCTCATGCTCGTTGAGAAGTACCGCGCGACCCACGGTGACGGTGATGACAAGGAGCTGCGCGCGGAGATCTCGCGTGCGGTCGACGCCAGCCCGTCACTGCGCAACAAGCGCGACCTGATCGAGGACTTCGTCGAGCGCGTCACCGTCGACGGATCGCTCGACGACGAGTGGCAGACCTTCATCGCCGCGCGACGTGAAGCCGAGCTCGAGGCCATCATCGCCGACGAGAACCTCCGCGCCGACCGCACCCGCGAGTTCATCGACACCGCCTTCCGCGACGGGGCGATCCGCACCAGCGGCACCGCGATCACCAAGGTCCTCCCGCCCGCCTCACGCTTCAGCGCTGACGGCGGCCACGGCGAGAAGAAGCAGCGTGTCATCGAGAAGCTCGGGACGTACTTCGAACGATTCTTGGGCCTAGGCGAAGGGACGCGACAGTGAATGGGTCAGCGCGATGGGAAGAGGTGGCAGATCGGCTTGAATCGTTAGTCGCCTCACCCACGGAAGAGCAGCAGCAACTTGCGACTGCCGTCGGCCTAGACATCCCGGAGAATGCGCCCGCGCCCGTTGTGGCGGTGCTACTCCGTGAACGTCTGGCTGATGTCCTGATGGAGCCAATCGGACGCGCGGCGGAGATTCCTGAGACGCTTACCGCCCTGGAAGATGACCTTGGGCTGACTGAGCGTGCCGTGCTCCGGACAGGTTCTCGCCTGGAGTTGTCCGCATGGTTCACAGCCCGATACATGCTTGTTACCGCGCGGGGGCTGCGCGCTCTGCAACCAGTTCCAGGTGACGTGGTTGTTCGGGCCGACCGGCCGACCGAGAAGTCGGTCATTTCAAGCATCGATGACAGCGGTCGTGTGTTCATGAAGGGCGGGCGGGGACAGCGCGCTTGGCCCAACCACCTACGACTGATCGCCCGTGAGGGCGAATCAGACGAGTACCGCGAAAAGGCTTCAGCAGTCGATGCTGCAATCCGAAACGCAAAAACCAACTACTCACCGAGCTCTCCCGCTTTCGCACATCTAGATGAGTTCCGCGTTGATACGTACGTCCCCACCGTCGATGCGATCCGAGAACTCGAAGACCTCCTGGATTCTGGGGAATCGAATGAAGGTCCGTTCCAGAAGCTTGTGGAGCGCCATCCTCAGCTGCTCTGTTCCCTGGTAATCGGCAACTGGGGCACCTATGTGCTGCCGCAGCAGCGGCTCGGCGCAGAACACGTCACGGACTTCCTCGTCATGGGCGCCAACTCCTTGGGCCCTCAGTGGGTCGCGGTCGAGCTCGAGGCACCGCGGCATGCGCTCCTCACACGAAGCGGTGAGCTTCGGTCCGAGGTGCAACACGCCGTCACTCAGATTCAGGACTGGCGCGACTGGCTTACCAGCAACGTCGCCTATGCACACATGACACTCCACCTCCATGGCATCACCAACTCAGTCCCGGGCCTCGTGATCATTGGACGCGATGATCCGAGCCCCGACCGGCAAGCGGCCCGTAGCCGAGTGGCGGAGCAACAGAACATTCAGATCCATAGTTGGGACTGGGTGCTGCGCCAGGCCAAGCGGCTTGCCGCTGACGGTCGGCAGGTTGCCACAAGCCCGATCTACGACCGTGACGAGGATGGAAATCCATGATCGAGAAGCTCGTACTCATGAACTTTCGCCGGTTTGAGCAAGCCACAATTGAGTTTGATCAGGGCCTCAACATTCTGGTCGGAGACAACGAGGCCGGTAAGTCGACGGTGCTTGAGGCAATCAACCTTGGTCTGACCAAACGCTGGAATGGAAAGTTCTTCGAGCAGGAACTCTCGCACCACTTCATCACGGGGGCAGTCTCGGACGCCTATGTGCAGGATGTCCGTGCGGGTAACAATCCGCAGCCGCCAGAACTGCTTGTCGAGGTGTATCTCGCAGACGATTCGGCGCTCGCTCGCCTCAAGGGGGAGAACAACTCGCTGAGAGAGGACGTCCCCGGCTATCGCCTGCGGGCTGCGCTGGATCCCGATTTCGAAGCGGAATACAAGAGCTTCCTTTCCGAGCCCGACAAGGTGACCTCCGTGCCCACGGAGTACTACCGCGTCGATTGGACAGACTTCTCGGGACAGCCCGTCAATGTTCGGGCGCTCCGTGTCAGAGCGTCACTCATCGACGCCTCGCGCATTCGGCTTCACACCGGAGCCGACTACCACCTCCAGAAGATCATTGGAGAGACTCTCGACACGAAGGACCGGGCCCAGCTAGCTCGGAGTTTCCGACTCCATCAGGAGAGCTTCGGCGCGAATGAGGCCATCGCCGCAATCAATGACTCGCTCGCAGAAGGAAGCGAAGGCATCACCGACAAGAACTTCACGCTCGAGATCGACACCTCGGGTGCGAGCGGGTGGGAGTCGGCCTTGTCTCCGCACCTCGACCGCTTGCCGTTTCACTTCTCGGGCAGCGGCGAGCAGAACAAGTTGAAGATACTGACGGCGCTCGCGCGCAAGGCTCAAGAATCCCACGTCATTCTGATCGAGGAGCCCGAGAACCACCTGTCGTTTTCAAATCTCAACATATTGGTTGAGAGGATCGATACTCAGAGTGGTGACAGTCAAGTGATCATCGCCACCCACAGCTCGTTCGTCGTGAACAAGCTTGGTCTGGCGCAACTGAAGCTCTTGGGTGCGAACGGCACCAACAAGCTGACAGGCCTTTCGCCGGCTACCCAGGAGTACTTCAGGAAGATTGCGGGTTACGACACCCTCCGCTTGGTGCTCGCAAGGAAGGTCGTGCTTGTCGAGGGTCCAAGCGACGAACTCATCTTTCAGCGCGCGTACTGGGACAAGTTGAAGCGGCGCCCGATCGAAGACGGCATCGACGTGATCAGTGTTCGTGGCCTGTCTGCAAAGCGGTTCCTCGATCTTGCGATTCCCCTGGAACGCGAAGTTGTCGTCCTCGCTGACAACGATGGGGACTACGCGAAGAAGGTCGATGACCGCTTTGCCGACTACGCGGTGCACGACTTCGTGACAATCTCGAGAAGCGACAACAATGCGCGGCCCACACTTGAGCCTCAAATGGTCGACGCGAACGGGCTAGACGGCACAAATCTCATCCTCGGCAGATCCTTTGACTCCGAGGAAGCCCTCATCGCGTACATGCAGGACAACAAGACGGACTGCGCGCTTCGGTTCCACGACACGGACGAACCTGTGACTTGGCCGCGATACATCGAGGACGCTATCGATGCCCTCGCGTAACGAGGTTGTGATCGCTGCCGCCGGATCCGGCAAGACGACTCGACTCGTGAACGAGGCTCTGAACGACCCCAGCGCCCGGGTGTTGATCACCACCTACACGCGGGAGAATCTCGCGGAGATTGGCAGCAGGCTCTGGAGTGGATCCGCCTCCGCACCTCACCAAGTCGTAGCCATGACGTGGTTTGAGTTCCTCCTTCGTGAAGGCATCAAGCCTTACCAGGCGTACAAGACAGACATCCTGAGTATCCGTTCAGTCAACTTCGACTCGCAGCCACCCCGCTACGCAAGGGAAGCCAACTTCGACCAGTATTTCGTGGACTCTGCGGGCAACGTGTACAGGGACCGCGTATCGAACCTTGCCTGCAAACTTGACGACCTGTCGGGTGGGCGTGTCGTCGCTCGCCTCGCACGCTGTTTCAGCCTCATACTCCTGGACGAGATACAAGACTTCGCTGGCTACGATCTCGAGCTTGTGCGTCGCCTACTCGACTGCGGTGCGCGCGTGATAGGCGTCGGAGACCCGAGGCAGTCGGTGTACGTCACCAACTACTCACCTAAGAATAAGGGTCTTCGTCGTGCACAGATTGTCGAGTGGATCGAGCAACAGGAGGCCGCTGGTCTGGTCGCGGTCTCCAATCTGACCGATAGTTATCGCTGCAACCAGCCCATATGTGACTACGCCGACGCCCTCTATCCGGACTTGCCAGAAACGGTCGGCAAGAACACAGAAGTTGTGGACCACATGGGTGTCCACCTCGTGCATGTAGATGATCTCGAGCGGTATCGAGAGGAACTCGGTCCACAGGAGTTGCGCTGGGACCGGCGGAATTCACTCGCCCTGCCGTCGGCCAGGAACTTCGGGGAGGTCAAGGGGAAGTCCTTCAACAGAGTGCTCATCTTCCCGACCAATCCGATGTCGTCATATATCGAATCCGGAACTGAACTCGCTCAAGGTGCACGATCCAAGTTCTATGTTGCGGTGACGCGCGCGCGGCACAGCGTCGGACTAGTGACGCGAACACGAGCGAGCAGTTCAGGTTTGCCCTATTGGGCGTGAGGCTGGGCTCACCGTCGCGAGGCAGTGCCGCGTGACCGCTCGCGGGGGCTGCGGATTCTGACGCAACGTTCACGAAGCCGGTCTGCGATTGTCTTCGCGTCGAACCCGAGTTGGGCGCTTACCGCTGCAAGCGGCGAACCTGACTCGTAGAGTTCGCAAGCGCGATCGATCTCCTGGGGGTTCATAGATCTCCGCCGTACCTTGACGCCGTGGCGGCTGAGGATCGCGGTCACCGTGGTGCGGTGCAGCTTGAATGCCCGGGCAACTGCGTTGATCGTCTTCCCCGCCTGATACATCGTGACGACCTCGACCTGCTCCTCCGGACTCAAGTGGCGCTGCACCTGAGACCGGCTTCGTGGTCGCGCGAGTGTCGCGGGGTCGGGAGCCCACCGTCCCGGCTCGAACAGGGGTGAGCATTTTCCCGACTCCCACTCAGAGAGGTCCGCCACTCGGGCTTCAAACCCCTGACACTTTCGGTGCGAGCCGGTTTCCGTAGCGGAGCGCGTGCTTGAGCGGACTACAAGGCCCGACAGCCCGATCGGCGGAATCCTGAGCACCCCATGAGGCGAATGACTTCGCTAGATGCTCACAGCGTCGAACTCCGTCCCGGGGCGTCCCGATGCCCACCGTCGTCCCCCCAAATAGACTCCCCACCAAAGGAGCCGCTCATGCACGAGATCATCTGCCCGCACTGCCACAAGGCCTTCACGATCGACGAGGCCGGCTATGCTGACATCGTCGCGCAGGTGCGCACCAAGGAGTTCGACGCCGCGCTCACCGAGCGCCTGCACCTCGCCGAGCAGGACAAGCGCAATGCCGTGGAACTCGCGAAGACGCAGACGGCAGCGGAACTGGAGCGCGCGTCGGCCGGAAAGGACGCGCAGATCCAGGACCTCAAAGCCAAACTGGACGCCACGAAAACTGAGCAGCAACTCGCGGTGGCCGACGCTGTGGCCAGGTTGGAGAAGGAACGCGACGCGCTCGCGAGCCAGTTGAAGCAGGAGAAGGACGGCGCCAAGACCGCGAGCGAGCTCGCGCAGGCGAAGTTCACCGCCGAGCTGGAGCGCTCGGGGGTGGGCAAGGACCAGGAGATTCAACGCCTGAAGTCGGAGCTGGAGCAGGCGGCGCTCACGAAGCAGCTCGGCGAGACGGCGCTCAAGGACAAGTACGAATCCGAGCTCAAGTCGCGCGAGGTGCAGATCAAGGACCGGGACGACGCGATCGAGCGGCTGCGGGACATGAAGGCGAAGCTCTCCACGAAGATGGTGGGGGAGACCCTCGAGCAGCACTGCGAGATCGAGTTCAACCGCATCCGAGCCACCGCGTTCCCGCGCGCGTACTTCGAGAAGGACAACGACGCGCGCTCGGGAAGCAAGGGCGACTACATCTTCCGCGAGACGGACGCGTCGGGGCCCGAGGTGGTCTCGATCATGTTCGAGATGAAGAACGAGTCCGACACCACCGCCACCAAGCACAAGAACGAGGACTTCCTGCGCGAGCTCGATAGGGACCGCGTGGAGAAGGGGTGCGAGTACGCCGTGCTCGTGTCGCTGCTCGAGCCCGAGAGTGAGCTGTACAACGGCGGGATCGTGGACGTCTCGCACCGCTTCCCCAAGATGTATGTGGTGCGGCCGCAGTTCTTCATACCGATCATCACGCTGCTGCGGAACGCGGCGCTCGGGTCACTGCAGTACAAGCAGGAGCTTGCGCTGGAGAAGGCGCAGCGGATCGACGTGGAGAACTTCGAGAGCCAGCTCGACGCGTTCAAGACTGCGTTTGGGAAGAACTACGACCTGGCGTCGCGACGTTTCCAAACGGCGATCGACGAGATCGACAAGTCCATTGACCACCTGCAGAAGACGAAGGACGCGTTGTTGGGGTCGGAGCGGAACCTGCGGCTCGCGAACGACAAGGCCCAGGACGTGACGGTGAAGAAGCTGACTCGGGGGAATCCGACGATGGCGGCAAAGTTTGATGAGGTGCGGGGAGGCGTCTCGGACACCTTGTAAATCGAACGCAACATGTTAGATTAGCAAGGTGAACACGCCCTGGATCGAGCGCAGCGTCGCACAAGCGCGCCTCGACACCGCCCTGCACCGCGCCCCAGCCACACTCCTCACCGGCCTCCGCCAAGTAGGCAAGACCACACTTGCTCGGCGCCACCTCGCGCCGGACGAAGCCCACTATTTTGATCTCGAGGACCCTCGCGACCTCGCTCGCCTCGCCGACCCCATCCTCGCGCTCGAGCGCCTCGACGGCACCGTCGTCATCGACGAGGCCCAACGCCTCCCCAGCCTCTTCCCGGCGCTCCGCGTGCTCATCGACGCGGACCGCCGCCCCGGCCGCTTCCTCTTGCTGGGCAGTGCGTCGCCAGACCTTGTGGGCCTGGGCGCTGAGTCACTCGCTGGCAGGGTCGCCTTGGTGGAGTTGGGCCCCCTAGGCGTGCCCGACGCTGGGGCCGGGTCGCTGGACACGCTGTGGCTCCGCGGTGGGTTGCCGCCAGCGTTCGCGGCGGCCGACGACGAGGCCGGTTTCGCCTGGCTGGGTGACTACGTTTCCACGTTCCTCGAGCGCGACCTGGCGCAGCTCGGCGTCCGGGTCCCTGCCACAACCATGCGCCGGTTCTGGACGATGCTTGCGCACCGCCACTCGAGCCCGTGGAACGGCGCGGAGATGGCCAGGTCTCTCGGCGCTTCCGAGCCCACCGCGCGGCGCTACCTCGACGCGCTCACCGACGCCCTGGTGGTGCGCCAGCTTCAGCCGTACCTCGCGAACATCGGCAAGCGCCAGGTGCGTTCGCCCAAGGTGTATCTGCGCGAGACCGGCCTGCTGCACGCGCTCTTGGGAATCTCGTCGACCACCGATCTGCTGAGTAATCCCATTGTCGGCGCGAGCTGGGAGGGTCTCATCGTGGAACACGTCGCGGGCTGGGGTGTGCCGGTTTACTTTTGGCGCACGCAGGCTGGCGCAGAGATCGACATCGTGATTGAAGTAGACGGACGACGCTGGGGCATCGAGGTCAAGCGCACGGACGCGCCTTCCGTGACCCCGAGCATGCGCCATGCGCTTGGCGACCTGGAACTTGAGCGCATCCTCGTGGTCCACGCCGGAGACCAGCGGTATCCGCTCGCCGAGCGCATTGAGGCGATCGGCGCTGCGCAGTTCCTGGCCGCCACCTCGCCGGAGGCGCTGCTCTCGTGAACGACCTCACGCTCCACCTCCACGCCACGGCGCCCTTGGCGAAGAAGATTGGCGGCTTCACCGAGCAGGGCCGTGTCACCGAACCGGCGCTTCTCGACACGTGGTACGCCACGCTCATACGCCGTAGGCGGCCCCGCGTCATCGCCGTGAACCCGAACACGCTGGCCACTGTCATCGTCTCGCTCGCGCCAGCCGCCGCGATCACCCAGACGCTGCTGTACGCGATCGGTGAGCACCTCGCACAACGGGGGGCGCCCGCCGGGTTCGCCGAGGAACACGTCCCGACGCTGGGAAATGACAGCGTCATCCTCAAGACCGCGGACCGCAGGATGGTGGGCATCCTCAACCGGCGGGTGTTGTACACGGAGCAGTTCGCGCTCGAGGGCGAGGACCAGTGGGAGAGCATCGCGCACTGGATGACGGACGACCTCACGAGCGTCCCCGGCGGAGGGTACGTGCGCGGTGCCGACCTCTTGGCGGATGCCTTCAAAAACTGGGAGCGTGGCCGCTAGGTACCCCCGGCCTACCTCTTCACCTTCGCCGACGACGCCGTATACACACTCACGGTGGTGTAGCCGCTCTTCTTGCCCGTCACCTTGGCTTTCACGGTCTTTCCGGCCCACGAACTCTTGAGCACGATCTTGCTCTTTGTCGCCCCTGAGACCGCCACGCCGTTGACGTACCACTGGTACGTGAACGTGGTGCCGGACGTCCACGTGCCGGTCTTTGCGTAGAGCGTGCGGCCCACCTTCGCCGTGCCGGAGAGGTACGGCTTGCCCACGCGAGGCACCGCGATGCTCGCGGAGCTCACCGTCTTGGTGGTGTAGCCCGTCTTCTTGCCAGTGACCTTCACGGACAGCTTCTTGCCCACCAAAGTCGAGGGCACCTTGTAGCTCTTGCCCGTGGCGCCGGAGATAGCGACGCCGTTGGCGTACCAGCGATACGTGAACGACGTCCCAGACGTCCACGTCCCAACAATTGCCGTCACCGTGGATCCCACCTTCGCAGAGCCTGAGATCGTCGGCGTTGCGCTCGTCAGCGTCGCGTAGCCCACGGTGACCGCGTTGGAGAAGACCGTCTTGTCGCCAACGTTTTCGTCGGCCCCGCGCACCCGGACGCTCAATGTGGCGCCGGCGTCACTCGCGGTGGTCTTGTAGGTCTGCGCGGTGGCGCCGGGGATGGGTGAACTGTTGCGATACCACTGGTACGTCAGCCAGAGGCCGTTCCACCATCCGCCGGGATCCGCCGTGACGGTGGTCCCCACCTTGATGGCGGTGGGGATGCTCGGTGCGCGCCAGTTGATCTGCCCGCCGGTCACGGCCGCTGAGACGGCGTAGATCTCGTAAGGCTCGTACGCCGTGCGGGTGGCGCGCACCACGCCCTCGAGCGCGCACCCAGAGTCCTCAACCCGCACCGTGTACGTCAGCCCCGTGCCCACTTGCGTGCCGCTGCAGTACCACGTCACCGCGATGGTGGTAGGCGCGGGGAGCACCAACTCCTCGGGCAGCGTCAGCGTAATGGTCTGTCCCACCACCGCCTCGCCGTCCACGCCAATTTCGCCAACCAGCAAGAACGCGTGCGTGGCAACCTCGATGGTCTCTGGGGAAACCTGCGTGAGCGAACCCCCGCTCCAGGTAGCGGTGACGCGAACACTCAACTTGGCCCCGCCGTCGGCCGTAGCGACCACGTAGGTGCGCTCCGTGGCGTCGGGAATCTCAACGCCGTCGCGAAGCCACTGGTACGTCACCGTGGCGCCCGCGGGTACGCCGGCGCCGGGGACGGCGGTGAGCGTGCGGTCTGGCTTGGCCGTGCCGACGATCGCGGGCAGCGAGGTGCGTACGTATCCGTCCACCGTGGGCGAGACGGCGGCGGTGGGGTAGTACCCGGACGCCCGCGCGATCACCTGCACGCGCAGTGACGTGCCAACGTCCTCGGCCGTAGGCGTGTATGAGGCGGAGGTGGCGCCCTCGATGAGCTCGAGCCCTCTGAACCACTGATACGTGAGGGTCGCGTTCGAGGGCGCAAGCCCGGTGACCACGGCGCTCACAGGGGAGCCGACGGCGGGCACGCCAGTGAGCGCAACACCTGTGATAGCAACGCGTGAGACCGGACCGGTGGTGACGGTCACGCTCGCGGACGTGGAACCGGCGGAGGTCACCGTCACGTGCACGTCGCCCGCGGCGTTGCTCCAGGCGCCCTTGGCTTTGAGGCCGTAATCGAGCCTGGTATCCACGCCGTTGAGACGCACGGGCGCCCACTCGCTCGTTCCGTCGTCGTGCACCTCGGTGACGCGCACAATGGCGGAGTCGGGGTACGCGAACTGGTAGACGGTCTCCTCACCAACCCCCGCTCGGTACTCGAGGTAGTACTCCTGGCCGCTCGTGGGGCCGGTCACGTGGATGGCCTGAGTCCCCGTGCCCACTCCCAGGGTGCCCAAGGTGTAGGTGGTGGCTCCCGTGCCTGTCTTCGTGGCAACGGTGCCTGCTGGCATCACGCCAAGGAGATCGCGGCGGTACGCGTCGAGCAGAGGCGTCTCGTTGAACTCGCCGTTATCCTCGACGCTCCCCGCACCCATGGGCGACATGTAGTCGCCGTACTCCGAGAACCCGCACTTCTCCACGGCCGTGAACATGGGCTCGTCGAGGTAGTCGCAGTCCCAGTCGCTCACCGCGCCCGCGTGCTCGAGGCCCAGGTTGTGCCCCAGCTCGTGGATGAGGCTGTCGTCGAACCCAAAGAATCCCGCCGGCGACGAGAAGGCATCGTCGACAAACACGGTCCACCCGCCGGAGCCCAGACCGTCACCCATGGTCGCCGTGGCCGGATTGAGGCTGTATTGGCATGAGCCCAGAACCAGCAAGTGCGCGGGCGTGCCCACCGCAGGTGGACCGATGTAGTCGGATGCCGCGAGGCCCTGGCCGGAGTGGGTAGCTGCGTCTGCGGCCCACGCGCTGTCCGAGGCGTCGCACGTCAACGCCGACGAGTAGCGGGTAATCGAGCGCACAGAGAAGCCGCCGATCGCGCCGTAGGTGTTGGTCGCCCAGTAGGCGCTCGCGGTCTCGATGACGTCCTCGATCTGGGCGTTCGTTGGCTGCTCGTAGTCGCGCAGGTTGGAGACGTTCACCACGATGTCAACAGGGCGCACGTCGCCGTAGGAGTCGAGGCTCTGCGGCGTGGCCGCCGCAAACGAGCCCTGCACGGCACGCAGGGGGCCCGACGTTGGCGCGGCTTGGGCGGTGAGAGGCGCCGCGAGCAGGGCGGCGAGGACGGCAGTGGTCGCGAAGGCGCGAAGGGTCACACGAACTCCCTCAGTACGGTCAGGTGACGATCGGGACCCTAGCAGGGATAACGGTGCCGCAGAGACGAATGTGAGCGTTTGCACACGCGCGCGGGACTAGCGTGGGCTCTATGGCACGCGAACACGTCAGTGTGGGTGAGGAAATACCCGACGACGCTCTGCGTGACGTGGTCTCTCAGGTGGCCTCAGGACGGGTCACGCCGGAGCAGGGCTGGGTCAACCTGCAGTCTCGCCGTGCCGCCAAGGCCCGGCCGGACTTCGAGGACCAGTTTGTGGACCTGCTGCCGTTTCTCACGGCCAAGAGTCACCACGGCGCCAAGTACCCTTACGACACTGCGGGCATGGGCTGGCGTCGGTCCGCGGTGATCGCCGACGATATGCGTGCCACGGGCGTCGAGGCAGACCTTGGCGCGGGGCTCACGCCGTCGCCCGCGGGCTTCCGCGCAACGGGCGAGGTGATGGGTGAGACCCACGTGCCAGGGTGGGACGACCTCGCCGAGGTGTACCTATTCCACAAGAGCTTCTTCCCGGTGCTCAGCGACCCCGACCTCGAGGCAGAGTTGCAGAACTACCGCGCGGCCGTGGCGCGGGGAGAGCTGCGGATCGCCGAATACCGGCGGCAGGAGCGTCGGCTGCTGGAGGCAGATAGGGGTTAGGCGCGCAGCGTGGCCTGGATGTCCGTGATGAGAAGGGCCAGGTGCAGCGGGTCGGTGGGGCTGTGCTCGAACTCCGGTAGCGCGTGGAGGTAGAACGCGCGCGCCTCGTCGCTCTCGGCGTGGACTAAGAGGCCGCGGCAACCAATTTCCTTTCCGAGTTCCGCCGTTCGGGAGACCACATCGGCGAGTAGCGCGTGACCAAGGCCCCGACCTTCGTGCTTGCCGTGAACCCCCAGTCGCGACAGCAGCGCGAACGGTTGTCGGTGGCGACCAACGCCGCGGCTCGCGCGCGCGGGCAGATCGCCGGTGGCAACGCTCGCCATGGACCACGCGTAGTAGGCGACCACGGCTGCGGACTCGCGCTCCGTCACCACCATCACGTGCGCCGAGCGTGATGCGTGCGCCTGTTGCGCGTGGTCGCGTAGCCACAGCGTGTGGGCGGGGGAGTGGCACTCGAACTGGGTGAGGTCGTCGCTTCGTTCGAGCGCTCGAGGTCTCAGGTACGCGGGCATGCACTCAGCTCTGGCGGCCCGTCAGTCCACGAAGAGACTGGGGCGTTCCATGAGGGTCCGCAGGCCCGGCAGGTCACGGGCGGGCCGGTCGTTCAGAGCCTCCCATAGCGCCCACTCCGCGGGAGAGAGGAGGAAGTCGGTGCGATCGGCAAGCACGCGTTGGGCGGCGACGCGGAGCTCGTCCGTGGCGAAGGTGGACACGGACACGCCCGACGCCGCGGCAGCTCGCGCGAAGAGGTCCCTGTCGGCGTCGGACACGCGAAACTCGAGGCGCTGGTCTTTGCGGTTGACATCACTGCTCATCGTTGGCGCTCCAAACGCTTGTGTGGCCTACGAATCGGTGTACGGACAGTGTACGGCGGGCGCTTTGGAGCGGCAACGCCCACGTGGGTAGCTCACGGCTCCCGACGTTGCTCCCGCAGCTCCCTAAGGATCGCGGTACCCAATCGGAACAGCGCCACCAAGGGCAGCATCAGCAGCAGGGTGGCGATGGCGCCCATGAAGAACCCGCCGGCGCCGTTGCCTCCGGTCTCACTGCCGTTGGCCTGCGTGACGGCGCCAACGACGCCCCCAAAGATCACGGCAAGGAACACGCTGATTCCTAGCAGGCTAGACCCAGGAACCGGTGCAGGGGTTTGCGCTGGCTCGGTCATGATGCCCCCAAACTCCAGGACTCGGCCCGGTCATCGGCCCTGGAAATGGGCCGCTTGCGGGGAGCATAGCGCGCGAGTGTTAGCGGCGCACAGTCCTATTGGTCCTGATCGGCGAGGTACTGCGCGCCGGTCTTCAGCGCGGCCGGCTTGGCCCGCCCCAGTTGCAGCACGCCAAGGCGCACCAGATAGAAGAACACCATCAGGGGAATATTGAGCACCGCGGCCAGGCCGGCGCCGCCCCAGAAGGCGGTGCCATTGAACGCGGTCTCGCCATCGAACCCGCCCGGGCGCTGGAACAGTTGGCCAAACAGAAGGCCAATCGCGAGCATGGAAAAGACGTAATATACCCACAGAAATCCGGCATAGACATTGGTCTGCGAGCGCAGGGACTGTTGCGAGTACGCCATGCGGCGAGCCTAGCGCCGGGCAGGCATCAGCGCGCGGAACCTACGGGCCGTGCCAGTTTCGCTATTTTGAGGATTCCTAGAACAGCAAAACAGGGTTAGCCCGCCCGACGCCGCGGCAGCTCGGGCGCTCACCGCACCTTGGCGGCACGCACCTTTAGCACCGGCCGCGCAACCCCGACCCCACGCATGGTCCACACCAACACCGCGGCCCCCAAGGTGATCACCAGCGACGCCACCGGCAGCCACGCGGCGCCCACCGCCGCGAACAGCGCCGCGCCTGCCGCGGAGCCCGCCGCGTTGCCCGCCCCAAACACCGTCGCATACGTGCCATTGGCCGTGTCAGTAGATCCGGGCGCGTGACGGATGGCCCAGTTGACCATCGCCGCCACCAAGATGGACCACGCGAATCCCTGCAGCGCCACGCACGCGATGAGCACCCACGCCACAGAGCCGAACAACGCCATCACGGCCCACACGGCCGCCAGCAACGCCATCCCAAAGGCAACCGCTCGCACCGGATAGCGATCCAAATAGCGTCCTACCAGGAACATCGCCACGAAGCCGCTGACACCACCCACCATCAGCAGCGTGGGAATGGTGGCCTTCCCAAGCCCCGCCACATCCGTGGCGAACGGCGTGATGAACGTCCACGTCAGCGAGACGGACGCCACCGCAAGCCCGCACACCACGAGGATGCGCGCGAAGATCGGCCATGAGGGAATGAGGCCGCGAGCGGCCGTGCCCTGCTCGGCCCGGAAGCTCGGCATGATCAGCACAATCGCCACCGCCACCGCGAGCATCGCCCCGCACAGCACCCAGTACGGCGCGCGCCAGCCCACGTGTTGTGCCAGCACGGTCACGGCGGGAAGGCCCACGATGCCCGCGAGCGACGTGCCGAGCAACAGCCGCGACACCGATCGCCCACGCTCGGCAGAGCCAAACAGCCCCGCCGCCGTGGGCGTCACGATGGCCCAGAACGCCGCGTGCGCGATGCCAGAGACTCCGCGTCCCGCGAGCAACCAGCCGAACGACGGGGCGCTCGCGACCATTGCGATTCCCACGGCAAGCAGCAGGGAAGTGCCCGCAAGCACCCACTTGCGCGGCAACCGGCGCAACAGCAACGCCGCCGGAATGGACATGATCATGTTGACCACGGCCCACACCGTGGTCATGAGGCCAACGGCCGCCTCCGAGCGGTTCATGTCCTCCGCCATCACGGAGATCACGCCGAGCACAGACGTCTCGTTGGTGGAGAACAGGAACGCGGTAGTAGCCAGCACAATCAGGGATGCGACGGCCCTGCGATGGGGCATGGGTGGCGCTTGTTCCTCACCCGGCTGCGCCTCGCCAGGGACGATGGCCACCTCGGTGACGCCGGGTGCGGCGGCGACCACAACGTCGGGCATATCAGCGGCGTCTGGCGCGGTCACCACCAAAGTGTAGCGAAAAACCTACCAGGCGGTAAGCGGGTCTAGTCTGGACTGCGGGGCGGTTGTCAACGGCGATGGCCGCCCTCTTTCCCGGGACTGCCAAGGAGGCGCACGTGTTCACCGGACTCACCACCGAGATCTGCGAGCAGGCATGGGACGTAATCTCCCCGGCAATCGCTCGGGCCGCTGAAGTGGGCGTCACCAACCGCCACACGGGAAGTCTTGTGGTGCTGGACCCCGTGGCCGCGGACGGCACCGTGCTCTTCACCGCGCACGTGGGCGGCGAGGTCAACGAGCGCACGCTCGAGTTCGCCACCGCCAAGGCCCAGCTGGTGAAGCGCACGGGGCGCGACACCTCGGAACTCCGCGCTGCGGCCCCACACCTCTACGCTCCAGGCGACATCAAGTGGCCAGGCGGCATCATCAGAGACGGCCTCATTGTGGCGTTCTCCGGCGTGCAGGGGGAGTTGGACGACATGATCGCCGAGTGGTTCGCGTCCGCCGTGCGCGGCATCTGCCGAGTGGCGTTCAACGGGCCGCAGGGTGGGGATGCGCAGCCAACTCCGTACGTGGGGCGCGAGTCCTGACAAACGCCTGTTGGGCCGCCACGCTCAGCAACACGCACACGCCCAGCCCGGTCCACAGCGGCCACAAGGCCGCCAGCGGTACAAAGGCCGTAATCATCGACCCAACGAGCGCGATTACCAGGCATGTAAGGAGCGCGAGCCAGCCCCAGCGTCGAGCAGTGATGGCAAGCGTGATCACCAGCAGCACGCCGCCGATGCCAAGGAACATGGCCACACTCATCCCCAGAATGAAGTCGGACGGGATGCCCACGGGGCTCAGCACGCTGTCGCTGATCGTGATCATGACCGCGAGCACCGCCGCGAAGCCGCCAACGCCGATGCCCGCGATGAACAGCGCGAGCTTGCCGCCGGCCTCGTTGGAGAAGATGCGGAAGGCCGTGGTGATGATGGCGAGTGCAAGGAACAGCCCCACGCCGAACGCCACGAGAGGCAGCGGTAGCGAGTAGGCGGCGACGTACTCCACCTCGCTGGGAAGCGGCATGGGCTCCACAAATCCTTGCGCCCAGTCGTAGCTGTAGACGCGCTGCCACTCGCCGTCAGGGGAGGGCTTCATCGCCAGCCCGTCGAACCCGTTGGCGGCCCACACCTCGTACCCGCCCTCGACGTGCGGGATGATCGCGATGTCGAACGTGCGCAGGTCGCCCGTGGTTTGGTAGCCGTCTCGCTGGGCCTGGAGGGCGTCAAAGAGCAGTTCGCGCTCGTTGTCAGGAACCTGCCAGTCCACGGTCCACGTGGTGCCGCCGTCGTCGCTGGTCTCCACACCGAGGTGACCCTCGTAGGGGCGGTAGCAGACGCTCGGCTCCCACCAAAGGCACTCCTCTGCGGTGTCCGGCTCGGCCGAGGTCGCGGAGAGCGCCCACCTCTCGTTCTCGTCGTAGGGCACGCTCCACAGCGATCCATCCTCGAGTTGCGTGTACCAGCTCATCGAGTAGGGGTCTTGCCCCGGCGAATCGCCCAGGCCCACCACAAGTGAGCCGTCCACGTTGGTCACCTGCACGGGCATGTCGGGCGGGATCGCGGACGTCGCCGCGCTCGCGAGCACCGCGATCGGCAGCACCGCGATCACACGCCAGCGTGGCGCAACCCGCGGCTGCATCGCCACCCACCCGGCAAGCGCCAGGAAGGGCAGCGTAAGGAGATCGCTACGGTCAGCAAGAACAACGCTTGGCCCCGCGACAGTACTGAGCAGGTCCGACGCTGCGGCGGCTCCCATCGCCGTCGCCTTCACCCACACAAAGCCCAGCGCCGTCACGGTAAGCGCCGAGCCCACCACCGTGCGCCACGCCAGCCGCGGCACTACCAGGGCGACCACAAGCGCCACGAGAGCCGGGAAGAAAACGAGGCCCGCAGCGTCGGACAGCTTGCCCGTCCACCACGAGCCAAACTGTGCCTTGAGCACGTGGTCGTTGACCAGCATCACCACCAACGCCAGCAGGGACACCGGGTGCGCGAGCCAGTTTCCCGCCTGCCTCAACACCCCCGGTGTCTCCATAGGCCCGACGCTAGTGGCAGCCAAACCCCAAGCGCACCAGGCGTGACGCTTTCGTGATGGGGACGTGCTGAATCGTGACCCTTACCCTTGGCATGTGAAGGTGACGGCAGCTACGCAAGCCCTGGAAGCGTCGGGAATCGACTTTGAGGTGACCGAGCACGGACCCGTGCGCTCGCTCGAGGAGGCCGCGGAGGCGCGCGGGCTCAATCCTGGGGCGATCCTCAAAACTCTGGTGGTGCGCCGCGGCGAGGACGACTTCCTCTTTGTGCTGGTGCCGGGCGATCGCGAGATCAGCTGGCCCAAGTTGCGCGCGCTGCTGGGCGTGAGCCGACTGTCGATGCCGGACAAGGATGTGGCGTTCGCGGTGACCGGCTACGAGCGCGGCACGATCACGCCGTTTGGGTCCAGTACTGCGTGGCCGGTTATCGCCGATGCCCTGTTGGTGCAGCGGCAAGGGCCGGTGTCCATCGGTGCCGGCGCGCACGGGCTTGCGGCCACGGTGGCGCCGGAGCAACTGGTTGAGGTGCTTGGGGCTCAGGTTGCCGATGTGACGGAGCCGTTGACGGCTCGCTAGGAGCTACTGCAGGCAGAACTCGTTGCCCTCGGGATCGCGCATTTGGTAGTAGTGCTCTGGCCACGGCCCCCACTGCTGGTCGATGAGCCGCACCACCTCCGCGCCTAGGGCAACGAGGCGATCCTTCTCGGCGTCCAACTCCTCGTGCGAGGGTGCGCGACCGGGGGTTGCCTGCACGTCAAGGTGGATGCGATTGCGGCCGTCTTTGGCCTCGTCCGCGTGGTGGAAGAAGAGGCGCGGGCTCTCGCCGTTGGGGTCCTGGACCAGGCCGCGCTTGGCGAGGTCCTCCTCGGTGAGGCCGCTCGCGAGCAGCTGGTCCTTGAGCTCGCCCTCGAACTCCATGGGCTCCAGGCCGTAGACGCCCGCCCAGAATCGCGCGAGCGCGGCAGGGTTGTCAGCGTAGAAGACGACGTTTCCGATTTTCGATGGCATCTAGCCACCGTACGTCAGGACGTGGGGCCGAGGAAGGCCGAGTACTCCGGGCAGTACAGCGAAATCGACGCCGTCACGGCGAACATCGCGTCGTAGGCGTCGATGCCGTGGGACTGAATCGCGTCCGCACCCGCTTGGGGCGTGCCCTCGGCGTCGATGCCGTCGCAGCCGGCGTTGAGGATCACGACGATCTCGTCGTCGGTCTTCTCGGCGAAGCTGGGGAAGCCCGTGCGGAGGGTCTCGGTGACGTTCGTCAGCGTGAAGCCGTCCTGGATGGGGCGGATATCGCCGGCCGCCGCGGGGGAGGTGGTGGGGGTGGCGCTTGGGCTGGGTTCCGCGCTGTCCGACGGCGTGGTCACCGGGGCGTTCGCCGTTCCACTCGCGGTGGGGGTGGGGTCGGCGTCTTGCGTGCACGCGGAGAGCGTGAGCGCGAAAGCGGCAACCGTGACGGCGACGATGGCGTTGCGGACCTGCATGGTGCTCCTCGGGGTTAGGCGCGTGGCGCCGCGCCCCAGTGTAGGTGGGTCGCGAGGTGCGAACGAATCGCGTACGCGCGCGGTTGCCGCGCGCGGCAAATCGTTTCGATTCTGTGACCTTTGCGAGGAGTTGCGCTACGCCGCGTGGGCGTCGAGATCAGCGAGCCACGCTTCGAGTCGCTCCTCGAACAGATCGGCGGCGTCGGCGTCGTAATCGCGGCTGCACTCGTCGACGAAGAGGTGCCCCTTGTTGGCGTAGCGGTAGACGTTCGCGTGGGGGGCTTGGAACACGAGCCCGTCGAGCTCGTCTGGTTGTACCCATTCGTCGGGCTCGGCCACGTGAATCTCGAGGGCAACGTCCCGCCGCCACGCGCCGCCAAGCGCCCGGGGCGGCAGTGCGCCGCCCATCAGCAGGCATCCGCGAATGCGCCGCACGTCCTGCGCCAAGATCTGCGCCTGCATGCTGCCCAAACTGAACCCAATGACAACGTCGGCTGTGCGGTGTTCGCGAGCGGAGCGTCGGGCAACGTCTTCTACGGCGTCGTGGCCAATGCGTTGGGCGTGGCGCACGCCGTCATCGAGACTGCGGAAGGTGGCGCCGGCGTAGGTGTCGGGGCAGTGGACGGTGTGGCCCTCCGCGGTGAGCCGCGCGGCCAGTCCGCGAAGGCCATCGGTGAGGCCGAACGCGTGGTGGAAGAGGAGGATCTCTGCCATGCCTCCAGTGTCACCCCGGTGAGGCTCAAGCGCGAGGCGAGCGGGCCGTCGGGCAGAAAAAAGTGTGGGGGCATGAAAAGAGCGACGCGCACAAGGCCTCGGGGGGTGATGGCGTTGCGCGCGTCGCTTGATGGATACTCTACAACGCTTACCGGGGTGTAATGCAACTCGGATTCGAAACTTTTTTCCGTGGGCATAATCTGGGGAGCTATGACGACTGGGCGCGTGCTGGTGGGAGTGCAGGGGCTGCTGTTCCTCGCGGTGGCGGTGACCGCCTTTGTGCCAGGCCCGACGCTGTTTGCGTCCCTGATTCTTGGGCTCGCTTTGGTGGTGGCTGGGTCGGTAGTTGTGGTGTGGACGGGGCGGGTTCTTGGGCGCTCCCTGACGCCACTTCCCGAGCCGAACGGTGCCGGAATGGTGGCCGCGGGGCCGTACCGATGGGCGCGGCACCCCATGTATTCGGCGCTCGTGGTGATCTGCCTTGGCGTGGCCGTGGGGGTGGGGGTGGTGTGGTGCTATCTGGCTGTCGCGTGTCTCTGTGTGTTCTTCGCGGTGAAGGCGCGCGTGGAGGAGGGGTACCTGCTTGGCGCCTATCCGGGGTACGGGGCGTACGGGGCGCGAGTGGGGCGCTTCGTGCCGGGTTTGGGACGGTTATCCACAGTTTGACTGGTTGCTGATGCGGTCTTGACTGGCTCCGGCTAGGGTGCTGGGTACCTGAACCGGGATCTTTCGTTGGGGTGCTCGCCATGTTGGGGCGAGCGGGGCCGACTAGGGGGGAAGCAGCATGGACAAGTGGCGTCTCTTGGGCGCGGGCGTTGTTGTTGGCGCTCTGTTGCTGTGTGCGGCCGCGTGCACGCCGGGGGGTGAGCCCGTGGTGACAGAGTCGCCGAGTGGTGGTTCTTCGCCCATTGCGACTACGCCTGTTGCGTCGCCGAGCCCTACGCCCACTGGGACTGATGCTCTGCTTGCTCAGCTGCCTGATGGGGCGACGTCTCCGGGGCTTGACGGGGCGATTGTGACGGCGGAGTTCTTCCTCACGTTGTACGCGCCCATGTTCCACACTGGCGACACGGCGATGTGGGAGTTCTTGAGTGGGGAGGAGTGCTCCTATTGCTCGTCGAGCCTCGACAACGTGAAGACCGTCCAAGATCGTGGCTGGGCAGCCAGCGGCGGCGAAATCGCACCCGAAGTTGGAGCGAGCCGGGCCATTTTCGGCGATGATGACCGGGCCTATGTAGACGTTCCGTCGCACCTGAACGACGCAGTCCTCATCAAGGACGCCGGCACGCCGGAGCTAGCGGAGGCAGCATCCGATACGACCTTCACGCTCCAGCTTGAGTTTCGCGATGGCAAGTGGCTCGTCCAAGGGGTGAAGTTCGCATGATCCTATGGCGCGCCTTCCTCCTCGCACTTCTTGCAATTGTCCTCGCCGGTGGGTCTCTTGCTACGAAAGCGCACGCCGCAGGCGAGGATGATGTTTTCGGTGGCACGACGTCCCCGGACGCGGACGGATTTGAGGTCCAAGGAAGCCGCCACGACAACTCCGGCAGCACGCCCGCCTCCAACTCCGGCGGATCCTCCGGTCCGTTGACCCAGGAAATGCGTGCACCGCGATGCGAGTCCAACAGAACCCGGCAAGATCAGACTCCGATTTGCCCGGACAACGACCCACTCGAGATCCTGTGCATCGACGGCACGCCAGCCCAACTCCCCATTTGGGTCCGCACTCAGAACGCGGACGGCACGTGGACGGACTGGTCCATCTACCGCGACTACTCCTGCCCTCAAGACGCCGCCCTCCTCGCCGCGATCAACCGCGAGTGGACTGAGCTCCAGCCGCAGCCGAGTGACATCAACCTCCAGCCCAACACCGGCTGGGTCATCGCGACGGTTCCCACCATCGCCATGGCCGGCGACGAGCCGCGCCTCCACCAAGCCACCCTCCTGGGTGCGGACGTGGAAATCTTGGCCACAGCGTCGGACTACCGGTGGGAGTGGGGCGACGGCAGTCACACCGCAACCAGCGATCCCGGCCAGCCCTATCCCAACGCGACGCTCACACATACGTACCCGCACGCGTCGGACCGCGCCACCGTTGCGCTTACGACCACCTGGACCGGCGAGTACCGCGTGAATGGCGGGCCGTGGGTGGTGTTTGGTTCCACGATCAGCAGTCAGTCCACACCGGTGGACCTGGTGATCTACGACCCCCGCTCGCGGCTGGTGAACTGCGATCTCGATGGCAACTGTCGTCTGGCCGCGAACGGCTGATCGCGCCAGAATGGCCTCATGACCCGTCTGGAGATTGCACTTGAGGTTGCGCCCATCGACGCGCCAACGGTGCAGCGCCTCAAGGACGCCGGATTAGAGGTTTACAAGGGCAATCGCACCTGGCGCGTGGTCGCGTATGCAGAGCCCAACGAGTCCACGCCCGTGCGCCAGCAGGCCATCAACCTCGCGAACGACATCCTCATTGACTTCCGCCTTGACCCCCTGCACCGCCCGCCAACCGTGACCCTGCGCTACCCCGATGGCGAGACCGAGCAGGCCGTTGGCGACCTGCTGCTCGAGGACGCGCGGCGCGCCAGCGACCCCGATCCCTTGCCCCGCCCCAAGCGCAAATGGTGGCAGAAGCAGATGGAGTTGGGGCTGGGGGAGCGCAAAGGTGACTGACATCCGCCCACGGCCCGACGCTCCTGGCAGCCGCCTCTTTCACCTCGCCCTGGCAGCGGATTGGGCGGCGGCATTCGAGGCTGGCGAGTACCGCGTGTCCACCTTGGGCATGACGCTCGACGACGTGGGATACCTCCACGCGAGCCACGCCCACCAAGTTCAGGGCGTCGCGGACGCGTTCTACCGCGGACGCTCCGATGTTGTCCTGCTCGTCATCGCCCCCGAGCGCTTCCCCGGTGAGATCCGCGAGGACCTGGACCCAGCGTCGGGCCAGTATTTTCCCCACCTGTATGGCGCCTTGCCGGTGGGTGCGGTGGTCGCCGCCCCGGCCGTCGGGCTGGCAGCGGACGGAACCCTGGACCTGGCGGCCCTCCTCGCGCCCTAGAGTGAAGAAATGGGTCAGTTACGGGCAGTGGTGACGGGGGCGTCGTCGGGGATTGGGGCGGCAACGGTCCGACGCTTGGTTGCGGACGGCTGGCACGTCACCGCCGTCGCTCGGCGGGATTCGCGACTGCGCGAGCTGGCGCGCGAGACGGGGTGTGCTGTCTTTGTCGCGGACGTAACGTCCGACGGGGAAGTGGCGGCGCTCGCGGACCATGTGGGTGCGCGCGGCGGGGTGAATCTGCTGGTCAACAACGCTGGCGGGGCGTTGGGGATGGACCTCATCGCGGACTCGGCGCTTGAGGCGTGGACGTCCCAATACGAGGTGAATGTGGTGGGCGCCGTGCGCATGACGCAGGCGCTGCTGCCGCTGCTTCGTGAGAGCGGGCGCGGCGACGTGGTGGTCGTTACCTCCACGGCCGGGCACGAGGCTTACGAACGCGGGGCGGGGTATGTGGCGGCGAAGACGGCAGAGGCGGCGATGACACGCACGTTGCGGCTGGAACTGACGGGCACGGGTGTGCGGGTCATGGAGATCGCGCCAGGGATGGTGGCCACGGAGGAGTTCTCGGTGAACCGCTTTGGCGGGGATTCCGAGCGCGCGGCGGCCGTCTACGACGGGATAAAGCCCCTGGTAGCGGAGGATATTGCGGACGCGATTGGGTGGATGGTTGGGCTGCCACATCACGTCAACGTTGACCTCATGGTGGTGCGGCCGCGCGAGCAGGCTAGCGCCACCAAGACGGTGCGTTCCTAGGGCGTCTTCAGAAGTTATCCACAATTGGGGCTTTTCCGGCCTCTGCGTCGGGGGCGCCTGATTCACTGTTTCTATGACCTTCCAGACCGCGCGATACGCCTCGGCGAGCGCTGCGGTGTGCGCGCGCGATGGCGCGCCGTTGGCGCCTCTGAGCGACGACGCGCTCCTCGACGTGCAGCGGGATATCGGCGAGGCGCGTAGGGCGCTCGACGCTCTCGCGTCCGAGGTTGCCGGGGAGATCCAGGCGCGAGCTGAGGCCGTTCCTGGGCCCGGCGGGATCGCGCGGCGCATGGGCTTCAAGAGCGCGAAGGCTCTCGTGGCAGAGTCTCTTGGCGGCTCGGGGTGGGAGGCCGAACGGCTCGCCAAGGTGGGTCGTGCGTTGGCAACGGCCGACGCTGTGGAGGCCTTGGGCAGTGAGACCGGTGAGGCGCCTCGAGGGTGGGCGCTTGTCGCTGCCGCGCTGAGGGCCGACGAGATCACGGTGGAGAAGGCGGACATCCTCATCGAGACGCTGGAGAAACTCCGTGGGGATTCTGAGGTGGAGTCCCAGTTCGTGGGGCTCGCGCGGCGGCTGCGACCGCACGACCTGCGGCAAGCATGTGCGCGCGAGGTCGTGTTCAACAATCCTGCAGAGGCGGAAGAGCGTGAGCGGCAGCTCTACGAGGATCGCCGCCTGACGCTGGCGGAGCGTTTGGACGGCGCGGTCGTTGTCAGGGGGCTGCTGGATCCGCTGTCGGCGGCAGGGATTCTGACGTGGCTCGACGCGCAGACGCGCGCAGCTTTCCAGGCCAAGCGGGCCACTCCGGGGGATGAGCGGACGCCCGCTCAGATGAGAGTGGACGCACTCGCGATGCTTGCCCACCACGCGCTGAAATGTGGCGCGCCCGGATCGGGGGTGGCGACCACCTTGGTGGTGCGCATCGACGAGGAGTCGCTGAGGGCGCGCTTGGGAGTGGGGACGTGCGATTCGCTGAAGGCCCCGATCTCTGCGAGCACTGCGAGGGCGATGGCGGTGGACGCAGGCATTCTGCCCGCCGTGATGGGCGGCGCCTCGCTGCCGACAGACGTGGGTCGAACGTGTCGCAGCGCAACGCAAGCCCAACGAATCGCTCTAGGCGAGCGCGACGGTGGCTGCGCGTGGTGTCATGCGCCAACGTCGTACTGCGACGTCCACCACATCATTCACTGGCTCTTCGGCGGCAAGACCAATATGGACAACCTGGTCATGCTGTGTGTGAGCTGTCACCATCGGATCCACTTTGGGGGATGGTTGATAGAAGTGAAGCGGGGCGAAGTGTGGTTCACTCCGCCCGCAGCCATTGATCCCGCGCGAACCCCACGCAAGGGAGGCCTTGCGCACCTCGCGCTGTCTCCGTAGCGAAACGTGGTCGTGCGCGTGAGCGTGCGCGTGCGCGTGCGTGTGTGCGTGTGCATGTGCGCGCGCGTGCGACGATATCGCGTGCCCTTGACCCGGATCGGCGCAGCGCTATGGACTGCCACCCTCATCTCCGTGCTGCTGGGTGCTACCTCCGGCGAGTCGGTGCTCGAGGTGCTCACGCGGACTGCCCCGGTCTTGGGGTTCGCGGTGGCGATCACGATGGTGGCGGACGTCGCATTCCGCTCGGGCGTGTTCACCTCACTCGCCGAGTGGCTGGCGCGAGTCGCCGGGCACCGGCGCTGGGTGCTTTTTGGCGGAGTGATGGCGCTTGCTGTCGTGTGCACCGCGTTTCTGAGCCTCGACACTACCGCTGTGCTGCTGACGCCCATCGTGGTGCTCTTGGCTCAGCACACTCGTTCCGCGGCGATGCCCTTCGCGCTCGCGACGGTGTGGCTCGCGAACACCTCGTCCCTGACCCTGCCTGTCTCAAACCTCACGAACCTGCTCGCCTCTCACGAGCTGGGAAACCCGAGCCCAGGGGAGTGGCTTCGCACCTTCGCGCTGCCATCCCTTGCGGCAGTGCTCGTTACGTGTGGTGCGCTAGTCATCGTCTCCCGCCGCCACCTGCGGGGACGCTACGACCTTGAGGAGCGCACGCCAACCCCGGATCGCGCCCTGTGGTGGGTCACAGTGCTCACGTTGGCGGCGCTGTTGCCTGCACTGCTGCTGCCCGTGGCGCCGTGGATCCCCGCCACGGCGGCCGCGATTGCGCTGATCGTGGCGGCCGCGGCTCGGCGCTCGCTGGCGGCCACGCAATGGCGCGCCCCGTGGAGGGATGTCCCCTGGGCGCTCGTCGTGTTCGCTTCTGGACTGTTCGTAGCCGCCGACGCGATTGAGCAAGGTGTGCTGAGCCGCCTAACCGTTCCCGGCCCAGGTGACGGGGCAGCGGCCGTCTTCGCAGCGTCGGGCATCGCCATGGTTGCCGCAAACCTGGTAGACAACTTGCCCGCATACCTGATTCTGGAGCCGCTCACGACGAGTCCGCTCGCGCTCAAAGCGGTGCTCATAGGCGTCAACGTGGGACCCTTGATCACGCCGTGGGCGTCGCTTGCCACGCTGCTGTGGCACCGGCAACTCAGCGCACTTGGCGTGGAGGTGCCGTGGAAGCGCTATGTGATGTGGGGTGCCGTGGTGGCGCCGCTCAGCGTGCTGGCAGCGACGGGTGCGCTGCTGGCTGTGAGTTAGTCGTTGACCTTAGGGGCAACTTCCTTGCCGGTGGCCTCAACGAGCCTGGGTAGCTTGAACGCGTCGATGATCCAGAAGATGAGCACAATGCCCCACGCAACCGCCGCGAGCACCCACACCACCGGAAGCACGCCGGCTGAGAGAGCAATCGCGATGATGGTGCCAACCAGGAAGAGCACTCCCTTAAGCATGTGGCCCACGTAGAAGCGGTGAGCGCCGAGGGTTCCAAAGAAGAACCACAGTGCGTAGGCGAGAACCAGGTTCTTGCCCTTAGGAGCCCTAGAAATGTCTTCGTACGCGCCACTTTGCATCGTCATAAGGGCACTGTAGCGGCTCTGCGGCTGCGGCGGGGTGAGATTTCGTACCGTTTCGATTACGAGGTTCGTTGATGCGGCGGCCACGTCGAAGGGCCAAGATGGGGGAATGGTGGCAACAGTCGCGGAATACATCGAAGGGTTCGAGGGCCTCACTCGTGAGCGGCTCGAGGAGTTGCGCGAACTCGTGTTGCGCATTCTTCCCGACGCCGTGGAGGGCGTTGCGTACGGCATCGCCGGCTTCAAGGTGGGAGGGAAGCCCGTGGTTTACCTCGGCGGGTTCGCCAAGCACGTGAGCGTCTATCCGATCACGCAGCTTCCTCCCGCACTCGACGCTGCCGTGGCGCCGTACCGCAGCGGCAAGGGGACCGCGAAGTTTCCCAACACGGAGCCATTGCCGAGGGATCTCATCGAGGACCTTGTGCGCTTCATGGCGGATCGCGCCGCCGGCGCCTAGGTGCTGGGGGCGTCGCGGCCTGGGGCGCGGCGTGCAGGTGGGCGCGCAGGTGGGCGCGCGCGGCCCGCGTATACGTACACGCGTGCGCACCCACCTAACACGTGCACGCACGCGTGCGCGCGGGACTCGCGCGAGCGTCGGCACTTGGGAAGCGCCAAACCGAGGCCGTACACTTGTGGCCAACAGCGCAGACCCGGCAATCACCGGCGAGCTTGCGGAAGAACGGGCGTGAGCCTCAGTAGACCCGTACGGGCAGCCCGTTACAGCGGCGCTCCGGTGATGGCCGGAGCATGAGCGGTTCTGACCAGTAATCGGCAGGTTATTGGTGGAGCAAGCGAGGTGGTACCGCGTGAGCGGGGGAGTTCCCCGTAAGCGTCCTCGTGGCAGTGACCGTCAAGAAAGCAGCCATGAACGACGCCCGGTACCCGTTGCACCGTCCCAACACCGAGGTTCCCGCCTCCCCGCACTTCCCGTCCCTCGAGACCGAGGTGCTGAAGTACTGGGAGATTGATGGCACCTTCCAGGCGTCGATCGACAATCGCGAGGGTTCCGAGGAGTTCGTCTTCTACGACGGCCCGCCCTTTGCCAACGGCCTGCCGCACTACGGCCACCTCCTCACGGGCTATGCGAAGGACGTCGTGCCGCGCTTCGAGACGATGCGTGGCAAGCAGGTGCACCGCCGCTTCGGTTGGGACACCCACGGGCTGCCGGCGGAGCTTGAGGCCGAGCGCATCCTCGGCATCACCGACAAATCCCAGATTGAGGAGATGGGAATCGCGGCCTTCAATGAGGTCTGCCGCTCGAGCGTGCTGAAGTACACGAAGGAGTGGGAGGAGTACGTCACCCGCCAGGCCCGCTGGGTGGACTTCGAGAACGACTACAAGACCCTCGACGTGACCTTCATGGAGTCCGTGCTGTGGGCCTTCAAGAACCTCTACGACAAGGGCCTCGCCTACGAGGGCTACCGGGTGCTCCCGTATTGCTGGCGCGACGAGACGCCGCTCAGCAACCACGAACTACGCATGGACGACGACGTCTACCAGATGCGCCAGGACCCCGCGCTGACGGTGTTGCTGCCGCTCAAGGGCGGCGAGGGGGCGCTCGCGGACGCGTCGCTGCTGATTTGGACCACCACCCCGTGGACGCTGCCGAGCAACCTCGCCGCGGCAGTCGGCCCCGATATCGAGTACTCGATCGTCGAGCCGGTTGAGGGCGCCTTCGCGGGGCGCAAGCTCGTCCTCGCGAGCGCGCGCGTGGGCGCCTACGCAAGGGAGTTGGGAGAAGGCCCGACGCTGGTGTCAGTGGTCTCTGGCGCCCAGCTCGCCGGCCTCACCTACCAACCACCCTTCCTGTTCTTCGAGGGCCGCGACAACGTGCACCAGGTGCTCGCCGCGGACTTCGTGTCCACGGAAGACGGCACCGGCATCGTCCACCTGGCCCCAGGCTTTGGTGAGGACGACGCCGCGGTGTGTGGAGCGTCGGGCATCGAGACCGTGGTTCCGGTGGACGCACACGGCCGCTTCACGGCCGAAGTTCCCGATTACCAGGGACAACAGGTCTTCGATGCGAACCCGCACGTGATCGCCGACCTCAAGGAGCGCGGCATCGTTCTGCGCCACGAGACCTACGACCACAGTTACCCGCACTGCTGGCGCTGCCGCAACCCCCTGATCTACAGGGCGGTGGGCTCGTGGTTCATCAAGGTCACTGAATTCCGTGATCGCATGGTGGAACTCAACGACGACATCACGTGGGTGCCCGAGCACATCAAGCACGGCCAGTTCGGCAAGTGGCTTGAGGGCGCGCGCGACTGGTCGATCAGCCGCAACCGCTACTTCGGCACGCCCATCCCCGTGTGGGTCTCGGACGACCCCAACTTCCCGCGCGTGGACGTCTACGGCTCCCTTGAGGAGCTCGAGCGCGACTTCGGCCGCGTCCCCACGAACGAGGCTGGCGAGCCAGACCTCCACCGCCCCTTCATCGACGACCTCACGCGGCCCAACCCGGATGACCCCACCGGCAACTCCACGATGCGACGGATCAGCGACGTCTTTGACGTGTGGTTCGATTCCGGCTCCATGCCCTTCGCCCAGGTCCACTACCCGTTCGACAACCGCGATTGGTTCGAGGGCCACAACCCGGCGGACTTCATCGTGGAGTACATCGGCCAGACGCGCGGTTGGTTCTACGTCATGCACGTGCTCGCCACGGCCCTCTTTGACCGCCCTGCCTTCACAACGTGCATCAGCCACGGCATCGTGCTCGGCAGCGACGGCCGCAAGATGTCCAAGTCCCTGCGCAACTATCCGGACGTCAACGAGGTATTCCACCGCGACGGCTCCGACGCGATGCGCTGGTTCCTCATGGCGAGCCCCATCCTGCGCGGCGGCAACCTCATCGTCACCGAGGAGGGCATCCGCGAAGGCGTTCGCCAGGTGATGTTGCCACTGTGGTCCACGTATTACTTCTTTACGCTCTACGCAGGGGCCGCGAACGGCGGCGCCGGGGTCTTGGGTAAGCGCCTGCCCGACGCTGCGGTTGCCGATCTCCCCACGATGGACCGGTATGTGCTCGCCAAGACGGCCGAGTTGGTTCGCGATGTCACGTCCCAGATGGAGGAGTTTGACGTGCCTGGGGCGAGCGAGTCCCTGCGCGTCTTCTTCGAGCTGCTCACCAACTGGTACGTGCGTACGCAGCGCGACCGCTTCTGGGAGGAAGACCAGGCCGCGTTCGACACCCTGTGGACCGTCCTCGAAACGGTGACTCGCCTCGCGGCACCCCTGTTGCCCCTCGAGACCGAGGAGATCTGGAGGGGACTCACGGGCGAGCGCTCCGTGCACCTGACGGACTACCCAACAGCACCGCCGGCCTGGGACGCGCCAGAGGTGGCGCCCGTGATGGACACGGTGCGCGAGGTGGTCTCTGCCGCGCACGCGCTGCGCAAGCGCGAGCAGATTCGCGTGCGTCAGCCGCTCAAGGCTCTCGAGGTGGCCGTTGACGACGTCAAGGCGCTACAGCCCTTCGTTGAGCTCATCGCGAGCGAGCTCAACGTGAAGTTCGTGGTGGGCGTAACCCCTGAGGCATTCGTGAAGGCCAACCCCGTGGAGCGTCGCCTCACCGTCAACGCGCGCGCCGCAGGCCCGCGCATCGGCAAGCAGGTGCAGCAGGCGATCGGCGGCGCAAAGTCTGGCGACTGGTCAGAGACCGACGGCGGCGTGGTCGCCGGGGGAGTGGCGCTCGAACCCGGTGAGTACGAACTCACCACCGTGATTGGCGGCGAGGGCGTCGTGGCGAGCGTGCTCGCGTCTGGCGGCTTCGTGCTCCTCGACACCGAGATCACCCCAGAGCTGGAGGCCGAGGGCTTCGCGCGCGACCTCATCCGCACCATCCAGGACGAGCGCAAAAACTCGGGCCTCAACGTGGGCGATCGCATCGCTCTGACCGTAACGGTTCCTCAGGAGCGGGTCTCCGCCGTGCACACGCACGAGGACCTGATCGCGCGCGAGGTGCTCGCCACGGCCTTCCAGGTGGAGGCGGGGTCAGCCGTGACCGTGCGAGTGGCAAAGGTGTGACGCGACACATGGACAATTCCTACTAAGTTAGTATGAATAACATGACCGTTCTCGTCTCCGCTGTTGACCTGCGCCGCGAACTCGCGAACGCGGGCGCCCCCGTGGTGCTCGACGTGCGGTGGAGCCTTGCTCAGCCAGACGGCTCGCGGGAGTTCCGTCAGGGCCACATCCCGGGTGCGGCCTACGTGGACCTAGAGAGCGAGCTCTCGGCACATGGAGAACCAGAGGACGGTCGCCACCCCCTGCCCACCCGCGAGGCCCTCCAGGCCGCGGCGCGCACCTGGGGAGTGAACAACGGCTACTCCGTGGTGGTCTACGACGCCGGACCGTCCTTCGCGGCGGCCCGCGCGTGGTGGCTGCTGCGCCATGCGGGTGTCGCCGATGTTCGGATCCTTGACGGCGGCTTCGAGGCGTGGGTGGAGGCCGGCGGCCCCATACAAACCGGCGCGAACGTCCCTGAGTTCGGCGACGTCGAGCTCAGCTGGGGTCACCTGACCACCATCGATGTCGACGAGGCCGCAACCTTCAGCGAAGCCGGCACCCTCGTCGATGCGCGCGCCCCAGAGCGCTATCGCGGTGAGACCGAGCCCATCGATCCCATCGCCGGCCACATCCCAGGTGCGGTGAATCTCCCAACTGCCACCAACGTCGGGCCGAATGGCGCCTTCTTGTCAGAAGAGGAACTGCGCGCAAGATTCGCGGAGCTCGAGGGCCCCATCGCGGTCTACTGCGGCTCAGGAGTCACGGCCGCGCACGAGATCGCAGCTATGGCTATCGCGGGTAAAGACGCGGCGTTGTATCCGGGCTCGTGGTCGCAGTGGTCCAACCTCGAACTCCCGGTGGCCACGGGCGAACGTTAGGGACAGGTGCCCTCGTCGAGCGCACCCGTTGACGAGTAGAAGGCTGCGGCGTCGGAGACCGTTCCCTCCACCCACACGCACCACGTGCCGTCGTTGTTGCTGGTAAACCCGCCAAGCTCGATCTGGTCCTCGAACGTCACGGACTGAACCACTATCCCGTCCGCGGTTGCCACGTCCATCCCGTACGAGGTCGCGGTAACCCACGGCTCCGTCGCCGGATAGTCCACGAAGTAGTACTCGAGAGCGGTAGCGGCCTGCGCGACGGAGGCCTCTGCGCCAATCTGGGCCGCCTTGTCGCGCTGATTGAGGAACACGGGGATCGCGATCGCCGCGAGAATGCCGAAGATCACGAGCACGCCCGCGACGATCCCCACCACAATTCCCGCGGTAGCGGCCCCACTCATCTGCTTCTTCTGCGGTTGCGGCATCGCCATCGCCGGTGCCACGGCCGGGGCCACGGGAGACACGTGCCCGGTCCACTGGGTGCCGTCCCAATAGCGCAGATGTGTGGGGGATTGCGGGTCTGGGTACCAGTTGGGAGGAGGGGTGCTCATGGCCTTCAATCAGGAGATCGTGGACGAGGAGATGGACAACTTCTTGCCGAGGTAGAACAGGTCGTGGCGCGAGCCGGTCCAGAACGCCTCGCCCGTGTTGCCCGTGACCGTGGAGCCCTTGATCGTGAGGGTTCCGCCGCGGTTGTTGGAGACGTAGAACACTCCCGAGCCGCCGCCTCCCTTTCCAGCCTTGTTCTTCGTGATCTTCGTGCTCGAGATGGTGACGTTCTGGCTCGCTCCGTCGAAGTAGACGCCCCCGCCATTACCGCCTTTGCCAGAGGACGCCCCGGATCCAGTGGCCGCGTTGCCCGTGATGGTGGACGTGGAGATCGACATGGGTGAGCCGAGCGATGAGATTGCCCCACCGTTCGCGCACTTGTTGCCGCTGAAGGTGGATCCACTGATCTTGACGGACTTCACGCCCACCACGCGGATCGCGCCGCCACCGGCGTCGGAGTGCGCCTTGACACACACATTGGACTTGAACGTGGAGTTGACGACCGTGAGCTTGTTGCCGCGCATCGCGATGGCCCCGCCTCCGCCTCCGCCGCCAACGCTTTCCTTGTCGGGCACTCCCTTGGTGGCGTTTCCGCTCACAAACGTGAGGTTCTTGAAGGTGACCTGCAGGGTCGCGTCCTTATCGCAGCGGCTCGATAGCCACCCAAACGACTCCTCGCACGAGTTCGCGTAGTAAATCCCCACCTTCCCGCCGCCGGAGAGCGTGACCTTGCCACCGCCGTCGAGCGTCATCGCGGTGAGCGGCTTGCCGCCCTCCCATGGGTGCTTGCAGTTGTGGGTGTTGCACGTGCGCAGCGTTTTGGTGATCTTGATGGTGACGGGGTTGGGACCACAGTTGAAGGTGATGCTGCCGCCCGTTCTCACGGCGGCAAAGAGCGCGGTCTCCGTGCACGAGGCGGGCGTGCCCTTGCCCACCACCTTCTTGACCACGGGTGCGTTGGCCGTGGGCACGCTGGCCGTGGGCGTCCCGCCAGCCGTAGCGTCGGCCGCCGTTCCCACGCCAAGTGAAAGCGCGAGCAACGTTCCAAGCAGTGCTACCCACCGCTTCGCCGCGCGTCCAGACATGTGGGGAACCCTAGCCCAAAGGGGGCGAATCGGACCCCCGGAAGTGACATTCGCCATTTCGCGGGCACGGGGCGCCCCATGGGACACTTGCCGCATGACAATCGACCTCGGTGGCTTGAGCCTCGACGAGGCGGAACGCGAGATCTACGCCAGCATCATCGCCCGCAATCCCGAACACGACTTTGAGCCAACGCTTGACCGCGTTCGCGAGGCCTGCGCCCTGCTTGGCGACCCTCAGCAGGCGTACCGCGTCATCCACATCACGGGCACCAACGGCAAGACGTCTACGGCGCGCATGTGTGAGGCGCTCGTGCGCGAGCACGGTCTGCGCACCGGCCTGTTCACGTCTCCGCACCTCACCACCGTGCGCGAGCGCATTCAGATCGACGGAGAACCCATCAGCCAGGCCGCCTTCGTGGAGCTGTGGCTCGATGTTGCACCCATCATCTCCCTGATAGATGAGCGTTCCCGTGCCGCCGGTGGTCCGCGCCTGAGTTTCTTTGAGGTCTTCACGGTGCTCGCCTTCGCCGCCTTCGCTGACGCCCCCGTCGACGTGGCCGTGATCGAGGTTGGCATGGGCGGGGGCTGGGATTCCACCAACGTGGCCGACGGCGATGTCGCCGTCATCGGCCCCGTCGCCATGGACCACGCCAAGTGGCTTGGAGACACCATCGCCGACATCGCCGCCGAGAAGGCGGGCATCATCAAGGACGGCGCGTCCGTGGTTGTCGCCGCCCAGATCGATGCCGCTGCGGAGGCCATCGCGGCGGCCGCCGCCGAACACGACGCGACCGTCGCGTGGGAGGGCGAACAGCTTGAGGTGGTTGACCGCCAGCCCGGCGTGGGCGGCCAACTCCTCACCCTTCGCACCCCCGCCGCCACCTACGCGGAGGTGTTCGTGCCGCTCTACGGCGAACACCAAGCCCACAACGCCCTGCTAGCGCTCGCGGCCGTTGAGGCCCTCATGTCCGACGGCGGCTCACCTACCGCTCTTGACCCCACCACAGTGGAGGCCGGGTTTGGCTCGGCGACGTCCCCTGGCCGTCTCGAGGCGGTCCGCACCTCGCCCATGATCCTCGTGGACGCGGCCCACAACCCGCACGGCATCGACGCGCTCGCGAGCGCGCTGGAGGAGGCTTTCAGCTTCTCGTCCCTCGTAGGCGTGGTTGGCATCCTCGGCGACAAGGACGCGGAGGGCATCCTCGCGGGGCTCGAACCGGTTCTCGATCACGTGGTGCTGACCACCGTCGGCTCACCTCGCGCCATCGCCGCAGAGGACCTCGAGGGGCTGGCCAAGCGCCTCTTCGGAGACGATCGCGTGACGGTTGCCCCCAAGCTTCCCGACGCCATCGACGCTGCCGCCGCCATCGCCGAGCGAGATGACGACATGGGCGCGGGCGTGCTCATCGTCGGTTCCGTGATCCTTGTGGCCGAGGCCCGCATCCTTCTTGATGCCGATCGCCGCAAGGGCGCCGGGAGAGCCAGGTGAGCGGCGAGGTGACGGACGAGGCTACCCAGCCAGAGCGTCGGGCAGATGAGGGCGAGCAGCCGTTCAAGCCGCTGCGTTCCGCCAAACTCGTGTTCAAGCAGGCCGTTCTTGGACTGCAGGCGTTCGGCGTGCTTTTCGCCACCACCTTCGTGGCGGGCATGGCGAATGCAGGCGCGGTCGAGGCGAGCGCTGGCGCCATCTGGGGGCTCGGCCTTTGGCTCATGGTGATGATGGGCTACGCCGCGGGCCAGCAGAAGAAGCGCTGGGGCGAATGGCTGGGCTGGGCGCTGCAGGTGCCGATGCTGCTTGGGTTCTTCATCGACTCGGCGATCACCATCATCGGCGTGATGTTCTTGGCCCTGTGGATCACGGCGCTGCGCCTTGGCGGGCGCATCGATCGCGAGCGGGCTGAGCGGGACGAGGCATTCTTGGCAAGAGGGCAGCAGGCATGAGCGGCGGCTTTACCGGCGGCGTGAGCGGATTCTTGTGGCGCATGGCCGGTGCCCTTGTGGCCGGAGTCATTGGGCTGTGCATGCTGCTGTGGGCGCTCGAGCTCACCTCGCTCGCCTCGTTCGCGGCGGCGGAAACGGGCGGCGACTCGAGCCCCACCACGGGCACCTACCTGCTGATGTTCGCGGGGTTGGTGCTGGTGAATCTCGCCACGTTCTACGCGCTGACGCAGTGGAGCAGGTACCTGCGCGAACACCCCAACACCAAGCAGTTCCCCGTGATCGTGATGGTGGGCGTGCTCATCCTCGCGGGCGCGGCGATGGTCTACGGCGTGGCCACGCACTCCGACTGGATTCGCGCGCAAGACACCGTGCCCACCACCGTGCGGCAGGGCTTCATCGCGTATCAGGTGGTGTTCTCCACGATCATCATCGCCACGCTCGTGCTGCTTGCGGTGCGGTGGTCGCCGGGGTTCAGGCGCCGTCCCATCGAGGACTGAGGCGGGTAGCGTCCTAGGGCGCCTCGACCACCGAGGCCACTTCGAAGCCCTCAAGCGCAGCGCGTCCGTTGAGCGCGGGCAGCTCTAGCAGGAACGAGAACTGCACGCTTGCCGCACCACCAGCCATGAGCATGCGCGCCACCGCGCTCGCGGTACCACCCGTCGCGAGGACGTCGTCGATGACCAGGATGTGCTTGCCTGCGATCCCGTCGGGGGAGACCACCAGTTCGGAAGCGCCGTACTCGATGGTGGCGTCCGCCTCGAGCAATTCGCCTGGCATCTTGCCCTTCTTGCGCACCATCGTCATGCCCACGCCGAGCGTCTGCGCCACCACGGGGGCAAAGATGAAACCGCGCGCGTCCACTCCCGCCACGAGGTCAACGGGAGCACCGCCCACGGGCATGAGCTGGATGCACGCCTCGCGGAACGCCTCGGGGCTCGCAAGGATGGGGGAAATGTCGAAGAACAGGATTCCGGGTTGCGGGAAGTCGGGGAACGTCGCGAAGTCGTCGAGCGTGATCACGCCCACCATCGTGCCACCCGCATGACTCCCAAGGGTGCCAGGTACTGGTGTGACGGATGTGACGAAGTGAGGGCCGTGGACCGTCCCACCCGGCACATCTGTCACAACGACCCTTGTTTGTCTGGCGGGTAGGCTCTCCGCATGACCGAACGCACCCTTGTCCTCATCAAGCCCGACGGCGTAGCCAGGGGGCTCAGCGGCGAGATTCTGCGCCGCATCGAGGCGAAGGGCTACACGCTCGTTGCCGTTGAACTCCGCACCGCCACCCCCGAGCTGCTCGCCGAGCACTACGCGGAGCACGTGGGCAAGCCGTTCTACGGCCCTCTCGTGGAGTTCATGCTTTCCGGCCCGACGCTCGCAATAGTTGCCGAGGGAGACCGGGTTATCGAGGGGTTCCGTTCGCTGGCGGGGGCCACGGATCCCACCACCGCGGCGCCCGGCACCATTCGCGGTGACTTGGGGCGGCAGTGGCCCGTCACCGTGCTGCAGAACCTTGTGCACGGCTCCGATTCCGTTGAGAGCGCAGAGCGCGAGATCGGCATTTGGTTCCCCGGGGTGACGGCATGAGCGCAGCACCATCGAGCAGGGGAGAGAAGCTAGAGCAGCGCCTCGAGAGCGGGCTTTTTGCCACGCGCTGGCTGCTTGCGCCCATCTACTTTGGCCTCGTCGCGGCGCTCGCGATCATCCTCTACAAGTTCTTTGAGCAGTTGTGGCACTTGCTCACGCACCTTGGCGACCCCAAGTTCGCGGAGGCGGACAGCCTCATGGTGGCGATCCTCACGCTCGTCGACATCGCGCTGCTCGCCAACCTCATTCTCATCGTGATCTTCGCGGGCTACGAGAACTTCGTGTCCCGCCTGAGCGTCGCGGACGACCACATCGACAAGCCCGCGTGGATGGGCCACGTCGACTTCTCTGGCCTCAAGATCAAGCTCATCGGCTCGCTCGTTGCGATCTCAGCGATCCTGCTGCTCAAAGACTTCGTGAACATTGGCAACAAGGAGGTGGACGTTGATTACACCGCGATTCGCTGGCAGATCATCATCCACCTCACGTTCGTGTTCTCCGGCCTGATCTTCGCGATCATGGATTACTGGGGCGCCAAGCGACTCAAGGTGCTCTCGGACCTCCACGCCCCCGACGTCGCTGCGTCCGCGACAGAGCCCTTCGACCCCCACGCGTCCTAAGGCCCTAGAGTTTCCACGTGCATCTCAAGACGCTGACGCTTAGGGGCTTCAAGTCCTTCGCGTCCGCGACCACCCTTGAGTTCGAGACCGGAATCACGTGTGTGGTGGGTCCCAACGGCTCCGGCAAGTCCAATGTTGTCGACGCGCTCGCGTGGGTCATGGGTGAGCAGGGCGCCAAGACCCTGCGCGGCGGCCAGATGGCCGACGTCATCTTTGCCGGCACGGCGGGCCGCGCGCCCCTTGGCCGCGCCGAGGTCTCACTCACGATCGACAACACCGATGGCGCGCTGCCCATCGACTACACCGAGGTCACGATCACGCGCACGCTGTTCCGCTCCGGTGGCTCCGAGTATGCGATCAATGGCTCGCAGTGCCGCCTGCTCGACATCCAGGACCTGCTGTCGGACTCGGGACTCGGCCGCGAGATGCACGTCATCGTTGGCCAGGGCCAGCTCGACGCGGTGCTGCGTGCCACCCCAGAGGAGCGCCGCCACTTCATCGAGGAGGCCGCCGGCATCCTCAAGCATCGCCGCCGCAAGGACAAGGCGCTGCGCAAGCTCGACGCGATGCAGGGCAACCTCACGCGCATCCAAGACCTCACCGCAGAAATTCGCCGCCAACTAGGCCCGCTCGGCAAGCAGGCAGAGGTGGCCCGCCAAGCGCAGACGATCCAGATAGAGGTTCGCGACGCGCGCTCTCGCCTGCTCGCCGACGACATTGCCCAGTTGTCCGACGCTCTGGAACAGGAGCGCGCAGACGAGACCGCCCTTCTGGAACGGCGAGCAGTGGTGGAGGCCTCGCTCACGGAGGCCAGGGGCCGCCTGGCTGACCTCGAGCGCGCCTCCGCGGAGGCGACCCCCGCCCTCACCAAGGCCAACGACGTCTACTACCGCCTGAGTGCGATTCGCGAGCGCCTGCGCAACCTCGAGACCCTTGCCCAGGAACGGCTACGCATGCTGGGCAGCGCCGTCATTCAGACGACCCCCGCTGACCTCGTTGACCTCGACGAGCAGCTCTCACGTGCGCGTGCCGCCCAGGCCGAGCTCGACGCCGAGGTGGCCGCAGCGCAGGCGGCTCTTGAGTCCGCGGAGGCAGCACGGGCGGAGTCGGAGCAGGTGGCCGTGGCGTCGGAGCGCCACCTCGCAGACCTCATGCGTTCCGTCGCGGATCGCCGCGAAGGAGTGGCCCGGCTTGCGGGAGACGTGGCGGCACGGCGGTCCCGGGTGGAGTCCACGGAGGCAGAGATTGGGCGCCTGCGGGAGTCCCTCGCGGCAGCCGAGCGCCGCGCCCACGAGGCGAGCACCGAGTTCCAGCACGTCGAGACCACCGTGGCGGATGTCGAGGACGGCGAAGAGGACCTCGACGCCGCCTACGAGGCCGCGTCCGACGCCCTCGAGACGGCACGCACCGAACTCGCGGCGCTGCGCGATGCCCTCAACGCATCGATGCGTGAACGCGACTCGTGGGCCGCGCGCGCCGAAGCCCTCGAGCTGTCCCTCACCCGCAAGGACGGGGCCGGGGCGCTGCTCGCCTCCGGTTCGCGCGCGGTGCGCGGCACCGTCGCGTCCCTCATCGACGTCTCTGGTGACGCGGAGGACGCGATCGCCGCCGCACTTGGGGGCCTCGCCGATGCTCTCGCTGTGGATTCTGTCGAGGACGCCGTGGACGCCATCCGTTGGCTGCGCGACGAAGACGCCGGCCGCTCGTGGTTCCTCGTCGCCGACAAAGCGGCAAGCCCCACCAATCCCCAGGTGACGCTTCCCGCCGGAGCCCAGTGGGCGTCGGACCTCATTGCTGGCCCCGCGGGAATCGTGGACACCGTGCGCGCCTTCGTGAGCGGCGTTGCCGTGGTGGACGATCTCGCTGCGGCGCGCGCGATCGTTGCCGCTCACCCCGACGTGGTGGCGGTGACGCGTAGGGGAGACCTGCTTGGCACGCGCAACGCCTCCGGCGGCGCGGGAGACGCGCCAAGCGTGCTGCATATGCAGGCCGCGTTCGAGGACGCGCGCGCGAAGCGCGAGGCCGCCTCTGCGGAGGTGGAGAAGACGTCCTTCGCCATTCGCGCTGCCGAGGATGCCGAAGTGGGCGCCCGTACCAGGCACGACGTTGCGATGGAGCGCCTCAATGAGTCCGACGCTCGCATGGCAGCCGTTGCCGAGCAGCTTGGGCAGTTGGGCGCCCAGGCGCGGGCGGCCAAGGCCGAGGCGGAGCGCCTGACCTCGCAAATCGCGGACGCGCACTCGCGCATGGAGGCCGATCAGACGGAACTCACGAGCCTCGCCGATCGCCTGCGAGCCGCGCAAGCCGAACCCGAGCAGACCCAAGCGGAGACCGTCAACGCGCAAGCGAAGCGAGACGAGGACGCCGCGGCGGCCACCGCCGCGCGCGCACATGAGACCGAGGCGCGCCTCGCGCTGCGCACAGCAGAGGAGCGCGCCCGCGCCCTGTCCGCACGGGCCGAGAGCCTCGAGCGCGCGGTCATTGCAGAGAGAGACGCGCGCGCCCGCGCGGAAGAGGCCGCGGCCCGCCGCGAACGCCAAGCTGAGGCGGCCCGCGAGGTCACCGAGGGCGCCCGCGCAGCCCTCGCGCAGATCGACGTCTCCGTGCAGCGAGCAGACGACGCCCGCGCGGAGGTGGAGGCGGCCCGCAGCGAGCGTGCAGGCACCCTCGCCGATGTTCGCCGTCTCGTGGACGAGTACAGCGCGGAGCACTCCCGCCTCACGGATGACGCGCACAAGGACGAGGTGGCGCGAGCGGAGCTGCGCGTACGGCTTGAGCAGTTGCGCCAGCGCGCCATCGATGACTTGGGCACGGACCCGGACGAGTTGGTGAAGGAGTTCGGCCCACACGTTCCCGTTCCCGTGGTGGGCGCGGACCCCGACGACACCAGCGAGCCTCAACCCTTTGTGCGCGAGCAGCAAGAGAAGCGCCTGCGCACCGCCGAGCGCGCCATGAGCCAACTGGGCCGCGTCAATCCTCTCGCGTTGGAGGAGTTTGCCGCCCTTGAGGAGCGCCACAAGTTCCTCTCGGATCAACTGAGCGACATCAAGAAGTCCCGCGAGGACCTGCTGACGATCGTCAAGGAGATCGACGAGCGCGTGGAGCAGATCTTCGCGGAGGCCTACCGCGACACCGCGGAGAAGTTCGACGAGGTCTTCCCACGCCTCTTCCCTGGTGGAACGGGCCGCCTGGTGCTCACCGATCCGGCCAACATGCTCACCACCGGAATCGACGTGGAGGCGAGCCCGGCTGGCAAGAAGGTCAAGCGCCTCTCTCTCCTCAGCGGCGGCGAGCGTTCGCTCACCGCGGTGGCGATGCTCGTGGCCATCTTCAAGGCCCGCCCTAGCCCCTTCTACGTGATGGATGAGGTGGAGGCCGCGCTCGACGACGTGAACCTTGGGCGCCTCCTCGAAATCTTCCGTGAACTGCGCGACGATTCGCAGCTCATCGTCATCACGCACCAGAAGCGGACCATGGAAATCGCCGACGCCCTGTACGGTGTCACTATGCGTGGCGATGGCGTCACGACGGTCATCAGCCAGCGACTCACGGAAGAATCCGTCACCGCTTAGGCGTTACACCCAGTGAACTTGCGCTGTCCGCATTCCTGGGTGACGATGGCTACAAGTCCGATTTATACGATTTGTCCTGTAATGGATGCACTGTGCCGCGAGGCGCGGGGAGGAGATCCAGCACATGCTTTCGCAGATGGTCCCGTTCTACATCACTGGTGGCCTCATCGCCGTGGCGATGTTCATCGCCGCGATGGCGGCGGAGGGCCGCGGCGCGCACATCCTGCGCTTGTGGCTCGAGTCCGGCCGCAAGGACACGGTCCAGGCGCTCAAGGAAGAGGCGCTTGTCGGCGACGTTCCCCGCGACCCCAACACCCTCAGCCTCGTTTCCCACCTTGGCGCCGCCGAGCGCCGTTACACCGAACTGGATGCGCGCCGCGTCCGCGAGGAGGAGCGCGCAAGCGCCTGAATCGCTGACACACTGGTGCCGTGGATGTCACATGGATTCCAGGAGACGCTGACGCACTAGTTCTCGCCGTGGTGGCGGTAGTCGCCATTGGCTGTGCCATCTGGGGAGTTGCCCGACGCTCGGGCACCAAGGCGCCAACCGTCACCCCTAGCGCGCCCCCAGGTGGGCGGCCCGCGGCCGGGCCCGCAGAGGACGCCGCCACAGAGACACCAGCGCACGAGGCGCCGGAGGTCATTTCCTCCGACACGATCGTCGAGACGCCAACTTCTCCCGCGCCCTCACAACTCGTAGACCACCCCGAGTCCACCGTCGGCCGGTTTGCCCGCTTGCGCGGCCGCCTCGGTGCCACGCTCGCGGGCGTGCTGCACCGCGGCGCGATGTCGGCGTCGGACTACGACGCGCTTGAGGAGGCCCTCCTCCTTGCCGACGTAGGCGCCGCCTCCACGGACGCGATCCTCGCGGGGGTGAAGGCGCGGCTCGGCGCCAACTTCGAGATGGAGCCGCGCGACGCGCTCCGTGAGGCACTGCTTGAGGCGATCGATCCCGCGGCCGATCGCTCGCTCGCGCTCGGCGCGGCGGGCGATGGCGAGGCGAAGTCGATCATCGTCGTTGGCGTCAACGGCGTGGGCAAGACCACCACAGTGGGCAAGCTTGCACGCGTGCTGGTCGCTGACGGCTACTCCGTGGTGCTTGGCGCCGCAGACACCTTCCGTGCCGCGGCGGCAGACCAGCTCGAGACGTGGGGAGCACGCGTGGGCGTTCCGGTAGAGCGGTCGGAGCGCGACGGGGCAGATCCCGCGTCCGTGGCCTTCGCTGCCGCCGAACGCGCGGTTGGCGACTCCGCGGACGCGCTGCTCATCGACACCGCGGGCCGCTTGCAGAACAAGCAGGGCCTCATGGACGAGCTCGGCAAGATTGTGCGGGTCGTGGGCAAGGTGGTGCCGCGCGCCGAGGTGCTGCTCGTGCTCGACGCCACCACGGGTCAGAACGGCCTTGCGCAGGCGCGCGTGTTCGCGGAGGCAACGGATGTGACGGGAATCGTGCTCACCAAGCTCGACGGGTCTGCAAAGGGCGGCATCGTGGTCGCGGTGCAGCGCGAGCTTGGTGTGCCGGTCAAGTTCGTTGGACTTGGCGAGGGCGCGGACGACCTCGCGCCGTTCGATCCGGTTGGCTTCGTCGAGTCGCTCGTCGGTGACGCGTGAGCCAGATCGCGCCCGGCTGGTACGACGACGGTAGCGGCGCACTTCGCTACTGGGACGGCACTATCTGGACCGAGCACACAGCCGCCGCTTACGCTCAGCCAGCCCCAGCGTCGGGCCCACGGCCAAAGGCGGGAAAGTGGGTGTGGATCACCGTTGCGATCACCGCCGCCGTGCTGGTGGTGGCCACCGCAGGCGTGGCGGTGTTCTTCTCCGCGCGCGTCGCGCCCGTGCGCGAGGCGAGGGCCGCGGTCGAGTTGTACGACGACGCGTGGGCCAACGTTGACTGCGAAGCGCTCAATGAAGCGACAACGGCCAACTTCCGCAGCGACTGGGGCTTCACCGATTGCGCGGACTTCGAGGCGGAGGCGCGGGACTTCAACCAGTCGGAGCGCGAGTTCTACCTGTACATCGTTGACGCGACGTACGAGTCCGGTCACGTGATCGTCCGCACCGAGGAGTCGTACTACGACGAGGACGGCGACTACCAGTACGACGACGTGACGTACACCCTCGTCAAGGACACCGGCGCCTGGCGCATCAACATCATCGACTTCGCAAGCGATGACGAAGAGCGCACCACGACCTAGCCCGCCCGTGTCTGCCGCCCCCGCGTAGGCAACACACCTTTTACGTGAGCGCCAATCTTGTAACGCTGCGGAAACTCGCGGGCCGTTCAGGGGTAACACTCCTGCGGAACTCTCGTCCTAACTAGCCAGAGAGCTAGGAAAAGGGAGAGACAACAACTATGGAAGATGCAATGGCTTACGCCGATTCCGTGGGAGCCACCGCATGGCTCCTCGTGTCGGCATCGCTCGTGCTCCTGATGACGCCAGCCCTGGCGTTCTTCTACGGCGGTATGTCGCGCGCCAAGTCCGTGCTCAACATGATGATGATGAGCTTCGGTGCAATGGCAGTGGTGGGCGTGCTGTGGATTTTGTTCGGAGCAAACATCGCCGGCGGCTCTGGCGCTTACTTCGGAGACCCGTTCTCTGACGTCGGTCTGCAGGATGTCGTCGCTGCCGGTGACCCGGTCGCGATCATCAGCGCCGGCTTCGGCGCAACGTTCGCCATCATCACGGTGGCCCTGATCTCTGGCTCGATCGCAGACCGCGCCAAGTTCTCCGCGTGGCTCATTTTCGCGGGCCTGTGGGCGCTGCTCGTGTACTCGCCCGTGGCGCACTGGGTGTGGGCGCTCGACGGTGACGGCAACGGCATTGGCCTCCTCGGTGGCGCTGGCCCGATCTTCGAGGGTGGCACTGCCCCCATCGACCTCGCTGGTGGAACCGTGGTGCACATCAACGCTGGTGTTGCCGGCCTGATCCTCGCTCTGCTGCTCGGCGTCCGCAAGGGCTTCGGCAAGGAGCCCTTCAAGCCGCACAACCTGCCGTTCGTCATGCTGGGCGCCGCCCTTCTGTGGTTTGGCTGGTTTGGCTTCAACGCTGGCTCCGCATTCGCCGCGAACGGCCTTGCGTCCACCGCGTGGCTCAACACCACCGCTGCTACGGCAACCGCGATTCTCGGCTGGCTCCTCGTAGAGCGCATCCGTGACGGCAAGGCCACGTCGCTTGGCGCCGCGTCCGGTATTGTCGCCGGTCTTGTGGCCATCACCCCTGCGTGTGGTGCCGTGGACCCGATTGGCGCGATCATCATCGGCCTCTTCGCCGGTATCTTCTCCGCCCTCGCGGTTGGTCTCAAGTACAAGTTCGGTTACGACGACTCACTCGACGTCGTAGGCGTCCACCTCGTCTCCGGACTCTGGGGCACGCTCGCCATCGGCCTGCTTGCGACGGAGTCTGCGATCGGTGCTTTCGGTGCCAACGGACTGTTCTACGGCGGCGGCCTTGACCAGCTCGTCTCGCAGGCCATTGCTGCCGGTGTCGTCATCGTGTACTCCGCGGTGGCTACGCTGGTGATTGGACTGTTGATCAAGTACACGATCGGCTTCCGCGTCAGCGAGGAAATCGAGCTCAGCGGTATTGACCTCGCCCTGCACGGCGAGACCGCATACGAGGAGGCAAAGTAGCCATGAAGCTGGTAACCGCAATCATTCAGCCACACCGCGTTGACGAAGTTAGGGCCGCCCTTGAGGCGACCGGAGTCAAGGGCGTCACGGTCTCCGAGGCAGCCGGCTACGGCCGCCAGAAGGGCCACACCGAGGTCTACCGCGGTGCCGAATACACCGTTGACCTGGTGCCCAAGACGCGTCTTGAGGTACTCGTTGACGACGCCGACGCCCCTGCCGTGACCGAGGCGATCGTCTCTGCTGCGCAGACCGGCAAGATCGGCGACGGCAAGGTCTGGGTTGTGCCGGTTGACGATGTCGCTCGTGTTCGCACGGGTGAGCACGGCGCCGACGCGCTCTAGTCCGCAACGCAATAACTGCATCATGACGAGCCGGGCGGGACACGTTTCGCAAGGCTCCGACGCTGAGGTCCCGCATCCCCATGGGGTGCGGGACCTCAAGCGTCTGCGTCGCGAACTCGCGGAGAGCCTCTACGCGCAGGGCGTCCCTGGCGACGAGCGGCGCAGCCTCCTGACCCGGTTTGTCACCGATCGGCTCGCGGAACACTTCGCGGAGGTGGCCGACGGCGCGGCCGGGGTCACGCTCGCGGCCGTCGGTTCAGTGGGGCGTGGGGACGCGGGGCCGGCCTCTGACCTTGACCTTGTGCTGCTGCACGATGGTCAGACGCTGTCGAAGGCAGAGGTTGCCGACCTCGCGCAGCGTCTCTGGTATCCCATCTGGGACGCAGGGCTCGAGCTCGACCACTCGACGCGGTCGATCACGGAATGCCGCCAGGTGGCGGCGAAGGACCTCGCGGCCGCCGCGGGTCTGCTTGACCTCAAAGAGATTGCCGGTGACGAGGAGCTCGCGCTGCAGGCCCGCGCGCTCATCTATCAGGACTGGCGTGCTCAAGCGCGCAAGAAGCTTCCGGACCTGTTGGCGGCATCGCGCGCCCGCGCCGAGCGCTTTGGCGAGGTGGCGTACCTCATCGAGCCCAACCTCAAGGAATCTCGCGGAGGCACTCGCGACTACATCAGCCTTGCCGCGCTCGCGGCGACGTGGCTCACGGACCGTCCGCACGGTGCCATCGACGACGCCGCACGCACCTTGATGGACGTGCGCGACGCCATCCAGATGGTTGCGGGCAAGCCACAGAATGTGTTGGGGCGCCACCTCGGCGACGACGTTGCTCAGGTGATGGGCCTCGAGGACCCCGATGACGTCCTCAAGGAACTCGCCGAGGCGGGCCGCACGGTCGCGTTCGCTCTCGACGCGACCGAACGTAGGGCGCGCCGCTCCGTGGAGCGCTCCGGCGTGGGGTCGCGCGCGTTCATCGCCCGCCGATTCGCCTCCGCGCCGCGCCACGTGTCGGTAGGCGAGGGCCTCATCGACGTGGACGGCGACCTCGCCCTTGCGCAGGACTGGGACGTGTCCGCAGACGCGGAACTTCCGCTGCGGGCCGCCGCCGTCGCCGCCACCACAGGGCTGCCGTTCACCCCTGGCCTGCTCGAGGCACTGCCGTTGGCCCCGGACCTTCCTGCTCCGTGGTCGCCGCAAGCGCGCGCACACTTCAGGGACCTCTTGCGGGCTTCAAACCACCTGGTATCTGTCTGGGAGGCCGTGGACCTCGCGGGCCAGGTGGTGCGCTGGATTCCCGAGTGGGAGGGTGTGCGCAATCGCCCCCAACGCTCTCCTGTGCATCGGTTCACCGTGGATCGCCACATGGTGGAGACCGTGGTGCTCGCAGGTCGCCACCGCCGCTCCGTGCCCAACCTTGACCTTGTGCTCTTCACCGGGTTGCTTCATGACATCGGCAAGCGCGCGGGCGCCACAGACCACTCGACCACAGGCGCCGCTCTCATCCCGGCGATCGGCGCGCGCATGGGTCTCGACGGAGGCTTCATCGCGGACGTCACCGTGTTGGTTCGCGAACACTTGACGCTCGCGGGGCTCGCTACCACCGAGGACGTCAACGATCCGGCAACGGCGGACCGGCTGCTCGAGGCGCTCGGGGGGCGCGAAGATCTGCTCGACGCACTCAGGGCACTCACCGAAGCGGACGCCATCGCCGCGGGCCCCAAGGCCTGGACCTCGTGGCGCGCCACCCTCATCGACACGCTGACGGCGAACGCGAGGCGACGCCTGCCACATTAGGTGACCACAGCGTCGGGCCTGCGCACCGGAGCCGCTACGGCACCCAGGTACTCTTGTACGAGCCCCACCCGAAGGGAATCAGGTGTTCGCCAACCTCTCCGATCGCCTCACCGCGACCTTCCGCAACCTGCGCGGAAAGGGTCGCCTGAGCGAAGCCGATATTGACGCGACGATCCGCGAGATTCGCCGCGCACTGCTCGACGCCGACGTCGCCGTGCCCGTGGTCCGCACGTTCACGGGAAACATCCGCGAGCGCGCGCTCGGCGCGGAGGTCAGTGGCGCGCTCAACCCCGCGCAGCAGGTGGTCAAGATCGTCAACGAGGAGCTTGTGGCGATCCTCGGCGGCGAGTCTCGCCCCCTCAAGTTCGCGAAGAACGGCCCCACGGTCATCATGCTCGCGGGACTCCAGGGCGCGGGTAAGACGACGCTCGCAGGGAAGCTCGCGCACTACCTCAAGCAGCAGGGCCAGACGCCGCTGCTTGTGGCAGCCGACCTCCAGCGACCCAACGCCGTCACGCAGCTCAAGGTGGTTGGTGAGCGCGCGGGCGTGCCCGTATTCGCCCCTGAACCAGGCGTGACGCGCGAAGACGAGAAGGTGCGCGGCAACCCGGTCAAGGTTGCGAAGAAGGGCATCAAGGAGGCCGAGAGCCGCCAGCACTCCGTGGTGATCGTCGACACCGCGGGTCGCCTCGGCGTTGACCGCGAGCTCATGCAGCAGGCCGCGGATATTCGCAAGGCCATCGATCCGCATGAGGTGCTGTTCGTCATCGACGCGATGATTGGCCAGGACGCCGTCGCGACCGCCCAGGCGTTCCAGCAGGGCGTAGACATCACGGGCGTTGTCCTCACCAAGCTTGACGGCGACGCTCGCGGTGGTGCCGCGCTGTCCGTCGCCGAGGTCACGGGCCGCCCCATCCTGTTCGCCTCCACGGGCGAGAAGCTCGACGAGTTCGAGGTCTTCCACCCCGACCGCATGGCGAGCCGCATCCTCGACATGGGCGACATCCTCACGCTCATCGAGCAAGCGGAGAAGGCGTTCGACCAAGAAGAGGCCGCGGCGCTCGCGGCCAAGGTCGTCAAGGGCGAGGACTTCACGCTCACGGACTTCCTCAGCCAGATGCAGCAGCTCAAGAACATGGGCTCGATGAAGAAGATGCTGACGATGCTTCCCGGCATGGGCCAGGTGCGCGATCAGATCGAGAACTTCGACGAGCGCGAGATTGTGCGAACCGAGGCAATCATCCAGTCGATGACACCCGGCGAGCGCGACAACCCCAAGTTGCTCAACGGCTCGCGGCGCTCGCGCATCGCGCGCGGCTCCGGCATGCAGGTAAGTGACGTCAACTCGCTCGTCAAGCGGTTCGAGGATGCGCAGACGATGATGCGCGCCATGGCCAAGAACGGCGGAAACATGCCCGGACTCCCAGGCATGGGTGGGGGCGCGCCAGGCTCGTTCGGTGGCTTCCCCGGTGGCAAGAAGTCCAAGGGCAAGCAGGCCCCGCAGCGCAAGGTGAAGGGAAAGTCCGGAAACCCCGCGGTCCGGGCTCAGCAGGAGGCCGCGGCGCGCAATAAGCCCGACGCTGCGGCACCTGCCGGTTCGGCGTTCGGCTTGGGTGCCGCCCCCCAGGCGCCCGAGGAATTCGACGCCTCAAGCCTTAACGCCGACTTTGGCAAATACCTGCGGCGATAGTTCGTGATGACCAGGTTATCCACAGTTGGTCCGGTTACTCAAAACATGTTTTTGCTAGCCGAACAGCTGTGGATAACTGACGGCCGCATCCATTTTGAACGCCCCGATGACGGTCCCTTCGAGACGATCGAGGGCTATGTGGTTCCCGGGCTCGTCGACGTCCATTGCCACGTGGGCCTCGACAGCGGGGGAGTCCTCAACGAGCAACTCACCCTCAAGCAGGCGCTTGCCGATCGTGACGCGGGAACCCTGCTGATTCGCGAGCCAGGATCGCCGGTGGACACCGGCTTCTTGCACTCGGTGGCGAGCGCGCCCAGGCTCATCAGGGCAGGGCGCTTCATTGCCCGCCCCAAGCGCTACATCGCAGGCTACGCGCGGGAGATTGAGGTAGAAGATCTGCCCCGAGTGGCCGCGGAGGAGGCTCGCGCGGGTGACGGCTGGATCAAGCTGATCGCCGACTGGATCGACCGTGATGCCGGCGATCTCACCCCGCTGTGGCCAGCGCCCGTCCTGAAAGAGGCCATTGCCGCCGCTCACGCTGAGGGCTCTCGTGTCACCGCGCACGCCTTCTCCGCCGAGGCCATTGATGGCCTCCTCGAGGCAGGGATCGACTGCATCGAACACGGCACCGGCATGACCAAGGCCCACATGGAGCGCGCCGCCGCAGCTGGCGTCCCCGTGGTCCCCACCTTGTTGCAGGTGGGCAACTTCGCGGGCTTCGCAGCCAAGGGGGAGGCCCGCTTCCCTCGGTACGCAGCACGCATGCGCGCGATGTACGAGAGCCGCTACGAGCACGTGCACGCCCTGTGGGAGGCCGGCGTGCAACTCCTCATCGGCACCGACGCGGGCGGCGAGATCGGCCACGGAAGGCTTCCCGAGGAGTGCCTGGAGCTGCGCCGCGCTGGCATCCCTGACGCCGACATCCTCGCCGCCGCGACCTGGGCGGCGCGAGAGTTCCTTGGCGTCGACGCCATCGCGGACGGTGCCAGCGCGGATCTTGTGGTGTACGCGAGCGATCCCAGCGAGGACATCGCGGTGCTTGCCGAGCCCGAGGCGGTCATTCTGCGCGGCGAGCGCGTCGCATAAGAGTTTCCGCAGAGTTCTTCCCGCGCGACACGGCACCGAAACCCGCACCAGGCACAATGTGGGACATGTCCTCAGCACCCCCGCGTGAATGGCGCGCCGATGCACTCGTTGCCGCCCTGTGGTGGGTGGGTGCCGTCGGCGTCGCCTTCTTCCTTGCCGGAGGCGGCCTCACCACGTCCTCTCCCGTCGACTACCTGTACGCGCTCGGGCGGGTGGCCGGCATTGTCGCCGCGGTGCTCGTCCTCAATCAGATCCTGCTGATCTCTCGCGTGCCATGGATTGAGCGCACGCTTGGGCACGATCGCGCGGCCGCCACGCACTCGCTCATGGGCAAGGTCGCGTTCATCGCAATGCTCGCGCACGCGGCGCTCATCCTCATCATGACCGCGCACTACGACGGCCGCTCGGTGTTCGCCGCGATCCCGGCCATGTGGGATCTTGGCTGGTACATGGTGGCTGCGCAGGCTGCGCTCGGTCTGTTCACCGTCGTGGTGGTGACGAGCCTCCTCATCGTGCGCCGCCGCTGGCGCTACGAGAACTGGCACACCGTCCACCTGCTCGTCTACATCGCCATCATCCTGGTAGTTCCGCACCAGTTCATCGAGGGGTCCACGTTCCGCAGCATGGGGCCCGCGTGGTGGTTCTGGCTTGTGCTGTACGTGGTCACGGTGGGCTGTTGGCTCGCCTTCCGCGTGGCAAAGCCACTGGTATATGCCCGACGCTATGCCCCTGTGGTCTCGAGCGTCACCACCCACGGGGATGGGTCAACGAGTGTGGTGGTCGCGGGCCGCGGGCTTGGTCGCCTTGGCGCGCACCCCGGCCAGTTCATGTTGTGGCGCTTCCTCGCGAAGGGCTACTGGCGCGAGGCGCACCCGTTCTCGTTGTCCAAGGCGCCGGGAGATTCGCTGCGCATCAGCGTGGGACCGAGCGGCGATTTCAGCCGCTCGCTCGCGTCACTTCCTGTCGGTACAAAGGTGCTGTTTGAGGGCCCCCTTGGCGTCTTCACGCAGCGCTCGCGCACGCGTCCCGGCGCGGTGTTCGTTGCCGGAGGCATCGGCGTGACGCCGTTGCTCGCGATGCTTGAAGAGCCCGGTGGCGGGCCCATCGACGTGATCCTGCGCGCGAGTTCCCTGGAGCGGGCACCCCTTCGCGACGAGGTGCACGCCGCTGCCGCGGCGCGCGGCGCCACCGTCCACGAGTTCTTTGGCCCGCGCGGCGAGGGGTGGTCGTCTGCGGCGGAACCCGCGACACTCGGCGGCCTTGTCGCCGGGCTCGGAGACAGGGATGTGTTCATTTGCGGTCCCGTTGCCTGGGCCGACGCTGTGGAGGCCGACGCTGTGGCCGCTGGCGTTGCCCCTGAAGCTATTCATCGCGAAAGGTTTGGGTGGTAGCGATGCGCACCTCACACAAGGTGGTGATCGGCGGTGGCTGTGCGGCAATCGTCGCTGTTGGCTTCGCGGCCGCGCCCCCACTGACCATCAGCAAGGGCGACGCTGCCGAGCCCACAGCCACCACGGAGCCCACGGCGTCGGCGACGTCTGAACCCACGGCGACTTCAGCGTCGGGCGGGGAAACCTTTGATGGTCCAGCCGTCAGCAACGCGCGCGGCACTTACCAGGCGCAGATCACGGTGGTCGATGGCGTGGTGACGGACGTCATCGCGTTGCAAGCTGGAACGGACGCTCCCGAGTCGGTCCGCGTCAACGAGGCGGCGATTCCGGCCTTGCGCCAAGAGGTGCTCGACGCGCAGTCCGCGGACGTGGCCGCGATCTCCGGAGCGTCATTCACGAGCCCCGCCTTCATCGAGTCGCTCGAGGGCGCGTTCGAGGCCGCGGGGCTGTCCTGATGACCTCGACCACGCGTCGCCTGCGCGCGATGGCCATGGCGTTCGACGTCACGCTCGACGGCCTCGCGAGCGAGGCGGCGGCGACGTCCGCGATCGACGCCGTCCATCGCGAGCTCATGCGGGCCGATGACCTCTTCTCGCTGTTCCGGCCCGACACGCCAATGTCGGCCCTGGCCACCGGCGCCGCTGGGCTCGAGGACATGCCAGATGAGGTCCTCGAGGTGTTGCGGCTGTGCGAGGCGTACCGTCACGCCACGGGAGGCGCCTTCGACATCAAGCGCGCCGACGGCGTGCTCGACCCCACAGGGGTGGTCAAGACGTGGGCGGTTTCTCAAGCCGCGACGAGACTCGGCAACGTGCCCTCGTGGCTCATCGCAGCGTCGGGCGATGTGCTTGCCCATGGTGGGGAGAGGCGAGTGGGTATCGCCGACCCAGCCGTGAAGGGCGACCCAGCGGGCTCGAAGGTGCTCGATGTCGTGACGATTGGCGGAGCGTTCACTGCGGTGGCGACCTCGGGATCCGCTCAGGTGGCCGATCACATTTGGGATCCGGTCACGGGAAAGCCCGCGCGACACTTCGTGCAGGCGTCCGTGGCGGGCAACGACATCGTGGAGTGCGATGCGTGGGCTACGGCGATCTGCGCAGGGGGTGCACCGGTGGTCGAGAGGGCTGCTGCGGCGGGGCTCGAGGTGCTCATCGTGACCTCTGGCCGTTCGCAGGGCGGCTACGAGGCGGTGTCCACGCCGGGGTGGCCACGCGCGTCGTGACCGTGATTGGTGAGCGCGCGCGAGGTCTGGCACAATAGATCGCTGGCTCACTCACGAGCCACCCGTCTTGCTAGTCGCCCACCGGCGACCGGCTCACACCGGATACAAGGAGAACAGCCATGGCTGTGAAGATTCGTTTGAAGCGCTTTGGCAAGAAGCGCGCCCCGTTCTACCGCGTTGTCGTCATGGACTCGCGCACCAAGCGCGACGGCCGTGCCATCGAGGAGATCGGCAAGTACCACCCTACCGAGGAGCCCTCGGTCATCGAGATCAACTCTGAGCGTGCCCAGTACTGGCTCTCCGTTGGCGCCCAGCCCACCGAGCAGGTCGAGGCGCTCCTGAAGCTCACGGGCGACTGGGGCACCTTCAAGGGTGAGAAGGGTGCCAAGAGCACCGTCAAGGTTGCCAGCGAGAAGGCAAGCGCCGAAGACGCCATCAAGGCCCACGCGGACGCTGCTGAGAAGCTCAAGGCCGACAAGGCTGCCGCCGCCGAAGCTAAGAAGGCGGAGGAGGCCGCTGCCGCTGCTGCTGCCGAGGCTGAGGCTGCCGAGGACGCCGCGAACGACGAGGCCGGCATTGCCGACGAGAGCAGCGAGGTCCCCTCCGACGAGGGCACCGAGGTCGCCGTGGAGATCGCCGAAGGCGAGCCCGCCGCGGACGACGAGGCTGCCGAGGGCGCCGCAGAGGAGAAGTAAGTGGTCACCGAGGCGCTCGAGTTCCTGGTGCGGTCAATTGTCCGCAACCCGGATGACGTGCGCGTCACGGAGCGTTCCGGCCGTCGCGGCACCACCCTCAACGTGGTGGTCAACCCCGATGACCTCCCGCGCGTGATCGGCCGCCGCGGCCGCACCGCGCAGGCGATCCGCACCGTGATCGATGCCATCTCTCGCGACGAGGTGCGTGTCAACATCGTTGACGTGGCCTAAACCGCGTACACGCGAGAGCGGCCCCGGACCAACAGGTCCGGGGCCGCTTTTCTCGTCTAGGGCGGGATCTACTTCTTGGCTCCCTGGAGGTACGCGGTGGTTTCGCGACTGAAGAGCATCAGCAGCACCACGCCCGAGATCAGCAGCTGAATCATCGCAGCCACTGCCGCGTTGGAACCGATCGCGATCCAGGCGACGATGTGGACACCGATGTGCAGCAGCATCACGATCGCGATCAGGGTGCGCGCCACCGTCGAGCCCTGGAACAGCAGCGCAGCCACGGCCACAGTCGCGAGGCCGATGAGCAGGCTCGCCCAGGCGAACCACGCTTGGGCGCCGTCGATGGAGTCGTTTGCAACGAGCCACGCCACGCCCTGGATCACGTCGCCGGCGCCCGCGATGAGCGCAAGCAGGGTAACGACGACCACGTCGGTTGGGCGTCCGCCGCTCGGTGCCGCCGGCGAGGGAGCGACAGGGGTCACGGGGGACGCCGTGACGCTTCCGATCATCGGCTCAGGAATGGGCTCGGTGAACTCGCCGTGGGTGTTGTCTGAGCTCATGTTTCCTCCTGGAGGTGGCCCAACCGGGCCCTAGGTGGGTTATGCGGAAAGGTCCCTGCCCCTGTAATAGTCAGAGGCGGAACGATTGGTGAGCAGGGCAATGATGAGCACCGCGAGGGCCAGGTCAAACACCGCGGACCACACGGAAATGCCACGGATCGCGATGAGCGCCCACAGGGCACTCGCCGCGCGCGCGGCCATGAGGATCACCACGAAGGCCCGCGCAAACTGGCTGCGGTTGCCAAGCCCTAGCGCCACGAGAATCGTCGCGAGTCCCAGCGCGAGCAGCACGAGCGTGTAGTACCGAAGGGTGATGACGTCGACGCCACTCTCGAGCATCATCACGCGATCGAACGACATGAAGAACAGCGTGATCGAGCCGATGAGATCACCGATAGCGGCAAGCCACACGAGCACTATCACAAACGACACGCCCGCGGGCCTGCGTGCGGGAACCGGTGAAGGTGCTGGGGAATCGAGATCTCCGCTCATAGGCCCACGCTAGCGCGGGCGAGGCCGCGCCGGGCTGCCGTCTACGCTTGTTCCCATGAAGTTGACCGTCGCGAAGATCGGCAAGGCCCACGGGCTCAAGGGCGAGGTGTCTCTCGACCTCCGCACCGACACTCCCCAAACCCGGCTTGTGCCAGGGGCGACGTTCGAGACCGAGGGGGGAAGCGTCGGGCAGTTGACGTTGCTCAGGGCGCGCGAGCAGAGCGGGCGCTGGGTGGCGTCGTTCGCGGAGCTCACCGACCGTACCGCCGCCGAGAACGCGCGCGGCACCGTGCTACTCATCGAGGGCACCGAGTCCGACGAGGACGACGCGTGGTACGTCCACGAGCTCGTGGGGCTCACGGCCGTGAAGGCGGACGGCACCGAGGTGGGTGAAGTGGTGGACCTTCTCGACCTCCCTGCCCAAGATGTGCTCGTGGTGCGCGAGCCGAGCGGTCATCGCGCCATGATCCCGTTCATCGAGGCATTCGTGCCGCACGTGGACATCGCGAATGGCACGGTCATCGTGAACCCGCCGTTCGGCCTGCTTGAGGGTGAGGACGACGAATGAGGATCGACGTCGTCACGATCTTCCCCGAGTTCTTCCAGGTGCTCGACGTCTCCCTGCTGGGCAAGGCCCGTGCGGCAGCGCTCGTGGAGACCCACGTTCACAACCTCCGCGACTGGTCCCACGACGTCCACCACACGGTTGACGACGCGCCGTTTGGCGGCGGCGCGGGAATGGTGATGAAACCCGACGTCTGGGGCGAGGCACTCGACGACGTCCTCATCGCGGGCGGCACCCTGGTGCTCCCGAGCCCCGCTGGCGTGCCGTTCACGCAGGCGCTCGCCGGGGAATTGGCAACCGCCGAGCAGTTGGTCTTTGCGTGCGGCCGCTACGAGGGCATCGACGCTCGCGTTCCCGAGTACTACGCAGGGCGAGGCTTCCGCGTGCTCGAGGTGTCCCTCGGCGATTACGTGCTCAATGGGGGAGAGGTGGCCGCGTTCGCGATGATCGAGGCCATCACGCGCCTCATCCCCGGCTTCATGGGCAACGCGGAATCTATCGTTGAGGAAAGCCACGCCGACGGCCTGCTCGAGTACCCCTCGTACACTCGCCCCGCCGCGTGGCGGGGATTGGAGGTGCCCGAGGTGCTGTTGAGTGGTCACCACGCCCGCATCGAGGCGTGGCGGCGCGAGCAGCAACTGGAGCGGACGCGCGAGAGGCGACCCGACCTGCTGGCATAGGTTGCTGGCAGAACCCACGCCGGATGTGGCAGAATAGACCCTCGGTGTCTGCGTAGCGTCGGCCTGCCACAGGGGGTCGAGCACTCACTCACAGAGCACCATTCACTACCGAAGCCTTAGGGCAGAGCCGTGCAGGACCTGTGGCGTGTGCGAGGAGTAACCGTCATGCAGAAGCTTGACAGCATTACCGCGGGCCAGCTCCGCGACGACATCCCCGACTTCCGTGCCGGCGACACCGTCAAGGTGCACGTGAAGGTCATCGAGGGAACCCGCTCTCGTATCCAGGTCTTCCAGGGCGTTGTGATCGCTCGCCAGGGCCAGGGCATCGGCGCCACCTTCACGGTGCGCAAGATTTCGTTCGGTGTTGGTGTGGAGCGCACGTTCCCCGTGCACGCCCCCACCATCGACCACATTGAGCTCGTGAGCCGCGGTGACGTGCGCCGCGCCAAGCTCTACTACCTGCGCGGTCTGCGCGGTAAGGCTGCTCGCATCCGCGAGAAGCGCGAGAACTGACATCAGCACAGAAGCTGACGCTCCGGCGGAGACCGCAGAGGTTTCCGCCGGGCGTCGCCTGTGGGGGTACGCCAAGGAAGTGCTGATCGTTGTAATCAGCGCACTGGTGCTGTCCTTCCTGATCAAGACGTTCTTCTTCCAGTCCTTCTGGATTCCTTCCGGCTCTATGGAGCCCACCCTTGTCTACGGTGACCGCATCCTCGTCACCAAGTGGCGCCCCGATCCGCTGCCGCTGCGTCGCGGAGACATCGTGGTGTTCAAAGACCCGGGTAGCTGGCTCGACCATGAGCCAGAGAACTCGAGCGGCCTGCGTCATATCGGCAAGGAACTGCTCACCTTCACCGGCCTGCTGCCCGAAGACGCGGGCGAACACCTCGTGAAGCGCATCATCGGCCTGCCTGGCGACCACGTGGAGTGCGACGACCCCGAGGGCAAGGTCAAGGTCAACGGTGAGGAGATCACCGAGGACTACATCGCTCCTGGCGCGCGCCCGTGCGGAAAGACCTTCTCCGTGACCGTTCCCGCGGACCGCCTGTGGGTCATGGGTGACAACCGCGATAACTCTGCGGACTCCCGCTTGCACATGGGCCTTCCTGGTGGCGGCACCATTCCCAGGGACAACGTGGTTGGCGCGGCATTTGCGCTCGTCTGGCCCCTCGACCACTTCACCGGTTTGGGTAACCCCTGGGGCGATGACGCGGTCTCCGAGGACGATCTCGCGACGCAGGCTCCGGTTCCCTCCGCCTCCTCGTGACGGTCGCTGCGTGACCGTCTCGCTCACCTACGAGCGCTCCCTGTGGGACGCGGGCCACGTCGTGGTCGCGGGCATCGACGAGGTGGGTCGCGGCGCTCTCGCCGGCCCGGTATCGGTTGGCGTGGTCGCGGTCACCGTGTGCGACACCTGGCCGGATGGCCTTGCGGATTCCAAAGAGCTCACGCGCGCGAGGCGTGAGGCCCTCTGCCCGACGCTGGAGCAGTTTGGCGTGGCACGTGCCGTTGGGCATGCCTCGCCTTCCGAGATTGATGGGCTTGGCATCATCGGCGCACTCAGGCTCGCGGCGCGTCGCGCGCTGTCCGCGGTGGGCGCCGTCGATGCGGTGCTCCTCGATGGCAAGCACGACTGGCTCACGCGCGAACCCACGCTGCTGGACCCGGATCCTGAGCCCACTCCGCCCGTGACGATGGTGATCAAGGGTGATGGGCTGTGCGCGTCGATTGCGGCCGCGTCGGTGCTGGCCAAGGTGGAGCGGGATGCACTCATGCGCTCGGCACACGCGGACCACCCCGAGTACGGGTGGGACGGCAACAAGGGCTACGGCGCCGCGGGCCATCTCGACGCGATTCGACGCCTTGGTCCCACGCCGCTGCACCGCGTGTCGTGGTCGCTTCCGGCTCACGAACTCCAGCCGTAGCGGTCGCTGAGAGCGGCCACTGCGTCGGCCGGGATGGCGTCACGAAACTGTGCGCTCGCGAGGGCCAGCAGGGCGCGCGCGGCCGGTTCCGGGTCTTGGGACACCGCCGCAGCGATGCCTTCTGCAAGGTCCGGGAACGCGCGCTCCACGCGTCTGCGCACGTCGATGGCGTCAACAGCGCCAGGGTCCGAGGGCGTCAGCCCGGCGCGGGCCGCCCTAAGCAGCGCCGCTACAGCCTCCGAGCGAACGATCTCGCCGCCGCTCACGATCTCGCCCCTGCGAACCCTCGCCACTCCCAAGTGAAGCGAGAAGACGAAGGCGGCCAGAGCGTCGGGCAGGCTGATGGCGTTAACCGGGAACGGCGTGGCCTGGGCGCGCGCGAGCGCCTGCGCCGCGCCGCCACGGTCAAGGAGCACCGTGCCTTCTCCGGCGACCCACGTGGCCACCTCGTCCGGAGTGCCGACGCCCCACTCGATGAAGCGCCCATCGCGGAAGAGCACCTTGCCGCCGCCATGCCATTCCACGAGGTGGAGCACCACGTCGTCGGCGTTGGGGAGCCAATCGACGTGGTGGCGGTAGCGGTCGTGGGCACCGGGGGCGACCATGATGAAGAGGTCCAGATCCGACCACTCATCCGCTCGCGTGGTCGCGGCCGTAGAGCCGAGACCCGCGATGCCAACGACATCGTCGCGGCTGCTGAGGGAGGCGACTACAGAGTCGCGCCATTGTGTGAAGTCGTGCGCCATGAGACGACCTTGCCACAGCACCGTGCCACCGCCTGCTTAGGATGGAACCGTGAGCAGCGAAGACCTTGAGAACTACGAGACAGAGGCCGAGCTGGCCCTCTACCGCGAGTACCGGGACGTGGTGGGCTTGTTCCAGTACGTCGTGGAGACGGAGCGGCGGTTCTATCTGGCGAACAAGGTGGACCTGCAGGTGCGCGCGAGTGGGGGAGACATCTACTTCGAGGTGACCATGGCGGACGCGTGGGTGTGGGATGTTTACCGCTCTGCTCGGCTCGTGAAGAACGTGCGAGTGGTGACCTTCAAGGACGTCAACATCGAGGAGCTCGCGCACGATCCGGATTCGATGCCGGACATCAGGCAGTTGCGCTCGCGGTAGGAGTGGCAGGGACCTAGGTCCCGAAAACGATTGACAATATTTGCAGAGTCTGCAAAAATGCAGATTATGCAAACTGACGTGCGCGAGCAGACCGGCCGGGAGGCCAAGCGCGAACGCACCCGCATTCGCATGGAGACGGCCGCGATTGAACTCGCTCTCCAATACGGATCCGAGAACATCACGGTTGACCAGATCTGTGCGCTGAGCGAGGTATCTGCGCGCACGTTCTTCAACTACTTCGGTTCGCGAGAGGCCGCGCTGCTCGGCACGGGCAAGCCCGTGCCCACTCCCGAGGCGATCACGCAGTACATCGAGGGCAACGAGCCCGTGTTCGAGGGCTTCATCCAGATGCTCATGGACGCGGCGCTCTCTCGCGAGCCCGACCTGCGGCTCATTCGCCTGCGCCGTGAATTGTTCTTTCGTGAGCCCGCGCTCGCGAGTCAATCGTTTGCGCGCGGCATCGCCACGCGCGACGAGTACGTCAAGATCATCCGCGAACGCATTCGACGCGAACAGCCAACGGCGTCCGACGCCGAGGTCGAGGACGAGGCCACCGTGGTGGTTGCCACGGCCCTCGGCGTGGTGCAGGTCGTGGCGAACCGCTGGATCGAATCCGACGGCACCGCGGACCCCGCACACCTCATTCCCCAAGCCATTGAGCGCTTGAGGCGACTTATCTAGACCAAGCCCCGGCCACCGTCGGGCAGTAGTGAAAGTAGAAGGACAACACCCCATGTCCATGCCATCATTCAAGGCGCCCGAGAAGCAGCAGCACATCGTGCTGATCTTCGTGGGCCTCATTACCGCGATGCTGCTGGCATCGCTGAGCGGCACGATCTTCTCGATCGCGCTGCCCACGATCGTGGGCGAACTCGACGGCGTTGACCACATGTTGTGGGTCACCACCGCGTACATCCTCGCGTCGACGATCGTCATGCCGCTCTACGGCAAAGCGGGCGACCTCATCGGCCGCAAGGGACTGCTCATCACTGCGATCGGCCTGTTCATGGCCGGCTCCGTTGTTGGTGGTCTTGCGAACGGGATGACGGAGCTCATCATCGGCCGCGCCATCCAGGGCCTCGGCGGCGGTGGCCTCATGATCCTGTCGACGGCGATCATCGCCGAGGTAGTTCCCGCCCGCGAGCGTGGGCGCTACGTGGGCATCATGGGCGGCGTCTTCGCGTTCTCGTCCGTGGCCGGGCCGCTGCTTGGCGGCTGGTTCACCGAGTCACTCGGCTGGCGCTGGTGCATGTGGGTCAACATCCCGCTTGGCATCATCGCGATCGTCTCCGCGCTGCTATTCCTGCACCTTCCGCACCGCGAGCGCGAGAAGCGGCCGGTGGACGTGGCGGGCATGACGCTACTTGCCGCCGTCTCCACGGCGATCGTGCTCGTGTCGGTGTGGGCCGGTCACACCTATGACTGGACGTCGCCGGTGATCATCGGCCTGCTCGCCTTCTCCGCGGTGGGAGCACTCGGCTTCGTGATGGTGGAGCGCAGGGCCGCAGAGCCCGTCATGCCGCTCACGCTCTTCAGCGACCGCAACTTCAACGTGGTCACCGTGGCGGGCCTGCTCATCGGTGTCGCGATGTTCGGTGCCATCAGCTACATGCCCACCTACTTGCAGATGGTTGCGGGAGTTGACCCCACGCACGCCGGGTTCCTCATGATCCCGATGATGGGTGGCCTGCTCATCACCTCGATCATTTCCGGTCAGTTGGTCACGCGCACCGGCCGCTACAAGGCGCTGCCAATCATCGGCACCGCGCTTGTGGCCGTGAGCCTTGGCCTGCTGTCGACGCTGAGTGCAACGCAGCCCATTTGGGTGGTGTGCTCGTACCTTGCCGTGATGGGCATCGGGCTTGGTATGTCCATGCAGATCCTGGTGCTCGTGGTGCAGAACTCGTTCCCCATCAAGATGGTGGGCACGGCAACGGCCTCGAACAACTACTTCCGTCAGATCGGCGCCTCGCTCGGCGCCGGCGTGGTGGGCTCGTTGTTCACCGCTCGCCTTGTTGACCTGCTCACGGAGCGCCTTGGCGCGATGGGTGGCGCTGGCGGGGGAGCGGGAGACCTCAACGCCTTGACACCCGGCGCCGTTCAGGAGCTTCCCGCGGCCGTCCAGGAAATCGTCGTTGGCTCGTTCAACGACGCGCTGGCCCCGGTGTTCCTCGTCATGCTGCCGCTCGCGGTGGTCGCCTTTGTGCTGCTGTTCTTCGTTCGCGAGGTGCCGCTCAAGACCACGATCGATGAGGGCGAGGGCCTGATTGAGGCAGTTGGCATCGAGAGCGCTGAACTGGCGGAGGCCGAGCGCTCGACACATGAGCTCGCGACGGTCGGCGCCGTGACTGGCACAACGGTCGCCAACGCCACGCGCACCAAGCAGTAGTTCGCCGAACTCGAGCGGCCCCCAGAAGCGACGACTTCTGGGGGCTGCTCTGCGTTGACGCAACGCGCGTAACACCCCTGACCACTCTCGGGCCCTTCCAAGGCCGCAACTGGGGGAGAAGGGCCGCTGAGTGGTCGCGGCTGTTGCGGGTGTCGGCAGGGGAGCCGTGCTCGTCGGAAGGTGCGCAAGAATCACGGGGGTCGCAAGAATCGCAAAGAAAGTATTGCAAAGTAATCTTTGCGATGCTACTTTCGTGCCATGAGCGAAGCAGAAGGCCCAGAGCGGATCATCGACGCGGCCTCCCTGAAGGCCCTAGCGCACCCCTTGCGCGTCGATCTCTTTGACCGTCTCATCATGTTTGGTCCGGCCACGGCGAGCCAGCTCGCCGAGGCGTTGGGGGAGTCCTCTGGCGCCACGAGCTATCACCTGCGCCAGCTCGCGCGCCACCACTTCATCGAGGAAGACCCCGATCGCGGCAACGCCAAGGAACGCTATTGGCGCGTGCCGAAGGGTGGCGTCACCATGAACCCCACGGACTTCGAGGAGGGCAGCGCGGAGGCAGAGGCCGGAACCCTCGTAGTGCGCCAAATGGTGGAGCAGCGCTATCGCCACGTGGACGCCTTCCTTCGCCGCGGCCAACGCGAGATGGGCTCCGAATGGGTCGCAGCGTCGGCCCTCATGTCCGCCCGCACCACCCTGACCGCCCAAGAACTCGCGACCGTCACCGAGGAGATCGCGGGGGCGATCGACGCGGCGCTCGACCGCTATCGCGACCGCGAGGACCCGGAAGGCGCCCGCCCCGTCGTCCTTCACTTCAACGCCTTCCCAGTCATCGGCGCCCCAACCCACCCGGAGGAATCATGAGCGCAGAACCAACACCAGAGCAGGGCAGCGGCTTGGGCGGTGCCTTTGGCCGTCTGTGGGGCGCCGCCATGACGTCAAACCTGGCCGACGGCATCGCTCGCATCGCGATCCCGCTCGCCGCCGTTGCCCTCACCAAAGACCCCATGGCCATCGCGCTGCTCACGGCGCTCATGTACGTGCCGTGGCTGCTCTTTGGCGTGCCGGCCGGCATGATCGTGGACCGCATCGATCGGCGCTACGCGATGGCCATCGCCAACGCGGCACGCCTGCTCGCCGCCGCAGGGGTCGCCCTGTTCATCGCGAGCGACAATCTCACGATCGCGGTGCTCGCCGTGGCGACCGTGATCTTTGGCCTTGGCGAGACCCTGTTCGACAACGCGACCACCGCAATCACCCCGTCGCTCGTGAAGAAGGGCGGCCTCGACAAGGCGAACGGCCTCATTCAGGCGGCCCAAGTGGGCGTGGACATGTTCGTGGCCACTCCCATCTCGGGACTGCTGTACTCGATCGCGGTGATCCTGCCGATGATCGTGGGCGGTGCCGGCTACTTCGTCGCCGCGTTGCTGGTGCTCACGCTGCCCGTGGCCGCCGCGCGCGCGAGGCACGCCGATGGCGAGCTCGTGGCCGCGGTGCCGCTCAAGGAGGCCATCGGCTTCGTGTGGCACCACCGTTACTTGCGCGCGCTCGTGTTCTTCACCACCGCGGTCGGCACGGCGTTTGCGCTCGCTCAGGCGATCACGGCGCTGCTCTTCCTTGACCGCTTCGAGGTGACGCCAGCGCTGTTCGGTGTGGTGACAGCTGGCATCGGGGTGGGCGGTGTCGCCGGTTCCCTGCTCGCTGGAGTTGCCGTGCGCAGGTTTGGGCGCGGCCACACGATGTTGTGGGCAACGGTGATTGGCGGGGTGGGCCTGGTTGGCGTGGGCCTCGCGCCCAACGCGTGGCTCGCAACGGTCGCCTATGGCTTTGGTGCCGCCGGTGTGTCCATGTGGAACGTGCCGTGGGGGTCGCTGCGCCAGGCGATCATTCCTGGGCACATGCTTGGCCGCGCGATCGGCGCGATCCGCACCTTCGCGTGGTTCCTCATGCCGATCGCCACGCTCGCGGGCGGCTGGATCGCCACGGTGGATCTGCAGCTGCCGTACCTCATCGGTGGCGGGATCTCGGTGATCGTGGCGCTCGCGGGTGCCAAGCTGCTGCTGCAGGCGGATCGGCACTTCCCTGCAGAGGAGGCCACGGAGCCCGGGCCCGTTGAAGGGGCCGACGCTGTGGTCGAGTCAGGCACAGTGGTTGAGTCAGGCACAGTGGTTGAGTCTCCCGTTCCCTAACCTGCGTCCCCAGATTGTCCGCAAGAGGGCGCTATCCCCAGATCGGGGGTAGCGCCCTCACCGCTTTCCCCGCCACCCCTCACGCTTGGGGCTTGGGAGGTGGCGATGGCTACGAAGGACGTGGTGGGGCGGCACGGGGAGAATCTCGTGGCGCGTCGGCTCGAGGAGGCAGGGTGGCGCGTGCTCGAGCGCAATTGGCGATGCGATCAGGGCGAACTGGACATTGTGGCGCTCGATGGCGACTGCCTCGTGGCGGTTGAAGTCAAGACCCGTCGAAGTGCCGCCTTCGGTTCGCCTCAAGAAGCGGTGACGCGGGAGAAGCTCTATCGCCTCCGGCGTCTCGTCGCCGCGTGGCTGTCCGCGCAAGAGCGGCATTTCCGCGAGGTGCGCATCGATGTGTGTGCGGTGACGCTGCCTGCCGCGGGTGCGGCAATCGTGGAGCACTTGCGGGGTGTCGAGTGATCGGCAGGGCGCGGGCGATAGCGCTCGCGGGCCTGTCTGGTCATGTCGTCGACGTTGAGGCACACCTTGCGGCTGCGTTGCCCGCTTTCACGATCGTTGGCCTGCCCGACGCTTCGCTTCAGGAATCTCGCGACCGCGTCAGGGCGGCGGTGGCCTCCTCAGGGCTGGAGTGGCCCGTGCGGCGGATCACGGTCAATCTCTCGCCGGCCTCGCTGCCAAAGACGGGCTCTGGCACGGATCTGGCGATCGCGGTGGCGGTGCTTGCCGCAGCGGGGCAGGTTGACGCCAAGCGTGCGAGCCGCGCCGTGTATTTGGGTGAGTTGGGGCTGGATGGCGCCGTGCGCTCGGTGAGGGGTGTACTTCCCGCGGTGGCGGCCGCGGTGGCGGCGGGGCTGCCCCATGTGGTGGTTCCCGCAGCCAACGGAGCCGAGGCGCGCCTCGTCGAGGGCGCGCGCGTGACCGCTGTTGCCTCGCTCGGGGAGCTCGCGCAACTGCTAGGCAACGAGCACGCGATCCCGGCCCCAGCGTCGGGCGGCGTTGCGATGGTTACCCCAGCGGCGGCGGCGCCGATAGGGGACCTCAGCGACGTGCGCGGGCAGGAGGGAGCGCGATCCGCGCTCGAGGTGGCCGCGGCGGGTGGTCATCACTTGCTCATGGTTGGGCCGCCCGGAGCCGGCAAGACGATGCTTGCCAACCGGATGACGGGACTTCTTCCCGATCTCTCCGTGGAGGACGCCGTGACGGTCACGAGTGTGCACTCGCTGTGCGGCACGTTCGATCCGCAGGGCGGCCTGATGAGCAGGCCGCCGTTTGAGGCGCCACACCACTCGGCCTCGGCGCCCGCGATCGTGGGCGGTGGATCGATGCTTGCGCGGCCAGGGGCGATCAGCAGGGCGCACGCCGGAGTCTTGCTGTTGGACGAGGCTCCCGAGTTCCCTGCTCGCGTGCTCGATACCCTGCGCCAACCGCTCGAGTCTGGAGAGATCGTGTTGCACCGCGCGCACGGCGCTGCGCGCTATCCCGCGCGCTTCCAACTTGTGCTCGCCGCAAACCCGTGTCCTTGCGGGAACAAGGGCGTTCGCGGCATGGAGTGCACGTGCTCTCCGCTCCAGCAACGCCGCTACTTTGCCCGGCTGTCGGGCCCCCTGCTCGATCGCATCGACATTCGCATCGATGTGGCCCCAGTGAGGAGGGGCGCGACGGAGGGAGAGACCACGGCGGACGTTGCCGCCCGAGTCGAGAGCGCGCGGGCAGCGGCGCGGGCGCGGCTCATCGGCACGGGGTGGTCGCTCAACTCACAGGTGAGTCCCCGCTGGTTGCGGGCACACACGCCCGGAAAGGCACTTGAGCAGGGGCAACGCACGCTGGACACGGGGGAGATCTCCGCGCGCGGGTTCGACAGGGCGCTGCGTGTGGCCTGGTCCATCGCGGACCTCAAGGGAGCGAAGGGTCCGGACGTCGGCGATGTGTTGCAGGCACTTAGCCTGCGGAACAGGAGCGGGCAGTGACCGGGCGCAGCGCGGCTGTGGATGTGGCGCTCTCTGGCGACGACCGCCAGGCGCTCATAGCGTGGAGCGTGCTCGCGGAGGGATATGACGAGGCCGCTGCATGGCTCGTGGATGAGCTGGGAGCGAGCGCGGCGCTCGCATGGCTGATAGACGCGGCGAAGGATCCCGTGGCGGCAACGGTGCGCCTCGCGCCGCTCGCGCCGCCAAAGACGATCGACAAGGCGGTGGCCGCGGCCGAACGGTGGTTGCGGCGCTTGGGTGAGGTGGATCCGGCGGGGGAGATGGCGCGCGCCCACGCGGTGGGCGCGCGCCTCGTGACGCGGCTCGATGCTGAGTGGCCAACAGTTCTTGATGACCTCGAGTCCAGGGCTCCCTACGCGTTGTGGGTGCGAGGCGACGGCGACCTTTGTCTCCTTATGGACCGCGCCGTGGCAGTGGTGGGGTCGCGGGCGGCCACGGCCTACGGCGAACACGTGGCCGCTGACATCGCCGGGGGCCTCTCTGACGCGGGCTGGTGCGTCGTTTCCGGTGGGGCGTATGGAATCGACGCTGCCGCGCATCGCGCGGCGCTCACGGGGCCAACGCCGTCCGTGGCGGTGATGGCGGGCGGTGTGGATCGCTTATATCCCGCTGGCCATCACGACCTCTTGACGCAGGTGATGGACGGCGGAGTTGTGGTGAGTGAGGTTCCGATTGGTTACGCGCCGCACCGCTCACGGTTTCTCGCGCGGAACCGCCTCATTGCCGCCGCCGCGGCCACCTGCGTCGTGGAGGCGGCCACGCGCTCGGGCGCGCTGAACACTGTCAATCACGCTCTCGCGCTGGCGCGCCCCGTTGCGGCCGTTCCAGGGCCGGTGACGTCGGTGGCATCAGGTGGCTGTCATCGCCTCATCCGGGACGGGCTTGCGGTGCTCGTGACCCAGGCGAGGGAGGTGCTCGAGCTCGCGGGCCCCATTGGGCCGGACGCAGACGAGGGCAGCGGTGACGGCTTTGGCTCTGCCGCGGAGCGGGCTGCATTCGACGCCATTGCGCGGCGCGGATCGCGCGTCGAAGACGTCGCGAGAGGGGCGGGGCTTGCCATCGCGGAGACGTTCGCGGCCCTCATGGGGCTCGAGTTGGCGGGGAAGGCCAGGGCCACCGACGGCGTGTGGCGCAGGCGGGAAACTACCCAAAACTAGGACAAAATACCCCAGAAATCGCGTTACTGATGTGAATCATGTGACAAAAGTGACTGAAGGTATTGCGGTGACAGGTGTGACAGTGCCAGATTGTGCGCATGCCAACTGCGGTGATGTCGAGCAGCCTGCTCGCTGACTTCGAGCGCTACCTGCGCCATCAGCGCGGGCTTTCGGAGAACACGGTGCGCGCCTACCACGGCGATCTGATGCACCTCGCGGCCTTTGTCGCGGCGGTCTCGGGCGAGTCCGTAGACATCGACGAGGCTCTCGAGGGCGCCACGCTCGGCGATCTGCGCTCATGGCTCGCGGCCATGTCCACCGATGGTCTGTCTCGCACCACGCTTGCCCGCAGGGGAGCGGCGTGCAGGGCGTTCTACATGTGGGCCGCGGATGCGGGACGTGTGGACTCCAACCCCGCCTTACGCCTTGCTTCCGCGCGGCCGTCCGTGACGGTTCCCACGGTGATCTCCGCCGATGACGTGGGCACCCTGCTGGAGGTGGCGGAGCGCCGCTGTGACGATGGCAACGCCATCCACGTCCGCGACTGGGCCGTCGCCGAACTCCTGTACGCCACGGGAATGCGCGTTGGCGAGCTCGCTGGCCTCGACATTCGCGATGTGGACCTCGAGCAGCGGCTCGTCCGCGTGCTCGGTAAGGGTGCCAAGGAGCGTGTGGTGCCGTTCGGCGTGCCGGCGAAGCGTGCGATTACGCAGTGGCTCGAGTCGGGCCGTCCGCTGCTCGTGCGGCCTGACACCGACGGCGCCCTCTTCCTAGGCCAGCGCGGTAGGCGCGTTGACCAGCGCCAGGTGCGCGCGGCCATCCACGGACTGTGCCAGCTGGCAGGGGTCGACGACATCGCTCCCCACGGCCTTCGCCACACCGCGGCAACGCACCTCCTCACCGGGGGATCCGATCTTCGCTCTGTCCAAGAAGTGCTTGGCCACGCGAGCCTCACCACCACCCAGCGCTACACCCACGTGTCCGCCGAACGTCTGCGGGCGACCTACCAGTTGGCCCACCCGCGAGCCTGAGGGAGAACCATGTCCGAGCTAAACGCCGTGCTGAGTGCACAAGAGACCGACGAGGTGGTCGCCGTTGACCCCACCGCCGAGCTTGCGGGGTTGTGGAAGGCGCTCGGCGGCAATCGCCGTGCCGCGCGCGCCCAGGCGCGCGAGGCTCTCATCACCCACTACGCGCCCCTCGTGAACCAGGTGGCCGTGCGCATGGTCGGCCGCTTGCCGGACACGGTAGAACTTGGCGACCTGGTCTCCTACGGAATGTTTGGCCTCATCGATGCCGTGGAGCGCTTCGAGCCCGAGCGTGGCTTCAAGTTCGAGACCTACGCCTCCACCCGCATTCGCGGGGCCATCATCGACGAGCTTCGCGCCGCCGACTGGGTGCCGCGTTCTGTGCGCTCCAAGGCGCGCGTGGTGGAGCAGGCAACGCGTTCGCTCGAGCAGGAGCTCATGCGGCAGGTCACCGATGAAGACGTTGCCGGCCAGCTTGGCTGGGCAACGATGGAGGTCCGCACCGTGCGCGCGCAGGTGGCGCTGAGCCACGTCGGCGCGCTCGACGCGCTTGGCGGTGCCGATCCCGAGACGAGCCAGATCGAGACCCTCATGTCGCTGTCCGTGCCCGGTGCTGCGAACTCCGTGGAGGCCACCGAGCGTCGCGAACTCCTCGCGAGCGCCGTGCAACAGGTGCGCGACCGCGAACAAGAAGTGCTGCGCCTCTACTACTACGAGAACCTCACCCTCGCGCAGATCGGCCAGATTCTTGGCGTCACCGAGTCTCGCGTTTCGCAGATTCACTCCGCCGCCGTCAAGAAGCTGCGCGAGAGCCTGGTGAAGACCGGCGCCTTCGAATAGGCGCCTACTCCCGCAGCGGCAACAACCTAATGGGGCCGTAGCCGCGCAGCACATCGAGCGGGTCCAGGTACTCCTCGCCTCGCCGCACGCCCCAATGCAGGCACGCGTGCGACGCGCAATGCGAGCCGGCGAGTTCGAGCGTGCCCACCGTGTCGCCTTGACGCACATGGTCGCCAACACGGCCCGACGCTGTGACCGGCTCGAGCGTGGAGCGCAGCCCATTGGGGTGGGTCACCACCACAACGCCCCTGCCAGCGACTCTCCCCGCGAAGGTCACCACCCCGGCGCCAGGCGAGAGCACCGCGTCGCCTTCGCCGAGCCAGATGTCGACCCCACGATGGCCCGGCCCCCAATCGCTAGCAGGGCGATCGAACGCGGCGGCAACCTGAAGTGGCGCGGGGGAGGCCAGCCACGGATCAGCCACGGTGTCAGGGGCCGGCGCGGTCCCACCAAGGACGCACACCGCCAACAGCAACCACAGGCTTCGCACCAACCCAGGAAAGCGCCAAACCCGGCCACGTGCAGCGGCGACCCCCGGCGCCTGGGGATAGACAGCGTCGGGCGGGCGCCTGGGGACGCGGGTAGCAGGGAAGGTGTCCGTTCAGGTACGATTGATCCCGCATCCGGCATGCCCGGGTGACATCGCGCACCATTCGCATTCCCCACGGAATGCGCCGGAGAGGCGAGGTCCGAGGAAACTCGGAGCCAATCCGCGGTGGTGCCAGGGATTCCGCCACCCGGCGGCATCGACAACCGAATGAGCGGGGCCATGCCCCGCGCCAAACTAGCGCGCGCGAGCGCGCGGACAAGGACGAGCCATGGCCGTTGTGACCATGCGTCAGCTGCTCGACTCTGGCGTCCACTTTGGACACCAGACCAGCCGCTGGAACCCCAAGATGAAGCGCTTCATTTTCACGGAGCGCAACGGCATCTACATCATTGACCTGCAGCAGTCGCTCACCAAGATTGACCAGGCCTACGAGTTTGTGCGCGACACCGTCGCCCACGGCGGCACCGTGCTGTTCGTTGGCACCAAGCGTCAGGCGCAGGAGCAGATCGCGGAGCAGGCCGCTCGCGTGGGCATGCCCTACGTGAACGAGCGCTGGCTCGGCGGCATGCTGACCAACTTCCAGACCGTCTCCAAGCGCGTTGCGCGTCTCAAGGAGCTCGAAGAGGTCGACTTCGACGATGTAGCCGGTTCTGGCCGCACCAAGAAGGAACTCCTCATGATGCGCCGCGAGTACGAGAAGCTCGCCAAGACGCTCAACGGCATCCGTGACATGTCCCGCACGCCCTCCGTGGTGTGGGTTGTCGACACCAACAAGGAGCACCTTGCGGTGGATGAAGCCAAGAAGCTTGGCATCCCCGTCGTGGGCATCCTCGACTCCAACTGCGACCCCGACGAGGTCCAGTACGGCATCCCCGGCAACGACGACGCGATCCGCGCCGTTGGCCTGCTGACCCGCGTGATCGCCGACGCCGTGGCCGAGGGCATTCGCCTGCGCCACACCGCGAAGACCGGTGACGAGGCCGTCGTTGAGGAAGAGCCGCTCGCAGAGTGGGAGCAGGAGCTGCTTGGTTCCGCTGCCAACGAGGCGCCTGCAGTTGAGGCCGACGCTGCTGGTGAGGCCGACGCTGTGGTTGCCGAAGAGGCCGTGGTTGCCGAGGAGGCTCCCGCCGCTGAGGAGGCTCCCGCCAAGAAGGCGCCTGCCAAGAAGCCCGCCGCCAAGAAGACCACCGAGGCCGCTGCGGTCGAGGAGACTCCCGCTGAGGAGGCTCCCGCCAAGAAGGCGCCTGCCAAGAAGCCGGCCGCGAAGGCCGCCAAGACCGACGACAAGTAAGGACTGACATGGCGAACTACACCGTCGCCGACATCCAGGCGCTCCGCGAGCGCACCGGTGCCGGCATGCTCGACGTCAAGAAGGCTCTCGACGAGGCCGACGGCGACCAGGAGAAGGCCGTCGAGATCCTGCGCGTCAAGGGCCTCAAGGGTGTCGCGAAGCGCGAAGGCCGCTCGGCGTCCGAGGGCCTCGTCGTGACCAAGATCGAGGGCGAAGAGGGTGCCCAGGTTGGCACGCTCCTCGAGCTCAACTCGGAGACCGATTTCGTGGCGAAGAACGAGAAGTTCATCGCGCTCGCGAACGCGGTGCTCGACGCTGCGGTTGCCGCCAAGGCGGACTCCGCGGAGGCCGCTCTTGCCGCCCCCATCGGCGACAAGACGGTTGGCGAGTTCCTTGACGAGAACGCTGGCGTGCTCGGCGAGAAGGTCGTGCTGCGTCGCGTCGCTCGCATCGAGGCTCCGGTTGTCACCGAGTACCTGCACAAGACGAACAAGGACCTGCCCGCGCAGGTTGGCGTTCTCGTCGGCACCGACGTCAAGGCCGCTGAGGTGGCCAAGGACGTCGCGATGCACGCTGCCGCGTACTCGCCGCTGTACCTCACTCGTGAGGACGCCCCGGCGGAGGACGTTGCCAACGAGCGTCGCGTCGCCGAGGAGGTGACGCGTGCGGAAGGCAAGCCCGAGGCCGCGCTTCCCAAGATCGTCGAGGGCCGTCTCAACGGCTGGTTCAAGGAGAACGTGCTCGTGGAGCAGGCGTTCGCCAAGGACAACTCCAAGACCGTCGGCAAGGTGGTCGAGGAGACCGGCGGCGAGGTGACCTCCTTCGCCCGCTTCCGTGTGGGAGCCTAAACTCACACCACAGCCAAACGCCACGCGCCGCCAGGAGGATCGATGACTGACAACACCACCGATTCGCCGGCGGCGCGTCGCGTTTTGCTCAAGCTTTCGGGAGAGATGTTTGGCGGTGGTTCCGTTGGCCTTGATGCCGACGTCATCGCCCGCATTGCTCGCGAAGTGGCCGACGCTGTGGCCGGCGGGGTCGAGGTGGCCATCGTCGTTGGCGGCGGCAACTTCTTCCGCGGCGAGGAGCTGAGCCAGCGCGGTATTCAGCGTTCGCGCGCCGACTACATGGGCATGCTCGGCACCGTGATGAACGCGCTCGCGTTGCAGGACTTCCTTGAGCAGGCGGGCGTCGCAACGCGCGTGCAGACCGCGATCACGATGGGTCAGGTTGCTGAGCCGTACATTCCGCTGCGCGCCATTCGCCACCTTGAGAAGGGCCGCGTGGTGATCTTCGCCGCGGGCGCAGGGATGCCGTACTTCTCCACGGACACCGTGAGCGTGCAGCGTGCCCTTGAGACGGGCTGTGCGGAGGTGCTCATGGGCAAGAACGGCGTGGACGCGGTGTACTCGGCAGACCCCAACATCGATCCAACGGCGGAGCGGCTCGAGCACGTGACGTACAGAGACGCGCTCACGAAGAGGCTGCGAGTGATGGATCAGGCCGCGTTCTCGCTGGCCATGGACAACAAGGTGCCGATGGTCGTCTTTGGCCTCGATACCCCTGGAAATGTGACGCGTGCGCTCCTCGGTGAGAGAATCGGCACGCTGGTGACGGCGTAAGGAGCTGCACGTGATTGACGAAATCCTCTTCGACGCAGAAGAGAACATGGAACGCGCCGTCGCGGTGGCGAAGGACAACTTCGCGTCCATCCGCACTGGCCAGGCGACCGCCTCGATGTTCGCCCACATCCCCGTGGACTACTACGGCGCGCCAACCCCCCTTCAGCAACTCGCCTCGATCACCGTGCCCGAAGCCCGCACGGTTGTCATCTCTCCGTACGACCAAAGCGCGAAGCGCGAGATTGAGACGGCGCTGCGCAACAGCGACCTTGGCGTGAACCCCAGCGACGACGGCACCGTGATCCGCATCGTCATGCCGGTCCTCACGGAGGAGCGCCGCCGTGACTATGTGAAGCTCGCCAAGACCAAGGCGGAAGAGGCCCGGGTGACGCTGCGCAACATGCGCCGCAAGGCCAAGGACCTCATCGACGCAGCGGTCAAGGACGGCGACGTCGGCGAAGACGACGGTTCGCGCGGCGAGAAGGAACTCGACGCCCTCACCAAGCGTCACGTTGACGCCATCGATGCCCTGCTCGCTCACAAGGAGAACGAGCTCCTCGAGGTCTGATGGTGGCGACGATCGGCGGGGGAGCCCCGTGAGCCTACTCAACAGGCGAAAAGGCAACGAGGCGGCACCGGCAACCCCAGCGTCGGGCATTGCAGCGGCCACCACCGCCGCCGTGCCGACCATTCCGGAAGCCACGCCCACTCCTGGCCCGCGCCGCAACTTCACGGTTGCCACCGTCGTGGGTGTCGCGATCTTTGTGGCGGTGCTCGGCGCTGCGTGGTGGAGCCCGCTGCTATTCACGGTTGGGCTGTATCTGGTGTGCATCGGCGCCACGTGGGAATGGCGTGACGCGCTCAAAGCCTCCGGCAGGCGCGTGAGCCTGTGGCCCATTGCCGTTGCGATCGCGGGAATGGGCGTTGCCACGTGGTACGGCAAGGCGGAGGGGCTCATCGTCGCGCTGCTCGTTGGCTGCGCCGGTGTGGTCGCGTGGCGCGTTGTGGACGATCGCATCGAGAACACGCTCGCCGATTCGCTCGCGTCCATGTTCACGCTGCTGTGGATCCCGTTCCTCGCATCCTTCTTTGTGCTCATGGAACAGGCGCACGACGGCTGGCAGCGCGTGTACATCCTCATATTCGCCGTGGCGGGCAACGACACCGGCGCCCTAATCTCCGGAATGTTCTTTGGCAAGCACAAGATGTCGCCACGGATCAGCCCCAACAAGACGTGGGAGGGCTTCGCAGGCGGGATCGTGCTTGGCACCATCGCCGCGTCAGTGCTCGCCTACTTCATCCTCGATGGCGCGTGGATCACCGGCGCTCTCGCGGGCCTCGCGGCCGCGCTGGCCGCTGTGCTTGGCGACCTCGCGGAGTCCGCGATCAAGCGCGACATCTCGGTCAAGGACATGAGCTCGTTCTTGCCAGGGCACGGCGGGATCCTTGACCGCATCGACTCGATGCTCGTGGCCGCGCCCGTTGCCTACGTGGTGTTCGCGCTGCTGTTGGGAACCTCATGACGGAGCGCCCCCTGCTGTCGATGGCCGCGCCAAAGCCAGGCAAGGCCCCCGTGCACTTTGCGGACATGGACGAGGCCGCACGGGCCGACGCTGTGGTCGCCTTGGGCCTCCCGGCTTTCAGGGCCAAGCAGCTCGCCACCCACTACTTTGCGCACCTCACCACCGACGCCGACGACATGACGGACCTTCCCGCAGCGTCACGGGAGGCAACCGCCGCTGCCCTCTTCCCGCCCTTGATGACAGAGGTGCGCTCGCTCGAGGCGGACAAGGGCGCCACGCGCAAGACGCTGTGGAACCTCCACGACGGCGTCAAGGTGGAGTCCGTGCTCATGAAGTACCCAGAGCGCGCCACGCTGTGTGTGACAAGCCAAGCCGGCTGCGGCATGGCGTGCCCGTTCTGCGCCACGGGCCAGATGGGCCTCACACGTAACCTCAGTTCCGCGGAGATCATCGAACAGGTGCGTCTTGCCGCGCGCCAGGCGCGCGACGGCGGCCTCGGCGAGAGCGTGCGGCTGTCCAATGTGGTGTTCATGGGCATGGGTGAGCCGCTCGCGAACTACCGCGCGGTCATCAACACCGTCAAGACCCTCGTCGCCCCGCCGCCCCACGGCTTTGGGCTGTCTGCCAGGCACGTCACGGTGTCCACGGTGGGTCTCGTGACGGGAATCGATCGCCTTGCAGGCGAGGGCATCCCCGTGACGCTCGCGCTGTCCCTGCATGCCCCTGACGATGAGCTGCGCGATGAGCTAGTGCCCATCAACACGCGCTGGAAGGTGGACGAGGCGCTCGATGCCGCTCACCGCTACTTCGAGGCAACCGGCCGTCGCGTCTCCATCGAGTACGCGCTCATCCGCGACATCAACGACCACGCGTGGCGAGCGGACCTGCTCGGCAAGAAGCTCAAGGAGCGCGGCGACGGCTGGGTGCACGTCAATCCCATTCCGCTGAACCCCACGCCGGGAAGCAAGTGGACCGCCTCGGATCCCGCGGTCGAGCGCGAGTTCGTCGAGACCTTGCGCTCTCATGGCATCCCCACCACCATCCGTGACACGCGCGGCTCCGACATCGACGGTGCGTGCGGCCAACTCGCCGTGGAGGAGCAGAACCGACCCGTCGGCCCCGCCGCCCGCTTGCGCAGAGAAGGCCCGCGCATCGGGAATACTGGTGGCGGACTTGGCAAGGAGACCACATGAGTGACCTGTTCCCGCGCACGTCTGCGATGCGCCACGGCTACGACCGCGCGCAGGTGGATGCCTTCTTCTCTCGCGCGCGTCAGGCGTACGAGCGGGCGGCCGCGCCCGACGCAGATCTGACGCCGCTCGACGTGCGCAGGGCCTCGTTTGACCTCAAGCGCGGCGGGTACTCGACGGCCGCCGTCGACTCGGCCCTAGATCGTCTCGAGGTGGCCTTCGCCAAGCGCACTCGCGACACGTATGTGCGCCAGCACGGCCAGGACGCGTGGATGCAAGACCTCGCCACTCGCGCGCAAGTGCTGTACCCGCGCCTTCGCCGCCCCAAGGGCGAGCGGTTCGCGCACCCTGGCTTCATTAGCAGGGGTTACGACGCTCGCGAAGTAGACAAGGTGCTTGCCCGCGTGACCTCGTTCTTCGATCGCGGAGAGCCGCTTACCGCACAACAGGTGCGCATGGTGTCGTTCGCGCAGGCCACGGGGAAGCGCGCCTACGACGAGGCCACGGTCGACGCCTACCTCGCGCGCACGGTCGACATCCTGCTCGGCGTCGGCGAGGGATGACGCGCTCCGTCTCCCTCCTTGGCTCCACGGGCTCCATCGGCACCCAGGCGCTTGAGGTCATCGCGCGCCACCGCGACTCTTTCGAGGTGGTGGCACTTGCGGCCGGAGGCTCCCACCCAGAACTGGTGATTGAGCAGGCGCGCGCGTTTGGTCCCCGCCTTGTTGCCCTTGCCTCTGACGCCGCGTTCGCGGAGGTTCGCGACGCACTCCCTGGCGTAGAGGTGCTTGCCGGGCCCGACGCTGTGGTCGCCGCGGCGGGAATCGGTGCCGACGTGGTGCTCAACGGGGTGACGGGTTCCGTGGGCCTGCGGCCCACGCTCGCTGCGCTCGCGGCGGGGTCCACGCTCGCGCTCGCCAACAAGGAGTCGTTGGTGGCGGGTGGGCCGCTCGTGAACCGGTCGCGTGTGCGAGACGACCAGATCGTGCCCGTCGACTCGGAACACTCCGCGCTTGCGCAGGCCCTCCGTAGCGGCACCAAAGGTGAGGTGCGGCGCTTAGTGGTGACAGCGTCGGGCGGTGCGTTCCGTGGCCGTACGCGACGCGAGCTTGAGAGCGTGACGTACGCGGATGCCCTTAAGCACCCCACGTGGGACATGGGGCCCGTGGTGACGGTGAATTCGGCGAGCCTTGTGAACAAGGCGCTCGAGGTGATCGAGGCGCACCTGCTTTTCGACATCCCTGCGGAGCGCATCGACGTGGTGGTGCATCCGCAGTCCGTCATCCATTCGATGGTGGAATTTGTGGACGGCTCGACGATCGCGCAGGCTTCGCCGCCCGATATGCGGCTGCCGATTGCCCTAGGGCTGAGCTGGCCCTCGCGCTTGGATGGCGTGGCCACGCCCCCGGACTGGACCCAGGCGCACACGTGGACCTTCGAGCCGCTTGACGAGCACGTTTTTCCTGCTATTCGCGTTGCCCGGCAAGCCCTTGCCGCGAGCGAACTCCACCCAGCGGTGTTCAATGCCGCCAACGAGGAGTGCGTTGCGGCCTTCGCGGTGAGAGATTTGTCATTCCTCGGGATCACGGACACGGTGCGGCGCGTTGTGGAGGCGTACGAGGGCGCGGACGCGTCCTCAGTCGAGGCCGTTGAGGCCGCCGAAACGTGGGCTCGCGCGAGGGCGCGAGAGCTCATCTCGAACGTAGGGTGAGGGAATGCTGCAAGTACTTGGCGTAGTGATCTTCATTGTGGGATTGCTCGTGTCTATTGGCCTGCACGAGGTGGGTCACATGCTGCCCGCCAAGAAGTTTGGCGTGCGCGTCAGCGAGTACTTCATTGGCTTTGGCCCCACGCTGTGGTCCCGCAAGGGCAAGGAGACCGAGTACGGCTTCAAGGCGATCCCGCTTGGTGGATACGTGAAGCTCGTGGGCATGATCCCGCCGGAGGAGGCGGTCAGGCCGGTCAAGGTGCGCGGTCGCTTGCGCCAGATCATCGCGGACGCCCGGGAGGCGTCGGTGGAAGAGGTGCACGAAGGCGAGGATTACCGCGCGTTCTATCACCTCACGTGGTGGCGCAAGGTCATCGTCATGTTCGGCGGACCGTTTGTGAATCTGGTGCTTGCGATCATCGCGTTCACGATCGTGCAGGTGGGCGTAGGAATGCCCGTCACCAACACCACGGTGAGCGAGGTGGCTGCGTGCGTGCCCGCGAGCGTCGACGCGACCTGCACGGCAGCCGACCCCGAGTCCCCAGCCGCCCTCGCGGGGCTGCAGGTGGGCGACACGATCGTCGCCATCAATGACACCTCCGTGGAGACGTGGGAGGACATCGCCCCCGAACTTGCCGCCCACCCTGGCGAGCAGGTCACCCTCACGGTGGATCGCGACGGCGAGACGCTGCAGTTGACGCCCACGCTTGCGAGCGTGGAACGCGGCGGCAAGACGGTGGGCTACCTGGGCTTCTATCCGAGTTCCGAAATCGTCAAGCAAGGGCCGCTCTCGGGTGTGCAGACGGCGTGGAACTACTCGGGGATGATCCTCAAGACCATCGCCACGCTGCCCGTGCAGATCTATCACGCGACCCTCGCGACGCTTGGTATCGAGGAGCGCACCACGTCCTCGGTGATGGGCATTGTTGGGGTTGGGCGCGTCTCCGCGGACATCGCGGCCGCGGACGTTGAGGGCTACACGTGGCAGCTCAAGGCCGCGGACATGCTCAACGTCTTCGCGGGGCTGAACCTGGCGCTGTTTGCGTTCAACATGATCCCGCTGGTGCCGCTCGACGGCGGCCACATCGCCTCCGCGCTGTGGCAAGGCATCAAGAACGGGTGGGCGCGAGTGCGGCACCTGCCCAAGCCGCGCCCCGTGGACGTGGCCCGCATGATGCCCCTGGCATACGGCGTGTTTGGCCTGCTGATCATCATGGGAGCGGTGCTGATCCTCGCGGACATCTTCGCTCCCGTCCAGGTGGGGTAGTTCACTCGTTGCTGAGGTGCGCGCCACACCGCAAACCGTGGGAGATACTGGAATCGTGACTTCTGTTTCGCTGGGGATGCCCGCTCTGCCCGCGCCCGTGCTTGCCCCGCGCAGGCCAACCCGCAAGATCAAAGTGGGTTCCATCTACGTCGGCGGGGACGCGCCCGTCTCCGTGCAGTCGATGTGCACCACCAAAACCGAAGATATCAACTCCACGCTGCAGCAGATCGCGGAGCTCACGGCGGCGGGCTGCGACATCGTGCGCGTTGCGTGCCCCACGCAGGACGACGCGGACGCCCTCCCGGCGATTGCCAAGAAGTCCAACATTCCCGTGATTGCGGATATCCACTTCCAGCCCAAATACGTCTTCGCGGCCATCGACGCTGGCTGCGCCGCAGTGCGCGTGAACCCCGGCAACATCCGCAAGTTCGACGACCAGGTCAAGGAAATCGCGCAGGCTGCGAAGGACGCGGGCACGTCGATCCGCATCGGCGTCAACGCCGGCTCGCTGGACCCGCGGCTGCTCAAGAAGTACGGAAAGGCCACCCCTGAGGCGCTCGTGGAGTCCGCCGTGTGGGAGGCGAGCCTCTTCGAAGAGCACGACTTCCACGACTTCAAGATCTCCGTCAAGCACAACGACCCCGTGATCATGGTGCGTGCCTACGAGCTCCTCAGCGAGCGCGGCGACTGGCCGCTGCACTTGGGCGTCACCGAGGCCGGCCCCGCCTTCCAGGGCACCATCAAGTCCGCCACGGCCTTTGGAGCGCTGCTCAGCCAGGGCATCGGCGACACCATTCGCGTGTCCCTGTCCGCCCCTCCCGTCGAGGAAGTCAAGGTGGGCATCCAGATTCTGCAGAGCCTCAACCTGCGGCCCCGCAAGCTCGAGATCGTCTCGTGCCCGTCGTGTGGCCGCGCCCAGGTGGACGTTTACGAGCTCGCGGAGAAAGTCACCGCGGGCCTTGAAGGCATGGAGGTGCCGCTGCGCGTGGCGGTCATGGGGTGCGTCGTCAACGGCCCCGGCGAGGCGCGCGAGGCCGACCTCGGCGTCGCCTCGGGCAATGGCAAGGGCCAAATCTTCGTCAAGGGCGAGGTCATCAAGACCGTCCCCGAGAAGGACATCGTCGAGGTGCTCATCGAAGAGGCCATGAAGATTGCAGAGACCATGGAGCCCGTCGAGGGTGCCAGCCCGCAGGTGATGACGGCGTCATGACCGATTCGCTGCTCAGGCGCGCGCAGCACAGTCTGGCGCCCCTGCAGCGGCGTGAACTCGACGCGGCGCTCGCGCTGTGCGCACAGGATCCGGTGGCCTCCGTGGTGCCGGCGATGCACCTTGAGACGGCCTCGCGCTCCGGTCACCTTTCCGCGGGGCTGTGGGCTGTCCGACGGCGTGCGGGCTTGGGCCGCGAACTCGCCGGGGTGGTGTGGAACGGGGCAAACTTCACGGCGATCCTCCCCTCTGGCGACGAGCTCGCCGATGACGCGTTACGGGCCGACGTTGCGGCTGGTGCGGTGTCTCGGCTCGCCAGGCCTGCGGCGATGGTGGGGCCCGCAGAGGTGACGCTCGACCTGTGGGGGCGGCTCGAGCCGTGGTGGGGACCCGCACGGGAGCTGAGGCCCCGGCAGGTGTCGATGGCCATTTCTGGGCCGGCCCGGCATGTGGAGGCCATCTCTGCTGAGGGTTTGGATCTCGACGCCGTGCGCCGCGCAACCCTCGACGACTACGACGCGTTACTGCCCGCATGCGTGCACATGTTCATCGGCGAAGTGGGCTACGACCCCATGCGTCACGGGAGGGTGGCCTACGAGGACCGGCTGCGCCAATTGGTGCGCTCAGGCAGAGCCTTCCTGCAGTACGGAACTGTTGATGGCCGTCGGGCCGTGGTGTTTAAGAGCGAAGTTGGCGCGCTTGGCGGGGGAGTAGGGCAGCTGCAAGGGGTGTGGGTGCACCCGTCGTTGCGCGGGCGCGGGCTCGCACGTGCGGGGCTATCCGCGGTGATTGCGGCAACGCAGGCGACCCTGGCGCCCACCGTGTCGCTCTATGTGAATGACTTCAACGCGCCTGCTATTGCGGCGTACGACGCGGTGGGATTTGAACGCGTTGGGGAGTTCGCCACAGTGATGTTCTAGCGTTCGCGCCGCGAGGCATGCGGCCGCTAGCATGTGCGCACGAGCCATTGGGGGCTCGTGAAGTCGGGAGGGGTCGCGCATGCGGATCTGGCGCGCAGCGGCGGTAACGACGACTGTCATGGCGTTGCTTCTTGGCGGTGTCTCGATTCCTGCCTCTGCCGCGACCACCGGGAAGTTCTCCATCAACGTGACCGATGAGAACGGCGATCCAGCAGATGGCGGATGCCTCAAGCTGACGAGGACCTCTGGCTCGGGTCCAACTTCGTACTCCGATTGCACGTCTTCAGCAGGAACCTACGCCATCTCGGGCATCGCGCTCGGTGGATTCACGTACAAGGTGTCCGGTTTCCCTCACCATGTTGGCACCGCCTCGGGCTCGGTGAATCTCACGACCGTGTGGCCCACCGCAAGCCTGACGGATACGGTGACGGCGGGCCCAGTGGTTAAAGGAACGGTGAAGTCGAGCGACGGCGCCCCGCTCGCTAACGCGGTCGTCACTCTGTACTCCGCGATGGTGACGTCCACCCCCCTCGGTGCGCCAATCGCGACCGGGACCACCGACGCCAATGGTGTCTATCGAATCCAGTTGAACACAAGCTCCTGGGTGAACGCCAAGGTCACGAGCACGGCGCAATACGGGAGCGCGTGGACAACCAGATGGTACGCGTCTACCGGCGACGGTGCGGCTGTCAAGAACTTCACCTTGGCGCCAGTTGGGTCGTTGACCGGAGTGCTCTCGGTACCGCCGCGAATCGAAGGCGACGACGTGTGCCTCCACGCTTTGCCGGAACGTCAAAACAACGACCCTGCGTTGAGCGTTTGCGGCGAGGTGGATTCCGCGTTCTCACTCGACGTGGCGCCGGGAACGTACTACCTGTGCCTCGGTGAGGCGCCAGCGAGCGCTCCTTGCACCGTCACGTGGAGGGGGCCAGACTCACCGTACGGCGGCGGCGGCGCGGTCACGGTAGCGTCAGCGGCCACACGGGCCGTTGACCTCCAGTGGGGCGGCACGCACGAGCACACCGTCAAACTGAACACGGGTGAGGCCCTTGACGGAGGGTGCCTCACGCTGACCCTTAGCGACGGGCGTTCCACGAGTGACTGCTCGCCGAGCGACGGGCGCTTTGACCTGGCATTCGCGGACGACGTGTACGACCAGCACGCGACCTTTGCGCTCGAGGGAGCAAACAACGCCTTCGACGCTACCTGGGACCGCCTGCTCAACTTGTCAGGCGGAAGCGTCAGCACACGCATCACGACGGTGAATGCCCGGGGCACGGGCCAAGTGAACGTTGCGGTTGCGCGCGACGACCACGTCGCCATCACGGGTGGCTGTGTTGCGCTGATCGTGGAGGGCAGCTTCTCGCCCGTCGCAACGGATTGCACGATCACCGATGGCATTGCGAATTTCAGTCAGGTTGCCCCGGCCCGTTACATCGTCAAGGTCACGAATGTGCCCGGTTCGCTTTCTGAGGTCTATTACCCAGCGGAACCGTCGAGCCGCCTGCCTCGTACGGCAGTGACCGTCACAAACGATGCCGTCGTAGATCTCGCGATGTCCTTGCCCACGCACGTCACGATCACCGGACGCGTCACTTCGGGAGGCTCGCCCAGAAGCGACGGCACCGTGCAATTCCTCGTGGGCGACGCGGTTGTCGCTGAAGCCACGCCTGGCAGCGATGGGAACTACTCTTTCGTGGCGCCAATCGTGCCAGGAAAACTTCGAGTCGTCGGCTTTGACGACTCCTCCGACGCTTACTTTGGTGGCGCCTACACGGCGGCCAGTTCTAGTCAGGTCGGCGGGCCGTCGCTGACTGACCTCACCCTCAGCGGGCGTGACTTCAGCTTGAGTCCGGCGGCGACCCTGAGGGGTGTCATCGAAGCCCCCGACGGAATCGCACCGGCCGACGCTTGTGTTCGGGCGGCGGTCAGTAACTCTGTGACGCTCTTTGGTCCGCCTGTGTGTGGAAGCGTTGGGGACCCGTTCGAGATCCCCGTCGTTGCGGGGAAGTCCTATGTCATTTGCGTGAGTTCTGTCACGGATTCAGAACTCTGCGGCACAGGGCCAACCGCGGTGTCCGACTACGTTGGCCGCGACGCGTGGGAAACAGAATTCGTGGTCCCAGCAAGTGGAGGTGAGGTGGCAGTCGTCCTCGCCTTTGGAGGGACGCTTCACGTCTCCCAGGACACGGACGGGGGCCCCGTGCACGGCGGATGTGCCACGCTCTATGAAAGCGGCGAGGAGACACAACGCTCGTGTGATCCGGTGGACGGCGTGTTCTCATTCACACTTGGTCACGACAGCACCCCCGGGCAGTTCGCGGCGAGTTTCGCGGGGGTCAGCGGCGCTGTCGATACCCTGGCTCGCACAGTCCCTCAGGTCTATGGCGGAGGCGAGTTCTTCGCTGTTCATGACGCGACTCCGTGGCCGGTGCTCGTGGGCACCATCACCAGGCCTGCGGGACTCGCGGCTACCCACGCCTGCGTTTACGTGGAGAACCTTGAAGGGCTCAGCGCGCAGACGTGCCTTGAGCCCGGTGTAGACGCCTACAAGCTTTCGGTTCCACCTGGGTTCTTGGCAATCCAGTTCTACGTCGAGGAGGACGGAGCGGCCTTCGAGTACTACAAGGACGCAGCCACTCTCGACGCTGCTACCAGAGTGAGAATCGTCATTGGAGAGACGAAGACGGTGAACGCAACGCTTGCGCCCGAAGGGCGCATCGTGGGGCACGTCACGGTAGCTGGCGGTTCCCCAGGACTAGACGGGTGCGCCGGGGCGTACGGCAGCGACGGGGTGCTTGCACAAGTGGGCTGCGTCGATGAGAACGGTGACTTTGTGATCGGGAGCCTGCCCGCGGGCACCTACCGCGTCAAGTTCTGGGGATTCGACGGCAGCGCATTGCGATGGTACTCATCGGGGTCCGATTACGGCACTGCAAAGCCGCTGACGGTGAAGAGCGGCGTCGATACTGTGGCGAACGCAACCCTCATTGACGGCAGCGTGCTCGCCGGCGCCGTTACCTACAAGGGTGCACCGGCGGTGGGTGGCTGCGTCGAAGTGTGGGCGCTGAGCGGCTACTTCGTCGACGCCGATTGCTCAATCTCCGCTGGAGAGTATGCGTTCACGAATCTTCCCGCTGGCACCTACAAGATCTACTTCACGGGTTTCGACGGCGCGGGGGACCTGTACTTTGGCGGAAGTTCGGTATTCGAGTCGGCCGCGAGCGTCCGCGTCAGCACGGCGTCCGTCACCAACGCAAACATTGCGCTTGGGGACGGTGGATCGATAGCTGGCACGGCCTATGCCGAGAGCATGTCAGGGGAAACGTTCACGGTTGGTCTCTACGACCCTGCGGGCAACCTGGTGGCGGCCGCCCCGCTGACAACCTACGGCGGTGTAGACGAGGAGCTGGGGCATGAGTACAAGTTCGAACACGTTCCAGCCGGAACGTACAAGATTGGCGTAACTCGCGACAGCGATGGATTCTTCGAGTGGCGCAGAGGAGCCGGCACTTTCGCTCCCGAAAGCATCGTCATGCCAACGGGTAGCTCATGGGACATCACGGGAAAGAACCTTCCGGATCTGTCCGCGCTGTGGGGCGGCGCGGTGTCAGGGTCTCTCAATGTGCCCGCGACGTGGAAGAGCTCAACCATCTGTGCGGTCGCTGTTCGGGACAGTGGCACGGTCGACTCCGCTGACTGCGGCCCGCGGGGAGGCGCGTTCACGTTGACCAGGTTGAACTCTGGATACAACTACGCCATCGTCTTCACGAACGGCGACGTGCGATCCTCCGCGGCCTACAAGGCGTTCAAGGGATCAACGAAGTGGTTTGGGAACGCCTCCAGCAGGACGTCCGCGCCGTACTACCACCTTGATGAAGGGCAACGCACGTACTTCCCGGTGTGGTTCTTCAAAGACGTCACGTACAAGACGTCGAACTTCTGGGCCATCTCTTGGATGGGCGACCAAGGCATCACCACGGGCTACTCCGACGGCTCGTTCAAGCCAACGGCCACCTTGTCTCGCGTGGCCTTCGCGACGTATCTGTACAAACTCGCGGGCAGTCCAAGCGTGACGCTCCCGGCGAAGAGTCCGTTCAAGTACGTGAAGAGCACCGATAGCGGCTACAAGGCGCTCGTATGGCTGTACAACTCCAAGATCTCCACGTCCACGACCTTCAAGGCATCGGATCCGGTGACCAGAAGCGCGGAGGCGGTCATGCTGTATCGCTACGCGGGCAAGCCAGCGATCACCCTGCCGAGTAAGTCGCCTTACTCAGACGTGAAGAAGAGCACCTCTGAGACCTACAAGGCGATCGTGTGGGCAAAGAGCAAGAAGGTCATGGGCGCCGTCTCGGGAACCTCGTTCAGGCCCTCCAGCACTGTCTCGAGGCAATCGGGAGCAGCACACCTGTACAACTACTGGTGGTACGTCGGCTGAGCAAGGCAAGCGTCGCCACTACGCTTGTCCCCATGCTCCGCATGTCCACGCTGTTCCTGCGCACCTTGCGCGAAGACCCTGCCGACGCCGAGGTTGCGTCGCACAAGCTGCTCGTGCGCGCGGGCTACATCCGCCGCGCCGCGCCAGGCATCTACACCTGGCTCCCGCTTGGCCTCAAGGTGCTCGCCAAGGTGGAGGCCGTGGTCCGTGAGGAGATGGACGCGGCGGGTGGCCAGGAGGTGCACTTCCCCGCGCTGCTGCCGAAGGAGCCGTACGAGGCATCGGGCCGATGGAGCGACTACGGCCCCAACATCTTCCGCCTCCAGGACCGCAAGGGCGGCGACTACTTGCTTGCCCCAACTCACGAAGAGATGTTCACGCTCCTCGTGAAGGATTTGTACTCGTCGTACAAGGATCTGCCGCTCACGATCTACCAGATCCAGACCAAGTACCGCGACGAGGCTCGTCCCCGCGCCGGCCTGCTGCGCGGCCGCGAGTTCATCATGAAGGACTCGTACTCGTTTGACGTAAGCGACGAGGGGCTCGACGCGTCCTACGCCGCCCAGCGCGCTGCCTACATCCGCATTTTTGACCGCCTAGGGCTCAACTACGTCATCGTGTCCGCAATGTCGGGAGCGATGGGTGGCTCCAAGTCGGAGGAGTTCCTGAGCCCCACGCCCATCGGCGAGGACACGTACGTGCGCTCGCCCGGCGGCTACGCGGCGAACATCGAGGCGGTGTCCACCCCCGTTCCGCCCGCTATCGATTGGGCCGACGCGCCCGCCGCACACGTTGAGGACACGCCGGACACGCCAACGATCGACACGCTCGTGGCCGTGGCAAACGAGCGTTTCCCGCGCCCAGACCGCGCCTGGACGGCCGCGGACACGCTCAAGAACGTGGTGCTCGCCGTTACCGCGCCGACGGGGGAGCGCTCGCTTCTCGTCGTAGGGCTGCCCGGCGATCGTGACGCGGACATGACTCGCCTCGAGGCCGCGCTTTCGCCCAGCCAAGTGGAGGCCGCCAATGAGGATGACTTCAAGGCACACCCGCAGTTGGTCAAGGGGTACATCGGCCCCGGGGCGCTCGGCCCCCAGGCGGGAGAAGACGGTATTCGCTACCTTCTTGACCCCCGCATCGTCCCTGGTACGCGCTGGATCACAGGAGCAGACCAGCACGGCCGCCACGTGTTCGAACTCACCGCAGGGCGTGATTTCACGGCCAACGGCACCATCGAGGCCGCCACCGTGCGCGAGGGCGACCCCGCGCCCGACGGGTCTGGCCCGCTCGAGCTCGCGCGCGGTGTGGAGATCGGCCACATTTTCCAACTTGGCCGCAAGTACGCGGGGGCGCTCGGCCTGCAGGTTCTCGACGAGAACGGCAAGCAGGTCACCGTCACGATGGGCTCCTACGGCATCGGCGTCACGCGTGCACTTGCGCTGCTCGCGGAGAACAACAACGACGAGCTGGGCCTCAAATGGCCCATCCAGGTGGCCCCTTACCAAGTGCACCTCGTCGCAACGGGCCGTGACGAATCGGTCTTCGAAGCCGCCTCGTCGCTCGCCACGCAGCTCGAGGACGCGGGCGTCGAGGTCTGCTACGACGACCGCCCCAAGGTCTCACCAGGCGTGAAGTTCAAGGACGCGGAGCTCATCGGTGCCCCCTTCATCCTCGTCGTCGGCCGTGGCCTCGAGACGGGCGAGGTGGAACTCAAGACCCGAGCCACCGGCGCCAGCGAAAACCTGCCACTGGCCGACGCTGTGGCTGAGGTGGCGCGCAGGGTCAGCGACGCGTTGGCTGGCTAGGCCCGCACGGTGACGGGGGAGTTGGTGGCGGCGCGCATCGTCGCGCTCAGCTTCGACGGCAAGAGCCTCGAAGCCCGTCAATGCGCGGCCGATGCGCTTGCGGATTCCTCCCTCTCGAGCATCGATCGGGCGCGGATTGTCGCCGCGAGCGCCTTCACCGACTACATCGATGCGCGCTTCGTAAGCGCCATCGTGGCGGCACAGCGAGCACAGCTGCTCACGGATGAATCCGGGCTGCCTGCCGACCCCCTCGTGCTTGCCGTGCTCGCGCTTGCGAGCGCCAACGACGTCACTGCTGGTGACCATGCCGCGATGTTCCGCGAGGCGCTCGCCTCCGCACCCGGCACACCAGAAGTGGGCGCGCCCTTGGGGTGGCTCGCCCTCGCGGTGCTCGTCGAGGCGGCGCTTGCTCACGGCGAACTTGGCACGGCCGCGCAGCTCATCGCGGAACGCGATCGACGAGAGCCCCCTGCCTACGGCACCTCGTTTGCCACGTTGCAATCGGTCCGCATCGCCATCTTCGGCGGCGATCTGGACAGCGCGCGTCGCGACTGTGAGGCGGTCATCGCCTTGCCCGCCAATGCGGACCGGCCGGTGGCTCTGGGTCTCGCGCGCGCGTTCCTCGCGCTCATCGCCGCCTATCAAGGTGATGCGGCCGCCGTGGATCGCGAGCTCGAATCCGTAGCGGAACTCGTGCCGCAGCCCGCGGGCTGTGTGGACGGCGGCTCGTACATCGTTGCGGGGTTCGCCCTCGCCGCGCTCGGCCGCTATGGGGATGCCGCACCGTGGATCTTGCGCGGCGGTGGCGGGCCGGACCTGCATCTTGCCCAAGTGGTGGATCGTGCGCTTGGCTACGACATCCTCGTGGCCGCGGCGCTCGCCGAAGGGGACGCGGCCACGGCGGAGTTGTGGCTACGCCGCGCTCACGCTCTCGATCCGGTGCCGAGCGCCGTGCTTGCGGTGGAGCAGACGGAGGCCCGGCTCGCTCTCGCGAGAGGCTCTGCGCGCGCTTCGCAGGAGCGCGCGGAACTCGCCGCGGACCGCGCTCGCGCCGCGGGGCGTCTCCTTGAGGCCGCCAACGCGGATCTCGCTCGCGCCTTGGCCATGACGGCCGCGGGCGATGTGCCCTCGGCCATTGACACCTTTACCGCCACGGCTCACAACGCCGAAGTCGCGGGGGCTCTCGCCTTGCGCCAGCGTGCCACGTCCGAGTTGCGCCGTCTTGGCCGCCGGTTGGAACCTCGCCGTGGAGCCGGGGCCGCCGCGCTGTCGGTGCGGGAGTTGGAGGTCGCGACCCTCGCCGCAGAGGGGTTCACCTCTCGCCAGATCGCGCGCTCGCTGTTCATTTCCGAACGCACCGTCCAGACTCATTTGCGCCGCGTGATGCGTGCTCTTGGCGTGACTGCGCGCTCGGCGCTGCCGTCGGCCCTTGGCGACGTGGCGCCGCCCCACGGCCACGCGGTGCCGCTTACTGGCCGCCAACGCGAGGTTGCGCAGCTGGTTCGTGAAGGCCTCACCAATGCGGAGATCGCCGCGACGTTGGGGATCAGCGTGAAGACGGTCGAGAAGCACGTGGCGCTCATCTTTGACCGGTGGGGAGTGTCCTCCCGTACGGGGATCGCGCGGTTTGTTCCTTTTGCGGAGAATCCCGCGCACGTCGTGGCCGCTGAGTAAGCACAATCCCCACTTATCGTCGCGCGGCGTTCTCGCCACACTCGGAGGATGAGGGGAGACCGCACCCAACTCAGTGAGTACTGCACGGGTCCAGTGGCGAACGCGTGACCCCGGACACTCCCGCGGCTGCGGCACGTCGGCCCTGGTATGCGACCGGATGGTTCGCAGCAGTAGCTGGTTTCGTGGCACTCGTAATCGTCGCTGTCTGCCTCGTGGCGGTCATGCGACGGCCCGACGCTGTGCTGGCCTCCGTACCCCCGCTAGGTGAGCGCGCCCCTAGCGACTTTGCGCTGGACCTCAGCACCACCACCTCCCCGCTTGTGCGCCGCGGCGAGGCGGTGTCGATGGTGATCGCTGCCCCGGCGAGCGCGAAGGTCAACCGCGTGGAACTGTGGCGCGACGGCGAGTTGTACTACGCGCTGGATGACACCGATGTGGTCACGGATCCTGAGACGGGGAGCGTTCGGCTGAACGTGGACGTCGTCTCGATGACGGCAGGTGGGCACGTTGTCGTCGCGCGCGCCTACGGAGATGCCGACGCGTTCGCACAATCGGCGCCGATCGCCTTGCCCACGATGGATCTGGAACAGGATCTTGTGGTCGCAACGTCCACATCCACCACAACGTCGGCCGCGTGGCCTGGCTTCTCGCTGCGTGCTTCGGCTGGCGACACCCTGGCGAGCATCGCCACACGCCTTGGCGTCGACGTGGGCACTCTTGCCACGGTGACTGAGAGCGCTGGCTCTGCCGCCGTTCTCACCCCTGGCACCATCGTGACCGGCATCGTCCCGGCCCCCAACGCGGTGCTTCCCGGGCGCATTGGTGAGGTGACCTTCGATACCGACATCCACGCGGTTGTCGACGGATGCGAGGCCGTCGTCACCTCGTCCACTCCCGGAGGGGTCCGCATCTACGGAGGCGCGGGCATGGTGGCGCTCGGGGACATCGAGGACGGACAAGAGCTTCGGCTCGGAACCCTTCCGGTTGGGCCGACGATGCTCGCCGCGTACGCGATGGATCCCCAAGGCGCGGTCCCCGCGAGCGCGCCCGTGACCGTCACGATTCCCGATGAGTGCGCCCTGGACGGGTGGACGGGCGATGCCCGCATCAGCGGTGGCCTCATGATGACGGACACCCAGATCTCCAAGCCGTACGTGTACATGGCGATCGACAAGGGTCAGTGGCAACGCGTTCCCGCGCAAGATGGCGTCTACCTCAGCTCTGGGACCACTCCGCTGACGGACCTGAGGTCGTTTGTGGACCTGAGTCACTACGACCAGATTGACCTACAGGTGTACAGCGGTGATGACGCCGCCGCGCCGTCGGCGACCGGGCAGTACTGTCGCGCAGCGTCGGCCCACGCACAGGCGGGCGCGACGTCCGCCTCGGGAGGCGAGTGCACGCCGGCAGACGGCGCGCCAACGGGGGCGCCCGGTACGGCGCCAACGGCCCCCCTCACGCTCACCATGGAGCCCCAAGGCGCCGAGGCCACGCGCAACATCGTCAAGTCCATCAACGTGACGGGCGACCCAACCGCGATGCCGCTCTACCAGGTCTCCGGGCCAGGCGAGGCGCTCTTGCAGACTGATGGTGCCGACCACGGCGTCACCGAGGTGATGTACCAGTTCTCGTACATCCCCTTCTCCCCGGGAACCAGTGGGCTCAATCCACCGGGGATGTTCTGGAGCCAGCGATCCACCGCGTCACACGTGATCGAGCCATGGAACTGGCACAGCGTCAAGGTCACCGCGGACAGCTTGGATGACGTCGACGAGCTGGCGCTGACGGACCAGCTCGCCCTCAACCTTGCAAAGGCGCGGCTTGCGCAGGGGCGCAATCTCATCGACGAGTTCTACGTGCGAGCCGTGGCGATCAGCACCACCGCAGGGGTATCGACGTCGCTCGGCTTCTCGTCCAATTCCATCAAGGTTTCCATGCCCGACGCTCTCGCGGCTAAGAGCCCGAGCGTCGCCAATGCGCAGCTCGCGGTGCAGCCGGGAATCCGCGTGGCGGGTCTCAGCGACAGCGGTAGGGCCGTGGGATCCACCGACGCTTCCGGTGCGTCGGTGCAGTCGCAGACGCCGTGTATCGCGGTAGTTCGGTACCCAGAGGCCAACAGGTACACCAAGTACCCCATGTCCGCACCCAAGTGGAAGACCCTCAAAGGCGACACGTACTTCGCGGGAACTAAGCGCGCCTGGACGGACACCCTTGTCACCGCGGGAGTCCCCGGTTACAGCGATCTCGAAATGGCGAAGACGCTGTGGTCGAGTGACAAGGTCATCTACTGCCAGGACCTCAAGGCGGCGGAGAAGCGTCAGGAGGCGGCGAATAACTACGAGCCGCCCACGTGCGGCCTCGGCTGCGTGTTGTCGTTCGTGGCCTATGGCGCGTTCGTTGGTCTCGTCGTTGGTGGACCCCCTGGCGCGCTCTACGGCGCGCTTGTGGGCCTTGGTCTTGGCCTTGGCTCCGCCGCGGATCCAAGCTTCTATGCCTCCGTGATGGAGACGTGGGATGCAGTGGCGGACGTGTACAACGGCGCGTTCGATGCGGTGTGGACGGTGGTCGAGACGATCAACCCCGTGTGTCTCAGCGCTCGCGGCTATGGGAACGATCAGGCGGGCGAGTTCTGCAATGGCACGGTCCGGGCGGTCGCCTCTGCGATCATCACCTACTACACCGGCCTGCCCCCGCAGATCGCTACCTCGGAGGACCTTGAGGCGGCGCAGCAGGGAAACATCGAGGCCGTCGCGTATGCCCTTCTCGACGAGGGGCTTAAGCAGCTGGGCCTGTCGTGCGACGATCTCACCATTCCCTCTGGGGACGTCAACGATCTGAGCAACAAGCTCGCGGGAGTTGGCGTAGACGTTCCCGAACTCGAGAATGCCGATGGCGACCTCTCGATGTGCGCCGCGCTCGCCCGCGGCATCGCGGAGTCGATCGCCAAGCAAGACAGCCAACGTCGCCAGCACATTCTTGGAGACCTCACGGGAGAGGGCTCGGTACCAGGGCTGATCGTCACCGCGGTGACGAACACCCAGCCTGTGCTGACCTTCACAGGTGGGCCCGTTAACGCAACCGGGGCCCAGCAGTCCTGCCCCCTCGTCGCGAACGTGGAGATCACTGAGGACGGCTCCACGTATCGCCTCTATCCGCTGTCCATCCCTGCCTGGCTGCGCTATGCCCATACGAGCATCGATGGCAACGCGGGAACTACGGCGTGGACTGGCGAGGTGACGGTGCCCCCGCATCGCACGGCCTACTACAAGAAGCCCACCGAAGCGGTTCGCGAGGTGGTGCCGGCCGCCGCAGGCGCTCCGTACCTGAGTGTGCAGGTGGATGGGCCATGCCTCGACACCACCCTCACGCTTACTGCGAAGCAGTACTTCACGTGGGGCTCGTCGTTCGCGTACTTGCAGGACAAGCGACCTATCAAGGCGTACTGGTGATGCGATGAAACTCACCCTCCTGTCCAGTATCGCCGCGGGCGTGGTCGCCACCTCCGCGGTGGTTGGCACCATCGTGGTGCTCGGTGTGCAACCGCAGATTCGCGAGGATGCGCTGTGGATCGACGCCCCGGTTGCGCACTCGGCAATCCCGCAGGGAGCCACCGCAGTGGTGGCGCACACCAACTCACAGGGCGTCACGTCCATTCGGGTGGTGCTTTCGCGCAACGGAAAAGAGGTCGCAACCCTTACTGACACGGATCTGACGATCACGTCGAGAGGCAAGGACGCGAAGGAGCTGCGTGCCTTCGAGGACCAATGGGATGCCGTCGCTGGTGAGTACACGCTCAAGGCCACGTCCTATCGCGGCGCGAGCGTTGTGGCCGCGACGTCGACGACATTCATCGTGCTTGGAGAAATCCCGTCAACGGCTCCGGTGCCCACGGAGTCGGCCTCCCCGTCGCCGTCCGCATCGGCAACGCCGTCAGCGACCCCCTCGCCAACGTCCACTGCGGAGCCCTCGGCGACTCCCGGCACCGATCCCACGTCGGAGCCAACGGAGAAGCCGACCACCAAGCCAACGACAAAGCCGACCACACCGCCGGTGGAGACGCCGGAGCCGTCACCGACGCCGGAGCCGGTGGTGCCCGCGGCCGGAAAGGTGACCAGAGCCGCCGTGGCGGGGACGTATGAGTGGACCAACACCTTCACCGTCACCGGGGTGCGACCAAAGTCGGCGCAGGTGTTTGTGGAAATCAACCTGCACAACACAGTCCACACCCCGTATTACGCGGGCTATCAGTCCTACCCGTGTGGGACGCTCACGCCCTACTCGGGCTCTGGCGCCGATGCCACGTATCAGTGCACCGTGACCGTCACGATCGAGCCCCCGGGCGGGTGGCGAAGCGGCGAGTTCTGGCCGAGCATGCCCGCATCGGTGTTCCGCAGCAAGGTCGTCGTTGACGGCAAGGCGTACTACGGCACCGGTGGCAACTGGACCCCCAGCGGCAAAGGCGTTTAGCTAGCGGTGGGGCTCGGCGTTGGTTGCACGGCGCCGGGCAGCGCGGGAATCTGCTCGGCCGTGAGGCCGCTAAGCACGGCGCCATTGAACGCGATCAGGGCACTGTTGAGCAACCACTCGCGATCTACCGGTGTCGCTGCAACGAGCAGCGCGGCGTAGGAGTCCGCAATCGCGCGCTGAGACTCGAGCACCGCGGCAGAGTCCGTGCCGACGTCGTATTGCGGCTCTCGCAGGTCAGCGACGCCGTCGATCGCTAGAAGCGCGGTCACGCGCGCGCCCTCACTGGCGGTAAGCGCGAGCGCGTCTTCGCGCGCTTCGTCGGAGCTGCGCGCAGCCACCACCTCGTGCGTTGCCCGCAGTTGGTCATGCGCGAGCGCGAGCCGCGCAAGGGTGCCCGCATCAACCTCGGTGGTGGCGCCCGGGCCGGTCACCGCACTGGAGTAGTCCGTCATCTCCGGCGTCACGGTGCCCGCGGCGGCCGACATCGCCAGATGTGACAAGAGGATTGACGCACACAGGTCGCCAAGCGGATCGTCACCAGCGGCCTCCATGCAATCGCGCGCCGTGTCCGTGGCGACGCTTAACGCCATAGCGAAGTCAGCGTCGGGCCGCGGGGAGGAGGTGGGAGAGACCCCGCCGAGCGCGGCAAGGCGAATCGGCACCGCCGCCGCCTCAACGGCCGCGAGGGGATCGGTGGAGGTGCCAGCAGCGGTCGCAAGCGCGGATTCGGCGGCGGCAACGTGATCGCGCAAGACCGTGATGGGCGTGGGTGTGCGGACGGGCTCTGGATCCTCCTCGAGCCGCCACGAGCACGCACTTAGCACAATGGCAACGGCAGCGACCATTGCCGCCACCTGACCCGCGCGCCGCACCATGGGCGCCATCATGACACGTGCCGCAGACCCCCCTAGACTGTGAGTCAACTTCAGTAACGGCTTAGGGAGGCTTGTGACTTTGGGTCTCGAGAACCGCATTGCCGACCTCGCCGCACCCGCCGCGGCCACGGCCGGCCTCATTGTGGACGCCGTGGAGGTGGACCAAGCAGGCTCGCGTAAGCGCGTTGTGGTGTTCGTTGACCTCCCTGATGACGAGGTTGGCTCGGCCTCGCTCGATGCGATCGCTGAGGCATCGCGCGCCATCGGTGCTGCGCTCGATGAGGCGAACGTGCCGGAAGAGGCCTACGTGCTCGAGGTATCGACGCCGGGAATCTCGCGTCCCTTGACCGAACGCAGGCACTTCTTGCGCGCGCGGACCCGGCTCGTGAGCCTTGACCTCAACGACGGCACCATCATCAAGGGCCGCCTCACGGATGTCGATGGCGAGGACGCTGTGCTCGACGGCGAGCGTCGGGTGCCGCTTGCGAGCATCGTGGTTGGCGCCATCGAAGTTGACTTCAAGGGCCAGGGATAGGGCGCATGGACATCGATATGCAGGCACTGCGGGGCCTGGAACGAGAGAAGGACATTCGCTTCGACGTCCTGATCGACGCGATCGAGCAGGCATTGCTCTCCGCGTACCACAAGACGCCAGGCGCCTACCGGCACGCTCGCGCCCACCTTGACCAAGCGTCGGGCATCGTCACGATCTATGCCCGCGAGGAACTGTCCGTTGATGAGGACGGCACCGCGCAGCTGAGCGACGAGTTCGATCACACCCCTGACGACTTTGGCCGCATCGCCACCTCTACGGCCCGCCAGGTCATCGTGCAGCGCTTGCGGCAAGCAGGCGACGACGCCGTGCTTGGCGAGTATGCGGGCAAGGAGGGGCACCTCGTCTCCGGCGTGATCCAGCAGACCCAAGACATGCGCAACGTGCACGTCGACATCGGCGACATCGAGGCGGTGCTGCCCGCGCACGAGCAGGTGCCCACGGAGACCTACGTGCACGGCGAGCGCCTGCGCGCCTATGTGCTCGACGTCAGTCGCGGCATGAAAGGCCCGTCGATCACGCTCTCACGCACCCACCCGGGGCTTGTTCGGCAGCTCTTTGAACTCGAGGTGCCAGAGATCGCTGACGGCACCGTCGAGATCATGTCGCTCGCGCGCGAGGCTGGGCATCGCACCAAGATCGCGGTGCGCGCCACCGTCCCTGGAGTGAACCCCAAGGGCGCGTGCATTGGCCCCATGGGCGCGCGCGTGCGTGCGGTGATGAGCGAACTGCGCGGCGAGAAGATCGACATCGTCGACTGGGACGACGACCCCGCAACGTTCGTGGGCAACGCCCTGTCGCCATCGCGAGTGGTCTCGGTGACCGTGGTGGACGAGGAGGCCCGCGCCGCGCGCGTGGTGGTTCCCGATTTCCACCTGTCGCTCGCGATTGGCAAGGAGGGGCAGAACGCCCGCCTCGCGGCACGCCTCACGGGCTGGCGTATCGACATCCGCTCGGACGAGGCGCCCGAGTCGCCAAGCACCGCCGGTTCCGGCGACTAGGGGCACCCGGTAGAATGGTGGAGCCGAGCACGTCGTCTCGAAACCCCACAGCATCGCACCTAGGGCCACAGGGCCCGGTTCGAACATGCATCGGGTGTAGGGAGCGGGCGGCCCGGTCAGACCTGGTGAGGGTTGCAGTCGTCGATGGCGAAGTCGTTATCGATGAGCACGCCACTCTTCCTGGGCGCGGCGCTTGGTTGCACCGCCGCCCAGAGTGTCTGGAACTGGCGAAGCGGCGCAAAGCCTTCTCGCGCGCACTGCGTGCGGGCGTGGCTGACGCGTCCTCGCTCAGCTTCGGATAACCTTGTCTGTGCCAAACCCATCGACAGAACGGGATGAAAGCCCATGAGCACCCGATGAGTACCTCGAAATGAGTGCCCAGCAGTAACGATGGTTCGACCCCTGCCTTGGTCGGACCAAGACAGGAGTTTTTTGTGGCAATCGCTAAGCCTCGCGTTCACGAGATCGCGAAGGAGCTCGGAATCCCGAGCAAGGACCTCATCACCAAGCTGAACGAGCTCGGTGAATACGTCAAGGGTCCGTCCTCAACTTTGGAAGCACCCGTCGTGCGCAAGGCGCGCGAAGCGTTCCCTGCCGCCGCTCAGGCGCCCGCAGCGTCGGCCCCCGCGGCCGAGAAGAAGGCTCCCGCGGCGCCTAAGCCGTCGGCGCCAAAGCCTGCCGCCCCTGCGGCACCGGCACAGCCCGACGCTGTGGCGCCGGAGCCTGCTGCGGCACCTTCCGCTGCGGCTGAGTCGGCTCCCGCGGCGACCGCGGCGACCGCGGCTAACCCGGCGACCGCCGCGGCCTCTGCCGAGGCCGCGACTGACATGCCGCGTCCG
>NZ_JASGEO010000012.1:0-62695 GCF_049841215.1 Demequina sp.
GCGCGGGCGGCGCGGGCCTAGCCGGGCCTAGCCGGGCGGGACCCAGCCAGACGTGACGGCCCCAGCCGGACGCCCGAACAGAGGCGACAACGGACCCCCCACCACTGGAGATGAGGGGTCCGTCGCCGGAAGGGACCGGGCGATCGGGGCCGCCCGGTTGCGCACAACCTACCAAGGGTAGGAAGTGTGCATCTAGTGTCAGCGGCCGCCGAACGCGTAGTACGCGGTGTTCCAGCGAATCTGCTGCTCAAATCCGTCGAGCGTCGTGTCCTCGTCGATGACCAACAGCTCAATCCCCGCCATCTTGGCGAAGTCCTTGATGACCTGGGGATCCAGCTGCGTTGACATCGCGGTGTGGTGGGCGCCGCCCGTCTGCAACCACGCGCCAACCGCCGTGGGGAAGTTGGGGCGCGCCTTCCACACCGCGTGGCCAACCGGCAGGTTCGGCATCGCCTCTGGGAGGTCGACGTTGTCCACGACGTTCATGACCAGCCGGAACCTATCCCGCATGTCACTGAGCGCAACAACGATGGCCTCACCAGCGTCGGCCGTGAAGACCAGGCGAACTGGGTCTTCCTTGCCGCCAATGCCAAGCGGGTGGATTTCCAGCCGCGCCTTCTTCGAGGACAGCGCGGGGTTGACCTCGAGCATGTGTGCGCCAAGCGAAAGTTCCTCGCCGGGCACGAGGTGGTACGTGTAGTCCTCCATGAGGCTCGAGCCGCCGGGAAGGCCGGCACCCATCACGGCGCACAGGTGCACGAGGATCGCCGTCTTCCAGTCGCCCTCGGCACCAAAGCCGTAGCCGTCGGCCATGAGGCGCTGCACGGCGAGCCCGGGTAGCTGGCGCAGCTCGCCAAGGTCCTCGAAGGAATCGGTGAACGCGCCGAAGCCGCCCTCCTCGAGGAAGCCGCGCAGGCCTGCCTCGATCGCAGCCGCGTAACGCAACGAGTCGTGGCGATCGCCGCCCGGCAGGAGTTCGGGAGCAACGTCATACGCCTCGAGGTACTCGGCAACAAGCGCGTCAATCGCCTCTTCGCCCACCGCGTGCACGCGCTCCGCAAGCTCGTTGATGCCCCACGTGTTGATCTGCGTGCCGAGCACCACCTCGGCCTCCGTCTTGTCACCTTCGGTGACGGCGACGAAGCGCATGTTGTCGCCAAAGCGCGCAACCTTGAGGGATTTTGCGGCGGCAATGCCCGACGCTGCGCGCGCCCACGTGCCGATGCGTCGGCTGACCTCTGGAGACGAGGCATGCCCCACCACGGTCACGCGCGGAACGTTGAGGCGCGTCTCGATGTAGGCGTGCTCGCGGTCGCCGTGGGCGGCCTGGTTGAGGTTCATGAAGTCGAAGTCGATCTCGCCCCACGGCAACTCGAGGTTGGCCTGGGTGGCGAAGTGCAACAAAGGCTTGGTGAGCGCGTTGAGCCCAGAGATCCACATCTTGGCGGGGCTGAACGTGTGCATCCAAGAGATGACTCCCACAACGCGCGGGTTCGCGGACGCCTCCACCATCGCCTCAAGGATTCCGTCGCGGCTGATGAGCACGGGCTTCCACACGATGGTTACGGGGATGTCGCCGGATTCCTGCAACAGGGAGACAACACCCTGCGACTGCTCGGCGACCTGCTTGAGCACCTCCTCGCCGTACAGCGTCTGGCTGCCCGTGAGGAACCACACCTCGTAGGTGGTGAGGTCGGGAACGATGCTGGTCACTTGAGCCCTCCTTGCGGTTCCTGTCCGTAGACGTTTTGGTAACGGTCGTAAAGCTTGTCGATGGCTGCGGGGTCGATGGGCACGGGCGTGCCAAGCTGACGCGCGAAGTGAACGGTGCGTGCCACGTCCTCGCACATCACCGCGGCCTTCACGGCGTCGCGAGCGTCCTTGCCAATGGTGAAGACGCCATGGTTCGCCATGAGCACCGCGCGGCTGCGGTGGTGCTCGAGGGTCGCGACGATGCCGCGGCCAATCGAGTCATCGCCAATGATCGCGAACGGCCCAACGGGGATCTCGCCGCCAAACTCGTCCGCCATGGCGGTGATCACGCACGGGATCGGCTCCTGGCGCGCGGCCCATGCCGTCGCATAGGGAGAGTGGGTGTGCACCACGCCGCCCACGTGTTGGAGGGCGCGGTACACGTAGGCGTGCGCTGCCGTGTCCGAGCTTGGGCTGCGGTCGGATCCCGGAGTTCCCGGCACCACGAGGCCGTCAAGATCGCACAGGATCATGTTCTCTGGCGCCAGCTCGTCGTAGTCCACGCCGGACGGCTTGATGACAAAGTGCTGCGTGCCGGGCACGCGCTCGGAGACGTTGCCCGCAGTCCACACCACGAGCCCGTAACGCACCAGCTCGTTGTGTAGCGCAGCCACCTTCTCGCGGCTCGCGGCGATCGCCGCCTCTTGGCTTTCCGTGAAACTCATGAGTGGGCCTCCCTTCGCATGGCCTTGAGTCTCTTCATGACGTCGTTCGCTCCGCGCCCGAAGTAGTCGTGGAGCTGGGTGTACTCGGCAAACAGGCGGTCGTAGGCGGCGACGGCTTGGGGATTGGGCACGTACGCGGCGCGTGTCACCCTTCCCATGGCCTCCCCTGCCTGCCCGACGCTGGGGTACAGTCCCGCTGCCACGGCGGCGTGGATGGCGCTTCCGAGGGCCGGGCCTTGGTCCGAGGCGATGGTCGAGATCGGCAGGTTGAGAACGTCGGCGTACATCTGCATGAGATGGCGGTTCTTGAGCAGGCCGCCCGCCACCACGAACTCGGTGACGGGAACGCCTGACGCGTTGAACGTCTCGACGATGGTGCGGGCACCGAAGGCCGTGGACTCGAGCAGAGCCCGGTAGCCCTGTTCGGCGCGAGTCGCGAGAGTCTGGCCAACGATGACGCCGCTGAGTCCCGTGTCCACGAGCACCGAGCGGTTGCCGTTGTGCCAGTCGAGGGCGACGAGACCGTGCGCCCCAATCTCTTCCTCGAATGCAAGGTTGGTGAGGTGCTGGTGCACGGACGTTCCCGCCGCCTCGGCCTCGTCGAAGTAGCGCTGCGGCACCTGGTTCTTGACGTACCACGCGAAGATGTCGCCAACGCCGGACTGGCCTGCCTCGTAGCCGTAGTAACCCGCGAGGATGCCGCCGTCGACCACGCCGCACATTCCGGGCACCTCCGCGAGGTGGTCTCCGTTCATGACGTGGCACGTGGAGGTGCCCATGATCGCGAGCATCTGTCCAGGCTCGGTGGCCTTGGCCGCGGGGGCGGTGACGTGCGCGTCGACATTGCCGACCGCGACCGCGATGCCCTCTGGAAGCCCGGTCCACGCGGCGGCCTCGGCGGTTAGCCCGCCAGCGCGCTCGCCGAGTTGGCCGATGCGGTGGGCCAGCTTGTTCTGCGCGAATCCCTCGAACGCGGGGTTGAGCGCGGCCTCGAACTCTGGGCTGGGGTACGAACCGTCCTGGAGGATTCCCTTGTAGCCGGCGGTGCACGCGTTGCGGACATACTCCCCGCACAGCTGCCAGATGATCCAGTCCGCAGCCTCGACCCAGTGGTCCATGCGCTCGTAGATCTCGGGGTCTTCCTCAAGCAGCTGGAGCGCCTTCGCGTACTCCCACTCCGAAGAGATGAAGCCGCCGTAGCGGGGCAGCCACGACTCGCCGCGCTCGCGAGCGAGGGCGTTGATGCGGTCGGCCTGCGCCTGGCCCGCGTGGTGCTTCCACAGCTTCACGTAGGCGTGCGGGCGGCTCTCGAAGCCGGGCACCTCGCACAGCGGCGTGCCGTCGGCAAGCACAGGCAGAGGCGTCGACGCGGTGAAATCCGTGGTGATGCCAACCACCAAGGAGGGGTCAATGCCACTGGCGGCCACAGCGTCGGGCACTGCGCGGCGCAAAACCTCGCGATAGTCGTTCGGCACCTGCAGCGCCCACTCTGGCGGCAGGGAGGCGCCCGTTGCCGCGAGCGTGGTGTCCATCACGGCGTGGGGGTAGTCGTACACCGCGCTCGCGAGTTCGGTGCCGTCCGCGGCGTCCACGACGAGTGCGCGGCCAGAAAGGGTGCCGAAATCCACGCCGATGACGTATGCGGTTCTTGGTTCAACCATCGTGGCTCCTTTGCCCAAACTAGTGATGGGATATGAACGCTAACATATGACGCAGTCACGCACCGAACGAGGGACGACAGTCCTGGTATCAGCCCCTGGGGCGAGTGGTGGAGGAGCGCTCAACGAGCCACGGGCGCAATGGCGGCGGCGCGGGCGTGCTCGGCTCCTCCAGACGCGCTAGCAAGAGGGCGACCGCCTGCTCGCCAGCGCCCTGGAAGTCTTGGTGCACGGAGGTGAGCGGCGGATAGAAGTGGGCGGCCTCTGGGATGTCATCGAAGCCCACCACGCTCACGTCCATCGGCACGGAAAGGCCGCGGCCGCGCAGCGCATGCATTGCGCCTTGCGCCATCTGGTCGTTGGCCGCGAACAGCGCGGTGACCTCGGTGGCGAGCTGCAGCCCCGCGCGAAAGCCAGAGTCCGGAGTCCAGTCGCCCTCGAGGTTGGGGTAGGCGGTGAGCCCACGCTCCTTGAGGAAGGCGTGGAAGGTCTCGTTGCGCATGTCGGCCTCGGTGAACCCTTCGGGACCGGCGATGTGCTGGAAGTGCCGGTGGCCAAGCGCGTAGAGATGCTCCAGGGCGAGCCTTGTGCCTGCTACCTGGTCTACGGCCACCGCGCTGCCCACCGCGGGATGGCCCGTGAGCACGTACGCAACGGGGATTCCCGTGTTCATGGCCTCCACGATCTCCGTGACGTGGGGACTTTGCGCCACCACGAGCAGGGCGTCGATGGATCGGCCAAGGAGGAAGTCGAGGCCCTCGAGCACCGCGTCCGGATCGTGCGACGTGGTGGTGATGAGGGGGTGAAAGCCTGCCTTCACGGCGGTGCGTTCCGTGGCGTACAGCGTGGCCATAGGGCCGTAGTTTGGCGTCTCCGGCGCGAGCACGCCGATCGCCTGCGACTTGCCCGTGGCAAGCGTGCGAGCGGCCAGATTGCGGCGGTAGCCAAGCTCCTCGATCGCATCGAGAACGCGCTGTCGGGTGCCGGGCCGAATGCCGGGGAAGTCATTGAGAACTCGGGACACCGTCTGGTGGGAGACGCCCGCGCGCGCGGCAACGTCATGCATGCTTGGACCACGCGATTGCTTTGGCACAGAACCCTCCGCGGCAAAACTACTACGACAACATTGGCGTTAGCAGGCAAGACGCTCGCAGAAGTCATGAGAACCCCGCTCGCGAAACGCCTTTTCAATGTTCACGGTAACATTGATTCTGGCAGGAGCGGTAGACCCGCACGCCACCCCGTACAAGTGAGGTAGGAATGTCCGACGCAGCGCAGCGTGCAAGCGACCAGTTCGCGGCCGAGTATGGCCGCCAACCAGAAGGCGTGTGGTCCGCACCAGGGCGCGTCAACCTCATCGGCGAACACACGGACTACAACGGTGGCTTGGTGCTGCCCTTCGCCATTGACCGCCGTACCTATTGCGCCGTCGCGAGGCGCGAAGACCGTGTGTTGCGGGTCCGCTCCGCCACCATCGAGGGCGAGGCGCAGATCGCGATCGACGACCTCGCCCCTGAGGCACTCGACGGCTGGTCCGCCTACGCGCTCGGCGTTGCCTGGGCTATCTCCCAACCCATCGCGGGTGAGCCGGGAGCCGATCTTGCCGCAGCGTCGGGCCTCGATATCTTCCTCACGAGCGAGGTGCCCTTGGGTGCCGGGCTGTCCTCCTCTGCCGCCATCGAGTGCGCGGTTGCTGTTGCCCTCAACGAGCTGTGGGGGCTTGGGCTCGACAGGATGGCGCTCGCTCGCGCGGGCCGGCTCGCCGAGAACGTGGCCGTTGGCGCTCCCACCGGAATCATGGATCAGTGCGCCTCGCTACTTGGCGAGGAAGACCACGCGGTGTTCCTCGACTGCGGCACCGAGAGCGCAGAGTCCGTGCCCCTTCACCTGGACCGCGAGCACCTCTCCGTGCTTGTCATCGACACTGGCGTGCGCCACGAGCACGCGACCGGAGGCTACGGAGACCGACGCGCCTCGTGCGAGCGTGGAGCGGAGATCCTCAACGTGCCGTCGCTGCGCTTTGTGCTTGAAGAGGACCTCCCGCGCGCGGCGTCGGTGCTTGATGAGGAGACCTACCGGCGCGTGCGCCACGTGGTGACGGAGTCCGCTCGCGTCGCGTCAACGGTGCGCACACTCCAGAACGAAGGGCCGCAGGCGATAGGCGACTTGCTACTCGCGTCTCACGCATCCATGCGCGATGACTTCGAGATCTCCGTGCCCGAACTCGACCTCGCCGTGGAGTCGGCCGTGCGTCACGGTGCGCTTGGGGCTCGCATGACGGGCGGTGGGTTTGGCGGCGCGGCTATCGCGCTCGTGGCGTCCGACGCTGTCGGCGAGATCGCAGCAAAGGTCACCGAAGATTTCTCCGCGGCGGGGTTCGGCGCGCCGCGGTGTTTCAAGGTGGTGCCGTCCGACGGGGCGCACCGCGACATCTAGTACCGAGTACATAGGGTGGTTTCATGAGCTGGCTGGTCACGGGCGGAGCGGGGTACATCGGAACGCACGTGGTGCGGGCGCTTGATGCCGCGGGAATGCAGCCCGTTGTCTTGGACGATCTGTCTACCGGCATCGAGAGCTTCGTCGTTGGCGACACCCCGTTTGTGCGGGCCTCTGTGCTCGATACCGCTGCGGTGATCGCCGCGCTCATCGAGCACAACGTCGAGGGAGTCATCCACTGCGCTGGCTACAAGTTCGCTGGCGAGTCCGTGAAGTACCCGCTGCACACCTATCAGCAGAATGTTGACGGCACCCGGTCGCTGCTTGAGGCGATGGCCGTCGCTGGTGTGCGACTGCTCGTGTTCTCCTCATCCGCTGGCGTGTACGGGACGCCATCGTCGCCGGTTGTCACCGAGCAGACACCCACCGAGCCGGAGTCGCCGTACGGCGAGTCCAAGCTCATCGGCGAGTGGCTGATCCGGGACCAGGTTCGGGCCACGGCGGGCACCGATGCCGCGCTCGCCGCGACCTCGCTGCGCTACTTCAACGTGGTGGGCTCCGGATTCCGCGACGTGTGGGACGCCTCGCCGCACAACCTCTTTCCGAAGGTCTTCGCAGCGATCGAGGCGGGCAACGCTCCGCAGATTAACGGCACCGACTACGACACCCCTGACGGCACGTGCGTTCGCGACTACGTACACGTGAGCGACCTCGCCCACTCTCACGTAGCGGCTGCGCGCATGCTCGCCGCGGGGCGCGGACTCGCCCCCGTGTACAACCTTGGCTCTGGCGCGGGCACCTCTGTGAGGGAGATCGTGGATGCGATCGTCGCGGTGACCGGCACGTCGCTGGTGCCCATCGAGGCGCCCCGACGGCCGGGAGACCCCGCGCGGATCGTCGCCACCGGGGACCTCGCCGCCGATGACCTCGAGTGGAAGAACTCTCACTCGGTGCGGGAGATGGTGGAGTCGGCGTGGGCCTCGCACCCGCACGGCTCCTGACCCTGCCTGGCTCCTGACCCTGCCTGGTTCCTGACCCTGCCTGGTTCCTGACCCGGCACGGTCCCAACCCAGAACCAACGGCGCGACCATCGCCTGACCCGGCCCCAGCGTCGGGCCGCTTGCGTCCCTGCGGCACCCAATACGTCGCATGGCGCCCTTAAGCCCTGTCCGTTGCCGCTAGGGCGCAAAAGGGGAGCGGCCGGGACGTTCATCCCGCGCGCGTAGTGGCAGTTACTCGCTAGAGTCCGGTCAATCGCGCGCACGCGCGAGGTCCCGCTCGGTGCGAAGGAGCACGCATGAGTCTGTTCACCTGGACCGTCCACGGCGATGGCAAGGCCATCGCCCCCGATGCCGCTGTAGCCCCGGACGAGCGCCTGAGTTACCCCCGCACCTTTGGAATTGGCGCGCAGCACGTGCTCGCGATGATGGGCTCCACGCTCGTCGTGCCTGCTATCACTGGCATGCCCGCCTCAACCACGCTGTTCTTCTCCGCCATCGGCACGGCGCTGTTCCTCACGATCACGCGCAACCGAGTGCCCAGCTACCTCGGCTCGAGCTTCGCATTCATTGCCCCGCTCGCCGCCGCCGGTGTCAATGCCGAGAACGGCCCGCTTGACGCGGCGACCATCGGCAAGGGCCTTGGAGGCATCCTGTTGGCGGGTGTGCTACTGGCCATCGTGGGCGTGGTCGTCAACCTGTGGGGCACGCGTTGGATCGACGTGTCAATGCCCCCCATCGTCACCGGTTCCATCGTGGCGCTCATCGGTCTCAACCTCGCCGGAGCCGCCAAGAACATGTGGGTGGCAAGCCCATGGACGGCGCTCGTCACGCTCACGGCCGTGCTGCTCGCGATGTTCGTGTTCCGCGGCTTCCTCGGGCGCATCGCCATTGTGGTTGGTGCCGTCATCGGCATCATCTTTGCGGCGATCCGTGGCGAATGGTCGGCTCCCCTTGACGCGTGGGGCGGCAAGACCGGCACCGAGGTGATTGGCGACGCGGCGTGGCTAGGCATCCCCAAGTTCCACACTCCAACCTTTGAGGGTTCGGTGCTGGTCGCCTTCATTCCCGTGGTGATCATTCTGATCGCGGAGAACATCGGCCACCTCAAGTCCGTGTCCGCGATGACGGGCCGCGATCTGGACCCCGAGACTGGCCGCGCGCTCCTCGCCGACGGCCTCGCCACCACCGTCGCTGGCCTCGGCGGCGGATCCGGTACCACCACCTATGCGGAGAACATCGGCGTCATGGCGGCAACGCGCGTGTACTCCACTCTCGCCTACTGGGCGGCCGCGGTGTTCGCGCTGATTCTGAGCCTCAGCCCCAAGTTCGGCGCGATTGTGGCCGTGCTCCCCGCGGGCGTGCTCGGCGGTCTCGCGACCTTGCTATTTGGCCTCATCGCCGTGCTCGGCGCCCGCATCTGGGTAGAGGCAAAGGTGGACTTCAAGCAGCCGGTCAACCTGGTCACGGCCGCTGTGGCGCTCATCGTGGGCACCGCGGACTACACGGCGCACCTTGGCTCGATGCTCTTCAACGGCATCGCGCTCGGCACCATCGCCGCGCTCGTGATCTACCACGGGCTCGGATGGGTATCCCGCCTGCGCGGCGCCACAGGGGCACCCGCCACTCCCGCCTTCATCGAAGGCGACGAGAACTAAAGGCAACGGCAACGGCCCGACGCTCCAGTAGCGTCGGGCCGTTTGCTCACCTCGCGCGCGGTTTTTCGTAACATACCGGCGGCTATCCTGTACCCGCCGTAGCCACTTAGCTGAGGAAGACCCGTGACCGCGAGTGCCGTCCGCCACGCACGCAGCAAGCCTGCTGGTGCGCGCGGTTTGCGGCTGTCGCTGACGCTCGTGGCGCTCGTTGTCTTGGGCGTTGCGACGTATGCGGCCTTTCAGACCTGGGGGATGGTCTCAGGAGTCATGGCGCTGCGCAACGCAGCACCGGTGCTCGCTGACACGGCGGAATCCGGTGATCTCGGTGCGCTGGAATCGCAGGTCCTGGACTTGCGCGACGCGGCCGCTGAGGGCGCGAACCACGCGAATAACTGGAGCGTCCGCGCGGTGGCGCACCTGCCGCTCATCGGCAACGACGTCGAGGCGGTGCGCCAAGTGTCGCTCACGGCGGCCTCGCTCACTGACGTTGGTGCCGCAACGCTTGGCACCGTGAAGGGCGCGCAGGAGGATCCCGGAGCCGGCTTGCCGATCGAGACCCTGGTGGCCCTGCATGCGCACATCGACGACTTCCAAGCGCGCACGCGCGAAGGCCACGACAACCTGGCGAAGATCGACGTCGCGTCTCTCAAGGTGGCGCCGCTCGCCGAGCAACTGCCCCGCCTCACGGATGCGCTTGACGACGCGACCACCACACTTGACCGTGCGGAGTCACTGATCGCGGGCCTGGCCGTGCTCACCACAAACGACACGCCCCGCACGTGGCTCGTGATCAACCAGAACCTCACAGAGGCTCGCGGCTCGGGCGGGCTGCTGTCCACCTACGCGGTGATCCACGTCCGCAACGGCGTCGTGGAACTCGCGGAGCAAGGTACCAACGATGACCTTGCCGCTATGGGGGACGCGGACCCAAGCTCCGCGCCGAGCGAGCTTCGCGACTATTGGGGTGACGAGCTGACGCAGTGGTGGGGACTCAATGAGTCCGCTGACTTCCCCACCACCGCGCAGATCATCGCGGACAGTTGGGGCGCGCTGAGCGAAACTCCCATCGACGGCGTGGTCACGTTCGGTCAAGGCACCGTCCAGTACCTCGCCGCGGCGACAGGGCCCGTGACCGTGCGGGGGGCGACCATTGCCCCTTCCGACCTCTCTGAGTACCTCACCCAGACCGTCTACAGGGACTATCCGGACCCCGTTGAGAAGGACACCGTCGTGTCCGAGATCATCGGCGAGGTGTTCCAGAAGATCGCGGCCGGTGACCTCGACATCCAGGCGCTCGTGCGGACGGTCCTCACCACACCCAACGCCGACTACCTGCAGATATGGTCCGCGGACCCCGACGAGCAACAGCAGATCGTCGCCGCAGGTTTGTCAGGGCAGATGCCGGATTCGCTTGGGCCGGTCGCGAGCGTCCGCGCGGTCAACGTCGCGGGCAACAAACTCGAGGCCTTCCTCCACGTGGGCGTGACGTACACGCTTGGCGCGTGCGTGGCAGATGACGCGGCGGCGGCAATGCGGGAGGCGTCCCTCACGGTTGATGTCACCAACTCGGCGCCAACCACGGGCCTGCCCGCCTACATGACCGGGCGGCTCGATTTGCCAGCCGGAACGCCCTACACCGAGGGCTCAACGCTCACCGACATGCTCATCTACCCGCCGGTCGACGCGATGCTCAACACCGCGCTTCTCGACGGGGAAGACGTGGGCGCCGGGTATGGGTTTGAGCGCAACCGCGAGTTCGTCAGCATCCCCGTGGAGCTCCAGCCTGGCCAGGCCAGAACCATCACCGTGACCTGGCTAGAGCCCGCCGAAGACGAGGACGGAAAGGCCCTCTCGGGACAGCCTCAGGTCATCCTCCCGCCCCTCATCAACGAGGCCACAGTCTCGGCGCCCATTTCCGCCGCATGTCGGTGACGAAAACTCTGGGCAAACTCTTCAGCAGCACGTATCCCGGCACGCCCAGGTATCGCTATGCTCTGGCACAACGTGCCGGGTACTCCGGCAGGCATTCGGGGGTTCTGTCGTGACTCAGCGAGTGCGATGAGGATCACCCTGATACGGAGGTTTACGTGAACAAGTTGACCAATAAGCTGCTTGGCACCGCCGCAATTGCCGCCCTTCTGGTGGGCGGCATTGCCACCTCGGCGAACGCCTACCCCCCGGGCACGTCGCCGTCCGTGACGGTGCCGAGCACCGCGAAGGCCGGCGCCTCCGTGACGGTCAAGGGCACCAAGTACAAGCCGGCCGCGAAGGTGAAGGTCACGTTGTCGAGCAAGTCGGTGAGCCTCACCGCGAGCTCCACGGGCGCCATCTCCGGAAAGATCACCGCCCCCAAGACCGCGGGTAAGTACAAGGTGACGTTCACGAGCCCCGGCGAGAAGACCGTCGCCAAGTACCTGACGGTGGGCAAGCCGTTCAAGAAGGCAAGCATCAGCGCCACCAACATCACGTCCAAGTGGTCCACCGGCAAGTGGATCAAGGTCACGGGCGCCAAGAACTCCACGGTCATTGTCAAGGTCACGCCGCCTAAGGGCGGTATCACCGCGTCGATCCCCTTGCGCATCCCTTCGCGCGGCTACGTCTGGTACTACTACCAGGGCGCGTTCAAGAAGGGCACGTACACGGTGAGCGTCACCTACAAGGCAACCTCCACGTACTACGGCGCCAAGGTCTACACCAAGACGTTCAAGAAGACCCGCTAAAGCTTTACCCGCCCAAGGGCGAGAAAACGGCCCGACGCTCCAGTAGCGTCGGGCCGTTTGCTTGCCCTAGGAGCGGCTTGAGGCAACCAGGCCCGCGTACCACTCGGAGCTGGGCTTTGGCGTGCGGGCGAAGGTGACGGGGTCTACCGCCACGAGCCCGAAGGTGGGGCGGTAGCCCTCCGCCCACTCGAAGTTGTCAAGGAGGCTCCACGCGAAGAAGCCGCGCACGTCAACGCCGTCGTCCATGGCCTCCCGCAGGGCCGTGAGCGAGCGCGAGTAGTACTCGATGCGCTCTGCGTCGTCGGCGGTGGCGACGCCGTTCTCCGTCACGATCACGGGCACTCCCGTCGCCGCGTAGGCCTGGCGCACGGTCACGCCCAGCGACTCGGGAGTGAAGGTCCAACCCATCTGCGTGAGGCGCCAGTCCGCGGGCTTGGGAAGCTCCTGGAAGTCGGGCCCCATGTGCTGTGTGAAGTACGTCTGGATGCCGATGTAGTCGTCATCCTTTGCGGCGTCCAGGTAGGCGCCCGCCATGAGCCACGGGAAGGGGTTGGTGGGATCGTCGGTGGGCATATCTCCCATGCGGATGCCCTCCGAGTTGGGGTCGCCATCAGGGTGCACCACCGTGTCGCTGAGCGCGAGCGTGAGGCCAATGGGGAAATCGCCAGGGCCGTCCTTGAGGATGACGCGAGCGCGCTTGTGGGCCGCCACGAAGTTCTCGGTGGCCGCGCGGAAGGGGTCAAGGCCGCCGCCAAGGCCGGGCGGGAAGACATCCATCATGTAGCCGAGCAGCGCCACCACATTGGGCTCGTTGAAGGTGGCCGCGATGTCGATCTGGTCGCCGAGGTGCTGCACCGCGATGTCCACGTAGCGCGCGAACCAGTCAACGATCTCCGGGTTGGTCCAGCCACCCTGCTCGGCGGCCCACAGCGGTGTGGTGAAGTGGTGGAACGTGACCGAAGTCTTGAGGCCCAACTCATGGGCGGCGAGCATGATCTCTCGGTAGTGCTCGAGCGCCGCGATGGAGAACTCGCCCTGGGCTGGCTCGATGCGGCTCCACTCGATCGAGAAGCGGTACGAGTCGAGTCCCATCTTCTTGACGAGCTCAAGGTCCTCGAACCAGCGGTGGTAGGAGTCGGTGGCGTCGCCGCTGGACTCCTTGGTGCCGCTATCGGGGTTGTGCTCCCAGGCCCACCAGTCGTTGTTCGTGTTGCCGCCCTCGATCTGGTGAGCGGCCGTTGCGGTGCCCCACAGCCAGCCGGCCGGGACGGCACCGAACTCCTTCAGGGGGGTGAATTCAGACATGGCGCGCTCCTTTGCGGCTCCTGGTGCTGCGGCGGTTAGTTACCGAGTGGTCAGGGCAACAATTCTACGCCCGCCACGATCACCCCTCCACACAGCCCGAATGCCCCTCCACACATCAGGCCGTGGCGCGGCTGGTCGTCGTGCTCAGAGATGGCACCCGCGAAGCGGAACGGGCCCACCTTGTGTGGACAGGTATTCGTCGTGTGTGGAGAGGTGATTCAGTCCCAGCCCAGTTCGTGGAGGCGATCATCGTCGATCCCAAAGTGATGCGCGATCTCATGCACCACCGTGATCGCCACCTCGCGCCGCACCTCGTCCGCGGTCTCGCACATGCGCAGTGTGGGGCCGCGGTAGATGAAGATTCGGTCAGGCAGTTCGCCAAATCCATACACGCCGCGCTCGGTGAGGGCGATGCCGTCGTAGAGCCCAAGCAGGTCCTTGTCAGGCCCGTCAGGCTCCTCCTCCACGAGGATCACCACGTTGTCTACGAGGTCGAGCAGCTCGTCTGGAATGGCCTCCAGCGCGTCGTCTACGGCCGCCTCAAAGTCCTCGCGGGAGAGCTCCACCATGTGTCTATTCTCACGGCCCGACGGCGGGGTTGGGTAATCCTGCCCTGTCGCCGGTACTATTGGCGGGTCCCGGTGGCTTGCCACCGCGTCGCCCTCATCGTCTAGCGGCCTAGGACGCCGCCCTTTCACGGCGGTAGCACGGGTTCGAATCCCGTTGGGGGTACGGAGTTCGTTGACCGTCTCAGGATGGTCTACACTTGCTCTTGCTCATTTAGAGCAATGGCCCTGTAGCGCAGTCGGTTAGCGCGCCGCCCTGTCACGGCGGAGGTCGCGGGTTCAAGTCCCGTCAGGGTCGCGGTACGCGGGCCCCTTATTCGTAAGGGGCTTTCGTGTCAGCGGCGTAGTCCGCTTGAGGCTCTGTAGCTCAGTTGGTAGAGCGCACGACTGAAAATCGTGAGGTCACGGGATCGACGCCCGTCGGAGCCACTCTCGAAGCCCCTGGTCCATCGCCAGGGGCTTCTTCCATATCCGGTGGGATTCTCCCTAGTAGGACGTCCAATACGCCTCGTATTGCGTGCTCTCAGGCATCAGCGAGTAGAACATCGCGTCGAAGTCTTGCGAGCCCCCAGGGCTGACCGTCTCGAGCCACGCCGTGGCGGATCCAATGATCTGGCCGCTCGCGTCGCGCGCCACTACGTTGACCTGCGGCCCAATCACGTCCTGATCGAGGTCGGAGACGAACGTGCCGCTCACGGTGGTCCAGTAGTCATCGTCTTGCGCGGTGAGTCCCTCCACCGTGGCGCTGCCAGCGAGGTCCCACTCCTGGAAGTCGTTCTCTGCAGGCCCAACGACGTTGAGCGACGCGATCTCTGCGGGGTCCGCCTTCCAGAAGCTGCCCGTGAGCGCGATGGAGCCCGTGGGAAGCGTGGCGTAGGTCCAGCTCGAGTCGATGACGTTGCCCGAGGCGTCGAGCGCCTCCACCGTCAGGTCGGTGGGGCCGTAGCTCACGCCGCTCTCGTTGTCCAGAATCACCACGTACCACGTGGACGCGTCGTCGTAGTCGAACGTGCCGAAGGCGGTCTCGGTGACGCTCACACTCGTGCCGTCAGGGGTCACGGGCAGCGCCGTCTGGTCCTCGGTGGTGGGAGGGTAGGTGGACCAGTCTTCGTACTCGTCGGCGAAGTTGTCCGCGCTCCTGAGCACGAAAATCAGCATCAACACCGAAGCGACTGCGCCGATGAAGCCCAGCACGAGGCCCGTGAGCGCCATGCCCTTGGACTGCTTCTTGGCGAGCGCGATCACTCCGAAGAGCACGGCAAGCACCCCGATGATGGTGCCGAACACCGGCGCCCACCCCGTCACGAATGCGACGATGCCAAGCACGAGCGCCGTGATTGCGAGCCCCTGGGGCGCCTTGGGGGCGCCGGGAGGTGGCGCGTAGCCGTACTGCTGCGCGTAACCGGGCTGCGCGTAACCGGGCTGCGCGTACTGCTGCGGATAGCCCGCCTGCACGTACCCCGCGGGCCCGGGAGCGGGCGGCGCGTACTGCTCGGGGATCTCTGCACCACTGCCGTCCTGGGCCTGGCCCCACTGCTGCGCGGCGTCGGAGATAGACGGCGGAGGCGGTGGGGTGGGTGTGGCTTGGCTCGGCGGCTGGTAGTACTCGGGCTCCCCGGGAGTCTGCGACATGGCTCATAGAGTGCCAGAAGAGGCCGCCTTTGGGCCATGCTGCGGTGCCGGCCAGTGACCAAGTCGACCCCTGCCGAACTCACGCGTTTGCGCTCGCATGCCGATAGAGGTTTCACTAGGTGTAGGCCACCAAGGAGTTTCTCATGTCAATGACCGGCATCCTCAAGTCCGTGTTCAACGCGCTCTTCGCGTCCCTGTTGGGGCCGCTCGTGGCGCGCATTCAGACCGAATACGCGATCGCCAAGGTGGAGATGCAGGTCAAGCTCAGGGAACTTCGCGCGGGCGCCGTCATGCTGGCCGTGGCCGCGTTCCTTGGCTTCTTCATGATCGCGATCCTGCTGACCGCGGCCGTGCTTGGCCTCGCCACGATCATGCCCGCGTGGGCCGCCGCTCTTGTGGTTGCGGGAGCGCTGCTGCTGTGGGTGCTGCTCTTTGGCATCTGGGGCATGGTGAAGATCCGCAAGAACAAGGATCTGGTGCCGCACCGCGCCATCGAGAACATCAAGGGCGCGCTGCCGTAAGCCCCCGACGCGCTATGCGTGGGCGGCCTTAGCCTCCACCTCGAGCACCTTTGGCTTGCGTTGCGCGAGCCACACCCCGCCGAGCACGACGACCGCGCCCACCGGCTCGTACCAGTGGAGGTGCTCCTTGAGCACGATGATGCCCAGGAAGGTCGCAACGATCGGTACCACGTAGGTGGTGGACGCCGCCGTAGTAGCGCCCGCCACGCGCACCACTTGGTAGAAGAGCACGTACGCGAAGCTCGTGCCGAAGAGCCCAAGGGCAAGCAGCGCCCACACGGCACTCCCGTGCAAGGTGGGCGGATCGCTGGGGGCGGTCACCAAAGCCACGGGCGCGAGCATGATCGCGGAGAGCCCCATCTGGGCGGCACTTAGCCCCGTGGGAGTCTCCTTAACGGAACTGAGGAAGAGCCGGGACATGGTGGAGCCGAGGCCGTAACACGCAGTGGCGGCAAGCATCAGCACCGCACCAAGCATCGGTAGATCGCTCACGTTCCACGCGCCCAGCAGCACCGCAATTCCGAACGCGCCAATGACAAGCCCAACCACCTGGAGGCGGCTGGCCTTCTCCGTGGGAATCAACAGCGCCACGAACAGCGCGGTCCACAACGGCGTGGTCGCGTTCAGCAGGCTCGCAAGGATCGAGGTGATGTGCTCCTGCGCGATGGGGATGAGGATGAACGGCACCACGGACAGCAGCAGCGCCACGAGGGCAACGGAGCCGATCTCCCGCCACGAGAACCGAGGCCGGCGTCGCTGCGCGAGCAGCATGCCGCCGAGCACGAGCGCACCAACGACCACCCGCCCGAACGCCACCTGCGACGCCGTGAACGACTTGATGGCCTCGTGGATGAACAGAAAGCTTGAGCCCCAGAACAGCGCGCAGATAATGAAGGCAGGCAGCCAGGACTTCGTGGGGGCGTTCATCGCATCTCCAGTTCAAGCATCCGTCGCTTGAGCGAGGTCGCTCCCCCAAATCCCCCGATTCCGCTGGCGCTCACCACGCGGTGGCACGGAGTGAATGGCGTAGTGAGATTGCGCGCGCAGGCCGTGCCAACGGCGCGGGCTGCGCGCGGCCGGCCCACCTCAAGCGCGATCTCCCCGTACGTCGCAGTCTCGCCGCTAGGGATGGCGCGCACCGCAGCCCAGATCTCTTGCTGCAACTCAGATCCCGCCTGGTACACCGGGATCTCGGCAAGTGCCGACCCATCCCCAGACGCCCAGGAGGCGAGCGCCGCAGCCACCCTAGCGTCGGGCATATCAACCCAACTGGCGCCCACCTCACGGGCGGCGTCGGCAACGGTGCCAAAGTGGGAACACACAACGCTGCCCGACGCTGGGTCAACGAGCACGGAAAGGTCGCCTACGGGCGTGGAATAGGTGCCCGCGTGCAGTGGGGACGGCATGCCGCAACACTACGCGCGGGGACTGACGTGGAGCGAGGGCCGGTTAGGCCCAAGCGGCACCTACGCGCGGGGCTCCTGCGCGTCGGCGAGAAGAGCCTGGACCTCGGCCTCACGGAAGCGACGGTGACCGCCAAGCGTGCGGATGGAGGACAGCTTGCCCACCTTCGCCCACCGGGTGACCGTCTTGGGGTCGACGCGGAAAATCGCGGCAACCTCGCTGGGCGTGAGCAACTTCTCCGGCTCCTGTGCCGTGTCAGCCATCATTGATATCCCTCAGATCTGGTACTGCTCCCTCATGGAGCGCTGTCCCCCTATGAGAGACAACTCCACGCCGATTATGACGGGCTTTCACCCAGAAATCCGCAATTGCCCGATCTGCGGGAGTATCTTGCCCCCGAGCGCGCGTTGTAAAGTACCGGTTGGGACCGGGACACGGACCTGCACAACGGGAAGGGACGGCGACATGGGGCGCGGTCGTCAGAAGGCAAAAGACGCGAAGATCGCTCGCGAGCTGAAGTACACGAATCACGGCGGAGACCTCCGTGACCTTGAGCGCGAGCTGATTTCCGGTGCCCCCAAGCAGACCGCCACACGTGTTGAGCCCAACGATGACCCCTACGTGGACCGTTGGGCGTCTGACGACGACGACTGACATCGCGCGCTCTGCGTGAGCCGCGCCGCGCCCGCCGCGGCCCTCCTCCACACAATTTGGCCCGCTGGAAACCAGGCCATCTCATCTACCAGGCATCTTGGTTTCGCGGCTAGGCACCACACCTCCATTTGTGTGGAGGAGTGCCGCGGTGGAAGGCCCGACGGCGTGGCTGGCTATACCTGGTAGGTACCAGTGAGCACCACGGCGCCGCCGTCCACTCCCTTAGCGCCGCGCACCACATCCGGTGACGTTGGGCGGCCAGCATCCGGTGCCACCTCGCCGATGATCCACGCGGGAACTCCGGCCGCGCCGCTCGCCTCGACCACCGCGGCAGCATCGCCGGGGGCGACCACGGCAACCATGCCAATGCCAAGGTTGAGCGTGGACTCAAGGTCATGCCACGGCACCTTGCCCGCGTCCTGGAGCAAGGCGAAGATCGCGGGCAGCGACCATGAGTCGCGAGCAACGGTTGCCGCGAGGCCCTTGGGGAGGACGCGAGCAACGTTCGCCGCGAGCCCTCCGCCGGTCACGTGGCTGAATGCGTGAATACCAGGGATGTTCGTGGCTAGATCGACGCAGAGCTTGGAGTAGATGCGCGTGGGTTCCAGTAGCTCGAGGCCGAGTGAGCGCGTGAGCTCAGGAGCGTAGGTCTCGAGAGTCCAGCCCTGGTGGGCGACAATTGAGCGCACGAGCGAGTAACCGTTCGAGTGGAGCCCCGAAGACGCCATCGCGATCACCAGATCGCCGGACTGCACCTTGTCAGGGCCAAGCACCTTCTCCGCCTCGACCACACCGATGGCGGCACCCGCGACGTCGTACTCGTCTGGCTCCATGACGCCGGGGTGCTCCGCGGTCTCGCCTCCGACGAGCGCAACGCCCGCCTCCACGCAGCCCTCCGCGATGCCGCGCACGATGTCGGCGATGCGCTCTGGGACCACGCGGCCGCACGCGATGTAGTCGGTCATGACCAGGGGCTTTGCGCCGCACACGACGATGTCATCGACCACCATTGCCACGAGGTCCTTGCCGATGGTGTCGTGAATCCCCATTGCCTGCGCGATGACGATCTTGGTGCCTACGCCGTCCGTGCTGCTCGCGAGCAGCGGCCGCTTGTAGTCAAGGAGCGCGCTCGCGTCGAAGAGGCCGGCGAACGCGCCAACCCCGCCAAGCACCTCCGGCCCATGCGTACGCGCAACGGCGGCCTTCATGAGTTCCACGGCCTTGTCGCCTGCGTGGATGTCGACCCCAGCGTCGGCGTAGGTGATGCCTTCTGTGCCGCTCACGAGCCAACCTCCACGCGCTGCTGCAGCAGCAGGTGCCGCGCGGACACCGGCGGCTCGATGGGATACGTTCCGGTGAAGCACGCGGTGCACAGCCGCTCCACGGCCTGCTCGGTGGCGGTCACCATGCCCTCGGTCGAGATGAAGCCGAGGGAATCAGCGCCAATCTGGTCCCGGATCTCGTCCACGGCGTGGCCCACTGCGGCGAGTTCCTCGCGCGTGGGAAAGTCGATGCCGTAGAAGCACGGCCACTGCACCGGCGGCGACGAGATGCGCACGTGCACCTCTGCGGCTCCCGCCTCCCGCAGCATCGCGACGATGGCACGCTGCGTGTTGCCGCGCACGATCGAGTCGTCAACCACGATGAGCCGCTTGCCCTCGATGACCTCGCGCAAAGGATTGAGCTTGAGCCGGATGCCCAACTGGCGCAGCGTCTGCGACGGCTGAATGAAGGTGCGGCCCACGTACGCGTTCTTGGTGAGTCCCTGCGCGAATGGGATGCCAGAGGCCTGGGCGTAACCAACAGCCGCCGGAGTGCCGCTCTCGGGCACGGGGATCACGAGATCCGCCTCTACCGGATGCTCGCGCGCAAGCGCACGGCCCATTTCCAGGCGCGATGCCTGCACAGAGCGCCCATTGATAGAGGTGTCCGGGCGCGCGAGGTAGACGTATTCGAAGATGCAGCCCTTGGGGTCCGGCTCGGCGAAGCGCTGCGAGTGAACGCCCGTCTCGTCGATTCGCAAGAACTCGCCGGGCTCCACCTCGCGCACGTACCGCGCGCCCGTGATGTCGAGCGCGGGGATCTCGGAGGCCACCACCCAGCCGCCACTCGCCAGCTGGCCAAGCACGAGCGGTCGCACGCCATTCGCGTCCCTCGCCGCGTACAGGGTGGTCTCGTCCATGAAGACAAAGCAGAACGCGCCGCGCACCTGCGGCAGCAGTTCAAGCGCGGTCTCTTCGAGGGTGTCGAAGCGGTCCCAACTGAGCAGCGACGTGAGGATCGCGGTGTCCGTGCAGCCGCCGCCGCGCATCGTGTCGCGGCGCTCGCCTCCCAGGCGCTCCGCCACGAGTTCAAGAAGTCGTTCAGTGTTCGTCAGGTTGCCGTTGTGGCCCAAGGCGACGGTCCCGTGCTTGGTGGGCCCCAGCGTCGGCTGGGCGTTTGCCCACGTGGACGCGCCGGTGGTCGAGTAGCGCGTGTGGCCCACCGCGATGTGGCCCTGCAGCGCCTCGAGCGCGCCCTCGTCGAACACCTGGGAGACCAGGCCCATGTCCTTGAATACCAGGATGTTCTCGCCATTGCTGGCCGCGATTCCGGCGCTCTCTTGGCCACGGTGCTGGAGCGCGTAGAGGCCAAAGTAGGCAAGCTTGGCGACTTCCTCGCCGGGCCCAAAGACGCCGAACACGCCGCACGCGTCCTGGGGGCCCTTCTCGCCGGGGAGAAGGTCGTGGCTCAGGCGGCCGTCGCCCCTGCGGCTCACTCGCTGTCCCTTTTCACAGCGTCCTGCCCGACGCTGGTGTCAGTTTCGCTCGGCGCCTCCCAAGGGAAGCCCTCCTCAGTGGGCGCCCGGCGAGTGCCGTCGAGGCCCACGACGATCGACGCGGACACGATGGCCCCGATGATCGCGAACCCGGCACCCATGAGCATGGCGACGGTTCCTCTGCCGACGCTCGTGGTGTTGGGAAGCACGAGGCCGATGATGAGGCCGAGCACAAAGCCGATGCCCACACCGGTGCCGATGAACCGGCCAAAGCGGGGGGCGTTGCGCACCACCGCGTCGAAGGCCACGCGGTCGAGTTCGTCCATGGGGGGTACGTCCTCGTCGGCGCTGTCGTATGAGGCAGGCTCGTACCGGGGGGCGTCGCTCACGGGGACATTCTACGGGTTCGCGAGTGGGAGCAGCCCAGACAGGTCAGCCCGCTCCCCCGAAGCCACCACGAGGCCCTTAGCCACAGCGTCGGGCCACGGCATGTCACCCACCACGAGGCGCAGGAACGTGTCCGCACCCATCTCCACCACGGCGGGCGGGGTGCCGCGCCGGTGCGTGGTGCCTTCGAGGATCTGAACGGCGCCGATGGGCGGCACGCGCACCTCGACCGACTGGCCGGGGGCTCGCGCGTTGAGCTCTTCGAGGCTCCAGCGCACGGCGGTGGCGATGACGTCGCGGTCGATGTGGCCGTCAGCGGCCTGCCAGCTGGCGAGTGCGGAGCGGCCCTCGACGTCGGGGATGCGGCGGCGGGCGGTCATGGTTCTAGGGTGCCACGCGGCCGGTGCGGGCCTACGCGAAGTGCTTCGGCAGGGTCGCCTCGTGCGCGGCCTTCAATTCGTCCAGCCCGACGCTAAACGCGCCCTGAACTTCCAGGTCACCTTGAGCGTCGGTCACGCCGATGCGCACGGCAGGCACTCCGCGAGCCTCGAGCATCGCGAGGAACGTCGGCTCCTCAGTGCGCGGGAGAACCACGAGCGCGCGGGCCTGGGACTCGGAGAAGAGCGCTTGGACAACCGAAACGCCGTCGCGCGCGGCCAGCTCGTCCAGGGTGACGCGAGCGCCAACCCCGTACCGCAGCGCCCCGCGAGCCAGAGCGGCAGCGATGCCGCCCTCACCCAAGGCGACCGCAGCGTCGGCCAGGCCGTCACGACTCACCGAAACCAGCACCTCGGCGAGCACGCGTTCGGCCTCAAGGTCGGCCACCGGTGGCAGACCGCCGAGGTGACCGGAGATGGCGGCATACTGCGATCCGTCGAGCTCGGGGCGGGTGGTGCCGAGCACGTAGATGAGCTGGCCGTCCTCGCGCCAACCAGAGGGCAGCGCGCGGGTGACATCGTCGAAGACGCCGAGCACGCCCACGATGGCCGTGGGATTAATGCTCGAGTCGATGCGGCCAGGCTGTCCCGTGCCGTTGTACAGCGAGACGTTGCCGCCTGTGACGGGGACGCCCAACTCTTGGCAGCCGTCGGCGAGGCCGCGGATGGCCTCGGCGAACTGCCACATGGCGTCAGGGTCCTCGGGGGAGCCGAAGTTGAGGCCGTCCGTGATGGCGAGAGGTGTAGCGCCCGTGGCCGCGACGGCGCGGTACGCGTGCGCGAGGCTCTCGATCGCGCCCGCGTACGGGTCCAACTTGGTGAAGCGGTCGTTCGAGCGCGTCGCAATCGCAACCCCGCGCCCGGTGGACTCGTCCACGCGGATGACGCCAACGGTGTCGGGCCGCGCCATGGCCGTGTTGCCCTGCACGTAGCGGTCGTACTGGGAGGTGATCCAGGCCCGAGAAGACAGGTTGGGCGAGGACATGAGTTCAAGGAACGCCATCTTGAGGTCATCCTCGGCGACCGGCATCCCGAGCGTGCGCGCGGTGTCCTTCTGCAGGCCGTCCATCCACGCCGGGCGGGCGAAGGGGCGCTCATACACGGGGCCGTCGTGGGCGACCGTGCGCGGGTCCACGTCCACGATGCGCTCGCCATGGTGGTCGATGGTGAGGCGGCCGGAGTCGTTGACCTCGCCGACCACCGCGGTCTCAACGTCCCACTTGCCGGTGATCTCGAGGAAGGCATCGAGCTTCTCGGGGGTGACGACGGCCATCATGCGCTCTTGAGACTCGGACATCAGGATCTCGCCCGCATTGAGGGTGGGGTCGCGCAGCAGGACGTCGTCGAGCCACACGTGCATGCCGCCGGAGCCGTTGGAGGCGAGCTCAGACGTCGCGCACGAGATACCGGCCGCGCCAAGGTCCTGGATGCCGAGTACAACGTCCGCGGCAAACAGCTCGAGGCAGCACTCGATGAGCACCTTCTCCATGAAAGGGTCACCCACCTGGACGGAAGGTCGTTTGGAAGGGACGCCGTCCTCAAAAGTCTCTGAGGCGAGGATGGACGCTCCGCCGATGCCGTCGCCACCGGTGCGCGCACCAAACAACACCACCTTGTTCCCCACACCAGCGGCGGAGGCAAGGTGGATGTCCTCGTGCTTCATGACGCCAACGCACAGGGCGTTCACCAAGGGATTTCCCTGGTACGAGGCATCAAACGCGGCCCCGCCGCCAACATTGGGAAGGCCAAGCGAGTTGCCGTAGCCGCCAACGCCGGAGACCACCCCGTGCACCACGCGCGCGGTGTCCGGGTGCGCAATGTCGCCGAACCGCAGCTCGTCCATCACGGCCACGGGGCGCGCGCCCATCGCGAGAATGTCGCGCACGATGCCGCCAACGCCGGTGGCGGCGCCCTGGTACGGCTCCACGTACGACGGGTGGTTGTGGGACTCGACCTTGAACGTCACGGCCCAGCCGTCGCCGATGTCAACCACCCCGGCGTTCTCGCCGATGCCCACCATGAGGTGCGTCTTCATCTCATCGGTGGTCTTCTCGCCAAACTGGCGCAGGTGCACCTTGGACGACTTGTACGAGCAGTGCTCCGACCACATCACGGAGTACATTGCGAGCTCCGCGTTGGTGGGGCGGCGGCCGAGGAGTTCGCGGATGCGCGCGTACTCGTCGGCCTTGAGGCCGAGCTCGGCCCAGGGCTGCTCCTGGTCTGGGGTCGCGGCGGCGTGCTCCACCGTGTCGAGGTGGCTGGCTACGGAAGGCGAAGGCGCGGAAGCGTCGGTCATCGGGTCCTCAGAGGTGGCGGTGACGGAATGGGTCAAGCGTACCCGGGCAGGTGATCCGGATAGACGATGTCGATCTCCGCGACGGATTGCGGGAAGTCCTTGCGGTTGTTGGTGATGAACCACTCGGCGCCTGCCGCCACCGCCGTTGCAAGGTGGGTCGCGTCGGCAGCACGCAGACCGTACTTCGAAGCGAGCACGAGCGCGAGCCTCGCGGTGGGCTCGTCGATGGACCGCAGGTCGAGGCGACTGAGCAAGCTCAGTAACGCCGTGGTCTCGTCGGAGTCGGGATCGTCACGCATTGGCTTCGCGAGCACCTCGGGCAGCAGCAGCAGCGATCCGATGCAGGTGTGGTCCGCCTCCGCTGACTCCGCGACCAGCGCCGCTACCGGCGCCCCGAGCGGATGGCCGCGGTCGGCAGCGTAGATCAGCACGTCCGCGTCAAACGCCACACGATTCGTCATCCGCGGCGCCGGGCGTCGCGCGCGGCCTCGACAAGTACCTCTGCACGCCCGGGCCCAATCGCGGCGGTCGTGAGTGACTCCGCGAGCGCCGCCTCGAGGCGCGAGCCGACGCGATCGGCCTGGTCCCAGACGTCGCTCGCGCGTCGCGCGCGAAGCACATCCGGCCGCACGAGCACCGCCACGACGCGACCATGCCTGGTGATCGCCACCTCTTCGCCACGCTCCACGCGATCGAGCTGCGCGGGAAGCGTCTGGCGAGCATCACTCGCGCTCACGGTGGTCATGCAGGGATTGTACGACGCTGTACATCAACGTACAACTGCGAGCCCCCGGGCTCAACTACGCCTCGGGCGTCCCCAGAGTCCCCGGCTCAACCACGATCACCGTTTCCACGGACGGATCGCAATAGTGATCCCACTCCGCGCGCGCCTGCGCGAGCCACCCGTCGCCAACCGCCGGCCTGCCCACGGCCACCACGGGCTCGGGATACTGCGCAATCTTGTCGCCCGCAAAGAGCGACGTCCCTGAGATGAAGGGAGCCGCGCCGGAAGTCCCGCGCTGCACAACTGAGAGCTTGAACGCGCGATACGTGTCAGGGAGGACCATGCCAACTCGCGTGCCGGTGGAACTCAGGATGTACCAGCAGATTTGGGAATCGCCCACGTCGGCGTCGAGCGTTCCGGCGTACGTTCCGCCCTGCCCTTCCCACGCTGCAGCGGGATAGCGCGGGGTGGTGACGGGCCGCTCGGTGAAGGCGAATAGCACCGCGGCGCCGAGCAAGATGAGACCTACAAGAGACCACACGAGGATGCGAGTCCGTCGCGGAGTTGGCATGGTGACAAGGTAACGCAGCAATCGGCACCCCCATAAATGGGGGCAGCTGTCACCAAGCGCGGGTGTCCGAATTGCGTTATTTTCACAGATGGACACTCGCACGCACGTGAGGGGGAGGCGTGGAAACCACGCAACTCACGCTGAGGCTCTTGGGGGCCCCAACTCTCCTAAGCGGAGACAGTCCCGTGGCGCTTTCGCCAGGGGCGTCGTTGCTGTGCGCCTACCTCGCCCTCGCCCCCAAAGAGGGCCGCGCGCGCGACATCGCTGCAGCGCATTTGTTCAGCGACTGCTCCGCCCCTACGGCGCGCCGCCGCCTCAACACGGCCGTGTGGCGATTGCGCACCGAGGTCCGCGCGCGCACGGGCGTGGAAATCGTCGCTGAAGCAACGGGCCGACGGGTGGCGCTGAGCTCGGCGATAGAGGTCGCCTTGGATGCGCGCCTGTTTGAGCAGCTCACCACGCCGACGCTCGAGACGCGCGCTCACGACCTCACGCCCGCACAGGCCTCGGCGCTCGAAGCCGCAGTGTCGATGCACAGGGGAACGCTCGTGGAGCCGTGCGACCACGAGTGGGTGCTTTCCGAGCGCGCCCGCATCGAGAACCTGTACCTCACGGCACTCGACCACTTGCTGCAGTACTACGGGGCACGCAAAGAGCTGGGGGCCATCGCCAAGTACGGGGACATGGCGCTCGCCATGGAGCCCTTGCGCGAGGACGTCCACCGCCACGTCATGGCGGCCTACGGAGCCGCGGGCAGGGACGACCTCGTGGAGCGGCAGTTCGAACGGTGCCGCACGGTGCTGCTCGAGGAACTCGGCGCGGATCCCATGCCCGAGACCATCGCGCTCTATGCCACCCTGCGCCGCCGCGAACCGAGCGCTCCAGGCGAAGGCAACCCCAGCGTCGGCGCTCTCGTGGCGGAACTGGAGCGCGCCCACAGGGAAATCACGCGCCTCAGCGAGATCGTCGACCGCGCGCTCGATCACGTGGCGCGGCTGCGGTGACCGTTTCGCGATAGCGAGGCGCGGCCGCGGTGACCACACCGTGACCGCCCACAGTCAGGCTGACCCCAAATCAGAAGGGTCACGGCCTGGTGGTGAAAACCTGGAAGCACCGCTTTCTCCTCGACGTGTGGGCAGAGCCCCGCGAGGTGGAGTCGCTTCCCCTCATCGTGAGGGCAAGAGTGCGTGACCTCGCAACTGACGAGGAGACGTACGTGGGGTCGTTCGCCGAGATTGAGCGCCTCGTCGAGGCGCGGCTCGACGCGGAGGGCCTCACTCCTCGCAGGTGGGAGCGGGACGCATGATCCTCGAGGTGACTGAGGCGCTCGTTGACGTGATCCATGACGCGACGCCAGATCTTGCGCCGTGGGTGCAGATCAACTCCCTTGTGGAGGGCGACACCGCTCCGGAGGACAACAAGGCGGCGATCGCGCTGATCGCCGTGGCGCCCCACCCGCACATGATCAACCGCCCGCTCGTGGAGGGAAATGCGGGCCTCGTCCGCGCTCCCCTCAGCCTCAAACTGACGTACCTCATCACGTACTTTGGCGTTCACGACGAGGCACAGACCCGCCTTGGCCGCATCGTGCAGGCGTTCCACACCACTCCGGTGCTCACAGGCGCCGACCTCGTGCCGCCGCTCAAGGGAACCGTGGACGCAATCGCGATTCGGCTACTGAGCCCCACGCACGATGAGCGCAACCAGGTGTGGGGCGTGCTCGGCAGGCCGGGCAAGGTGGCGCTGTTCTACGAGGTGGACGTGGCGCCCGTGCCGATCCTCGAGCGCGAAGGCGCGGGGCGCATCCTCACCCACCGCGTGGATTACGTGGGGGCGCCGTGACCGTCATCGCCACCTCCACCACGAGCCTCCAGTACCGCGTTCGCCTGCTTCACGCGTCCACGGGAGCGGCCATCGGGGCACTTTCGGTAGGCCCGACGCTGTGGCCGCCAGGGTGGTCGGCTCGCGTGGTCTCTGGCTCGGTGGTGGTAGCGCGCACCGCCACGGCTGGCACACCGGCGCCCGCCTTCGTGGACGTCACAGTGGCCGATGCAGGGCTCGCAGCGCACCTCGTGTTTCCCGCAGGAGCTGACCGTGCGCACACCATCCGCGTTCCACTCGCCGGCCCGCCAACCGAGGTCCCCATCGACGTGGCCCTGGACCCAACGCCCATGGTGCTCACCGTGGCCCTCAAGGATCTGGGCACGGGCAACCCCGCCGTCGGGAAGTCGGTGACCGTGCACCCAAGCACGGGAGCGGACGTCCCCCTCACCGCAGTAGCCGGCAAGCCCGGCGTCTACTCGAGCGCGCCCCGAACCTGGGGGGCGCCCTTCACCCCAGCCGATCTGCGGATCGGCGCCACCACCGTGCGCAAGGTCTCGCTTGACTTCACGCGCGCCGAGACCCGCATCCATGTGGTCGACCCAACCTGACGAGCCAAGGAGGCCGTTGTGACCTATCAATCCCCCGGCGTGTACATCGAGGAGGTGCCCTCGGGCCCTCAACCGATTGCCGCCGCTCCCACCAGCGTGGTCGCCGTGCTCGGCACCACCAGGAAGGGACCGGTCCTCAAGCCCACGCGGGTCACCGGCTGGTCTGACTTTGTGCGCGTGTTCGGCACCGCAACATCCCGTTCCTTCACGGCAGAGTCGGTGTTCGGCTTCTTCGAAAATGGCGGGCCCGCCGCGTACATCGTGCGCGTGGACCCGTCCGTTGGAGCGCAGTGGTTGGTGAGCGACTCGACACCCGCCGCATCCTTCACGGTTGACGCGATCAGCCCCGGAGCCTGGGCGAACGATGTCTCGCTTGCCGTGGCCCCCGACTTCACCGGCGGGCTCGCCACGATGGCGCGCGCCACCGTGTCCGGCCCCGTAAACGTCACCGCCGCGGCAATCGACGTGCCGGTCTCAAGCCCTGGCGGCCTCGCGATCAACGACACGGTGACGCTCATCAACTCCGCTGGTGACACGCGTGCGGCTGTGGTCAACGACGTGACGGCCACCACGGTGCGGGTCACCAAGTCCGGCGGGGCAGCGCTCGCGCTGGATGCGGGAGACACGATCGCGCTCGCCGTGGCTGGCACCGCAACCGTGCTGACGTTCGCCGCCGGATCCGGCATCCGCACGGGCGACCTCCTGGTACTGCAACGCGCAGACGCATCGCGAGTGACCGCGAGGGTTGCGAGCGCAGTGCCAGACGGCGCATCACTCACCGTGACACTTGCGGCGCCGCTTGGTGCGGCGATCGATGCGGCGGGCCTCGCGCCGCGGCGCACCGCGTTCGCCGGCACCATCGCGGCCAAGGTGGGGGCACTGAACCTTGGCGACATCGCCTGGGCCGCGGACCCGGCAGTGGTGCCGCACACTCAGGACGGCCAGCTCACCAACGCCCGCGCGATCGTCTCGACGGGGGTTGAGGCACAGGTCTCCGGCACCACCTTCTCGATGCCCGCCGGCGGCGACTTCCCCTCGGGAGCCATCTCCGTTGACGGCCAAGTGCGCGTGGCGGTGTTCTCGCAGACCATCGACCTCAGCCCGGCCAATGAGGCGGAGGTGGTCTCGCAGTTCAGCTTCTTGCCCATCGGCACGGCCATCCGCCTCACCAATGGCACGGACACCACCACCGTTACCCGCACGGGAGCGGCCACGGGAACGTCCGCAGGCGACGGGCTCGCCCACACGTTCACCACGGCCACCTTTGTGTTGCCCAACGACGCCTCGCTCGGCGTGGTGGTCAAGTGCGCGGTAGCCCCGCGCGTGGGGGACTACGTGGCGTTCGCTGCGAACACCCTCAGGATCACGGGCGTGGACAACCCCAGCGGCAACATCTACGTGCTCGACTTTGCGGCCACCGCCAACATCTCCGCGGCCACCAACCCGGATGCTGGCCGGTTCCCGCTGCTCGCCGTCACGGCCACGCAGGCCTTCCCGTATCGCTTCAGCCTGCGGGTGCTGAACGACGGGGCTGTCGTCGAGACCTTCTCGTCGCTCGCGCTCGACCCCACCCACCCCACGTACTTCGCTCGCGACGACGTGGTCAACGGCGTGTCCACCTACGTCACGCTCAACCCACGCGCGGGGGGAGCGCCAGCCATAGCGTCGGGCACCATGCCGGCGATCGTGACGCGAACGCGAGACGGCGTGGACAACGATGCGGGAACCAGCGACTACGCCGCGGGACTGGCTGCGCTCGAGGTGCCAACAGAGCCCGCGATGGTGATCGTGCCAGACGCCGTGCGATTCGAGGATCCCCTGCTGCAAGCGGACCTCGTGGGCAAGGTCATCACGCACTGCGAGCAGCAGCGTCGCTTCGCGATCATCGACACCCCTGACATCGACGAGGACACGGAGTTGCTCGCGTGGCGAAACACCGCGGTGAGCAGCACCTACGCGTCCGTCTACGCGCCGCACGTGAAGATCGTGACGATCGATCCCGATTCGATAGACCGCTACACCACCGTGCCGCCCTCCGGGTTTGTCGCGGGAGTGTTCGCGCGAACCGATCGCGAGCGCGGCGTGCACAAGGCGCCGGGCAACGAACGCGTCAACGGCATCGTGGGCCTCACACAGGACTACACGCAGCGGCGCCAAGACCTGCTGAACCCCGGCAGCGTCAACCTGATCAGGGCCTTCCCTGGCCGTGGAATCCGGTTGTGGGGCGCGCGCAACGCCACCGACGACGTGACCTGGCGCTATGTCAACGTGCGGCGCCTGTTCAACATGATTGAGACCAGCGTTGAGCGGTCCACGCAATGGGTGGTGTTTGAACCCAACACGGCCTCCACGTGGATCCGCATCAAGGTGTCCGTGGAGAACTTCCTCGATCAGCAGTGGCGCGCCGGCGCTCTCGCGGGCACCAAGCCAACTGAGGCGTATCGCGTTCGCGTTGGGATCGGCGAAACCATGACGGAGACGGACGTTGACCTCGGTCTCGTCATCACCGAAGTGGCCATTGCCCCTGCTAAGCCAGCGGAGTTTGTGGTGTTCCGCTTCAGCCACAAGCGACTCGCTGAATAGTCGACGAGCACAGAAAGGACCTGAGCCATGTATCCCATGACCACCCTGCACTTCGAAGTCAGCTGGGGCGATTCCCAAAACACCTCGAGCTTCTCCGAGGTCAGCGGCCTCACCATGGAGGCCGAAGTAGTGGAGTACCGCGGCGGTGCCGACGTGCAACTGAGCACGCGAAAGCAACCGGGACTCAAGAAGTTCTCCAACGTCACCATGAAGCGAGGCATCGCGCCCAAAGAGGCGGGCAACGGCCTCTTCGATTGGTACAACACCATCGTCGCTGGCAATGTGGCGCGCCGTCCCGTGACGGTGAGCCTGCTCAACGAGACGCGCGAGCCCGTGATGACCTGGAAGATCAAGGAGGCGTGGCCCGTCAAGCTCGAGGGCCCTGGCCTTAAGTCCACCGGCACCGACGTGGCCATCGAGTCCGTCGAGTTCGCCTGCGAGGGCATCGAGATCGAGGTCAAGTAAGTGCTCGCGCTCGCCTCTCCCGCCGTCATGCCGTTCACCACGGTGCACTTTGTGTTGGCCATCGACGGCCTCGCGTCGACGAGCTTCAGCAAGTGCACGGGCCTGGCGGGAGAGGTGAGCGTCGAGGAGTACGCGGAGGGCGGCGAGAATCGCTTCTCGCACCGCATGCCCTCGCGTGCCTCGTTCCCCAACCTGGTGCTCAGCCAAGGCGCTGGCCCCACCCAAGAGCTCTGGGATTGGTGGGGCGAGTACCTCACAAGCGGGCTCGTGGCTCCCCGGGACGGCACGGTCACGCTGATGAGCACGGCCGACGGCGAACTCACCCCTGTGCGCGTGTGGGGGTTCTCGCGTGGCTGGCCGGCGAAGCTCACGGGCCCGGACCTGGACGCGCAGTCGAGCGCGGTGGCGATCGAGTCCATCGAGATTGCGCACCACGGCCTCGCTCTCAAGAAGGTGGGGGCCTGACATGGCGGTTGTCATTGGCGAGATCATCACTGAGACTGCGGTGGCCCCGGCACCAGAGGGCGGTGCGGGCGGCCCGGCTCCTGCGGAGGAGCAGCTCGAGGCGGTGGTGCGCAAGGCAACGGAGCGGGTGCTCGAGACGCTGCGCAGGGAGTGGGACCGCTGATGCTCACCGCCACCCAACTCACCAAGCTCACGATCGACGCCTACACGGACCTTGAGTTCTCCAAGCCCGCGGGGGTGACGTGGACGGCGCTGCTGAATCCCACGGAGCTGAGCTTCTCTCGCAAAAACAAGTACGAGGCCACGCAGTCGGCCGGCACGTCCCAGCCGCAGCAGTCGTATAGCGGAGGGGAGCCCGATGAGGTCTCTCTGGACCTCTTGCTTGACGGCACGGGGGTGGTAGGGGAGGCCGGGAGTATCGGTCCCAAGCTCGACGAGTTGCTGGCGCTCACCAAGTTCCAGGGCGACACGCATCAGCCCTACTACGTGCACGCCTATTGGGGCCGGTTCACCTTCCGCGGCATCCTCACGCAAGCGGACGTCACGTACAAACTGTTCGATCGCACAGGTGAGCCCTTGCGCGCCACGATCAAACTCGCGTTCAAGGAGGCGCTGTCCCCGCAAGAGGTGCAAGCGGAGGACCGCCCCGCGTCGCCCGATCTGTATCAGACCTGGCTCGTCAAGGACGGCGATGCCCTCGATGCGATCGCCGCGAGCGTCTACGGCGACCCCGCCTACTGGCGGCCCCTTGCCAAGGCGAACCACCTCACGAACCCGCGCGGGGTGCGCGCAGGGCAAGTGCTCATGCTGCCCCCAGTGGCGCAGCGCACATCAACAGCGCAGCGCACAGGGACCCCTCGATGAGCCCCGCCGCGCAGCCCGATCGCCCCACCTTCGAAGTCACCGTCGCGGGAGCGGCACTCTCGCCCGCTGATGCTGCGGACGTGATCGAGTTTGACGTCCACGAGGAGGTAGGGAGGCACGGCAGGTGCACGCTGCTGGTGCAGAACTGGAATGCCGACGAGCGCACCGTGCGCCACAGCGACACCGGCCCCTTCGCCCCTGGCAAGGACATCGCGGTGGCGCTCGGCTACCACTCGGACCTCACTCCCGTCTTCGGCGGGGTCATCGCCTCCATCACGGCCCACTTTGGATCCAACGGCAGGCCCGTCTTGCGCGTGGAGGCGCGCTCCAAGTCGATCCTGCTTGAGCACCCCCCACGCTCGCGCCAACTCGCGGACGTCACCGACGCGGACGTCGCGAGCGCGATCGCGAGCGACTATTCGCTCTCGTCAGACGCGGATTCCGGCGTGCAGCGCGCGTTCGTGGTGAGCGACCGCCAAAGCGACTGGGACTTCCTCAAGGCACGCGCGGCGCGCCTTGGGTGGGCGCTCTATGTGCGTGACGACACGATCGTGTTCCACGCCCCGCCCGGCCCGGATTCGCCCCCCAAGTTCGACTACACGAGCGGCATCATCGAGGCGCATCTCACGGAGGATCTGACCCACGCGATCGACACCGCCACGGGGGTGTCGTGGGACGTCTCCGCGCTCGACGTGGCGGAAAGCGAGCAGTCCGCAGATTCAGCAGGAATCGCCACTGGAGACCGCGATACCCATGCGAAGGCCGTTGGCGCCGCGGGGTGGCCATTGCGCGCGGAACGTGACGAGAAGGACGCGGACTCGGCAAGCGACGGCGCCGACGCGCGCGCCCTTGGACGGCAAAGGGACGCGGCGCTCGCCCACGTGCACGGGCACATGGTGGTTGCTGGCGACCCTTCGCTGCGCTGCGACGCGTGGGTGGAGATCACCGGGGTGGGCGCGCGGCTGAGCGGTCCCCACTACGTCACCGCAGCTCGCCACCGCCTGAGCGACAAGGGCTACCGAACGGAACTACAGCTTGGGCGACCTCCCGTGCTCACCCCGCCACCAGCGTCGGGCAGTATGCAGACCGGACTGGCGCTTGGGGTGGTGGAGGCGCTCGACGATCCCGATTCGCTCAACCGCGTCAAGGTGCGCTTGCCGTGGCGGCAAGACGCAGGCGAAGGCGTGTGGGCGCGAGTGGCGGCCGCTGACGCCGGCGATGGATACGGGCACGTGGTGATCCCCAATGTTGGGCAAGAAGTGCTTATCGGGTTCGTCGACGGCGACGCAGCCGCGCCCGTGGTGCTCGGCCAGTTGTTCAACGGCAAGGCTGCGGCCCCCGTGACGATCGACCCCGACAAGAACGCGGTGCGTGCCTTCGTCACCCCTGGCGGGCACACCGTGACGCTCGATGATGGCGACGACGCTGCGGTCAGCATCGTCAGCGCCAAGGGCCATTCCGTGGTGATCGACGACGCTAACTCCGCGGTGACGCTCACTCACAAGGACTCCTCGAACGAACTCAAGCTTTCTGACAGCGGCATCGAGCTCACGGCGGCCAAGGGGGACCTCATCCTCAAGGCCTCAAGCGGCACCGTGAAGATCGACGCGATGACCTTCGAGGGCAAGGCCTCTGCGCCGTCAAAGTTCGAGGCCTCCGCCACCTTCGACCTCAAAGCATCCGGCCCGCTCGGGCTCAAGGGTGCCCTCGTGAACATCAACTAGGAGCACCGATGGCCTTTGCAGCGCGCGTTGGCGACACCACCATCCACGGCGGCACCGTCGTGGGTCCCGGCGTCGCTACCGTGATGATCGGCGGCATGCCGGCCGCGGTGCTCGGGGACATGCACGCGTGCGTTATCCCGCCAAACACGGGCCACATTCCCGCTTCGCCGTTCACGGCGGGCTCGGGGACCGTGATGATTCAGGGGCGGCCCGCGCTGCGCTCCGGCGACAGCTGTGCGTGCGGCGCGTCGGTGGCGGTTGGTGCGCCAACGGTGGTGATCGCATGAGCTTCACCGACTACCCGCAAGTTGGCTCCGGTTGGGCGTTCCCTCCGCGGTGGCGCATGCCCGACGCTGAGCGCGGGGGCGGCGCTATGCCCGCCTACGTCGTCACGAACGCTGGGCTCGACCACGTGCGCGAGGCAATGATCATCTTGCTGCGCACGCTGCGCGGATCACGAGTGATGCGCCCCGGCCTCGGGGCGGGGGTTGACCGCTACGTCTTCGAGCCGCGCACGCCCGAGGTCTGCTACCGGCTCGCCGACGACGTGCGCAGGGCGCTCGTGCTTGGGGAGCCGCGCGTGATCGTCGACTCGGTCACCGCGGAACCGGCTGGCGACGCGGACGACCGCGTGGACGTCACCATCGAGTACCGCGTTGACCGGCACCGCCGCGCCGAGTCGCTCGTGGTGCCCTTCTACGTTGGGGGTGCCGCATGACCCGCTCGCATGCCCAGATCATCTCCGCGTTCGCCGACGCCGCCCGGCTCACCCCTTTCACCGATCCCACCCACACCGAGGGAAAGGTGACGTGGCGCGATGCGCTGTTCACCAGCGTCGGGCCTGGTAGTTGGGCGTTGACCCGGCAAGGCGAGCCTGACCGCGCGCTGCTCACCGCCCTTGCCGAGGAGTACGTGACCCTCGACGAGCACGCCGCAACTCTGCCGCGCCGCTTGCACCTTGAGTGGCTGCGAGACGTGCTCGGCATTGAGCGATTGCCCGTGGTACCGGACCGCGTGGTCGCGTCCGCAACGGTGGAGCCAAAGCTCGCGCCGGCCGTGGTGCCCGCCGGAACAGTGCTTCGCGGCGGCAAGGACGCGTTCGGCAATGAACGGCGCTACCGGACGGTTGATGCGCTCACCGCTCACGGGGCAGCGCTCGAAGGAGTGCGCGTCATGGTGCCGGGAGGCCCTCCTTCCGGCGCGCATGGGGCGGTCTTCAGCGCCCCCGACTTTCCCATCGCCCCTCCCACCACGGATGACGAGCGCGACGCCGCTCCGCCCGCTCCGCATCGACTCCGCATCACCTCGCCCGCGCTTGGATTCGTCGGCGGAACCATGAAGGTCACGCTCGGCTTCAACGCGATGCCCGTGCCCGGTGGCGCGGCGCGCATTGCCACGCTCAGGGCCGCTGCGGAGTGGCGTCACCCGCTCCCTGACGGCACCCTGTCCGTTCCCGTAGCCGGAGGCGGCAGCGGATTCGGCATCGAGGTCACGATGAGTGGTGGCTGCGTGGACCCCGATGGCGGCGAGCCGTGGATCGAATGCGTGATCCCCGCGGGCATCCCAGTCCCCGAGGGAGCGGCCTTCGTGGCGGTCATGGTGTCCGTGGCCGAACGTAGCGACGTGGTCCCCGACGCGGCCTTCGCGAACGACGGACTCGTGGACATCACTAAGGAGTTCGAGCCCTTCGCCGCCACCGCCACCAAGGGCGACGCGTTCTACGTGCGTAGCGACGAGGTGCTCTCGAAGGCGGTCAACTCGCTCACCGTGAGCGCCACGCTGTTCTCGAGCAAGACCGGCGGCCTGTCCTTCACGTGGGACGCGGTGCTCATCGAGGACATGGGCTACGTCACGTACGCGCTCATGGCGGACGACTACGACTTCGACGAGATTCAGGCCACCGGCACCGTGATGGATGACGGCATCTATTGGGGGCCAAGCTCCGGCGGCACCACCACCACGAGTTCCGCTCCCGCCGTCAGCTGGCAGCGGCTGCTGAGCACCGGGTGGGCGAACTTCGGCTCTGGCCTGTCGGGTTTTGGCGGCACCACGGGCACCCTTGGCGGGCAGGGATCGCTGCCGTCGCAGGTATCCGGGCAGCCGGGCCGGTACATCAGGTGCTTTATCGCCTCTGGAGACCTTGGCTGGTCCGACTACCAGAAGCGCCTCGCGGACTTCGCCACCAAGGCCGTCAAGGCGCCGCTGACGGTGCCGGACATGCCCTCCCCCATCACTCCCGCGCTTTACAAGGACCTGCGGCTCAGCTACACCACCGACCCCGTGGCGGCCACGCGCGTGGAGTCCTGGTCTGGTTGGCGACACTCCGTGATGTCGGGGATGTGGCAGCCGTTCCGTCGCCAGGTGGATGCGGTGGGATCTACCGGAATGGTCGCCATTGGGCTCGCGCTGCCCGCGTCGGCGACCGGCTCCTCGGTGTCCGTCTACATCGAGCTCGATTCCGCCTCTCCGTGCGGCGCCACGGATGACGTGGACGCCGAGTGGCAATGGTGGAACGGCACGCACTGGGTGGAGCTGGTGGCCGCGGACGGCACCAGCCGGTTGCGAGAGTCTGGGCTGCTTCGCTTTGTGGCGCCCGACGGCTGGGCTGAGGGCTGCGATGACGTCACCGCCGCGCACGGCAAGTGGGTACGCATGGTTACCAACCAGCCAGAGCGGCTGGGTTTGCTGAGGTCCGCGATCCCCGACGCGGTGATCGCCGAATACGTGTCCTCCGCCGCAGACCCCGCGAACGACCCAAGCCCCGCCACGGCGCTCCCCGTGGGAGCAATCAAGGGGACCCTCGCTCCCATTTCGGGCGTCAAGAAGGTCACGAACCTCGCGTCCGTCCGCGGCCGCGGCCCCGAGACAGACGACGACTACGCGCGCAGAGCGTCCGCCCTTGTGCGCCACCGCGGGCGCGCGATCACCGCGTGGGACTACGAGCAGATGATCGCCATCCAGTTCCCCGAAGTCGCAGCCGTTAAGTGCCTGCCGCACACCGACTCTGAGGGCCACCGCGCTCCGGGACGAGTGGGCCTGGTCCTCATTCCGGACGAGCCGACCCGCGTGGCCCCGCGCCCAAGCGTGAGCCTCGCGGGCCGCGCCACCGACGCCCTCAACGCCGTCATGCCCGCGGGCGCCAACGTCTCCGTGCTGTGCCCTTGCTACGCGCCCGTCACCATCACCGCGACCATTCGGCTGCGGGCAGGGGTGGCAGCCATCTCCGGCACCGCGAGCGTCACGAGCGCTCTTGAGGCGCTTCTGCACCCCACCACCACCGTGCCCACCCGCTGGGGAGTGTCGCTCTACAGCTCCGCGCTGATCGCGGCGCTCGAACGCCTATGGGACGTCGACGCGGTGCTCACCTTTGCCATGGCCGGCCCCGACGGCGCCGGAGACGTCGTCGCCGTAGAGCCAAAGCGCGGCCTCTACTGCTCCTCCGGCGCGCACAACCTCACCTTCGAGGAGCAACTGTGACCGAGACCCTGCCCACGTCCGCGGCGCCGGTTCCCGCGATGCCAGCACCCGTCACGCTCGCGGCCGCCACCGCCCCAGACGCCGACTGGCTCACGATCCGCGACCGCGTCGCCGCCGCCCTCACCACCGTGCCCGCGTGGACGGACCACAACGCCCCAGAACCGGGCATCACCCTCATGGAAGCCGCGGCATTCACCGTCGCAGACGTCCACTACCGGCTCGAGGACGCCGGATTTGCAGACTGGCCGCTCGCGTGGCCCGGCTGGCTCCCCGACGACGAGCGGCCCTGGTACCCCGCGCTACCGGCCACGCAGCTCAGCGACTTCGCCGACGCCGTAGCCGCGCTGCTTGCGGTGTCACCTCGCGACGCGGAACGAGAAATCGCTGCGGCACCCTCACGCCGCGATGCGGAGTCGCTGCTTGCGGCCGCCCCGTTCGCCGCCGCCGTGGCGGCGGGGATGCGGGCGGACGCCGTGACCCTGCTGCGCTCCCGCGTGGTGCGACGCGTAGCGCTGGAGCACGCCGACGTCATCGCGGATGCCGTTGAGCACGCGGACGGGCTCGGCGGGTCGCCCGCCGAGCGCGACGCCGCGGCCACGGCGGATGTGGTGGCCCGCACGGGATTGTGGCCAGATGAGGCGGCGGCTCTCGTGCGCCGCGAACGCACGCGCCTTACGGTCGAGGCCGCCGCCCCGTTTGCCGCACGAGTGGAGGCCACCGGCCCCGCGGGCCTCGCACAATTGCTCATCGATCTTGGGCACGCGGGCCTCACTGCGGACGAGGCACACGCGTTCGCGGCCCGCCCGCGCGTGCCCGTCAACGTCAGTCCCGAAGAACTCGAGGGTCCAGACGGTGGCACGGAGGTGTGGCCCCCACACCCCATCCAGGCCCTGACGTGTGAGCCGGTGGTCGCGGAGGACTACGCGCGACGGGCGCGCACCCACTCGGCCGTGAACCGCGCGTGGGCGGTCTCTGGCCGCCTCAAAGGCCTCGCGTGGAACGGGCTGCCAACCCGCGACCCCGCCTTCGTCCCGCCCGCGGCGTCCCAAGAGCTCGCGTTCGGGGTGCACTGGGTGGTGGACGAAGACGCCCCCGCGCTCACGATCATCGTGGACGCGCCGAGCGTGAAGACCACGGACCAGGTGACGCTAAGGGCGATCCTTGCCCACGCCGTCGGGACGGAGACGTACACACCCGCCCCCACATGGCGCGACACCCTCAACCCGCTGGACCCCCGCCGGCTCATTGGTGACGAGGTGGGAATCGCGTTGCTCGCCCGCATCCAGGTGCTGGTGCAGGCCACCCTCATCATTCCCGCCACCGCGAGCGCCACCGCGGTCACCGATGCCGCCATGGCCGCCGTTGACGCGTTCTTCACGAACGGGCGCAAGGAGACGCCCACGACGATCGACGCACCCCTCTCTGGGCCGTGGGAGCCCGCTCCGCAACCGGAGGGCGGCTGGGTGCCCGGAGAGCCCGTGCGCTTCAGCGAGGTCGTGGAACAGCTCATGGCGGTGCCGGACGTGATCGCGGTGACCGCGATGGCGATGCGCACGGTCGAGGACACGGAGTGGACGCAGCCCGCGGCCGGCGCCCTTGAGCTGCCTGCCGGAACGGTCCCCGAGCTCGCGGATCAGGGTTGCTTCACCACCGCGTTCAACGTGGCGCCAGGGCCGTCATCGGGGAGCTGCAATGCGTAGCGCCGATTTCACGCGCACCGCCGCGACCCTGCCCGCGCTGTATCAGGACGACGCGGCCTCGTTCGCGCAGGTTGACGCGTTCCTCGGGCTCGCCGACGAGCTCGCGGAGGCGATCGTCGCGCACGTCGACAGCCTCGCCTTCACCCTTGGGCCCGACGCTGGGGCCAGTTGGCCGCATGACGTTCCCCTTGGCGCCGGGGGTGCCGAGCTGATCGCGTCCCTCACCGAGCGCTACGACGCGCTCGCCGAGTGGTTCGCGTTCGACGTGCCGTCTTCGTGGGGGGCTGGCGAGGTGGGGCTGTCGGCTCGGCGCCGGTTCCTCACCAAGGCGGCGCGCCTGTGGCGCAGGCGCGGCACCCCTAGGGGATTCGTGGACTGGTTCTGCACGTACTTCGCGATCGACGCGGCCGCGGACCGGCCATTCTTGCTCGAGCACTTCAAGGTGCCGGGCGGGGCGCTCAATCCAGGGCCGTTCACCGCCACGCTCTTCGTGCCAAACTCCGCGACGTTCGTGGACTATCGCAGGCGCGTTGAGGCGGCCGAGTTCGTGGACTGGTACGCGCCCGCGCACGTGGCCATGCGCATTTGTTACGTGGCGCCAGGGTTCCTCGAGGGCCTCCCCGCACCCGCCACCTTGGCTCCGACGGAGGCCGATGTCACGACGTTCCGCAACCAACTGCTCGCCCAGCTGACCACGCTGCGAGAGCTTGCGTGCACCGTCGTCTCCGTCATCGACCACGCCAACGGCATCCACCTGTATGGCTGCGACCCGGCAACGATCCCGCCCACCGCCCTTGGTGAGCCTCGCAGCGTAGACCACCTCAGCGTCGGGCACTTGCCCACAGAACTCACGTAAGGAAAGGCACCACCATGACCGTCACCGAGTACCCCGCCTACGTTGCGGGCCAGACGCTCACGGCCGACGAGCTGAACTTGCTTGCCGAGCACTCCTTCCATCGCGACACATTGCTCGGCAGGCTCATCGGCTTTGGCGTGAACTGCGGATTCAGCGGCACCTTCACCGGCGCGGTGCTCACGATCCAACCGGGAATGGCGGTTGATCAATCGGGAGAGCCGCTTGTGATGCGGCAGTCGAAGACCATCGCGTTCCCTGCCTCGCCACTGTCGACAACCGCGTACCCGTTCATCAACTCCGAGACGGACGTGTGGAGCGTCATCGCGAGGGCGGCGGACACCGAGCTGCCGCACACCGCGTGCACGGAGACCGGCTGCGATGGCCACTCCGTCAAGCACCTGAGAGAGGTGGTGCTCGAGGTGAAGCGCGGCCGCATCACCGGGCCCAGGTATGCGTTCAGTGAGCACAAAGTGCTCAAGATTGCGCCGCTGCTACTGACGCCAAAGGGCGAGCTCATTGGCAACATTGAGCCGTTCAAGACGGACCTTGTTGGCGTGCTCGACGAACTTGGCGGGCCGGTCGCCGCCCTCAAGGGCAAGGTCACCGCGGTGACCGTGGGAGCCAGCGAGGAAGCCGCGATCCGCGGGTACAAGGTGGGCTGGCTCAACATGGTGCTGATGGCCGCGACCGACCTGGTGCGCTGCCGCGCCCTTAACGCGATCGAGTGCTTCCGCGACGACTCACACCCAGGGGTGGTGCTCGGCGCGGTCACGCAGACCGGCGGCACCTGGACGTTTACCTGCTCCTACAAGCATCACTGGGAGCCGCCAAAGGGGCTCTCACAAGCCCTGCTTGGTGGCACGTGCCAGTCCGTGTGCGGAGCGAGCCAAGACTTCCTCGTGTCCGTCCTCACGGACTATGCGCCGCCCGTCCCCGCCCCCACTCCAACGCCTCCAGGCGGAAACGGTGGCGTCATCATCAAGCCGCCGATCAAGTACTGCCCCAAGGGCACGTTCGGGTGCGGAAAGATCGTTGTCTTCCCGCCGCCAAAGACCAGGTACCCCTGGCCGCCCGTGATCAAGGTGCCGATTGGCGTAGGCCCGGACGACTACCTGCCGATCGACGACAGCATCCTGGATCCCGACATCCGCATCATCGACGCTGTGGCCGAGCTGTACGGCTACGACAAACTCAACGCACTCAATGACGGAGTGTTCAACGCAGACACGCTCATCGGCGAACACGGCGTCAACGTCAAGGCAACGATCGAGAACGACGTGCGCGAACACGGGGGCAACCCCACCGTCACCGTCATGACGGAGAAGGAGTTCGAGAACGCCCTCGACAAGAACCAACTGGACGACTTCCACCCAGGCACCGCCTTCAGCGGCTCCGACCACGTGGTGGTCATCACCAACTCCAAGGGCCTGGTGACCAACATGGGCGTGGTGCCCGGAATGGTTGCGGTGCGTCAGGCCGGCCCCATCGCGCAAGTGGCGAAGAACGCAGCCGTCACCGCGGAGGAGACCCTGACCCGCGTGGACGGCTTCCAGCTGGAGTTCAACGAGGGCATGAAGGCCGTCACCGGCGGTTTCACCAACCTCCAGATGGCGGTGACCACCTTGCAGGCGGACGTGGGGACCATCAAGGGCGGCCCCGGAGACGTGGGCTTCGCGCAACAGCGCATCACGCATCTCGAGGAACGCATGGGGCGAGCGGATGTGCTTGCCGAGCGGGTGGCAAAGCTCGAGGGAAAGGCGCTCGCCGAGGTGGGTGAGCTCGGCACCAAGACGTACACGGTGGACGTGGGCAACACCCTTGCGGAGTTCGCGCAGACGGCCGTGAAGGCGCTGCAGACCATCAATGATCCGCGCAACAAGAACCTGCCGGAGTACATCGAGGCGGTGGAGCGCAAGCAGAGCGAGTTGGAACTCGCCGTTCGCGCGGGCGACCCCGGCATCGTCGCGGAGGCAACGGTCAACCTGCTGGACTCGATGCGCACGATGATCGGCGCGTCCGGCGTGGAGGCGGGTGCCAAGCGCGCGCTCGACGCCCAGTTCCGCGCCATGAAGGGCCTGCTGGGGTAGGGGCGCTCGATGACCGATGCCGTGGTGGGAACTGTGCGGATTCGCGGGCGCGATGCCGCGCGCCTTGCGCGCGTGGCCGCCACGGTGCTCCCGGCGGCGCTCGAGGGCGCGCTCGCGGACCTCGGCGATTGCCGCATCGACGAAGTGCGCATCGCCGTCGACGTGGATCCCTTCGCGGACGACGCCACCATCGCAACCCTGTGGGCGGGCGCCATCCGCGCTGAGTTGCTATTGCTAGGGGCCTCACGCGTCGCCCCCGCTACGGCCAACGGCACCTCCCGCAACGGCGCCGTCGCGCCTTCGCTGCCCGACGCTGTGGCCGCCGCTCGCTCGTGGCTCGCCTCTACTCCTCCTCGCGGTGGGTTGCCGGGCGCGGTACTGCGGACGCTTGCCGAGGCGCTTGCGGCGGCGACTGCGAGCGGAGCGAACGCCACGGCGGCGGAACAGCCCGGCACGTCAGGCCGGGTGGGCGCGGCATCAACGCCAGAGCTTGCGGCCCTCGCGAACGAGCTGCTCGCGGCACTCGCCGCGCCGTGGTCCGGACATCCCGCGAGCCCTCCACGACCAGAGGACGCCGCGGAGCACCCGGCGAGCACCTCCGAAACCCGAGCGCAAGGTGACGTGACCGCGGCGCAAAACACAGCGTCGGGCAGGCAAGTGCGCCAAGGGGAGCGCGGTGCCATGCCGCAAATCGCCCATCTCGCCGCGGAACTGAGCGCTCTTGCGGAACTGGTGCCGTCGCACGAAGCGCTGGACCCCGCGGCGCTCACGGCTGCCGCGGGCCTCGCAATCGTGTACCCGTGGCTCGCGGATCACGCGCGGGCCTCGATGGCGCTGCACCCAGGGATCGATGAGGCCACGGTGCGCGCGCACGCGTTCGCGGCGCTCGTGGACCCCACCGACGTGGGGCTCGTGCACGATCCCTTTGTGAGGCTGCTCGCGGGCGTCGCCGAGCCGCTCGGCGAGCAAGTGCCGCTCCCGCACGCGCGCGAGGTGCACGAGTCTGCCGAGCGCGTGCTCGCGTCGTTCGCGAGCCTCGTGCCGGGTTTCGAGAGGTCGTCTGCAGCGTTCGTGCGCGGGGAGTGGATAGCCAGACGCGGGCTCGTGGACGACGGCCGCGACCCCGTGCTGCTCACGGCCACGAGCCACCCCCTCGACGTGGTGTTGGGCCGACTGCCGTATCCGCTTGGGCTCTTCAGGCTGCCGTGGTCACCGCCCGTGATGGTGAGGTTCCGCCCATGACCGCGCAGGCCGACGTGACGACCGTGGTCGCGGAGATCCGCACGGCGCTCGAGATGCTCGATGCCGTGATCCAGGTGCGCCTCGAGGAGCGCAAAGGCGGGATCGAACACCGGCCCCTGAGCATCGACGATGGCGACGACGGCATTCCGCCGCTCGAGCGGTACGAGGGGATTGGGCCGCTCGCCGCGGCAATCGGCATGGCGGGCCTAAGCGCGGCCGAGGCGCTCATCCTGGTTGCCGCGATCGCGCCGCTGATCGATGAGCGCTTCGATGCCGCGTATGCCGCGCTCACGGATCGCGACGGCGTGACGGGGCTCACCGGCGAGGTGGCGCGGACCCTCGTTGCGCGCTCCCTTGGGGCGCGGCTCGACGCCGCCGCGCTGTTGGGTCCGCATGGGGCGCTGCGCGCATCGGGCCTCGTGCGCCTCGACCCTCCCGACAGCCTCGCCGGGCGCCTCACGCCGGAGCCCGCGCTGGCCGCGTGGACCCTTGGGTTGCCTGCGCCAGAGCAGCGCGCCACTGCGGAGTTTCCCGCGCGGCCGCTCACCACGGTGCACTCGCTTACCGACGTGGTGCTGCCTGCGCGCACGCGGTCGCGGCTGACCGATCTGCAGCACCGGATCGCGTGGCGCGAGCGCGTGGTCGAGGACTGGGGCTTTGGCCGCCATCACGACAACACCGCGGGGCTCGTGGCCCTCTTCCATGGTCCTCCGGGTACCGGAAAGACGATGACCGCGGGAGCCGTGGCCGCCGCGGCTGGACTTCCCGCGTACGTAATCGACCTATCGGCCCTGGTATCCAAGTACATTGGCGAAACGGAGAAGGCGCTCGCCAACGTGTTTGACCGTGCGGCTCACGAGCGCTGCGTGCTCGTCTTCGATGAGGCCGACGCTGTGTTTGGCTCGCGCACCGAGGTCACCGATTCCCACGATCGCTACGCCAATCAAGAGGTCTCGTACCTGTTAACACGGATAGAGAGTCACCCAGGAGTGGTGATCCTCACCACCAACCTGCGCGGCAATATCGACGACGCTTTCCAGCGCCGCATTCACCTCGCCGTCGAGTTCGCGCCTCCGGGGCCCGCCGAGAGAGCCCTCATCTGGGAGCAGGCGCTTCCCCCTGAGCTGCCCGTGGCCGGGGACCTGGGGCTCGCGTCGCTCGCGGATCGCTACGTTCTCACGGGCGCTCAGATTCGCGATGCAATCGTCGACGCCGCCTACGCCGCGGCGGCCGCCAACGATGTGGTCACGGAAGAACTGTTGGTCACCGCCGTGCGGCGGCAATACGACAAGGCAGGCAGGACGGTCCCCTCGTGACGGTCACGGCGGACGCCACGCGCGCGCCCATGGAGACCGCGCGCTCGCCCGCGGAGGTGGAGCGAGCTCCCACCCTGCTTGCTGAGGTGCCGCGGCCGGTTGGCGACAGCACTGTGGTGCCGCTCACCTCCGTGACTGCTGGCGGGCTCGAGGCCGTGCACGCGGAGTGGGGCCTCGAAGGCGGCGAGGTGGTGCTCACCGGCAAACGCCCGTTCGTGGACCTCACGGGGCGCGCCGGATTCCGCGCGGACGGCACGCTCGACGGCTCCGTGCAGATGCGCGCCGCGATCGCCATCCTCGGCATGCCGCTAGGTGAAGCGACGTGGTCCGTGGCCGGTTGGGCGCCAGAGTCAGCCTTGCTCGCGCCCACGGCACGGCTGCAAGGCACCAAGGTACGGGTGGACCTCGCTGGCCTTCCGCGCGAGGCGGCCTTCACGCCAGCCGCCGCGCTTAACGCCACCACCGACGGGACCGCGACGACCGTGGAGTTGCCCGGCGACGCCCTCCCCCAAGGGGAACCGCTCAGCCCCCGGTACGCAGAGCTGTTTAGGGGACTGCTCGGCACCGACGTCTCAGGGCTGACCGTGCATGCCGACTCCCCCGTCGCCGGCGCACCCGCGTTCGTGAGTGACACGGAGCTGTTCTTTGCGCCGGGCGTCTATGGCGTTGACTCCCCGGATGCCCTCCAGGTGCTCGACGCTGCGATCCGGGCAGCGCTCGCCGGATTGTTCGGAACGGTGGGTGCGGAACCCGCCGCACCTCCCACGCCGCCAGCGCCTGAAGGCGAAGCCGGCCCGGCCGCGGACACGACCGTGGTGGACGCGAACGTTCCCGCGGCCAGTGGTGAGACGGCACCCGCGGCCGATGCGGAAGCTGCGGGCGGCGCGGGCGCGGAGGCAGAGGCGGGCCCCGCGGGAGCGGCGGGCGGTGGCGGAGCCCCTGCCGCGGAAGAAGCACCCGAAGGCGAGGCGGGCGCCGACGAAGGAGAGGCGGCACCTGCGGTCGAGGTGCTCATGCCCGAGGCGCCAACGGAACCAACTCCCGCGGCGGCCGCTCGCGGCGGAGCGGTGGCGGGAGGAGCAGGAGGAGCTGCGTCGGCGGCGCGAGACCTGCCCACCGCCGACGAGAACACCGCGGACGCGCGTGGCGCGGTCACGGAGCCCGCCTCCGAGACCGCGGCGAGAGCGCGCGAGGAGGTCGCGGCGGAACTCGGCGAGGTGCCACCGCCAAGCCCGGAGATCGTCGAACTCACCGAGCGCATCCGCACGGCCATCCGCGAGAACCGGCCGGAAGACGAAGACGAACTCATCGCCACCGACCCCACCCAGCAAGCGCAAAACGCGGGCGCGACGATTACCGGCTCCGTGGAAACCCAGTCCAACGAGGTAGCCGGTGCGTATGACGCGATGGCGAGCCCGCCGTCGGGCAGCCCGGCGCTCACGCCAACCCCAGTAGCGGCACCCGATGCAAGTTCCCCAGGCATGGGAGTGGACGCGGCGAGCGCAGCTCCCGATCCCATCCCCGACGAAAACATCAGCCTCGATGCGGACGTGGCGGCGACGGACCAGCGGATCGCCGACTCGGGGATCGAGACGCGAGTCACCGCGGAGATTCCCGACGGCCCGTTCCAGGCCACCCGTGATGCGAGAGGCGAGCTTGGCGAGCTCGCGGCGCGCACGCCAGAGGAGATTCGCGCGGAAGAGCAGACCGCCATCGACACCGCGCAGGCCGATATGGCAAACCTGCAGTTGCAGGCCGTAGCGGCGATGCGCGCGGCGCGCGGGCGAACCGTTGGTGAGACCACGGGCGCCTCCGGAGCCATGACCGGCACCGAGGAGGTGACCCGCGACAACGTCTCGCAACGCGCGCAAGGCATCTATGACCAGGCACAACGCGATGTCGAGGCGCTTCTCACGCCGCTAAGCCGCACCGCGATGGCGCGGTGGGATGCGGAGCTCGCGCGGCACTCGCGGGAGTTCCACGATGCTCTCGATGCGGTGCAGCGGTGGATCGATGATCGCCACTCCGGGGTGATCGGCACCCTCGTGGCGATCGGCGACTATGTGGCTGGCCTGCCCGGGTGGGTGATCGACGAATACAACCGCGCGGAGCGGCAGTTCGGCGACGGGGTATGCGACACGCTGCTGTCGATCTCCTCTGACGTCAACGCGGTGATCGCCTCCGCGCAAGGAATCATCCGCCAGGCGAGGGACGACATCAACGGGCTGTTCGACCAGATGGAGGCCGAGTTCCCCGAGTTCGTGGCGACGGAGCGGGCGCGGTTCGCAGGCATGCTCGACGGCCTCGCGACGCGCGTGACCGAGGCGCAGACGAGCTTTGTGCGGGACGTCTCGACGCGTGCAATCACTGCCGTCAACGAGGCTCACGCGACCGTGCAAGCAAAGCGCGAAGAGGCAGGCGGACTTATTGGCCGGGTGGTGGCCGCGATCGCCGAGTTCATTGACGACCCCGTGCGGGCCATCATCAATGGACTGTTGCGGCTCGTGGGGATTCCGCCAGGGGCGTTCTGGTCGCTGATTGCGCAGATCGAGCAGGTCATCAGCGACATCGCCGACAACCCCGAGAACTTCATCAACAACCTGCAAGCGGGCGTGAAGCAAGGCTTCTCGCAGTTCTTCGACAACTTTGGGACGCACCTGATCGGGGCGTTCTGGAACTGGCTGTTCTCGAGCCTCAAGACGCCCATTCCGATGCCCTCGAGCTTTGACCCGTTGTCTCTCGTGACGTTCGCGCTACAGCTCATGGGCATCACGTGGCCCAACGTGCGCGAGATCCTCGTGCGCCATCTTGGCCCGGAGGCCGTGGAACTTCTCGAGATCGCGTGGCAGATCATCTCGACGCTCATCAGCCAAGGGCCGCAAGGGCTCGTCAACATGATCAAGGAGCAGTTGTCGCCCGAGAACATCGTGGGGATGATCCTCGACGCCGCCATCGACTTCATCGTCGAGAAGCTCATCGTCAAGGCGGCCGAATACATCTTCTCGCTGCTCAACCCAGCGGGCGCGGTGGCGCAGGCCATCATGCTCATCTATCGCGTGTGTTCGTGGATCTTCCGCAACGCGGCACGCATCTTCGCGTTTGTGCAGGCCGTCGTTGGCGGCATCGCCAACGTCATCGCGGGAAACATCGGCGGCCTCGCCGCGGTGGTGGAGCGCGCCCTCGCGTCGATGCTCGTGGTGGTCATCGACCTCTTCATGGGACTGCTCGGCCTGGGCGACCTGCCAGACGAGGTGGCCGGCGTGATCCAGCGCATGCAGGCGTACGTGCTTGGCGTGATCGACACCATCGTGGGCTTCCTCGTGACCCAAGCGAGGGCGCTGCTGAGGCGCATCGGCATCGGCGGCGACGAGGACGAAGAGGACGACGAGCACCACAACGAGGACGACGAGTTGGGCACCACCGTGCGGTTCAGCGGGGGGCGCGAAAGCCATCGGCTATTCGTCCAAAGGGCAGGCGATGACGCGACCATCATGGTCGCCTCGACACCCACGCCGGTCGAGGCACGCATTGCCGAATGGAGAGGACGCCATAATGCCGGCGAGCCAGACGACCCCCAGCAATACGCGGAAGCGGACGGGGCCCTGTCCGCAGCCGAAGGACTGCTCGGAGAGGCGAGCGCAGAGGCCGACGCGCTCGCCGCCGACTTCCTACGTGCCGAGGCGGATAGGAACGACGACGTGGAGCCGCCGTCGGACGATTCGCTCGAGAACCGCGAGCGAGCCCTCGCCACAGCCATCGGACGGCTCTTCGACATATTCGAAGGCGGGGACAAGACCGAGCAGTGGCTGCGAGAGATGGGCGAGTATCTGCCGGGCGAGGCGCAGACCGCAATGGACTCTCCGTATCGAGACTGGGCGCTGCGCATCCCCGAGTTCACCATTGGCAACCAGCCGGACGACGAGCGCATTTGGGGCGTCGGCGTTCTTGACGGCACTAGATCCGGGGCGGAGACCTTCATTGCCGCGGACTCCACGCACCGAATGTTCCTGCCGTACTTCCAAGCGGACGCGCGCAACCGCCGGGTCAAGACCGCCGCATTCAGTGACTACGTGTTCACCGGCGGTGGCCCGATGAGCACGCGGATGTCGTTCCGCAAGGGGTACGGCGACGCTGCCGTGGCACGTCTCCAGACGGCGGCCACCTGGACCATTCAGCCAAGCACTCGGGTCGATCAGGACTACAAGGACCGTCTGCTCGCGCGCCTCAATCGGATGCGCTTTGAGCCGGGCGCCCCTGGCGGCGGCCGCATCGAGTTCCCCACGGAACGCATTCCCGACCACACGCGGTACCGGCCCGTGAACATCGTTGAGACCGAGGGCGGCGGTGTCCGCACCATTACGTACAGCACGGTCACGGGGCAGACGTACACGTCAACGGTTAACTCCAACAACGGCCTGTCTATGTCGGTGACAGGCGAGAACCTGCGCTTCATGACGGGCCGCGGTGTCACTCAAGACTCGCCGGCTTTCACCGTCAACAACGGCTTCGACCGCTCTCACATCATCGCCAACGAGTTTGGAGGCTCGGGCTACGCCGCGGGAGGAAACCTCATCACGGCGAGTTCCGAGTACAACCAGACGCACATGCGTGGAATCGAGCGCCGCATCGGCGACTCGATCGCAGTCTTCGCCAATGCCAATGGTCGCGGCGTGACCGAGGTGTCATTCACGATGACCGTCACCGTGTCCTTCGGGGCGCTCAGAGACCCTGCAGCGTTGGCGGAGGCGAAGGCCCTGCTCGATGCACAGGGCATCCGGCCAGGAGCAGACCTCGACGCTGAGATCGTCCAGAAAATCAACGCGGGCCAGGTACACCCAGACCTGCTGCGCATCACGGGCATCGTCTACACCTGGACGTTCACCGATCCGGCTGGCGGAACCCACTCAGATCAGATAGGAGCGGACCTATGGCTACTGACCCAAGGGTGACAGCGGCGATCGACGCCGTGACCGCACACTTGGCCGCGGACGCCGCAGTGACGCGTGCCGCGAACGCGGAGCCGAGTGACGACGCATACATCGCGGTACGAGAAGACGCCCAGCGGCACTACGCCCCGGGCAGCGGGCTTAGCCCGCTTTCCGGGCGCTTCGCCGTGCCGGGTCAGGTACGCGCCGCGAGCGCCCTGCTGCCTGCAGGCGACGTCGCTCCCGCGAAAGTGTTCGCCCTCGCCTCCGTGGCCGACAGCGTGATTGCGCTCGTGGGATCACTCAGAGACCCTCAGGGCGGGATCGTCGCCGAGGCGCTCCTGCTTGAACCACACGGACAGACGTGGCTCGTTGCCGGACGCGCTGCGCGTGACCACCTGGCTCCAGGACTCAGTTTCACGAGCACGGGTGGAGCACCCGTGCCTCTGGATCTCGCCACCGCAGCCACCCTGATCGCCGAACCCGCGTCCGCCAACGAGGCCGCACTTGTGAAGGAGTTCATCAATGACCACCAGTGACCACGGCCCCGGCGTCACGTGGCTCGCCTCACGCGCGGGCGTCACTCCAGACGACCTGCTCCACGACGGCACCACGCTCATGACCGCTCTCGAGTCAGCGGGCCGCGATGCCCTCGACCTCGCCCGCCGGCTCACGAGCAATGACCCAGCCACGCGCCAAAGGGCGGAAGCGGAGGCCCGTGCGGTTCGCGCCCGGCTTGCCACGCCGTCGGACGGCCCGACGACCGAGGAGCGCTTTCGCGCTCGCCTCGCCGAGGCGCTGGCCACGAGGGCGCAGGCGTCCCAGCCCTAGAGTGGGCGCATGGAGTGGGTCGCGTGGGCGTTCGCGGTGCTGGGCGCCACGGCGGCGGCGACCTTCTGGTGGCGCTCCCGACGCCTCGCGCGCAGGGTCTCCGGCCTCGAGCAGCAGCTCGCGAGCGACACTGCGGCAGGTGCCGAGCTTGCCGCTGCGGCCGAGCGCGCCCGCATCGCTCGAGAGATGCACGACGTCGTGGCCCACACACTGTCCGTGGTGGTCGCCCAGGCAGACGGCGGGCGGTTCGCGGCGAAGACGGACCCCGAGGCGGCCCAACGCACCCTCGACACGATCGCCGAGGTAAGCCGTTCCGCGCTCACCGAGATGCGCGCGCTGCTCGGCATTCTGCGCGACGGCGACGGGGTGGCCGCGATGGGTCCGCAACCCTCGCTCGACGACATCCCGGTGCTCGTCAGCGCGATGCGCGAGGGAGGGCTCAACGTCTCCTTCGTCACCACCGGAACCCCTCGGCCGCTGCCCATTGGTGCTGGTCTGACCCTGTATCGCGTTGCGCAGGAGGCGCTCACTAACGTCCTCAAACACGCAGGTCCCAGCCCAACCGCGTATGTACAACTGACGTGGGAGGACGCCGGCGTTGCGCTCACCGTGAGCGACGACGGCCGCGGCGCCGCCGCGCGCGGGGACGGCTCCGGCACGGGGATCACCGGGATGCACGAACGCGTGGCGTTGTTCGGCGGCACGCTGTCCGCGGGGCCGCGAGCGGGTGGCGGCTTCGTGGTGAAGGCGCGCCTTCCGCTTGGCACGCCCGACGCTGGCGCGGGTAGCCTCGCGCCATGACCATTCGCGTTGCGCTCGTCGACGACCAGCAGCTCATCCGCGCGGGCTTCCGGATGGTGGTGGGTTCGCAGGCCGACATGGAAGTGGTGGCCGAGGCGGGCGACGGCGACGAGGCGCTGCGGGTGCTGCCGGATGCTGCCGCGGACGTGGTGCTCATGGACATCCGCATGCCCGGCACAGACGGGATCGCCGCGTGTGCGGCGCTGACCGCCGCGAGCGACGCCAGGGTCATCATCCTCACCACCTTTGACCTGGACGAGTACGTGGTCGCGGCGATCAAAGCCGGCGCTTCTGGCTTCCTGTTGAAAGACGCGCCCCCGGAAGACCTGCTGCACGCGATCCGCTCCGTGCATGCCGGAGATGCGGTGATTGCGCCGTCCTCGACGCGACGGCTGCTGACGCGCCTCGCCCACCTTCCAGAGCCCACCGGCACCCACCACTTCGACGACCTCACGGACCGCGAGCGCGAGGTGCTGCTGCTCATGGCGCGCGGCAAATCCAACCAGGAGATCTGCGCGGAGCTGTTCCTGGCCGAGCCCACGGTGAAGACCCACGTGGGCCGCGTGCTTGCCAAGTTGGGCGCGCGGGATCGCGTCCAGGCCGTGGTGATGGCGCATGAAGCGGGGCTCGTCACACCGCAGGGCTGAGTGGGCCCAGCACCGGGTCCACGCGAAATGTGCGCTGAGGTACGGAATCGCGCCCGCGACAGCTCCCGAATGGCACTCAGGTACATTCCGGCATGGAGACCCTGATGCGCCGGAATTGCTCACCACAGATCGGCTCCCCTCAAGGACCAACCGGCACATGTACCTCATGCACCAACAGGAGCCGTCAGGCGGCAGGATCCGTACCTCAGCGGCACATTCGCGCACCCCAACGAAATGCGCGTCCGCTCCGTCCTTCTTGCATGAGGCGATCCCTGCCGTTCCTCGCCACCGCGCTGGTGCTGACCGGTTGCGCCGCCGCCTACGCGGATCCGGTGGTCGATAGGCCCATCACCGATCAAGAGAACGTTCCCGCCCTGGTTGACGGCATCAACGACGCGGGCCTCCAGATCTACCTGGCCGCTCGCAAGGACGGCGCGAACACCGCGGTGTCGCCGGTGAGCATTGGCCTCGCCTTTGGAATGGCCGACGCTGGGGCCACCGGAGACCTAGAACGCGCCCTCAGCGATTTCTTCGGTTTCCCTGCCTCCGGGGACGAGCGCCTTGAGGCCTTCAACGCGCTGGATCTCGCTCTCGGGAGCGACCAAGAGGGGAAGATCCTCACCATCGCGAACCGGCTCTTCACCGATGAGGCGTTCACCCCCAACGAGGACTACCGCGTCACGCTCGCCACCTACTTTGGCGCGGGCGCTGAACCCATTCCGATGGTGAAGAACCCTGACGCCGCGGCCAAGCGCGTCAACGGCTGGATCTCCGATGAAACTACGGGCCTCATCAAGGATCTCGTCAAGCCAAACACGTTCAATGATCGCTCTCGCGTGATGCTCGCCAACACGGTGTACATGAAGGCCGACTGGGACGAGCCGTTCGAGAAAGACGCCACGAGCGACGGCGATTTCACCCACCTCGACGGCTCCACGTCCACGGTGCCGCTCATGCATCAGACGGTGTGGGGCGAAGCGGCCGTGGGCGACGGCTGGGCGGCTGGCGTGAAGCCATACCTTGAGGGCGATACCGAGATGCTCATCATCGTCCCTGATCAAGGCCGGTTTGATGAGGTCGACAGCACGCTCCCGGAGGTTCTGGCCACCATCAACGCGCACCTCGAGGGCACCGAGTTCGCGCTCACCCTGCCCAAGTTCACCGTGGAGTCGAGCACGGACCTTCGCGAGGCAATGGAGACCACGCTCGGCGTGAAGGGCATCTACGACGTCATCGGCCTGGACGGAATCGGCCCCAACCTCTACATCAGTTCCGCGTCCCACGGCGTCAAGGTCATCGTCGACGAGAAGGGCACGGAGGCGGCCGCCGCAACAGTGGTGGGGATGGATGCCGGCTCAGCACCAATGCAGCCGCCCATCGAGGTGAAGGCGGACAAGCCCTTCATCTACGTGATCCGCGATACCCAGACCGGCGCCATCGAGTTCGTGGGCCGGGTCCTTGACCCGGACGGACCCTAACGCCGCCTCCACAGCCAAACAGCGGCGGCCGCGTACGCGCCGCTCGCCGCGATTCGAAAGATGAAGGCAACGGCGAGGTTTGGGTTGTCATCGTTGCGAAACACGTAGAGCCAGAATGCGAGCCAGTCCAAGGCAATTAGCAGGCCGAGAACTACCACCACAACACCAATGATCACGTTGCGCGCCATCTTGGGAGCGCGCGGCGCCGGCGGCTTTGGCATGTCTGGCCGGAGGTCGAACGCCACCACCGACCGCACGTACCCGCACCGGGTGACCGTGCCGTCGTCTTCCATGATCAGCACGTCGCAGCGGTCGTCCGGCCCCCAGACGTCGTGATCCTCGGTGTGCCTCACGCAGGGAATGATAGGCGCCTCGGCGCCAGCGATACCCAGGTACTACCCACCTCCATCCCACGGTCCGACGCGCTCCCACCCAGGCCGGCCGTAGCGTCGGGCCTATGAACGACACGAAGCTGGCGCTGAGGGCGCGAGGGCTCACCAAGACGTACGGCGCGGGAGCGTCCGCGGTGACGGCCGTCAACCATGTGGACCTCGACATCGACGAGGGCGTGCTGACCGCGGTGATGGGGCCCTCGGGCTCCGGGAAGACCACGCTGGTGCACCTGCTCGCGGGACTCGACCGCCCGGACTCCGGCCAGGTGTGGGTGGGCGATCAGGAGATCACGGCGCTCAAAGACAAGGAACTCGCGAAGGTGCGCGGGCGCATCGTGGGATTCGTGTTTCAGGGCTTCAACCTGCTGCAGACCATGAGCGCGCGGGACAACATCGTGTTGCCGCTGCGGCTCAACGGACTTCCGGCCGACGACGCGTGGCTGGGTTCGCTCACCGACATGCTTGGCATTGGGCGTGAGCTGGAGCGCCGCCCGTTCGAGCTCAGCGGCGGTCAGCAGCAGCGCGTCGCGATAGCGCGCGCGCTCATCACGCGCCCGCGCGTGGTCCTCGCCGACGAGCCAACCGGCAACCTGGACACGCACGCGAGCGCGGAGATTTTGTCGCACTTGCGGCAGTCGTGCCGCGAGCTTGGCCAGTCCGTGGTGATGGTCACGCACGATCCAACGGCAGCCTCGTACGCCGGCCGGGTGCTGCTGTTTGCGGACGGCCAGGTGGCAGGGCACGTCAACGATCCAACGCCCGACGCTGTGCTTGCGGGCCTCGACGCACTCGCGGGGGTAGAGCGATGAGAAAGCTTGCGGCCGGGGTGGGGGGCGCGTTCGCGCTCCTGGCCATGATGGTGTTCCAGCCATGGGACCGGCTGAACTGCGATCCCAGCAACTGCTCGATGTACAACGGGTGGGGCGGCGCTCATGGTCTTTGGGTGCTGTTGCCAGTGCTCTTGTATATCGCGTTCCCGCTCGTCGTGGTGGGGATCATTCAGGTGTCCGTGCTGGGGATTCGCGACTCGAGCAGGCCACATGACCTTGCAGTACGAGCCGCGCTTGGCGAGACTGGCGGCTCGGCCGTGCGCGCGGCCGCGTCGCGCGGTCTGCGGGACGGCGCGCTCGTGGTTGGCGGGGCGTATGTGGTGAGCGGCGTGACGCAGGTGATCATCCTCGTGCAGTCCGGATGGCCCCTCAGCACCGATGCCTACATGTGGACCGGACGTCTCGTTGTAGCGCTATCCACCATCGGCACGCTGGTGCTTGCACACGTGATCGACGCAGCGCGACCCCACCGCACGCCCGTTGAGCGGCTCTACGAGGACGCGAAGCCAGTCGAGAGCGGGCGCGGACGTCGCCGCCTGGGGGTGGCGCTCGCCGTAGTGACGGCGCTCGCGAGCGGCGTGGTGGCAGGGATCGCGCTCGCCTATGACCTTGCGCCCAGCTTCTATGTGTCGAACACGATAGGCATAGCGGTTGCGGTAGCGATTGTGGCGATGCTCGCGCTCGCTCTCTTTGTGCTGATTCCCGCGTCGCAAGCCGCGGTGCCCGCTGTCTTGACCTGGGTCGCCGCTCGCGTCCCCCGCCCTGCCGGGTCGATCGTTGCCGCCCGCGCGGGCACCGTCACGCGGGCCGGCGGCAGGCTGGTGGTGGTGCTTGGCTCGTTCGGGTATCTGCTTGGCGCGGCGGCGTCCGTCGATACCTCCACTCAACTCAGCCCCACGTACTTGGGCTTCCGCACATTCGGCTCCGATATCGATGCCGAGGCATTCGCCGACGAGTTGCGCGCGGTTGACGGGGTCGCGGGCGTCATCATGCCGCAGACGCGAGACATCGGGGACGCGAGCGGCAATCCCGGCTACCTCTTTGCCGTGGATCCGAATGAGGTGCGGCAATACGATCCAGCACTCGCCCAGATCCTCACCGAGCACCCATCCGCGATCGCACAGAACCTGTGGAACGGGTCAGGCCACCTGCATGAGGGAAGCGATCCCAACTGGGGCTTCATCCCCACAGGAATCGTGCCCATCGTGACCTGCTGCGAGACGTTCACGAGCGCGTCGGCCGGAATGGTGCCAAGCGCCGATGCCGTCACCTACCTCATCTACTCCACGGATCCCGCTCTCAACGACGAGGTGACGCAAGCGGCGTGGGATCTCAGTCCGTACGGCCCCGGCGAGGACAGCTGGGAGAGCTCGGGTCAGACGGCCAGCAGCAACGGCAACTCGATGTGGTTGGTGAACCTTGCCTACTGGGCGTTCTTGGCACTGCTCCTTGGAACGCCCATGGTGGCGCTCGGAGTTGGCGTGGCGCGGGCCCGGCGCCGTGACGACGCGACGCTCGCGGCGATGGGCGCCACTCGCGTCGCCTTGCGCCGCGCGCTCGTCGTAGAGACCGTCACGATCACCGCGTTCGCCATGGTCGTCGGCACCGGCCTCGGAGGCATCACACGCTTTGTCATCACGCTGATTCAACGTGCACGGAGCTCACTCACGGGAGTGATCACCGATTCCTACCTCGCCACCGCGTTCGGCTCCGTGGCGTGGGTGGTGCTGCTCTGCGCGGTGCTCATCACCGTGAGCGTGGTGGGCATCACCGTGTGGATCACGGCCGTTACTCGGCGCACGCACACGCCCGTAGAGGATCTGCAGTACTCGACCGTTGGGGGTGTTCGATGATCTGGTCGTTGGCTCGCGAGCAGGTGCGCTCGCAGCGAAGGTACATCGGTTGGGCCGCCGTCGTGGTGGCCCTTGCTGTGGCGACCGCAGTGTACGGGGCGCTGCTGTCGACAACCTTGCGCCAGGCATCGACGGACATGGGCGCTGCGCTCGTGTTCGACGCCGAGTACACCTCTATCGGCTCGGGGGCCACGGGCGGCCCCGACGTGGGCTTGCCCCTTTTCGACACTGCGGATCTCGCGGCAGACGTGGAGACCGCGCAGGCTCAAGGAACCAGAGTTGCGGCGTATGCGAGGGTCTGGGGACTCTCGGCGCTGCCAGGCAGTGACCCCGAATACAACGGCCAGGTCACGGCCGCGATGGGAGACCTGGACTGGGACCAACTGCTACTCGACGGCGAGCCGCCCTCCTCCGGACAGGTGGTGCTGACCGCAGCCGTCGCGGACGTCCTTGGAGTTAGCCTGGGCGACGCTATCCCACTGTACGGCGAGGTAGACGTTCCACAGCCGCTCGTAACCTCGGTCACCGTCTCGGGCATCTCGGTCTCCAATTTCGACAGCGCTGGCCTGTCGCTATACGGCTACCCAGAGGTCCTCGTGGCGTGGGACGACTTCCCGCTCTACACCGAGCAGTTGAGCGAGCTTCGCGGAGACGACGAACCAACGTACTACGACCTGGATTTGTACTGGGACGGCGAGAGCACCGTTCTCAATGACGCCCTGACACAGCCCGCAGCAAACGCGTACGGCTTCGAGACTGGCACCAACAACGCAAGCATCTGGGTAGCGATGGCCGCGGTAGTCCTCGTCATCGGCGCCATCGCCATGGCATTCGCCTTTGGACGCGCCCAAGCCCAATCCCGCACCCAGTGGGTCGCGACGGCACGGGCGCTTGGGGCGTCGAAGCGGCACATTGTGCTCGCGACGTGCGTCGAGGCCGGGCTGCTCGCGATCATTGGGGTTGCCGCAGGCTCGCTCCTGGGCTTTGCCGGCGCCGCGGTGCACCTTGGGTTAGTGCATGGCGACGTGCCGGGAGCGGCGATCGCGTCGGTGCCGATATGGACTCCGTTGGTGGTGGTGGGAGCCGCCGTCTTGGCGAGCCTGCTCGCGGTGGTGGTCGCCTCAGTTCCCGCGTTCTGGGCAACGCGCGTGAGCCCCACCGCGGCTCTCAAACCCGAGAACGACATCACCAACGCCCAGGTGGGACGCCGCGTCTCGTTCTGGCCCGTGGCCATCGCGTGGGCGGTCGCTGGAACTCTGGCTGTGGTGTCTGCGGATCCCACGGAGGTCAATGGCGCGCCGTTGTACGGAGAACTGGCGTGGTGGCTGTTCATTGGCTTGAGCTTCGTGGTGGCCAATGAGGCGCTGCGATGGCTGTTGCCCGCGCTTGGCCGATGGTTGTCTCGCCGGCCCGAGAAGGCCGCGCTTGTCGCTGGCGACTCGATCGTCGCGAGACCACGCCAGTTCACGGTTCCTGCCCTGCTCATGGCGCTCGGCACAGGGGCGATGCTGTTCGCGAGCATCGGCACGATGCTCAGCATGATCAACGACTACGTGGACCCGCACTACGTCCTGAGCCCTGGCGAACTGCAGGCGGTCGCCTGGCAGACGTGGACTGGACCCGCGGCTGCCGTCGTGCTTGGCGTGCTGGCGCTCTTGTCCACGATTATCACGGTGGCCACCACCACGGTGACGTCCCGCGAGCGCGCCACGCGTGAGGCGCTGGGAGTCACGCCCGGTCAGACGCGCGCGGGGGCGGGCATCGCACAGGCGATAACGCTGGTGTCGGGAGTGGTGGTGGGGATCGCGCTTGCCACCGCCCTCATCGCGGTGTCGATCGCCCACGGGAGCATCACCGGCGTGGGCTCTGAATCGGTCGAATACGTGGCCATGAGCGTCTCCGTGCGCGCCACGTGCATGGTGGTGGGGATAGCGCTGCTGTGCTCAGCACTCAGTGCTCTGGCCATCGCGAGCGCCGCACGTACGCCACAGCTCACACCACGCGCCGCCGAAACGGGGAGGGTCTCGTAGCCACGCAGGGGCACTAGCGGTCCAGCAACGGTCTCTGCCTAGACTGACCCCATGGACACAGCCCCCACCCACAGTTACGCCGGTGACGTCACGCCTCAAGAGGCATGGGACATGGTGCGAGACGGCGCCCTTCTCGTCGACGTCCGCACCGTCATGGAGTGGGAACAGATCGGCGTCCCCGACGTCTCCGAGCTTGGCAAAGAGGCGCACTTCATCGAGTGGGTGCGCGCAGGTGGCATCCCCAACCCCACGTTCGCCGAGGAGCTCAAGGCAACCGGAGTGGAGCCTGGCACGCCCATCGTGTTCCTGTGCCGCTCTGGGCAGCGCAGCATTGGCGCGGCGATCACCGCCACCGAGATGGGCCTCACCCCGTCGTACAACATCCTCGAGGGTTTCGAAGGGGTGGCCGACGCGGCGGGCACCCGCAACACCGAAGGCTGGAAGGTTCGCGGCCTGCCCTGGAAGAACTAGGCGCTGACGGAGTTAGGCGGAGCGGTACTCCACTCGCGCAACCCTGGTAGTCGCGTCCTCGGCGCCCAGAGCGATCACACGACCGGTGAATCCTGACGCCACCTCGGTGGAGAGGTACCGGCCGTCGAAGCGGCCGATTTCCGTCGCCTCACCGTCGAGTTCCACGTAGACCACGATGTCGTCCGGCCCAGCGTCGCCTAGGTTCACGTGCGGCTTGATGGCGTCCTCTGCGGCGAGCGTCACCGCAACCGCACCCGCGCCAACCGACGCGACTCCCAACTCAGCCACCGCAGACTGAATCCTCACGAATGCAGTGACCACGCCGTCGGCCAGGCGCACGCCGATGCCGTGTGACGGGTCCATGCGAACCTCGAACCCGCCGCTGCTCAGCACGGCCGTGGCACGCCAGCGGAGGTCCCGAGCGCGGAAGCAGAGGAACTGACCGGCGGGCACGGAGGTGCCCTCGCCGGAGACGCTTACGGAAGCGATGTCCCCCGCTGGCACCACCCAGCGGGGGTCGAGGGGGCCGGAGAAGTCGTCCTCGAAGGCGGTGTCGACGGGAGGGATGTCGAAAGCCTCGGGCAGCACGCGCGGCCACCCGTCAATCCACTCCACGCCGGCGAGGAACGTCTCGCGCCCAAGCACGTGGAAGCCGGGCGTTGAGCCGCGCGGGCGGTTGGCGAGGTGGACGATTGCCCAGCCGCCGTCGGGCGTCTCGACAAGGTCGGAATGCCCGACGCTCTGCACGGGGTAGTCGGTAGAACGCCTCGTATACACGGGGTTGGCTGGGCAGGCTTCGAAAGGGCCGCTTGGGCGCTCGGCGCGGGCGATGGTGATTTCGTGGCCGCGTTCGGTGCCGCCCTCGGAGAGGAACATGTACCACCAGTCGCCGATCTTGTAGAGGTGCGGACCCTCCGGGTGGGCATCGCCGGTGCCCTGCCACACGGACTGAAGTGGGGAGAGAAGCGCACCAGTCGTGAGGTCAACCGGAGCTTGCATGACGCCAGCCGTGCCCTTGTCGAACTCGAGGTTCTTGTAGGTGAGGATGGCCTGGCCGTCCTCGTCCCACGCGAGGTCGGGGTCGATGCCGATGGCCTCACGGATGTGAATGGGGGCGCTCCACGGGCCTGCGGGGTCGGTAGCGGTCACCACCACCTGGCCCGAGTCGTAGTCGCTGACGTTCGTGGTGATGAAGTAGAAGAGGCCGTCATGGTGGCGCAACGTGGAGCCGTAGATGCCACCGGAGGGGCGCGAGACGCCCTCAACGAACTGCTCGCGCGTGGTCAGGATGTTGCCGATCTGCGTCCAGGTGATCAGGTCGGTGCTGTGCCACAGGGGCGCGCCCGGGAAGTATTCGAAGCTTGAGTTGGCGAGGTAATAGTCGCCGCCCACCTTGCAGATCGTGGGGTCCGGATAGAAGCCGGGAATGATCGGCTGCAGCGATGCGGAGGTCATGGTGCCTAGCGTACGGCGCCACGGAAGCGCTTCGACAGGGCCCTTCGCCCCCCAGCGGTGCGCCGAGTGCCCAACCCGGCCGTAGCGTCGGGCCGGTAGCCTTTCCCCATGACCGAGCCGAGCGACTGTCCCCCGCTGAAGCCAGACACCATCGCGGTGCATGGCGGCATCCACCGCACCGCGTTCGACGAGATGGCGGAGCCCATCTTCCTCACGCAGGGCTACGTGTACGGGAACGCCGCGGAGGCGGAGGCCGCGTTCAACGGCGAGCTGGATCGGTACCAGTACAGCCGCTACGGCAACCCCACGGTGACAATGTTCGAGGAGCGGCTCGCGGCGATCGAGGGGGCAGAGGACTGCTTCGCCACGGCCACGGGCATGGCGGCGGTGTTTGTGTCCCTCGCCTGCGTGTTGAAGCAGGGGTCGCGGCTGGTGGCGTCGAAGGCGCTGTTTGGGTCTTCGCTGGTGGTGTTCAACGAGTACTTCGCCAACTGGGGGATCGTCGTCGACTATGTCGATGGGCACGTTGCGTCGTCGTGGGAGGCGGCGTTGGCAACTCCTGCCGACGCCGTGTTTGTTGAGTCGCCGTCTAACCCCATGCAGGACTTGGTGGATATTGCGTTCGTTGCCGGTCTCTCGCGGGCGGCTGGGGCGATTTTCATCGTGGACAACGTGTTTGCAACGCCGCTTGGTTCGCGGCCGCTCGAGATGGGGGCCGACGCTGTGGTCTACTCGGCGACCAAGCACATCGATGGCCAGGGCCGGGTTCTTGGCGGGGCGGTGCTCGGGTCTGCGGAGTACGTGGAGAAGGTGCGCACGATGGTGCGGACCATGGGGGCCACGATGTCGCCGTTTACTGCGTGGGTGCTTGGAAAGTCCCTGGAAACTCTTGGGGTGCGTGTGCGCGCGCAGGCCGCGACGGCGCTGGCTTTGGCCGAGTGGCTTGATGGCGACCCGCGCGTTGCGGTGACGCGCCACCCGTTCCTGCCGTCCCACCCGCAGCATGAGTTGGCGAAGCGGCAGATGACGCTCGGCGGGACGTTGGTGACCATAGATATTGCGCTGCCCGACGGCGTGGATCCGCATGGCGATGAGGCCAAAGCGGCGACGTATCGGTTCCTTGATGCGCTGCGTTTGGTTGTTATTGCGAACAATCTTGGCGATGCCAAGTCGATCGCGACTCATCCGGCGACGACCACCCATCGGCGGCTTGGGCCCGAGGGCCGCGCGGCCGTTGGCATGTGCTCCGCGACCGTGCGTCTATCCATCGGGCTCGAGGACTTCGAGGACCTGCGCGCGGATATCGACCAGGCTCTCTCTGCCGTCTAGCCCGCGCTTCCTGCCCGACGCTGGGGTGGGTTTTCTTGCTTGCTTGCCCCAGCGTCGGGCCGGCTTGGCTAGAGCGCCCGCTTGGTTAGGGCACCCGCTTGGCTAGAGCAGAGCGAAGCCGGTGGTCCAGGAGGTCTTCTCGCCTGCCGCGAGGGTGATCTGCAGGAAGCCCAGCGCCTCGAGCTCCACCGCGCGCTTGAGCGAACCAGCGTCTACTGCGCGGATGCCGGCGGCGGTGAGGGTCGATGCGAGGGCGGCCTTGGCATCGGCGTTGTCGCCGGCGAGGAGAACGGTTGTTTGGTTCTCGCCTACCTTCTTGCTTGCGAGCGTGGCGGCGAAGTTGGTGTTGAAGGCCTTGACGACGTGGCTGTCGGGGAGCTGCTGCTGGATCTCCGCGGCCTTGGAGGTGCCGGGCTCTGTGACGAGGCCATCGAAGGTCTCAAAGTTCACGGGGTTGGTGATGTCGACGACTGCCTTGCCTGCTAGTTGAGCCTTCTTGGTGGCGAGGATGTCGTTGACCGCGGGGTGCGGGACGGCGAGGACGACGGTGTCGCCGGCGATCTGTGCTGTGCCTAGGTCTTCGTGCGTGACGTAGTCGACGGTGGCGCCGGCGGCGGCGAAGAGGCCGCCGATGGCGGTGCCCATGTTGCCGGTTCCGATGATGGTGACGTGGGTCATGATGTGCTCCCTTGTTGACTCGATAATGAGGTTACTTGACGTCTCAACTAATGTGTTTGGATGTTTATTCCGGGTGGCACTGGCTTTCTTGGCCTGGTGGCGATCCCGAAAGCCGTGTACCAATTCGCGGCACCACCAGGGCGTCTCACTGGTATCCACAGATCCGCGCTTTGGGTGGTTTATCCACATTTGGTAACGCTTTGATAACGGTGAGGCGATAATCGCGGCGTTTGAGGTGTTTATGTCAGACCCCGTCAGGAGGGTGGTGTCATGACCTTTTCGCTGAGCGATGTCGATGCCCGGACCGCGTTGTTGCGCGGGTTCGAGGGCGTTGATCTTGCGTGCGTGCCACGCACCGAGTTGGTGAAGCTGTTGAAGGCTGCGGGCGATGCGAAGGGTGCGATGGATCGCGTGATTGCGGTGGTCGCTGGGGAGGTGCAGCGCCGCTCTAGCGCGGAGGATGGTGCGGGAGGGCTCGCGCGCGTGGAAGGGTATGGGTCCGCACCACAAATGGTGGCGTCCCTGATTGGTGCCACCCCCAGTGAAGGACACCAACTGGTACGGGCAGGGTCGGCAATGAGTGAAGACCGGCCTTTGAAGGCGGCTCTCGAGGGCGGACTGA